>NZ_JAAGKO020000021.1 GCF_027947535.2 Streptantibioticus silvisoli
CCCAAGCACCCCCTCCCCATCACCGACCTCTCCCTCGTCGTGCTGATCGGTTCGACCGGCTCGGGCAAGAGCACGTTCGCCCGGCGGCACTTCAAGCCCACGGAGGTCATATCGTCGGACGTATGCCGTGGCCTGGTCAGTGACGACGAGAACGACCAGAGCGTCAGCGGTGACGCCTTCGACGTGCTGCACTACATCGCGGGCAAGCGGCTGGCCGCCGGGCGGCTCACCGTGGTCGACGCCACCAGTGTGCAGAGCGAGAGCCGCCGCGGGCTGGTCCGGCTGGCCCGTGAGCACGACGTGCTGCCGATCGCGATCGTGCTGGACGTGCCCGCCGACGTGTGCGTCGCACGCAACGCGGAACGCCCGGAGCGCGCCCATCTCAAGCGGCACGTCGTCGACCGCCAGCAGCGCGAACTGCGGCGGTCTCTGCGGCAGTTGGAGCGCGAGGGCTTCCGCAGGACGCACATCCTGCGCGGGGTCGACGAGGTCGAGGCGGCCACCGTCGTGCTGGAGCCGCGGTACAACGACAAACGGCACCTGACCGGACCGTTCGACATCATCGGCGACGTCCACGGCTGCCGTTCCGAACTGGAGACGCTGCTCACCACGCTCGGATACCGGCTGCGGTGTGACGCCGACGGCCGGCCGGTCGGCGCCGAGCACCCCGAGGGACGCACGGCGGTCTTCGTCGGCGACCTGGTCGACCGCGGGCCGGACAGCCCCGGCGTGCTGCGCCTGGTCATGGGCATGGTCGCCGATGGGCAGGCGCTGTGCGTCTCGGGCAACCACGAGAACAAACTCGGCCGCCAGCTGCGCGGCCGCAGCGTGCGGTTGACCCACGGGCTGGCCGAGACCGTCGAGCAGCTGGCGCGGCAGGACGAGCGGGACCCCGACTTCCGCGGCCGGGTCACCGAGTTCGTCGCGTCCCTGGTCAGCCACTACGTGCTGGACGGCGGCGCGCTGGTGGTCTGCCACGCCGGCCTGCCGGAGAAGTACCACGGCCGCACTTCCGGCCGGGTGCGGTCCTTCGCGATGTACGGGGACACCACCGGCGAGACCGACGAGTACGGCCTGCCGGTGCGCTACCCGTGGGCCGAGGACTACCGGGGCCGCGCCGCGGTCGTCTACGGCCACACCCCCGTCCCGCGCACCGGCTGGCTCAACAACACCCTGTGCCTGGACACCGGCTGCGTCTTCGGCAACGAGCTGACCGCGCTGCGCTGGCCGGAACGGCGGACGGTCGCCGTGCCGGCCGAGCGCGTCTGGTACGAACCGGTGCGCCCGCTGCGGGCCGACGCGCCCGGCGGACTCGACGGCCGGCCGCTGGACCTGGCCGACGTCACCGGCCGCCGGACCGTGGAGACCGCCCACCACGGGCGTGTCGCGGTGCGGGAGGAGAACGCGGCCGCCGCGCTGGAGGTCATGAGCCGGTTCGCCGTGGCCCCCGGGCTGCTGGCCTACCTGCCGCCGACCATGGCCCCCTGCGCGACCTCCTCGCTCGACGGCTACCTGGAGCACCCGGCGGAGGCGTTCGCCGGCTACCGGGCGGACGGCGTGCGGCAGGTGGTCTGCGAGGAGAAGCACATGGGCTCGCGCGCGGTGGCCCTGGTCTGCCGGGACGCGGACACCGCCGCGGCCCGCTTCGGCGCGCCGGCCGGCGTCACCGGCGCGCTGCACACCCGCACCGGGCGGCCGTTCTTCGACGACGCCGACGTCACCGAGGAGGTCCTCGGCCGGCTGCGCGACGCGGTCGGGGCCGCCGGGCTGTGGGACACGCTGGACACCGGCTGGCTGCTGCTCGACGCGGAACTGCTGCCCTGGTCGCTCAAGGCGTCCGGTCTGCTGCGCCGCCAGTACGCGGCGGTGGGCGCCGCGGCCCGCACGGTCTTCCCCGGCGCGCTGGCCGCGCTGGAGGCGGCCGGCGCCCGCGGCACGGACGTCGGCGAACTGCTCGGCCGGCAGCGGGAACGCGCGCAGGCCGCAGGCGCGTTCACCGACGCCTACCGGCGGTACTGCTGGACCACCGACGGCCTGGACGGCGTGCGGCTCGCGCCGTTCCAGCTGCTGGCGGTGGAGGGCCGCTCCCTGGCGGCCACCGCGCACGACGAGCAGCTCGCGCTGATCGACCGCCTGGTGGCCGCCGACACCAGCGGCCTGCTCCAGGGCACCCGGCGGCTGCTGGTGGACACCGGGGACCTCGCGTCGGTCGCGGCCGGTACCGACTGGTGGCTGGAGCTGACGGCGGCCGGCGGCGAGGGGATGGTCGTCAAACCGCTCCCGGCGTTCGTCCGCGGCCCCAAGGGCCTGGTCCAGCCGGGCGTGAAATGCCGCGGCCGGGAGTATCTGCGGATCATCTACGGGCCGGAGTACACCCGTCCCGAGACCCTGGCGCGGCTGCGCGGCCGTGCCCTGGGTCACAAGCGGTCGCTCGCGCTGCGCGAGTACGCGCTCGGGCTCGAAGCGCTCGACCGGCTCGCGGCGGGGGAGCCGCTGTGGCGGACGCACGAGGCGGTCTTCGCCGTGCTCGCGCTGGAGTCGGAGCCGGTCGACCCCCGGCTGTGACCGGACGGACGCGCCGCGCACCGGTCCCGGTCCGGTGCGCGGCACGTCCCTCCCGGCCCTCTTCCGGCCTCCTCCCGGCTCCTTCCCGGCTCCTTCCCGGCCCCCGCGCGGGCCGCTTGCGGACCGCTCGCGGACGGGAGTGTGGCGGAGGAAACCCCGCGGAGCGAGGGTCCGCGGGGGCTCGGCATGGGAAGGTTCGCTTCATGGGCTTCCACGTGGATTCCGAGGCCGGGCGGCTGCGTCGCGTCATCCTGCACCGCCCGGACCTGGAGCTGAAAAGACTCACCCCGTCGAACAAGGACCAGTTGCTGTTCGACGACGTGCTGTGGGTCCGGCGGGCGCGTGCCGAACACGACGCGTTCGCCGACATACTCCGGGACCGGGGAGTGGAGGTGAACCTCTTCGGTGACCTGCTGCGCGAGACGATGCAGGAGCCGGTCGCCAGGCGGCTGGTGCTGGACCGGATCTTCGACGAGAAGGAGTTCGGCCCGCTGGCCACCGACCACCTGCGGGCCGCCGTGGACCAGCTGGAGGTGCCCGACCTGGTCGAGGCGCTGGTCGGCGGCCTGACCAAGCGCGAGTTCCTGGAGCGGTTCCCCGAGCCCGCGTCGGTGCGTTTCCACGTGATGGAGCTCGACGACTTCCTGCTCGCCCCGCTGCCCAACCACCTGTTCACCCGCGACACCTCGGCCTGGGTGTACGACGGGGTCAGCATCAACGCGATGCGCTGGCCCGCCCGGTGGCGGGAGACCGTGCACTTCGAGGCGATCTACCGGCACCACCCGATGTTCGCCACCGGTGAGTTCCACGTCTGGTCGGAGGGCCAGGCCACCTACCCGTCGACCATCGAGGGCGGCGACGTGCTGGTGATCGGCAACGGTGCCGTGCTGATCGGGATGAGCGAGCGCACCACCCCGCAGGCGGTGGAGATGCTGGCCCGCGGGCTGTTCGCCGCCGGTTCCGCCCGCACCATCGTGGCCCTCGACATGCCGAAGCGCCGCGCGTTCATGCACCTCGACACCGTGATGACCATGGTCGACGGCGACACCTTCACCCAGTACGCGGGCCTGGGCATGCTGCGGTCGTACACCATCGAACCGGGACAGGGCGCGGACGAGCTGAAGGTCACCGACCACCCGCCGGAGCAGATGCACCAGGCGATCGCGGCGGCCCTGGGGCTCGACGCGATCCGGGTGCTGACCGCGACGCAGGACGTCCACGCGGCGGAACGCGAGCAGTGGGACGACGGCTGCAATGTGCTCGCCGTCGAGCCGGGCGTGGTCGTGGCCTACGAGCGCAACGTCACCACGAACACCTTTCTGCGCAAGCGCGGCATCGAGGTCATCACCATCCCCGGCAGCGAACTCGGCCGGGGCCGCGGCGGCCCGCGCTGCATGAGCTGCCCGGTGGAACGCGACCCGGTCTGACCGGCGGATCATCGCACGGCACCCTCGGGAGCACGGTCTGACGGCACGGCATGCTGCGCCGCTCGCCGGGTTGTTGTCGTCCGGCGGTACGACCGGGTGAACGTGGGACTTCCCTCTTGTATGACGTTCAGGGGGGACGCCGTTCAGCTTGAGTGCCGTCACGCTGGTGTGCCGTTCAGCACGTATGCCGTTCAGCACGTACGGCGTTCCGCCGGTGTGACGTACCGCCTGTACGACGTTCAGGTCGTACGACGTTCCGCCCGTACGACGCCAAGGCGGTACGCCCGCAAGCGGTACGCCTGCACACCTGCCCGCCCGCACACCTGCCCGCCCCCACACCGGCCCCGCACGACAGAGCCGGCGCCCGCGTGCGCCGGCCCCGCCGTCCGGTCGCTCAGCCGAGGACCCGCGCCGCCATCTCGCGGATCGCGGCGATCAGGGTCTGCGGTGCGGTGAGGTGGGCGATGTGTCCCTGGCCGGCGAGGGTGAGCAGTCGTGCGTCCGGCAGGGCCGCCGCCAGGTCGGCGGCGCGTTCGCGCAGGTGGGTGGGGCTGAGGTCGCCCTCGACCAGGGTGGTCGGCGTCGTCAGTGCCGTGTACCGGTCGACGCCGATGCCGAGTGCCTCGATCGACTCGTTGTCGGTGATCTGCGCGGCGGCGCAGCGGGCGAACGCGGCCCGGGTGCCCGGGTCGCGGAACATCGCGTCGACCACCGGGCGCGGCATCCTGACGATGTCGCCGAGGTGGATGCGCATCGCCTCCACCGGGTCGCCCGCGTCGAGCGCGGCGCGGGCCCGGAGCCCCGCCGCACCGCCGACCGGGTAACGGGTGGGCACCGGGGGCTCGTAGAGGAACAGCCCGGCGAACGCGGAAGGGGCCCGTACCGCCGCCTCCAGTGCGGCGACGGCGCCGGAGGAGTGCCCGGCCAGCAGCACGGGCCCCGCCAGCAGTTCGGCGACCGCCAGGATGTCCGCCGCCTCGACCGCCATCGAGTGGGTCCGGGGGAGTTCGGCGCCGGGCAGGTAGATCCGGCGCCGGACCCGGACCACCCGGAAGTCAGCGGTGAGCGGACCCGTGACGGCCTCCCAGCTCGTGGCGTCACCGCCGCCCGGGTGAACGACCAGCAGCGTGGGCCCGGTGCCGTCGTCGAAGGCGTAGGGGGTCATATCGTCGTCGGATCGTACGAGAAGGTCAGCCATGTCGATCAGCATCCGGCCCGCCACCGACAGAGCCCCGACAGCACCCCGATATCAACCCACGCTTCCCTACGGAACACCGACATCGCCGGGCCCGGTCCGCCGCCGGCCACCGCCCGACGCCGTTCCCCGCGCGACGACGCCGGCACCCCACGGCGGCTCCCCCAGGCGGACACTCCGCGGTGGGCACCGAACGGCGGACACCCCCGTCCGCATAAGAATGTTGCCCATCGTATAGACTTCCAGTATTCGGAGTCGCCGCGACCTAGGAGCCCCCATTGGCCACCGACCTCACCGGCCGGCACTTCCTCAAGGAGGAGGACTTCACCGCCGAGGAGTTCCACCACCTGGTGGACCTGGCCGCCCGGCTCAAGGCCGCCAAGCGGGACCGCGCCGAGGAGCGGATGCTGACCGGGCGCAATCTCGCGCTGGTCTTCGAGAAGACCTCCACGCGCACCCGTTGCGCCTTCGAGGTCGCGGCCGCCGACCAGGGCGCCTCGACCACCTACCTCGACCCGGCCGGCTCGCAGATCGGGCACAAGGAGTCGGTCCGCGACACCGCACGGGTGCTGGGCCGGATGTTCGACGGCATCGAGTACCGGGGCAACGGGCACGAGGTCGTCGAGGAGCTGGCCGCCCACGCGGGCGTGCCGGTGTGGAACGGGCTGAGCGACCTGTGGCACCCCACCCAGATGCTCGCCGACGTCCTCACCATGTCCGAGTACAGCGCCAAGCCGCTGACCGACATCTCCTACGCCTACCTGGGCGACGCCCGCTACAACACCGGCAACTCCCTGCTGGTCACCGGCGCGCTGCTCGGCATGGACGTCAGCATCGTGGCGCCCGAGGCGCTGTGGCCGCAGGCGTGGGTCGTCGCGCTGGCCCACCGGTTCGCGGCGGCCAGCGGGGCGCGGATCAACCTCACCGAGGACGTCGCCGTCGGAGTGCGCGGCGCCGACTTCGTGCACACCGACGTGTGGGTGTCGATGGGGGAACCGCAGGAGATCTGGGACGAGCGGATCGCCCTGCTGGCGCCGTACGCGGTGACCATGGACGTCATGAGGGCGACCGGCAACCCGGACGCCCGGTTCATGCACTGCCTGCCGGCCTTCCATGACCTGGGCACCGCGGTCGCCCGCGAGGTGCACGCCCGGCACGGCCTGACCTCGCTGGAGGTCACCGACGAGGTCTTCGAGTCACCGCGATCGGTGGTCTTCGACCAGGCCGAAAACCGCATGCACACCATCAAGGCGCTCCTGGTCGCCACCCTCGCCGGCGCCTGACCGGCCGACGTCACGGGGGAACGGGGCCCGGGCGCCGATGGGTCGGGGCGGTCGGCGGTACCGGCGTCCCGGGGCGGGAACGGGCGAAGGCGGGGGCGGAACCTGTCCGTCGCTTCGCCGGGAGAGCCCTTCCCGGGCCGGGGCCGACGGCGTCTTCGATACGCCTCCCGTCCCCCTGGCTCGGAAGCGCTTCCCGCTTATCCGATCGACCCGCGGACGCCGGTCCGGCCGAAATCGCGAGGTGGGATTCTTCACCGTTCCGGTTACACTTCAGCTAACGTTGGCGTTGCTTCACAGCACCTCGTTTCACAGCACCCCGGCAAGGCGATCCGGACCATCCGCGTCCGCCCGTGAAGGCGGCTGCGCCGCGCCCGGTGGTTACTCGGACGAGAAATGAAGCTCCATGGGAAACTTCAGGGGGAAGAGATGCCCGCAGAGGAAAACTTAGCTGAGCTGGCAAGGGCGGGTTACCTTCCTGCGGACATCGATCTCGACGATGGTGTCGTCCTGCTCGCCAAGCTGGCGCATTCCGGGTTTCAGGAGGTCTGGTACAGCGATACCGTGGCCGGAGTCGATGCGGGGGACCACAAAGTGGTTCCCTTTCGTGCGTTCGTGGAGCAGTTCGCCGACCGGCGGGACGATGAACACCTTCGCCTGATCGCCCACACGTCCCGGTGCGGATCGACGCTGCTGGCCAACCTCCTCACTCTGCGGCCCACGACCATGGTTCTCAAGGAGCCGGACTTCGTCACCGTCCCCGCGCGCAGGATCGCCCTGGCCGCCGATGCGGCGGAGGCCGCGGATTCCGCCGCCCTGCTGAGGGCCTTGATGAACTTCAGCTGCCACGCCGCGGCCGTCGCGGGACGTGAACTCGTCATCAAGCTCACCAGTTGGATCACGCCGCTCGTGGTGGCCGCGCTGAACGGGAGCGAGCACGCCACCTGGCTGTTCGTCTGGCGCGAGCCCGAGGAGGTGGTGGCCTCCAACGTGGCGCAGTCCCCCTCGTGGGGCAGGGACACCGAGGACGGTCGGGCCGCCCGGTACCTCGCGGGTGTCGCCGACACTCCGCTGGGCTCCGTGGAGTTCTACGCGAACACCTGGCAGCGGATCGTGGACAGTTTCGGGCCGGCCGGAACCGGCATTCGCTGGCGCACTCTGGAATACCGGGAGCTGGCGGGCGCGAAAGCCGAATCCCTGGTCGCGACCGAGAGCTGGTTCGGCCTCGCCGCCGCCGGTGGACTGCCGGCCGCGTTCGAGGAGGAGAGCAAGAGGTACTCCAAGGGGTCCAGGGCGGAGGTCTTCGAACCGGCGAACGCCCACCGCCGCAGCCCGCTGGAGCCCGACGAGCAGGAGCAGGTCGACGTCCTGACGAAGCGTGCGCTGGAGACGTTGCGCGCGGAGACGGACCACCGGCTGCTGCCCTGACCGCGTCACGGTGGCGTACCGGCGTCACGGTGGCGTACCGGCGTCGCCCGGCGTGCCCGGCGTGCGCATGGTGCGGTGCCCGGGGCGCCGGTTCGCGGGCAGCGCACCGATCCGGTGGCCCGGAGAGCGTCCCGGGGCGCCCGGCGGCCACGTCACCCGGGAGCGCCCGGCAGCCGCGTCCCTCGTCGCCCGTCACCCGTCACCACGCGGGCACCCGATCCCCACGCGTGCCGCGGCCGCCGCACGGTCACCGCGCGGACGCGATGATGCGCTCGATGTCCCAGGCGTGGTGGTAGGCGTCGTGCGGGTTGTTGCGGGCGACGTCCTCCGCGCGCTGGGCGCCTCGGGCGGCGTGCTGGAGGACGACGCCGTCCGCCAGGGCCGCGGTGACCGAATCCGACCAGGCCGTCGCCGCTCGCTCCAGCGACCAGAGGGCGGCCGCCGGTGCGATCCGGTGGTAACGGCGGGCCTGTGCCAGGAGGTCCGGGTCGTAGCCGGGTACGTGGACCTCCCCGGACAGCCGGGCGCCGGCGAGCCCTTCGGCCCAGATCCGCAGGTTGTCGGTCACGTGGCAGACGTACTCGATGGGCCCCCACGCCAGGTCGGGGTGGCGTTCGTCCCCGGTGCACCCCTTGAGCAGTTCGCGGAAGCGGTCGGGCAGCCCTTCGAGGACCCGGATCGCCTCGTGCGGCGTCAGGGACCAGCGGTAGCCGCAGCCGTCGCAGGGATCGCCGTACAGGTCCGCGCCCCATCTCTCCACTGACGTCCACCTCTCGTCTCGTTGAACCGCGCGGCAGCAGGCCGCGCGCGGAAGCCCGCCGGTGCAACGGCCATCGGTGGAACGGCCGTCGATGGAACGCCCGGCGGCGGACCGGTCGGCGGCGGAGCGTCCGATCGCAGAACGTCCCATCGCAGAACGTCCGACGCGGAACGCCCGGCGAGGTGCTCAGAGCCAGCTGGCGCGGATGCTTCCCGGCGGGGGATTCAGCGGCGGCCGGCCCAACTCGCCCGCCCGCACCCTGGCCAGCATCCGCTGGACCGCATCGAGGATCTCCGGCACCGCGAGCCGCAGGCCGGCCAGGTCGTCCGGACTTGCCGTGTCCGCGGCGACGCCGGCCTGCGCCAGCAGGCCCGGCAGGTCCGACAGCTTCCGGCCCAGCCAGCCGACCGGGTCGGCGAACAGGTCCTCCTCGAAGGCCCGCTCGCTCTCGTTCCACCCGGAGAATCTCGGATGATGGTGTGTCCGGTCGAAGCTGCCCGGGCGACCGTCCACCGACTCCAGCAGGTCGGCCCGCCAGATCGGCTCGTCGACGCTGATCGGCCGGGACGAGTAGATCGACCCCTTGAGTTCACCGGGCCTGATGTGGCGCAGCTCCAGCCGGACGCCGTGCTCCGCCCCTTCCTGGCCTTTCGGGGGATCGGCGTGCAGAAAGTACAGATCGCTGGCCAGCACCGCCAGCCGGTCGAAACCAAAGGCGTAAAGCATCAGGAATTCCTCTCGGTGGCAGCGAATCCTGTCGTACTCGCTATTGCGGCTCTCGCTCGCTGTTGCGGCGGCACGGCGATGCACGTGATGCCCTTGCGTCGCATGTTCGACCGGCGCGTTACCTGGCCTCGTCAAGGTGGTCATCGGTGATGCGGCCCGGATTCGGCCCGGGAGGCGGCCCCGAAATTCCGTCCGGTATTCGATTCCGGATTCAATCAGGATTCGGTCGGGATTCCGTCCGGATTCGGTGCCGGATTGAGTCCGGACGGCGGGACGGCTCGGGTGCCGTGGAGACCGACGGCATCGCGGACCGCGTTTTTCGAGGCCGCCGGCACCGGTGCGGTGTGCGGGGCTGAACGGCGCCGTGAGCCGTTGCCGCCATCGGTCTCCACGGCCGCCGTCAGCCCCGCCGCCCTCAGCGGTCTCCCAACCGCACCCAAGTGGTCTTCACGTCGGAGTACTTGTCGAGGACGGCGGTGCCCTTGGTGCGCCCGTAGCCGGACCTGCCGACGCCGCCGACCGGGACGGTGAGGTCGTCGCCCTCGAAGCAGTTGACCCAGGCGATGCCCGCCTTCACCGCGCGCGTCACCCGGAACGCCGTGTCCATGGAGGACGTCCACACCGACACGCCCATGCCGTACCCGGAGGAGAACGCCACGCGCAGCGCCTCGTCGACGTCGTCGAACGGGCGGGCGGCCGCGACCGGCGCGAACACCTCCTCGGTGAAGACCCGGCTCGACTCCGGCGCGTCGGCGAGCAGGGTCGGCGCGAAGTAGCGGCCGCCGGCCACCGCCGCCACGCTCTCCCCGCCGCGCAGGACGCGTCCGCCGCCCGCCACGGCCTCCTCGGTGGCCAGCTGGGCGTCACGCAGCTGGTGTTCGGTGGTCAGCGCGCCGACGGAGGTCTCCCAGTCGAGCGGGTCGCCCACCCGCAGCTTGTCGATCTCGGTACCCAGCGCGTCCATGAACTCGGCGTACACCTCGCGCTCGACCAGCAGGCGCGAGCAGCCGGTGCACATCTCCCCCTGGTTGAAGTACGCGCCCCACGCCACCGCGCGCGCCGCCTCGCCGATGTCACGGACGTCCTTGAACACCACGGCGGCCGACTTCCCGCCCAACTCCGGCCAGACGCGCTTGCCGTTGCTCTCCCCGCTGGCGCGGATCACCGCGCGGCCGGTCGCCGCCGAGCCGGTCACCGCGACCGAGTCGATGTCGGGGTGCCGGCCGATCGCCTGCCCCGCCACGCGGCCGAGCCCGGGAACGACGCTCAGTGCGTCCCGGGGCAGGCCCGCCTGCACGGCGAGTTCGCAGCAGCGCAGCACGGACAGCGGCGCCTGCTCCGACGGCTTGACGACCACCGAGTTGCCGAGCATCAGCGCCGGCGCCACGTCGTAGCCGAGGAGCGCCAGCGGGAAGTTCCACGGGGTCAGGATGCCGACCACCCCGACCGGTTCCCGGCTCACCAGCGCCACGTCGTCACCGCCGACGTCGGGGTGGTCGCCGTGGAGCTTGTCGGCGAGCGCGGCGTACCAGCGGACGGCCCGCACGACGCCGCGCAGATCGATCCCGACCGCGTCCCTGATCGGCTTGCCGGTCTCCAGGCTGATCAGCAGCGCCAGTTCGACCCGCTCGGCCTCGATCGCGTCCGCCCACGCGGCCAGCACTTCGCCGCGTCCGCGCGGTGAGCGCCTCGGCCAGTCGCCGAGCCGCTGTTCGGCGCGCGCGTACGCCACCGCGTCGTTCACCTCCGCCTCACCGCAGGCGGGAACCGCGCTCAGCAGGCTCCCGTCCCGCGGGCTGAGCAGATCGAAGGTGCCGCCGCCGACATCGATCCGCTGTCCGTGCACCAAAGGGCGGGCGTCCGGCGTGACCTTCTCGGCCATCGCCTTCCAATCGATCGCGCTGTCGGTGTCGACCATCTCGACTGCTCCATCCACTCGTCACTCACTACCCGCACTGTCATGCCCCGACCGGCGCCGGGGCATCCCCGTCTCCGATGCGTCCCCGGCGTCGAAGCGTCCCGCGTCCCCGTCACCGAGCCGCCCCGGCGCCGAGGCGTCCCCGACGCCGAGCCGTCCCTGTCACAGAGGCCCGGCACCGGGTTCGCGTGGCACACCGTCCACCCGCGTACCGGGGCGCGGACCGCTCCGGTACGCCGGGATCACCCGGACCGGCCCCCGCAGGGTTCACCCCTCACCGCGGTCCCCCCGCGCGCGGCTGGACGACCGAGCGGTCGAGGTCCTTGAGGGCCCGGCGGCCGGCGAGGAGCATGGAGCGTTCGAACTCCGCGCGCAGCAGGCTCAGCGCCGCGTAGACCCCGGCCGCGCCGCCGGCCGCCAGGGCCATCGCGGTCAGGCGGCCGACCAGGACCACGTCCGCGCCCAGCGCGAGCGCCTTGAGCACGTCGGCGCCGCGCCGGATGCCGCCGTCGACCGCGACCGGCACCCGGCCGCGTACCGTCTCCACCACCTCGGGCAGTTGGTCCACCGTGCCGGGCAGGCAGTCCAGCTGCCGGCCGCCGTGGTTGGACACCACGATCCCGTCCACGCCGGCGGCGACGGCGAGTTCGGCGTCCTCCCCGGTCAGGACCCCCTTGACCAGCATCGGGACGTCCAGCCGCTGCCGCACCTGGGACAGGGTCTCCCAGGTCCAGTCCGAACCGGAGCCGGAGACCAGCCGGTTGGCCGCCGAGGTGGCGTCGGCGCCGTAGTTGCCGCTCCACTGCTCCTGGGGCGTTACGAAACGCCGCGTCATGGTGCGTTCCCGCCACCCCAGCGTGGGGCAGTCGATGGTGACGCAGAGCGCGGCGTAGCCGGCCTGGCAGGCGCGGTGGGCGAGGGCGAGGAACTCCTCCGGCTCGCCCCACGCGTGCAGTTGCATGATCTTCGGACCGTCGCCGGCGGCGGCCACGGTCTCCAGGGAGAAGCGGGACGCCTCGGAGACCACCGGAGCGATGCCCGCCATGGCGGTCGCGGCGGCGATCTCGCACTGGCCGCGTTCATGGAACATGCCGTCCCCGCCGATCGGCGCGGTGAGCACGGGGAAGGCCAGGTCGATGCCGAGGAAGGTGGTACCGGTGACCAACTCCGTCACCCCGGACAGGTACTTCGGGCGGAAGCTCCACCTGCTCAGCGCCGCGAGGTTGTCGCGCAGGCTCTGCTCCACACCGGCGCCGCCGTCGAGTACCGCCCAGGTGTCCGCGTCCAGGCGTTCCCGCGCGCGGGCGTAGATCTCCTCCAGCGTGGCGAACCGCTCACCTGTGGGCTCGACCG
This sequence comes from Streptantibioticus silvisoli, assembly GCF_027947535.2. Lineage (GTDB taxonomy): Bacteria > Actinomycetota > Actinomycetes > Streptomycetales > Streptomycetaceae > Streptantibioticus_C > Streptantibioticus_C silvisoli. The sequence continues at coordinate 12,653 of NZ_JAAGKO020000021.1, forward strand.
TCTGCTCATCCGTGGAGTGCGTCATCGTTGCGTCCCTTCGGCCGGCTGTTGGCGTCTGCGCGAGTCGCTCGTACGCGGGATTGCGGTAGCGGTGTCACCGGACGGGACCGCGCACCGTGCGGGGGTCCGGTACAGCTCCCGCCGTCTCCGGTGCGCTCGGCACCCGCTCCGGATCGTGGTGGGACGTCGCCGGTGCCCGGGAGGCGCACCGGCCGGGGGCGACATCCGCTGCCCGGGCCGCCTCGGACCCGGCCCGGCCTGCGGAACGGCCCCGGCGGCGGTCACGTCCGGCGTGTCCCGCCGCCGCGGGCCCCGCCGGTTGCCGAAAGGTTCCGGCACGGCCGTGGGGCGCGGAAGTCGATGGGGTGGAATTCGATGTGATGGCGGTCGATGGGGTGGACTCGAAGGAGCGGTCCCGGGTGGGGAGCGGGCGGCCGGACGGTTACGGGCGCCCGGCCGGCGCGTACCGGGCGACCGGCCCGGCCGCCCGGTACGCGCCCTCGCCCGTCGGCTCCCGCTCCCGCACGTCCCGCGCGGGCCCGGTCCGGCCGGTGGCGACCGCCGTCGCGGGTCACCGGCCGGCCGTCGCCCCGGCCCCGCGCGGTGGACCGGCCCCGCGCGGTGGACCGGTCAGGCGACGGGCGTGCGCTTGGCGACGAGGGTGTGCTGGGCGGGCATCAGCAACTCCTCGGAGGCGACGTAGCCGTCGTTCTGCTTGGCCAGGCGGGTGCCGAGGAACAGCTCGCCGCTCTCCCACAGGGACCGGACCAGTCCGACGAGCCGCTCGCTCGGACCGAAGCCGCGGTACCACGTGAGGAAGTCGGCCCATTCGGCGACCGCGCCGCGGGCCTCGATCCAGCTGGCCATGTCGTAGACGGTCGGCAGCTTCCACTGGTAGATCCCCCCCTCCAGCGCCCCGGTGGTCAGGAAGGGGTAGTTCTCCGAGACGTAGGTGGCCCCGCCGGCGGTGACGCCGTCCCGCAGCGGGGTGAGCGCCGGCAGCGCGTATTCGAAGTCGCAGGTGTCGGCCGCGCCGCGGCTGAAGTCGAAGTCCCGGGGGTAGGCCCGCTCGAAGGTCTCGAACGATCCGCAGTACTCGGCGGCGGCGTCCATGCTCTTGTAGAACGGGGCCCAGTACGGCTTGCGGGCGCCGAGCATCGCGCTGAAGATGTGGCTGCCGCATGCCTCGGCGAGCCGCTTGCCCATCGCGGCCACGTTCTCCGGGGTGTCGAGACCGGGAATCAGCGGCGCCACGTGGAACGCGACGGGGATGTCGTGCGCCGCCAGCTGCTCCGCGACGCGCAGCCGCTCGTGGGGACGAGGAGCGCCCGGCTCGATCTGGGCCGCGACATCCTCGTTGAGCGTGATGACGGAGATGCACACCTCCACCAGGCCGGCCGAGGCCAGGTCGCGCAGCACGTCCACGTCACGCAGCACCAGCGTGCCGCGGGTGAGCACGAACAGCGGGATCTCCGTCGCGGCGGCGGCCTCGAGAATCGAGCGCGTCAGCTTCTGCTCGGCCTCCATCGGCTGGTACGGGTCGGTCGTCGTACCGATATCGACGATGCCCAGGTCACTGCGCGCCGGGATGGAACCGTCGACCGGGCGCACGTGCCGGCCGTACTCCCCGGGGCCCTTGTAGAGGCAGTACTGGCACTCGAACTCACAACCCTTGTAGGTATCCGTGTAGGACCGCCAGTGGTGCGCGCGGATGGTCTCCACAGAGTTTTGGAACTCGAAGGCGCTCGGAAGTCGGTGCATGTCTGCTCCCTGGTATTCCGTTGTTCCTCTTGTGTGAGTTCGAGTTGTCGCTGCTGTGCTTCGTGCTGCTCGCCCTGATGTGCCGGACCTTCGTGAGGACCTGGTGCGGTCCGGCCGAAAGGTCCGGCACATCACGCGAACCCGTCAACGCCTGCGGTTCGTCCATCTGTTCGGAAGAGATCCCCGCCGGACTCGCCGAGCCGGCGGGGATCCCTTTCTCCGAACGGTGTCACCGGGACGTCGAAAGGACCGGCGTCCGTTCACCCGCCGTCGGTACGACCGGCGGTGCGGCCGGAATCGCTACACGGTGACCGAACGTGCGAGGGCGTCGCGGTCGACCTTTCCCACGGGGGTGAAGGGGAACGACGCCACTTCGAGGTAGCGCGCGGGAACGAAGTGGCGCGGAAGGACCTCGGTCAGCTTCTGGCGCAGTTTCTCCCCGTCGATGTCCGAGCCGGGCGCGGGGATGAAGTGAACGGCGAGGAACTGCTCCTCGCCTTCGGTGTGCGCCGTCACCAGGGCGTCGCTGACGCTTTCCAGCGCCCTGAGCTGGATCTCGATCTCCTCCAGCTCGATCCGCGCGCTGTTGATCTTCACCTGGGTGTCGCGGCGCCCGAGGAACTCGATCTCCCCGTCGGGAAGCAGCCGTCCGTGGTCGCCGGACAGGTAGGCCTGCGTCTCGCGTCCGGTCCACGGCCGGAACCGCTGGGCCGTCAGGTCGGGCAGGTTCAGGTAGCCGACCGGGACCGGCGCCCCGCCGATGCAGATCTCACCCTCGGTGCCGACCGGGAGCGGCCGCATGTCCGCGTCCACGACCTCGACGATCGCGTTGTTGATGGCCTTGCCGATCGTGGGCCGGTCGGGCCACTTCAGCGGATCGCCCGACAGGGTCTTGGCGGCGACGATGTGCGTCTCCGTCATGCCGTACTGGTTCTGCAGCTGCGCGCCGGTCTTGGCGAAGAACTGCCGCACCGAGTCGTTGATCTGGAGCTGCTCCCCGGCGGTGATGACCTCCCGCAGCGAGGTGGGGTAGAGCCCCGTCTGGTGCGCGGCCTCGATCACCTGGTAGAGCGTGGTGAACGACAGGTACACGCGGTGGATCTGCTGCTCGTCGATGTACTGGAGCAGCTTCTTCCAGTCCTGGCGGGTCTCCTCCTTCACCAGGACCACGGTTCCGCCGCTGGCCCAGGTCGCCATGATCTCCTGGAACGCGACGTCCACGCTGAGCGGCCACAGCTGCAGGGTGTTCCAGCCGACCGTGGAGCCGGAGTCGGCGACCTGCCAGGCGATGATGTTCGCCAGGGCGCGGTGCGGCATCTCGACACCCTTGGGCCACCCGGTGGAACCGGAGGTGTAGGTGACGTAGGCGGTGTCCTCCACCGAGACCTCGGCGGCGGACTGCCGCAGGTCCGCCTCGGCGCTCTCCTGCGCGGCGGCGTCGTCCTGCACGACGTCGTCGAGGATCTCCAGCCGGCACCCGTCCGGGATGGTGATCAGGTCGGCGAGCGCGGACCGGCACAGCAGGCGGTCCGCGCCGCTGTTGGCCAGCATGTAGTCGAGCCGGCGCCTGGGGTAGGTGTTGTCCAGCGGGACGTACCCCCCACCGCAGGCGAGCACGGCCAGGACGGCTATGACTAACTCGGGGGACCGGTCGTTGAACAGCGCGGCACGCCGGGTGCCCACCAGGTGCCGGGCGAACCGCTGGATCGAGGCCTGGACCTGCCGGTACGTCATCTCCCCGTCCGACCAGCGCAGCGCGATGGCGTCCGGGTGCTCGGCGGCCTTTGCCGCAACCATCTCGTGAACCAGCGCCGCCGTCTCGGCAGACACGCTATTTTCCGTCATTGAGAACTCCGCTTGCTGAGAATCAACGTGAATCTGGAAATGTGTTTCGGATACCTGTTATGTGTCGTGCAGAACCCCCAGCAACAATGCCGTGCTGCTCCGCCGGCGCGGCGGGACCGGCGATATCCTCATTCGCCGGCCACGCTGGCCTGCGGGCAGTCACCGGGCGCGCACACGCGCGACTTCCGCCTATTTCCAGCCGGTCCGGCTATGGGCGTGAACCAGTGCCGGTCGCGTTCAGATTTAGGCTGACACCCTCTTTCCACATAACCATATCAGCGATGAAGAGCACGTCAAGGCCCGACTCGGTAAAACACCGAACGGCATCCTCCGGAGTGCGGGCGATCGGCTCGCCCCGGATGTTCAGCGACGTGTTCAGGACCATCGGGACACCGGTGAGTTTGCTAAAACTGTCGATCAGCCGGTAGTAAAGAGGGTTCGCCTCCTCTGTCACCGTCTGGACCCGGGCGCTGCCGTCGACATGGGTAATCGCCGGCACCGTGTCGCGTCGATCCTCCCGAACGCTCAGGGCGAGCAGCATGTAGGGCGACTCAATTGCCGGCTCGAACCATTCCGCGTTCTCCTCGGCCAGGACGGAAGGCGCGAACGGGCGCCACGATTCGCGGAACTTCACGCGCATGTTGATTTTATCGGGCATGTCCCGGTTTCGCGGATCCGCCAGGATCGAGCGGTTTCCCAGCGCGCGCGGGCCGAACTCCATGTTCCCCTGGTACCAGCCGACGATATGGCCGTCCGCGATGGCCGCCGCGGCCACCGCGGCCGGGTCGTCGAGCTTGGCGACGCGGCTGACGCCGCTGGCCGTGACGGCCTCCGCCACCGCGGTCGCGTCGAACGCCGAGCCGAGGTAGATCTGGTCGGCCGGGACCGCCGGGGCCTTGCCGGAGTGTTCGACCCACTGGAGGAACGCCGCCCCGATCGCCGCCCCCGCGTCGTTGGCGGCCGGCGGGACGGAGATGCCGTCGACGATGGGGGAGGCGGCCAGCGCGCCGTTGGCGTTGCAGTTCAGGGCGACGCCGCCGGCCAGCACGAACTGCCGGCACCCGGTGAGGGACTCCAGGCGTGTCGCCAGGAACCGGTACACCTCTTCGAGGGTCTGCTGCACCCCGTGGGCGAGGTCCCGGGAGTTCGCGTCGGGCTTGCCCAGCGACGCCTTGTAGACGTCGAGGTCGCGCAGCTTGTCGAGGTGGATGTGGTATCGCCCGTCATCGTAGGAGACGACGTCCTTGAAGCTGATCCGGTCGGAGCCGTACCCGGAAAGCCCCATCGTCTTGCCCTCGTTGCCGATGGAGCCGAGGTGGCCGGCGTTCCCGTTGCGCCCGCTCTTGCCGTACAGGCCGCACAGGCTCGTCACGTACGTGTACAGGTGCCCCAGCGAGTCGGTCACCGGGTAGGACTCCAGGTGGTCGATCTGCGTGCCGCGGGCGTGCCAGAGCGACGTGGACTCGTGTTCGCCGCGGCCGTCCATCACCAGGACGTTCGCCTCGCTGAAGCCGCTGAGGTAGTAGCCGCACGCCGCATGCGTCAGGTGGTGCCGGAAATACCGCGCGTTCTCCAGCCCGTGCTGTTCGAGCTGAAGCCGCGCCTCGCGCCAGGTGTCCGTGTTCAGCTTCTTGGTCAGTTCGATTCCGTCCGCGCTGAGATCATCGCGGTCGATGACGTTCTGGTCGAAGGGATTGGCATTGTTCTTGAACTGCTCGTAATCGAAGGTGAGGCCCACGCCGAGCACGTCCTCGCGGCGTATGCCGGCCTGCTGGAGACAGTACTCGATCGCGGAGCTGGGGAACGCGGCGGTATGCCGGTCCCGGTTGAAACGCTCCTCCTCGATGGCGCAGACCAATTCTCCGTCAACGACTATCGCTGCCGACGTGTCGTGCAGGATGTTCAATCCCAGGAATGCGGCTGCCATTTCCCCTCCAGAGATGCGGTGATGTCCGTTTCCCTACGCCGATCATCGCTGTTCCGCAGACGCAACAAGCATGGACAGATGGGAACGCCTCAGCAAGGTATTCGTCAAGAAGAGACGTGTCGTGAGAGGTCGGACTCCGCGCCCGCGGAGGTGAACGGGAATTCCCCGTCAGCAGGGGGTGTCACGTACGGTCCGTGCCACGCAGTAGCCGCCGCACCGGACAGGGAAAGGCCCCGGCCGCCCGGTGACGCGCAAAGCCGTCCCCGGGCGGGTACGACGGGCAGGCGTACGGGCCGCCGACGGGAACCGGGCGGGAGAGAAATCCGTGGGAATGCCGGTCGGGGACGCGGGTCCCGGCGAAATCCGACATGATTCCGGCGCCCTTCACGGTCGCCGGACTTCGGACATCCGCTCGGACGGCGGAGTGGTCTTCGGCGATCGGGCCGCGATCGGGCCGCTTCCTCCCGGCCGGCCCGGCCCCGTGGGCGCGGTCCGATCGACGGGGCGGGGGCCGGCGCTTCCGCCGGGCGGACCGCGTGCCGGGTCCCGCCGGGGCTGCGCCGCAGATCGGGTACGCCGCGCCGGGACCGGTCCACCGGGGCGGACGGGATCTCCTGCGGCGGGAACGACCGCGCTGACGTGGGGATGGCGGCACCCGCCAGGTCACGGCCGCGGGAACGGGAAGCGGGGGGTAAGTGGTCCTCCGTCCGGTCCCGGACCTGACGGGGCATCGGGCCGACGGGGCCGCCCGGCTGCTTTCCCGGCTTCTCCCGTACACACTTCGTGGCACACGCATGCATCCGGGGCGGCGTCCGCCCGGGTAATGCCGATGGCAGTGGCGCCGAAGAGCCGGCGCCGTTCCGCGAACCTGCTCCTGGTGCCGCCGATAATCGCTTCCGAAGGTCGGTGACGAGTGCCTCTAACGATCCGATCGACTCCACCGGCGCCGCTGTCGACGCGTCAGCGGGCAGCCGGTATCGGCCGTCGAAAAGTAACCAATGATCATCCACCGAAACTCCAAGCGCAGAGACCTACATGCTTACCCATATCTGGTGGAGACCGTGGGCCGACGGCATCGTGGCCGGGGCCCGTGAGGGCAGCGTGACGTGGCACCCGTTCCAGGACGGGATCCGTTGTGCGTGGTGTGAAGGAGAAACGGCCCCTGGTCCGGGGGAAGAGCCCTCAAAGGTAGCCGATCGGGTACCGGGCAAGCGCGCACAAAGCTATTGGCGATCAGGAACCAAGGATCTCGGACAGCTTCTCTCCAGCAGAGAGGATGAGGTGCGTGACTCTGACGGTACAGAAGTTCCGCCCCCAGTTCAAGGCATCCGTGGGGCAACTGGTACAGGAAGCCTGTCGGTTGATCACGCGGGACACCGGGAATCCCCAGGTTGGCCGTGGACGCCGGTGAATTGGATCACGTGGCCGGCGGGCCGTTCCGAACCCATGAATTCACGGTGTCGCCGCCGTGCGTGCCCCGGGCCAGGGGTGAGAAAACGTGCCCCCCGGTCGCGGACGAACAACGGGCTGCCGAAAGCGGCGGCAGGCCCCGGCGAACGCGCTGACGCCGGGTCGGCCGGGTCAGCCGGGGGCGGCAGGGTCAGCCGGGTCAGCCGGGTCGCGGAGAACGGGTACCAGCGGTCAGCGGGTTGCCGGCGAACCCCGCCGGCCGGCGGATTCCGGGCAATCCGGGCGGACCCCACCGGCCGGCGGGTCCCGGTGATCCCGTGCCGCCGGAACCCGTCCACCCGCCGACCCGCCGACCCCGCCGACCCGTCCATCCGCCGAGCCGCCGACCCGCGAAGGCGCTCGCGGCTACTGCGTGGTGAAGCCGCCGTCGACGGCGATCGTCTGCCCCGTCACGTGTCGCCCGGCGTCGCTGACCAGCCACAGGACCGCGCCCGCGAAGTCGTCGAAGCCGGCGTTGGCGGGCAGCGGTGTGTTGCGCTGGAGCCAGGCGCGGAAGCGTTCGTCCTCGTACAGCTCGTCGTTGATCTCGCTGCGGAAGAACCCCGGCGCGAGCGTGTTCACCCGGATCCCGTGCCGGGCCCACTGCACGGCCAGCTCGGCGGTGAGCCCCGACAGGCCCTGCTTGCTGGCGGCGTAGGCGGCCTGCGGGTACCCGGGGAAGCCGACCTGCCCGCTGATGGAGGACACGTGGACGATCGATCCCCGCCCGGCCGCGACCATGTGCGGGAAGACGGCCTGGGACAGCTGGAACGGCGCGACCAGGTTGAGGTCGAGTGTCTTGCGTATCGCGTCGAGCGGTTCGATCTCGGCCGGGTCGCGGCTGAAGATGTCACCCGCCACGTTCACCAGGATCTCCGGGCCGCCCAGCTCGGCGGTGACCTGCGGGACGAGCGCCTCCAGCTGGGCCTGGTCCAGCAGGTCGCAGGCGACGGGAAGACCTCCGATCTCGTCGGCCAGCTTGACGAGGCGGTCGTACCGGCGAGCCACCAGGGCCACCCGGGCGCCGGCCGAGGCGAGCGCCCGGGCGAGCCCCGCGCCGAGCCCGGACGAGGCCCCCGTCACCACGGCCACGCGGCCGGTGAGGTCGAAGCGCCGTAACGCCTCAGGGATGTTGGGGTCCACGAAGCTACCTCCCGCTAGATGGGTTGGTCCTTGCGTGTGCGGCGACGCGGAGAGCGGGGGAGGGCGCGGGGCGACGACTGGGGATGACCACCCGGACCCCCTCCTGACCGCGTCGCGTGTCGAGATCGACGATCATGTGGCCGTGCTGTGCCGGGCCGCCGCCTCGCCGTGCGCGGCGTGTCGCAGGACGGTCGAACGCGGTCGGATCGCCGGACCGGGCGGCGGCGGGTGACGCGCCGCCGGACTCACGCCGGTGCCGGAGCCTGAAGCCGCGCCGGACCCGGGCGTCGAACGGGATGCCGGATGCGTACGGGACGGGATACCGGTTGCCTGGGGCAACGTCGATGATAATAAAGGCAGTTGGCCGACCTCGACCAGACGGCCCCGGCGCTCCGGGACGTACGGGACCCCGGCTCCGCCGGCATCGGCCCCGGTCAGCCCGGCAGCGGGTCGCGCGGGTCCGCCGGGCGAATTCCCCGCCCACCGCGGTCCCGACTGCCGCATCCGGCCGCGGGCCGGTGACCGCGATGCCGGCGCGTCGTCGACGGACCGCCCCCGGTGTTCACCCCCGGTCGGCACCGCCGTTCACCGCGAGGGCCGGCGTGGTCCGCCTGGACGCCGAACGGGTGCGGGACCGTCGGCGGCCGTGATCCGAGCGGGCCCCCGGACGACAGAACGCCGCGCCGGAACCCCGGCCGCGTCGTCACGTACGGACGACGCGGGCGGCGAACCGGCGCGGCGGACGGCCACGCACAGCGGGACGAAAGCACCCGGCGGATCACGGAACGGAAGCGCCCGGCGGATCGTGGGACAAGGCGTCCGACGGATCGCGGGACGAGAGCACCCGGTGGATCAGTAGGCGCGGCTGAAGATCACTCGCCGGCCGTAGACCGAAGGCTGCGAGCAGCGGACGCACTGGCCCGACTCCTCCGGCGCCTCGGCCGGGATGCAGCGCGGGGTGGCGGCGGTCTCGTTCTTGATCTCGTCCTCGCACTCGGTGCGCCCGCAGTGGAACGCGCGCGCCCAGCCGCCGGCGACCTGCTCGGTGAACGCGTCCCAGCTGTCGACGTCGGCGGTGTGCTCGTCGCGGAAGGTCTCGGCGCGGCGCAGCAGGAACGCCTGGAAGTCGTCGAGGATGCCGGGCAGCAGCTCGGCCACCCGCTTGAGCGGGATCTGCTCCTTGCCCGCGACCCCGTCGACCGGCAGTCGGCGGGCCAGCGTGACGACCTCGGCCTCCAGGTCGCGCGGGCCGATCTCCAGCCGGACCGGTACGCCGCGCATCTCCCAGTCGTTGAACTTGAACCCGGGGGACAGCTGCGGCCGGTTGTCGTCGACGTGCACGCGCACGCCGGCCGCCTTGAGCTCGTCGGCCAGGGCACGCGCCGCCGCCGTCGTGCGCTCCGCGGCCTCGTTGCGCCCGATCGGCACGATCACGACCTGGTAGGGCGCCAGCCGCGGCGGCAGCACCAGGCCCTTGTCGTCGCCGTGCGTCATGATCACGCCGCCGATCATGCGGGTGCTCATGCCCCACGAGGTGGTGTGGGCGAGCTGGAGCGCGCCCCCCTCGTCCTGGTACTGGATCTCGAAGGCCCGCGCGAAGTTGGTGCCGAGGTAGTGCGAGGTGCCGGCCTGGAGCGCGCGGCCGTCGCGCATCATGCCCTCGACGGTGTAGGTGCGCACGGCGCCGGCGAACCGCTCGCCCGGCGTCTTCTCACCCGGGACGACGGGCATGGCCGCGATGTCCCGCGCCACCGTGGCGTAGGTGTCGAGCGCCCACATCGTCTCGCGCATCGCGTCGGCCTCGTCGATGTGCGCGGTGTGCCCCTCCTGCCACAGGAACTCCGTCGTGCGCAGGAACAGCCGCGGCCGCATCTCCCAGCGCACCACGTTCGCCCACTGGTTGAGCAGCAGCGGCAGGTCGCGGTGGGAGTCGATCCAGCGCGCCATGTACTCGCCGAAGACCGTCTCGGAGGTGGGGCGTACGGCGAGCGGCTCCTCCAGCTTCTTGCCGCCCGCGTGCGTCACCACGGCCAGTTCGGGGGAGAATCCCTCGACGTGCTCGGCCTCACGCTGGAAGTAGGACTGGGGGATCAGCGATGGGAAGGCGACGTTGCCGTGCCCGGCCGCCTTGATCCGCGCGTCGAGGTCGGCCTGGATCGTCTCCCAGATCCGGTAGCCGTAGGGGCGGATGACCATGGTGCCGCGCACCGGGCCCCGCTCCACCAACTCGGCTCGCACGACGACCTCGTTGTACCACGCGGAGAAGTCCTCCGACAGCGCTGTCACACTCTTCTCGCTCACCGGGCGAGGATAGCCGATCCACGATGAACCACCGCTCCCGGCCACGGGCGGCCGGGCCCGCCGCCGGGTGCGCCCGCCGGGCACGCGGCCGTGGCCACCGGTTCGGCCACTGGTTCGGCCACCGGCTCCGGCAACGGCTCGGCCGCCCGATCTCGCGTCTCCGGCCCGGACTCGCGTCCCCGATCGGCCCGATGCCGCGCCCCCGGTCCCGGCGTCGCGTCGGCGCCCGTCCCCGACCCCGGCGGCCACCGTCCCGACCCCGGCGGCGAGCGGGACGGCGGGGGAGCACGCTCCTTATCTTCTGGCGACCTCCCGGGCCGGCCCCTCATCTCCCGCGCCGGCCACGTCACCGCCGGGGTCCCGCTGCGTGCGACGGCCGACTGCGTGCGGTGAGGGAGGAGGACGGGGAGGGGACGGACGGTGGGGGAGACCGACCATGAGGAACGGACAGGGAGGAAGGGGCCGTTGGGCACCGGGTTCCCGGGGGTCGGACGCGTATCGCGCCCGGTCCGGAACCCCGTGAGTGCGCGGTCGGCGCTTGCGCCGGGACCGGTCCGGCCGACGCGATCGCCCGCGTCACCCCACACGCGGCGATTTCCCCCTCAGGGGGTCGTCACCTCTTTGACAGGAGGTGTGAGGTGGGCCACGATCAACCGTCGACACTTGGTCACGGGTTACCTGTAGCGGGCCTTCCCCGAGATCGTGGAGGTACGGACTACGAGGTTCATCAGTCGTGAGCCCATCGGTGTTCGCCGCTGACCGGCGAACCGGCCTTCACACGCCGCGCGCCACCGGGCCGGACGAACGGGCGGTCTCCGCGCCGATCCGGTGAGCCGTGACCGCACCGCGCCCGCGCTCGCGGCGTAGGCGCAACGGACCGGGGAGCCGGCCGAATCCCCCGCAGGCTTCGCCTCTCCACCGTGCTCGGCCCGTTCTCCCGCCGGCGCCTCGACCGCGCCCCGGCCGCCGTCCGGCCGCCGGACCCGGCGCCGCGTCATCACCAGGGTCGTCGCCGCCCGCCGGGGGTGGGGTGCCCCGCGGTCCCGTCCTCGCACGACGCCCGCGACCCGCCCCCGACCCGCACGGCTCACCGCCCACCGTCCACGGCTCACCCCCGTACAGCCGATGGCTCACCGCCCACCGCCCACCGGCCGCAGCTCACAGTTCACCGGCCACCGTCCGCAGGCCGCGGCTCGACCCGTCCTGTGCGACACGTTCGCCATTCGTCTAGGGAAGGAAATCCATGAGTACACCGTCGGTCGCGTTGGACGACGTGCCGTTCAATTCGTTCCACGCTCGTGCCGTCTTATTCTGCGGCGGGAGCTTGTTCCTCGATGGATATGTGCTGGGCGTGGGAGGCTTCGCGCTGGCGTCGTGGGGACCGCAGGTCCATCTCGGCCCGACGTGGACCGGCGCGATCGGTTCGGCGACGTTGTTCGGTCTTTTCGTCGGAAGTCTGATCTTCGGCCGGATCACGGACCGGTTCGGCCGGAAGCTCCTCTTTCTCGTCCACCTCTTCGTCCTGCTGCTCCTGTCGCCGGTCCAGCTGTTCGTCGAAGGTCCGCTGGCGCTCTTCGTCGTCCGGTTCTTCATGGGGATGGTCATCGGGGCGGACTTCACGATCGCCATCGCCCTGCTCGCCGAACTCGTACCGAGGAAGCGGCGCGGTCTGTGGCTGTCCTACCTGAACGTTCTCGCGATCGTCGGCCTGGCCGTGGCGTACCCGGTGAAGGCCGCACTGGACGTCCTCGGTGACGACTCCTGGCGGTGGTTGCTGGCCAGCAGCGCCGTACCCGCCGCGATCGTGCTGCTGATGCGGATCGGCGCGCCGGAATCCCCGCGCTGGCTCGTGCGGAAGGGGCGGGACGCCGAGGCCAGGGCCGTGCTGGACAAGTTCTACGGCACCCACGTCTACATCGACGCGGCCGACCGTGAGGACGCCGGCACGCAGTCGAGGATCGGGGAGCTGTTCTCCCGGTCCATGTGGCGCCGGACGGTGTTCGCCGGCGGCTTCTGGGCCTGCCAGGGGATGCCGTACTACGCCATCTACATCTTCCAGGAGCAGATCTGCACCGCCATCGGCCTGGGCAACGGGTTCTGGTCCGGGCTGGTGTTCAACCTGTTCCTGCTGCTCGGCGCCGTGTTCGGCCTGCCGGTCGCGAACCGGATGCCGCGCCGCGCGATGCTGCTGTGGACGTTCGTCATCACCGCGGTCGCGCTGACGGTGCTGGCCAGCCTTCCGGCCGGACGGGTGGTGCCCCTGGTGATCGCGTTCGCCGTCTTCGCCCTGGTGCTCGCCGCCGCGACGAACCTCCAGTCCGTCTATCCCGGTGAGCTCTTCCCGACGGACCTGCGCGCGACCGGCGTGGGCGTGGCCACCGCGATCAGCCGGATCGGCGCGTGCGTGGGCACCTTCCTGCTGCCGATCACCATTCACCGCTTCGGTGTCCAGGCCTCGTTCTACGGCCTGGCGGCGGTCCTCGTCCTCGGGTTCCTCCTGACGAAGGCCTGGGCCCCCGAGACCCACGACCTCGCGCTGGCCGAGGCCAGCCGGATGCCCGGGGCGCGGGGCTCCCGCGAAGGGGACATCGGTCCGGCAGCCACGGCCCCGGAACTGCGGCCGTAGAACCCGCGGGCCGCGCGGCCCCGGTCCGGGCGACGACGACGCGCTCACGCGCGGCCAACCGGGGGCGGGACATCACAATTCCCGCCCCCGGGCAGCCGTCCCGCACCCGGCGGAACGCCGCCGAGCCGCCGGGCAGTGGATCGACGCGGCGCCCGCGGGTGCGGGCGCACTGGGGGAGCCGTGCCGGGGGCGGCTGAACGCCTCGGTCCGGCGAACAGCGGCGCGCGGGCGTCCGGGAGCGCCCGCCGCCGGACCGGCCGCATCTCCGGACCGGCGCTCTCTGGACCGGCGGCGGCACCGTCCCGGCGGCGGCACCGTCCGTCAGATGTCGCGGAACGTCTCGATCTGCGCGCCGATGGAGTTCAGCCGCTCGGCCAGCTCCTCGTATCCGCGGTTGATCACATAGACGTTGCGCAGCACCGAAGTGCCCTCGGCGGCCAGCATCGCCAGCAGTACGACGACGGCCGGGCGCAGCGCCGGCGGGCACATCATCTCCGCCGAGCGCCAGCGGGTCGGCCCGTCCACCAGTACCCGGTGCGGGTCGAGCAGCTGGACGGCGGCGCCGAGCCGGGTGAGTTCGGTCAGGTAGATCGCCCGGTTGTCGTAGACCCAGTCGTGGATCAGCGTCGAGCCCTGGGCGGTCGCCGCGATCGCCGCGAAGAACGGCACGTTGTCGATGTTCAGCCCGGGGAACGGCATGGGGTGGATCTTGTCGAGCGGCGCCTTCAGTTTCGACGGGCGCACGGTGAGGTCCAGCAGCCGGGTGCGGCCGTTGTCGGCGCGGTACTCGGCGCTGCGCTCGTGGTCCAGGCCCATCTCCTCCAGGACCGCCAGCTCGATCTCCAGGAACTCGATCGGCACCCGGCGTATCGTCAGCTCCGAGGAGGTCACCACCGCGGCCGCGATCAGGCTCATCGCCTCGACCGGGTCCTCCGACGGCGAGTAGTCCACGTCGCAGTCGATGGTGGCCAGCCCGTGCACGGTCAGCGTGGTGGTGCCGATGCCCTCGACCTTGACGCCCAGCTGCTCCAGGAAGAAGCACAGGTCCTGGACCATGTAGTTGGAGCTGGCGTTGCGGATCACGCTGGCGCCCGGGTAACGGGCCGCGGCCAGCAGCGCGTTCTCCGTCACGGTGTCGCCGCGCTCGGTCAGCACGATCGGGCGGCGCGGCGCGGTCGAGCGGTCGACCTCCGCGTGGTACGAGCCGGTGGTGGCGGTGACCTCCAGGCCGAAGTGGCGCAGCGCCGCCATGTGCGGGTGCACGGTACGGGTGCCCAGGTCGCAGCCGCCGGCGTACGGGATCTTGAAGCGGTTGGCCCGGTGCATCAGCGGGCCGAGGAACATGATGACGCTGCGGGTGCGGCGGGCCGCCTCGGTGTCCATCGCGTCGAGGTTGAGGTGCGCGGGCGGCACGACCTCCAGGTCGTTGCCGTCGTTGATCCACCGGGTGCGCACGCCGATGCTGTTGAGGACCTCCAGGATGCGGAAGACCTCCTCGATCCTGGCCACCCGGCGCAGCGTGGTGCGCCCGGCGTTGAGCAGCGTCGCGCACAGCAGCGCGACGCAGGCGTTCTTGCTCGTCTTGACGTCGATGCCGCCGGACAGGCTCCGGCCGCCGACCACCCGCAGGTGCATGGGGCCGGAGTAGCCGAGGGAGACGATCTCGCTGTCCAGGGCCTCGCCTATGCGCGCGATCATCTCAAGGCTGATGTTCTGATTCCCACGCTCGATGCGGTTGACGGCACTCTGACTGGTGCCGAGTGCCTCCGCCAGCTGTGACTGGGTCCACCCGCGGTGCTGACGAGCGTCACGGATGAGCTTGCCGATGCGTACGAGGTAGTCTTCTGCCATGCGACGAGGATATCTCAGATATGAGATGGACTAGTCAATCGGAGCGGGCCATTCGGGTGAACGACCCCTGCCACGACGGCCCGTCCGCCCCCTGAAGCGGCGCCTCCGCGGCCCCGGGACGATGCTTCCGCAAGCCCCGGAACCGCGCCTGCGCAAGCCCCCGGAACGGTGCTTGCGCACGCCCTCGGAAACCGCGCCGCCGCAGCCCCCGCCCCGGAAAACCGCGCCGCCGCGAGCCCCCCGAACGCCGCCCGTGCGAAGCGGCCGACCGCGATGGCCTCCGCCGCGGTCCCGGGCCGACCCGGTCCGCGCCCGCCGGCCCCGTCCGCGCCCGCCGACCCGGCCGACCCCCGCCGACCCCATCCGCCGACCCCGGGCAATCCGCGCACCCCGGCCGCCGCTCCCTCGCCGGACAACACCACCCGCCGACCCCGGGCATCCGCGCACCCCTTCCTCCCGCGGACGCCGCCACCCCCGCGTCCGGTACGGCTGGCTGTACACCGTGGCCGTATTCCTGCCTGGCGCAAGGGGGGCCCGTGGTAGGTCTGTTGACCAACGGACCTTGCTGGAAGGGAACATCAGTGACTGCGCTCCTCGCACTGCTCGCGTCAGCGTTCTGGGGGACCGCCGACTTCGGCGGCGGTATCGTCTCCCGGCGCATGCCGGTCGTCCTGGTCATGCTGACCTCCCAGGTGGTGGCGCTCGTCCTGCTGACCGCCGGCCTGTGCCTGCCGGGCGTGCACGTGCACATCGGCGTCTATCTGGTTTACGGCGCCCTCGCCGGGTTCCTCAACCTCTTCGGGGTCTTCGCGTTCTACCGGGCGATGACGAGCGGTCCGATGTCGCTGGTCGCCCCGATCGCCGCATGCGGTACCGCGTTGCCGGTCGCCTACGGCCTGCTGCGCGGCGAGCACGTGTCCGTCGTGCAGGGCGCGGGCATCGCCGTCGCCTTCGTGGGCATCGTCCTGGTCTCCGGCCCGGAGTTCCGCTCCGGCTTCGCCGGCGGCCGCACGATCCTCCTGGCGCTCGGCGCCGCGGCCGGCTTCGGCTCGCTCTACCTGTTCTCCGGTCTCGGCGCGCCGCACGGCGTGTACGGGACGCTGCTGGCCGAGAAGCTGACCGGGATCGTCATCCTGCTGCCGTTCGTGATAGCCACCGGGACGCTGAAGGGCATGGAGTTCAAGCGCAGCACGGTGGGCCTGGCCGTCGTCGTCGGCCTGGGGGACATCGGCGCCAGCGCGTCGTACGACAGCGCGGCGCACAGCGGCCACCTCGCGATGGTCTCGGTGCTCGGCTCCCTCTACCCGGTCGTCACCAGCCTGCTGGCCCGGCAGGTGCTCCACGAGCGGCTGCGGACCGTGCAGAACATCGGGGTCCTCGCCGCCCTGGGCGGTGTCGTCCTCATCAACGTCTAGCCGGCGGGCCGGCGGCCCGGACGTTGCGGCGAGGACGGCGACGTGGTCCGCGAGGGGCGACGCGCCCCGGAAGGGCCGCGCGGTCCGGCCGGCGCGGTCCCGGAGGGCGGATGCCGGCGGGTGCCCGGCCCGCGGCGGGACGCGCCCGGCGGTCCGCCACCCCTGTCGGCCGCGCCGGACCCGCGCCGAGCCGGTGCCGGACCCGCGCCGCGGCCGGTCGCGGCGCCCGCGCATGACCGATCGCGCGACCATGTACTAGAGTTATCTCGACATCGAGATATCTGTCGGGAAGGCGTGCCGCGGTCACGCGAGGAAGGGCCACCCAACTAAGGGTTACCTTAGCTGATGGGCGGCGACCCTGTGGCGGCAGGATGCGGTGGTACCCGCGAGATCATGCATAAGGAGACTGTCGTGTCGGCGAACAGCTTCGACGCCCGCAGCACGCTGAGCGTGGGCGACGAGTCGTATGAGATCTTCCGGCTGGACAAGGTCGACGGCTCCGCCCGTCTGCCGTACAGCCTGAAGGTGCTGCTGGAAAACCTGCTGCGTACCGAGGACGGCGCGAACATCACCGCCGACCACATCCGCGCGGTCGGCGGGTGGGACGCGAGCGCGCAGCCGAGCCAGGAGATCCAGTTCACCCCGGCCCGCGTGATCATGCAGGACTTCACCGGTGTGCCGTGTGTCGTGGACCTGGCCACCATGCGTGAGGCGGTCAAGGACCTCGGCGGCGACCCGTCGCGGATCAACCCGCTGGCCCCCGCCGAGCTGGTCATCGACCACTCCGTCGTCGCCGACCGCTTCGGCACCCCGGAGGCGTTCACCCAGAACGTCGAGCTGGAGTACGGCCGCAACAAGGAGCGCTACCAGTTCCTGCGCTGGGGCCAGACCGCGTTCGACGAGTTCAAGGTCGTCCCGCCCGGCACCGGCATCGTCCACCAGGTCAACATCGAGCACCTGGCCCGCACCGTCATGGTCCGCAACGGCCAGGCGTACCCCGACACCCTGGTCGGCACCGACTCGCACACCACGATGGTCAACGGCCTGGGCGTGCTGGGCTGGGGCGTCGGCGGCATCGAGGCGGAGGCGGCCATGCTCGGCCAGCCGGTCTCCATGCTGATCCCGCGGGTGGTCGGCTTCAAGCTCACCGGCGCGCTGCCCACCGGCACCACCGCCACCGACCTGGTGCTCACCATCACCGAGATGCTGCGCAAGCACGGGGTGGTCGGCAAGTTCGTCGAGTTCTACGGCGAGGGCGTCTCCGCGGTGCCGCTGGCCAACCGTGCCACCATCGGCAACATGTCGCCGGAGTTCGGCTCGACCGCCGCGATCTTCCCGATCGACGTCGAGACCGTCAACTACCTGAAGCTGACCGGGCGTTCCGAGCAGCAGCTGGCGCTGGTCGAGGCGTACGCCAAGGCGCAGGGCCTGTGGCTGGACCCGGCCGCCGAGCCGGACTTCTCCGAGAAGCTGGAACTGGACCTGGCGAGCGTCGTGCCGTCCATCGCCGGCCCCAAGCGCCCGCAGGACCGCATCGTGCTGGCCGAGGCCGCCGAGCGGTTCGCCACCGACGTGCGCAACTACGTCGCCGACGACGAGGAGGCGGGCAAGGAGTCCTTCCCGGCCTCCGACGCGCCGGCCTCGCGCAACGGTGTGCCGACCCGGCCGACCCCGGTGACCGCCCCCGACGGCAGCAGCTACGAGATCGACCACGGCGCCGTCACCGTCGCCGCGATCACCTCGTGCACCAACACCTCCAACCCGTACGTCATGGTCGCCGCCGCGCTGGTGGCCAAGAAGGCGGTGGAGAAGGGCCTGACGCGCAAGCCGTGGGTCAAGACCACCCTGGCCCCGGGCTCGAAGGTCGTCACCGACTACTTCGACCGGGCCGGCCTGACCCCGTACCTGGACAAGCTCGGCTTCAACCTGGTCGGCTACGGCTGCACCACCTGCATCGGCAACTCCGGCCCGCTGCCGGACGAGGTCTCCAAGGCGGTCAACGACGCCGACCTCGCCGTCGCCGCGGTGCTGTCCGGCAACCGCAACTTCGAGGGCCGGATCAACCCCGACGTCAAGATGAACTACCTGGCCTCGCCGCCGCTGGTGGTGGCCTACGCCATCGCCGGCTCGATGAAGACCGACATCACCCGCGAGGCCATCGGCATCGACACCGAGGGCAAGCCGGTGTACCTGGCCGACATCTGGCCGACCGAGCAGGAGGTCAACGAGGTCGTCGCCTCCGCCATCGGCGAGGAGATGTTCAAGACCTCCTACGCGGACGTCTTCGCCGGCGACGCGCAGTGGCAGGCGCTGCCCATCCCCACCGGTGACACGTTCGAGTGGGACGCGGAGTCCACCTACGTGCGCAAGCCCCCGTACTTCGACGGCATGACGATGGACCTGGCCCCGGTCGAGGACATCGCCGGCGCCCGGGTACTGGCCAAGCTGGGCGACTCGGTCACCACCGACCACATCTCCCCGGCCGGCTCCATCAAGGCCGACACCCCGGCCGGCCAGTACCTCACCGAGCACGGCGTCAAGCGCGGCGACTTCAACTCCTACGGTTCGCGGCGCGGCAACCACGAGGTGATGATCCGCGGCACCTTCGCCAACATCCGGCTGCGCAACCAGATCGCGCCGGGCACCGAGGGCGGCTACACCCGCGACTTCACCCAGGAGGGCGCCCCGGTCGCCTTCATCTACGACGCCTCGCAGAACTACCAGGCGGCCGGCACCCCGCTGGTCGTGCTGGCCGGCAAGGAGTACGGCTCCGGCTCGTCGCGCGACTGGGCGGCCAAGGGCACCGCGCTGCTGGGCGTCAAGGCGGCCATCGCCGAGTCCTACGAGCGCATCCACCGCTCGAACCTCATCGGCATGGGCGTGCTGCCGTTGCAGTACCCCGAGGGCGCCACGGCGCAGTCGCTGGGCCTGACCGGTGAGGAGACCTTCACCATCACCGGGGTGACCGCCCTGAACGACGGCAGCACCCCGGCCACCGTCAAGGTCTCCACCGACACCGGTGTCGAGTTCGACGCGATCCTGCGCATCGACACCCCCGGTGAGGCGGACTACTACCGCAACGGCGGCATCATGCAGTACGTGCTGCGGTCGCTGCTGCGCAAGTAGGCACCCTCCCGCGCGGCCGCCGGCGGACCACCGCCGCCGGCCGCGCGGGCCGGCCGCCCGGTGACGTCCCGGCCCGGACCGCGAACCGCCGCCGCCGTGCGGGCCGGTCCGCCCGGAGCTGCCGGCACCGCCGGACGGACCGGGCAACTGATCCGGAAGCGGTAAAAAAACCCGACAGGGCCGCATCCCGCCACAAGCGGGGTGCGGCCTTCTCGTATGTTGCGGGCGGGGCCGGTCGTCGGTGCGGGGCCGGCCCCGGTCGTCGCGCGGCGCGGCCGGCCGCCGCCGCGCAGGAAGGAGCGGGCCGCCGACATGAGGAGTCGTGAGGTCACAACCCGGGAAAGCTTCCCGCCCAAATGGGCGTTCGATCTTGCCCTGACTATGACAACTGGACTATACCTGTCGGCGTTCAGCGGCCGTCGTTACGACCCCCAGCTTCACCCCGAACCGCGGTAACCGGCGGGTATCCGGTGCACCGCCTGAGTCCTGGAGAAAGCGAGGACTTGAGCATGGGACCGACCATCGAGCCCGGCAGGCTTGCCCGGCGTGACCTCATCAAGCGTGCGGCGGCGATGGGAGCCGTCGCCGTACCGGCGGCGGCCCTCCTGAGCGGCTGCGCGGCCGGCGGAAGCGGCTCGACCAAGAAGGACACCGGTACCAAGACCGCGGCCAACCCGCTCGGCGTCGACAAGAACGCGCCGCTCGACGTCGTCATCTTCGACGGCGGATTCGGGGACGACTACGCACGCCAGTTCGAGAAGCTGTACTCCAAGGAGTACACCGGGGCGAAGGTCTCCCACACCCCCACCCAGAACATCACCGGCCTGCTCCAGCCCCGGCTGAACGCGGGCGACCCGCCGGACATCGTCGACGACTCCGGCAACCAGATGATCAAGCTGGACGTGCTGCAGAAGGCCGGCCAGCTGACCGACCTCACCCCGCTGCTCGACGCGCCGTCCATAGACGACCCGAGCAAGAAGGTCCGCGACATACTGATGCCGGGCACCGTCCAGATCGGCATGGTCGACAACAAGTTCGTCACCCTGCCGTACGTCTACACCGTCTCCGGCATGTGGTACTCCGGCAAGCTGTTCAAGCAGCACGGCTGGACCGCGCCCACCACCTGGTCCGACTTCATGTCGCTCAGCGCCGAGATCAAGAAGACCACGAAGATCGCGCCCTTCGCCCACCAGGGCAAGTACCCGTACTACATCGACGTGGCCATCATGGACCTGGCGATCAAGAACGGCGGCCAGGACTTCCTCACCCGCATCGACGCGATGGACCCGACGATCTGGGACGAGGACGCCGCCAAGAACGCCATCGAGGCGATGTACGAGATCGTGCAGCGGAACTACCTGCTGCCCGGCACCGACGGCATGACGCACATCGAGTCGCAGACCGCCTGGAACCAGTACAAGGCCGCGTTCATCCCCTGCGGCGCCTGGCTGGAGAACGAGCAGCTGAAGGCCACGCCGTCGGACTTCCAGATGACGTTCATGCCGATGCCCTCGCTGCCCGGCGACAAGCTGCCGGCCACCGCCATACGCGGCGGCGCCAACGAGTTCTACATCGTGCCCAAGCAGGCGAAGAACGCGGCCGGCGGCATGGAGTTCATGCGCCTGATGCTCAGCAAGAAGGGCGCCACCGCGTTCGCGCAGACCGCCAACTCGCTGACCGTCGTCAAGGACGGCGTCGACCCCACCGTCAAGCTGCGCCCGGGTACCCAGTCCACGGTGACCGCGCTGAAGGCCGCCGGGGCGAACGTGTTCAACCCGACCTACGTCAACGACTACAGCGCCTTCGCCACCGACATGGACAACGCCAGCGCCGAGGTCATGGCGAACCGCATGAAGCCCGCCGAGTGGCTGAAGACGGTCAAGGCGTCGGCGGTGAAGGCGAAGAAGGGCTCCTGACCCCGGGAACGCCCTCCCGGCGTGCCGCCGCCCGGCGGCCGCGCCGCCGCCCCACGCACCACACGGTGGCGGCACGCCCCCCGCGTGCCGCCACCGCGGCCGGACACCAAGGCAGGAGCCATGAGACACCGCAGGTACCCGTTCATCGTGGGTTTTCTCATCGTGCCGGTCGCGCTGTACGCGGTCCTGGTGATCTGGCCGTACATACAGACCTTCGGCTACTCGCTCACCGACTGGTCGGGCGAGTCGCAGACCATGCACTTCATCGGGCTGAAGAACTACACGGCGCTGCTGAGCGACCACGTCTTCCTCACCGCGCTGGAGCACAACGGCCTGCTGCTGGTCTTCCTGCCCGTCATCACCATCCTGCTGGCGCTGTTCTTCGCGTTCATGCTGAACGTGGGCGGGCAGGGCAGGACCGGCGGTGTGCAGGGCGTGGCGGGTGCGGCCTTCTACAAGGTGGTGTTCTTCTTCCCGCAGGTGCTGTCGGTGGCGATCCTCGCGGTGCTGTTCGAGGCGGTCTACCGCAGTGACGCCGGCGGTCTGCTCAACGGCGTGCTGGTGAAGATCGGCCTGGAGAACTCGCAGAACCCGATCGAGTGGCTCAACGATCCGGGCACCGTGCTGTGGTGCCTGCTGGCCATCATGGTCTGGCAGGGCGTCGGCTTCTACCTGGTGCTGTTCTCGGCGGCCATGCAGTCCATCCCGAAGGAGATCTTCGAGGCCGCGCTGCTGGACGGCGCCGGCCGGGCGCAGACCTTCTTCAAGGTCACCATGCCGCTGCTGTGGGACAGCGTCCAGACCGCCTGGGTGTACCTGGCCATCGCCGCGATGGACTTCTTCGCGCTGGTCTCCACCCTGACCCCCGGCACCGCCTACGGCGGCGGCCCCGATTACCACTCCGAAGTGCTGTCGACGTATCTGATGCGCAACTTCCTGTACTTCGGGAAGAGCGGATACGCCTGCGCCATGGGCGTGGTGATCCTGTTCCTGACCCTGATCGTGTCGGTGCTGGCCCTGAGGGCCACCCGCCGCGAGCGCATCGAGTTCTGAGCGGGGCTGCCACCCATGAGTACTGTCGAGGACCCCACCCCCACCCCGGTCGCCGTCACCGCGGCCGCGCCCGCCCGGCCCCCCGGCCGCGACGAGCGGTTCGCCGACTCCGGCAAGGCGCTCAACGTCTTCTCGCACGGCTTCCTGGTGCTGTGGGCGGTGATGATCGTGCTGCCGCTGGTGTGGATCGTGCTGGGTGCGTTCAAGACCAGTACGGAGATCGGCGGCAGCGCCTGGGCCTGGCCGACCAACTGGAACCTGGGCGCCTTCGGCCGCGCCTGGGAGAACGGGGTCGGCGGCTTCCTGGTGCACACCTTGATCGTGCTGGTCTTCTCGGTGACCCTCACGATGCTGTTCGGCTCGATGGCCGCCTACGTGCTGGCGCGCTACGAGTTCCCCGGCAACCGGCTGATCTACTTCTTCTTCGTGGCCGGCGCGATGTTCCCGGTCTACCTGGCGCTGGTGCCGCTGTTCTTCATGCTGAAGAACCTCGGCATGCTCAACACCTACCAGGGCCTGATCCTGGTGTACGTCGCGTACTCGATGCCGTTCACCGTCTTCTTCATGCACTCGTTCTTCCGCACGCTGCCGACCGCGCTGCACGAGGCTGCGATGATCGACGGCTGCTCGCACACCCGGGCGTTCTTCCAGATCATGCTGCCGATCGCCAAGCCCGGCCTGCTGAGCGTGGGGATATTCAACGTGCTGGGCCAGTGGAACCAGTACATCCTGCCGCTGACCTTGATGCAGAAGCAGTCCGGTACCGACGCCGACCACTCGGTGCTGACCCAGGGACTGGTCAACCTCATGGTGCAGTCCGGGTACAAGAACGACATGCCCGCGCTGTTCGCCGGTATGACGATCGCAATGCTGCCGGTCCTGGTGGTCTACCTGTCCTTCCAGCGCCAGGTCCAGGCGGGCCTGACCGCCGGCACCCTCAAGTGAGGCGGTGCCGCCGCCGTCCTTTCACAACCTGACGCCGGGCTCCGTCCTGCTGAACGGGGTCTTTCGCCGTGCCCGGCATGTGTGATCATCTCGGGGTTGTCCTGGTCGATCTCTTGACGGGACAGGACGCCTGAGGCTCTGCTTAGGGTTCACATGTTGTAGACGACGGCGGGAGTGGTAGGTCGTGCAGACTCCGGGGTCGCAGTCGTCCCTGCACCGGGCCAATCTCGAACGGGTCGTGCGCGCCGTGCGGCTGGCCGGTTCGCTGACCCAGGCCGAGATCGCCCGGGGCACCGGCCTGTCCGCGGCCACCGTCTCCAACATCGTGCGGGAACTGCGCGACAACGGCACGGTCCAGGTCACCCCCACCTCCTCCGGCGGCCGGCGGGCCCGCAGCGTCTCGCTGTCCGGTGACGCCGGCATCGTGGTGGGCGTCGACTTCGGCCACTCCCACCTGCGCGTCGCGGTGGGCAACCTGGCGCACCAGGTGCTGGCGGAGCAGACCGAGCCGATCGACGTCGACGCCTCCGCCGCCCAGGGCTTCGACCGGGCGGAGCGGCTGGTGGCCCGGCTGGTGGAGACCACCGGGATCGGCGCCGACAAGGTCATCGGGGTCGGCCTGGGCGTGCCGGGACCGCTCGACATCGCCACCGGCGTGCTGGGCTCGACGGCCATACTGCCGGGCTGGAGCGGAATCAACCCGCGCGAGGAGCTGGCCGGCCGGCTCGGCATGCCGGTGCACGTCGACAACGACGCCAACCTCGGCGCCCTCGGCGAGCTGGTGTGGGGCAGCGGCCGCGGCGCGCAGGACCTGGCGTACATCAAGGTCGCCAGCGGCGTCGGCGCCGGACTGGTGATCAACGGGCGCATCTACCGCGGCCCGGGCGGCAGCGCCGGGGAGATAGGCCACATCACCCTCGACGAGTCGGGACCGGTCTGCCGCTGCGGAAACCGCGGCTGCCTGGAGACGTTCACCGCCGCCCGGCACGTGCTGGAGCTGCTGCGCGGCAGCCACGGGCCGGACCTGACCGTGCCGCGCATGGTGCAGCTGGCCCGGGAGGGCGACCCGGGGTGCCGCCGGGTCATCGCCGACGTCGGACGGCACGTGGGCATGGGGGTGGCCAACCTGTGCAACGTGCTCAATCCCACCCGGGTCGTGCTCGGCGGCGACCTCGCCGACTCCGGTGAGCTGGTGCTCGGGCCGATCCGCGAATCCGTCTCCCGTTACGCGATCCCCAGCGCCGCCCGCCAACTGGCCATCGTTCCCGGGGCGTTGGGCGGTCGCGCCGAAGTGCTCGGAGCGCTGGCGCTGGTGCTGAGCGAAATGACCGATTCCGACCATATGACCGATCCCGGACGGGATTCGCTCGCCTTCAGGTAGATAACAAGTGATGACGTTGTCATCTCGTTAACGATTTACTTCTTGACGCCAAGACGGGCGCGGAGTTGACTCACGTGAACCTCGGCCGCAGCGACGCGGCCCTGTCAGGGAGGCACCCGTGAACATCATTCTGCGTCGCGCCGTTATCGCGACCGCTGCCGTGTCGATGGCCTTCACCATGGCCGCGTGCGGCAAGGCGGGCGATAGCAAGTCCACCACCGCGTCGGCCAGCAAGGGCTTCAAGATAGGCCTGGCTCTGCCGGAGAACCAGACCACGCGTTACGAGGCGGTCGACCGCCCCAAGATCGAGGCGAAGATCAAGCAGCTGTGCCCCAGCTGCACGATGGACTACGAAAACGCCGCGCAGAACGCGAACACCCAGCAGCAGCAGATCCAGACCCTGATCAACGACGGCGACAAGGCCATTATCGTTGACGCGGTCGACTTCAAGGCGATCCAGCCGTCGATCGAGGCCGCCCACAAGAAGGGCATCAAGATCGTGGCGTACGACCGCCTGGCCCAGGGCCCGGTCGACGCCTACGTCTCCTTCGACAACGAGAAGGTCGGCGAGCAGCAGGGCACCGCGCTGCTGGCGGCGATGGGCTCCAAGGCCACGCCCAGCAGCAAGATCATCATGGTGAACGGCGACCCGGGTGACCCGAACGCCGCCCAGTTCAAGGCCGGCGCGCTCAAGGTGCTCCAGGGCAAGGTCGACATCGCGGCCAAGTTCGACACCACCGGCTGGCTGGCGAACAACGCCAACCAGGAGGTCGCCGGCTCGATCAGCCGCATCGGCGCCAAGAACATCGCCGCGGTCTACTCCGCCAACGACGGCATGGCCGCCGGTGTGGTCTCCGCCCTGCAGGCCGCCCACATCAAGCCGATCCCGCCGGTCTCCGGCCAGGACTCGCAGATCGACGGCGTCCAGCGGGTGCTCGCCGGCACCCAGGCGTTCACCATCTACAAGCCGTACACCACCGAGGCCGACGACGCCGCCACCATGGCGATCGACCTGGTCACCGGCAAGTCGCTGTCCGCCGTGGCCGACACCACCCAGTCCAGCGCGACGAACAAGAACATCCCGTCGAAGCTGATCCCGACCGTGGTGCTCACCAACAAGAACGTGCAGCAGACCGTGGTCGCCTCCGGCCTCTACACCGTCCAGGCGATCTGCACCCCGCAGTACAAGGCCGCCTGCGACAAGGCCGGCCTCAAGTAACAAAAAGAGCCCAGGACCGGCCGGAGCACCGCTCCGGCCGGTTCGCACGGACCTGTCCGGCGTCCCCTCCCATCGACTAACCCCGCTGCGGGTCGGGACGCCGGACGGACCCCACCCGCAGCGGCAACCGTCCGCCGGGCCAGGGGAGCCGACGGCTCTCCCGTCCGCACGCAACCCCGCGCCGGCCCCCTCCGGCGCGGTCCCCGCCGGTCAGGCGGCGAAGGAGTTGGTTCATGTGTCCGCTACGCCCGTGCTGGCGTTGCGCGGGGTCTCCAAGCGGTTCGGTGCCGTACAGGCGCTGACCGACGTCGAGCTGGAGATCCATGCCGGTGAGGTGGTCGCCCTGGTCGGCGACAACGGCGCCGG
Organism: Streptantibioticus silvisoli; assembly: GCF_027947535.2. Taxonomy (GTDB): domain Bacteria; phylum Actinomycetota; class Actinomycetes; order Streptomycetales; family Streptomycetaceae; genus Streptantibioticus_C; species Streptantibioticus_C silvisoli. Next base: position 38,977 of record NZ_JAAGKO020000021.1, read on the forward strand.
AAAGTCCACCCTGGTCAAAACGATCGCCGGGGTCCACCCGATCGACGAGGGCGTCACCGAGTGGGAGGGCAAGCCGGTCTCCATCGCCCGGCCGCACGACGCCCAGGCGCTCGGCATCGCGACCGTCTACCAGGACCTCGCGCTGTGCGACAACCTCGACGTCGTGCAGAACCTCTTCCTCGGCCGGGAGATCCGCCGGTTCGGCGTGCTCGACGAGGTCGAGATGGAAAAGCGGGCGCGCGAACTGCTGCACACGCTGTCCATCCGCATACCCAGCGTCCGCATCCCGATCGCCTCGCTGTCCGGTGGTCAGCGGCAGGTCGTGGCCATCGCCCGCTCGCTGATCGGCGAGCCGAAGCTGGTCATCCTCGACGAGCCCACCGCCGCGCTCGGCGTCGAGCAGACCGCCCAGGTCCTCGACCTGGTCGAGCGGCTGCGCGACCGGGGCCTCGCGGTCATCCTCATCAGCCACAACATGGTGGACGTCAAGGCGGTCGCCGACCAGGTCGCCGTGCTGCGGCTGGGGCGCAACAACGGCGTCTTCCCGGTCGGGACCACCACCCAGGAAGAGATCATCTCCGCCATCACCGGCGCCACGGACAACGCCGTGACCCGCCGTAAGGCGCGTTCCGCGGAGGGCGAGAAGTGAGCAACCCGGAGATCGGAAACACGGAGCCGCGGGAGACCGTCCCCGGCCAGCGGGCCGGCCAGGAGGCCGCCCTCACCAAGAGCACCCCCGCTGCGACGCCCACCGACGACGCGGTCGCCGCGCCGGCGGCGGCCGCGGCCGCCATCGTCGCCGTCGACCCGCGACTGCTGGTGCGCGAGGAGGGCCTCAAGGGCTACCTCACCGAGTTCGGCCGCCGCATGCGCAGCGGTGACCTCGGGTCGGTGCCGGTCGTCGCCGCGCTGATCATCATCTGGATCGTCTTCGGCCTGCTCAACAGCTCCTTCCTGTCGGCGAACAACTTCGCCACCATCGCGCAGGACATCGTCGGCACCGGCCTGATCGCCCTCGGCGTGGTCTTCGTCCTGCTGCTGGGCGAGATCGACCTGTCGGTCTCCTACGTCGGCGGTGTCGCGGGCGCGGTCTTCGCCGTCCTGGCCGTCAACCACGGCATGTCCGGCGGCCTGGCCCTGGTGCTGGGCATCCTCACCGGTACCGTGCTCGGCTTCGTGCACGGCTTCTTCTTCGCCAAGGTCGGGGTACCGGCGTTCGTCGTCACCCTGGCCGGCTTCCTGGCCTGGAACGGCCTGATGCTCCAGGTGCTGGGCCAGCACGGCACCATCAACCTGCCGGCCAACGGTGTGCTGTACCAGATGTACAACTACACGTTCGAGGACGTCGGCGCCGCCTACGGCCTGGCGCTGATCGGCACCGTGCTCTACCTGGTCTTCGCGCTGCTGGAGGCCGCCAAGCGCCGCAAGGCCAACATCCCCTCCCGTCCGCTGGCCGACATCATCGTCAAGACCGCCGCCCTGGCGATCCTGGCCTTCGTCGCCGCGTACGTGCTCAACCAGAACAGCGGCCTGCCGCTGGACCTGCTGATCTTCCTGGTCCTGGTGGTCGGCTGGGACCTGGTGCTGCGGCGCACCTCCTACGGCCGCAAGGTCTTCGCGGTCGGCGGCGGCATCGAGGCGGCCCGCCGGGCCGGCATCAACGTCGCCAAGGTGCGCATCTCGGTGTTCATGATCTCCGGCACCATGGCCGCCATCGGCGGCATGTTCCTGGCCGGCCAGGTCAACTCCGCGCAGTCCACCCAGGGCGGCGGCAACACGCTGATGAACGCCATCGCGGCGGCCGTCATCGGTGGCACCAGCCTCTTCGGCGGCCGGGGCAAGACCTGGTCCGCGCTGCTCGGCGCGCTGGTCATCGTCTCCATCCAGCAGGGCCTGTACATCCTCAACCTCGGCACCGCGATCCAGTACATGGTCACCGGCGCCGTCCTGCTCGCGGCGGTCGTGGTCGACTCGATCTCGCGCCGTACCCAGCAGGCGGCCGGGCGCGCCTGACGCCCCGCCAACGACGACGCCCGGCACCCGCGAGAGCGGTCGCCGGGCGTCGTCGTTGCTGCGTCCGGGTGACGTACGTCGCTGGCTCGCCTGCCGCACCGCCCGGCACGGAACACTAGAATCGGCGGGATCGACTTCGAACGGCACGCTCGACCAGCGACCAAGGAGGCACGGGTGCCGCTGCTGACCCGTATCAAGGGACCGCGCGACCTCGACCGGCTCACCCAGGAACAGCTGGTGGAGCTGTCGGCCGACATCCGCACCTTCCTCGTCGAGGAGGTCTCCAAGACCGGCGGGCACCTCGGCCCGAACCTGGGCGTGGTGGAGCTGACCATCGCCCTGCACCGGGTCTTCGAGTCGCCACGCGACACCATCCTCTTCGACACCGGTCACCAGAGCTACGTGCACAAGCTGCTCACCGGCCGCCAGGACTTCTCCCGCCTGAAGCGGGCCGGCGGCCTGTCCGGCTACCCCTCGCGCGCGGAGTCCGAGCACGACGTCATCGAGAACAGCCACGCCTCGACCGTGCTGGGCTGGGCCGACGGCATCGCCAAGGGCAACGAACGCCTCGGCCGCCGCGACCACGTCGTCGCGGTCATCGGCGACGGCGCGCTGACCGGCGGCATGGCCTGGGAGGCGCTGAACAACATCGCCGCCGCCAAGAACCGCCCGCTGGTCATCGTGGTCAACGACAACGAGTGGTCGTACTCGCCGACCATCGGCGGCCTCGCCGACCACCTCGCCACGCTGCGCACCACCGACGGCTACGAGCAGTTCCTGGCCCGCGCCAAGGAACTGCTGGAGCGCACCCCGGTCATCGGCCGCCCGCTGTACGAGACGCTGCACGGCGCGAAGAAGGGCCTGAAGGACTTCATCGCCCCGCAGGGCATGTTCGAGGACCTGGGCCTGAAGTACGTCGGCCCGATCGACGGACACGACGTGGCGGCGGTGGAGTCCGCGCTCCAGCGCGCCAAGCGGTTCGGCGGCCCGGTCATCGTGCACTGCCTGACGGAGAAGGGCCGCGGCTACACCCACGCCGAGCAGGACGAGACCGACCGCTTCCACGGCATCGGCCCGATCCACCCCGACACCGGCCTGCCGGTCGCCGAGGCCGGCCTGGACTGGACGTCGGTCTTCGGCGAGGAGATGGTCAAGCTCGGCCGCGAGCGCGAGGACATCGTCGCCATCACCGCCGCCATGCTCCACCCGGTGGGCCTGACCGGCTTCGCCAAGGAGTTCCCCGAGCGGGTCTACGACGTGGGCATCGCCGAGCAGCACGCCGCCACCTCCGCGGCCGGCCTGGCCACCGCCGGGCTGCACCCGGTGGTCGCGGTCTACGCCACCTTCCTCAACCGCGCCTTCGACCAGGTCCTGATGGACGTCGCACTGCACCGCTGCGGCGTCACCTTCGTACTGGACCGGGCCGGCGTCACCGGCTCCGACGGGCCCTCGCACAACGGCATGTGGGACATGTCGATCCTCCAGGTCGTCCCCGGCCTGCGGATCGCCGCCCCGCGCGACGCCGACCAGGTCCGCTCCCAGCTGCGCGAGGCCGTCGCGGTCCACGACGCGCCCACCGTGGTCCGCTACTCCAAGGGCGCGGTCGGCCCCGCCGTCACCGCGGTCGGCACCGTCGGCGGCATGGACGTGCTGCGCGCCCCCACCGGCGGCACCGACCCGGACGTGCTCGTCGTCTCGGTCGGCGCGCTGGCCCCGATGTGCCTGGAGATCGCCGAACTCCTCGACGCCCAGGGCATCTCCAGCACCGTCGTCGACCCGCGCTGGGTCAAGCCGGTCGACCCGGCGCTGCCCGGCCTCGCCGCCCGCCACCGGGTGGTCGTCACCGTCGAGGACAACGGCCGCACCGGCGGCGTCGGCAGCTGCGTGGCCCAGGCGCTGCGCGACGCCGACGTGGACATGCCGGTGCGCGACTTCGGCATCCCGCAGGAGTTCCTGGAGCACGCCTCCCGCAAGGAGGTCATGGCCTCCGTCGGCCTGACCGCCCCGGACATCGCCCGCCGCGTCACCGGGCTCGTCGCCCGCCTCGACGGCCGCGTCGAGGGCGTCACCACGGCCGGCGCCGTCCAGGACTGACCCGCCGCACTACCCCCGCCCCGGGCGGACCGCCAGTCCAGGTGGTCCGCCCGGGGCGTCTTCACCGGCGCCGCGCGTCGATCCGGGGCGCCCGCCCGGCGGAATGCTCAGATGGCCGCCTGCGCGTCCCCGCCGCCGGGCGGGGCAACCGCCGTGGAGGCACGCCGATGGGGACCCCGCCGCACCGTCCGGACGATCGCGCCCGCAGCCCGCTGCTGCGCACCAAGTCCGTCGAGCAGTCCATCCGCGACACCGAGGAGCCGGAGCACGCGCTGCGCAAGTCGCTGTCCGCGCTGGACCTGACCGTCTTCGGCGTCGGCGTGGTCATCGGCACCGGCATCTTCGTGCTCACCGGCCAGGTCGCCAGGTCCTACGCCGGTCCGGCGGTCGCGCTGTCCTTCGTCGCCGCCTCCGTCGTCTGCGGCCTGGCCGGGCTGTGCTACGCCGAGTTCGCCTCCACGGTGCCGGTCGCCGGATCGGCCTACACCTTCTCGTACGCCTCCATCGGCGAGCTGCCCGCCTGGATCATCGGCTGGGACCTGGTGCTCGAACTGGCACTGGGCTGCGCGGTGGTGGCCGTCGGCTGGTCGGGGTACATCCGCTCGCTGCTGGACACCGCCGGGGCGACGCTGCCGCAGGCGCTGTCGGGCACCAGCCCCGGCGGCGGCTTCGGCTTCGACCTGCTGGCCTTCCTGCTGGTGCTGGTCATCACCGGGGTGCTGGTGGTCGGCATGAAGCTGTCGGCCCGGGTGACGTCGGTCATCGTGGCCGTCAAGGTCGTGGTGGTGCTGATCGTCATCTTCGCCGGGCTGGGATACGTCAAGAGCGCCAACTACCACCCGTTCCTGCCCCCGGCGCAGCCCACCGGCGGCAAGAACGGCCTCGGCGCGCCGCTGGTGCAGCTGATGACCGGCTACACCCCGACCACCTTCGGGGTCTGGGGCATCTTCAGCGCGGCGGCGGTGGTCTTCTTCGCGTTCATCGGCTTCGACATCGTCGCCACCGCCGCCGAGGAGACCCACCGGCCGCAGCGCGACGTGCCGCGCGGCATCCTGGGATCGCTCATCATCTGCACGGTGCTCTACGTGGCCGTCTCGGTCGTGGTCACCGGCATGGAGAAGTACACCCGGCTGTCGGTCGACGCGCCGCTGGCCGACGCCTTCAAGGCGAACAACGCGCCGTTCTGGGCCGGGCTGATCAGCTTCGGCGCCGCGATCGGGCTCACCTCGGTCTGCATGATCCTGCTGCTGGGGCAGAGCCGGGTGTTCTTCGCCATGAGCCGCGACGGACTGCTGCCGCGGATGTTCTCCCAGGTCCACCCGAACTACGGCACGCCGTACCGCTCGACGCTGCTGCTCGGCGTCATCGTGGCGGTGGTCGCCGGGTTCACCAGCATCTCGGAGCTGTCGGAGCTGGTGAACATCGGCACGCTGTTCGCCTTCGTGGTGGTCGCCATCGGGGTCGTCGTGCTGCGCCGCACCCGGCCCGACCTGCCGCGCGCCTTCCGCACCCCCCTGGTGCCCCTGGTGCCGGTGCTGTCGGTGGCCGCCTCGCTGTGGCTGATGATCAACCTGCCGGCCGAGACGTGGCTGCGGTTCGGCGTGTGGATGCTCGTCGGCTTCGTGGTCTATTTCGCCTACGGCAAGGGGCACAGCCGGCTCGGCCGCGGCCGCTGACGAACGCCGGAGCGGTCCGGGCGGCGGTGCGGCCCGGCGGCCGGTGCGGTACCGGACCCGGTGGCACCGGCCGGTGCGACGCGGCTGGTGACCGGTGGGACCGGTGCGGCGGGCGGGACGGCGGCTCGTCCCGTTCGATGGTCTGGCACGGTGAACCGTGGGTAGGTTGGACCGCATGCCCGCCGCCGCACGCTCCCCCGGTATCACCAGGGCGAAACCGCCGATGCCTCGCGACGGCGGACCGTCGGCGGTCCTGAGGGCGGCGGTGCCGGCCGGACGGCACTACTGGCGCGGGCTGCTGCCGCTGCTCGCGGCGGTGGCCGCGCTGACCCACCTGCCGTCGTTCCTGCACGTGGTGTGGAACCCCGACGAGGGCTTCCTGGCCACCGAGGCCCGACTGCTGTCGCACGGCGGAGTGCTCTACCAGACGGTGGTCGACCGCAAGCCGCCGCTCGTCCCGTGGCTCTACGAGGGCGCCCTGCGGCTGTTCGGCGACACCTCGCTGTGGCCGCTGAAGGTCCTCGCGCTCGCCGCCCACCTGGCCACCGCCGCGCTGCTGGCCTCGCTGGCCCGGCGCCGCTGGTCGGACCGGGCCGGGGTGCTGGCCGGGGTGGGCTACCTGCTGGTCTCCATCGGCCTGGCGCCGGAGGACTCCCAGGCGGCGACGTTCGAGGTCTTCATGCTGCCGTGGACCGTCGCCGCCTTCTGGTGCGCCGACCGCCGCCGCTGGGCGCCGGCCGGGCTCGCGGTGGCCGGCGCGGTGCTGACCAAGCAGACCGGCGGCGCGGTGCTGCTGCCGGTGCTGTGGATGCTGTGGCGCAGCGGTCCGCACGCCCGGCGCGGTCGCGGAGCCGCGGCGCTGGCGGCGGGCTTCGCGGTGCCGCTGCTGGCCGCCGCGAGCGCCCTGGGCTTCTCCCGCTTCGTCTTCTGGACGGTCACCGGTTCCGGGTCCTACGTCTCCGCCTCCGGGGCCTGGCTGGCGGTGGCCGGCCGCGGCCTGGGCAACGCGGGGATCGTGGCGGCCGCCTGCGCCGGGTTCCTGGTGCCCGCGGCGGTGGCCGTGCGGCGCCGGACGCCCGGCACCGGGGACGGCGACCTGTGGGTCTGGCTGGCGGCCTCGGCGGTCGCGGTGGTCACCGGGTTCCAGTTCTACGGCCACTACTACCTCCAGCTGCTGCCGCCCCTGGTGCTGATCGGCGTCGCGGCGCTGCGCGGCCTGCCGCGCTGGCGCCGTCCCGCGCTGGCCTGGACCGCGCTGGCCGCCTGCGGCTTCCTGGCCTGGGGGCTCGCCGCCCCGCCCTCGGGGCTGAGCCACTCCGGTTCGGTGGCCGCCGCCGTCAGCGACCGCACCGCCCCCGGCGAGCGGGTCCTGGTGTGGGGCATGCACCCGGAGGTCTACTGGCTCGCGCACCGCCCGCCGGCCAGCCGGTACCTCACCGCCGGATTCCTGACCAACTTCAGCGGTGGCCGCGACGGCGCCCGGGTGGGGGAGCGGTACGCGGTGCCCGGCGCGTGGCAGACGTTCCGCGACGAGATGCGCCGGCACCCGCCCGGCCTGGTCGTCGACGACTCCCGCGGCCAGCCCTACGGCCCCGCCCAGGTGCCGGCCTTCCGCGACCTGCTGCGCCGGCGCTACCGCCCGGTCGCCACCTGCGACGGCGCGGTGCTGTACGCCCTGCGCCGCTGAGACGGCACCGGCGGCGGACCCGGGCGTCCGTCAGCTCCGGACCGCCTTCGGGCCGGCGCTGACGGCGCCGTGCACCCGGGCGCGCTCGCGCAGGGCGCGGTCGGCGGTGATCAGCAGCACCGGGCGGCCGGGGTGGTCGTGCGCCGCGCGGGCGATCAGCTCGACCATGTGGTCGTCACCGCTGCCCGGCGCGGACGCCACGGCGACGCCGTCGACCGGCGGCACCCCGCGGGCGGCGCCCTCGACGACCAGCAGCAGCTCCAGCGGGCCGTGGCGGGCGAACCGCGGCACGTCGGCGCGTTCCGGCAGACCGCTGCCGGCCAGCGGTGCCAGCGCGTCGCGCAGCCGGACCGTGGCCGCGTGCCGGTCGCGCCACCAGCCGTCCGGCACCGAGCCGACGGTGTTGGCGGCGTCGACCACGACCAGCGGCAGAGGGTCCATATCCCTACCCTGCCAGACGGGCCGTTAAGCCGACGGTGGTATACAGGCGCGGTACGTCTGACGGCAGGACGCAGGAAACGATGGGACGCGTGATGGCAGAGTCCAAGGGGTCGCAGGACGCCAAGGGGCAGCAGCAGCCGACGCCTTCGGGCACGGCCGGCGCCCGGCGCACCGGTTGGAGCCGGTGGCGGCCCTACTCGACGGCGATCGTCGGTGTGGCGGCGGTGTTCGCCGTCTCGGCGGTGATCGGCTCGCACGTACGCGGCGGCGAGACCACCAACGTCAAGATCCCCAACGGGATGCCCTCCACCGCACCGCAGGACCTCGCGGTCCCGGTGAAGCCGGCCGTTCCGGTGACGGTGACGGTCTACGAGGACCTGCGCGACCCGCAGTCCAAGGCCTTCGCCGAGCAGTGGAAGCCGACGTTCGACAACCTCCTCGACTCCGGCCGGGCGGAGATCGCCTACCGCCTGGTCACCACCAGTGACACCGCGCACGGCGGCAAGGGCGCGCTGTACGCGGCCAACGCGGCCGCCTGCGCGCAGGACCAGGGCAAGGCGCAGTTCGTCTCCTACGTCAACGAGCTGTGGAAGAAGCAGCCCGCCGACATCACTGACGACAAGTTCGCCAGCCTGCCCTACCTGGAGAAGCTCGGCCACCACGTGCACGACATGCAGGCCAGCCTGTTCGTGCCGTGCGTGCAGAGCCTCGACCACCAGGGCTGGGTCCGCGCCTCGCAGGCGGACTACACCAAGGCCGGCCTCGGCGCGGTGCCGGTGATCCAGATCAACGGCACCACGGTGAACCCGCTCCAGCAGCACCTGACCCCGGCGAAGCTCGACGCGCTGGTCAAGAAGGCCCTCGGCCAGGTGATGGCCAGCGCCTCGCCCACGCCGGCCGCCTCCTGACCCGGCACCGCCGTACGACGGCCCCCGCGCCCGGCGCGGGGGCCGTCGGCCGTTCCGGGGCCCGGTACGGCCCCTGACAGCGCCAGGGGCCGTCCGTGGGGATCAACTCCCTCACGGACGGCCCCTGTTGACGTTGCGCCCGGCACGGCGCCGTACAGCGCCCCGCACCGGCCGTCAGGCCGTCAGGCCGGAACGCTGGCCACACCCGGCGCCAGGAACGGCTTGCCGTTGACCCGCTGCGAGACGCCCTCGCGGTCCAGGTACGGCGTGATGCCGCCCAGGTGGAAGGGCCAGCCGGCGCCGGTGATCAGGCACAGGTCGATGTCCTGCGCCTCGGCGACCACGCCCTCCGCCAGCATCAGGCCGATCTCCTGCGCGACCGCGTCCAGCACCCGCGTGCGCACCTGCTCCTCGTTCAGCGCGGTGCCGCCCTGGGTCAGCAGCGCCAGCACCGACGGGTCCAGCTCCGGCTTGCCGGAGTCGTGCAGGTAGAAGCCGCGCTTGCCCGCCTCCACGACCGCCTTGAGGTTCGGCGAGACGGTGAAGCGGTCCGGGAAGTGGCCGTGCAGCGTCTCGGAGACGTGCAGGCCGATCGCCGGGCCGACCAGCTCCAGCAGCACCAGCGGCGACATCGGCAGGCCCAGCGGCTCGATGGCGCGCTCGGCCACCGCGATCTCGGTGCCCTCGTCGATGACGTTCTGGATCTCGCCCATGAAGCGGGTCAGGATGCGGTTGACCACGAACGCCGGGGCGTCCTTGACCAGCACCGCGGTCTTCTTCAGCTTCCTGGCGACCGCGAACGCGGTGGCCAGCGAGGAGTCGTCGGTGCGCTCGCCGCGCACGATCTCCAGCAGCGGCAGGACGGCGACCGGGTTGAAGAAGTGGAAGCCGACGACCCGCTCGGGGTGCTTGAGCTGCGAGGCCATCTCCGAGACCGACAGCGAGGAGGTGTTGGTCGCCAGGATCGCGTGCTCGGAGACGACCGCCTCGACCTCGGCGAACACCTTCTGCTTGACGCCGATCTCCTCGAAGACCGCCTCGATGACGAAGTCCGCGTCGCCGAACGCGGCGGCCTTGTCCAGCGAGCCGCTCACCAGGCCCTTGAGCCGGTTGGCCCGGTCGCTGGTGATCCGGCCCTTCAGCAGCAGCTTGTCGATCTCGCCGTGGACGTAGCCCACGCCCTTGTCGACCCGCTCCTGGTCGATGTCGGTGAGCACCACCGGCACCTCCAGGCGCCGGGCGAACAGCATCGCCAGCTGCGAGGCCATCAGGCCCGCGCCGACCACGCCGACCTTGGTGACCGGCCGCGCCAGGCCCTTGTCCGGCGCGCCGGCCGGCCGCTTGGCGCGCTTCTGCACCAGGTTGAACGCGTAGATGCCGCTGCGCAGTTCGCCGCCCATGATGAGGTCGGCCAGCGCCTCGCTCTCCGCCGCGAAGCCCGCCTCCAGGTCGGCGTCCTTGGCGGCGGCGATGATGTCCAGCGCCTTGTAGGCGGCCGGGGCCGCGCCGTGCACCTTGCTGTCCGCGACGGCCCGGCCGTGCTCGACGGCCTGGTCCCAGGCCGCGCCGCGGTCGATGTGCGGGCGCACGACCTCCAGCTCGCCGCGCAGCACCGCGGCGGTCCACAGCAGGGACTGCTCCAGGAAGTCCGCGCCCTCGAAGATCGCGTCGGCGATACCGAGCTCCTGGACCTGCTCGCCCTTCAGCTGGCGGTTCTGGTTCAGCGAGTTCTCGATGATGACGCTGATCGCGCGCTGCGGGCCGATCAGGTTCGGCAGCAGCACGCAGCCGCCCCAGCCGGGCACCAGGCCGAGGAAGACCTCCGGCAGTGAGAACGCCGGCAGCGCGGCGGAGACGGTGCGGTAGGTGCAGTGCAGCCCGACCTCGACACCGCCGCCCATCGCGGCGCCGTTGTAGTACGCGAAGCTGGGCACCGTCAGCTGCGACAGCCGCTTGAAGACGTCGTGGCCGCCCCGGCCGATGGCCAGCGCGTCCTCGCGGCGCCCGAGCAGTTCGACGCCCTTGAGGTCGGCGCCGACCGCGAAGATGAACGGCTTGCCGGTGATGCCGACGCCGACGATCTCGCCGTCGCCCGCCTCCCGCTCGACCTGGTCGATCGCCGCGTCGAGGTTGGCCAGCGACTGCGGGCCGAAGGTGGTCGGCTTGGTGTGGTCCAGGCCGTTGTCCAGCGTGATCAGCGCGAACTTCCCGCGCACGTCGGGCAGTTCGAGGTGGCGGACGTGGGCGCTGGTGACCACCTCGTCCGGGAACAGCGCGGCGGCGCCCTGCAACAGCTCAGCGGTGGTGGTCACTTGCCGGCCCCTTCGAAGTGCGGGTTCTCCCAGATCACGGTGCCGCCCATGCCGAAGCCGACGCACATCGTGGTCAGGCCGTAGCGCACGTGCGGGTGGTCCTCGAACTGGCGGGCCAGCTGGGTCATCAGCCGGACCCCGGAGGACGCCAGCGGGTGGCCGTAGGCGATCGCGCCGCCGTACTGGTTGACCCGCTCGTCGTCGTCGGCGATGCCGTAGTGGTCCAGCAGCGCCAGCACCTGCACCGCGAACGCCTCGTTGACCTCGAACAGGCCGATGTCGTCGATGGTCAGACCGGCCTTGGCCAGCGCCTTCTCGGTGGCCGGCACCGGGCCGACGCCCATCACCTCGGGCTCGACACCGACGAACGCGTAGGACACCAGCCGCATCCGCACCGGCAGGCCCAGCTCGCGCGCCACGTCCTCGGCGGCCAGCAGCGAGGCGGTCGCGCCGTCGTTGAGGCCGGCGGAGTTGCCGGCCGTCACGTTGCCGTGCGGACGGAAGGGGGTCTTCAGACCGGCCAGGTTCTCCAGCGTGGTGCCCGGCCGCATCGGCTCGTCGGTGGTGGCCAGGCCCCAGCCGGTCTCGCCCGCCTCCGCGCCGGTGCGCCGCACCGCGATCGGCACCAGGTCCTTCTGGATCTTGCCGTCGGCGTACGCCTTGGCGGCCTTCTCCTGGCTGCGCACGGCGTACGCGTCGGCCCGCGCCTTGGTGATGTGCGGGAAGCGGTCGTGCAGGTTCTCCGCGGTCATGCCCATGAACAGGGCGGACTCGTCGACCAGCTTCTCGGAGACGAAGCGCGGGTTGGGGTCCACGCCCTCGCCCATCGGGTGGCGGCCCATGTGCTCCACGCCGCCGGCCACCACGACGTCGTACGCGCCGAAGGCGATGCCGCCGGCGGTGGCGGTCACCGCCGTCATCGCGCCGGCGCACATGCGGTCGACGGAGAAGCCGGGTACGGAGGTCGGCAGGCCGGCCAGGATCCCCGCGGTCCGGCCCAGGGTCAGGCCCTGGTCGCCGATCTGCGTGGTGGCGGCGACCGCGACCTCGTCCACCCGGGCGGGGTCCAGGTCCGGGTTGCGCCGCAGCAGCTCCCGGATGCACTTGATCACCAGATCGTCGGCCCGGGTCTCGTGGTAGATGCCCTTCGGGCCCGCCTTGCCGAACGGGGTGCGGACGCCGTCGACGAAGACGACATCCCTAGCGGTACGCGGCACGTTTGCTCTCCTCCAGGTGCGGGGGCGCTGCGGGAGCCGTCGCGGCGGCTCACCCTCATGCTACTCGTGGGTAACCAAAGTGCCCAGTCCCCCCACCGGGAGCGGTGAACGTCACATCGCGGCACCGCCCGCCACGCCTACCGCCAACGTATGCCCAGCAGGCCGCCGCGCAGGCGTCCCGGGCCGCGCACCGCCGCCCGATCAGTCCTCGGCGGCCGGTGCCACCGCGCCCAGCGCCTCGGTGATCAGCTCCGACACCAGGCCGATCTGCCAGCGCCGCGCCCCGCGCTCCGCCAGCCGTTCGGCCACCGCCTGCGCACTCGCACGCGCGGGCGGCTCCCAGCACACCCGGCGCACGCTGTCCGGCGCGATCAGGTTCTCCTGCGGCATGTTCAGCTCCTCCGCCAGCGCGCTCACCGCGGCCCGGGCCGCCGACAGCCGGGCGGCGGCGGCCGGATCGCGGTCCGCCCACGACCGCGGCGGCGGCGGCCCGGCCGGCGAGGCGCCGGTCTGCGGCAGCTCCCGCTCCGGCAGTGCCCTGGCCCGGTCCACCGCGGCCTGCCACCCGTCCATCTGGCGCCGGTTGACCCGGCCGCCGAAGCCGGGCAGCGCGGCCAACGCGTGCGCGTTGAGCGGCATGGCCAGCGCGGCCGCCACGATCGCGGCGTCGGTCAGCACCCGGCCGGGGGAGACGTCCCGCTCCCGGGCGATGGCGTCCCGCGCGTTCCACAGCTCCCGCACCGCGCCCAGTTGCCGGCGGCGGCGCACCTTGTGCATGCCGGAGGTGCGGCGCCACGGGTCCACCCGCGGCGCGGGCGGCGGTGCCGCGGCCAGCGCCGCGAACTCCTCCAGCGCCCACTCCAGCTTGCCCTGCGAGCGCAGCTCCTCCTCCAGCGCGTCGCGCAGGTCGACCAGCAGCTCCACGTCCAGCGCCGCGTACCGCAGCCACGGCTCGGGCAGCGGGCGGGTGGACCAGTCGACGGCCGAATGCCCCTTCTCCAGCGCGAAGCCGAGCACGCTCTCCACCATCGGGCCCAGGCCCACCCGCGGGAAGCCGGCCAGCCGCCCGGCCAGCTCGGTGTCGAACAGCCTGGTCGGCCGCAGCCCGATCTCGTACAGGCACGGCAGGTCCTGCGAGGCGGCGTGCAGCACCCACTCCTCACCGGCGATGGCGTCACCGAGCGACGTCAGGTCGCCGCCGCACGCGATGGGGTCGACAAGCGCGGTCCCTGCACCGGCCCGGCGCAGCTGGACCAGATAGGCCCGCTGTCCGTACCGGTAGCCGGACGCCCGCTCGGCGTCGACGGCGACCGGGCCGGTGCCCGCGGCGAAGGCGGCCACCACCTCGGCGAGCGCCTCGGCGCTCGCGGTCACCGGCGGAATCCCCTCGCGCGGGTCCAGCAACGGGACCGGCGCCGGGGTTGCTTCGCTTGCTGCGGTCTCTCGGGCGTCGGTCACCCGTCAAGGGTAGCCGGGCGTCCGGCGCGCTGACCGCCGGAACGGCCGGACGCCCGCAGAGCGAAACGTTCCGTCTGCGGGCGTCCGGCCGAAGAAGCGGTGATCGGTCAGTGAATGATCCCGGTGCGCAGGGCCACCGCCACCATCCCCGCCCGGTCGCCGGTGCCCAGCTTGCGGGCGATCCGGGCCAGGTGGCTCTTGACGGTCAGCGCCGACAGGCCCATCGAGACGCCGATCGCCTTGTTCGACTGGCCCTCGGCGACCAGCCGCAGCACCTCCACCTCGCGGCCGGACAGCTCCCGGTAACCGCCCGGGTGCCCCGGCGCGCCCGGCGGGCGGCGCTGCATGCGGGCCCCGGGGGCCCCGATCGGCGCCGCGCCGGGGCGCTGCGCCAGACCGACGTTGGTACGGGTACCGGTGACGACGTAGCCCTTGACGCCGCCGGCGAGCGCGTTGCGCACCGCGCCGATGTCGTCGGCGGCCGACAGCGCGAGGCCGTTGGGCCACCCCGCCGCCCGGGTCTCGGCCAGCAGGGTGAGCCCGGAACCGTCGGGCAGATGGACGTCGGCTACGCAGATGTCGCGTGGCGTGCCGACCCGGGGGCGGGCCTCCGCGATCGAGGACGCTTCGATCACGTCACGGACTCCGAGCGCCCACAGATGCCGTGTCACGGTGCTGCGGACGCGCGGGTCGGCGACGACGACCATGGCCGTCGGCTTGATCGGGCGGTAGGCGACCAGGCTTGTGGGGTGGTCGAGAAGAACCGACACCGGGCCTCCTGTGGGGGGTGGCGGAAAGGGCTCCGGCGAGGAGAGGGAGGGGGCCGGAATTTCCGCGAGGATTAGGGTCACAGTCCTCTTCGGCACTCACGGAACCCGGCTTTAGAGAAGAATCGCGATTTATTCCGTAATGTTTCGCGCACGGCCGCCGGTCAAATGATCGATCACCGTCCCGGAAACGACAAATGGCGCCACCGGAGTGATCCGACGACGCCACCCGCGCGACCCCCGGCGCGTCGCGCACCGGATCCGCGCCCCGCCGGGCAGTCGTCCCCCGGGCGCGGACGGCCGCGGAGCGGGACCGGAAACGGCGCGGGCCCGGCCGGAGCCAGTACGGGGGGGACGGTGCGGGACGGGAGCGCAACGGGATCGGGGCGGATGCGCAAGAGGTGCGGGACCGGCCGCGATCAGTGCGCGACGGATGCGCGACGGGTGCGCAACGGGTGCCGGACGGGTGCCGGACGGCGCCGTAAGCCGTGGCTCAGCGCGGGCCGCGGCGGTTCGGCAGGGAGACCACCGAGCCGGAGCCGCCGTCGCCCTGGGCCGGCGGCAGGCCCGCGCCGGTGCACAGCAGCTCGCACCACGCCGCCAGGTGCGCCGCGGTGTCCGGCACCCCGGCCGCGCCGGCCACCGGCGTCCACGAGGCGCGTACCTCGATCTGGGTGGAGTCCGCGCGGTCGGAAAGCGCACCGAAATGGTGCGAGGAACTGCGCGAGACCGTGCCGCCCGCCTCCTTGTACTCCGCGCCGCGCGCCGCCAGCGCGCCGGTCAGCCACGACCAGCACACCTCCGGGAGCAGCGGATCGGCGGCCATCTCCGGTTCGAGCTCCACCCGTGCCAGCGTCACCACCCGGAACGTGCCGCCCCAGGCCGCCGGCGCCGCCGGATCGTGCAGCAGGACCAGCCGCCCGTCCGCCAGCTCCTCCTCGTCCTCGGCCGCCACCTCGGCCTCCAGCGCGTACGCGTACGGCGCCAGCCGTTTGGGGGCCGGCATCGGCGCGAGCGTCACCTCCGGCCGGGGCCGGGCGCCCAGCAGCGCGTCCACCGCCTGCCGGAAAACCACGGGTGCCTCGTCCCCGTCCGGGAGCTGTCCCTGAGCCGCTGCCATGCCCGGAAGACTAGGCCGCCCACCGGCCGAGCGCGGGGAGGAGGCCGGGCGTGGCGGGTCGCCCCTTCGGCCCATGCGAAAATTCCCCCGTGAGTGCTGACGAGCGTGCCGCCGACCGTCCCATCCCGAACCCCGCCACCGCCGACTCGGCGTTCCTGCGCGCCTGTCGCGGCGAACCGGTGCCGCACACCCCGGTGTGGTTCATGCGCCAGGCGGGCCGCTCGCTGCCGGAGTACCGCGAGCTGCGCAGGGGCACCGCCATGCTGGAGTCGTGCATGCGGCCCGACCTGGTCACCGAGATCACCCTCCAGCCGGTGCGCCGCCACCACGTCGACGCCGCCATCTACTTCAGCGACATCGTCGTACCCATCAAGGCCATCGGCTTCGACATCGACATCAAGCCCGGCGTCGGCCCGGTCGCCCCCGACCCGATCCGCAGCCTCGCCGACCTCGACCGGCTGCCGCTGCTGGAGCCCGGCCACGTCGACTACGTCACCGAGGCCATCGGCATGCTCACCGCCGAACTCGGCGCCACCCCGCTGATCGGCTTCGCCGGCGCGCCCTTCACCGTCGCCAGCTACCTCGTCGAGGGCGGCCCGTCGAAGAACCACGAGCGCACCAAGGCCATGATGTACGGCGCCCCCGACCTGTGGGCCGCGCTGCTCGACCGGCTCGCCGACATCACCGCCGCGTTCCTGAAGGTCCAGATCGAGGCCGGCGCCTCGGCCGTGCAGCTGTTCGACTCCTGGGCCGGCGCCCTCGCCCCCGAGGACTACCGCCGCTACGTGCTGCCGGCCTCGGTGAAGGTCTTCGACGCCGTCGCCTCCTACGGCGTACCGCGCATCCACTTCGGCGTCGGCACCGGCGAGATCCTCGGCCTGATGTCGCAGGCCGGCGCCGACGTGGTCGGCGTCGACTGGCGCGTCCCGCTCGACGAGGCGGCCCGCCGGGTCGGCGGCGGCAAGCCCCTGCAGGGCAACCTCGACCCCGCGGTGCTCTTCGCGCCGCGCGAGGCGGTGGAGACCAAGACCCGCGAGATCCTCGACGCCGGCCGTGCCGCGCCCGGCCACATCTTCAACCTCGGCCACGGCGTGCTGCCCGACACCGACCCGGAGGTGCTGACCCGGCTGGTCGACTTCGTCCACACCACCACGCGGACGAGTGCCGTCCACGCCGGCTGAGGGCGGGGCACCGTGGACGACATGAGAGCGAGCAGGCGGCCGCTGGGCCGCGTCGTGGTCATCGGCGGCGGCATCTCCGGGCTGGCCGCCGCCCACCGGCTGGCCACCGCCGGCGCCTCGGTGACCGTGCTGGAGGCGTCCGGCCGGCTGGGCGGCAAGCTGTACGCCGACGAGATCGCCGGCGTACCGGTCGACCTCGGCGCGGAGTCGATGCTGGCGCGGCGCCCGGAGGCGGTCGCGCTGGCCCGCGAGGTCGGCCTCGGCGACGACCTGCTGGCACCGGCCACCACCCGCGCCGCGCTGTGGACCCGCGGCCGGCTGCGGCCCATGCCGCGCGGCCACCTCATGGGCGTGCCCGGCGACCTCGCCCCGCTGTCCGCCTCCGGCGTGCTGTCCCCGGCCGGGCTCGCCCGCGTCCCGCTCGACCACGTCCTGCCGCGCACCAAGGTCGGCGAGGACGTCGCCATCGGCGAGTACGTCGCCGCCCGCCTGGGCCGCGAGGTCGTCGACCGGCTCGTCGAACCGCTGCTCGGCGGGGTCTACGCGGGCAACGCCTACCGCATCTCGATGCGCGCCGCCGTCCCGCAGCTGTACCGGGCGGTACGCGAGCAGCGCTCCCTCATCGAAGGCGTCCGGGGCGCCATGCGCCGCGCCGCGGCCGCCGCCACCACCCCGGACGCCCCCGTTTTCATGGGCATCCGCGGTGGCATCGGACGGCTGCCGCTCGCCGTCGCCGACGCCTGCCGCGCGGCCGGCGCCGAGGTGCGCACCGGCGCCCGGGTCACCGCGCTGCGCCGCACCGCGCACGGCTGGACGCTGCGGATCGACGGCGGCACCGCCCCCGGCGCCCTGGAGGCCGACGCGGTGGTGCTGGCGGTGCCGGCGCCGGCCGCCGCCCGGCTGCTGGCGGCCGAGTCGCCCACCGCCGCCGCCGAACTCGACCGCGCCGAGTACGCGAGCATGGCGCTGGTCACCATGGCGTTCCGCAAGCGCGACCTGCTCAACCTGCCCAGCGGCAGCGGCTTCCTGGTACCGCCGGTCGACCGGCGCACCATCAAGGCGTCCACCTTCTCCAGCCGCAAGTGGGGCTGGGTCGCCGACGCCGGCCCCGGCACCTTCGTGCTGCGCACCTCCGTCGGCCGGCACGGCGAGGAGGCCGACCTGGCCTGGGACGACACCGACCTGGTCCGGCTGTCGCGCAAGGACCTCGGCGAGGCGGCCGGCGTCACCGCCGCGCCGGTGGCCGCCCGGGTCACCCGCTGGACCGGCGGCCTGCCGCAGTACCCGGTCGGCCACACCGCCCGGGTCGCCCGCATCCGCGAACAGGTCGCCAAGCTCCCCGGCGCGGCCGTGTGCGGCGCGCTCTACGACGGCGTCGGCATCCCGGCCTGCGTGGCCTCCGCGCACCGCGCGGCCGGCGAGGTACTCGACGCGCTGGCCGCCCGGACCCGGTCGGCCGGCCCTGACGACGGCACAGGAGAATGACGGCATGACCGAGAATGCTGACGGGACCGCCAAGGCGCCCAACGCGGGCAAGAAGGCCCGGGACCTCAACGACGTGATCCGCTACACCCTCTGGTCGGTCTTCAAGCTGCGCGACGTGCTGCCGCAGGACCGCACCGGGTACGCCGACGAGGTCCAGGAGCTGTTCGACCAGCTCGCCGCCAAGGACGTCACCGTCCGCGGCACCTACGACGTCTCCGGGCTGCGCGCCGACGCCGACCTGATGATCTGGTGGCACGCCGAGACCTCCGACGAACTCCAGACCGCCTACAACCTCTTCCGCCGCACCCGGCTCGGCCGCCACCTCGAACCGGTGTGGTCCAACATGGCGCTGCACCGCCCGGCCGAGTTCAACAAGTCCCACGTCCCGGCGTTCCTCGCCGACGAGGACCCGCGCGCCTACGTGAGCGTCTACCCGTTCGTCCGCTCCTACGACTGGTACCTGCTGCCCGACGAGGACCGGCGCCGGATGCTCGCCGACCACGGCAAGATGGCCCGCGGCTTCCCCGACGTGCGCGCCAACACCGTCGCGTCGTTCTCGCTCGGCGACTACGAGTGGCTGCTGGCCTTCGAGGCCGACGAGCTGTACCGCATCGTCGACCTGATGCGTCACCTGCGTGCCTCCGAGGCCCGGATGCACGTCCGCGAGGAGGTGCCGTTCTACACCGGGCGCCGCCGCTCGGTGGCTGAACTCGTCACAGGACTGGCGTAACCTTCGCCTGCACGGGAAGTGCACCGGGGAGCCCAGGGGTTTCCCGGGCAATCCGGTGCCGACTCTGGCGGTGCGGCCACGGGCGGACCACACTGGCGCGGCATGGGGGCGGACACGGAACGCGACAACGGCAGGCACTCCACGGACACCGTGGACGTGCTCGTCATCTGCGGCGCGGCGGGCGTCGGCAAGACCTCCACCGCCTACGAGGTCTCCCTGCGGCTGGCCGAGGACGGTGTCGAGCACGCCCTGGTCGACTGCGACGAACTCGACCGCGTCCACCCCTGGCCGGTGCCGGGCCTGCCCCGGTGGGAGATGGCCCGGCGCAACCTGGCCTCGGTGTGGGGCAACTACGCCGAACTCGGCCACCACCGCCTGGTGCTGTGCGGCGTCTTCGCCGACCTGCGCCACGAACTGCACTGGATCGCCGACGCCGTCCCGGACGCCGCGTTCACCGTGGTCCGCCTCACCGCCAAGCTCGGCGTCCTGGAGACCCGGGTGCGCCGCCGCGAGATCGGCACCGCGGCGGACGACCAACTGGTGCGCAGCACCCGCCAGTCGCGTGACATCGCGGTCTTCGACCCGTCCGGCACCCTGACCGTCGCCACCGACGGGCTCACCGTCAGCGAGGTCTCCCGCCGGGTCATCGCCCTGTGGCCCGCCCTGCCGCCCGGCAGCCGCACCGCACCGCCCGGCACGTGGTGACCGCGCCCGCCCGTCTCCGCCGGCCGGCCGGCGCCGTCCGCGACGCCGTCAGGAACGCAGCGCCGGGTGGTCGGCGATCACCGTGGCCGAGCCCGGCGCGATCTCGGTGAACCCCGCGTCGCGCACCAACGGCAGCCCGGACGCGGTCAGTTCGGCCCAGCGCGTGGCGCTCGCCGTGCGCACCGCCAGCGCGAAGCCCTGATCGCGCCACACCGTGCGCTCCTCGTCCGACAGCTCCCACCACGCCAGCTGCGCCGCGTGCCCGGTCTGCGCCATCGCCTTGCCCGCCGACATCTCCACCCGCGGGTTGAGCCACAGCACCGGCAGCTCCGGAACGAGCAGCGTCCCGGCCGCCGACGGATGCGGATCGCACAGCTCGGTGCCCGACACCTGGAGCTTCGCCAGCTCCTTCGGCCAGCCGTCCAGCGGGATCGGCGGATAGACCCGCACCAGCGCCTCGCGGCCGCCCACCGTGATGCCCGGCAGCGCCTCCGCCCTGCGCCACTCCGCACCTCGCGCCCGCCGCACCACCTTGCGGATCCGCGCGTCCTCCCAGTCCCGCCGCGCCGGCGCCCACTCCCCGTCGCCCGTCGTGCGTTCGTCCGACAAGAAGGTGAGCACCGCGCGGGCGGACGTCTCCAGGGCATCGGTGCGGGCCGGGGGAGCCTCGCGTTCGAGGCGGACCACGAGCGGCAGGACGAACTGCGGCGCCGCGTCCCGGTCGGCCGCGGTGGCGGCCTCGGCAGCGGCGAATGGGTCAGTGCTGGTCACCGGGCCAGCATGCCACGGGCCGTAGCACGAACGAGTGAAGCCCCCCGAGCCGGGAACGCCGCGGGGCCAGGGGCCGTTGACACCGACACAGGCCGGGGGAGGGCCGGCGGGCGAGGACCGGGGGAGACGGCGATGAGACTTCACGGGGTGGGACGGCGCTACGGCCTGCGCGGACGCTGGGTGCTGCGCGACATCGACCTCGACGTGCCCCGGCACGCCCTGCTGCGGATCGACGGGCGCAACGGCACCGGCAAGTCCACCCTGCTGCGGCTGCTGGCCGGCATCGACGCCCCGACGGCCGGCCGGATCACCGGCCGCCCCGCCACCGCCTACGTCCCGGAGCGGTTCGCCGCCGCGCTGCCGTTCGACGCCGCCGGCTACCTCGTCCACTGCGGCCGCATCCACGGATTGCCCGGCCCGCTGGCGCAGCGGCGGGCCGCGCAGTGGCTGGAGCGCTTCGGCATCGGCGAACACGCCCGCACCCCGCTGGAGGTGCTGTCGAAGGGCACCGCGCAGAAGGTGGCCGTCGCCCAGGCCCTGCTGGCCGAACCCGAGCTGCTGATCCTTGACGAGGCGTGGACCGGCCTGGACACCGCCGCCCGCGCCCAGCTCGACGCCGAGGTCACCGCCCGGGTCGCGGCCGGCACCACCACCGTCTTCGTCGACCACGACCCGGCCCGGCTGGCCGGCGCCGCCACCGCCGTCCACCGGGTCGAGGGCGCCGCACTGGTCGCCGTCACCCCCGCCGCGGCCACCGCGCCCAACACCGCGCCGGCGGCCGTGCTGATCGACGCCCACCGCCCCGGCGGCCCCCGGACCGTCCCGCCCGCGCTGCCGGCCTCCGCCCGCACGCTGCCCGCCCGCCCCGGCGACGCCGGGCTGCGCGTCACGGTCGCCGCCGCCGACTCCGACGCGGTCCTGCGCGCGCTGCTGGCCGCCGACCCCGCCTGGCACATCCGGTCGGTCGCCCCGGCACCCGGCCCGGCGCCCGGCGGGGCCCTCGCGAAGGAGGACGGACGATGACCTCCCGGCTGCCCGCGCTGCTGCGCTACCAGGCCGCGCTGCTCCTGCGGTCCTACCGCTGGCTGCCCCCGCTGCTGCTCTACGCGATCATCCTCGCCGTCGGCGTGCGGTCCGGCGAACCGGTGCTGGGGTCGCTCGGGGTCGTCGCTGTGGCGGTGCTCCCGACGGCCGCCTGGCTGGTGCGGGTGTGCGTCACCGGTGAGCCGCCGGCCGCCCGGGCCGTCACCGCCGCCGCGGCGGGCCCCGGCCGGGTCCACCTGGCGTGCCTCGCCGTCGCGTCGGCCGCCGCCACCGCGACGGGCTGCGTCGCCGTCCCGGTCGTCGCCGCCGTCAGCGCCCCCTACAACGACGACCTGACGGTCGGCATACCCACCGGCTCCGCGGTCCTCGACGGGCTGCTGTCGGTGCTGGCGTGCGCCCTGCTGGGCACGGCGGCCGGTGCGCTGTGCAACCCGCCGGTGCTGCGCCGCCGGGGCTGGCCGGTACCGGTGACCGCGCTGGCGGCCCTGCTGGTGCTGGTCGCCTCCGGCTCCCCGGCCAACGCGGCGGTGACCGGCCTGGTCACCGGCTCCGCCTCCGGCCACGTCACCCTGCCCCTGCTGCCGCTGGGCCTGTCCCTGCTGGCCTGCGCGGCGGCCACGGCGGTCACCTGCCGACTGGTCGCACGCCGCTGAGGGACGCCGCGCCGGACGGGGGCCGGGGTGGGGTGCGCGGGGCTGTTGGGGCCGGTGGTCGGGCTGGCCGGGGCTGTTGGGGCTGTTGGGTCAGGCGTTCGGGGCGGGCGGGGCTGCTGGGGCAGGCGTTCGGGGCGGGTGGCCGGCGCGGCCGGGGCGGGGCGGTCGTGGCGGGCGGGCCGGCGCGGTCCGGGCGTTCGGGGCGGGCGCGTTGCGGCCCTCGGCGGCGCGGGCCCCGCGGTCCGTGCGGGTGCTGGGCCTGCCGCGGTGCGGGCGTCCGTGGCCGGCGTTCGGGGCGGGTGGCCGGCGGTGCGCTGGGCGCGGCCGGGCGGAGGCCCGGGCCGGGCGTTCGGCGCGGCCCAGGCGTTCGGGGCGGGCGCGGCCCGATCCGTGCTGCCCGGAGTCCGGAGCTCCCGGAGTCAGAGTTCCCGGAGTCCGGAGCCCCCGGCGTTCCGTGCCGCCCGGCGCCCACAGCGCGCGGCGGGGAAACCGGTGGCTCCCGGGAGCGGTAACGCGGCATGCTGGGCGGATGATGATCAGAGAGGCGACCGGTGCGGACTGGCCGCGGGTGTGGCCGTTCATGCGGGAGATCGTGGCGGCCGGTGAGACGTACACCTACCCGCGCGACCTGGGCGAGGAGCGGGCGCGTGAGATGTGGATGCTGGCGGCGCCGGGACGCACGGTCGTCGCGGTGGGCGACGACGGGGCGATTCTCGGCACCGCCAAGATGAACCCCAACCACATGGGCGGTTCGTCGCACATCGCCAGCGCCAGCTTCATGGTGGACGCTCGCCATGCCGGCCACGGCACCGGCCGGGCCCTGGGCGAACACGTGCTGGAGTGGGCCCGCGGCGAGGGCTACCGGGCGATGCAGTTCAACGCCGTCGTGGAGTCCAACACCCGCGCGGTCGGCCTGTGGCGGTCCCTCGGCTTCGCCGTCATGACCACGCTCCCCGAGGGCTTCCTGCACCCCACCCTGGGCTACGTCGGCCTGCACATCATGTACCGCGCCCTGTGAACCGCCCGGCCGCGCACGATTTCCGGTGCCGCCCACCACGCCGGTGCCGTCACCTCTCCGGGACCGTCCACCTCCGGTGCCGTCACCCCTCCGGTGCGTGATCCCGCCGCCGCGCTCGGGAACCATGTCGCCCCGGCAGGCCGCGCCGGCCCCCGCCCCGGTGCCGCCCACGGCTCCGGGGCCGTCACCCCTCCGGTGCCGACCACCGCGCCGGTGCTGCCCACGACAGAAGCCACCCACCCCTCCGGTGCCGCCCCCGACTGCGGTGCGTGACCCCGTCCGCCGCGCGGCGCCCGGCCCCGCCACGCGGTCCGGTGGGGACGCGGGGCGGGGCCGGGGACGGGGTCAGCTGCGGGCGGGTTCCAGTTTCAGCGAGATGCTGTTGATGCAGTAGCGCTGGTCGGTGGGGGTGGGGTAGCCCTCGCCCTCGAAGACGTGGCCCAGGTGGGAGCCGCAGCGGGCGCAGCGCACCTCGGTGCGGTCCATGCCCTGCGAGCGGTCGTGGACCAGCTCGACGGCTTCGCTGTCCCGCGGGTCGTAGAAGGACGGCCAGCCGCAGTGCGAGGGGAACTTGGTGTCGGACCGGAAGAGCTCGGCACCGCAGGCCCGGCAGGAGTAGACGCCCTCGGTCGTGGTGTCGGTGTACTCGCCGCGGAACGCCGGCTCGGTGCCCGCCTGCCGCAGCACCGCGTACTCGGCGGGGCTCAGCTCCGCACGCCACTGCTCTTCCGGCTTGTCGATCTCGTACGCCATGGAAACACTCCTCAAGCTTGTGGCCCGGCCAGCCGGGCGACGATGCGCGGACCGAGGTCGGTCACGTCGCCGGCCCCCATGGTGAGAACGAGATCACCCCGCTCGGCCATTCCGGCGATGAGGTCGGGAACGCGGTTCTTGTCGTGTTCGGCGACGACGTCGGCGCCCTTGTGGCGGGCGGCGTCCACGATCAGCGCGCTGGTGACGCCGGGCACCGGGTCCTCGCGGGCCGGGTAGATGTCCAGCACCACGCTGGCGTCGGCGAGGGTGAGGGCGGCGCCCATCTCGTCGGCGAGCTGCTGGGTGCGGCTGAACAGGTGCGGCTGGAAGACCACCAGGACCCGCCCGTCGCCGGCCGCGTCGCGTACCGCCTCCAGGTCGGCGGTGATCTCGGTGGGGTGGTGGGCGTAGGAGTCGATGACCTGGACACCGGCCGCGGTGCCCTTGGGCTGGAGGCGGCGGCCGACCCCGGTGTAGGAGGTGACGGCGGTGGCCAGCTCGGCGACCGCGCCGCCGCCCGCCGCGACGCCGGCGGTGACCGCGGCGCAGGCGTTGTGCGCGTAGTGCCGGCCGGGCACCGAGACGGTGAAGCGGTGCTCGGTGCCGTCGACGGCGTAGCCGACCTCGCTGGTCATGCCGTGCGCCACGATCGAGGTGATGCGGTGGTCGGCGCCGGCGCCCCGGCCGACCCGCACCACGGTCAGGTCGTCGCGGTCGGCGACCCGGGCGGCCACCACGTCGGCGCCCGGGTGCTCGCCCAGCACCAGCGTGCCGCCGGGGCGGATGTTGCGGGCGAAGGTCTCGAACGAGTCGTAGATCTCGTCGATCGAGGCGTAGTTGGCGTGGTGGTCCAGCTCGACGTTGAGGATGATCGCGACGTCGGGGGCGTACTTGTGGAAGCTGCGGTCGCTCTCGTCGGCCTCGGCGACGAAGATCTCGCCCTCGCCGTGGTGGCCGTTGGAGCCGGGGCCGTGGATGTCGCCGCCGATGGCGTAGGACGGGTCCAGGCCGATGCCGCTGAGCGCCACCGCCAGCATCGAGGTGGTGGTGGTCTTGCCGTGGGTGCCGGCCACCGCGACGGTGCGGCGGCCGGCCATCAGCGCGGCCAGCGCGTCGCTGCGGTGCAGCACCGGCAGCCCGCGCTCGCGGGCGGCGGTCAGCTCCGGGTTGTCCTGCCGGATGGCGCTGGAGAGCACCACGCAGCTGGCGTCGTCGGCCAGGTGCCCGGTGGCGTGGCCGATGTGCACGGTCACGCCGGTGTTGCGCAGCGCCTCCGCGGTCGCCGACTCCCTGGCGTCGCTGCCCGCCACCGCCGCGCCGCGGGCGGCCAGGATCTTCGCGATGCCCGACATCCCGGCCCCCCCGATGCCGATGAAGTGCGGTCGTTCCATGGCGGTGGGGACTGCGGATGCCATACGTGACTCTCCCTGGCGCGGACGTGGGTGCGGGTTCCGAGTATGCCAAGTCGAGGCCGGCATCCCCGCACGTGGCGGGGATGCCTCGCGGGTGGCGGCGCCGGTCAGTCGTTGTGCGCGTACAGCTTCAGCACCGGCACGCCGACGGTGTGCCGGGCCCGGGAGGCCCAGTCGCGGTGGAAGAACTCCTCGACCAGGTGCGGCGCGGTCAGCACCAGCACCTCGTCGGCCTTCGACCGTGCCACCACCGACTTCAGCAGGTCCAGCGGGTGCTCCTCGACGATCTCGCCGGTGGCCGCCGCGCCGGTCTCGCGCAGCGCCTTCAGGCTGTGCTCCAGCGCGAAGACCGCCGGCGGCAGCGCCTGGTCGCCCTCCGGTTCCGCCTCCTCGCGGGTGGCCTGCTGGAGCTCGCCGAGCGCGACGTCGTCCAGCGCCCGCAGCAGCCGTTCCTGGTCACCGCGCGGCTGCATGAGCACCAGGTAGGCGACCTCCTCGTCCGGGTGCAGCGTCGTCACCAGCTGCACGTCCACGGGCGCGAGCGGCTTCTCGATCATGAGTACGGTCCTGATCAACGGGCTCGTCCTTCTTTCCACCGGTGTGTGACCTGCAACGTCGCCCCCACCACCCCATCCTGCCCCGAACGGCGCGGACCAGACGGAAGAGCCGCCCGCCGGGTGAACGGGGCCGCACCGGTGGCGGCCGGCGCCCGGTCCGGGATCAGTGCGCGGTGCGGGCGTACCGGGTGAACAGGAAGCCGTCCTCCTCCAGCAGGCCCACCGCGGTCATGCGGTCCGGAACGGCCAGCGGCGGGCCGGTCACGATCCGCGGGGCGCCGCCGGCGCAGAGCACCGGCGCGACCGTCAGGCACAGCTCGTCCAGCTCGCCGGCGGCCGCGAACTGCCCCAGCAGCCGGGGGCCGCCCTCGGCCAGCAACCGGGTCAGACCGCGCGCCGCCAGCTCCCGCACCACCGCGCCGGGGTCGGCCAGCGCACCGTCGCCCGCCACCACGACCTCCGCACCGGCCGCCCGGGCCGCCCGGACCCGGCCGGGATCGGCGCCGGCCCCGGTGAGCAGCAGCGTCGGCACCACGGCCGCGGTGAACAGCGGCGCCGAGAAGTCCAGGTCCAGCCCCGAGCTGACCACCGCGATCGCCGCGGCCGGCGCCTGGCCCAGGGCCGCCCGGCGCCGCTGGAACGCCTCCCGGGCCTTCGCCGGCCGGTACCCCTCGGCCCGGACGGTCTGCGCGCCCACCACGATCGCGTCGGCCAGCGCCCGCAGCACACCGAAGATCCGCATGTCGGCGGCGCTGGACAGCGGCCCCGAGGCGCCGTCGTGCCAGGCGGCGCCGTCCAGCGAGGCGACCATGTTGGCCCGCAGTACCGCGCCGCGCCCGGGGCGCGGCAGCGGGTAGGCGTAGGCGTCCGCGAGAGCGTCCAGCGTGTCCAACGTCTCATCGTCCGGCGGGACGGGCAGCAGGCGGCGCATGCGGTGCAGTCTCGCACGGCCCGTAGGCTTGTCACCCGTGACGCCCCCCGCCTCTCCCTTCACACCGCGGCCCGCCGCCGGCGCGCCCGTCTCGCTGTGCGAGCGGCAGCCGCAGGTGCCCGCCGACCGGCTGGTCGCCGAACTCGTGCCGCCGCCGCGCTTCGACGCCGTGCGGTTCGACACCTACCGGCCCGACCCGGACCAGCCCGGCCAGACCGAGGCGGTCGGGGTGCTGGAGGGGTTCGCGGCCGGGCTGGGCGCGGCGCCGGCCGCGAAGCGCGGCTGGTTCCGCAAGCAGAGCGCGGCGCCGGCCGGCCCCGGCGGGGTTTACCTCGACGGCGGCTACGGCGTCGGCAAGACCCACCTGCTGGCGTCGGTGTGGCACGCGGCGCCGGTGCCGCGCGAGGCGAAGGCGTTCGGCACCTTCGTGGAGCTGACCAACCTGGTCGGCGCGCTCGGCTTCCAGCAGGCGGTCACCGCGCTGTCCGGCCTGCGGCTGCTGTGCATCGACGAGTTCGAGCTGGACGACCCGGGCGACACCGTGCTGGTCTCCTCCCTGCTGGGCCGGCTCGCCGACGCCGGGGTGAAGCTGGCGGCCACCTCCAACACGCTGCCGGGCAAGCTCGGCGAGGGCCGGTTCGCCGCCGCCGACTTCATGCGGGAGATCCAGGGCCTGTCCGCCCGCTTCCGCCCGCTGCGCATCGACGGCCAGGACTACCGGCACCGCGGGCTGCCCGAGGCGCCGGTGCCGTTCAGCGACGAGCGGGTCGAGGAGTCCGCCCTGCGCTGCGAGGGCGCCGCGCTGGACGATTTCGGCGCGCTGCTGGCCCACCTCGCCCGGGTCCACCCCAGCCGCTACGGCGCGCTGTGCGACGGTGTCGAGGCGGTCTTCCTGCGCGGCGTCACGCCGGTCACCGACCAGGCCACCGCGCTGCGCCTGGTGGTGCTCGCCGACCGGCTCTACGACCGCGAGGTCCCGGTGATGGCCTCCGGCGTGCCGTTCGGCGAGGTCTTCAGCGCCGAGATGCTGGCCGGCGGCTACCGCAAGAAGTACTTCCGGGCGATCTCCCGCCTGACCGCGCTGGCCCGCGAGGCGAAGGGGCTGTAGGTCCGGCGCCCGACGGGGTGCCGGGCGCGGGGGAGCACCCGCCGGCCGCGGCGCCCGCCTGCCGGGTGCCGCCTTGAATCCGGGCGGCGCGGTACGTAGCGTCACCGGTGTCCGTGCTGCCGCTAGCGGAGGTCGCCTGATGAGGTACGAGGTGTGGGCGCCCCTGGCGGGCCGGGTCGAGGTCGTGGTGGACGGCGCGGACCACCCCATGCGGCGTGATCCGGTCCGGGAGGGCTGGTGGACGGCCGACGCCGGCCCCGACGGCGGCGACGGGCAGCGGTACGCGTTCCGGCTGGACGGCGGCGAACCGCTGCCCGACCCGCGCTCGCGCCGCCAGCCGCAGGGCCCGGACGGGCCGAGCGCGGTCGTGGCGCCGCCCACCTGGGCGGGGACCCAGCCGTGGCACGGGCGGCCGCTGGCCGGCGCGGTGCTGTACGAACTGCACGTCGGCACCTTCACCCGCGAGGGCACCTTCGACGCGGCGGCCGCCCGGCTGGGCCACCTGGCCGCGCTCGGCGTCACCCACGTGGAACTGCTGCCGGTCTGCCCGTTCCCCGGCACGCACGGCTGGGGGTACGACGGGGTGTCGCTGTGGGCGGTGCACGAGCCGTACGGCGGCCCGGCCGGGCTGCGGCGGTTCGTGGCGGCGGCGCACCGGCACGGGCTCGGCGTGGTGCTGGACGTGGTGCACAACCACCTGGGCCCGTCCGGCAACCACCTGTCGCGCTTCGGGCCGTACTTCACCGACACCCACACCACCCCGTGGGGCGCGGCGGTCAACCTGGACGCGCCCGGCTCCGACGAGGTGCGGGCGTACCTGGTGGGCAGCGCGCTGGCCTGGATCCGGGACTTCCGGCTCGACGGGCTGCGGCTCGACGCGGTCCACGCGCTGGTCGACACCCGGGCCGTGCACTTCCTGGAGGAGCTGTCGCGGGCGGTGGACGCGCTGGCGCACGAGGTGGGCCGGCCGCTGTTCCTGATCGCCGAGTCCGACCTCAACGACCCGCGCACCACCGCCGACCGCGAGGCGGGCGGCCTGGGCCTGCACGCGCAGTGGAGCGACGACTTCCACCACGCGCTGCACACCGCGCTGACCGGCGAGTCCGGCGGCTACTACGCCGACTTCGCCCGCGCCCCGCTGGCCGCGCTCGCCAGGACGCTGAGCGGCGGCTTCTTCCACGACGGCAGCCACTCCTCCTTCCGCGGCCGCGGGCACGGCCGCCCCTGGCCGGCCGGCGCGTCCGGCCACCGGCTGCTGGGGTACGCCCAGACCCACGACCAGATCGGCAACCGTGCCCTCGGCGACCGCCTGACGGCGCGTCAACTCACCCTGGCCGCCGCGCTGGTGCTGACCTCGCCGTTCACGCCGATGCTCTTCATGGGGGAGGAGTGGGGTGCCGCCACCGCGTGGCAGTACTTCACCGACCACCCCGATCCGGCGCTCGCCGAGGCGGTGCGCACCGGACGGCGCCGGGAGTTCGCCGCGCACGGCTGGGACGCCGCCGAGATCCCCGACCCGCAGGACCCGGCCACCCGCCTGCGCTCCTGCCTGGACTGGGAGGAGCCCGAACGCGCCCCGCACGACCGCCTGCTGGCCTGGTACCGCACCCTGATCGCCCTGCGCCGCGCCGAACCCGACCTCGGTTCTCCCGACCTGGCGGCCACCGCGGTGACCTACGACGAGGCCGACGGCTGGCTGCTGGTGCGGCGCGGATCGCTGCACGTGGCCGTCAACTTCGCCGACGTACCCCGCACGCTGCCGCTGCACGGCGGGGAGGTCCTCGCGTCGTCGGCCGAACTGCCGCACGGAGAGGCGGCGTTGACGCTGCCGGGCTGGACGGCGGCGGTGCTGCGCGGCGGGCAGGCGCTGCGCGGCGGTGCGGTGCGGGGCTGACGCCGGCCGTCCCGCGGGGCGGTGCGGTGGTGCCAGGCCGAGTGCCCGGCGGTGCGGGGCGGGCGTGCCGGGCTGCGGGTCAGTCCACCCGTGCCAGCCAGTCGCGCGAGACGGTGGCGAACGGCTCGGCGTTGACGCGTACCGCCTTCAGCAGTCGCTCGGCGCTGGCCCGCGCCGCGCTGACGACCTGCGGCGGATAGGCGTACCGCACCCGGTGCTCGTCGAACTCGTCCTCGTCGTCGAGGTAGATGCGGCCGTTGCGCTTGCGGATGACGTCCAGGTCCAGGTCCACCATGGTGACGGTGTCCGGGGCGGGCCAGGACGGCACGGTGGCGATGTCGCAGTAGACCTCGGTCTTGTGCGGCGCGGCGTTGAACGAGGCGGTCCACCAGCCGTCGCGCGGGAAGAGCATGACGAACGCCTGCGGGAAGACCACCGGCGGCTCCTGGCCGCGCCGCATCGAGGCGCCGGCCGGGCAGCCGGCCCACACCCCGTGCACGTCCTCGCCGAGCAGCCGCGCCGTATGGTGCCAGTGCAGCGAGCCGTCGTACTTGGTGAACTCCACGCGGATCGATCGCTCATCGCTCATGGCCGCACGCTACGCGAACCACCGCGTCGCGGCCGGGAATTCACCCGGCCCGCAGCAGCGCCACCGGATGGCCGGCGAACAACTCCCGCGCGGTCACGGTGCCTTCCAGGTCACGGCCGGTCAGCAGCTCGTGCCAGCGGCCCGGCGGCAGCGTCAGCGCCGTCTCCCGCCAGCCGCCCGCGTCCGCCAGCCGCCGGCTCAGCCGGGTGACCGCGGTGACCACCCGGCCGCCCCGGGCGAACGCCACCAGGTGGTCGGCGGCCGGGCCGTCCGCCGTCAGCGGCAGGTAGCCGCCGTCCGCCCCGAACGCCGCCGGCCACTCACGGCGCAGCCGCAGCGCCAGCGCCGTCATCCGCACCTTCACCGGTGACCCGGCCGTGATGCCGTCGTCGGCCCCGCCGGACAGCGCCCGCGGCAGCGGGGGACCGAAGCGGGCCGGCGCCCGGTTGTCCGGGTCGACCAGCGCCGCGTAGTCGTCCTCGGTGCCCTGGTAGACGTCCGGCACGCCCGGCATCGTCAGGTGCACCAGCGCGGCGCCCAGCGCGTTGGCCTCGGTGGCGGTGCGCAGCGCGCCGGCCAGCTCCGCCAGGTCGTGCCGGGCCGGACCGCACGGACCGGCCTCGACGAACGCCTCCACGGCCGCCTCGTACGCCGGGTCGCCGTCGGTCCACGAGGTGTGCAGCGCCGCCTCCCGCACCGACTTCAGGATCGCCGGCTTCAGCCGTGCCGCGTCCGGGGAGCCCAGGCCGAACGCGGTCTGCCACGCCAGGTACTCCACGTGCGGGTCCGGCCCGCGCTCACCGGTCAGCGCGGTGGCCCGCGCCAGCAGCCCGGCCCAGGCCGGCGGGTCCTGCGACAGCGCGGCGATCCTGGCCCGCACGTCCGCGCTGCGCTTGGTGTCGTGCGTGGACAGCACGTTCCCGGTCAGCGGCCACCGGGCCTGCCGATCGGCGCAGAACGCGTGGAAGCCGGCGACCGACGTGCCCGGCTCACCCGGCTCGCCGCCGACCTCGTTGAGCGAGAGCAGCGGCACGTACCGGTAGAACGCGCAGTCCTCCGCCGCCTTGGCGTGCGCCGCTGAGGCGACCTGCGCGAACCGCACCGCGAAGTCCTCGGCCGCCGCCCCCGCCCCGGCGCGGCGCAGCGCCAGGTCGCGCACCGCCTCCACCGCCCGCACGCCCGCCTCGTCCGCCGCCGCCGCGCCCGCCGAGGCCGCGACCGCGTTCATGACGGCCGCCGAGCGCGGGTCGCCGTCGTAGGGGCGGTAGACCGGCATGCGGACCAGCACCTCGCGGATCGCGTCGCCCAGCGCCGCCGGCGGCAGGTCCGGGCGGGCGGTGCCGGCCGCGCGGCCCAGCCGTGCCACCTCGGCGGCCAGGTCACCGGTGACGACCCGGTACGCCGCCCGGCGCGCGGTCGGCGCCCACTCACCGCCGCGGTCGGCGGCCGCACCGGTGAACTCCCGGTAGACGCCGACCAGTTCGCGCACGCCCGCCGGGTCGGTGAACAGCCCGTCGATCCGGCGCAGCGCGTCGTACCCGGTGGTGCCGTCGCAACTCCAGCCGTCCGGCAGCGCCTCGTCACCGCACAGGATCTTCTCCACCACCGTCCACCGCCCGCCGCAGCCCTCGCGCAGCCGGTCGAGGTAGCCGGCCGGATCCGCCAGCCCGTCGGGGTGGTCGATGCGCAGGCCGTCGGCGACCCCCTGCGCCAGCAGCCGCAGCAGCGTGCCGTGGGTGGCGTCGAAGACGTCCCGGTGCTCGACGCGCACGCCGATCAGCTCCGAGACGGTGAAGAACCGCCGGTAGTTCAGCTCGGTGCGGGCCCGGCGCCAGTAGGCCAGCGTGTAGTGCTGCGCGGCCAGCAACCGCGGCAGCGGCAGCTGCTCGGTGCCGGGTCGCAAGGGGAACGCGTGCTCGTAGTAGCGCAGTTCACCGTCCTGGACCCGCATCGCCGCCGCCTCGTCGGCCGGTTCGCCGCCCAGCACCGGCAGCATCACCGTGCCGCCGCCGGCCGCCCAGTCGATGTCGAACCAGTGCGCGTACGCGCTGCCGGGCCCGTTGCGCAGCACGTCCCACAGCGGGGCGTTGAGCCGTTCCGGGGCCGGCACCGCCATGTGGTTGGGCACGCAGTCCAGCACCAGGCCCAGACCGTGCGCCCGGGCCGCCGCCGACAGCGACCGCAGTCCCGCCTCACCGCCCAGCTCCTCGCGCACCCGGTCGTGCGCCACCACGTCGTAGCCGTGCGGCGAGCCCGGCACCGCCTCCAGCACCGGCGACAGGTGCAGGTGGGAGACGCCCAGCGACGCCAGGTACGGCACCGCGGCCTCGGCGGCGGCGAACCCGAAGCCCGGCTGGATCTGCAACCGGTAGGTGGCGGTGGGCGGTGCGGGGACCGCGGCGGCGCTCACGCCGGGCGCCGCAGCACGGTCAGGCTGCGGTCGGCCAGCCGCAGCCGGTCGCCGGCGCCCACTTCCCGGCCGGTGCCCGGCGGCACCCCGTCGGGCCGGGCGGTGTCCACCACCACCTGCCACTCCTTGCCGTGGTCGACCGGCACCACGAAGTCCAGCTCCTGCGGCGCCGCGTTGAACATCAGCAGGAAGGAGTCGTCGGTGATCCGCTCGCCGCGCGCCCCCGGCTCGGAGATGGCGTGCCCGTTGAGGAAGACCACCACCGACCGGGCCTGCGCCGCCTGCCAGTCGCGCTGCGTCATCGCCTCGCCCTCCGGGGTGAACCACGAGATGTCCGACAGTTCGTCGCCGGTGCCCTCCACCGGGCGGCCGTGGAAGAAGCGGCGGCGCCGGAAGACCGGGTGGTCGCGGCGCAGCCACACCATCGTGCGGGTGAACTCCAGTATCCGGGTGGCCTCCGCGTCCGGGCCGTCCTCGCCCGGCTCGGGCCACGGCACCCAGGTCAGCTCGCTGTCCTGGCAGTACGCGTTGTTGTTGCCGACCTGGGTGCGGCCGAACTCGTCGCCGTGGCTGAGCATCGGCACGCCCTGCGACAGCATCAAGGTGGCGATGATGTTGCGCATCTGACGGCCGCGCAGTTCCAGCACCGCGGGGTCGTCGGTGGGGCCCTCGGTACCGCAGTTCCACGACCGGTTGAAGCTCTCGCCGTCCCGGTTGTCCTCGCCGTTGGCCTCGTTGTGCTTGTCGTTGTAGCTGACCAGGTCGCGCAGCGTGAAGCCGTCATGGCAGGTGACGAAGTTGATCGAGGCCAGCGGGCGCCGCCCGTCGTCCTGGTACAGGTCGGAGGAGCCGGTCAGCCGGGAGCCGAACTCCGCCAGCCGGGCCTGCTCCCCGCGCCACAGGTCGCGCACGGTGTCGCGGTACTTGCCGTTCCACTCCGCCCACAGCGGCGGGAAGTTGCCCACCTGGTAGCCGCCCTCGCCGACGTCCCACGGCTCGGCGATCAGCTTGACCTGGCTGACCACCGGGTCCTGCTGGACCAGGTCGAAGAACGACGAGAGCCGGTCGACCTCGTGGAACTGCCGCGCCAGCGTCGCCGCCAGGTCGAACCGGAAGCCGTCCACGTGCATGTCGGTGACCCAGTACCGCAGCGAGTCCATGATCATCTGCAACGCGTGCGGGCTGCGCATCAGCAGCGAGTTGCCGGTGCCGGTGGTGTCGGTGTAGTACCGCTGGTCCTGCTCCAGCCGGTAGTACGAAGCGTTGTCCAGGCCGCGGAACGACAGCGTCGGCCCGAGGTGGTTGCCCTCGGCGGTGTGGTTGTAGACCACGTCGAGGATGACCTCGATGCCTGCGGTGTGCAGCGCGCGCACCGCCGTCTTGAACTCCAGCACCTGCTGGCCGCGGTCACCCATCGAGGCGTACGCGTTGTGCGGGGCGAAGAACCCGATGGTGTTGTAGCCCCAGTAGTTGCTCAGCCCCGCGTCGACCAGCCGGTGGTCGGTGACGAACTGGTGCACCGGCATCAGCTCCAGCGCGGTCACCCCCAGCTCCACCAGGTGCTCGATGACCGCCGGGTGCGCCAGCGCCGCGTACGTGCCGCGGATCTCCGGCGGCAGCCCCGGATGGGTCATGGTCAGACCCTTCACGTGCGCCTCGTACAGCACCGTGCGGTGGTAGTCCACCCGCGGCGGCCGGTCGTTCGCCCAGTCGAAGAACGGGTTGATCACCACCGACGCCATGGTGTGCGGCGCGGAGTCCAGGTCGTTGCGCGTCTCCGGCTTGCCGAACCGGTAGCCGTAGACCGCCTCGTCCCAGTCGACCCGGCCGCTCATCGCCTTGGCGTAGGGGTCCAGCAGCAGTTTGGCGGAGTTGCAGCGGTGCCCCTGTACGGGATCGTAGGGGCCGTGCACCCGGAAGCCGTAGCGCTGGCCGGGCATCACGCCGGGCAGGAAGGCGTGCCGGACGAAGGCGTCGCTCTCCCGCAGCTCGATGGCGGTCTCCGAACCGTCGTCGTGCAGCAGACACAGCTCCACCCGCTCGGCGGCCTCGGAGAAGACCGCGAAATTGGTCCCGGCGCCGTCGTAGGTGGCGCCTAGGGGATACGTCTGTCCTGGCCAGACCTGCATGTCCACGACTCTTCCACTTGGGTGCCCGGTCGTCCGGTCGCGTGTCCGTGTTCCGGCGAATTTCCGCGAATCTTCCCCCTGAACGGGT
The DNA here is from genome assembly GCF_027947535.2 of Streptantibioticus silvisoli. Lineage (GTDB taxonomy): Bacteria > Actinomycetota > Actinomycetes > Streptomycetales > Streptomycetaceae > Streptantibioticus_C > Streptantibioticus_C silvisoli. Next base: position 74,128 of record NZ_JAAGKO020000021.1, read on the forward strand.
GGCCGAACCGCGGTCCTCACGTACCACTGAGGGTATGCGAGGAGTGTTTCCGGCGGTCGCCGCCGTACGCCCCACGAAGGGCGCGGGTGTCGAAGACGTGAAACTCCGTAACCGCGCGCGGTGTTGGGCTGCACGGCTCCCCCGGCCGCAGTAGTCTCCTTGATCGTGGACGGGGGGATCGAGCTGGAGCGAAGAGGCGGTGCGGTGGAGACGTCGGGTGGCCTGGTGGTGCCGGGCGGGGGCGACCAGGGGGACCTGGCCGGCTCCGAGGCGCGGACCGTGACGGTCTCCCTCGCCAGGACCGGGCCGGCCCTGCAGATCGGCACCGAGCTGGACTGGGACGCCCGCGACTGGGACGAGGTGCGCGACCGTGCCCGCCGGGCCGGCCGCGCCTACGTCTGGCTCAACCTGGTCGAGCAGCGGCTGCGGGCCGTCGTCAACGCGGTCCTGCGGCCCATCTACGAGCCGGTGCACGGCGAGGAGTGGGTGGTGGCCGCCGCCGGGCCGGCCGGCCACGAATGGGTGCAGCGCGCCTCCGCGGTCCGCGAGGTCAGCCGCCGCAAGGGCTACCTGCTCGACCCGGCCGACGACAACATCCTCAGCTTCCTCACCCTGCCGCAGCTGCGTGAGCTGATCGTCCAGCACTGGCCCTGCTTCGACCCCTACCTCGACGAACGCCGCGAACTCGAACTCGTCCTCGACGAGCTGGAGGTCGCCCGGCACGTCGTCAACCGCAACCGCGCGCTGTCGGAGACCGTGCTGGCCCAGGCCGAACGCGCCGCCGGCCGGCTGCTGGGCATGCTCGGCGCCGACCACCGCTCGGTACCCGGCGACCGCGTCCGGGTCGACGCGGTCGAGGAGATCGTCGGCGACCGCTACGCCGACGTCATCGGCGTCCACCCCGACCGGGTCCGGCTGATGCGGCAGCTGCCCGCCGAGGAGCTGTTCGGCGGCGCCCGCCGGCTGGACGCCATAGGCATAGGCCTCAACCTGCTGGTCCAGAACTACTCCGGCCGCCGCCTGGTACGGCTGGCGGAGTCCGGCAGCCGCATCCGCCTGCTGTTCCTCAACCCGGCCAGCAGCACGGTGCGCCGCCGCGAACGGGAACTGGGCCTGGGCCGCGGCGAGATCAGCCGCGGCGTGGAGATGAACATCATCCATATGCGCCGGGTCCGCGCCCGGCTGCGCGATCCCGGCGCCTTCGAGATCCGCGTCTACGACGAGACCCCGCGCTTCAGCGCCTACCTCGTCGACGGCGACGGCGCCGACGGGCTCGCCGTGGTGCAGAACTACCTGCGCCGCTCGCGGGGCATCGAGTCCCCCGTGATCGTCCTGCGCGGCGGCACCCGCCACCTCGTCCACCACCCCGACCACGGCCACGCCGACCGTGACGGCGGACTCTTCGAGATCTACCGCGAGGAGTTCGAAGGCGTCTGGGCGGACTCCAGACCGGTCTCGTGACGTCCCGGCCGCCCGCGCGGACCGGCGGGGCGGCGCCGGTGTTCCTCCGCAGACGTCCCGCCGCCGCGCGTTCCTTCTCCGGCCGCCCGCGGTCCCGCGCACGGCCGGCCACGGTCTTCGGTGCGGGCCAGGGCCCTGGGCGTGGGCCCCGGGTGCGGGCCGCCGTCAGCGGCCCGGCACGCCGTGCGTCACTCCTCCGCCGTGCGGTATCCCGGGATCGACGGCCAGCGGACCGTCAGCACCACCGACTCCTGCTCGGCGATCCAGGAGTGGTCGACGCCGCGGCCCCACACCACGTAGTCGCCCTGCTCGGCCAGCAGGACGCTGCGGCCGGGCAGTTCGACCCGGAAGCGGCCGCTGATCAGCACCAGCAGCGCGGTGCGGTCCTCACCGGTGACCCACTCGCTCCGTTCGTCGCCCGGCGGGTGGATCCCCCATTTGATCTCCACGTCCGTGCTGTGCCGGGGGTCGCCGGGGTCCTTGAAGTGCCCCAGCAGCCAGCCCCGGTCCAGCGGGGCGTCCTTGCCCGCGTTGCCCACGTACACACTGCCGTCGTCCATGATCGGACCGTAGCACCGGCCGCCGGGCCCCCGACCGGGCGGCCCCGGCCGTCACAGCGCCGCGTCGAACCGCCGCAGCACCAGCCGCGCCACCTCCGGCGCCGGCCCCAGCACCCCCGACAGCAGGTCCGCGCCGGAGTCCGCGGCGTCGGCCGCCACCCGGTCCGGCAGCCGCCCGGGCGCCAGCACGTACGGCGCCACCACGATGTGCCGGGCGCCCTCGCCGCGCAGCGCCCGCACCGCGTCACCGGTGCGCGGCGACGCGGTCGAGGCGTACGCGGGACGCACCGCCCGCCAGCCGCCGCGCTCGCGCCACTGCCGCGCGACGTCCTCGATGACCGCCAGCGCCCCGGCGTCGGAGGTCCCGGCCGCCGCCAGCACCACCGCGGTCGACGCCCGGTCCCACGCCGCGCCGGCCTCGGACAGCCGCCGCTCCAGCGCCTCCACCAGCAGCGGCGAAGGACCCAGCACCGGCGCCTGCCGCACCGTGAGCCCCGGGTGCCGTTCACGCGCCGCGGCCAGCACCGACGGCACGTCGCACCGGGCGTGGTAGGCCGCCGTCAGCAGCAGCGGCACCGCGACGACGTCACGGACCGCCCCGGCGGCGAGCCGGTCCAGCACGGCGCCGACGGCCGGGTCGCAGTGGTCGAGGAACGCGGTCTCCACCCGCGTCCGCGGCCGCAGCGCCGCCACCCGGGCCGCCAGCGTCCGCACGGTCGCCGCGTGCCGCGGGTCCCGGCTGCCGTGCGCGACCAGCAGCAGCACCGGCGCGGCGGTGGCGGTTCGGGGTGCGGCGGCGGGCGTCATACCAGCAGGCCCCTGGAGCGCAGCACGCGCCGCTCGACCGGCTTGAAGACCAGCAGCTCGATGCCGATGCCGACCACCAGGATCAGCAGGATCGCCGCCAGCACACCCGGCATGTCGGAGTTGGTCCGGGCGTTCTCCAGCAGCTGCCCCAGCCCGGTGCCCAGCATCGGGGAGGTGGCGATGATCTCCGCCGCCATCAGCGAGCGCCAGGCGAACGCCCAGCCCTGCTTCAGGCCCGACAGGTAGCCGGGCAGCGCGGCCGGCAGCAGCACGTGCCGCACCCCGCGCAGCCCGGTCGCCCCGATCGTGCGCCCGGCCCGCAGGAACAGCGGCGGCACCTGGTCGATGCCCGACACCAGCCCGTTGGCGATCGACGGCACCGCGCCGAGCAGCACGACCGCGTAGATCGTGGAGTTGTTCAGCCCGAACCAGATGATCGCGGCCGGCACCCACGCCACCGACGGCATGGCCTGCAGGCCGGACAGGATCGGGCCGATCGCGGCGCGCACCGGGGCGACCCGGGCCACCAGCAGGCCCAGCGGCGTGCCGATCACCACCGAGGCGACGTACCCGAGGGCGCCGCGCGACAGCGACGTCCAGATGTAGCCGAACAGGGTGCCCTGCAACCACATCTGGTGCACCGAGCCGGCCACGTCGGCGGGGGAGGGCAGCTCGTAGTGCGGCTTGACCTGGAAGTGGTACGCCAGCTGCCACACCACCAGCACCAGCAGCACCGCGAGCACCGGCGGGGCGACCTTGTCCCGCAGCAGGTGCCACACCGGCACCTTGGCCGCCGCCCGGGTCTCCAGCGCGTCCAGCCCCGCCTCCAGACCGGCCAGGTCGGACCGGCCCCGCCCGCCGGCGGCCGTGACGCCGGCGGCGTCCGCCGCGGTGAGCGCGGTCCCGGACCCGGAGGACCCGGTGCCGGTGGGCTCGGCGGGCCGCGGCTCGGCGGCACCCGGCCCGGCGGCCTTCGTCTCAGCGCTGCCCATGGCGGCTGATCTCCTCCCGCAGTCGGCCGGTGATCTCCACCGACAGGTCGGCGACGCCCGTGTCCTCGATGCGCCGCGGCTGCGGGATGTCCACCCGCCACTCCTCGATGATCCGTCCCGGCCGCGAGGACAGCAGCACGACGCGCTGGGCGAGCCGGACCGCCTCACGGACGTTGTGCGTCACGAACAGCACCGAGATCCCGGTGCGCTCCCAGATCCGGGTCAGCTCCTCGTGCAGCACGTCGCGGGTGATGGCGTCCAGCGCGGCGAACGGCTCGTCCATCAGCAGCAGCCGGCTGTCCTGCGCCAGCGCCCGCGACAGCGCCACCCGCTGCCGCATACCGCCGGACAGCTCGTGCACCCGCTTGCCGTAGGCGCCCTTGAGCCGGACCAGCTCCAGCAACTCCTCGGCGCGCTCGCGGCGTTCGGCCCGCGGCACGCCGCGCATCCGCAGCGTCAGCTCGACGTTGCGGCCGGCCGTCAGCCACGGGAAGAGCGCGTGCTCCTGGAACATCAGCGCCGGCCGCCCGGCGGTGTCGATGCCGCCGCGGGTCGGCCGGTCCAGGCCGGCGACCATGTTGAGCAGCGTCGACTTGCCGCAGCCCGACGCCCCCAGGAGGCAGACGAACTCACCGGGTGCGACATCGAGCGTGATGTCCTCCAGCACGGGAAGTTCCGCGCCGGGCCGGCCGAAGGACTTCGACACCTGCCGCACGCGGGCCGCGTACGCCGTGCCGTCGTCGTGCCGGACGGTCTGTTCGGTGACCGCAGTGGCCATCGGTCTCACCTCCTGAGGGGTCGGGCGCTCGTCACAGACCGGCGTCGGAGACGGCCGGCCGGCCCTCGGCGGCCAGCACCTTGTTCAGCGGCCCCAGGTCGTAGATCCCCTTCAGGTCCGGCTGCTGGAGCAGGCCGGCCTTCACCGCGTGGTCGGCCTCGGCCTGGAGGGTGGAGGCCAGCGGGTCGTCGGTGACCTCCACGTTGGCGAACGCCGAGTCGAGCACCGAGGTCGGCAGCGGCTTGCCGGACAGCGCCGTCAGCTGCTGGTTGATGGCCTGCTTGGCGCCGGCCGGGTTGGCCTTGATCCACGCGTTGGTGTCGACCGAGCCGCGCAGCACCGCCTCGACCACGTCCGGGTGCGCGGCGAGGAACTTCTGCGACACGACGATGTTGGTGATGACGAACTGGCCCTTGGGCCACAGCGACTTCTCGTTGAGCAGCACCTTGCCGCCCTCGGCGACCAGCTGCGAGGCGGTGGGCTCCGGCACCCAGGCGCCGTCGATGCCGCCCTGGCGGAAGACGACCGGCGTGGTCTTGTTGTCGATCCGCTCGACCGTCACGTCGCCCTTGCCGGACTGCGCGTCCTCCTTGTAGCCCTGCGACGCCAGGTAGTTCAGCAGCGCCACGTCCTGGGTGTTGCCCAGCTGCGGGGTGGCGATGCGCTTGCCGCGCAGGTCCTTGAGGCTGTGGACCTTCTTCGGGTTGACCACGAGGTCGACGCCGCCGGAGGCGGAGCCGGAGATGATCCTCAGGTCCTGGCTGTGCGACTTGACGTAGGCGTTGATGGCCGGCGAGGGGCCGATCCAGCCGATGTCGATGGCACCGGCGTTGAGCGCCTCGACCTCCGACGGGCCGGCGTTGAAGACCTGGGTGTCGATCTTCGTGGCGCCCAACTGCTTCTGGAACAGGCCCTTTTGCAGGCCCACCAGCGCGGTGGCGTGGGTGACGTTGGCGAAGTAGCCGATGCGCACGGTCGACGCCGACAGCTTCTTGCCGGAGGCGGCCGGCGCGGGCGCCGCGGTGTGCGACGCGGTGGACTTCGACCCGTAACTGCACGCGGCCAGCGCGCCGGCCAGCAACGGCAGGACGGCGACGGCGGCCAGCACACGGGTACGCCGCGCGGAGCGGCGGGCGGGGGAGACGCGTATCACGGTAAGGGGTCCTCTCAAGGGCCCGGCCGTGCGTGGGGGGTCGATCTCAGGCCGGGAAGGCAGCAGGTTCTCGGTACGGGGACAACGGGCACGGCGCCGCTGGGGCGGAGCACCGCGCACTGGCGAAGGCGCAGGTCAGCGCACACATCGCCCGACCCCGCCCTGCCCGCTGCCGAGCGTGCCGCTACCGACCCGGCCGCCTTCCTTGGCGAAGCCGGAGAACGCTTCGGTGGACATCTAGAAGTCCCACCCCTCCTGGTCCGCCCCGGCCGCCGCGGCCGGCCCGGCGAACGCCTCGCCCGCCATCCCGGCGGTCAGCGTGGAGCCGTCGGCCGGGTCGATGAGCAGGAAGGAGCCGGTCAGCCGGGAGTCCTGGTAGGCGTCGAGCGGCAGCGGTTCGGCGGTGCGCACGGTGATGCCGCCGATGTCGTTGACGTCGAGCTGCCCGGGGTCGGCCACGTGGGCGAGGCCGGCGGTCAGGTCGATCCGGTACGGCAGTGCCTTGACGATGGCCTTGACCGTGCGGGTGGCGTGCTTGAGCAGCACCCGGTCGCCCACCTTCAGCGGGCGTTCGTGCAGGTGGCAGACGGTGCCCTCGACGTCCTGGGTGATGCTGGGCGGTTCGGCGGCCGGGGCGATCAGGTCGCCGCGGGAGATGTCGAGGTCGTCGGCGAGCAGCACGGTCACCGACTGGGGCGCCCACGCCGCCTTCACCGGTTCGCCGAGCGCGTCGATGCCGGTGATGACGCTGCGCCCGCCGGACGGCAGCACGGTGACCTCGTCGCCGACCCGCAGGACACCGGCGGCGATGCGGCCGGCGTAGCCGCGGTAGTCGGGGTGGTCGCTGGTCTGCGGCCGGATGACGTACTGCACCGGGAAGCGGGCCGGTTGCGCCGAGGGGTCCTCGCCGACGGGCACGGTCTCCAGGTGCTCCAGGACGGTCGGGCCGCCGTACCAGTCCATGTGCGCCGAAGGGGTGACCACGTTGTCGCCGGCCAGCGCGCTGATCGGGATCGCGGTGATGTCCGGCACGCCCAGCGAGGCGGCGTAGGCGGTGAACTCCTCCGCGATCGCGGCGAAGGCCGGCTCCGCGTAGTCGACGAGGTCCATCTTGTTGACGGCCAGCACGACGTGCGGGACGCGCAGCAGGGCGGCGACGGCGGCGTGCCGGCGGGTCTGCTCCACCACGCCGTTGCGGGCGTCGACCAGCACCACGGCGAGCTGGGCGGTGGAGGCGCCGGTGACCATGTTGCGGGTGTACTGCACGTGGCCGGGGGTGTCGGCCAGGATGAAGCGGCGCGCGGGGGTGGCGAAGTAGCGGTAGGCGACGTCGATGGTGATGCCCTGTTCGCGTTCGGCGCGCAGGCCGTCGGTGAGCAGGGCCAGGTCCGGGGTCTGCTGGCCGCGCCGCAGGGAGGCGGCCTCGACCGCTTCGAGCTGGTCGGTCAGGACGGATTTGGAGTCGTGCAGCAGCCGGCCCACGAGGGTGGACTTGCCGTCGTCGACGGAGCCGGCGGTGGCGAACCGCAGCAGGGAGGTGGCCGCGAGGGTCTGGCCCGTGGGCGTCATCTAGAAGTACCCCTCACGCTTGCGGTCCTCCATGGCGGCTTCCGACATCTTGTCGTCGGCCCGGGTCGCGCCGCGTTCGGTCAGCCGGGAGGCGGCGATCTCGGTGATGACCTGGGCGATGGTCACCGCGTCGGAGTCGACCGCGCCGGTGCACGACATGTCGCCGACGGTGCGGTAGCGGACCAGCCGCCGCTCGACCGGTTCGGCCCGGCGCGGTCCGCCCCACTGGCCGGCGGTCAGCCACATGCCGTCGCGGGCGAAGACGTCGCGCTCGTGGGCGTAGTAGATGCCGGGCAGTTCGATGCCCTCGCGCTCGATGTACTGCCACACGTCCAGCTCGGTCCAGTTCGACAGCGGGAAGACCCGCACGTGCTCACCGGGGGCGTGCCGGCCGTTGTACAGCTGCCACAGTTCGGGGCGCTGGCGGCGCGGGTTCCAGGCGCCGAACTCGTCGCGCAGGCTGAAGACGCGTTCCTTGGCCCGGGCCTTCTCCTCGTCGCGCCGCCCGCCGCCGAAGACCGCGTCGTAGCGGCCGGTGGTGATGGCGTCCAGCAGCGGCACGGTCTGGAGCGGGTTGCGGGTGCCGTCGGGGCGCTCGCGCAGCCGGCCGTCGTCGATGTAGTCCTGCACGTGCGCCACGTGCAGCCGCAGCCCGTGCGTGGCGACGGTGCGGTCGCGGTACTCCAGCACCTCGGGGAAGTTGTGCCCGGTGTCGACGTGCAGCAGCCCGAAGGGCACCGACGCCGGCGCGAACGCCTTCAGCGCCAGGTGCAGCATGACGATGGAGTCCTTGCCGCCGGAGAACAGGATCACCGGCCGCTCGAACTCCCCCGCCACCTCGCGGAAGATGTGCACCGCCTCGGACTCCAGAGCGTCCAGGTGCGACAGTGCGTAGGGGTCCTCCGTCGTGGCGGAGGTGTCGGTCACGGTGGTCATGGTGTCCCTCCGTTCTCTGCCCGGCTTCGCGTGGAGGTGCTCTCGTCCGCGCCGGTGCGGCGCGAAGGGGTGGGCGCGGACGGCGGTTGCGGCCCGGCGGCCGCGCGTGCGTCGCTCACGCCGCTCCCCTTCCCGTCACCAGCGCGTGCAGCACGGCGGCCGACTCCGCCACCGTCTGTTCGTGGGTCAGCAGCCGCAGGTCCGGGTCGACGGGGACGTCGTAGGGGTCGTCGACGCCGGTCAGGCCGGTCAGGTCACCGGCGGCCTGCTTGGCGTAGAGGCCCTTCACGTCGCGGACCGAGCAGACCTCGACCGGTGTGGCGACATGCACCTCCAGGAACGCGGTGCCGCGCGCGGCGTGGTGCTTGCGGACTGCCTCGCGGCTGTCGGCGTACGGCGCGATGACCGGCACCAGCACCAACACACCGTTGGAGGCGAGGAGTTCGGCGACGAAGCCGATCCGGGTGACGTTGGTGTGCCGGTCCTCGCGGCTGAACCCCAGCCCGGCGGACAGGAATTCGCGGATCTCGTCGCCGTCCAGCACCTCCACCCGGCGGCCCTCGCCGGTCAGCCGGTCCGCCAGTGCGCGGGCGATCGTCGTCTTGCCGGCGCTCGGCAGCCCGGTCAGCCACACGGTCGCCCCGGTGGTGTCGTCCATCGTCCGGTCCCCCTCGGTGTTCTGACGGCCCGTCACAAGTGCAGTCCGCACTCGGTCTTGCCGCGCCCGGCCCAGCGGCCGGCCCGCGCGTCCTCACCCGCCAGCACCCGCCGGGTGCACGGCGCGCAGCCGATCGAGGTGTAGCCGTCGTCCAGCAGCGGGTTGGTCAGCACGCCGTGCTCGGTGACGTAGGCGTCCACGTCCTGCTGCGTCCAGCGGGCGATCGGGGAGATCTTCACCTTGCGGCGCCGGGCGTCCCAGCCGACGACCGGGGTGTTCGCCCGGGTCGGCGACTCGTCGCGGCGCAGCCCGGTCGCCCATGCGTCGTAGTGCGCCAGCCCCTGCGCCAGCGGCTCGACCCGGCGCAGCGCGCAGCACAGGTCGGGGTCGCGGTCGTGCAGCCGCGGTCCGTGCTCGGCGTCCTGCTCGGCCACCGTGCGGGCCGGCGTCACGGTGATCACCCGCACGTCCATCACCGCGGCCACCGCGTCGCGGGTGCCGATGGTCTCCGGGAAGTGGTAGCCGGTGTCGAGGAAGACCACGTCGACGCCCGGCCGCGCCCGGGAGGCCAGATGGGCCACCACCGCGTCCTCCATCGACGACGTCACGCAGAACCGCGAACCGAACGTCTGCGCCGCCCAGTTCAGGATCTGCGGCGCCGTGGCGTCCTCCAGCTCCCGCCCGGCCGTCTCCGCCAGGTCGCGCAGTTCGTCGTCGGTGCGTATCGCCGCGTCCGTCATTCCCCGCCCCTGCCGTCGGTCCGGGCCGTCCCGGTCTCCTCGCCGCCCCGGCGCAGTCCGCGGGCCAGCAGCCCGAGGAACTTCAGCTGGAACGCCCGGTTGCACGCCGCGCACTCCCACGCGCCGTGCCCCTCCTCGCTGGGCCGCAGGTCCTCGTCGCCGCAGTAGGGGCAGTAGAACGGCGCCGCCCGCTCGCTCATGACCGCCTCCCGGCGCGCTGTCCACCGGTCATGACAGCGCCTCCTCGGGAGCCCGCGCGGCCCAGGTCGCGAAGCGCTCGCCGTCGGCCCGCTCGGAGCGGTAGCGGCGCAGCACCCGTTCGACGTAGTCGGGCAGTTCCTCGGAGGTGACCTTCAGGCCGCGCACCTTGCGCCCGAAGGCGGGGTCGAGCCCGAGGGCGCCGCCGAGGTGGACCTGGAAGCCCTCGACCTGGTTGCCGTCGCCGTCCAGCACCAGCTGGCCCTTCAGGCCGATGTCGGCGACCTGGATGCGGGCGCAGGCGTTGGGGCAGCCGTTGACGTTGATGGTGACCGGCTCGTCGAAGTCGGGCAGCCGGCGCTCCAGTTCGTCGATGAGCGAGGCGCCGCGCGCCTTGGTCTCCACGATGGCCAGCTTGCAGAACTCGATGCCGGTGCAGGCCATCGTGCCGCGCCGGAACGGGGACGGGCCGACCCGCAGGTCCAGCGACTCCAGCGCCGCCACCAGCGAGGCGACCTGCGACTCCTCGACGTCCAGCACGAGCATCTTCTGCTCGGCGGTGGTGCGCACCCGCCCCGAACCGTGCTCCTCGGCCAGCCCGGCGATCTTGCCGAGCGTGCTGCCGTCCACCCGCCCGACCCGCGGCGCGAAGCCGACGTAGAACCGGCCGTCCTTCTGCCGGTGCACCCCGATGTGGTCGCGCCACCGCTCGGCCAGCTGCTCGGGTGCCGGGCCGTCGACCAGGTTCCGCTCGAGGTACTCGCGCTCCAGCACCTCGCGGAAGCGGTCCGCCCCCCAGTCGGCGATCAGGAACTTCAGCCGGGCGCGGGTGCGCAGCCGGCGGTAGCCGTAGTCGCGGAAGAGGGAGACGACGCCCTCGTAGACGTCCGCCACCTCCTCCAGCGGCACCCAGGCGCCCAGCCGCACGCCCAGCCGCGGGTTGGTCGACAGACCGCCGCCGACCCACAGGTCGAAGCCGGGGCCGTGCTCGGGGTGGACCACGCCGACGAAGGCGATGTCGTTGATCTCGTGCGCCACGTCGAGCATCGGCGAACCGGAGATCGCCGACTTGAACTTGCGCGGCAGGTTGGAGAAGGCCTTGTTGCCGATGACCCGGCGCTGGATCTCCTCGATCGCCGGGGTGCCGTCGATGATCTCGTCCTCGGCGATGCCGGCCACCGGCGAGCCGAGGATGACGCGCGGGGTGTCGCCGCACGCCTCGGTGGTGGACAGGCCCACGCCCTCCAGCCGCCGCCAGATCTCCGGCACGTCCTCGATCCGGATCCAGTGCAGCTGGATGTTCTGCCGGTCGGTGATGTCCGCGGTGCCGCGGGCGAACTCCTCCGAGACCTGGCCGATGACCCGCAACTGCTCGGTGGTCAGCCGGCCGCCGTCGATGCGCACCCTGAGCATGAAGAACTTGTCGTCCAGCTCCTCGGGCTCCAGGATCGCCGTCTTCCCGCCGTCGATCCCGGGCTTGCGCTGGGTGTACAGCCCCCACCAGCGCATGCGTCCGCGCAGGTCGGCACCGTCGATCGCGTCGAAACCCCGGTGGGCGTAGATCGTCTCGATCCGCGTCCGCACGTTGAGACCGTCGTCGTCCTTCTTGGTCTGCTCGTTGGCGTTGAGCGGCGTGAGGTGCCCGGCGGCCCACTGGCCCTCACCGCGGTGGCGGCTCGCCTTGCGGCGCGGGGCAGCGGCGTCGTGCGGCTTTTCCGGCATGGTGGCCATGGGGTGCGAGTCCTTCTGCGGCTGCGGTGCGGTAACGGAACACGTTACGAAGGCGGCCCGACCCGCGGATCACGGGCGCGGGGCGTCGCGCGTCCGCTGTGACGTGGGCGTGGTGGCAGGTCGGCGCTGGACGGTCAGCTCACCGGACAGATGGCGCTGGACATGCGGCCGTGGTCGACGTGCAGCCGACAGACCAAGGCTATTCCAGTGCGAGACATGACGGAAGCGTGGCACGGCAAACTCCGGCCAGTCCACCATTGTCCACATCATGGACGTTCGTGTCTCACTGCGTGAACGTTATGTGGCCTGGCTCACGCCGGGCCGCGAGCGCCGTCCGACCGGTCCCCGGCGGCCGGCCCGCCTTCCGCTTCCCGCCGCACGTCGAAGACCCGGAAGCCGCGCCGCCGGTAGTTGGCGAGCGCGTGCGGGCCGTCGAGGCTGCACGTGTGCACCCACACCCGCCGGGTGTCCGGCCGGTCCGGCGCGCGGCACGCCAGGTCCCAGGCGCGGGCGGTGCCGTACGACAGCAGGTGCCCGCCGATCCGCCGGCCGCGGAACTGCGGCAGCAGACCGAAGTAGGTGATCTCCACCTGGCCGTCGTCCTGCGGGTCCAGTTCGAGGTAGCCCGCCGGGGTGCCGTCCTCGTACGCCACCCAGGTCTCCGCGCCGGGCCGCTCCAGGAACTCCCGCCAGCGCTCCGCCGGCCACTCCAGCCGGTCGGTCCAGCTGACGTCGCAGCCCACCGCCGTATAGAGGAACCGGCTGAACGCCACCGACGGCACCCCGGCCCGCACGATCCGCACCCCCGCGGCCGCGTCCGGTTCCGCCGCCGGCGCCAGATCGCCCGGCGAGGTCTGCTCCAGGGACCACGTGGTCACGGTGACGTCGCTCATGCGCCTCACCCAACCACGCGGCCGGCGCGACGGGACGGGTGGGGCGGGGGTGGGGGCCCGGCGGGCGGCGGGGTGCCGGGCGTGCGGCGTGGTGGCGTGCGGTGGGAGCGGATGGCGGGGCGGCGGTGCCGTGGCCGGCGGGTGCCGTGTCCGGCGGTGCCGGCGGGTGCCTTCGGCGGTGGGCCCGGGGAGCCGTCAGTGGACCGCCGTCAGCCGGGCGAAGACCACGACGTTGCTGTCGTAGCCGGTCTTCTTGGTGAATCCGCCGCCGCAGGTGATGACCCGCAGTTCGGGACCGCCGAGGTCGCCGTAGACCTCGTCGCCGGGGAAGGAGTCCTTGGCGAAGACCTGGACGCCGTAGATGGTGAAGACGGCCGTACTGCCGTCCGAGCGGGTGACCTGGACCGTGTTGCCCTTGTGCAGCGCGCCGAGGCCGTAGAAGACGGCGGGCCCCTGCATGTTGTCGACGTGCCCGTCGATGACCGCGGTGCCGCGCTCGCCGGGGGAGGGGCCGTCGGTGTACCAGCCGGCCAGGTTCTTGTAGGCCGGCGGCGGCGCGCCGATGCCGCCGTCCGGCTCGGAGGCGACCGTGGTGAGCGGCGCGTTCACCCCGAGCGCCGGGATGCGGACCTCGGTCGGCGCGGAGAACGCCAGCGGCGCCGGCGGAGCGGACGGCTGCGGTGTGGCGGGGGCGGGGGCGGGGTCGGGGTCGGCGGGTTCGCCACCGAGCGGAGCACCTGCCGTCGCGGCGCCCACCGCCGGAGCACCCACCGCCGGGGCGTCGGTCTGCGGGGTGCCGGCGGCCGGCCCGGTGGCGACCGCGTCCGGCGCGTCGACCGCGCCGGGCTGCGGGGGCGGGGTGCCGTCGCCACCGTGCCGGATCATCGACACCGCCATGAACGCGGTGGCCGCGATCATCAGCGGAACCGTGTAGCGCCGCCCTGCCGGCCGCTGTCCCTCATCCGTTGTGTCGCCGCCGGCCACGACCGCCTCCTGGGTTGCTCGACGGGGGCCGGCCGGCCGCGGGATCGCTCCGCCGGCCGCCCCTCTCACTGCCGGTGACGCTAGTTCCGGGCCCCGGCGGCAGCGACCGATGACGGGCGAACGGGTGGCCTCACCCCGGGGGAGCGCCGCTGTCCGGGTGATCATGAACGGCCCCGGCGGCGGGCCGCTTGACCCCGCTGACCTGGGCATCAACGGCTGGGCGGGGGTGGATTGCTGATGATCTGACGGTCGGTCTGCGGATGCGGCGTCAGCCGGGCCGGGTGAATCTCGTCGTGGAAGCGCACCCCCCGACTCGGGGCAAACCGCCCCAGGCGCTCCCATGGAAGGGACTCCCAGATGTTCGTGACTCGCGCACTCGCCGCCACTGCCCTCGCGGGCATGGCGTTCGGCCTCTCCGCCCCGATCGCCTTCGCCGACGACTTCACCCCCTCCGCCTACTCCTACGGTGACTGCGGTCACCGCGGTGGCCACGAGCACGGCCGTGGCGACGACCGCGGCAACGACCGCGGCCGCGGGGACGACCGTGGCAACGGCCGCGGCGACGACCGTGGCGACCGCGGCGACGGTGGCGGCCGGATGGGCGGCGGAGACGACTCCGCCAACCAGTACAACGACAGTGAGCAGGCGTGGGCCGGCGACGACGGTGGCCGTGACGGCGACCGCGGCGGCCGTGGTGGCGACCGTGGCGACCGCGGCGGCGACCGTGGCAACCACGGCCGCAGTGGCTACTGCGCCCACCACCCCTCGCACGGTGCCGACACCGGCCTGGGCGGCAGCATCACCGGCATGAACACCACCCAGACCGCGCTCGGTGGCGGCCTTCTGGCCACCGCGGTCGCCGGTGGCGGCGTGTACCTCAAGCGTCGTCGTCCGGGCGCCGGCATCTGACGTCACCACGGGTACACCTGACGTAGCGGTCGGCCGCCCCCTCGCCTCCGGGTGAGGGGGCGGCCGCACGTCGTCGGGCGGTCCGGCCGGTCGTGCGGTCGGCCGGTACGGGCAGCCCCGGCGGTACCGGCGGTCCCCGCGATCCGGCCGGTCCCGGCGGCCGCGGCGAACAAATAGGTGGATAAGCCTTTTATCGCACCCCGGCGACGTACCCTGGAACGTCAGAGCGCGTTCCGGTGTGGTGGTCGGGGGGAGAATCGGATGACCGATCCGACAGGATTCCTCAGCACCGCACGCCGCTCCCGCCCGCGCCGGCCGGTGCCGGAGCGGGTGGCGGACTGGCACGAGGTCCACCAGGGCCAGGAACTGCTGCCCATCGTCGGTGCCCAGGCCGGGCGGTGCATGGACTGCGGGATCCCCTTCTGCCACAACGCCTGCCCGCTGGCCAACCTCATCCCCGAGTGGAACACGCTGGCCTACCGCGACGACTGGGACACGGCGGTGGAACGCCTGCACGCCACGAACAACTTCCCCGAGTTCACCGGCCGGCTGTGCCCCGCCCCCTGCGAGACCGGCTGCGTGCTGGCGATCAACGCCGACCCGGTGACCATCAAGGACGTCGAGCGCGCCATCGCCGACCACGCCTGGGACGCCGGCCTGGTCCGCCCGCTGCGGCCCGGCAAGCACACCGGCTTCTCGGTCGCCGTCATCGGCTCCGGGCCCGCCGGGCTCGCCGCCGCCCAGCAGCTGACCCGGGCCGGCCACGACGTCGAGGTCCTCGAACGCGCCGACCGGCTCGGCGGCCTGCTGCGGTACGGGATACCGGAGTTCAAGCTGGAGAAACGCCACATCGACCGCCGCATCCGCCAACTGCGCGCCGAGGGAACCGTCTTCAGGACCGGCGTCACCGTCGGCGTCGATGTGTCCGCCGACGAGCTGATGGAGCGTCATGACGCCGTCATCGTCGCCACCGGTGCCGGTGCGTGGCGTGAACTGCCTCTGGCCGGGCGGGAGTTGGCAGGCGTCCGGCAGGCCATGGAGTACCTGCCGCCGGCCAACCGGGTCCAGCAGGGCGACCTGGCCGCCTCACCGGTCAGCGCACGCGGCAAGGACGTGGTCATCGTCGGCGGCGGCGACACCGCGGCGGACTGCCTGGGCACCGTGGTCCGGCAGGGCGCGGCCTCCGTCGTCCAGCTCGACATCCGCCCGCGCCCGGGGACGCGACGGGCCGACGACGAGCCCTGGCCCGTCCACCCCCGGGTGCTGTCCACCTCGGCGGCGTACGAGGAGGGCCGGGTGCTGTCCCGGCGGCCCGGCGCGCCGGACGTGCGGGTCTTCTCCGCCGCCACCCTGCGGTTCGAGGGCGACGACACCGGACACGTCACCGCGCTGCGGATCGCTGACGCCGACCCCGGCACCCGCCGCCCCGCACCCGGCACCGAACGCGTCCTGCCGGCCCAACTCGTCCTGCTCGCCCTGGGGTTCACCGGCCCCGACACCTCCGACGGGCTGCTCGCCCAGCTCGGCCTGCGCCTCGCCCCCGACGGCTCCTTCGCCCGCGGCGACGACTACGCCGCCCTCACCACGGACGACGCCCCGGCCCCTTCCGGCCCGGGCGAGGACGGTACGGGGACGCGGGAGGGCGGTGCGGGATCGTCGCGCGGCGGTGCGGGAGCGCCGGCGGGTGCCACGGCACCGTCGACGGACGGCGCGGGGGCTGCGGCGTACGGCACGGCGCCGCCGGAGGGCCCCGCGACACCGCCGGCCAGCGGCACGGGAGCGCCGGGAAGCGGCCCGGGGCCGGCCGAGGACGCGACCGCGGAGCGCCGTACCGCCGGCCGTCCTGCCGTCTACGTCGCCGGGGACGCCGGGCGCGGTCAGTCGCTGATCGTGTGGGCCATCGCCGAGGGCCGGTCCGCGGCGGCGGCCGTCCACCGCCGGCTCACCGGTGAGCCGGACCTGCCCGCCCCGGTCCGCCCCTGCGATCGTCCGATGGCGGCGTGAGCCCGCGCGCGGCCAGCACCGCCGGCGCGGTGGAGAACGGCAGCAGGTCCCGCGGGTCGGCCGGCCGCAGCAGCCGCACCGGGGTGGCCTCGGCGAACCGGTAGGGGCGGTGGTCCAGGACGGCGCCCAGGTGGCGGCGCAGCCGGGACAGCTCGGCGCGGACGGTCACCGCCCGGCCGGTGTCGCCGAACAGGTCGGCGGCCAGCTGGGCGGCCGTGCTGCCCTCGGGGCGCAGCGCCAGCGCGAACAGCAGTTCGGCGTGGCGCGGGCTGAGCGGCCGGGTCCACGAACCGGAGGGACCGTGCACGCTGACCGACCACGAGCGGGCCGACGTCAGATCGACCACGACCTGTCCGGCGCCGCCCGGCGCCTCGTCCGCGTCGGGGAAGCGGATCAGCCAGCCGCCCGGCAGCGGTTCCAGCACGCAGCGGCCGAGCGACGGCAGCCACGTCCGGCCCGCGACCGGATCGGCGGGCAGCGCGATCCGGCCGGCCGGCGGCATCCCGGTCACCGCCGCGGTCCACCCGTCGCGGTCGACCGCCACCGCCCGCCCGCCGATCCGGGCCAGCAGCGGCGCGGCCACCGACCGCAGCCGGTCCACCGCCTCCCAGTGCCGCAGCCGCAGTTCGCCCTCCGCCACCTGGGCCACCGCGCTGACCAGCGCCAAGGTGGCGGGCTGCCGCAGCGCCGCCGGGCTGGCGACGTTGACCACGCCGAGCAGCGAGCCGTCGCGCGGATCGTGCAGCGGGGCCGCGGCGCACGACATCTCGCGCAGGGCGCGCACGAAGTGCTCCCCGGCGTCGACCCGCAGCGGGCGGCGGGCCACCAGGGAGGTGCCGATGGCGTTGGTGCCGGCCGTCGCCTCCGACCACGACGAGCCCTCGAACAGCGCGACCCGTTCGGCCTGCCGCCGCATCCCCCGGCCGCCGTCCCGCCACAGCACCCGCCCCTCGGCGTCGCAGACCACCAGCATCGTCGTCTCGGTGCCGGCCAGCGCCGACAGTCCCTCGCGCAGCGTGCCGAGCACCTCGCCGATCCGGCTGGTGGTCCGCCGGTGCTCCAACTCCTCGGCGCTCAGCAGCCCGTCGGGCGGGCCGCCGCGGTCCGGGTCGATCCCCACCCGCAGCACCCGGTGCCACGACTCACCTATCAGCGGGCGTAGTTGCCCGTTCTGCTTCGCCGACGGGCCCGCATGGTCCATCAGTTGCTGATACGTCAGATTTCCGCGCCGCACCTCGGCCCGGGAGGGCGGGGCCTCGCCGCGCCGAGGGACGTTCGATCGGTTCACCTGCGGTCTCTCCGGTCCGGACGACGCCACGCCACCCCGCGCGACGGCGCCGACCGCCGTGTCCCGCGGGAAGGTTGCAACGTACTGCAACCATTGTGCGGCCGCTCGCCTTTGACGCAGAGTGAACCGGGCTCGCGCCGGCCCTCGCCCCCGG
This sequence comes from Streptantibioticus silvisoli, assembly GCF_027947535.2. GTDB lineage: Bacteria > Actinomycetota > Actinomycetes > Streptomycetales > Streptomycetaceae > Streptantibioticus_C > Streptantibioticus_C silvisoli. The sequence continues at coordinate 91,943 of NZ_JAAGKO020000021.1, forward strand.
GCGAACCGGTCGTGCGGCCCGGGGTGGTGCCGAGTCGGCGCGGCACCACCCACCCCACCGGGGTCAGTCCAGCGCCGGCCGCGCCCGGTCCACCACCGCGGCCAGGTCCAAGGTGTGCGGCAGGGTGCCGAAGGCGCTGCCCCAGTCGCCGCCCAGCCGGGAGGCGCAGAAGGCGTCGGCCACCGCCGACGGCGCGTACCGCACCAGCAGCGAGCCCTGAAGGACCAGGGCCATCCGCTCCACCAGCCGCCGGGCCCGCCCCTCGACGCCCTCCAGGTCGGCCAGCTCGTGCAGCAGGTCCTTGACGGCGCCGTCCAGCCGGTGGTCGGCGCCGCGCGCCCGGCCGACCTCGGTCAAGAACGCCTCCAGCGCCCGCGGTTCACGGCCCAGCGCCCGCAGCACGTCCAGCGCCTGGACGTTGCCCGACCCCTCCCAGATGGCGTTGACCGGCGACTCGCGGAACAGCCGGGGCATGCCCGACTCCTCGACGTAGCCGTTGCCGCCCAGGCACTCCAGCGCCTCGTAGGCCACCGCCGGGCAGCGCTTGGTCACCCAGTACTTGGCCACCGGCACCGCGATCCGGCGCAGCGCCCGCTCGTGCTCGTCGTCGAGGTCGCAGGAGGCCGCCAGCCGCAGCGCGGTCGTGGTGGCCGCCTCGGACTCCAGCGCGAGGTCGGCCAGCACGTTGCGCATCAGCGGCTTGTCGGCGAGCCGGCCGCCGAAGGCCTCGCGGTACGTGGCGTGGTGCACGGCCTGCGCGACCGCCTGCCGCATGGTGGCCGCCGAGCCGGACACGCAGTCCAGCCGGGTGGCGGCGACCATCTCGATGATGGTGGCCACCCCGCGGCCCTCGTCACCCACCCGGCGTACCCAGGTGTCGGAGAACTCCACCTCGGAGGAGGCGTTGGAGCGGTTGCCGAGCTTGTCCTTCAGCCGCTGCACGGCGAAGGTGTTGCGGGTGCCGTCCGGCAGCACCCGGGGCAGCAGGAAGCAGGTCAGGCCGCCGGGGGCCTGGGCCAGCACCAGGAAGCCGTCCGACATCGGGGCCGAGCAGAACCACTTGTGGCCGGTCAGCGCGTAGGTGCCGTCCTCCGCCAGTGGCACCGCCCGGGTGGTGTTGGCCCGCACGTCGGAGCCGCCCTGCTTCTCCGTCATGCCCATGCCGAACAGCGCGCCGGACTTCTCCGCGGCCGGCAGCAGCTCGGGCTGGTAGACCCGGGAGGTCAGCAGCGGCTCCCACAGCTCGGCCAGCGCCGGCTCGTGGCGCAGCGCCGGCACCGCCGCGTGGGTCATCGACAGCGGGCAGCCGTGGCCGGCCTCCGCCTGGGTCCAGGTGATGAAGCCGGCCGCCCGCCGCAGGTGCCCGTCCGGCCGCGACCAGGCCCCGGTCAGCCCGGCGGAGACCGCGTGCCCGAGCAGCCGGTGCCAGCTCGGGTGGAAGTCGACCTCGTCGATCCGGTGGCCGTAGCGGTCGTGACTGCGCAGCACCGGTTCGTTCGCGTTCGCCTCCTCGCCCCAGCGCTGCGCCTGCGCGGAGCCGGCCGACCGGCCCAGCTCGCTCAGCTCGGTGGTGATCTCGTCGAGGCGTTCCGGCGCGGCGTGCCGCGCGACGCCCTCGGTCAGCACCGGGTCGCCGCCGTATACGTCGTACGCGACCAGCGTCGGGACCTGGTTGGTCACGGTATGTGTGGGGACTGCCATGACAGCTACGGTAGGCAGGTGCAGGCCGACGATGGAACACCCCCACCGCCTCCGGGTCGCAGCCGCCACCCCCGCGCCCGCGCGGTCCTGCGCGGTCTGCGGCAGCGCCGGATGCTCCGGCTGCTGGTCAAGGACACCTTCCACACCTGCGTGGAGTACCGGGTCACCGGGCTCGCGGCCGAGGCGGCCTTCTTCGTCCTGCTGTCGCTGCCGCCGCTGCTGCTCGGCCTGGTCGGCGCGCTCGGCTACCTCGACGAGGCGGTCGGCGCCGACACCATCGACCACATCCGCGACAACATCCTGAGCGCGTCGGCCACCGTCCTGTCCGACAACGGCGTGGACCAGCTGGTGCGCCCGCTGGTCGACACCGCCTTCCGCGGCGGCCGCCCCGACATCATCTCGCTGGGCTTCGTCATCGCCCTGTGGTCCGGCTCCCGCGCGGTCAACGTCTTCGTCGACACCATCACCATCATGTACGGCCTGGAGGGCCGCCGCGGCATCGTCCGCACCCGGCTGCTGTCCTTCGGGCTGTACGTCGTCGCGCTGATCGTCGGCGCCATCGTGCTGCCGCTGGTGGTGGCGGGCCCGGACGCGGTCCGCGACTGGATCCCGCACAGCGCCGGCACGGTCGAGGTCCTGTACTGGCCGGTGGTGCTGGTGCTGTCGGTGGCCTTCCTGACCACGCTCTACCACGTCTCGGTCCCGGTGCGCTCGCGCTGGCTGGAGGACGTGCCCGGCGCGCTGGTGGCGCTGCTGATGTGGGTGCTGGGCAGTTTCCTGCTGCGCATCTACCTCGAGCACGCGGTGGAGGGCCCGACGATCTACGGTTCGCTGGCCGCGCCGGTCGCCGTCCTGCTGTGGATCGGCGTCTCCGCGTTCGCGGTGCTCATCGGCGCCGCCGTCAACGCCTCCATCGACCGCGTATGGCCCTCGGCCGCCACCGCCACGGCCCGCGCGGAGCGGGCGGAACGCGGGGCCGCCGACGGGGGCGACGGCGGCGGGGGCGCCGAGACCGGTGCGGCCGGTGCCGGGGATGCGGCGAAGGGGTCGGCGAAGGGGCCGGCGGAGGACGGGGCGGACGGTCGCCGGGGCGGTCGGGACGGCGGCGAGGGGGCCGGTGGAAAACCGGTGGACGGCCCCGGGGGCGACCGGTAGCGTCCCTGTCGTCCCAGGTCAGTGGGGCATACGTTCAAGGTGAGTTGGGAGGTGCGGACCATGGCCGTCACCCTGCCGGACGCCGCCCGCGTCCGTTCGAGCCGTTCTCCCCATCTCGTTGCCTCGAAGGGCTTCCACCGTGAACACCCCGATCTCCCTGTCCGCCTACGGCTGGGACGAACAGCGCGCTGACGCCTTCGCCCCGCACGCCGCGGCAGGACTCCTCCCGGCCCGCGTGCTGCGGGTCTTCGGCACCCTGTGCGACGCGGTCACCGCGCACGGCACGGTCCGCGCCGACCTCACCCCGCTCAGCGCCCGCGACCCGCTGGACTGGGTCACGGCCGGCGACTGGGCGGCGCTGGACGCCGCCGGCGACCCGGCCGTGCTGCGCGCGCTGCTCCCGCGCCGCAACGTCATGGTCCGCAGCACCTCCAGCAAACGCTCCGAGGGCCAGGTGCTGGCCGCCAACGTCGACCGGGTGGTCATCGCGGTGGCCGCCTGCGGCGACGTCGACCTCGGCCGCGTCGAACGCTTCCTCGCCCTGGCCTGGGAGTCCGGTGCCGAACCGCTGGTCGTGCTCACCAAGTGCGACCTGCTCCCCGAGCCCGGCCTCGGCCAGCTGGTCGCCGACACCGCGGCGGCCGCGCCCGGCGTGACCGTGCTCGCGGTCAGCGCCGCCACCGGCGCCGGGACGGACGTGCTCACCGCCGCGCTGTCCGGCGGCACCACGGTGCTGATCGGCCAGTCCGGCGCGGGCAAGTCCACCCTCACCAACGCCCTGGTCGGCAGCCGGGCCCAGGCGGTCAACGACGTCCGCGACGCCGACGGCAAGGGGCGGCACACCACGACCACCCGGGACCTGCTGCCGCTGCCCGGCGGCGGCTGCCTCATCGACACCCCGGGGGTGCGCGGGGTCGGCATGTTCGACGCCGGCGACGGGGTCGGGCAGGTCTTCGCCGAGATCGAGGAGTTCGCCGCGCGCTGCCGCTTCCACGACTGCGGCCACACCGCGGAACCCGGCTGCGCGGTGCTGGCAGCCGTCGGCGACGGCACGTTGCCGGTCCGACGGCTGGACAGCTACCGCAAACTGCTGCGTGAGAACGCGTGGATCGCCTCGCGCACCGACGCCCGGCTGCGGGCGGAACAGCGCCGCGTGTGGAAGCGGCGTTCCGCCGAGGGCCGGCTGACGGGCGAGGCCAAGCGCGGCGAGCGTCAGGGGCGCGCGGGACGCGCCGGGGACGGCCGCCGCTGACGGATGGTCAGCTCGCGTTGCGGCGCCGTCGGCGCGGCTGGATCGGGTCACCTTCGTGCCAGAAGGTGTAGACCACGCTGCCGGCGCCCAGCGCGACGATGACTATGCCCAGCACGATCGAGTAAAGCATGTGCTCCTCCAGCGAATTGACAGGGCGTTCACGCGCTCTTCACGGTTGCTATCTGCCCGTGACCTTCCCTCGCCGGGGCGGTTCCACACCCTTTTTCCTTCGCACGCGGGTTCGCTCCCGCCGCGGCGCCGGTGCCTGGCGGAGGGGGAACGTCCGCCCCAACCCGGGTGCCGCCACGGCCCGCTGGCGTTCGTGGCACACGCGTGCCGTCAACGATCCCTGCTGCACGGATTGTTGACGGCACGCTCACCAACTGCCGCTGCGGCGCTCACCGTTCCTGGAGAACCGACAGCACGTTGCCCGCCGGGTCCTTGAACCAGGCGATGAACGGGCCGTCCGCCACCGGATGCCCGCGCCACCGGCGGTCTCCGCACCGGCGTCCTTCGTGCCGCCGGTCTCCGCACCGGCGGTTTTCGCGCCGGCCGTCCGCCGTCCCGGCGCCCGCCGTCTCAGCTGGTCACCGCTGCGACCAGCCAGGCGCCGGCCACCAGCAGGCAGGTGAACAGCTCCGCCAGCACGGACAGTCCCACCGCGCGCATCGCGGTCCGGGTGGCCGCCACCGCCGCCCGGTGGCCGCCGCCGCGGGGCCGCGACTGCGCGTACATCCCGGCCACGAACCCCAGCGGTCCGCCGACGACCGGCAGCACGACGAAACCGCCGATGCCGCAGATCACGCAGGTGACCAGGGTCTGCCGGTCGATCCCGGAGTCCCGCAGCCGGCGGCCGGGCGCCAGCCGGCGCAGCACCTGGCCCAGCGCCAGCACCACCGCCGAGCCGAACAGCACGTACCAGGCGGTCGCGGTGTGCACCGCCGACGCCCACCACAGCACCACCGCCCAGCACACCAGCGGCGCCGGGACACCGGGCACCGCCACGGCGAGCAGCCCGGCCAGCATGGCCAGACCCACCAGGCACAGCTGCAGCGACCCCATGCCTCCAGACTGCCCGACAAGCCCGCGCCCCGCCCGGTCGTGGTCGCGGTTGAGCCATGGCCAACGCTGGGCACGATGAAGGGATGAGTGCCACCTGGGAGAGCGGACATCCGACCGAGGACGAATGGTGGGGGGACCTCTACGGTGACCCGTCCGCCGAGCCGCCACCGGCCGCCCCCGAGCCGCGCCCGACCCCGCCCACGTTCTCCTTCCGCGAGAACATCCCGCTGTCGGCGCCGGACGTCCTGCCGTGGCCCCGCAACCGCGCCGCGCCCCCCGAGCCCCCCAGGCCCTGGTCCGCGCCCCCGCCGGACGCGCCGTCGCAACCCGCGCCGCCCTCGTCGGGCGCGCCGTGGGGGCCGGTGCCGCCACCTCCCGCCGCTCCTGACGGGCCCGGGCCACGGTCGCCGGAGCCGTTCCGCTCCGAGCCGCCGTCGCCGGACGGGCCGCCGCAACCGGGCCCGCCGTCGTCGGACGTGCCGCCGTGGTGGTCCGCGTCGCCGTCGTCCGACGCGCCGTCGCCGCCCGCGTCGCCGTCTCCGGCCGCTCCCGGTCGGTCGGGGCCGTCGTCGTGGCCTGTGCCGGGGTCGTCCGGCGTGTCCTCGCAGGCCGCGCCGCCGCCATCGTCTGCTGCTGCTCCTGGTTCTGCTGCTTCTGGTCGGTCGGGGTCGACGTCGTCGTGGCCTGCGCCGGGAGCGCCGGACGTGTCGTCGCCGCCCGCGCCGCCCTCTCCGGGCACTCCTGGTCGGCCGGGGCCGTCTTCCCCGGCGCCGGTCCGGTCCAAGCCGCCGTCGGCGGACGTGCCGCCGCAGCCGGGCCCGCCTGCACCGGACGTGCCGCTGTGGTCCGCGTCGCCGTCGCCGGACGTGTCGTGGCAGGCCGCACCGCCGTCTCCCGCTGCTCCCGGTTGGGCGGAGCCGCCTTCCTCCGGGCCCTTCGAGACCACGCCGGCGTCGCCCGCCGCGCCCTCCTGGCCTTCGCCGCCGTCCTTCGACGTGCCGCCCGCGGTGCCGTCGCAGCCCGTGCCGCCGCCCCCCGACCCGCCCTCCGCGGACCGGAGGACGTCCCTCGACAAGGCGGCGCCCCCGTCCTCCCGGGCAGCGAGTCCCGCGTCCCCGCGCCCCCCGGCCCCACCGTCTCCCGGTGCGGGCGCCGACCCCGGTCCCATGCCGCCGCCGGCCGGGGCCGTTCCGCCGGTCCAGGCCGATCCGCCGCGTCAGGCGGCGTCCGCGCCCCCGGCCGATCCGCCGCGCTCGGCCGGGACATCCCCCTCCGCCCCGCCGCGCCCGGCGGTCCGCCGGCCGCCCGTCATGCCGCCGCTCACGTTGCGCCGACCGACCGCGCCGACCGCGCCGACCGCGCCGACCGCGCCGACCGTGACTCCGACTTCGCCTCCGCCTCCGACTTCGCCTTCGGCCGGGTTGCCGGCCGCGTCTCCAGCCCCAGCCGGTTCGCCGAGCACGCCCCCGGCCGGCTCTCCGCCTCCGGCCCGGACCGGTCCGCCGGCCGCGTCTCCGGCCGGTCCATCGGCTCCGGCCGGTCCTACGGCTCCGGCGTCGGCCGCTCCTCCGGCTCCGGCGTCGGCCGGTCCTCCGGCTCCGTCGCCGGCCGGTCCGCAATCCGCGTCTCCGGCCGGTTCGCCGATCCGGCCTCCGGCCCGGATCGGTCCGCTGACCCCGCCTCCGACCCGGATCGGTCCGCAGTCCGCACCTCCGGCCGGTCGGCCGTCCGTGCCTCCGGCCTCCGCCGGTGCACCCTCCGTGCCCCCGGCCGGTCCTCCGAATCCGCCCTCGTCCTCCGCCGGTTCACCGTCCATACCTCCGACCGCGCCTCCGACCGGCCCTACGACCCCAAGCCCGACCCCGACCCCGTCTCCGGCTCCGACCCCGACTCCGGCTCTGGCTCCGCCTCTGCCCCCGGCCGTTTCACCGTCGGACGCGCCCCCGGCCGTTTCACCGGCGGACGCCTCCCCCTCCGCACCGTCGGACGCGCCTCCGCCCCCGGCCGGTCCGCCGGTCACGCCCCCCGCCGGCCCGACTGCGCCCCCGACCGCACCCCCGCTCCCCGCCGCCTCACCCACCGTGCCCCCGACCGATCCCCCCGCCGCCGCCTGGCCCCCGCCCCCGCCTCCGTCCATAGCCCCGCGGCCCGTAACCCCGCCGCCGGTCGTCCCGTCGTCCCCGGCGGGTGGTGAGCGCGGGGACGGGGCCTTCGGGTGGCAGGTCGGGGCCGTGCCGCGGGCCAGCGGGGAACGTGATCCGGCGCGGCCCTACGTGCCGGCGCGGGTGCCGGCGCCGCCGGAGCCGGCGGCCGACTCGCCGGTGCCCGCGTTGCCGGCCGGCTGGGCGCAGGTCGCGACCGCGCACGCCGGGCTGCGCCCGACGGCGCCGGCGCTGTGGCCGGCCGCCGACCCGGACCGGCTGGCGGACCTGGTGCCGGACACCGTGCTGGACGGGGCCGGCTACGGACGGCTGACCGTGCGGGCGCTGTCCGTGCGCGGTGACGACGCCCGGGCCCTGGGCGCACCGCGCGGGGAGGCGCTGCTGACCGCCCGGTTCGGCGAGGGGGAGGACGCCGTGCTGCTGCTCGCGCTGGCCGGCGACGGCGGTCCGGGCGGTGGCCATCCGGCGTCGGCGGCCGTGCTGCGGGCGCTGGGTGAGGCCGTCGGCAACCACCGCGTGCCGTTGCTCGACGACCTGCGGGCCGGCCGCGAACAGGCGCTGCGGGCCGGGCTGCGGCGGATCACCGAACGCGTGCGGTCCACCTCCGGCGACAGCCCGCTGTCCGCCGCCCTGCTGCCGGTCGGCACCGTCAGCGCGGCCCGGGTGTACTTCGGGGTCGGCCCCGGCGTGCCGCTGCGGATGCGCGGCGGTGTCTGGCGGCCGCTGGCCCCCGGCACGCCCGAGGGCGCCTTCCGGCTGACCGCCGACCTCGGGCGGCCCGGCGACGTGACGCTGCTGTACGGGCCGGGGCTGGCCGGGGCCCTGCGCGGCGCGCCCCGGCTGGCGGCGCGGCTGGCGGCGCGCTGGGCACCGCCGGCCGCGCCGCCGAACGGCGCCGGGTTCCTGGCCGACCTCAGCCTGCCGGTGCCCGGCCACACCGGTGACCGCAGCGCCGTCGCGGTCTGGGACGCGCCGGAGGCGGGCTGACCCGGCGCGTCCCGGCGGTCAGCGGCCGGCCCGGGCGCGTACCGACAGCCGCAGGGTGAGGATCTGGAACGGCCGCAGCTCCACGGCGATCCCGGCGTCCGGGCCGTCCGGGGCCGGCGCCAGGTGCAGCGGCTGCTCCAACAGGTCGGTCACCGACGCCCGTTCCACCGGGAAGCCGGCCGTCACGGTGGCCGACGCCCGGCCGCCGTGCGACTCGTACAGCCGGACCACCACGTCGCCGGAGCGGTCGTCGGCGAGCTTGACGGCCTCCACGGTGACCGCCGGGTGGTCGACCCGTACCACCGGCTGCGGCAGCGGCTCCGAGCCCCAACCCACCTGGCGCAGCGGCAGGTTGAGGGCGAGGCCCGCGGCCACCGCGTCGCCCGGGTCGGCGCCGGGCAGCAGCGCGTAGGTGAAGCGGTGGGTGCCCTGGTCGGTCTCCGGGTCGGGGCTGTGCGGTGCGCGCAGCAGGGTCAGCCGCACGGTGGTGCCGGCGCCCTGCTCGTGCCGGACGCGGGTGGTGTCGTGGCCGTAGGTGGAGTCGTTGAGGACGGCGACGCCGTAGCCGGGTTCCGCGACGTGCGTCCAGCGGTGGGCGCAGGTCTCGAACCGGGCGGCCTCCCAGCTGGTGTTGGTGTGGGTCGGCCGGTGGACGTGGCCGAACTGCACCTCGGAGGTGGCCCGTTCGGCGTGCACGTCGAGCGGGAAGGCGGCCTTGAGGACCTTCTCCGACTCCTTCCAGTCGATCTCGGTGACCACGTCGATCCGGCGGCTGCCGGCGCTCAGCGTGACGTCCTGCACCACGCGTGAACCGGCGCCGAACGCCCGGGTGACCCGCACCACCGCGCGCAGCGGTCCGGACTCGACCAGGTCGACCGACTCCGCCTGCGTCAGGTCGGTGTGCCGGCGCCGGTAGTGCCGGTCGATGTCCCAGGCGTCCCACTGGTTGGGGTGGTCCGGGTGCAGTTGCAGCAGGTTGCCCCGGGCGCCGGGCGCCAGCACCTCGCGCCGGGCCGTCTTGTCGTGCACCGACGCCAGCAGTCCCTCACCGTCGACCACGACCCGCAACAGCGCGTTCTCCAGCAGGTATCCGCCGCCCTCGGCGGTCGCGGTGACCCGCGCGTCCCGCGGTGCGGACGCCGGCCGGGCCGCGCCCAGCGCCGGGGCCTCGACCCATCCGGTGCCGCCGTCCGGCAGCGTCACCGGCTCGGCACGCGGGTACGGCGAGGCGTTCAGCAGCACCGGGCCGTCGCCCGGCGCCGCGTCGGCCGCCGCGCCCAGCGCGTGCGCCGCCCGCGCGGTGATCGCCTCCAGCTCCTCGCGCACCCGTTCGTAGGTCTGCCGGGCCTCGCGGTGCACCCAGGCGATCGACGAGCCGGGCAGGATGTCGTGGAACTGGTGCAGCAGCACCGTCTTCCAGATCCGGTCCAGCTCCTCGTACGGGTAGACGTAGCCCGGTGCGGACAGTGCCGCCCGGGTCGCCCACAACTCCGCCTCGCGCAACAGGTGTTCACTGCGCCGGTTGCCCTGCTTGGTCTTGGCCTGCGTGGTGTAGGTCGCCCGGTGCAGCTCCAGGTACATCTCGCCCGACCACACCGGCGCGCGCTGGCCGTACTCCGCCTCCGCCGCCTCGAAGAACGCCGCCGGCTTCTCGATCTCCACTCGCGGCGACCCCTCCAGCGACCGCAGCCGCCGGGCCTTCTCCAGCATCTCGCGGGTGGGACCGCCGCCGCCGTCGCCGTAGCCGAACGGCACCAGCGACCGGGTCGCCAGCCCCTTGTCCGCGAAGTTGGCCACCGCGTGGGCGAGTTCACTGGCGTGGAAGGTGGCGTTGTAGGTGTCGACCGGCGGGAAGTGGGTGAAGACCCGGGTGCCGTCGATGCCCTCCCACCAGAACGAGTGGTGCGGCATCTTGTTGGTCTGGTTCCACGACATCTTCTGGGTCAGGAACCAGCGCACCCCGGCCAGCTTGGCCAGTTGGGGGAACGCGGCGGTGTAGCCGAACGAGTCCGGCAGCCAGATCTCCTCGGTGTCGACCCCCAACTCCTCGCGGAAGAACCGCTTCCCGTGCGTGATCTGCCGGGCCAGCGCCTCACCGCCCGGCATGTTGGCGTCCGACTCCACCCACATCGAGCCCACCGGCGCCCAGTTGCCCTCCCGCACCGCCTCCTTGATGCGCTCCCAGATGTGCGGCTGGTGCTCCTTGACCCACGCGTACTGCTGCGCCTGCGAACAGGCGAACACCAACTCCGGGTACTCCTTGGCCAGTTGCGTGACGTTGGCGAAGGTCCGCGACGCCTTGCGCACGGTCTCGCGCAACGGCCACAGCCAGGCGGAGTCGATGTGCGCGTGCCCGGCCGCCGACAGCCGGTGCGCGCTGGCGTGGGCCGGGCGGGACAGCACGCCGGCCAGCTCGGCGCGGGCCGCGGCGGCGGTGGCCGGCACGTCGTGCAGGTCGAGGGCGTCCAGCGCGAACTCCAGCGCCCGCAGGATCTCGTGCCGGCGCGGGTCGGCGGCGCTCAGCTCGCGCATCAGCTCGTTGAGGACATCGATGTCGAACACCAGGTGCCAGACGTCCTCGTCCAGCACCGCCAGCGTGGCGGAGCCGAAGCGGTACAGCGGCGCGTCGCCCGCGGTCAGCACGTCGCCCAGCGCGGTGGGCCGGAAGCCGTTCAGCACCGCCGGGTTGGCCGCCGCCTCCAGCAGCAGCCGCACCGGTTCACCGCCCGCGGCCGGCGAGCCGACCGGCACGTACCGGTTGCGCGGGTGCACGCCCTTGATGGGCACCCCGGCCTCGTCGTGGACCAGGCCCTCCGCCTGGAACCCCGGCTCCTCGGCGCTGTAGCCGATGTCCAGCACGGCCTCCACCCGCCGCCCGGCCCAGCCGGCCGGCACCTCGCCCTCGATCCGGAACCAGCTGGTCGACCACGGGGAGCCCCACGCGGTCCCCGGCTCGAACGGCTCGTAGGCCGCCCGCAACGCCTCGGCCACCGGCACCGGTTCACCGCGCACGTGCCAGGCGCGGACGGACAGCGGTGCCCGGTCGGTGTACTGGGCGGGCCTGATGAACTGGTCCAGGGCGCGCTCAAGGCGCCCTTCGACCAGGGTGCGGTCGTCGTGCATGCGGTTCCCTCGCTTCGGCTGCGGCGGCGCGTGCGTGCACCTGCCACCCTTCCCCGATCACGCCCGCCGCGCACCGACCGGCCGCCGCCACGCCGCGATTTCCGCCGGGATCGCCCCCCGGAGCGCCCCGGCGTGCGCCCTCCCGTGCATCCGTTCGCCGACCGCGCGCCCCGCGGTGCTTCCGTTCCCCGCCCGCGCGCGGTCCGCACCCGCGATTTCCCGCCGACACCGCGCGTGGGGGAGGTGTGGACGGGAAATGCATCTCGCGACGCCGTTCTAAGGGGGACTTGTGACGGGCGCCGAAACGGAACCGATGGACAGACGTCCCGAGGCACGGCCGGTCCGGGGTGCCGCGGAGACGACCGTGACCCGGGAGTTACGGCGCCGGCTGCGGCACGCCGACCTGAGCGCGGTCGCCGAGGCCCGCGGCCTGCTGCGCCGACGCCTCGCCGACTGGGGCGTGCCGGACCTGCGCGACACCGCGGAACTGCTGCTCAGCGAGGTGGTGACCAACGCCCTGGTGCACACCGGCGGCGGCGCGCTGCTGACCGCCACCCTGCTCACCCAGGGGCAGCGCACCCGATTACGGGTCGAGGTGCAGGACGACGCCCCGCACCGCCCCTACCCCCGGCCCGCCTCCGACGACGCCTCCGGCGGCCGCGGCCTGCTGATCGTCCGCGCCCTCGCCGACGCGTGGGGCGTACGCCCGCAACCGGTCGGTAAATCCGTCTGGTTCGAGCTCACCGGCGACCCCGGGTGAGCGGCGCGGCGGACGGACCGTGCCGGTCAGCCGGTTGTGGAACACGATGATACCGGCCGGTCAGCCGGTGAACGCGCCGCACGCACGGGTGAACGCGCCGACCGCGGCGCTGCACGTGCCGGACACGGCGCCGCACGTACCGGACGACCCGGTGAACGTCCCGCACGGACCGCTGAACGCGGCGCACGCGTCGCTGAACGCGCCGGACGACCCGGTGCGCCCGCTGGCGGACGGGTCCAGGAAAGCGCCGAGCCCCGCGCGCCGGTGACGGCGGCGGGGCTCGGCGTTCTCAGGGCTCCGGGGCGGGTTCGGTCAGCCGAACTGCCGCTCCAGGTCCTTCAGCTTGGCCTCCAGGGAGTCCAGGCGGGGCAGGGTCTGCGTGTCGTCCTCGGCGGTGAGGTCGACGACGCTGGTGCGCTCACCGCGCACCGGCTGGAGCGCCGGACGCTGCTGGGCTGCGGGAAGCTCGGTGGAGTCGCCTATAGCAGGCTCCGCAACTTCGCCGCTGGCGGCGCTGGACTGGTGGGCCGACGGGAGTTCCACCTGGCGTCCGCCGCCGCGCGGCCGGCCGCCCCAGCCGCGGTGCTGCCGGGAGATGGCCTTGATGCGGGCGCGCTCCATGCGGTCGTGGTCGCGCCGGGCCAGCCGGGTCTGCTCCTGCTGGCGCTGGTCGTCGCGGACCTCCTCGACCGCCTCGTCCAGGGTGCGCACGTTCTCCAGCAGCATCAGCGACCACGCCTTGTACGTCTCACGCGGCGCGCGGATCCAGCGGACCATCCGGATCTGCGGCAGCGGACGCGGCACCAGGCCCTGCTCGCGCAGCGCCGCGCGGCGGGTCTGCTTCAGCGCGCGGTCGAACAGCACCGCCGCCGACATCGACATGCCGGCGAAGAACTCGGGGGCGCCGGCGTGGCCGAAGCCGCGCGGGGCGTGCACCCAGTTGAACCACGCCGAGGCCGACGCGAAGGTCCACACCAGCAGGCGGGAACCGAGCGCCGCGTCGCCGTGGCTCGCCTCACGCACGGCCAGCACCGAGCAGAACATGGCCGCGCCGTCCAGGCCGAACGGCACCAGGTACTCCCAGCCGCCGGCCAGGTCCAGGTTCTCCCGGCCGAAGCCGACCAGCCCGTGGAAGGACAGCGCCGCGGCCACCCCGGCGCAGCAGAACAGCAGCACGTAGGAGGCGCTGCCGTACAGCGCCTCCTTCTGCCGCCGGCGTTCCTCGCCGCGCTCCCAGGAATCCATCGACGCCCCCGCCGCCCTGGCCTTGCGGCCCTTGAGCATCATGATCACCGCCACGATCGCCACCGCGATGCCCACGGCGCCCGACAGCGTCCAATCCAGCGATATGTCCGTAAGTTTCATCTGGTGGGTCCCTTTAGCTGTCGCTATGTCTTCGCGCTGCGCGCCATCCTGACGAATGCCCCGCGGCCCTGAGGGGGTTTCGGGACAAGACAACGCCAATGAGCGGGTCTTGACCGGAGGAGCGTTGCCGAAGTATCGAACTCCCGTGTGACTAATGGGGAGTTGATCCAATCCGCGGCACCCTATCAGGTGGCCCCGAAACCCCCCGCGGGTGCCGGTGTTGTTGTGAACGTGCCGATGTCTTCATGAAATCTCCACATCAGCTCCGCGTTGTCGGGGTGTGCCGTGATGAGACGGGCCGCGCCGCAGCGGAGCCGGGGGTTGAGTGGTGAAATAGGGGGCATTCGCCCGAACGATGTAGGTGAAGGCCGGTCGATCGCCTTGACGGGAACGCCGGCCACGGAGGAGGAGACCCGGTGGACCAGGTACGCGAACGGCTGCCCGCGCAGAGCGACGCGCCCGGCGAGCGCCGCCCGCCGCTGCGGTACTCGCTGCGCGACCAGGTGCTGTGCGCGCTGCGCGGCGCCCTGGTGACCGGGGAACTGTGCCCCGGCACCGTCTACTCCGCGCCGGCGCTCGCCCTGCGGTTCGACGTCTCGGCCACCCCGGTCCGCGAGGCCATGCAGCAGCTGGTCCGCGAGGGCGCCGTCGAGGTCGTGCACAACCGCGGCTTCCGCGTCGCCTCGCGCAGCGTCCGCGACCTGGCCGAACTCGCCGAGGTCCGCGCGCTGATCGAGGTCCCGGTCATGCTCCGGCTGGCCCGTACCGTGCGGCCCGAGTGCTGGGAGCCGCTGCGCCCGCTCGCCCAGGACACCGTCGTCGCCGCCGGCGCCGGCGACCGGGCCGCCTACGCCGACGCCGACCGGGCCTTCCATGCCGCCCTGCTCGGCCTCGGCGGCAACGCCCAGCTGGTCGCCGTCGCCGGTGAACTGCACGGCCGCGCCCAGTGGCCCGCCGCGCACGGCCCCGGCCCGCACCCCGCCCAGCTGCTGGCCGACGCCACCGAACACGCCGTCCTGCTCGACGCGCTGGTGGCCCGCGACCTGCCCACGGTGGAGTCGCTGGTGCGCGAGCACTTCTCCGGCGTCCCCGGCACGTGACCGCGACCGGTCCGCACCGGTCCGCGCGGCTCCGGCTCCGGCTCCCACTTCCGCTCAGGTTCCGGCCCCCGCTCCGGCCACGGCTCCGGCGGCGCGGTGGCTGAAACGGCCGGATTCCCGCCGTCCGGCTTGCGTCCGGCACGGTGTTCGTGCGAAGGGCGATGCCGGGTCCTGGGGGTAGGTGTTGCGGGGTGCGGTGGGGTGGCTTGCGGTGCGGTGCTGCGGGGGCGGTGTCGCGGGGTGCGGTGCGGCTGCGTGCGGTGCTGCGGGGTGCGGTGCGGTGAGGTTGCTTGCGGTGCGGTGCTGCGGGGTGCGGTGAGGTGGCGTGCGGTGCCGACGTCCCGGTGCGGTTGCGTGCGGTGCGGTTGCTGCTGCGTGCGGTGGGACGTCCCGCGTACGGCGCTACGTCAGGCGGCGCCCCTGCGCCGACCGCCCCTCAGCCGATCGCGTCCCCGCTGACCGCGTTCCCGCCCAGTACGTCCGCCAGCCAGACCGGCAGGCCGCCCAGCAGCCGGTACAGCCGGGACGCCTCCGCCCGCAGCCGGGCCGCCTCGGGGTCCGGCGCCACCTCCGCCAGCGACACCAGCGCCGGGGGAGTGCCGATGAGGTAGCCCAGCTCCTCGCGCAGGCGCAGCGACTCGCTGAAGCCGTGCCGGGCCTCCGCGATCTCCCCGTCCCGCAGCGCGATCGCGGCCAGGTGCCGCCAGGTGTAGGAGCACAGCAGCCGGTCGCCCAGCGCGGTGGCCCGCGCGTGCGCGCGCCGGAACGCCGGACGGGCGCCGGCCGGATCGTGCGCCAGGTGTTCGGTGATCAGGCCGCGCCGGAAGTCCAGCAGCGCCCGGTCCGGCGTCCCCGGCGGCAGCAGCGCCGCGCTGCGCCCGAGTGCGGAACGTGCTTCGTCGGCCCGGTCGTGCACCCTCAACAGCGTGCAGACGTAGGCGAGTTGACCGCGTTCGCAGGCGGCCCGGCCGCGTTCGGCGTCGGTGGCCGCCAGCGCCTCGGCCGTACGCAGCGCGTCCTCCGCCTCCGCCCAGCCCTCCGCGGTGAACACGCACCGTTCGATCAGCAGCCGCGCCCGGCGCAGCGCGGTCCCCGCGTCGGTGCCGCCGCGTTCCGCCAGCAGGGCCGCGGCCTCGGTCCAGCAGCCGCGCGACCGCAGCCGCCACACGCCCGGAGGGTCCTGACCGGCCCCCACGTCGGCCGGGCCGGTCCGCTCCGGGTACGCCGAGAAGGATTCCCCCACAGTCCCCTCCCTGAACCGGCCGGAAGCGTCCGACGCAGTTCAGCACGGAGCGAACCACCACGGATAGGGTCGTGCGGGAACTTGGTGAACGGATTCACAAACGCCCAGACCGGCGCGGTCTTGACAACGGCCCCCCGGGCGCGGTCCGCCGACCCGCCCCCGCGACGACCTGCGAACCCGCGGAACGCGCCCACCCGCACGATGCGGCCGCACAGCCGCACGGCACGATCGCCCGAGCCCGCCCCGCCGACCCGGTCGGCCCCGTGACCTGACAGCGCCTCGCCGCCCGCCCCCGCAGCCCCGGCCGCCCCTGCCGACCCGCACCCACCGCCCGCAAGACGCCGCACCGCACAAGGCGCCCCCCGCAAGGCGCCCCCGCACCCCGCCGCACCGCACGCAGCCTCACCGCACGCGCAGCGCCAGGAAGAAGTCGACCTTGTCCTCCAGGCGGGACAGTTCCCGGCCGGTGAGCGCCTCGATGCGGCCGATGCGGTAGCGCAGCGTGTTGACGTGCAGGTGCAGCCGGGCCGCGCACCGGGTCCACGAGCCGTCGCAGTCGAGGAACGCCTCCAGGGTCGGGACCAGTTCGGCGCGGTGCCGCCGGTCGTAGTCCGCCAGGGGGTCCAGCAGCCGCGCGGTGAACGCCCGCCGCACGTCGTCCGGTACGAACGGCAGCAGCAGCACGTGCGACGCCAGCTCCTCGTGACCGGCCGCGCCGACCGCGCCCGGCCGGGCCGCCGCCACCCTGCGGGCGTGCCGGGCCTCCTCCAGCGCCCCGCGCAGCCCCTCCGCCGAGCCCACCCCCGAACTGAGGCCCACGGTCAGCCGGCCCACGCCCTCCAGGCCGCGCGCCAGCGGTCCGCCGACCGCCGCCAGCACCTCACCGGCCGTCAGCGCCCGCGGCCCCGGCAGCGCGAGCAACGCCACCGCCTCACCGCCGTCGACCCCCACCACGCCGCGACTGTCGGCCGCGGCGTCCGGGGTGCCGTCCAGCTCCGCGCGCCGTCCCAGCGCCGTCGCGACGACCTCCTCCAGCAGCGGACGCGCCGCCGCGCCCTCGCCGGCCGGGTCCAGCCGGGCGGTCACCACCTGCCAGCGGGTGTCCGGCGCGGCGGCCGGCACCATCACCGGGGCCGCGGCCCGCAGCCGCGCGTCCACCTCGGCGGGCGCGGCCCCGGCCCGTACCAGCGCCAGCACCTCGTCGGCCAGCCGGTCGCGGACCGCCGCGGCGGCGTCCCGGCGTTCGCGTCCCGCCGCGATCAGCCGGGTCACCCCGCCCAGCAGCTCCAGGCGCTCGGCCGGCCAGTCCGCCGGGTCCGACTCCACCGCCAGCAGCCAGTCCGCCCGCGGCGGCCCGGCGGCCGGCCGGGCGACCGTGTCCGGGACGCCGCCCGGCGTGACCGGGAAGAGCGCGTGGACCCGGCCGCCGGCCTCCACCCGCAGCGGCACCGGATGGCCGACCCGGGCCGCGGCCAGCAGATCGCCGGCCAGCCGCGCCCGTACCTGCGGCGCCGGACCGGGCACCGGCCCGGCGACCGGGCGGCCGGTGCACGACAGCACCCAGGCGCGCAGGTCGAGGTCGCCGGCCAGCAGGTCGAGCACCGCGTCCGGACCGCCGCCGCCGGTGCCGGACGCCATCAGCCGCCGGTGCCGTTCCACCACCGCGGCCAGCTCCCGGGCCCGGCCGCCGGAGACCCGGCGCACCACGTACTCGGTGATGGTGGCGAACGCGACCCGCTCGTCCACCGCGAACACCGGCAGCCGGTGCCGGGCGCACGCGGCCACCAGGTCGTCCGGCACCCCGCCGATCTCCGCCTCACCGGCCGCCAGCGCCACCGCCCCGGCCGCCGCCACCCGGCGCACGAACGGCTCGCAGTCCTCCGGACCGCGCCGCCACGCCAGCCCGGTCAGCACCAGCTCGCCGCCGGACAGGTACCGGCTGGGGTCCCGCAGGTCGGTGGTCATCACCCCGCGCACCGCCCGGTCCAGTTCGCCGGCGCCGCCGAGCAGCCGCAGCCCCAGGCCCTCCTCGTCCAGCAGCGCACGCAGCCGCATCGCCGTCCGCCTCGCCTCCCCCGGCCGCCCCCGCGGGACGCCCGGACCGAATAGCTGTTTCGGAGGAATCTACAAGGTCGGCCGCCGGGCCGGTCGGGCGATTGGTGCCTTCGGTGACTGCACCCAACCGGGGGTGAGGCCGTGTACTGGAGGCACCCAGTGTGTAGAGGACTGACAGGACCGGAAAAACCGGTCCCCGCGCGAGGCGCCGGACCCGTCGGCCACCCCGGCACCCCGGCCCGCCGACCGGCACCCGCCCCGGCCCGCCCGCCGGGCAGCCGCCGCGGCGGCGCCGAAGCGTCCCGCGTCCCACCCCCGCCGAGAAGAGACCCCATGGACTTCCTGCGTCCCGCCAGCTGGCAGGAGGCACTCGCCGCGAAGGCCGAGTACCCCACCGCGGTGCCGATCGCGGGCGGCACCGACCTGATGGTCGAGATCAACTTCGACCACCGCAGGCCCGACGCGCTGCTCGACCTCAACCGGATCACCGAACTGCGGGAGTGGGAGACCGGCCGGCAGACCGTGCGGCTCGGCGCCTCGGTGCCGTACAGCCGCATCATGGAGCACCTGCGCGCCGAACTGCCCGGCCTCGCCCAGGCCGCGCACACCGTGGCCTCCCCGCAGATCCGCAACCGCGGCGGGGTCGGCGGCAACCTCGGCACCGCCTCGCCGGCCGGTGACGCCCACCCCGCGCTGCTCGCCTCCGGCGCCCGCATCGAGGCGGTCTCGGTCCGCGGCACCCGCATGATCGACGTCGACGACTTCTACCTCGGCGTCAAACGCAACGCCCTCGCCCCCGACGAGCTGATCCGCGCCGTCCACCTGCCGAAGGCCACCGGGCCCCAGGCGTTCGCCAAGGTCGGCACCCGCAACGCCATGGTCATCGCCGTCTGCGCGTTCGGCCTGGCCCTGCACCCCGACCGCCGCACCGTGCGCACCGGCATCGGCTCGGCCGCGCCCACCCCGGTGCGCGCCCGGGTCGCCGAGGACTTCCTGACCGCCGCCCTCGCCGACGGCGGCCACTGGGACAGCGGCCGCCCGCCCGCCCCGTCGGTCGCCGCCGAGTTCGCCCGCCTGGTGGCCGGCGCCGCCAACCCCATCGACGACGTCCGCGGCACCGCCGCCTACCGGCGTCACGCCCTCGGCGTCCTGGCCCGCCGCACCCTCGGCTGGACCTGGCAGGCCTACCGCGAGCAGGACAGGAGCCCCGCATGCGCGTGACACTCACCGTCAACGGCCGCCGGCACCAGGCCGACGACGTCTGGGAGGGCGAGAGCCTGCTGTACGTGCTGCGCGAACGCCTCGGGCTGCCCGGCTCGAAGAACGCCTGCGAACAGGGCGAATGCGGCTCGTGCACGGTCCGGCTGGACGACGTGCCGGTCTGCTCGTGCCTGGTGGCCGCCGGCCAGGCCCAGGACCGCGACGTCGTCACCGTCGAGGGCCTGGCCGACCCCGGCACCGGACTCGCCCCCGTCCAGCAGGCGTTCCTCGACGCCGGCGCCGTCCAGTGCGGCTTCTGCACCCCCGGCCTGCTCGTCGCCACCGACGACCTGCTGCGCCACTGCCCGCAGCCCACCGACGCCGACATCCGCGAGGCGCTGTCGGGCAACCTGTGCCGCTGCACCGGCTACGAGAAGATCCTCGACGCGGTCCGGCTGGCCGCCGCCCGCAGCGGTGAGACGGCGGGTGAGCGATGACCGCCGAGCCCACCCGCGGCCCGCGCCGGCTGACCCGCGCCCCCCGCGCGGCCCAGGGCGTCGGGGTCAGCGTCGCCCGCCCCGACGGCACCTTGAAGGTCACCGGCGAGTTCGCCTACGCCTCCGACATGTGGCACGAGGACATGCTCTGGGGCCACACCCTGCGCAGCCCGCACGCCCACGCCCGCGTGCTGTCCATCGACATCGCCGCCGCCCTGGCCGTCCCCGGCGTCTACGCCGTCCTCACCCACGACGACCTGCCCACCTCGCAGACCCGCTACGGGCTGGAGTGCCTCGACACCCCCGTCCTCGCCGACGGCGTCGTACGCCACCACGGCGAACCGGTCGCGCTGGTCGCCGCCGACCACCCCGAGACCGCCCGCCGCGCCGCCGCCCGGATCGCCGTCGACTACGAACCGCTGCCCGTCGTCCACGACGAGGCCACCGCCCTCGCCGACGACGCGCCCGTGCTGCACCCGCACCGCGACGACCACCACGCCCCGCACGTGCGGCACCCCAACATCGTGCACCGCCAGCCCGTCCGGCGCGGCGACCCGGACGCCGCCGCGGCCCGCGCCGACGTGATCGTCACCGGCACCTACACCGTCGGCATGCAGGACCAGGCCTTCCTCGGCCCGGAGTCCGGGCTCGCGGTGCCCGCCGAGGACGGCGGCGTCGACCTCTACGTCGCCACCCAGTGGCTGCACTCCGACCTGCGGCAGATCGCCCCGGTCCTGGGCCTGCCCGAGGACAAGGTCCGCATGACGCTGTCCGGCGTCGGCGGCGCCTTCGGCGGACGCGAGGACCTGTCCATGCAGATCCACGGCTGCCTGCTGGCGCTGCGCACCGGCAAGCCGGTCAAGATGGTCTACGACCGCTTCCAGTCCTTCTTCGGCCACGTCCACCGCCACCCGGCGACCCTGTGGTACGAACACGGCGCCACCCGCGAGGGCCTGCTCACCCACATGCGGTGCCGCATCGTGCTGGACGGCGGCGCCTACGCCTCCTCCTCGCCGGCCGTCGTCGGCAACGCCGCGTCCTTGTCGGCCGGCCCCTACGTCGTCGACCACGTCGACATCGAGGCGCTCGCCCTCTACACCAACAACCCGCCCTGCGGGGCCATGCGCGGCTTCGGCGCGGTCCAGGCGTGCTTCGCCTACGAGTCCCAGATGGACAAGCTCGCCGCCGAACTGGGCCTGGACCCGGTGGAGTTCCGCCGCCGCAACGCCATGTCCCAGGGCAGCCGGCTGCCCACCGGGCAGGTCGTCGACGCACCCGCCCCGGTCGCCGAACTCCTGCGCCGCGTCAAGGCGCTGCCCCTGCCGCCGGAACGCCAGTGGGAGACCGCCGGCGCCGCGCCCGACGTGCGGGCGCTGCCCGGCGGGCTGTCCAACACCACGCACGGCGAGGGCGTGGTGCGCGGCGTCGGCTACGCGGTCGGCATCAAGAACGTCGGCTTCTCCGAGGGCTTCGACGACTACTCCACCGCCCGGGTCCGGCTGGAGGTGGCCGGCGGCGAACCGGTCGCCACCGTGCACACCGCGGCCGCCGAGGTCGGCCAGGGCGGCGTCACCGTCCAGGCGCAGATCGTCCGCACCGAACTCGGCGTCCAGCAGGTCACCATCCAGCCCGCCGACACCCGGGTCGGCTCGGCCGGCTCCACCTCCGCCTCCCGCCAGACGTACATGACCGGCGGCGCCGTCCGCCACACCTGCGAGGCGATCCGCGAACGGGTCCTCGCCCTCGGCCGCGCCCGGTTCGGCGGCACGCACCCGGCCTGGGAGCACGCCGAACTGCTGCTGGAGGACGGCAAGGTCGTCACCGAGGCCGGCGAGGTGCTGGCCGCGCTCGCCGACGTCCTGGACGGGCAGGCCATCGACATCGAGCAGGAGTTCAGGCACCGGCCCACCCAGCCGTTCGACCGCATGACGGGGCAGGGCTTCGGCCACGTGCAGTACTCGTTCGCCGCCCACCGCGCGGTCGTCGAGGTCGACACCGAACTCGGCCTGGTCAAGGTCGTCGAACTCGCCTGCGCCCAGGACGTCGGCAAGGCGGTCAACCCGCAGGCGGTGGCCGGCCAGATCCAGGGCGGCACCGTGCAGGGCCTGGGCCTGGCCGTCATGGAGGAGATCCTGGTCGGCCCGGACGCCAAGGTCCGCAACCCCTCCTTCACCGACTACCTCATCCCCACCATCCTCGACACCCCCACGCTGCCCGTCGACATCCTCGAACTCGCCGACCACCACGCCCCCTACGGCCTGCGCGGCGCCGGCGAGGCCCCCACCCTGTCCTCCACCCCCGCCGTGGTCTCCGCCATCCGCGCCGCGACCGGCCGCGCCCTGACCCGCGTCCCGGTCCGCCCGGAGCACATCACCGACACGCCCTGACCCGCGACACGCCGACACCGCCCGGCGGTTGACGGCCCCGCCCGGGGAAGCAGCCCCGCACCGGCCCCGGGCTAAGGCAGCAGTCCCGCGCGGCGGGCGGCGACCACCGCCTCCAGCCGGGTGTGGGCGCCGAGCTTGCGCATGGCGGAGCGCAGGTAGGCCTTGACGGTCTCCGGGCGGACGCCGAGCCGGGCGGCGACGGCGCAGTTGGTGGCGCCGGAGGCCACGCAGGCCAGCACGTCGGTCTCGCGCGGGGTCAGCAGCGCCGCCGCGGCCGGGGTCGCCGGGGACCAGGCGGTCTCCAGCCGGGCGCACGCGGACAGCAGGTCGGCGCGCAGGGCCGCGTCCGGAACGCGGCCGGCCAGCGCGCGCAGGTCGGCGTGCGCGGTGCGCACCTCCTCCCACGCGGCGGGCGGCGCGCCCCGCTCGCCCCACTCCGGGTCCGGGCCGTCGCCGGCGCCCGCCGCCGGCGGCCGGGCCACCTCGTCGCGGCCGGCGATGTCGCGTTCCAGCTCCCGGGCGGCGTCCTGCGCGACGGTGAGACTGCGGTCGCCCAGCGACAGCGGCTGGCGCAGCGCCGCGTAGAGCACCGCGCGCACCCGGCGCCGCACCACGACGGGCACGGCCAGCACCGAGTGCAGGCCCTCGGCGGCCACCGCGGTGTCGTACTCGTGGCTGATGGTGCGCGAGCGCCGGTAGTCGCTGACGGAGACCGGCCTGCCCAGCACCGCGGCCTTGCCGCCGACCCCGCTGCCGGCGCTGATCGCCAGCCCGGTCAGCGCCTGCGTCACGGTGCCGGCGGTCTCGGTGATGCGGAAGCCGTGCGGGCCGCTCAGCCCGCCGAACGCCACCGGCAGGCCGGTGGCGGCACGGATGCGGCGCAGCGCCCGGCGGAGGTCGGACGGGTCAGGCATGACGGCCCCCTCGGCGGCGCGGGTGCGGTACCCCCGTTCGGGGGTGGTGAGACGTGGGTCACTCCCGCACGATGGTAGTGCGCGGCCCCGGCCGCCACCTCGCGCACCCGGCGCGACGAACGGCTGCCAGGAGGCTCCGGTGAGCGTACGTCCCAGTGACCTGGTCGCGGATTCCTACGTGAGCGGCACCGGTGACACGCCGCTGCTCGGGGACACCATCGGCGTCAACCTGGCGCGGGCCGTCGCCGCCTACCCGGACCGCGAGGCGCTGGTGGACGTGCCCAGCGGACGGCGGTGGACGTACGCGCAGTTCGGCCGGGCGGTCGACGAGGTGGCCCGGGCGCTGATCGCGCAGCGGGTCGGCCGGGGCGACCGGGTCGGCATCTGGGCGGTCAACTGCCCGGAGTGGGTGCTGGTGCAGTACGCCACCGCCCGGATCGGCGCGATCCTGGTGACCATCAACCCGGCCTACCGGGTGCACGAACTGGCGTACGTGCTGCGGCAGGCCGGCATCGAGGTGCTCATCGCCTCCACCGAGTACCGCACCAGCGACTACCGGGCGATGGCGCAGGCGGTGCGTGCCGAGTGCCCGGGACTGCGGCAGGTGGTGCACATCGGCGACCCGTCCTGGCAGGAGTTCGTCGCGGGCGCGGCCGGGGTGCCGCAGGACCGGCCGGGCACCGACGAGGCGGCGCTGTCGTGCGACGACGCGGTCAACATCCAGTACACCTCCGGCACCACCGGCTTCCCCAAGGGCGCCACGCTGTCGCACCACAACATCCTCAACAACGGTTATTTTGTCGGGGAGTTGGTGGCCTACACCGAGCAGGACCGGATCTGCCTGCCGGTGCCGTTCTACCACTGCTTCGGGATGGTCATGGGCAACCTGGCCGCCACCAGCCACGGCGCCTGCATGGTGATCCCGGCGCCGGTCTTCGACCCGGCCGCCACTCTGCGCGCCGTCCAGCAGGAACGCTGCACCTCGCTGTACGGGGTGCCCACGATGTTCATCGCCGAGCTGGACCTGCCGGACTTCGCCTCGTACGACATCTCCACGCTGCGCACCGGGATCATGGCCGGCTCGCCGTGCCCGGTGGAGGTCATGAAGCGGGTCGTCGCCGAGATGCACATGGCGGAGGTGGCGATCTGTTACGGCATGACCGAGACCTCGCCGGTCTCCACCCAGACCCGGCGCGACGACGACCTGGAACGGCGCACCGCCACCGTCGGCCGGGTGCTGCCGCACATCGAGGTCAAGGTCGTCGACCCGGCGACCGGGGTGACCGTGCCGCGCGGCGAGCCGGGGGAGCTGTGCACCCGCGGCTACTCCGTGATGCTCGGCTACTGGGACGAGCCGGAACGCACCGCGGAGGCCGTCGACGCCGGCCGCTGGATGCACACCGGCGACCTGGCGGTCCTGCGCGAGGACGGCTACGTCACCATCGTCGGCCGCATCAAGGACATGATCATCCGGGGCGGGGAGAACGTCTACCCGCGGGAGGTCGAGGAGTTCCTGCACACCCACCCGAAGGTCGCCGACGTCCAGGTGGTCGGTGTGCCCGACGAGCGCTACGGCGAGGAGATCGTCGCCTGCGTCATCCCCCGCGACCCGGCCGACCCGCTGACCCTCCAGGAGCTGACCGCGTTCTGCCGCGGCCGGCTCGCCCACTTCAAGGTCCCGCACCGGCTGCGGGTGGTCGACGCCTTCCCGATGACGGTCAGCGGCAAGGTCCGCAAGGTCGAACTGCGGGAGGCGGCCGCCCGCGACACGCCGGACGGCGGCGACGGGCGGGGCTGACCGCGGATCAGGGCTTGTCGGGCGCCGGCTTGCCCGGGGCGGGCCGCGCCGACGCCGACGCCGACGCGCTGGGACGCGCGCCGGGATGCTTGGCGTCGCCGGAGCCGTTGGCATGGCCGTAGGCCCACAGGGCGGCCAGCACCAGAAGAACCATGAACCACGGTGAGTTCTTCCTGGTCTTCCAGTATTCGCCGCGCCACACTTTCGCCACGGTACGTTCGCTCCCCAGATCCGGGGCCACCGAAACCGGCGGTGGCCGTTCCCGTCCAGCACACCACCCCCGCCCGCCGCACGTCAGCGGCGCATACCGCGCGCACCGGCGCACAGCTCAACGCGCCGGCGCGGGCGGTGGGTCGGTAGCCGGCACCCGCCGCCGGCCGCCGCACCCGCCGCCGGCTACCCGCCACCGGCCACCGGCGCCGCCGGCCGGCTCGGCGCGCGCCCGGCAGGCCGCCGCACCGCGAACACGCCCGCCGGCCACCGCACCGGTGAGCCCGCGCCGCGCCCGCGCCCGGCCGCACCCCACCCCCGTCCAGGGGTGGTGAGCCGCCCGGCCTGGCGTCACGATGTGACCGGGACCGCGTTCGACCGGGACCGCGTTCGACGAGGAGGGCACATGGCCGACAGCGCCGCGACCGAGGAGTTCCGGGCCGCCCGGGACTTCCTGCTGGCACACCGCGAGGACCAGGCAGCGGCGGCGGCGGGCTTCCGCTGGCCGCGTCCGGAGCACTTCAACTGGGCGCTCGACTGGTTCGACGCGATCGCCGACCGCACCGACCGCACCGCGCTGTGGATCGTGGAGGAGGACGGCACCGAGTCCCGCCAGACCTTCGCCGAGCTGCGCGACCGCTCCAACCAGGTCGCCAACTGGCTGCGTTCGCTGGGCGTGCGGGCCGGGGACCGCATCGTCGTCATGCTCGGCAACCAGGCCGAGCTGTGGGAGACCGCGCTCGCCGCGATGAAGCTGCGCGCCGTCGTCATCCCCGCCACGCCGCTGCTCGGCCCCGCCGACCTCACCGACCGCGTCGAACGCGGCGGCGCCTCCCATGTCGTCGTCCGGGCCGGCGACACCGCCAAGTTCGACGACGTGCCCGGTCACTACACGCGCGTCGCGGTCGGCGGCGCCCCGGACGGCTGGCTGGACTACGCGGCGGCCGCGGACGCCGGCACCGCCTTCACCCCCGACGGGCCCACCCGGGCCGGCGACACCTTGATGCTGTACTTCACCTCCGGCACCACCGCGCTGCCCAAGCTCGTCGAGCACAGCCACATCTCCTACCCGGTCGGCCACCTGACGACCATGTACTGGATCGGGCTGCGGCCCGGCGACACGCACTGCAACATCTCCTCGCCCGGCTGGGCCAAGCACGCGTGGAGCAGCCTGTTCGCCCCGTGGAACGCCGAGGCCACCGTCTTCGTGCACAACTACACGCGGTTCGACGCCGGCCGTCTGATGGCGCAGATGGACCGGGCCGGCGTCACCAGCTTCTGCGCGCCGCCCACCGTCTGGCGGATGCTCATCCAGGCCGACCTGACCGCGCTGCGCACCCGCCCGCGCGAGGTCGTCGCGGCCGGCGAACCGCTCAACCCGGAGGTCATCGAGCACGTCCGCCGGGTGTGGGGGCTGACCATCCGCGACGGCTTCGGCCAGACCGAGACCACCGTCCAGATCGGCAACGCCCCCGGCCAGCACCTCAAGCCCGGCTCGATGGGCCGCCCGCTGCCGGGCTACCGGATCGCCCTGGTCGACCCGGTCACCGGTGAGCCGGGCGAGGAGGGCGAGATCTGCCTCGACCTGCGCCAGGAGCGCCCGGTCGGCCTGATGACCGGTTACGCGGGCGACCCGGAACGCACCGAGGCGGCCACCGCCGGCGGCTACTACCGCACCGGCGACATCGGCTCCCGCGACGCCGACGGCTACGTGACCTACGTCGGCCGCTCCGACGACGTGTTCAAGGCCAGCGACTACAAGATCAGCCCGTTCGAGCTGGAGAGCGCCCTGCTGGAGCACGAGGCGGTCGCCGAGGCCGCCGTGGTGCCCTCTCCCGACCCGGTACGGCTGGCGGTGCCCAAGGCGTACGTGGTGCTGGCCCGCGGCTGGCAGCCGGACGCGGCCACCGCCAAGGCGCTCTTCGAGCACTCCCGCGCGGTCCTGGCACCGTACAAGCGGGTCAGGGTGCTGGAGTTCGCGGAGCTGCCCAAGACCGTCTCCGGCAAGATCCGCCGCGTCGACCTGCGCGAACGCACCGCGAACGGCTCCGACGGCGTCGAGTTCCGCGAGGCCGACCTGCGCTGAACGAACGGCGCCCGACGCGCTGCCGGGGGTGCCGGGGCTGCCGGGGTTCCTAGGGCTGCCGGGGTTCTGAGGGCTCCGAGGGCTGCCGGGGTTCCGGGCGCCCGGCCGTACTCGGCGGCGCCCCGCCCGGGCTCAGTGGCCGCCGGCCGGCGGTGCGGTGCGGATCAGCCGGTCGGCCGCCGCGTTGACCGGCCGCGGCGTGCCGGTGAGGTCCAGGGCGAACAGCGGCACCTGGAGCCGCCCGGCGCCCTCCTGGGCGTCCGGCCGGTAGCCGGCCAGTGAGAAGAACGCGCCCACCGCGTTCTCGTGCAGGCAGGCCAGCCATAACGTCTCCACGTCGCGCAGCCGGGCCGAACTGGTCGAGTGGTCGACCCGGGCCAGTACCCCGGTGCCGCGCACGTCCACCCCGGACACCGGCCGGTCCCGGTCCTGGGCGACCCCGGAGAACCCCAGCCAGCGCAGGTACGCCGCCGCGGCCGTGACCGCGTCCTGGCCGGTGCGGATCGTCACCGGTACGAACACCGGCCGCCGCACCGCGCGCGGCACACCGGCGGAGGGCACACCGCCGGGCGGCGGGTCCGCCGCCGGTAACGAGCCCTGGGGGACGCCGGCCCCCGCCGCCGTGCCCTGCGGCGTGATGCCCACGGCGCCCAGGTTCACCGCCGGGCGGATCACCACCCCGCAGGCGCAGCCCACCTCCGGGCGCGGCCAGTCGTCGGTGCGGCCGCACGCGCCGCAGCGCAGCTTGACCCACGAGTCCTTCCAGGTCCGCTGGCGCACGTGGGTGGCGACGCCGCCCGGCAGCACCGGTACGGTCAGCGGCTGACCGCAGGCACAGGGGAACGTCGCGGGCGTGTAGGCGTGCTCGCGGCGGCAGGACGGACAACGCACGGGCACACAGTCGGCCATGGCAGGACTCCATGCGGTGGGTCGGACCGTTGGGACGCTCCGGGTGATGTCCATGGTCGCACCAGCTACCCGTGCATGGCGCGGAATACGCGCCGCCGCTTAACCCACGCTCGCCACGCAGGAGTTGGGCACGTCGAGCGCCGGGCAGGCCCACGCCCGGGAGACGTTGGCGTTCCGTCGGCGCAACGCCATTACCCCGCACAGTAGTTGACGTTCAGTCAGGCTTACCGCCGGGGTGCCGGTACGGTCGCGTACCCGCCCGTACGGGTCGCGCCCGCCCGCCGGCCGTGCGCCGCGCCGGGGCCGCCGCTGGCCCCGGACGCCGTCGTGGTCGCATCATCACCCGGGAGACGACACGGCCCGAGCCGGGAGACAGCCATGCGCCTGAGGGTGGAGTTCACCACCGAACCGTTCGACCTCGACCACACGCCGCCGCACGCGGTGGCGGCCCGGGAGGAGATGGCCGGCGCCGCCCTCGGCCCGGTCGACGTCGGCCCGTTCGGGACCACCGCCGAAGGGGCCGCCCCCGGCATGCTGGACGCCGTCGACCGGATGCTGCGGCGCGCCCTGGCCGCCGGTGCCACCCGGGTCTCCGTCCAGATCGGCGTGCTGCCCGAGCCGCAGGACCGGCCGTGAGCGCCACCGGCGGCGCCGCGGAGTTCGCCGACGCCGTCCGCCCGCTGGCCGACGCGCTCGGCGGTACCCTGCTGCCGCCCGGCCAGGCCGCCCCCGGCGACATCGTGCTCGACTGGCGGGGCGAACCCGCCGTCGCCGTCCGGCTGCCGCACCTGGCCCGCACCCTCGACCACCTGCTCGCCGACCTCACCCGCCGCCACGGCCGCCCGCTGGCCGACCTCGACCGCCGCGCCAAGCAGGCCGTCGTACGCCAGATGGAGGAACGCGGCGCCTTCGCGGTACGCCACGGCGTGGAGACCGTCGCCGCAGCCCTGGGCGTCAGCCGCTTCACCGTCTACAACTACCTGCACCGCGAACGCGGCCCGGCCGACGGCTGACCCGCCGCCGCGCGCGCCCCGGCGGTGCGCCGACCCGCGCAATTCAACAGACTGTTGACGGAACGCGGACGACCCCGCAAGCTGTCCGGCAAGCCCGGTCCCGCAGGACGACCCGTGCCCCGGAGGCCCCATGCCCGCAGCGCCCCCCGCGGGGCTCGCCCGCCTCAACGCCGCCGACGACCGGCGCGCCGCCGACCTGCTGCACGAGGTCTGCGCCGCCCGCTCCTGGGCGCGCGCGGTCCTGGCGGGCCGTCCCTACGCCGCCCCGGAGGCGCTGTACACCGCCTCCGACGCGGCCACCGCCGCGCTGGACGACGCCGGACTCGACGAGGCGATGGCCGGCCACCCCCCGATCGGCCGCCCCGAACCCGGCGACCCGGCCTCCGCCCGCGAGCAGCGCGGCATGGCCGGGGCCGACGCCGCGCTGCGGGCCCGGATGACCGACCTCAACCTCGCCTACCAGGAACGGTTCGGCCACGTCTTCCTCATCTGCGCCACCGGCCTGACCGCCCGCCAGCTGCACGACGCGGCCGCCGAACGCCTCACCCGCACTCCCCGGCAGGAACGCGCCACCGCCCGCGCCGAACTCGGCCGGATCAACCGCCTGCGGCTGGCCCGGCTCGTCGGGGCCCCCGCCACCCCCTCCCCGGAAGGAGGCCCCCGGTGACCCCGCAGGAGCACCCGCCGGCCACCGTCTCCACCCACGTACTGGACACCTCCGCCGGCCGGCCCGCCCGCGGTGTCGCCGTCCGGCTGACGGTCCGGACCGGTGAGGCACCCGCCGTCCCGCACGCGCAGTCCGCCACCGACGACGACGGGCGCTGCACCGGCCTGCCGGCGCTGCCGCCCGGAGCCACCCACGCCACGCTGACGTTCGTGACCGGCCCGTACCTGACGGCCGTCCACGGCACGCCGGCCTTCTTCCCGGAGGCCGCCGTCACCTTCGCGGTCGGCCCCGGGCAGCACTACCACGTACCGCTGCTGCTCAACCCGTTCGGCTACTCCGTATACCGAGGGAGCTAGCGACCGACATGACGACAGTCCTCGGCCACAACCAGTACGGCAAGGCGGAGACCCGCGTCGTGCGGATCACCCGCGACGGCGACACCCACCACGTCCGCGACCTCAACGTCTCCGTCGCGCTGTCCGGCGACCTCGACGACGTGCACTACCACGGCGACAACACCAAGGTCCTCACCACCGACACCACCAAGAACACCGTCTACGCCTTCGCCCAGGACGGCGGCATCGCCTCCCCGGAGGAGTTCGCGCTGCGGCTGGCCCGGCACTTCACCGGCAGTCAGCCCGCCATCACCTCGGCCCGCATCCGGATCGAGGAGTACGGCTGGAGCCGCACCGGCGAGACCGGGCACTCCTTCGTGCGCGACGGCGGCGAGATCCGCACCGCGCAGATCCGGCTGGACGGCGCCGGGTGCGAGGTGGTCGCCGGGCTGCGCGGGCTGGTGGTGCTCAACTCCACCGGCTCGGAGTTCCGGGGCTTCGTCAAGGACCCCTGGACCACGCTGCCGGAGTCCCGCGACCGGGTGCTGGCCACCGAGGTCGAGGCCCGCTGGCGGTACGGCCGGCACGACGGCGACGGCGAACCGGACTGGGACGCGGTCCACCGCCGCTCGCGCGCCGCGCTGCTGGACGCCTTCGCCGACACCTACTCGTACTCCCTCCAGCAGACCCTGTACGCCATGGGCTCGCGCGTCGTCGACGCCGGCCCCGAGGTGGACGAGATACGGCTGTCGATGCCCAACAAGCACCACTTCCTGGTGGACCTCGCACCGTTCGGCGTGGCCAACCCCACCGACACCGGTGCCGTCTACTTCGCGGCCGACCGCCCGTACGGCCTGATCGAGGGCACCGTGCTGCGCGACGGCGCCCCGGCCCGGCTGCCCACCGACTGACACCGCGCCGGCGCCCCGCGCCGGCCGGCACCCCCGACCCGAGCCCCGTTGAGCCACCCACGGAGAGGCGGCCCGGCCGCAATGACCGAACGCGTCGTCATCGACAACGCCCACATCGCCACCGTCGACGCCGACGACACCGAACTGCCGCGCGGGCACGTCGTGGTGGCCGGCAACCGGATCGAGTCGGTCGGCGCCGGGCCCGCCCCCGAAGGGCTCGAGGGGGTGACCCGGCACGTCGACGCGGCCGGCCGGCTGCTCACCCCCGGCCTGGTCAACACCCACCACCACTTCTACCAGTGGCTCACCCGCGGCATGGCGCAGGACAGCAACCTCTTCGACTGGCTCACCACCCTCTACCCGGTGTGGGCCCGTATCGACGAGGACATGACCTACGCGGCGGCCCTCGGCTCGCTCGCGGCGCTCGCCACCTCCGGAGTCAGCTGCGCCGTCGACCACCACTACGTCTTCCCGCGCGGCGCCGGCGACCTGTTCGCCGCCGAGGTGCGGGCCGCCGCCGAACTCGGCGTGCGCTTCGCCCCGGCCCGCGGCTCGATGGACCTGGGCGCCTCCGACGGCGGGCTGCCGCCGGACTCCGCCGTGGAGAGCACCGACGCCGCGCTGGCCGCCACCGCCGAGGCGGTCGACCGCTGGCACGACCCGTCGCCCGGCTCGATGCTGCGGGTCGCCGTCGCGCCCTGCTCACCGTTCTCCGTCAGCACCGACCTGCTGCGCGAGGCGGCCGTGCTCGCCCGCGACAAGGGCGTGCGGCTGCACACCCACGGCAGCGAGACCGTCGAGGAGGAGGCGTTCTGCCGCGAACGCTTCGGCCTGGGGCCCACCGACTACCTGGAGTCGACCGGCTGGCTGGGCGACGACGTGTGGATGGCGCACTGCGTCCACATGGACGACTCCGACATCGCCAAGTTCGCCGCCACCGGCACCGGGGTCGCCCACTGCCCGTCGTCCAACGCCCGGCTGGCCGCCGGCATCG
Organism: Streptantibioticus silvisoli; assembly: GCF_027947535.2. GTDB lineage: Bacteria > Actinomycetota > Actinomycetes > Streptomycetales > Streptomycetaceae > Streptantibioticus_C > Streptantibioticus_C silvisoli. The sequence continues at coordinate 123,829 of NZ_JAAGKO020000021.1, forward strand.
CCCGGGTCCCCGACCTGCTGGCCGCCGGCGTCCCGGTCGGCCTGGGCGTGGACGGCACCGCCTCCAACGAGGCCGGCGAACTCGGCACCGAACTGCGCAACGCCGTGCTGGTCAACCGGCTCGGCCCGCACCGCGAGAAGGCGCTGACCGTGCGCGGCGCACTGCGGCTGGCCACCATGGGCGGCGCCCGGGTCATCGGCCGCGACGGCGAACTGGGCTCCGTCGAGCCCGGCAAGCTCGCCGACCTCGCCCTGTGGGACCTGTCCGGCTTCCGGCACTCCTCGATCGCCGACCCGGTCGCCGCCCTCGTCCTCGGCGCCGCCGCCCCCCTCACCCTGCTGCTGGTCGACGGCCGCCCGGTCGTCGAGGACGGCAGGCTGCGCACCGCCGACGAGGACCGCCTCGCCCGCCTCACCCGCGCCGAGGCCCGCCGCCTGGCCCGGCTGGCGGGCCTGACGGGCTGACCGCGGCGCGGTGAACACGCCCCGGCGGCCGGGCTGTTCACCGCGGGCGGGGCCGACGGCCGCCGTCAGTCGAGGAGTTCGTAGGCCGGCAGGGTGAGGAAGTCGACGTAGACCTCGTCCAGCGAGACCCGCAGCAGCAGGTCGTGCGCCCGCTGCCAGGCACCGGCCGCGAACGCCTCGTCGCCCGACTCCGCCCGGATGGCGTCCAGTTCGGCCGCGGCCAGCGAACGCACCAGCTCCGCGGTGACGACGGCGCCGTCCTCCAGCACCACGTCCGCGTTGATCCACTGCCAGATCTGCGAACGGGAGATCTCCGCGGTCGCCGCGTCCTCCATCAGGTTGAAGATCGCCACCGCCCCCGAACCGCGCAGCCACGCCTCGATGTAGCGGATGCCGACGGCCACCGCGTTGCGCAGCCCGGCGCAGGTGGGGGCGGCCGCCAGCGAGTCGACGGCCAGCAGTTGCGCGGCGGTCACCACCACGTCCTCGCGCAGCCGGTGCTTCTGGTGCGGCCGCTCGCCCAGCACCGCGTCGAACGACTCGCGCGCCACCGCCACCAGGTCCGGATGCGCCACCCACGAACCGTCGAACCCGTCGGCCGCCTCACGGTCCTTGTCGGCACGCACCTTCTCCAGCGCCACCTTGTTGACCTGCGGATCGCGCCGTGAGGGGATGAACGCCGCCATGCCGCCGATCGCGTGCGCGCCGCGCCGGTGGCAGGTGCGCACCAGCAGTTCGGTGTACGCCCGCATGAACGGCGCCGTCATGGTCACCGCGTTGCGGTCCGGCAGCACGTAACGCGGCCCCGCGTCACGGAAGTTCTTCACGATGGAGAACAGGTAGTCCCAGCGCCCCGCGTTCAGCCCGGCCGCGTGCTCGCGCAACTCGTAGAGGATCTCGTCCATTTCGAACGCGGCGGTGATCGTCTCGATCAGCACCGTCGCCCGGACCGTACCGCGCGCGATGCCCAACCGGTCCTGCGCCAGGACGAACACGTCGTTCCACAACCGGGCCTCACGGTGCGACTCGGTCTTCGGTAGGTAGAAGTACGGCCCCTTGCCGGCCTCGATCAGCCCGCGCGCGTTGTGGAAGAAGTACAGCCCGAAGTCGACGAGCGCGCCGGGCACCGGCTCACCGCCGACCGTCAGGTGCCGCTCGTCGAGGTGCCAGCCGCGCGGCCGGGTGACGACGGTGGCCAGCTCCGCGTCCGGGCGCAGCGCGTACGTCTTGCCGCCGGGCGCGGTGAAGTCGATGCGCCGGGCGTAGGCGTCCATCAGGTTCAGCTGGCCGAGGACCACGTTCTCCCAGGTCGGAGCGGACGCGTCCTCGAAGTCGGCGAGCCAGATCCGGGCGCCGGAGTTCAGCGCGTTCACCGTCATCCGGCGGTCGGTCGGCCCGGTGATCTCCACCCGGCGGTCCAGCAGGGCCGGCGGGCACTCGGCCACCCGCCAGTCGCCCTCGCGCACCGCGGCGGTCTCCGGCAGGAAGTCCAGCGTCGCGGTGCGGGCGATCTGCGCCCGCCGCGCCGCCCGGTGCCGCAGCAACTCCGCCCGGCGCCCGGCGAACGCGGTGTGCAGCTCACCGAGGAAAGCCAGCGCCGGCCCGGTCAGCACCTCATCCTGCCGCGGCAGGTCCGGCGCACCGGTGACGACGGCGGAGGGGGCTGCGGACATGGCGGTCACTCCTTGTCACCGGCGGACTCCTGCTGGTCGGAGCATAGGTTCCGGCCGGGGGAAGATCAACGGTGCCGGACCGCCCCGCGACAGCGTCAGTACCGCTCCAGCAGCCCCAGGTCGGCGGGGGAGTCGATGTCGTCCGGGGACCCGACGTCGCCGCACTCCACCAGGGTCACCGCGTCCGCCCGCGCCGCGAGGTAGGCCCGCGCGCCGCGGTCGCCGGACGCCGCCGCCGCGACCCCGGGCCAGTGCGCGGCCCCCAGCAGCACCGGATGCCCCCGGTGGCCGTCGTAGGCGGCCGCCGCCAGCACCGCCCGCGGGTCCGCGCCGGCCGGCGTCCCCGCCAGCACCCGCCGCACCGCCGCCGCCCCGACCCCCGGCTGATCCACCAGCGTCACCACGGCCGCCACCGCCGAGGTCCCGGCCAGCGACTCCAGGCCCGCGCGCAGCGAACCCCCCATCCCCTCCGCCCACCCGGCGTTCTCCACCAGCACGCACCCGGCCAGCCGCGCCCGCCGCCGCACCTCGCCGGCCGCCGCCCCCAGCACCACGTGCACCCGCTGGCAGCCGCCGTCCCACAGCACCCGCGCCGCCCGCTCCACCAGCAGCCCGTCCCGGTACGGCAGCAGCGCCTTCGGCCGCCCGCCGAGCCGCCGCCCGCCCCCCGCGGCCAGCACGATCCCCGCCGTCCCGGCGCACTCGTCACGTTGCGTCATGACCCCGCCCGTCCTCGCTCGCCGGCCCGGCGTGTTTCCGGCATGTTTTTTCGGCCCTCCGTATGGCGCGACGCGCGGAGCGTGTTCTTTACTGGTTCGGCTCTCAGGACCACCCGAAAGGGAGTGTATTGAGTGTCGAACGACCGGAACCGTCCCCGCGCCGTGACCTCCCTGGCCGCCGCCGCGCGCACCACCCCGCACGTCCTGCACCCCGACGACGATCCCCGCGTGGCCGCCCTGCGCGCCGCGATCGCCTGGCTCAGCCACGAACTCGCCGCGTACCCGGCCACGCTGCCGGACCGCCCCGTCGCGCAGGAAGCCCTCTCCGACATCGACACCCGCGCCGCCACCGGCCACCTCACCGCCCCCACCCTGCGAGCCTCCCTCCTCACGGTCGCCGGCGCCCTGGGCTCCATCAGCGCCCTGGCCCTCCCCCTGACAGCCCTGCGCCGAGCCGCCGACCCCTTCTTCCCGGGCCACTGAGGCGGAGCGGAAGGCCCAGCTCCTTCCACTCCGCCACGCCACGTTCCCGCGCTGTGCCGGGCGCCCCGCCCCCCTTGCTGTCCGTTCCCGCCGAGCCCGATGGCCCAGGTCTTCCTTTCCCTCCCCACCCCAACGTTGCTGCCCGTCGCGAGAAAACGGGAGCGGCCGGGACCCACCCCGTTGCTGTCCGTTCCCGTCGAGTCCGATGGCCCAGGTTTTCCCTTCCCTCCCCACCCCAACGTTGCTGCGCGTCGCGAGAAAACGGGAGCGGGCCGGGTGGGGTGGGTCCAGAGGTGGGCGCTGTCGCATATTTGTGGCCCCCGAATGCACCGTCGAGTCTGCGAACGGCGGAGGCGGGGGCCGTAAATATGTCGGCCCACCGGGACCCCCCCCCCCCCGCCCCCCCCCCACAAAAAAAC
>NZ_JAAGKO020000022.1 GCF_027947535.2 Streptantibioticus silvisoli
GCGGCCATGCCGCGTGTCGCCCGCCGCGGGGCCCGGCCGCGCGGCCGGGCCCGTCGCCCCACCTCACCGCCCGGCTCGGCCCGGCGGACCTGACCTCACCACGCACTTCACCTCACCACCTACTGGGGACACTTCATGCGGAGCAATCGACTCACCGGTGGCGCGCTGCTCGCCGGGGCGGCGGCGCTGACGCTCACGGCGTGCGGGACGTCGTCGCCGGCCCAGGGCAACGCGCCGGCCGCCGTGGTCTCGTCGACGGCGAACCCGGACAGCGCGGCCATCACGCTGGACCAGCCGTTCGCCAAGCCCGACCTCGACCTGACCGACTCGGACGGCAAGCCGTTCGACCTGGTCAAGGAGACCGCGGGCAAGCCGACGCTGCTGTATTTCGGATATACGCACTGCCCGGACGTCTGCCCGACCACGATGGCGGACATCGCGGACGCCAAGAGCAAGCTGCCGGCCGCCGAGCGGTCCCGGTTGCAGGTGGTGTTCGTCAGCACCGACCCGACCCGCGACACCCCCCAGCGCCTGAAGGCCTGGCTGGGGGCGCAGGATCCGGCGTTCATCGGACTGACGGGGAAGTTCGCCGCGATCCAGGCGGCCGCGCACAGCCTGGGCATCCTGGTGGAGAAGCCGGTCAAGGAGAAGGACGGCAGCATCAGCGTCGAACACGGCGCCGAGGTCTTCGCGTTCTCGCCGAAGGACAACAAGGCGCACTTCCTGTATACCGCCGGCGTCACGGTGAAGCAGTACGAGCACGACATGCCCGACCTGATCAAGGGCGTGACCCCGTGAGGCGTCCGGCGCTGACGGCCGCGGCGGCGGCCGTCGCGGCGACGGCCGCGCTGGCCGGGTGTTCGTCCTCGTCCGGCGGCGGCACGCCGAAGCTGTCGGTCTCCGGCGCGTACGTGCCGCAGCCGCCGCTGGCGGACATGGCGGCCGGGTACTTCACCGTGCGCAACACCGGCGGCGGGGACGACGCGCTGACCTCGGTGTCGACCGCGTTCGCCTCGCAGGCGTCGCTGATGGTGACGACGGCGGCCGGGGCGATGCAGGGCACCAAGGACCTGGCGATACCGGCCGGCGGCACGCTCCGGCTGGCGGTTGGCGGCGACCACCTGATGCTGATGGGGCTGCGGGGCGGCCGGCCGAAGATCGGCCAGCAGGTCTCGTTCGAACTGCACTTCGCCCACTCGGCACCGATCACCGTGCGCGTGCCGGTCGAACCGGCGACGTACCGGCCGAAGGACTGATGGGGTTGCGGCGACTGATAGTCGTACTGGGCGTGCTGACGGCGGTGCTGTTCGGCGGCGCCCTGCCCGCCTCCGCGCACGCGGCCCTGCTGCGCTCCGACCCGTCCCAGGGCTCGGTGGTCAGGACGGCGCCGGACCGGATCACCCTCTACTTCTCCGAGGGCGTGCTGCTGTCCGCGGACTCGCTGACCGTCTACGACCCGGCGGGCAAGCCGGTGCAGCGCGGCGCGCCCGGTCACGCGGCCGGCCGGCCGGACAGTGCGACGATCGGCCTGCGGTCCGGGCTGCGCGACGGCACGTACACGGTGGCGTGGAAGGCCGTCTCGGCGGACACCCACCCGGTGGGCGGCGCCTGGACGTTCTCGGTCGGCGCGCCGTCGAAAACCTCGGCGATCCCGCGGCAGACCGAGGCGGGCGGCGGGCTCGCCGGCGCGCTGTACGGCATCGGGCGGTACGTGGCCTACCTGGGGTTCGCCGTGCTGGTCGGCTCGGCGGCGTTCCTCGCGCTGTGCTGGCCGGGCGGCACCCGGCTGCGGCCGCTGCGCCGGCTGGCGACCGGCGGCTGGGCGGCGGTCGCGGCGGCCACGATCGCGTTGCTGCTGCTGCGCGGCCCGTACGTCAACGGCACTAGGCTCGGCGGGGTCTTCGACCTCGCGGGTCTGCGGTCGGTGGTCGGCAGCCCGTCCGGCGAGGCGCTGGTGTGCCGTCTGCTGCTGCTGGCGGCCGCCGCGGTGGTGCTGTCGGTGCTGTTCGGCGGGCGCCGGGCGGAGCCGGAGGACGGACCCCGGGCGGAGCCGCAAGGCCGGCCCCGCACCGGCGCTCTGGTGGCCGGCGCGGTGGTGGCCGCCGGGATCGCGGCGACCTGGTCGCTCACCGAGCACGCCTCCGTCGGCGTCCAGCCGGCACTGGCCATGCCGCTGGACATCGCGCACCTGCTGTCGATGGCGGTCTGGCTGGGCGGCCTGACCGCGCTGCTGACCGGCCTGTACCGGGCGGGCGGCGTGCCGGCGGCCGCGGTCCGCCGCTTCTCCGGCATCGCGTTCAGCTGCGTGTGCGTGCTGGTGTCCACAGGCGTCTACCAGTCCTGGCGGCAGGTGGGCTCATGGCACGCGCTGTTCGGCACGGCGTACGGCCGCTGGCTGCTGGTGAAGATCGCCCTGGTCGCCTGCGTGGTCGCCGTCGCGGGCGTCTCCCGCCGCTGGACGGCGAAGCTGACGACGGCGGAAGCGGGGACACCGGCGGAGGCCGTCAAGGCAGAGGCGGCTACCGAGGCCGTGAACGCGGAGGCCCTGAAGGCGGAGGCCGCTGCGGAAGCCGTCAAGACGGAGGCCGCCGCTGTCGTGGGCGCCGGTCCCCCCGACGGCACTCGCCCCTCAGCCGACCGGCCGACCGACCCCCTGCGGGCCGCTCAGCTCGCGCGGCAGCGGGCGGTGCGGGAGCGGGTGAGCCGGCTGCGGGTGCGGGACGCGGACCCGGTGCGGTCCGGGCTGCGGCGGTCGGTGCTGGCGGAGGCGGCGATCGCGGTCGTCGTGCTGGCCGTCACCACCGTGCTGAGCGGCAGCGAACCGGGCCGGGCGGCCGAGGAGGCGAAGGCTGCGGCGTCCGCGAACGGCATGGCCACCGCGCCGGCCGCGACCGGGGAGTACCTGGCGACCGTTCCGTTCGACAGTGGCGGGCCGAAGGGCAAGGGGACGGTGGACGTCCACCTGGCACCGGCCCGGACCGGTGCGGACCAGCTGCACCTTGTGGTCAGCGACCCGGTCGGCAATCCGATGAACGTACCGGAGCTGGACGTGGCGTTCACGCTCACCGCCCGCGGCATCGGCCCGTTGCCGGTGCGGCTGCGGCACACCGGCCCCGGCAGCTGGGAGGCGGTCGGGTTGCAGGTGCCGATGCCGGGGACCTGGCAGCTGTCGTTGACCGTTCGGACCTCCGCCATCGACGAGGTGACCGTGACCAGGAAGGTGACCATCAGCTGATGGGCGATCAGAACATCACACGAAGGCGGCTGCTGGGCACCGCGGGCGCGGCCGGCGCGGCCGGTGTCCTGGCCGGCGGGGCGGGCGGCGCGGCCGGGTACGCGGCGGCCGACCCGGCCCCGGCGGCACTGACCTCGGTCGGCGCGGACGCGGTGGCGTTCCACGGCACCGCCGCCGCCCCCCAGCAGGCCGGGATCACCACGCCGGCGCAGGCCGTGGCGCACCTGGTCGCCTTCGACCTGGCGGCCGGCGCGGACCGCGCGCGGGCGGCCGCGCTGCTGCGGCGCTGGTCACGGGCGGCGGAGGCGATGACGGCCGGCCGGGCCCCGGACGACGACGACCAGGTCGCGCTGGACGCCGGGCCGTCCTCGTTGACGGTGACGTTCGGCTTCGGGCGGAGCTTCTTCTCCCGGACCGGGCTGACCTCGCGGCTGCCCGCCGACTTCACGCCGATCCCGCCGTTCAGCTCCGACGCGCTCGACCCGGCGCGCGGCGGTGGCGACCTGTGGATCCAGATCGGCGCCGACGACCCGCTGGTCGCCTTCCACGCGCTGCGCGTCCTGCAACGGGCCGCCGCCGGCACCGCCGCGGTCCGCTGGCAGATGAACGGCTTCAGCCGCACCCCCGGCGCCACCGCGAAGCCGCGGACGGTCCGCAACCTCATGGGGCAGGTCGACGGGACCAACAACCCCAAGCCGGCCGACCACGACTTCCGCTCCGCGCTCTTCGTGGCCGGCCGGCCCGGCGGGCAGGCGTGGATGAACGGCGGCTCCTACGCGGTCGTGCGCCGCATCCGCATGCTGCTCGACCCCTGGGAGCAGCAGCCGCTCGCCCGGCAGGAGGCGGTCATCGGCCGGCGCAAGTCCGACGGCGCGCCGCTGTCGGGCGGCACCGAGTCCACCCCGGTCGACCTGGACCGGATGGACCGCGACGGCACGCTGGCGGTGGCCGGCGACGCCCACATCCGGGTGGCGGCGGCGCAGTCCAACGACGGCGCGAAGATGCTGCGCCGGCCGTTCTCCTTCCATGACGGGTTCGACCCGGACGGCACCCCGGACGCCGGCCTGCTGTTCGTCGCCTGGCAGGCGGCGCCGCTGAACGGCTTCATCAAGGTGCAGCGGAAGCTGGACAGCGCCGACGCGCTGTCCCGCTTCATCCGGCACGAGTCCAGCGCGCTGTTCGCGGTGCCGCCGGCCGCACGGCCGGGCGAGTACGTGGGGCAGGGCCTGCTGGAGGGGTAGCCTCCGGCTCGGCTCCGGAGGATGGAGGGGCAGCCAGCGGGTCGGCTCCGGCAGACGTGGCGACGGGCTCCGTCCGGCGGACGCGCAGGGTCACCGGCCCCGGTGGACACGCCACGGCGTACGGTCCGGACCGCGCCGCCGCCCCGACCACCCGGAACGGACCGCACCGCCCACCGACCGCGCCCCCAGCCCCGTCCCCGTCCCACTCCGCCCCCACCCCCGCAACCCCGACCCCGCGTCCCGCAACCCGTCCCACCCCCGTAACCCGTACGGCGTAACCCCGCCCTCGGCCCGCCGCCCGGGAAATCCCCGGTCCGGCGGGGTGGGGGCGGGTGTCGCGGCCGGTCGGGGGCGGGGTGCGACGCCGGGCGGTGGCGGGCGGCGTCCGCGTAGGCTGGCCGCATGACACCGTCTTCGGCATCCCGCTACACCTACCTCGGCCCCGAGGGAACCTTCACCGAGGCCGCGCTGCGCACGCTGCCGGAGGCCGCGACCCGTGACCTGGTGCCGATGGTGTCGGTACCGGCCGCGTTCGACGCGGTGCGCAACGGCGAGGCGGGCGGGTCGTTCGCCGCCATCGAGAACTCGGTGGAGGGCGGCGTCAGCGCGACGCTGGACGAACTGGCCACCGGCGCGCCGCTGATGATCTACCGCGAGGTGCTGCTGCCGATCTCGTTCGCGCTGCTGGTGCGGCCGGGCACCGCGCTGGGCGACGTCAAGACGGTCACCGGGCACCCGGTCGCGCAGCCGCAGGTGCGCAACTGGCTGGCGGCGCACCTGCCGCACGCGCACTGGGAGTCGGCGGCCTCGAACGCGGACGGTGCCCGGCTGGTGCAGGAGGGCCGCTACGACGGCGCGTTCGCGGGCGAGTTCGCCGCCGCGCGCTACCACCTGGAGCCGCTGGTCAGCGAGATCCACGACACGGTGAACGCGCAGACCCGGTTCGTGCTGGTCGGGCAGCCGGGCCGGCCCGCCGCGCCGACCGGGGCGGACAAGACGTCGGCGGTGGTGTGGCTGGGCGACGACCGGCCGGGCGCGCTGCTGGAGCTGCTCCAGGAGTTCTCGGTGCGCGGCGTCAACCTGATGCGCATCGAGTCGCGGCCGACCGGCGGCGGCCTGGGCCGGTACTGCTTCTCCATCGACGCCGAGGGCCACATCACCGACCGCCGGGTCGGCGACGCGCTGATGGGCCTGAAGCGGATCTGCCCGAAGGTGCGGTTCCTCGGCTCCTATCCGCGCGCCGACGAGGTCCGCCCGCAGGTGCGGCCCGGCACCACCGACGCGGAGTTCACCGAGGCGTCGGAGTGGCTCGGGCGGGCGCTCGACGGCCGTATCTGACCGTGCGGGGCGGGCCCCGCACGGTCAGCGGAATCCGGGGCTCAGGGCGGCTGTGCATGATCCGCAAGTTATCCACAGGCCGTTGCGCCGCCTGGGGAAAAGTCGACCTGTCGGTCGGCGCCGAAACGCGGCCGGATCGACAAATCACCCCGAAGTCAGCAGATCGCTCACAGGGCATCAGATCATTATTCGTCAGCCCAATTGCTCCGATCAACTCTATAGAGGTAACCATTCTCACTCGAAAGTGAGTGTTAACCGGGTTTGCCTCGGGAATCATGAGCGCCGCGAAAATCGCTGGAAACGATCGGGCCCGACATCCACAGTTCCCTCGCACACCCTGTGGACAACGCGTGAACCATCCCCAACCAGCCTGTGGATAACCAGCGTTCCGCCGCACCGCGGAGCCCGCGCGGACCGTGGAAGGCTCGCCGTTCGGCGGATCGGACGGAATGCGGTCGGGCGCCATTGCACGGCGGCGTCCGGAGATCACCCGGGCATTCCTTTACAAGGGACAGATCACCACATATCCGCATCAGAACTCGCTATCGCAGCGCGGGCCGGGCCCGGTAGCCTGTCGCCGTGATTGACCTTCGCCTGCTCCGTGAGGACCCCGACCGTGTGCGCGCCTCCCAGCGCGCCCGTGGAGAGGACGTCGGCCTTGTCGACGCGCTGCTCTCCGCCGACGAACGGCGCAGGTCGTCCAGTTCCCGCTTCGACCAGCTGCGCGCCGAGCAGCGGGCGCTCGGCAAGCGCGTGCCCAAGGCGTCCGGCGAGGAGAAGGCGGAGCTGCTCCGGCAGGCCGCCGAGCTGTCCGCCGCGGTCAAGAGCGCCGACGCCGAGCAGGACCAGGCCGCCGAGGAGGCACAGTCGCTGCTGCTGCGGCTGGGCAACGTCGTGCACCCCGACGTGCCGGTCGGCGGTGAGGAGGACTTCACCGTCCTGGAGACCGTCGGCACCCCGCGCGACTTCGCCGCCGAGGGCTTCGAGCCCAAGGACCACCTGGAGCTGGGCCAGGGCCTCGGCGCCATCGACGTGGAACGCGGCGCGAAGGTGTCCGGCTCGCGCTTCTACTACCTGACCGGTGTCGGCGCCCTGCTGGAGCTGGCCCTGGTCAACGCGGCGATCGCGCAGGCCACCGCGGCCGGCCTCACGCCGATGCTGACCCCGGCGCTGGTCAAGCCGCGCGCCATGGAGGGCACCGGTTTCCTCGGCCAGGCCGCCGAGAACGTCTACCACCTCGAAAAGGACGACTTCTACCTGGTCGGCACCTCCGAGGTCCCGCTCGCGGCGTACCACATGGACGAGATCATCGACGCGGGCCAGCTGCCGCTGCGCTACGCCGGGTTCAGCCCGTGCTTCCGCCGCGAGGCCGGCACGTACGGCAAGGACACCCGGGGCATCTTCCGGGTGCACCAGTTCGACAAGGTCGAGATGTTCTCCTACGTCGCCCCCGAGGAGGCCGAGGCGGAGCACACCCGGCTGCTGGAGTGGGAGAAGCAGTGGCTGTCCGGCCTGGGGCTGGCGTACCAGGTCATCGACGTGGCCACCGGCGACCTCGGCGCCTCGGCGTCGCGGAAGTTCGACTGCGAGGCGTGGATCCCCACCCAGGGCAAGTACCGCGAGCTGACCTCGGCCTCCAACTGCAACGAGTTCCAGGCCCGCCGGCTGTCGGTGCGCATGCGGGAGAACAAGGACGGCAAGCAGGTCACCCGGCCGCTCGCCACCCTCAACGGCACGCTGTGCGCGGTGCCGCGGACCATCGTCGCGCTGCTGGAGACCCACCAGCGCCCCGACGGTTCGGTCACGGTGCCCGAGGTGCTGCGTCCGTACCTCGGCGGGCGTGACGTGCTGGAGCCGGTCGCCAAGTGAACGACAGCGGCGCCCCTTTTCCGTACCGGCTGATCGCCACCGACCTCGACGGCACCCTGCTGCGGTCTGATCATCTGACGGTCTCGGAACGGTCGCGTTCCGCGCTCGCCGCGGCCACCGCGGCGGGCGCGGCGCACATCGTGGTCACCGGGCGGTCCGCCGCCAGCACCCAGCCGGTCCTGGAGGCCCTCGGCTACCAGGGCCTGGCGGTCTGCGGGCAGGGCGGCCAGGTCTACGACGCCGGCGCCGGGCGGCTGCTGACCTCGGTCACGCTGGACCGCCGGTCGGCCGCGGCGGCGCTGGAGAAGATCGAGGCGGAGGTCGGCGAGGTCTTCGTGGCCGCGACCCGCGACGGGCTGCACGGCACCTTCCTGGCCGGCCCCGGGTACTCCTACTACCCCGGCCAGCGGGTGCGGACGTTCACCGACCGCGCCGAGGTGTGGGCCGAACCGCTGGGCAAGGTCTTCCTCCAGCACCCGGTGCTGTCCGACGACGAGCTGACCGCCGCCGCCCGCGCGGTCGTCGGCGCCCTGGTCGACGTGGTGATGGCCGGCCCCGGCATGGTGGAGCTGCTGCCGCCCGGCCTGACCAAGGCCACCGGCCTGTCGCTGGCCGCCCGGCGGCTGGGGGTGCGGGCGGCCGGCACGATCGCCTTCGGCGACATGCCCAACGACATCCCCATGCTGCGCTGGGCCGGCCACGGCGTCGCGATGGACGGCGCGCACCCCGAGCTGCTGGCGGTCGCCGACGAGGTCACCGCCGGCAACGACGAGGACGGCGTCGCGCTCGTGCTGGAGAAGCTGCTCGCGAACCGGGCGTGACCTCCGGTCCGCGATCGCCGCGTACCGCCCGCGCGGGCCGCGCGACGGCCCGGAAGCCTTGTGCGGGACGGGAATCGGGCGGGTGGGCGGGGGACGGTCGGATACGATTGCCGCACTCCGCCGGCACCCCGTTCAGCGGAATCCTCACGCTTCGTAGCGACTTGGGAGCACCTGGCTCATGGCCCGACAGTTGATCACCAGCGCCCTGCCGTACATCAATGGCATCAAGCACCTGGGCAACATGGTCGGCTCCATGCTCCCCGCCGACGTCTACGCGCGGTACCTGCGCCAGCGCGGCCAGGACGTGCTGTACATCTGCGCCACCGACGAGCACGGCACCCCGGCCGAGCTGGCCGCCAAGGAGGCCGGGCTGCCGGTCGCCGAGTTCTGCGCGCAGCAGCACCGGGCGCAGAAGGCGGTCTACGACGGCTTCCAGATCTCGTTCGACTACTTCGGCCGCAGCTCCTCGCCGCAGAACCACGAGGCCACCCAGGAGATCGCCCGCGAACTCCAGCGCAACGGGTTCATCGAGGAGCGGGCGATCCGGCAGGTCTACTCGCTGGACGACGAGCGCTTCCTGCCCGACCGGTACATCGTCGGCACCTGTCCGCACTGCGGCTACGACAAGGCGCGCGGCGACCAGTGCGAGAACTGCACCCGGGTGCTGGACCCGACCGACCTGATCGACGCCCGCTCGGCGATCAGCGGCAGCAGCCGGCTGGAGGTCCGCGAGACCAAGCACCTGTTCCTGCTCCAGTCGCTGCTGGCCGCCGAGGTCGAGGCGTGGGTGGACGAGCACGGCAAGGAGTGGCCGAACCTGGCCTCCTCCATCGCCCGCAAGTGGCTGACCGAGGGGCTGCAGGACCGGGCCATCACGCGTGACCTGGAGTGGGGCGTCCCGGTCCCGGCCGACACCTGGCCGGAGCTGGCCGCCGCGGGCAAGGTCTTCTATGTCTGGTTCGACGCGCCCATCGAGTACATCGGCGCGACCAGGGAGTGGGCCGACCTCGACCCGGCCGCCCGGGACTGGCGCTCGTGGTGGTGGGAGGCCGACGACACGGTCCGCTACACCGAGTTCATGGCCAAGGACAACGTCCCGTTCCACACCGTCATGTTCCCGGCGACCCTGCTGGGCACCCGGGCGGCGTGGAAGAAGGTGGACTTCGTCAAGGCGTTCAACTGGCTGAACTACTACGGCGGCAAGTTCTCCACCTCGCAGCGCCGCGGCGTCTTCACCGACGCCGCGCTGGAGGTGCTGCCGGCCGACTACTGGCGCTACTTCCTGATGGCCAACGCCCCGGAGTCCGACGACACCAGCTTCACCTGGGAGCTGTTCGCGGCCGGCGTCAACAAGGACCTGGCCGACACCCTCGGCAACTTCGTCAACCGGGTGCTGTCCTTCTCCCGCAAGCGGTTCGGCGACGCGGTCCCGGCCGGCAGCCCGGCGGGCGAGGCGGAGCACAAGCTGGGCGAGCAGATCGCCGCGCTGCTGGCGGAGTACGAGGAGCAGCTGGAGGCGCTCCAGTTCCGCAAGGCCGCGCAGGCGCTGCGGTCGCTGTGGAGCGCGGGCAACGCCTACCTGGAGGAGAAGGCGCCCTGGCTGGAGATCAAGACCGACCAGGACGCCGCCGCCCTGACCCTGCGCACCGCGATGAACCTCATCCACCTGTACGCGGTGGTCTCCGAGCCCTTCATCCCCTCCTCCGCCCGGGCGATGCGCGACGCCTTCACGCTGGAGTCGGACACCGCGACCTGGGTCGGCCCCGACCGGGCCCGCGCGCTGGACGCCGTCCCGGCCGGCACGCCGTTCACCGTGCCGCCGGTGCTGTTCGCCAAGATCACCGACGAGGACCTCGACGCCTTCCGCGAGCGCTTCGGCGGCGACCCGGACGCGACGGCCTGACGACCGCCGTCGGCCGGCGCCGCGCGCGTGCGGCCCCGGCGACCGGCGGTCGGCACCGCACCGATCGTCCGCCGATGCCCCGGAACACCCACCGCGTTCCGGGGCATCGGCGTACCCGCCCCACGTCTTCACACCATCTACGCAACTTCTGGGGGCACTTCGGGTGTCCCGTTTGACATGCTCAACCATTGCCATGGCTTGACGGGGAGGATTTCGGCATGGCGGATCTGACGGTGCACAGCGAGGTCCTCGACGACCTGAAGCGCACGTTCAGCCACATCACGCAGCAGATGGACGCCGCCCGCAAGGCGCTGTCCAACGCCGACGGCACGGTGGTCGGCGCGCCCTCGCTGATCGACGCGGTGCACGACTACGCGAACGACTGGAAGTACGGCATCGGCCAGATAGGCCAGCACACCCACAGCACGGTGGAAACCATCGACCAGATCGGCAAGACGTTCGACGACGCCGACATCAAACTGGCCAACTCACTGCACAAGGCGACCAAGTGACCACCGCGCACGACTTCCCCGCCCTCGGGTTCGACCCGGCCCCCGGCGACGTGGACCTGACCCGGGGTCTGGCACGGCAGCTGGGCTCCATAGCCACCGAACTCGGCACCACCGTCCAGGAGATCGACCAGATCGAGTGCGGCGCCTGGAAGGGCAAGGCCGCCAAGGCCTTCGCCGACCACGTCGCGCACGACGTCGAACCGCTGCTGCGCAAGGCGCACGAGTCCTTCGAGCACTCCTCGCACGCGATGGCGAACTGGGCGAGCAGGCTGGACGGCTTCCAGCAGGAGGCCCGGGCGCTGGAGCGCGAGGCCGCCGCCAAGAAGTCCGCGCTGTCGTCCGCGCAGGCGGCGGCCGGTGTCAGCGTCGACGGCCACCGCCCGGTGCCCAGCCCGTCCCCCGAAACCGCGCCGCAGCCCTCCGCCGCGCAGGCGGCCGCCGCGGCCGCCGACGCCAAGCGCAAGCAGCACGCCCTCAGCGACGCCGACTCCGCGCTGAACGGCGTCATCAGCCGCGCCCACGAGCTCCAGGACCGCTACAACTCGGCCGCCAAGGCGATCGGCGGCCAGCTGCACAAGGCCGGCGACATCGCGCCGGACAAGCCGGGCTTCTTCAGCCGCATGGTCCACGACGTGGAGGGCGCCTGGACGGACTGCGCCCAGTGGCTGCACGACCACGCCGACATGATCGCCCATATCGGCGACATCCTGAGCGCCATCAGCAGCGTGCTCGGCGTACTGGCCATCATCACCGCGCCGCTGGAGCCGCTGGGCGCGATCTTCGCCGCCAGCGCGATGGCGTTCAGCGGCGCGGCGCTGCTGACCCAGGGCCTGGCCAAGCTGGAGGGCGCCGACGTCAGCTGGGCCGACCTGGCCTTCGACGCGGTCGGCCTCATCCCCGGCATCAAGGGCGCCACCTCCGGCGTCAAGCTCGCCGAGGGCGCCGACGTGGCGGCCCGCGCCGGGCAGCTCGGTGACGACGTGCGCGGGGTGACCGGGATCAGCAAGCAGTTCAAGCTCTTCGGTCCGCTCAAGGCGTTCCCCGTGCTCAGGGCCAACAACGCGGCCGGGCGCGCCACGCTGGCCATGGAGGGCGCGTACCAGAACGTGCGCGGCGGGCAGTTGCTCGGTTCCAAGGGCGTCAACATGCTGACCAAGCTGCCGTTCATCAAATCGACCGAGCTGATCGCGCCGATGAGCGGGCTGGGCCGGGGCATCGACGCCACCGTCAAGGGCGCGATGACGGCCCGCAAGATCCACGGCATCGCGAAGAACGACTTCGGGCTCGGGGCCTCCCCGGTCCCGGCGCACTGAGAGGGACGCCATGACGGACACGGCGGCCGGCTTCGCGCCGGGCGCGGGCCCGGATCCGGGCTCCGGCCCCGCCGGCGGGGTCCGGCTGCCACCGATGACCTTCGGGGTGCCGGAGGGCCTGCACGCGGTACCGCTGCCGCTGGACGCCGCCGAACGCGGCGCCGCGGTGGCCGAACTGGTCCGCGACATCTTCCCCGAGGGCGACGCCGACCTGTGGACCGTCCTTCAGGCGGTCTACGGCCAGGTGGCGGAGGACCTGGTGGCGGCCGGGGTCGCCTTCACCGGTATCGGGCTGTTCGACGTCGGGGAGGGCCAGGTCGGCCACTGCTCGCTGACCGTGGGCGCGATGCCGTCCGGCCAGCCCGACGCCGAGATCGCCGCGCTCGGCCTGCGTGAGCTGTGGGGCCGGCGCCCGCTGCACGACGTCCAGTGGCTCGACCTGCCGTGCGGTCCCGGCGTGTCGGTCACCACCTCGCGCAGCGTGGTCATCGACGGCGCCTACACGGCCAGCGGCGAGGACGTCACCGTGACCAGCGGACAGCTCCAGGTGTACGTACCGTTCCCCGCGGCGCCGTACACCGCGGTCTTCACCATGGACACCGCGGCCGTCGAGCACGTCGAGGACTTCGGCGCGCTGATGGGCGCGATCCTGGCGTCGGTGGCGTTCCCGGCGGAGGAGGACGCCGAGTCGCCGTCCGGCGCGGTGGGGCCGACGGCCTGACGATCCGAACGGCGTGATGATCCGCACGATCCGATGATCCGCACGGCGTGATGATCTGAGCGGCATGACATCCGAAGACGTGAAGTCCCGAAGACCGCACCATCCGACAACCTCATGTCCCGAAGACGTGAAGTCCAGGAAACCGTAAGTCCTGAAGACGTGAAGTCCCGAAGACGTGAAGTCCCGAAGACGTGAAGTCCGGAAAACCGTAGGTCCCGAAGACGTGACCACCGGAAGAGCTCACGACCCGACGATGTGAAAACCCGACGTCCGACGACCTCACGACCCGACGACCCGATGGCCCGACAACCTGACGGCGCGGACGAAGCGAACGGCGCGGGCCCCGCGCACGGCGAGACGGTGAAGGAGACCGAGGCAATGAACTGGTACCCGGACGCGGACGAGACGGTCGTCGTGCGATTCACCGCCAACTTCGCCTCCGGGCTGCACCCGGCCGTGGCCGGCCAGCGGTACTTCCGCGACCCCGAGCGCCGGGACATCCAGGGGGAGCTGGCCGGCTGGCCGCCCGGTCCGCAGTTCACCCCGCACTCCAGGGGCGACCGGGCCGCGCGGCGCACCGGGCGGGCGCTGGGCATCGGCATCCCGCTGGTGCTCAACCTGGCCGCCGAGGTGCTGGGCGCGCTCGGCACCCCGTTCGGCGGCAGCGACGGCAACGGCTCGCCGCAGGAGCCCGCCGACGAGGTGGAGGACTTCCCCGTGCTGTGGGCCGCGCCGGGCACCCTGGCCAGGACCCTGCCGTGGCAGCTGGACCCCGGGCGCCGGCCGGCCGGGTACCGCACCGAGGCCGTACTGACCGACCGGCGCCTGGTGCTGCTGGGCGTCGGCGCCGGTCTCGGGCCGGCCGACGTGCTCGCCGAGATCCCGCGCGACCGGCTGGCCGACGCCGAGCACCTGGTCTACAGCGAGGCGCGGATGGACGTCCGGCTGACGTTCGCCGACGGCTCGTGGGCGCGGCTGTCCACCGGCAACCCGGACAACGCCGCCAAGGTCACCGCGTTCCTCGGCGGCGAGCTGCGGGTGCTCACCGAGGCCGACCTCACCGACGCCCAGCGCGCCCGCGTCGCCCGTTTCACCGCGGCGCTCCCGCCCGGCTTCCAGCCGCCGGTGTTCACCGCGAAGCCCGGCGGGATCGTCCTGGTCGAGTCGGCGCTGCGGTCGAAGAACGGCCGCTCCGAGGAGGTGTCGGCGATCTACCTGAACGCGGACGGGGAGTCGCAGGCTCCGGCCGGGGCGTGAGCCGCCGCCCCGGGCCGGAGGTGGGGAGCCGCTGACCGTTTCCGCCGCGCTGTTCACGTCGGATCGGCAGCGTTCCGACCACGCCACCCGCGACGGTCCCGGCACCCGCGACGGTCGCCGGTGTCAGTCCCGGCCGGCGAAGGGGCCCGGCCGGGCGAAGACCTCCGCGGTGAAGCGCCGGCCCATCCGGTGCTGGGCGACGGCGTCGGGGTGGAGGCCGTCGGGCAGGTGGGCGGTGTCGTGCGGGCCCAGGAGGGCGCGGCCGTCGAGGTGGTGCAGGTGGGGGTCGTCGGCGGCGCGGTCCCGCACGAGGGCGGCCAGCTCCTCGCGGATGACGGTGAGGGTCAGCGCGCCGGCCGCGACGTCGTCGGGGTCGCCGAGGGCGACGAGCGTGCCGTCGGGGCCGGCGCCGGTGGGGCCGGGGTGGTGTTCGACGGCCAGGCAGGAGACCGGTGAGACCACCAGCAGCGGCACCTCGGGGTGGCCGTCGCGGACGGTGTCGAGGAAGCCGTGCACCGCGGGGGCGAACGAACGGCGGCGGAAGGTCGCGGTGTTGACGACGTTGATGCCGATCTTGACGCTGATCAGATCGGCGGGGGTGTCGCGGATCGTCCGGGCGACGAACGGGTCGAGCACGGCGTTGCCGGCCAGGCTGAGGTTGAGCAGTTCCACGCCGGCCGCGCGGGCCGCCACGGCCGGCCAGGTGCCGGTGGGCCGGTCCGCGCCGGGGCCCTGGCTGATGGAGCTGCCGTAGTGCGTCCAGCGGCGCCTGCCGTGCGGGCCCGGCGCGGTGATCGGCGCGTCGGCGCGCAGCGCGACCAGTTCGCAGGGGGTGTCCTGCGGCAGCCACAGCTCGACGTCCTTGGCACCGGACGCCAGCCCGTCGAACCGTACGGTCCCCGGCTCACCGGCCTCCAGCTCGCCGTCCGGCCACAGGACGTTGCCGGCCGGCGCGGCGGCGGACCCGGTCAGCTCGCCGTCCACCACCAGGTCGACGGTGCCGGGGTCCGGGCGCCGGGTGTCGTCGGGGGTGGGCGAGACCGTGGTCAGCAGCCGCAGTTCGACCGCGGTGGCCGCGGTGCGGAAGGCCAGCCGGACCCCGGACGGCGTCATGGTGACCGCGTCCAGGAACGGCCCCGGGTACTGGGCCCGGGTCCAGGCCGGCAGCCGACGCGGCAGGACGCCGGCCAGGGTGCGTTCCAGGTCGAGCGCGCCGCGGATCTCCACCGGGCCGCCGGCCGGCTCCACCTCGTGCCACGTCGTCATCGCCCGCCCCGCCTCTCGTCCCGTCCCGGCAGCCCGTGTCGGCGGACCCGGACGAGGCCCCGGCGACCGTGGTCACCGGGGCCCGTCGAACCGTAGCGCGGGATTACTCCGGCTTGCCGGAGGCCTTGGCGGCCGGCTTGCGGATGTTCAGGTGCAGCTCGCGCAGCCGGGCCTCGCCGACCTCGCTCGGCGCGCCCATGAGCAGGTCCTGGGCGTTCTGGTTGAGCGGGAACGCGATGGTCTCGCGGATGTTGGGCTCGTCGGCCAGCAGCATCACGATGCGGTCGACGCCGGGGGCGATGCCACCGTGCGGCGGGGCGCCGAGGTGGAAGGCGCGCAGCATGCCGCCGAACTCGGCCTCGACGGTCTCGCGCGAGTAGCCGGCGATCTCGAACGCCTTGTACATGACGTCGGGTTCGTGGTTGCGGATGGCGCCGGAGGACAGCTCGACGCCGTTGCACACGATGTCGTACTGCCAGGCCAGGATGTCCAGCGGGTCCTTGGTCTCCAGCGCCTCCAGGCCGCCCTGCGGCATGGAGAACGGGTTGTGGCTGAACTCGACCGCGCCGGTGTCCTCGTTGCGCTCGTACATCGGGAAGTCGACGATCCAGCAGAACCGGAAGACGTTCTCCTCGAACTGGCCGGCCCGCTTGGCGGCCTCGACGCGGACCGCGCCCATGATCTTGGAGACCTCGTCGAACTCGCCCGCGCCGAAGAAGATCGCGTGGCCGGGGCCGGCGTTCAGCTCGCCGAGCAGCGCCTTGACGTCCTCCTCGGTGAGGAACTTGGCGATCGGGCCGCTGAGGGCGAGGTCGTCGCCGACCCGGACCCAGGCCAGGCCCTTGGCGCCCTGCTCGGCCGCGTAGTCGCCGAGCTGGTCGAAGAACTTGCGCGGCTGGCCGGCGGTGTCCGGCACGGCGAGCGCGCGGACGTGCTTGCCGGCGAACGCCTTGAAGCCGGAGCCGGCGAAGACGTGGGAGACGTCGGTGAGTTCGAGCTTGGCGCGCAGGTCGGGCTTGTCGGAGCCGTACTTGAGCATCGACTCGCGGAACGGGATGCGCGGGAACGGCGAGGTGACCGGCAGGCCGCCGCCGAACTCCTCGAACAGCCCGGTCATCATCTGCTCGATGACCTGGAAGACGTCCTCCTGCTCGACGAAGCTCATCTCGACGTCGAGCTGGTAGAACTCGCCGGGCGAGCGGTCGGCGCGGCTGTCCTCGTCGCGGAAGCACGGCGCGATCTGGAAGTAGCGGTCGAAGCCGGAGATCATCAGCAGCTGCTTGAACTGCTGCGGCGCCTGCGGCAGCGCGTAGAACTTCCCGGGGTGCAGCCGGGAGGGGACCAGGAAGTCGCGGGCGCCCTCGGGGGAGGTGGCCGACAGGATCGGGGTGGCCATCTCGTTGAACCCGGCGTCGGTCATCCGGCGGCGGATCGAGGCGATGACGGCCGAGCGCAGCATGATGTTGCGGTGCATGCGCTGGCGTCGCAGGTCCAGGACGCGGTTGCTCAGCCGCGCCTCCTCGTTGGCGTTGTCCTCCGGGAAGACCGGGAACGGCAGCGGGTCGGCGGCGCCGAGCACCTCGATCGCGGAGACCTCGACCTCGATCGCGCCGGTGGGCAGCTCGGGGTTGACGTTCTCCGCGCTGCGGGCGAGCACCACGCCGTCGACGCGCAGCACGGACTCCTTGGACTGCCGCTCCAGCGCCTCGTAGGCGGGGGTGTCCGGGCGGGCGACCAGCTGGACGATGCCGTAGTGGTCGCGCAGGTCGACGAAGAGGATGCCGCCCAGATTCCGTCGGTTGTGCAGCCAGCCCGACAGGCGCACGGTGGCGCCGACGTCGCTGGCGCGCAGCGCGCCGCAGGTGTGGGAACGGTACCGATGCATCGTCCATCCAAGGTCGGATCGCGGGAAGCCCCTCAACGGGCCGGTGTCAGGCTTGGCAAGGGTACCGTGGCGTTTCCTCCGAAGTCCTTGGCATATACATGGCCGCAGTCCTCGGCATATGCATGGCCGGCGCCCGGTCGCCACCCACTCGCCGCCCACCACCGCGCGGCGGGCGGCGCGGACGGCGCCGGCCTCCGCCGGGCTTCCGCCGGACTTCCGCCGGGACGCGGCACGGATGACGTACGGCTGCTGCTCGAACGGCGCGGGGTTCCCCTCGGACGGCGCACGGGTGACGTACCGCTGCTGCTCGAACGGCGCCGGGTTCCCGCTGGGACGCCTCCCGGACGGCGCGCGTCCGGACACCGCACGCCTCGCCGTGGCACTGCGGGCCGTAGCACCGCGGGCCGTGGCACCGCAGGCCGTGGCACCGTGGCACCGTGGCACCGTGGCACCGTGGGCCGTGGCATCGCGGGTCGCGCGGAGCACCGGCGAGATTCACTCTCCGTGTGCGGGGAGGTCCGGACGGCGGTCGGCCCGAGGGGCATATCCGGTCATGTCTTATTACAGTGGTCCCGATGTCCACCGACGGCGCGCTCCAACTGCTCCGGGCCGACGACGTGCTGGCGACCGTCGGCACCGGGCTGTGGCGCTGGGACAACGCGGCCGGGACGGTCGCCCTCGACGGGCGTGCCGCGGTGCTGCTGGGGCTGCCCGCGGACTGCGGGACCGTGCGGACGAGCGCGGTGCGCGCCTGCCTGAAGCCCGAGGACTACGTGGACCTGAACGCGGCGGTCTCGCTGGGGCTGGCCGAGCACACGGTGGCCGAGGCGCGGATGCGGGTGGTGGGCGAGGGCGGCCGGGTGACCCGGTTGCTGCACACCCGGCTGGCCTGGGTGCCGCCGGCCGACGGGGCCGCGCCGACGGTGGCGGCCGGCACCCTGGTGGAGGTGGCGCAGGCCGGGTACTTCCGGCAGGAGCCGGACGGCGAACGGCGCTCGCGCGAGGCGTTCCTGCTGGACGCGGGCCGGGCGCTGGCGGAGGCCGCCGGCACCACCGAGGTGCTGCGGGTGGCCGCGTCGCTGTCGATGCCGGGGTTCGAGCCGCAGGGCCAGGCGGTCTTCGCGGCCGAGGGCGACCGGCTGCGGATGGTCGGCCAGCACGGCTACCGGCAGAGCGTCGTGCAGCCGTTCCTGGAGATGCCGCTGGACACGCCCTACCCGGCCGCGGTGGTGACCCGCACCGGGCGGGCGCTGTACCTGCCGACGCCGGAGTCCTACCGGCAGCGGTTCCCGCGGTTCTGGCCGATGGTGGAGCCGCTGGGGCGGGCGGCCTGGGCGTTCCTGCCGCTGGTGACCGCCGGGCGGACCACCGGGGCGTGGATGGCGGCCTTCCAGGGGCCGGTGGAGTTCACCCCGGATGAGCGGTCGGTCCTCACCACGATCGCCCGCATGCTGTCCCAGGCGCTGACGCGGGCCTACCTCCAGGAGTCGGAGCACGAGCTGTCGGCGGGCCTGCAACGCAGCATGATGCCCACCCACGAGCGGGAGATCGCCGGCCTGACCCTGGCCGCCCGGTACGTGCCGACCGGCGGCGGCCTCCAGGTGGGCGGCGACTGGTACGACGTGATCGACCTGCCGTCCGGGCGGACCGCGCTGGTCATCGGCGACGTCCAGGGGCACGACGTGCGGGCCGCCGGGCTGATGGGTCAGCTGCGGATCGCGCTGCGGGCCTACGCGGCCGAGGGGCACCGGCCGGACGCGGTGCTGTCGCGGGCCTCGCGGTTCCTGGCCGGCCTGTCGGCGTCCCGGTACCTCGGGCCGCACGGCGCCGAGCAGCCCGCCGACGTGGACCTGGTCGACCAGCGGTTCGCCACCTGCCTGTACCTGGAGGCGGACCCGGAGAGCGGCACGCTGGAGGTCGCCCGCGCCGGCCATCCCGACCCGGCGATCCGGCTGGCCGACGGCACCACGATCGTGCGGCACACCCCGGGCGGCCCGCCGCTGGGCGTCGCACCGGATTCCGACTATCCGACGACCACACTGGAGCTGGACGCCGGTGAGGTGCTGCTGCTGTGCACCGACGGGCTGATCGAGACCGGCGGCCACGACCTCGACTCCGGCTGGCGCCGGCTGCTCGACGTGCTCCGCGACGGCCCGGCCGACGATCTGGAGACGCTGGCGGACGCGCTGGTCACCGCGGTGCACGGGCCCGCCTCCCACCACACCACCGGGCGGCTGGCGGACCGCCGGGAGGACGACGTGGCGCTGATGCTGCTGCGGCGCGGCGCGGCGGAGGAGAGCCTGTCGTACCCGCCGCGCCGGACCGTGCTGACCGTCGGCCAGGACGAACCGCGGCAGATCCGCGACGCGCGCGACGAGGTGCGGGCCGTGCTGTACGACTGGTCCGACCGCGAACGGGTGGACGTCGCCGCGCTGCTGGTGTCGGAGGTGGTGACCAACGTCCTGGTGCACACCGAGGGCGACGCGCTGCTGAGCGTCGAGGTGCTGGGCCGCCCCGGCGTCCGGCGGATGCGGGCCGAGGTGGCCGACCGCAGCGACGACATGCCGCACCTGCGCCACCCCGGCGAGATGGCCTCCTTCGGGCGCGGCCTGCTGCTGATGGAGGAACTGGCCGACGCGTGGGGCGTGATGCCGTCGGGCTGGGGCAAGTCGATCTGGTTCGAGCTGTACGAGACACCGGAGGAGGGTTGAGGGGGGTGCCTTCCGGCGGACGGGGGTGGCGTTGACCGGCCGCACCGGTGTCGCCGGGTTGACGGTGTGGTGGCCTCCGGCGTTGACCGGCCGCACCGGCGCCGCCGGGTTGACGGTGCGATGGCTTCCGGCGTTGACCGGCCGCGCCGGGCGCCGCGACACCGGCCGGGCCCCCGGCGTGCGGAACGCCGGGGGGAGGCCGTTCAGGGTGCCGAAGGGACCGCGGTGGTCACTCCCCGGTCTTCGGCGCGGTGCTCGGCGCGGTCCGCGGGGCGTCGTCGGCGGGGATGCTGCCGAGGCGGCCGGCCTGGAAGTCGTCGAAGGCCTGGGCGAGTTCGGCGTGGGAGTTCATCACGAACGGGCCGTAGTGGAACATCGGCTCGCGGATCGGCAGGCCGCCGAGCAGGACGACCTCGAGGTTCGGCGTGTGGGCGTCCTGCGCGGCGTCGGCGGTCAGCGTCAGCGAGTCGCCGGCGCCGAAGACCACCGACTGGCCGGTGCCGAACGGCCGGCCGCCGGTGCCCGCGGTGCCGCGGCCGGCCAGGCCGTACGCCAGGGCGTTGAAGTCGGAGCGCCACGGCAGGGTGAGCTGGGCACCGGGGTTGACGCTGGCGTGGATCATGGTGATCGGGGTGTGGGTCGAGCCGGGTCCGCGGTGGCCGTCGAGGTCGCCGGCGATCAGCCGCAGCAGCGCGCCGCCGTCCGCGGAGGTCAGCAGCTTGACCTGGCCGCCGCCGATGTCCTGGTAGCGCGGCGGCATCATCTTGTGCTCGCGCGGCAGGTTGACCCACAGCTGGAGGCCGTGGAACAGGCCGCCGGTGACCACGAGTTCCTCCGGCGGCGCCTCGATGTGCAGCAGGCCGCTGCCGGCCGTCATCCACTGGGTGTCGCCGCCGTTGATCACACCGCCGCCGCCGTGCGAGTCACGATGCACGAAGGTGCCGTCGATCAGGTAGGTGACGGTCTCGAAGCCGCGGTGCGGGTGCCAGGGGGTGCCCTTGGCCTCGCCGGGCGCGTACTCCACCTCGCCCATCTGGTCCATCATGATGAACGGGTCCAGGTGGCGGTGGTCGATGCCCGCGAAGGCCCGCCGCACCGGGAACCCCTCACCCTCGAAACCCTGGGGCGCGGTCGCGACACCCAGCACCGGACGCTGCCTGGCGTCCGCCGGCGCCGCCACTCGCGGCAGGGTCAGCGGGTTGTCTGTGGTCACAGCTGGCATGACGGCCTCCTCGGCTTCATCGTCCAAGTTAATTGAACAGTGAACAACCTGCAAGGCGTCATCGATTCCCGGCAGCCCGCAGTGGCACTCCTGCCGGTGGGCTGCCGGACGGTTGCCGGTGCGGGTCGCCGCCCGCGGCGCCGTCAGCCCAGCCGCTCCCCCGCCCGCACCGGGGCGCCGACCACGTTGCCGGCCGGCGCCAGCGGGCACTGCCACGCGGCGTCGTAGCGGCAGGAGGGGTGGTAGAGGAAGTTCAGGTCGACCACCAGCGCGCCGTCGCCACCGCCGAGGTCGGCGCCCTTGGCGGTGTCGAGCAGGTACCGCCCGCCGCCGTAGCTGGTGGTGCCGGACGTGCCGTCGCGCAGCGGCAGGAACAGGCCGCCGGCGTACTGCGCCAGCCACCACACGCCGACCGCCGCCTCCACCGGCGCCGGCAGCCGGACCCGGCCGGCCGGGCGCAGCGTCGTGGTGCCGTCCGCGCCGGTGGGCAGGCCCAGCTCGGCGTCACCGGCGGCCGGCAGCAGCGGCAGCTCGAACCGCAGCGCCGGATCGTAGGGCCAGTACGGCAGCCCGGTGTCGCGCAACGGGTCGCCGGGGGCCAGCGGGGACTGCGGGTGGTCGCGGAAGAGCGCGTCGCGCCCGGACCGCCACAGCGCGTGACCGCCTTCCGGGTCGGTGGCGCACGCGGTACGCGTCACGGCGTACAGCTCGCCGACGCGGCGGCGCCAGTCGGTGAGCTGGAGTGCTCCGGTGCCGTTCATGGACTCCTCGGCCGGTGGGGTTCGGGGGACCTGTCCCGCTCCCGTACGCGTCCGGTCCGCGAACCGCTCACCGGGCGGCGGAATCCGTCACTCATACGTGCGGATTTCCCCGGCATGCCGGAATCCTCCGGTGATATGCACGGTCACCCGCCCGGCCGGCCACGCCGGGCGCGCGGGGTCGACCGCGTCGGGCGTACGTCGAGCGCACCGCGCAGCCGGCCGCGTCAGCCGTTCACCCGGGCGCACCGCGCAGCCGACCGCGTCAGCCGTACATCCGGCGCATCGCGAAGTCGACCATCTGCTCGACGGCCTTGGCGTCGAAGACCATGCGGTGGTCGCCCTCCATGTCGAGGACGAAGCCGTAGCCGGTCGGGAGCAGGTCGATGACCTCGGCGCCGGTGATGACGAAGTACTTCGACTCCTTGCCCGCGTACCGGCGCAGCTCCTTGAGCGAGCTGAACATCGGGATCACCGGCTGCTGGGTGTTGTGCAGCGCGAGGAATCCGGGGTTGTCGCCGCGCGGGCAGTACACCTTGGAGGTGGAGAAGATGCTCTGGAAGTCCTCGGCGGACATCGAGCCGGTGGTGAAGGCCCGCACCGCGTCGGCGAGCGACGGGGGCGAGGGCTCGGGATACAGCGGCTGCTGCGGCGCGCCGTACCCCCCGGGCCCCGGGGCTCCCGGCATCCCGGACGCCATGCCACCGGGCATTCCGCCCGGCATGCCGGACATCCCCGGCGCGCCGCTGGGCGGCGCGGCTCCGGGGGAGGCGTTCTGGTCGTAGCCGTACACGACGTACAGAGTAACGAGTGTGAGGTGCACCCAAGGGGCTTGCTTCTTATTACCGACGGGTAGCATCATGGAAAGCGACAGCGACACCCAGCAGTACATGTGCGAGGGACAGCCCTCCTGAGCAGACGGAGCCAGCCGTATGGGCCACTACAAGTCGAACCTGCGCGACATCGAGTTCAACCTGTTCGAGGTCCTCGGTCGCGACGCCGTCTACGGCACAGGTCCGTTCGCCGAGATGGACGGGGAGACCGCGCGCAGCGTGCTCGCCGAGATAGGCCGGCTCGCGGAGAACGAGCTGGCGCAGTCCTACACGGACGCCGACCGCAACCCGCCGGTCTTCGACCCGGCCACCAACACCGCGCCGGTGCCGGAGTCGTTCAAGAAGAGCTTCTCCGCCTACATGGACGCCGAGTGGTGGCGGCTGGGCATCCCGGAGGGCATCGGCGGCACCAACGCGCCGCGCTCGCTGCTGTGGGGCTTCGCCGAGACCGTCCTCGGCTCGAACCCGGCCATCTGGATGTACGCCTCCGGCCCGGCGTTCGCCGGCGTGCTGTACGAGGAGGGCACCGAGGAGCAGCACCGGATCGCCGAGCTGATGACCGAGCGCCTGTGGGGCTCGACCATGGTGCTCACCGAGCCGGACGCCGGCTCCGACGTGGGCGCCGGCCGCACCAAGGCGATCCAGCAGGAGGACGGCACCTGGCACATCGAGGGCGTCAAGCGCTTCATCACCTCCGGTGAGCACGACATGTCCGAGAACATCGTGCACTTCGTGCTGGCCCGTCCCGAGGGCGGCGGCCCGGGCACCAAGGGCCTGAGCCTGTTCATCGTGCCGAAGTTCGAGTTCGACCCGGCGACCGGCGAGCTGGGCGAGCGCAACGGCGTGTACGCCACGAACGTCGAGCACAAGATGGGCCTGAAGGCCTCCAACACCTGCGAGATGACCTTCGGCGCCAACCACCCCGCCAAGGGCTGGCTGCTCGGCGAGAAGCACGACGGCATCCGCCAGATGTTCAAGATCATCGAGTTCGCCCGCATGATGGTCGGCACGAAGGCGATCGCCACCCTGTCCACCGGCTACCTCAACGCGCTGGAGTACGCCAAGGAGCGCGTGCAGGGCGCCGACCTGGCGCAGTTCACCGACAAGACCGCGCCGCGCGTCACCATCACCCACCACCCCGACGTGCGCCGTTCGCTGATGACGCAGAAGGCGTACGCGGAGGGCATGCGCGCCCTGGTGCTGTACACCGCCACCGTGCAGGACGCGATCCAGGTCAAGGAGGCGGCCGGCGAGGACACCGCCGCCGAGCACCGGCTCAACGACCTGCTGCTGCCGATCGTCAAGGGCTACGGCTCGGAGCGGTCCTACGAGCAGCTGGCCCAGTCGCTGCAGACCCTCGGCGGCTCCGGGTACCTCCAGGAGTACCCGATCGAGCAGTACATCCGGGACGCCAAGATCGACACCCTCTACGAGGGCACCACCGCGATCCAGGGCCAGGACTACTTCTTCCGCAAGATCGTCCGCGACGGCGGCCAGGCGCTGACCACCGTCTCCGGCGAGATCAAGAAGTTCCTGGCCGAGGCGGCGGGCGGCGAGGAGCTGGCCGGCTCCCGCGAGAAGCTGGCCACCGCAGCGGTCGACCTGGAGGCGATCGTCGGCGCGATGCTGACCGACCTGGCCGCCACCGAGCAGGACGTGAAGTCGATCTACAAGGTCGGCCTGAACACCACCCGCCTGCTGCTGGCCTCCGGCGACGTCATCGTCGGTTACCTGCTGCTGCGCGGCGCGGCGGTCGCCACCGGCAAGCTGGCCACCGCCAACGCCAAGGACAAGGCGTTCTACCTGGGCAAGATCGCGGCCGCGAAGTTCTTCGCCGAGACCGTGCTGCCCGGCCTGAGCGTGCAGCGCGCACTGGCCGAGACCGTCACCGGTGAGCTGATGGAACTGCCCGAGGAGGCGTTCTGACGGTACCGGCGGTCCGACCGCTGTGACAGCGCGGCACCGTTCGGCGGGCAACCCCACCCGCCGGGCGGTGCCGTGACCCGCCCGGCGTCCGGCGCCGGCGCTCACGCGTACACCTGCGGTGACGCGGGACCCGCGGCCGGTTTGCGGCAACCGTCCCTCCTATGCTGGTGAGCCATGAGCCCTGACAGAGCCCGCGCCCACGCCGACGACCTGATCGCTTTCGTCGCGGGCAGCCCGACCCCGTACCACGCGGTGGCCTCCGCAGCCGCCCGGCTGGAGGCGGCCGGCTTCACCAGGGTCGAGGAGCGCGACGCCTGGAACGGCACGCCCGGCGGCAGGTACCTGCTGCGCGGCGGTGCGATCATCGCCTGGTACGTCCCGGACAACGCCGGTCCCGCCACCCCGTTCCGCGTCGTCGGCGCCCACACCGATTCGCCCAACCTGCGGGTCAAGCCGCGCCCGGACAGCGGCGGCCACGGCTGGCGGCAGGTCGCGGTGGAGATCTACGGCGGCCCGCTGAACAACTCCTGGCTCGACCGCGACCTGGGCCTCGCCGGCCGCCTGGTGACCCGGGACGGCGCCCACCACCTGGTGAACGTCGACCGTCCGCTGCTGCGGGTGCCGCAACTGGCCATCCACCTCGACCGCTCGGTCAACGAGGGCCTGGCGCTGGACCGCCAGCGCCACCTCCAGCCCATCTGGGGGCTCGGGGAGCCGCGCGAGGGCGACCTGATCGGCTTCCTGGCCGGCGAGGCGGGCCTGGCGGCGGCCGACGTCGTCGGCTGGGACCTGATGACCCACGACGTGCAGCCGCCGGCCTACCTGGGCCGCGACGAGGAACTGCTGGCCGCCGCCCGGCTCGACAACCAGGTCTCGGTGCACGCCGGTGCCACCGCGCTGGCCGCGGTCGCCGCCTCCGGCGCCGAACTGGCGTACATCCCGGTGCTGGCCGCGTTCGACCACGAGGAGACCGGCAGCCAGACCGACACCGGCGCCGACGGCCCGCTGCTGGGCACCGTGCTGGACCGCTCGGTCTACGCCCGCGGCGGCGGCTTCGACGAGCGGGCCCGCGCGCTGTCCGCCACCGTCTGCCTGTCCTCCGACACCGGCCACGCCGTGCACCCCAACTACGCCGAGCGGCACGACCCCGGCCACCACCCGGTGCCCAACGGCGGCCCGATCCTCAAGGTCAACGTCAACCAGCGCTACGCCACCGACGGCCAGGGCCGCGGGCTGTTCGTCGCCGCCTGCGAGCGGGCCGGCGTGCCGTGGCAGTCGTTCGTCTCCAACAACGCCACCGCCTGCGGTACGACCATCGGCCCGATCACCGCGGCCCGGCACGGCATCACCACCATCGACGTCGGCATCGCGATCCTGTCCATGCACTCCACCCGCGAACTGTGCGGCGCCCAGGACCCGTCCCTGCTGGCCCGGGCCATCACGGCGTTCCTCCAGGGGTAGGGCCTGCTCCTGCGCGGAGGCGCGCACGGGGAGGTCCTGCGCGGGGGCCGCGCGGGACGGGGGACGTGCCGGGGCCGGGGCGCTGGCGCCGGGTGCCGGGCCGTGCCGGGCCTCAGCCGGGGTCGCGCGGGTGGTCCGTCGGGTCCAGGCCGGCCAGCACCAGCGGCAGGTGGGACGTGCCGCCCCCGGTGATCCGGACCGGGACGCCCCAGTCCTGCTGGTGGACGTGGCAGGCGGGGTACTCGTTGTCCGGGTCGTCGTCGCAGGACGCGGCCATCGCGGAGACGTGCAGCACGCCCTCGGTGACCTCGGGGTTCACCTCCAGGTCGCGGAAGAGGTCGGTGCCCTTGCCGTCCCCGGCGACCAGCAGTTCCGGCGGCGTGGCGCCAACCAGCAGCCGGGTCGAGGGACCGTAGCGCTGGTCGAGCTTCTGGCCGGCCGGCGCGGAGAAGACCACGTCGAGCCGCAGGCGTCCCGGCGCCACGTCGGTGACCGGCCGCCGGGTGCGGTGCGCGGCGGACTCCACCCGGACCGCCTCCTGCGGCAGCCGCAGCCGGGTCAGCCGGTGCCGGGCGGACTCCACGACCACCACGTCGCCGTCGACGACCACCGCGTCGGACGGCTCGCGCAGATCCGTCGCGAGGGTGCTGACCTGGCCGGTGACCGGGTCGTAGCGGCGCAGCGCGTGGTTGTAGGTGTCGCAGACCGCGACCGAGCCGTCGGGCAGCACGGTGACGCCGAGCGGGTGCTGGAGGAGCGCCTGGTCCGCGTCGCCGTCCCGGTGGCCGAAGTCGAACAGCCCGGTGCCGACGGCCGTCCGCACCCGGTAGCCGCCCTTCTCCCCGTCGCCGTCGGCGTCCCCGTCCCCGTCCCCGTCCCCATCCCCATCGGCGTTCTTCGTCACGTACCGCAGCGCGGAGGTCTCGGAGTCCGCCAGCCACAGCCGGTCGCCGGCCGCCGCCAGCCCGGACGGCTGCGCGAACCACGCCTGCGCCGCCGGACCGTCGACCAGCCCCTCGTTCGTCGTACCGGCGGCGACGCCGACCGTGCCGGCCGCCGGGTCGTACGTCCACAGCTGGTGCGTGCCGGCCATCGCGATCCACACCCGGTCGTCGAACCACGCCACGTCCCACGGCGACGACAGCGCGACGTCCCCGGCCGGACCGCTGACGGGCGCGCCGTGCATCCACTGCCGTCCGGTGCCGGCCGGCGTCGTCACCGCGCCGGAGGCCAGGTCGACGGCGCGCAGCGCGTGGTTGACGGTGTCGGCGACGATGACGGTACGGCCGTCCGGCAGCAGCGCGAGGCCCTGCGGTTCGCTGAACCGCGCGGTGTCCGCGGTGCCGTCCGCCAGGCCGCGTTCCCCGGTGCCGATCCGGCGCACGACGGTCTCGCCGTCGGCGGCCAGTTCCACCAGGGCATGCCGTGTCGAGTCGCTGACCAGCAGGTTTCCGCCGGGCAGCAGGATCGCCTTGCCGGGAAAGCGCAGGTCCGCCGGCTCCGGCTCCGGCGGCACGTACGGTCCGTCGCCGCGGCGCAGCGTGCCCTTGGCGGTGTGCTCCGCCTCCAGTTCCTCCACCAGCTTCCCGATGGCGTGCGCGTGCCCCTCGCCGGCGTGCTGCGCGACGACGTAGCCCTGCGGGTCGATGACGACCAGCGTCGGCCAGGCCCGGACCGCGTACTGGTTCCAGGTCGCCAGGTCCGGGTCGTCCAGCACCGGGTGCGCCACGCCGTACCGCTCGACCGCGTCCACCACCGACGCGTGCTCCGCCTCGTGCACGAACTTCGGCGAGTGCACGCCGACGATCACCACGGTGTCGCGGTGCCGTGCCTCCAGCTCCCGCAACTCGTCCAGCACGTGCAGGCAGTTGATGCAGCAGAACGTCCAGAAGTCGAGGATCACGATCGATCCCCGCAGGTCCGCCAGTGTGATTTCCTTACCGCCGGTGTTCAGCCAGCCACCCCTGCCGACCAGCTCGGGGGCCCGGACGCGCGCACGTGTTGCCATGTCGCGGTGAACACCGCGGCGCCGGATTTTCATTCCTGGGCGGGGCCCGCCGTTCACCGCGGCCCGCGACGGCCACGCTGGTGGCCGCGCCGGCCGCGGCCCGGCGGCGGTCCGGTCACGGCATCCTGGGCCGGGGCCGGTGAACCGCCGGCCGGCCTTCCCGCGTCCGTTCCCGTGACGGCGCGTCCGATCGTGACGGGCCGCTGTCGCCGGGCGGGCCGCGGGAAGCACAAGAACGCGCCGACAGCGGGTATAAGCGCCCGAAGGCGAGCGAACAACGAAGGATGGGCTGCGGATGAAGTATCTGGTGCGCGAGAAGATGTTCTCGATCGGCGACGACTTCTGGATCGAGGACGAGCACGGCAACAAGGCGTTCTACGTGGACGGCAAGGTGCTGCGCATCCGCGAGACGCTGGTCGTGCAGGACCCGCAGGGCAACGAGCTGTGCGTCATCCACAAGAAGATGCTGAGCGTGCGCGACACGATGACCGTCGAGCGGGACGGCCAGACGCTGGTCAGCGTGCGCAAGAAGATGTTCAACCCGTTCCACGACAAGTACCGCGCGGAGCTGGCTTCCGGTGAGGAGCTGGAGATCCGCGGCGACATCGTGGACAAGGAGTACGACATCGAGTACGGCGACGAGCGGCTGGCACGGATCTCGCGCAAGTGGTTCCGGCTGCGGGACACCTACGCCGTGCACATCGAGCGGGAGGACGCCGACCCGTCGATGCTGATCGCGATCGCGGTGTGCGTCGACCGGCTCGTGGAGCACGAGCGGCAGGAACACGAGCGCGAGGAGCACGACCACTGACGGCACCCGGTCCTCCGGCGCCCGGCGGTCACGTCGTCGTACGACCTGTCGTAGGACGGTCGGAGGAATGCCGTACGACCTGACGTACGAACGTGCCGTAGGACGGTCGGAGAAACGGCGCAGGGCGATCGTCACGCCGTCGTAGGACCGGCGGCAGCCGTAGGGCTTGTCGCAGGACCGTACGGTCACACCGCCGCGAAGATCGCGCTCAGGTGGTCGCGCAGCGCGGCGGTGTCGGTCGGTGCGCAGCGCAGTCCGAGGTGGCCGTCGGGGCGGACGAGGAACGCCTCGGCGGTGTGCGGGCGGTAGGCGGCGCGGAACTCGCCTGCGGTGTCGCGCAGGGCGGTCGGCAGCCCCGGCGCGCCGTCGGGGAGCAGGCCGGGGGCCAGCACGGTGTAGGCGGTCAGGTGGCCGCGGGCCCGGCGGTGGCCGAGTGCGGCGAGGTCGGGGAAGGCGGTGACCGGGTCGGGATCGGCGCCGGGAGCCGCGTACAGCAGCAGGGTATGGTCGCCGCCGCGCAGCAGGTCGAACAGCCGCACCGGGTAGGTGGCGATGTCGCCGCGCAGGCCGCCGCAGTCCGGGGCGCGGTCGCCGGGGAAGGGCGGTACGGCGTCGTCCGGGTCGGTGTGCGGCACGGTCGGGGTGACGATCGGACTGTCGGTGTAGCCGATGAGCAGCTGGGCTTCCCGTCGGATGACGGTGGCGACGTCCTCCGCGTCGGTCTCGAAACCGGTGCGGGCGTGCTGGACGGTCCGGCCGACGACCTCGGCGCCGACCGGGTGGCGTTCGGCCTGGTAGCTGTCGAGCAGCCGGTCGGCGGCCAGGCCCTTCAGGGCGAGGGCGAGCTTCCAGGCGAGGTTGTACGCGTCCTGGATGCCGGTGTTCATGCCCTGGGCGCCGGTCGGCGGGTGGATGTGCGCGGCGTCGCCGGCCACGAAGACCCGGCCGCTGCCGTAGCGGTCGACCAGCCGGTGGCTGATCCGGAAGACCGAGGACCAGCGCAGGCGGGAGGCGGTGACCGGGCAGGGCGCGAGGCGGTCCAGCACCTGCTGGATGTCGGCCAGGTCCGGCGCGGCGCGCGATTCGAGGCCGTGCTGGACCTCGTCGGCCCCGGCCGGGTCCCCCGGTCCGCCGCCGGGCGCCTGGGACAGCTCGGGCGGTACGAGCATGGACATCCGGTAGCGGCGTTCACCGGGCAGCGGGACGCAGACCAGCAGGTCGTCGGTGCCGCCGTCGCCCTGGTGGGTGGAGCGGACCGCGTAGCCGCGCGGCAGGTCCCAGTCGACCTCGACGTCGCCGAGCATGTACTCCTCGGGGAACGCGTCGCCCTCGAACCGCAGGCCGAGCTCCCGGCGGACGGTGCTGTGGGCGCCGTCGCAGCCGATCACATAGCGGGCGGTGACCTCCTCCTCCAGCTTGCCGGGGGCCAGGGCCAGCCGGGCGCGGACGTGTTCGGCGTCCTGCTCGAGGGAGACGAGTTCGGTGCCGCGTTCGACCTGGGTGCCGAAGGTGGCGAGGTGTTCGGCGAGCAGGCGCTCGGTCTCGTACTGCGGCAGCGCGGCGAATCCGTACGGGATGTCCGGCGGCAGGTCGAGTTCGAGGCGGGAGGCGGTACGGCCGTTGACGTAGCCGAGTTGTCCGATCAACGGCTCCGCGGCGTCCAGCACCTCCCGGGCCAGCCCCATGGCGTCCCAGACCTCCAGGGTGCGCGGCTGCACGCCGACCGCCTTCGCGTACGGCACGGGGTCCGGGAGCCGGTCGACGACGCGGCAGTCCACACCGTGCCGCCGCAGTTCCACCGCCGCCGTCAGACCGACCGGTCCCGCTCCGACCACCAGTACATCGACCTCGGTCATCGACGGTCACCTCCCGCGCCTCAACTCCAATGGAGCACAGACCGACGGATTTGTCGAAAGCGGGACGTAACGGACGCAGGGGATGGGGTGAGTGCACGATCATCGCGTTGACATACGGGTCACGTCCGGTTGCCGTCCGGTTCCGTCCGGTCGTCGGCCGCGTGCCGTGTACCGCGCGTTTCGTCCCGTGTACCGCGTTCCATCGGCGTTCGCCGCTCAGCGTTCCGCGTCTCGCGTTCGTGCCGTATACCGCCGTTCGCGCCGGTCAGCGGCTTGCGAGGACCGTCAGCACCTGGCCGGCCATCGCCGCCTCGCCGAGCTGGTTGGGGTGGAAGGGGATCGCGGGGCGGGTGGGACGGATGGCCTCGGTCCAGCGGACGCCGTCGGGGCGGCAGATGTCGTGGGCAGCGCTGATCCGCCGCTGGTCGACGAAGGCGGCGCCGGCGGATCGGGCGGTGCGCGCCAGGGTCGCGTCGAGGCTGTTCTCAGCCGCGTCGAGCCACGGCAGGTCACCGGCGGCGAACAGCTCGCGCGGACGGCAGCCGCGGTGGTCGTCGGGGATGAGGTTGAGGTAGCCGACGAGCAGGACGCGGGCGTTCGGGGCGAGCCGGTGCACTGTGCGCAGCGCGGCGGACACCTTCGGCGCGGTCGCGGCGATCCGCCCGGCGAGCCGGCTGCCGTAGAGGTGCCGGCAGGGCGCGCCGGCCGCGTCGAACAGCCCGAGAGCGCTGCACTTGACGGCGATGTCGGCGAACCCGAAGTCGTTGGCGCCGATCGTCAGCGTCACCAGCGTGGTGTCGCGGCGCAGTGCCGGGAACTGACCGCGCGCCAGGTCCGTGGTCCGCGCGCCGGTGCAGGTGACGTCAGTGAACGACGCGGGGCGCAGCCGGGCGGCGACGACCGACGGGTAGTCGTTGCTGGAGCGCTCGCACCGGGCGTCCACCTGCCGGGGCACGCCGGGCGCGGCGGCCTCGGAGTCGCCCAGCGCCACGTACCGCACGAGCGGCGGCGGTCCCGACCGGGCGCGCGGGGCGGCGGCGGGGGCGGCGGCCCCCGACGCCGACAGCGCGCACACCGCGAACGCGCAGGCCAGGACGCGCAGAGCGCGCGGGGAACGAGACGTGTGACCGAACACTGCCGACTCCAGGGGAGCGAATCCGTTGTCGCGCGTGATACTGCGACCGCCCCCTCACGATGTCCGCCGACACGCCGCGCCGCACGCCGGATTGAGCCGAACGCGGTACGCGCACGTCAGCCCCGGGACACCGGTCGGCCCCGGACCTCCGCCGGACGCGCGCCACCGCCGCGTCGGCCGCCCCCGTCACGCCCTCCGCACTCCGTGTGCGCCCCCGGCGCCGCCGTGCCCCGTCACGCCCTCGGCGGCGGCGTCGGCAGCCCCAGGACGCGGTCGCGGAGCACCGGGAACTGCTCGCGGGTCTCGGCGACGCGGGCCGGGTCGAAGTCGGCGGTGAGGACCTGCTCGCCGGCGCCGGCCTCGGCGACCACCTCGCCCCAGGGGTCGAGGACGACGCTGTACCCGGCCTGCTCGACGCCGGCGTGCGTGCCGGCGGTGCCGCAGGCCAGCACGTAGGTCTGCGTCTCCACCGCGCGGGCGCGGACCAGCAGGGACCAGTGGGCGCGGCGGCGGGCGGGCCAGCCGGCCGGAAGGACGATGATCTCGGCGCCGGCGTCGGTCAGCAGCCGGAACTGCTCGGGGAAGCGCAGGTCGTAGCAGGTGGCCAGGCCCAGCGTGACGTCCGGGCTCTCCAGCCGGGCGGTCACGATCTCCTTGCCGGCCGTCATCACTTTCACCTCGCCGCGGTCGAAGCCGAAGCGGTGGATCTTGCGGTACGTGCGGTGCAGGGCACCGCTGGGAGCGAACAGCAGCGCGGTGTTGTACAGCGCGCCGCCCTCGCCGCGTTCCACCACCGAGCCGGCGTGCAGCCACACGCCCGCGTCCCGGGCGGCGTCCGACATCGCGGCGGAGGTCGGTCCGTCCAACGGCTCGGCGTGCGCGGCGAATTCCTCGAACGCGAAGGCGCCGACCGTCCACAGTTCCGGCAGAACCACCAGGTCGGCCCCGGACTGTTCGCGTACCAGGTCCGCCGCACGGGACCGCCGCGATTCGACCGGCTCGTCCGGCTTGACGTCGATCTGGATAAGGCTGGCGCGCACCGTACCACCGTCCATGAGTTGGGACTCCTCGTTCGGGCCTACGATCGTCCTACCAAAGCACTGCCATGGTGCCAGCGCACCGCGTAATTTTGGGCGTACACCACCACGCCCGCACCACGACCGCGCACCGATCCGTCGAGGGGTCCCGTGACCGTCCACAGCCAGCTCCAGCCGTACGTCGAAGCCTGGACCCACTCCGTCGAATCCATATTGGAGTTGGTCTCCCCGCTGCCGGAGAGCGACTGGAGCCGGGCGACGGAATTGCCGGGGTGGTCGGTGCGGGACATCATCTCGCACATCATCGGCTTCGAGACCGAGGCGTACGGCGACCCGCGGCCCATCCACTCGCTGCCGCGCGATCTGTACCACGTCAAGGACGACTTCAGCCGGTACGCCGAGGTGCACGTCGACGTCCGCCGCTGCCACACCTCCCCCGAGCAGGTCGCCGAGCTGGACTACACGATCATCCGGCGGGCCCGGCAGATGCGCAATGAGTCGCGGCCGCCGGAGACCAAGGTGCGCTGGCTGATGGGGGAACAGGCGTCGCTGGAAACCGTGATGCTGACGCGGGCGTTCGAGGTGTGGGTGCACGAGCAGGACCTGCGGCGGGCGCTGGGCAGGCCGGGCAACCTCGGCTCGCCGGGCGCGCTGATCGCCCGGGACGTGATCCTGCCGCGGCTGCCGCAGGTGGCGATCGACCTGGGCCTGCGGCCGTACACCGCGGTGGTCTTCGACGTGCACGGCGAGCTGGAGTTCATGCGGACCGTGCGGGTCAGCGGCGAGGGCGAGGTGTCGATCGACGGCAGCG
Organism: Streptantibioticus silvisoli; assembly: GCF_027947535.2. Classification (GTDB taxonomy): domain Bacteria; phylum Actinomycetota; class Actinomycetes; order Streptomycetales; family Streptomycetaceae; genus Streptantibioticus_C; species Streptantibioticus_C silvisoli. The sequence goes on from NZ_JAAGKO020000022.1 coordinate 33,931, forward strand.
TCTCGCTGGGGCCGGCCGTGACGCTGACGCTCGACTGGGAGACGTTCCTGCGCCTGACCACCGGCCGGGTCCGCGGCCGGGTGCCGGACCGCGTCAAGATCGAGGGCGACGAGGAACTGGCCGACCGCCTGCTGACCAGCCTCTCCGTCACCCCGTGAGCCCCGCCGCCCCGGCGGTGTGACGTCCCCGGGCCATGACGACGTGCCGGACGGGATGCCGCCGCGCCGTGACGGCCCGGGAACGCGCTCAGCGGCCGTACCCGGCCGGGGCGGGGCCCGCGGGACTCCGGCTCACGCCCGTGCGGTCGCCGTGTGGACCGCGTGGACGCGGCTGACCGGGACGCGTTCGCGTTCGCGGCGGGCGGCGGCGCGGCGCAGGCGGAGGATCTGGGTGAGCCCGGCGGCCTGGAGGACGAAGACGCTGCACAGGGCGACGCGGTAGTCGCCGCCGGTCGCGTCGAGCAGGGCGCCGATGGCCAGCAGGGCCGTCACGGACGCGGTGAAGCCGCCCATGGTGACGACGCCGAAGGCGGTGCCGAAACGTTCCGGCGGGTTGGCGGGACGGGCGAGGTCGAAGCCGATCATGGACGCCGGACCGCAGCCGCCCAGGACCGCGCACAGCAGCACCAGCAGCCACAGCGGGGCCGGGCCGGAACGGGCCAGCACCGCCGCCCACACCGTCGCGGTGGCGGCCACCGTACCCAGCGCCAGCGGCAGCCGGGCGCCGTGGTGGCGGGCCACGACCTGGCCGTAGACCAGGCCCAGCAGCACGGTGGACAGCACGACGACGGTGAGCAGTTCACCGGCCGCGGCCTGGGAGAGCCCCTCTTCCTGGACCAGGAACGGCAGGCCCCACAGCAGCAGGAAGACCATCGCGGGGAACTGCGCGGTGAAGTGCACCCAGGTGCCCAGCCGGGTCCCCGGTTCGCGCCAGGCGGCGGACAGCCGGCCGCGCACGCGGTCACGGTCGGAGTCGGAGCCGGGGCCGCGGTCGCGCGGGCCGCGTTCGGGCGGCGCGGGGGCGAGGGCCGCCGGGTGGTCGCGCGGCAGCAGCAGGACCAGCACCAGCACCGCCGCGCCGGCCAGCGCGGTGCCGGTGAAGGTGGCCGTCCAGCCGGCCGACCCCAGCAGCCGGGACAGCAGCAGGGTGCTGACGAGGCTGCCCGCCATGCCGAACAGCGCCGTGCTCTGCGCCGTCAGCGGCCCGCGCCGCACCGGCAGCCGGCGCGCGCCCAGTCGCAGCACGCCGACGAACGTCATCGCGTCCCCGCAGCCGAGCACCGCGCGGGCGGCCAGCGCGGGCAGGTAGCCGTGGGCGCAGCCGAAGCCCAGTTGACCGGCGGTCAGCAGCAGCAGGCCCAGGGACAGCACGCGCTTGGCGCCGAACCGGGCGACGGCCGCACCGGCGGGTATCTGGAGGCCGGCGCAGGCCACCACCTGGACGACGGGGAAGGCGGACAGCGCGCAGGAGCCGAGGTGGAAGCGGCGGGCCGCGTCGAGGCCGGCGACGCCGAGGCTGGAGCGGTGGACCACGGCCACCAGGTGGACCAGGACGCCCAGGCCCCACATCAGCGCGGTGCGCGGGCCGCCCGGCGGGTCGCCGGACGGCCCGTCGCGCCCGGCGCCGGCCGCCAGGCTCACGGTTCCTCCCCGCGCGCGATCGCCTTGACCCGGCCGACGTGCCGCCGTACCGCGGCTGCGGCCGCGTCGCCGTCGCCGGCCCGCAGGGCGGCCAGCAGCTCGGTGTGCTCCTCGATGTTGCGGGCGATGCGGCGCGGGTCGGCGCGCATCACCTGCACGCCCATCCGCAACTGCCGGTCGCGCAACTGGTCGTAGAGGGTGGCCATGATGGCGTTGCCGGCGGCGCGGACGATCTCGGCGTGGAAGGTGCGGTCGCAGTCGGCGGCGCGGGCCAGGTCGCCGGTCTCCCGGTGCTCCTCGTGCTCGTCGAGCAACTCCTCCAGGCGGGCCAGCAGTTCGCGGCCGGCCGGCAGCACCTTGCGGACCGCGTGCTCCTCGATCAGCAGGCGGGTCTCGACGACGTCGGCGATCTCCTGGGCGGAGACCGGCAGCACCAGGGCGCCCTTCTTCGGGTAGAGCTTGATCAGGCCCTCGGCCTCCAGGCGCAGCAGTCCCTCGCGGACCGGGGTGCGCGAGACGCCGACCGCTTCGGCGAGGCCGCCCTCGGTCAGCAGCGTGCCGCCTTCGTAGGACCGGTCGAGGACCGCCTGCTTGACGTGCGCGTAGACCCGTTCCGCAGCGGGGGGACGCTTGGCCGGGGCGCCGGAGGCCGATGACGTGCTCATCATGCGCGCATCATAGATACAACACGTCGGCGGCCGGTACCCAACGCTCCGGCCGCGCTCCAACGCGTCGGTGCGCGAGGGGCGCGCGCCCGCGCCGCGGCCCGTCCCGGCCCGGCCGCGGCGCCCCCGTGCGCAGCCGCCGCGCCCCCGTCCCCGGCCCGCCGCGCCCGCCCGCGCGGCCCGGCGCGACGTTCGGCGCCGGTCTGGAGCGGCGCGTCGCGACGTTCGGTGCCAGCCTGGAAGGGATGCCCGGGACGCCGACGAGGGGAAGATTCGCGATGGCGCACAGCAAGCAGGCCGAACCGGTGACCGAACTCGACGCCCGGTACAGCGATCCGCAGGCGCGGCCGGCCGACTGGGTCCGGGCCCGTGACCGGTTGCGGGCGGCCGAGGTCTTCTGGCTCTCGACGGTGCGGCCCGACGGGCGCCCGCACGTCACGCCGCTGATCTCCGTCTGGGTCGACGACGCGCTGTACTTCTGCACCGGCCCGGACGAGCGCAAGGCCCGCAACCTCGCCGCCAACCCGCACGTGGTCATGACCACCGGCGCCAACGACTACGGCAGCGGCTTCGACCTGACCGTGGAGGGCGACGCCGTCAACATCACCGATCACGCGCGGCTGGTCCGGATCGCCGAGGCCTACGAGGACAAGTACGGCGCCGGCTGGCACTACGACGTCCACGACGGCGCGTTCGTCCTGCCGGCCGCCGGCCGGGCACCGGGCCACGGCCGCGCCCTGGTCTACGAGGTCGCCCCGGTGACCGCCTTCGGCTTCGGCAAGGGCGAGTTCAGCCAGACGCGCTGGCACTTCAACGGCGACGCGACCTGAGCGCCCGGCCCGGCACGCCGCGGGGCCCGGACCGCGTCACCGCCGTCCGGGCCCCGCGGGCGTTCACGCCCTGGCCGTCACGCCCAGGTCATCAGGCGCTTGGGCTGTTCCAGGACCGCGGCGATGTCGCCGAGGACCTTGGAGCCGAGTTCGCCGTCGACCAGGCGGTGGTCGAAGGAGAGCGCGAGGGTGGTGACCTTGCGCGGCTTGACCTTGCCCTTGTGCACCCAGGGCTGGTCCTTGACCGCGCCGAAGGCGAGGATCGCGGACTCCCCCGGGTTCAGGATGGGCGTACCGGTGTCGACGCCGAAGACGCCGACGTTGGTGATGGTGACCGTCCCGCCCTGCATGGCGGCGGGGGTGGTCCTGCCCTCCCGGGCGGTGCCGACCAGGTCGCCGAGCGCGGCGGCGAGCTGGGGGAGGGTGAGGGCGTTCGCGTCCTTGATGTTCGGCACGATCAGCCCGCGCGGGGTGGCCGCGGCGATGCCCAGGTTGACGTAGCTCTTGCGGACGATCTCCTGGTTCACCTCGTCCCAGGCCGCGTTGACGTCCGGGTTGCGCCGGATCGCGACCAGCAGGGCCTTCGCCACCAGCAGCAGCGGGCTGACCTTGAGGCCGGCGAACGCCGGGTCGAGCTTCAGCTCCTGCACCAGCCGCATGCTGCGGGTGATGTCGAAGGTGACGAACTCGGTGACGTGCGGCGCGGTGAACGCGCTGGCCACCATGGCCTGCGCGGTCGCCTTGCGGACGCCCTTGATCGGAACGCGTGTTTCACGTGAAACATCCGCGCCCGCGCCGGCCGCCGGGGCGGTCGGCTGTTCGACCCGCGCGGCCGGGGCCGGGGCGGCCTGCGGCGCGGCGGGCTCCGGAGCGGCGGCGGCGTGCACGTCGTCCCGGGTGATGTCGCCGTGCGGCCCGGTCGGCAGTACGGCGGCCAGGTCGACGCCGAGGTCCCGGGCCAGCTTGCGCACCGGCGGCTTGGCCAGCGGCCGGTCACCGGACGCCGGGGCCGCGGTGGGCGCCGCGGCCGGCACCGGAGCGGTCGGCACCGGAGTGGCAGCGGGCGCGGCGGTGCCGTTCAGCTCGGCCTGGACCTGCTCGCGCACGGCTGCCGACGCCGGGGCGGCGGTCCTGCGCGGGCGGCGCTTGGACGTCGTGGTGGCGACGCCGTAGCCCACCAGCACCGCCTGCCGCTTCGGCGCCGGCTCGTCGGCGGCCGGCGCGGCCGGGGCCGACGCTGCGGGCGCGGCGGCGGGGGCCGGAGCCGGGGCCGGCTCTTCGACGGGAGCGCCGGGGGTGGTGTCCACCGAGATGATGGCGGTGCCCACGTCGACGGTGTCGCCCTCGGGGAACCGGAGCTCGCTGACCACGCCGTCGAACGGGATGGGCAGCTCGACGGCGGCCTTGGCCGTCTCGACCTCGCACACCACCTGGCCGTCGGAGACGGTGTCACCGACGGCGACGAACCACTTGAGGATCTCGGCCTCGGTGAGTCCCTCGCCCACGTCGGGCATCTTGAACTCGCGGAAGCGCTGCGCTGTGTCAATCACGGTCACTGATCTCCTCGGCTTTCAGAAGGCCAGCGCGCGGTCAACGGCGTCGAGCACGCGGTCAAGGCCGGGCAGGTACTCCTCCTCGACCCGGGCCGGCGGGTACGGGGCGTGGAAACCGCCCACCCGCAGCACCGGTGCCTCCAGGTGGTAGAAGCAGCGTTCGGTGATCCGGGCGGCGATCTCGGCGCCGGTGCCCAGGAACACCGGGGCCTCGTGCACCACGACCAGCCGGCGGGTCTTCTCCACCGAGGCCTGGATCCCGTCGAAGTCGATCGGCGACATGGACCTCAGGTCCAGCACCTCCAGGCTGCGCCCGTCCTCCTCGGCGGCCTTGGCGACCTCCAGGCAGACCTTGACCATCGGCCCGTAGGCGGCCAGCGTCAGGTCCCGGCCCTCGCGGGCCACGTTGGCGCGGTGCAGCGGCGCGGGGACGGCGGCGGTGTCGACCTCGCCCTTGTCCCAGTAGCGGCGCTTGGGCTCGAAGAAGATCACCGGGTCGTCGCACTCGATGGCCTGCTGGAGCATCCAGTAGCCGTCCGACGGCGTCGCGGGGGAGACCACCTTCAGGCCGGCGACGTGCGCGAACAGCGTCTCCGGCGACTCCGAGTGGTGCTCGACCGCGCCGATGCCGCCGCCGTAGGGGATGCGCACGACGACCGGCAGCTTGATCTTGCCGAGCGCCCGGGCGTGCATCTTGGCCAGCTGGGTGACGATCTGGTCGTACGCCGGGAAGACGAAGCCGTCGAACTGGATCTCCACCACCGGGCGGTAGCCGCGCAGGGCCAGGCCGATCGCGGTGCCGACGATGCCGGACTCCGCGAGCGGGGTGTCGATCACCCGCTCCTCGCCGAAGTCCTTCTGCAGGCCGTCGGTGATGCGGAAGACGCCGCCGAGCTTGCCGACGTCCTCACCCATCATGAGGACCTTGGGGTCCGACTCCAGGGAGTGCCGCAGCGACTCGTTGAGTGCCTTGGCGAGGGTCATGGAGGTCATCGGGCCGCCCCTTCCTGGTGGTCCTCGAAGGAGGCCTGGTACTCGGCGAACGCCGCCCGCTCCTCGTCGACCAGGCTGTGGCCGTCCGCGTAGACGTTCTCGAAGATCGACATCGGGTCGGGGTCGGGCATGGACCGCACGCCCTCGCGGACCCGCTTGGCCATCGTGTCGCTCTCCGCGTCGACCTCGGCGTAGTACGCCTCGTCGGCGACGCCCTGCTTGGTCAGGTATGCCTTCAGCCGCAGGATCGGGTCCTTCGCCTCCCACGCGACGCGCTCGTCGTCGAGCCGGTAGCGGCTGGCGTCGTCGGAGGTGGTGTGCGCGCCCATCCGGTAGGTGAACGCCTCGACCAGCATCGGGCCGCCGCCGGTGCGGGCGCGCTCCAGGGCGGCCCGGGTCACCGCGAGCACCGCCAGCACGTCGTTGCCGTCCACCCGGACGCCGGGGAAGCCGAAGCCGGCGGCGCGCTGGTAGATCGGCACCCGGGACTGCTTCTCGGTGGGCTCGGAGATCGCCCACTGGTTGTTCTGGCAGAAGAACACCACGGGGGCGTTGTAGACGGCCGCGAAGGTGAACGCCTCCGCCACGTCGCCCTGGCTGGAGGCGCCGTCGCCGAAGTAGGCGATGACGGCGGAGTCCGCGCCGTCCTTGGCGATGCCCATGGCGTAGCCGGCCGCGTGCAGGGTCTGCGAGCCGATGACGATCGTGTAGAGCTGGAAGTTGTTCTCGTTCGGGTCCCAGCCGCCGTTGTTGACGCCGCGGAACATCCCGAGCAGGTTCAGCGGGTCCACGCCGCGGGTCCAGGCGACGCCGTGCTCGCGGTACGTGGGGAACACGTAGTCGTCGGCGCGGGTGGCCCGGCCGGAGCCGATCTGGGCGGCCTCCTGGCCGAGCAGCGAGGCCCACAGGCCCAGCTCGCCCTGCCGCTGGAGGGTGACCGCCTCGGCGTCGAAGCGGCGGGTCAGCACCATGTCGCGGTACAGACCGCGCAGTTCCTCGGGGGTCAGGTCGATGGAGTACTCGCGGTGTTCGACACGCTCGCCCTCCGGGGTCAGCAACTGCACGAGCGGGGGCTGCGCCCCGGCTCCCCCTCGGCGCTTGGCGCCGCCGCGGCTGCTGCGCGCGGCAGTGCTTTTCACGCTCACGTCTTGCTCCTCCGTCTGGCCGGCCCCGGGGTCCGCCGGGCGCCGTGCGGGATCACCCAAATCGGCTCGGCGCACGGGGTGTGTGCGACAGGCCCGGTCCGGGCGTGACTTCCGCCCCGGACACGGCCTGCGCAACAGACGTTACCCACACTTCACACGAGCGCGCGATTGGGCGTCTACCTGCGGTTTTGCTTTGATTTCCTAGCAAACCGCTTCGACGGCGCATTACCGCAGGCCACCGGGACACCCGCACGGTATCCCGGGACGGTCGATGACGTAAGGGCCAAGCGGGGGTGTGATCACACGGACACGCTGAGTGATCTACCATTCGCCGGGTGCCTCCTCGCAGTCCGGCGGTCGCCATGCCCTCCGACCGCACGCTCCACAGCCTGCTGAACCACTACGGCGCCGGCGATCCGCTGGCGTGCCGACCGGTGGCGCAGGGGCTGCTGAACCACGGCTACCGCCTGCGCACCACCCGCGGGTCGTTCTTCCTCAAGCACTATCTGGACGACCCCGACCGGCCCGAACGGCGGGCCACCCATCCGGCGACCATCGTCCGCCAGCACCGCGCGACGCTGCGGCTCGGCGCCCTCGGCCTGCCGGTGGCGGCGCCGCTGACCGGCCGCGACGGCCGGACCGTGTACGTCCTGGGCGGCCGTCCGTACGCGCTCTACCCCTGGGTCGACGGGCGGCACCGGGCGGGCAGCGAGTTGACCACCGGCCAGTCGCGCCGGCTGGGCTGGCTGCTGGGCCGGGTGCACCTGGCACTGGAACGCGTGCTGGCCGGCATCACCGCGGGCATGGCGGGCGCCGGCGGCGCCGGGGGGCCCGGGTCCGGCAGCGCGCGGGCGGAGGAGACCGACACGCTGATCGGCGAACTGCTGCGGCTGGCCGGGCGGCACCGGCCGCGCGATCCGATGGACGTACTGGCGGAGCGGCGGCTGCTGGAGCGCCGCGCGCTGCTGGAGCGGTACGCGCACCGCCGGCCGGCCGCCTCGGCGGCGCCGGCCTGCGGCTGGGTGCACGGCGACTTCCACCCGTTCAACCTGCTGTACCGCGGGGCCGAGCCGGCCGCGATCATCGACTGGGACCGGCTGGGGGTCCAGCCGCGCGCCGAGGAGGCGGTGCGGGCGGCGGTGATCTTCTTCCTCGGGCCGGACGGCGCACTGGATCTCGCCAAGGTCCGCGCCTACGCGCGGGCGTACCGGCTCACCACCGGCGTACCGGCCAACGACCTGGCCGCCGCGGTGCGCCGGGTGTGGTGGGAGCGGCTGAACGACCTGTGGATGCTGCGCTGGCGCTACCAGCGCCTCGACTGCCGCGCCGACCCGCTCTTCCCGGCCGCCGCGGCCCTCGTGGTGTGGTGGACCCGGGAGTACGAGGCGGTGCTGGCCGCCTTCACGGGGTGAGCGGGTGTGGTTGGCGGGCCGGGGCCTTCACCGGGTGGGCCCGCGTGGGCCGGGGCCGGGGCTGGAGCCTTCACCGGGTGCCCCCGCGTTCCCGGCTGGCGCCTTCACCGGGTGAGCCGGTGTGCTGCGCGAGCCACACCGGGCGCGGGCGCGGCGGGTTCCGCGGCCGGGGCCTTCACCGGGTGGGCCCGCGTGGTTCGCGGCTGGAGCCTTCACCGGCTGCCCCCGCGTTCCCGGTCGACGCCTTCACCGGGTGAGCCGCGATCGGCCCTCCACCGGTGAGCCGCGTGCCGCGTGACGTGTGCCGTGCGGCCCGGTGCCGGCCCTCACCCGTCCGGCGCCGGGGGCGCCGGTGCGGGCTTCGGGCCGGGCGCTCAGGTGTCGTTGCCGCCTTGGCCGTTGCTGTCGCCGCCGCTGCCGCCGCTGCTGCCGCCGAGGATCGGGGGCAGCGACGGGGAGCTCCCGCCGTCCGAGCCGCCGTCGGACGCCGGGGGCGTGCTGGGCGGCGGGGTGGACGGCGGCGGGGTGGTGGCCGGCGGGGTGGACGCCGGGGCCGTGGACGGCGGCTGGGACGTGGTGGCCGACTTCGACGGGTAGGGGTTGGACGGCTGGTCGGTCCGCGTCCAGGACGGCGAGGCCGTCGACTGGTCACCGTCCTGCGAGCCGGTCCGGGTCGGCTGCGAGGCCGGGCCGCCGCTGTCGGCGACCCGGGGGGAGGCCGGGCTGAGCGGGGTGTGGCCGTTGCCGTGGTTCTGCGCGGCGTTGAGGGCGATGAAGACGCCGATGCCGATGGCGACCAGGGCGGCGACCAGCACCAGGAAGACGTTGCGGCCGCGGTGGGCGGGCGCGGCGTCGGCGTAGCCGTAGGCGGGCTCGTCGGGGCCGATCGGCGGGCCCATGATCAGCGGCGGGCCCAGTTCGGCGGTGTTGCCGGAGTGACCGGGCAGCACGGTCGTGGCGGCGGGGCCGGGCAGCGCCGTGGTGGCGGCGTGGTCGACGTAGCCGGTGTCCCAGGTCCCGGTCCAGCCGCCGCTCTCGGCCAGCATGCGCAGCGCGTACTGGACCAGGCCGTGCATCTCCTCGGCGCTCTGGAAGCGGTCGTCGGGGTCCTTGGCCAGCGCGCGCAGCACCAGGCCGTCCAGCTCCGGCGGCACCCGGTCGCTGACGGTGGACGGCACCCGGGGGTCGTCCTGGACGTGCTGGTAGACCACCGACAGCGGGGTCTCGCCCATGAACGGCGGGCGCAGCGCGAGGAGTTCGTAGAGCAGGCAGCCGGTGGCGTACAGGTCGCTGCGGTGGTCGACGGCCTTGCCGAGCGCCTGTTCCGGCGACAGGTACTGCGGGGTGCCCATGACCATGCCGGTCTGCGTCATCGTGGTGGACGCGCCGTGCAGCGCGCGGGCGATGCCGAAGTCCATGACCTTGACGGCGCCGGCGTGGGTGATGACGACGTTGGCCGGCTTGATGTCACGGTGCACGATGCCGTGCTGGTGGCTGTAGGCCAGCGCGTCCAGGACGCCGGAGACGATGACCAGCGCCTGTTCGACCGGCGGCGCGTCGGAGTCCACCAGCAGTTCGCGGATCGTGCGGCCCTCGCACAGCTCCATCACGATGTACGGCACGGTGTCCTGGCCGTACCGGTCCTCGCCGGAGTCGTAGACCGCGACGATGGAGTGGTGGTTGAGGCCGGCCACGGACTGGGCCTCACGGGTGAAGCGGGCCTTGGAGATCGGGTCCTCGGCGAGGTCACCGCGCATCAGTTTGACCGCGACGGTGCGGCCGAGCCGGACGTCCTCGGCGGCGTAGACCTCGGCCATGCCGCCGCGGCCCAGACGCCGGGTGAGGCGGTAACGCCCGTCGCCGATCAGCCCGTTGTCGCCGAACTGGGCGACGGATTCGGCCGGTGTGTCGTCCCCCGGACCGGCTGGCCGCCCGGTCGGGTCCCCGGGGGCCTTGGACTGGTCGGGGTCGTCGGAGGCGGCCTGCGTGTGGTCCATCAGTCCTCGCCGTCGCTCATCGCCTGCGTGCCAGGTGGGCTCTCGGTACCTGGACGTGCTGAGTGCCAAGTGGTGCTGAGTGCTTAGGAGACGAACCTACCGTCTCGGCGCGGACGGCAGAAAAGCCGGAGGCGCCCGTCGCACGTCCGCTCGGTGGCCGCTTCACAGTTGGGACACGGTTTCCGGGTCATCCGGTGACGGAACGGTCAAGCAACTTGACGCATATCCGCTCTCCGGCACACTTGGCGGACAGGTAAGCATAGGTCTTCGTGTGACGTGCGGGCGAACCCGCCAAGGGGGAAGCGGTTCAATGAGCGGGGACGCGCGCGGCGACTTCTCGGGCAGCACCGTGGGAGGCGGCCGGTACCAGCTGCGCCGCATGCTCGGCGAGGGCGGGATGGCGTCGGTGCACCTGGGGCACGACACCGTGCTGGACCGGCCGGTGGCGGTCAAGACGCTGCACAGCGAGCTGGGCCGGGAGGCGTCGTTCCGCGAGCGGTTCCGCCGCGAGGCGCAGGCGGTCGCCAAGCTGAACCACACCAACATCGTCTCGGTCTACGACTCCGGCGAGGACGAGATAGACGGCCGCTCCGTCCCGTACATCGTGATGGAGCTCGTGGACGGCGACCCGCTGCGCGACGCGCTGGACCGCGACGTGGCGGCGCAGGGCGCGATGCCCACGGACCGGGCGCTGAAGATCACCGCCGACGTGCTGGCCGCGCTGACCGCCAGTCACGAAATGGGCCTGGTGCACCGGGACATCAAGCCGGGCAACGTCATGCTGACCCGGCGCGGCGTGGTCAAGGTGATGGACTTCGGCATCGCGCGGGCCCTCCAGTCCGGGGTGACGTCGATGACGCAGACCGGCATGGTGGTCGGTACCCCGCAGTACCTGTCGCCGGAACAGGCGCTGGGCCGCGGGGTGGACGCCCGCTCCGACCTGTACTCGGTCGGCTGCATGCTGTTCGAACTGCTCACCGGACGGCTGCCGTTCGAGGGCGACTCGCCGCTGGCGGTGGCCTACCAGCACGTGCAGGAGGAGCCGCCGGTCCCGTCGTCGATCAACCGTTCGCTGCCGCCGGCGGTGGACGCGCTGGTGGCGCGGGCGCTGCGGAAGAACCCGGCGGAGCGCTTCCCGACCGCCGAGGCGATGCAGGACGAGTGCGTGCGGGTGGCGGGCAGCGCGCACGCCGCGACGCCGCTGGTGATCGGCGAGGGCCCCAAGGCGCACCACGGCTACCAGCACACCAACCCGGACTCGTTCGCGGTCTTCCCCAACGCGACCGTCGACGGCCCGCGGACCCCGCCGCCCTACCCGTCCCAGCCGTCCCAGACCCCGCCGCCGCAACAGCAGCCGCTCGCGCAGCAGATGAGCTACGGGCCGCCGACGCCCAACCCGATGCCGCAGCAGTACGCGCCGATGAACTACCAGACGCCGGCGCCCCCGGTGCAGCAGCGGCCGATGGGCCCGGGCCCGTCCCCGGCCTACACCCAGAAGCCGCCGACGCCCCCGAGCGGCGGCGGCAACTGGAAGCCGCTGGTGATCTTCGGGATCATCGCGGTGATCGCGGCGGTGGTGCTGCTGCTGGTCATCGGCGCGTTGACCAACAAGAACAACGGCAGCACGGACCCGGACCCGACGACGAACACCTACGGGGCGTCGACCGCACCGGCGCCGTCGGTCACCATGGGCGACCCGAGCAAGACCATCAACGCCTCGGAGTGCACCGACGCCAACGAGGGCATGGGCGGCGGCAGCACGGTCACCATGCCCGACCTGGACTTCACCTACATCGACTCGGTGAAGGCGTGCCTGGACCGGGCCGGCTGGAAGTACCGGGAGGTGCCCACCGACGAGCACCTGTTCGGCAAGGGCACCGTGATGGACAGCAACCCCTCCCCGTACGACTCGTTCAACCCGAAGACGACCAAGATCGTGCTGTACGTCTCGACCGGCAAGCTGGACTGACCCTCCCCGCCGCCCTGCCTCCTGGGCGGGATCTGAGCGGACCTGAACGGAACGGAACGGCCCCGGCGCGTGCGCCGGGGCCGTTCCGTGTCGTGCGGCGGTTCGTGTCGTGCGGCGATCCGTGTCGTGCGGCGATCCGTCACGTCCCGGCGGAAGGACCGGTACGTGAGGGCCGCACCGGTGTCACAGGTACGGTCCGGTGCGGGTGGCACCCGGGTGGGTGGCGGGGTCCTCGGACTCCCCGTCACCGCCGACGCCGGGCGGCAACGCGCGGCGCATCTGCTCCAACTGGGCGCGCGCGGCCATCTGCTGCGCGAACAGGGCGGTCTGGATGCCGTGGAACAGCCCCTCCAGCCAGCCCACCAACTGGGCCTGCGCGATGCGCAGTTCGGCCTCGCTGGGCACCGTGTCGTCGGTGAACGGCAGGGAGAGCCGGTCGAGTTCGGCGACCAGTTCGGACGCCAGGCCCTCCTCCAGCTCCTTGACCGAACTTCGGTGGATCTCCTTCAGCCGGACCCGGCTCGCCTCGTCGAGAGGTGCGGCGCGGACCTCCTCCAGCAGCTGCTTGATCATGCTGCCGATGCGCATGACCTTCGCGGGCTGCTCGACCATCTCCGTCACCGGGATCTCGCGGGGCTCGCCGTCATCACCCCGGCCGGCGTTGCCCAGCGCCATTCCGTCCGGGCCGACGACCAGCACGTGCGGGCCCCCGTCCTGCGACCGTTCGTTCATCGGCGTATCCATACGTTCATTGTCTCGCACGTATGACGCAGTCCACGTCCCGGTCCGGGATGCGAACCGTCCCGGGGCCGTCCCGGAGCCGTCCCTGGACCCCCGCGGCGCCCGCCCGGCCGCCCGCCGGCAACGCCTCAGCGCCGCCGCTGCCGCACCGCCAGCACGCCCAGCCCCGCGCCCAGCAGCGCCAGGCCGGTGCCGAACGGCAGCACCCGCAGCGCCCGCCCGGCCGGCCCGGCCGCCGTCTGCGGTTCCTCCCCGGCCGCCCGGGCCGGCCCGGACCGCCCCGGAACCGGCTCACCGGGCGCCCGTGTGGCCGACGAACCGCCCGACGCCCCGCCCGGCGGCCATGCCGTGCTGTTCCTCGCCGCACCGCCCGGCACCGGGGGCAGCGCGGGAACAACCTGCCCGGTGGCCGCGCCCGCCTCCGTGCCCGGGTCCGCGCCCGATTCCGCTCCCGGGTCCGCCTGCCGCGGCAGGTCGGCGCCGCCGGCCGGCCCCGCCCCCACGCCGTCCGCTCCTCCGCCGTCCGGTCCCGCGCCGTCCGGCCCGTCGCCGGAGGTGAGCTGCCAGACGGCGCCGCGGCCCAGCGGCAGGCCCAGCTCGTCGTGATCCGCGTCCCGCCCGGGGTGCGGCCGGCCCTCACCGGCCCGGTTGCCGGCCAGCGCCGGATCGCCGCCGGGCGCCGGGTGCTGCTGCTCACCGCCGTCCGCCACGACCGCGCCGACCGCGTCGTCGGCCACCAGCCCCATGCCGCCACCGCCCGGCGCCGACGACGCGCTGACCTGCGTGAAGGGGCTCCAGGGGGCGTAGGGATCGGCTCGGGGGGCGTCGTCCGCGGCGGTACCGCCGTCGTGGGGCGGGTCGGGGTCGGCGGAGGGGGCGTCACCGGGGGCGGGGGTGCGGTGGCCCGGGGCGCGGGCGGCCGTTGCGCGGTGGCCCGGGGTGCGGTGGCCCGGCGGGCGGGCGGTCGGCGAGCCGGAGGCGGGGTCGGCGGTGGGCGGCACGCCGGCGGCGGGGGGCGGGGGGCCGGACGCCGTGGCCCGGCCGTCGGACGCCGCGGGCCACGGCCGGGCGGCGCCGGACACCCCGCCGGACGCGGGCGCGTCGGCCGCGCACGCCACCGGGGCCAGGGCCAGCGCGGCGGCCACCGCCAGCGGGACGGCCGACGCGAGGCGGGCCGGGGGGAGTCTGCGTCGGATACGGCGAGCGACGGGCACGCCGGCCCCCTTACCGTCCGGTGGGATCGTTCCGTATACCCAGGGTCACACGGAGCGACCGGCGCGGCATCCCGGAACCGGCCGGGGCGCGTGCGGGATCACCGGGAAGGGGGCGCGGCGGGGGTCAGACGGTGAGCAGGATCTTGCCGACGTGGTCACCGGCATCCAGGGCGCGGTGCGCCTCGGCGGCGTTCTCCATCGGCACGGAGGCGTGGACGACCGGGCGGACCTTGCCGTCGGCGACCAGCGGCCAGACGTGTTCGCGCACGGCGGCGATGATGGCGGCCTTCTCGCCGCGCGGGCGGCCGCGCAGCGACGTGGCGGTGACCGCGGCCCGCTTGGCGAGCAGCTTGCCGAGGTCGAGTTCCGCCTTCGACCCGCCCTGCATGCCGATGACGGCGAGCCGGCCGCTGAGAGCGAGGGCGTCGATGTTCCGCGACAGGTACTTGGCGCCCATGATGTCCAGGATGACGTCGGCCCCGGCGCCGTCGGTGGCGTCCTTCAGCGCGGCGACGAAGTCCTGCTCGCGGTAGTCGATGAGGATGTCGGCGCCCAGCTCGCGGCAGCGCTCCAGCTTCTGCGGGCCGCCCGCGGTGACCGCGACGCGCGCGCCGACGGCCTTGGCGAGCTGGACGGCCATCGTGCCGATGCCGCTGGCGCCGCCGTGCACCAGCAGGGTCTCGCCGGGACGGAGGTTGGCGACCATGAAGACGTTGGACCACACCGTCGCCGTCACCTCGGGCAGCGCGGCGGCCTCGACGACGCCGACCCCGTCCGGCACCGGCAGCAACTGGCCGGCCGGCACCGCGACCCGCTGGGCGTACCCGCCGCCGGCCAGCAGCGCGCAGACCTCGTCGCCCACCGACCAGCCGGTCACCCCCTCGCCGACCTCGGCGATCCGCCCCGAGCACTCCAGTCCCGGGTAGACCGGCGCGCCCGGCGGCGGCGGGTAGTGGCCCTGCCGCTGGAGGAGGTCGGCGCGGTTGACGGCGCCGGCGGCCACCTCGACCACCACCTCACCCTCGCCCGCCTCGGGGTCGGGCACCTCGGCCCACACCAGGGCCTCGGGGCCGCCGGGTTCCGGAATCGTGATCGCGTACATGCCGCGAGGCTACCCCCGCGATCCGCCACCGGTGAGGACGGCACGGGGCGCGGCGTTGAGTGCGGTCACGGCGGTACGGGGCCGCGCCGGACGCGGGGCACGGGGTGGCTTCCGGTGCGGCGACCGCGGTGCGGGGCGGTGCCGTTTACGGAGTGACGGGTGCTCCGGCGTGACGGCTTCGCGCTTTTGCGCCGTCGCGCCTTCGGCCCGTTGCCCCGGCACGTTTGTCACGCCTCACGCCTCACGCCTTCGCCCCGTCACGCCGTCACGCCGTCACGCCGGTCACGCCGGTCACGCCGGTCACGCCGGTCACAGATCAGACGGTCATACGTATCGCCGTCCCACGTCACGTTGTCTCCCGCCACGCCGTCCCACGCCACGCCGTCCGCCTCACGGCGTCAGCAGCAGCTCGACCTCCGTGCCGGCCGGGGCGCCGCCCGGTGGGACGACGGCCATGGCGTCCGCCTCGGCGAGGCCGCGCAGCATCGCGGGGCCGTGGAACCGCAGCGGCGCGACCCGGCCGCCGGAGCGGAAGGCCACCGGGACCAGGCGGGTGTCGTGCGGGTGGCCGGGCACCTGCTGTTCCAGGGCGCCGGAGCGCGGCTCGCGGTCGGCGCGGCCGGTCAAGGTGCGCAGTAGCGGCTCGACCAGGGTCAGCACGCCGGAGACGGCCGCCAGCGGGTTGCCCGGCAGGCCCACCAGCGGACGGCCGCTGGGCAGCACCGCCAGCAGCATCGGGTGCCCCGGGCGGACCGCGACGCCGTCGACCAGGACGCGCGCCTTCAGCCCGGCCAGCACCGGCCGCACGAAGTCGGCGGGACCGGCGGCCGTACCGCCCGTGGTGATGATCAGATCGGCGGTGCTGTGGGCGACCGCCTGCCGCAGCGCCTCGGCGTCGTCGCCGATCCGCCGCGGTTCCTCCGGCGCCCGCGCGCCCAGCCGGCGCAGCCACGGCGGCAGCAGCGGACCGAGCGCGTCCCGCACCCGGCCGTCGTCGGGCAGTCCGCGGGTGAGCAGTTCGTCGCCCAGCACGAGCACGTCCACCCGCGGCCTCGGCACCACCGGCAGCACGTCGTAACCGGCCGCCGCCGCCAGCGCCAGCACCGGCGGTCCGACGACCGTGCCGCGCTCCAGCAGCCGTTCGCCGGCCCGGCACTCCTGACCGCGCGGCCGCACCTCGTGGCCCGGGCCGGGCGCCGGGTACGGTTCGCGCACCCGCAGCGGGCCGGCGTCACCGGGGCCGGTCTCCCCGTGCTCGCGGCGCAGGACGCCCGTCGCGCCCGGCGGCAGCGGCGCGCCGGTGGCGATCGGGACCGCCTCGCCGTCCGCCAGCGCCGCCCCGGTGCCGTGGCCGGCCAGCAGCGCGCCGGTCTCCGTCCGCCGCCACGGCCCGGGTCCGGCCACCGCCCAGCCGTCCATCGCGGCGGTGTCGAACGCGGGCAGGTCGGTCAGCGCCGTCAGCGGTGCCGCCAGCGCGTCGCCGAGCGCGTCGCGCAGCGGCCGGTCGACCGGCGGTCGCGGCCGGCCGGTGTCGCGGGCGATCCGGCGGGCCGTCCGCCAGTCCGTCTCGTGGTGCGGGGCCGGCGCGACACGCGCGGCGTCCGGCGCGGGCGCGGTCATCCGGCGCCACCGTCCCCCGGGCTGCCGGGAGCGGCCTCCTCCTCCCAGCGGCGGGCCAGGGCGGCGGCCTTGGCGGCGGCCTCCGCGACCGCCTCGCGGCCACCGCCGGCCAGGGCGGCCGCGTAGCCGACCAGGAACGTCGTCAGCGGCGCGGCGGGCCGGGCCACACCGTGCGCGGCGTCCCGGGCGAGGTCGAGGAGGGCGGCGGTGTCGACGTCGAGATCGATCCCGAGGTCGGCCTTGACTGCGGCGATCCATTCATCCAGCACCCGTCCATGCTCCCTGATCCGGGAGCGGGCCGCGGTCAGCGCCTCCCAGGTGTCGGTGTCGAACGTCGCCACGCCACCCGGATCGGCCAGCCGTCCCAGAGTGAGTTCGGCGGTCAGCAGCCGCAGCGGCAGCCCGCCGGTGCCGCCGTGCTCGGCGGCCAGCAGCGCGATCTCCCGGCGCAGCGGCTCGCCCCGGTAGACCGCGAGCAACGGCTGGTCGCGCCCGCCGGGGTCGGTGTACAGCACGCCGTCGGCACCGGCCGGCACGCCGTCCAGCAGCGCGCCGACCGCCGCCGGTGTGACGAACGGCAGGTCGGCGGCGAGTACCGCGACCAGGCCGGCGGTGGTGTGCCGGACGCCGGCGGTCAGCGCGGCCAGCGGACCGCCGCCCGCGGGCTGTTCACGGGTCCAGGTCACCGGGCGCGCGGTGCCGCGCCGGGGTCCGACCACCACGGTGGCGGCCGCGCCGGGACAGGCGGCGAGCACCCGGTCCAGCAGCGTGCTGCCGCCGACCCGCAGCCCCGGCTTGTCCGCACCGCCGAGCCGCCGCCCGGCACCCCCGGCCAGCACGACGACGTCGAAGGGCTCCCGGGGCCGGCCGTCACCGCCGGGCGACCGGCCGGTGCCGACGCCGCCACAAACACGGTGGCCTCCGGCGGCGTCAGCGGCTCCGGCGGCTCCGGCGGCTCCGGCGGCTCCGGCGGCTCCGGCGGCTCCGGCGGCGCGTTCCCCGCTGACGCCAGCAGACGCACGTTGGCCAGCAGCCTCAGCGGCGCGTCCACCTCCGGCGCCAGCCGACGCACCTCCACCGCCAGCAGCCTCAGCGGCGCGTCCACCGCTGACGTCGGCCGGCTCCCGTTCCCCACTGCGCGTACTCATGCGGGGAGTATCCCGTCCGCCGGGCCGGGCCCGGCCCTGCGGCGGGTACCCGGCTGCGGCGGAGCGCCGTTCGTCGGTTGATCGGATCGTCAGATGGAACGCAGCAGGAGGGCCGGGCTCTCCACGCAGTCGGCGACGTAGCGCAGGAAGCCGCCCGCCGTGCCGCCGTCGCAGACCCGGTGGTCGAAGGTGAACGACAGCTGCACGACCTGCCGCACCGCCAGCTCACCGTCCACCACCCAGGGCTTGGCGGCTATCCGGCCGACGCCGAGCATCGCCGCCTCGGGGTGGTTGATGATCGGCGTGGAGCCGTCCACCCCGAAGACGCCGTAGTTGTTCAGGGTGAAGGTGCCACCGGTGAGATCGGCG
This sequence comes from Streptantibioticus silvisoli, assembly GCF_027947535.2. GTDB lineage: Bacteria > Actinomycetota > Actinomycetes > Streptomycetales > Streptomycetaceae > Streptantibioticus_C > Streptantibioticus_C silvisoli. The sequence goes on from NZ_JAAGKO020000022.1 coordinate 52,329, forward strand.
GGCGACAGCTTGCCGTCCCGGGCCGCGGCCGTCAGCCGGCCGATCTCGGCGGCCAGGTCCTCGGTGGTCCTGGCGTGCGCGTCCCGGATCACCGGGACGACGAGTCCGCGGTCGGTCTGGGCGGCGAACCCCACGTGTACCGGGGCCAGCCGGACGATCTCGTTGCTCGCGGTGTCCACCACCGCGTTCAGCTCCGGGTAACGGGCCAGCGCGGCGGTGCAGATACGGGCCAGCAGCGCCAGCACGGACACCTTGCGGTCCGGGTGGCCGGCGTTCATCGCGGCGCGGGCGGCCAGCAGCCCGGTGGCGTCCGCGTCGACCCAGGTGGTGGCGTCCGGGATCTCCCGGCGGCTGCGCGAGAGCTTCTCGGCGACCGCGCCGCGCACCCCGCGCAACGGCACCCGGGTCTCCCCCTCGGTCACCGCGACCGGCTTCGCGGCGGACGCGGACGCGGTGGCGGCGTCCGCGACGGCCCGTTCCACGTCGGCGCGCAGGACCAGCCCGTTGCTGCCGGTGCCGCGCAGCGTCCGCAGGTCGACGCCGTTCTCCCGGGCCAGCCGCCGCACCAGCGGCGAGACGACGGCCACCGGTCCCAGCGGCGCGGCGGGCGCGTCGTCGGCCCGGCCGGTACCGCGCCGGGTACCGGTGTCCACGCCGTCGGCGGGCATCCGGACCCGGCGGCGGCGCGGCGCGGCGCCCGCGGTGCCGTAGCCGACCAGCACGTTGCCGGAGCCGGAGCCGGCAGTACCGCCGGCGTCGTCGACGGCGACGGCCTGCGCGGTCGCCCCGGCGGCGAGGCGGGCGCGGTCGGCGGGCTCCTGCGGCGCGGCGCCGGCGGGGTCACCGCAGGCCGCGTCACCGTCACCCGCGTCACCGACGGCGACCGTGACCAGCGGGCGGCCGACCGGCACCTCGTCGCCGGGGTCGCCGTAGCGTGCGGTGACCACGCCCGCGTACGGGCACGGCACCTCGACCATCGCCTTGGCGGTCTCCACCTCGACGACCGGCTGGTCGATCTCGACGACGTCGCCGACCTCGACCATCCAGCGCACGATCTCCGCCTCGGTCAGTCCCTCACCGAGGTCCGGCAGGGCGAACTCCTTCACCGCGGCCATCAGTCCTCCCACTGCAGGCGGGCCACCGCGTCCAGCACCCGGTCGACTCCGGGCAAGTGGTAGCGCTCCAGCATGGGCGGCGGATAGGGGATGTCGAAACCCGTTACCCGAAGAACGGGTGCCTCAAGATGGTGGAAACAGCGTTCCATCACCCGGGCGGCGATCTCCGCACCGGTGCCGGCGAAGCCGGAGGACTCGTGCACCACGACCGCCCGGCCGGTGCGCCGCACCGACGCGCACACCGTCTCGTCGTCGAACGGCATCAGGCTGCGCAGGTCGACGACCTCCAGGTCCCAGCCCTCCGCGGTGGCGGCCTCGGCGGCCTCCAGGCACACCGGGACCGAGGGGCCGTAGGTGATCAGCGTGGCCGAGCGGCCCGGGCGCCGCACGACGGCCCGGCCGAGCGGCGGCACCGTCTCCGGCTCGTCCGGCGACCAGTCGGCCTTGCCCCAGTAGAGCCGCTTGGGCTCCAGGAAGATCACCGGGTCGTCGCTGGCGATGGAGGCGCGCAGCAGCCCGTAGGCGTCGGCGACGGTCGCCGGGGTCACCACCTGGAGACCGGGGGTGTGCAGGTAGTACGCCTCGGAGGAGTCGCTGTGGTGCTCGACGCCGCCGATGCCGCCGCCGTAGGGGATGCGGACGGTGATCGGCATCGGCATCGTGCCGCGGGTGCGGTTGCGCATCTTGGCGACGTGGCTGATCAGCTGTTCCAGCGCCGGATATCCGAACGCGTCGAACTGCATCTCCACCACCGGACGCAGGCCGTACATGGCCATGCCGACCGCGGTACCGAGGATGCCGGCCTCGGCCAGCGGCGTGTCGGTGACCCGCTCGGGCCCGAAGGCGGCGGCCAGGCCGTCGGTGATGCGGAAGACGCCGCCCAGCGTGCCGACGTCCTCGCCGAGGACGTGCACGGTGGGGTCGGCGGCCAGCGAGTCGTGCAGGGCCCGGTTGAGCGCCTGCGCCATGGTGGCCGGCTTGCGGGCGGCCTTCGCGGGGGCCGCCGGAGCGGTCGCGGTGCCCATCACGCCTCCTCGGCGTCGAGTTCGGCCCGCAGGCGGGCGGCCTGCTCGCGCAACTGGGTCGTACGGCTGGCGTACACGTGGTCGAAGAGCGACATCGGGTCGAGCACCGGGTCGGCGTTCATCCGGCGCCGCAGCTCGGCGGCCATCTCCTCGGCGCCGGCCTCGACGGCGCGCAGCTCCGCGTCGTCCACCAGGTCACGGTCGCGCAAGGCGTTCTCCAGCAGGACGAGCGGATCGTGCGCCCGCCACGGTTCGAGGTCGGCGGCGTCCCGGTACCGGGTGGCGTCGTCGGCGTTGGTGTGCGCGTCGATCCGGTACGTGAGCGCCTCGACCAGGGTGGGGCCGCCGCCACCGCGGGCGCGTTCGACCGCCTCGGTGAGCACCTGGTGCACCGCGAGCGCGTCGTTGCCGTCCACCAGGCGGCCGGGCATGCCGTAGCCGACGGCCTTGTGGGCCAGCGAGGGCGCGGCGGTCTGCTTGTGGAGCGGCACCGAGATGGCGAAGCCGTTGTTCTGCACGAGGAAGACCACCGGGGCCTTCCAGACGGCGGCGAAGTTGAGCGCCTCGTGGAAGTCGCCCTCACTGGTACCGCCGTCGCCGACCAGGGCCAGCGCCACGGTGTCGTCGCCGCGCAGCCGGGCGGCGTGCGCCAGGCCGACCGCGTGCGGCAGCTGGGTGGCCAGCGGGGTGCTGAGCGGGGCGACCCGGGTGGCGGCCGGGTCGTAGCCGTTGTGCCAGTCGCCGCGCAGCAGCGTCAGCACCTCGACCGGGTCCACGCCGCGCGCCACGACCGCGAGGGTGTCGCGGTAGCTGGGGAAGAGCCAGTCGCGTTCGCCCAGGCAGCGGGCGGCGGCGACCTCGCAGGCCTCCTGGCCGGTGGTCGACGGGTAGACCGCCAGCCGGCCCTGCTGGGTCAGCGCGGTGGCCTGCCGGTTGAAGCGGCGGCCGCGGACCAGCGCTTCGTACAGCTCGCGCATCAGGACCGGATCGGCGTCGGCGGCGGCCGGGGTGCCCAGCACGCGGAACGGCTCCGGGTCGGGCAGCAGCGGCGCCGGGTCGGTCATGGGACGCCAGCCGGGCGGCGGGGTGTGTCCGGGGCCGGTGGTCTCCGGCCGCGCGGCGGCGGTCGTTCCGGGGCGCTTCCCGGACCGGGTGGCGGGCTTTCCCGAGCCGGAGGCCAGGGACGATCGGGCCATTGCGCACCTCCTCGTGGGCGGTGTCCGCGCACCCGCCGTTCGCGAGTGCCTGCTGGTCGAGCGGCGGTCCCGCTCCCTACCGATTGTTCGGTCGCCGATGGCATTTTGACCACAGTCGCGATCAGCCTGTGGACAAACGGTTCTCCACAGCCTGAGATGGAGGCAGTACGTCCATGGTAAGGAGGCCCCGGGGGATGGCTACTGAACAGTTGGCCGACTCGGTCGCCGAGCCGCCGCGCGGGGGCGTGCCGCAAGAGCCGCCGCGCCCGCTCGACGCGATCGACCGGCACATCCTGCGACTGCTCCAGGAGGACGGCCGCGCGTCGGTCCGCTCGGTGGCCGAACGCGTCCACGTCAGCCGTGCGAACGCCTACGCACGCATCAACCGGCTCATCGAGGACGGCATAATCCGGGGCTTCACCGCCCGGGTCGACCACGAGCGCTCCGGCCAGGGGGCGTCCGCGTACATCACGCTGAAAATCGTGCAGAACACCTGGCGTACGGTCCGCGAGCAGCTGCTCACCCTTCCGGGTGTCGCGCACATCGCGCTGGTCAGCGGCGACTTCGACGTCCTGCTGCTGGTCCACACCGCGGACAACCGCAGCCTGCGCGAACTGGTGCTGACCCGCATCCAGGCGATCCCGGAGGTACTCAGCAGCCGCACCCTGCTGGTCTTCGAGGAGACGGACCTCGTGGTGGACGGCTGAGGGGGCGGGGGGCGGTCGGGCGGACGGGCGGTCGGTGGGGTGGTGGGGGCGGCGGGGGCCTGCGGGGGCCGCGGTCGAGGTCTGCGGGGCTCGGGAGGGCGCGGTCGGCGGGGTCCGCGGCCGGCGGAGTCGGCGGTCGCGGTCGACGGTCCGCGGGGCTACGGGATCGGGGCTCAGGGCCCGGGGGCGCGCGGAGTGCCCGGAGTGCGCGGGCGTGCGCCCCGCGGCGCAAGGAGGCGCGGGAGGGCGCGGAAACGGGCCGAGGCATTAGCGTGCCTCCGCCGGCGCTGACGTGCCCCCACTGGCGCCGGTGTGCCCCCGCCGGGGCTGGCGTGCCCCCGATGACGTTGGTCTGCCTGAGGCGACCTTCCGCGTACCCCGGCCGACGTTCACGCCCCGGCGACCTTCCGCGTACCCCCGCCGACGTTCACGCCCCGGCGGCGCGCAGGCGTGCGTCAGGCGTACGCGCCCCGGCCAAGGGCACCGTCGGCGTACGCGCCCGGCCGGGGCACCGTCGGGCGGTGCTCCCGGCCGGGGCGGGTGTCAGGTTCGCAGGCCGTCGAACGCGATCCGCACGACGGTGTCGGCCACCTCGTCGCTGGACAGCGTGCCGCCGCCGGCCGGGCGGTACCACTCCACCAGGGAGTTGACCATGCCGAACAGCAGCCGGGTCGCCAGCCGGACGTCGATGTCGGAGCGCAGGTCGCCCTCCGCGACGGCGGCCTTGAGCAGGTCGGCCATCCGCTGGTCGAACTCCCGGCGGCGTTCCATCGCCCACCGCTCGGTGCGGGTGTTGCCGCGCACCCGCAGCAGCAGCGTGACGTACGGCAGTTCGGCCATCAGCACCTCGACCGTGCGGCGCAGCACGTGCTCCAGCCGGTCGACCGCGCGGCCGTGGTCGGCGGCGGGCTCGTCCAGGACGCCGAACAGCCCGTCGAGCGCGCGGCCCACCGCCCGTTCCAGCAGCTCTTCCTTGCCACGCACGTGGTGGTAGATCGACGACTTGGAGATCCCCGCGGCGCGTGAGAGGTGCTCCATCGACGTGCCGTCGTAACCGCGGTCGATGAACACCTCGACCGCCACCGCGAGCAGGGACTCCGGGGTGTACGTGTCACGCCTGGGCGTACCGTCGGGAACGGCGTCGTGAGGAGCGTCCGGCTCGGCCATGGTCATGATGAGATCACACCGGCCGGCCCACGTCGCGGTCGCCGCCGGTTCAGCTCGGGGCAGGGCGCGTACCGGCCGGTGGGATACGCGGCGTGCAGCCGGTCCAGTACGCCGACGACCCACTCGGCGCCCAGCCGCTCGCCCCATTCCACCGGCCCCACCGGGTAGTTGACGCCCAGTCGCATCGCGGTGTCGACGTCCGCCGCGGAGGCCACGCCCCGGTCGACGGCGTCGGCGGCGAGGTCGGCCAGCATGGCGACGGTACGCGTGACGATCATGCCGGGGGTGTCCCGCACGACGCTGACCCGCTTGCCCAGCGACTGGAACAGCCCGACCGCCTCGGCGACCGCTTCCGGCGCCGCGGTGGGGGCCGGCGCCAGGGCGACGCGGGTGCAGGTGGCCCAGTCCAGCACCAGGTCGACCTGGACGGCGTCGCGGCCGTGCTCGGCGGCGAGTGACCCGTCGGCGAGGCGCAGGCCGGCGCCGCCCGGCAGCGTGAGGTCGGCCCACGACGCGCCGGTGCCGGTCTCCACCGTGATCCCGGCGGCCTCGGCCAGCGGCGCCAGGGCGGCGGCCAGCGGTGATCCGTGCGTGATGGTGACGGATTTCGGCGCGGCGGTGTCCGGCGCGGTGTGCGGCTGCGGCGGTGTCGCACCGTCGCCGTACCGGTACCAGCCGCGCCCCGACTTGCGGCCGTGCAGGCCGGACTCCACCAGGCGCCGCTGGGCCAGCGACGGGGTGAACTTCGGGTCGTGGAAGAACGCCTCCCACACCGAACGGGTGACGGCCTCGTTGACGTCCTGGCCGATGAGGTCGGTGAGTTCGAACGGGCCCATGCGGAAGCCGCCGGCCTCGCGCAGCACGGCGTCGATCGTGGCCGGGTCGGCGGCGCGTTCCTCCAGCAGGCGGAAGCCCTCGGCGTAGAACGGGCGGGCGACGCGGTTGACGACGAAGCCGGGGGTGTCCGTGCAGCGCACCGGGGTCTTGCCCCAGGCCGCGGCGGTGGCGAACGCGAAGTCGGCGACCGCCGGGTCGGTGGCGAACCCGGAGACCACCTCGACCAGCGGCAGCAGCGGCGCGGGGTTGAAGAAGTGCAGGCCGACCAGGCGTTCCGGGCGGCGCAGGGCGCCGGCGACGGCGGTGACCGACAGCGACGAGGTGTTGGTAGCCAGCACGCAGTCGTCGGCCACGACGGCCTCCAGGCCGGCGAAGAGCGCCCGCTTGACGTCCAGCAGTTCCGCGACGGCCTCGACGACCAGGACGGCCGGGGCCAGCGCGGACAGGTCGTCCACCGCGTGTACCGCCGCACGCGCCGCGTCACGGGCCGCCGCGGTCATCCGGCCCTTGTCGACCAGGCGGTCCAGCCGGGCGCCGATCACGCCGACGGCCTCGGCGGCCCGGCCGGGCACGGCGTCGTGCAGCAGTACCGGATGCCCCGCGACCAGGGCGACCTGCGCGATCCCCTGACCCATGGTGCCGGTACCGATGACCGCCACGGTGGCGGTGGCCGCGGCGCCGGCCGCGTGTGGTGCGTTCATCGTTGCACTCCCCGAATCGCGTCCATGTCACTCCGTGTCACTGCGTCGGCCGGTCAGCGGCGGGGCGTCCGGCGCACCGGGGCGGCACACCGGCCGGCACGCCGCGTTGTCCACAGGAGGGTGCCCCGAGTTGTCCACAGGCGTGAAGGCACCCCTTGCCCCGACCGACCATTCGGTCAAGACTATGGGCGAGACACCGCGGCGCGACACCCCGTTCGCGTCGCGACCACCGCCCGTACCCACTCACCGAGGAGTGGCCCGCATGACCGCTGAGCCTTCCGCCGCGCCGCTGATCGAGCGGCACCGAGCCACGCTGGACAAGGCACTCCAGGCCATCCGTACCCGTGAATACTGGTCGCCGCACCCCGAGCACCCCAAGGCGTACGGCGACGGTTCCGGACTGGGGCCGGCCGAGGGGAAGGCCGCCTTCGAGGCCGTCCTGGGCCGCCGCTTCGAGCTGGGCCCGGACGGCGCCGAGCAGCCCGGTACCGACGACTGGACCGGCGGCGAGCGCTCCCCCTACGGCATCGACCTGGGCGTCAGCTACCCGCACCCCGACATCGACGTGCTGCTGCCCGCGATGCGCGCCGCGATGCCGTCGTGGCGCGACGCCGGCCCCGAGGCGCGCGCGGCGGTCTGCCTGGAGATCCTCGCCCGGATCAACGCCCGCAGCCACGAGTACGCCCACCTGGTCATGCACACCACCGGCCAGGCGTTCGCGATGTCCTTCCAGGCCGGCGGCCCGCACGCGCAGGACCGCGGCCTGGAGGCGGTGGCCTACGCGTACGAGGAGCAGACCCGGGTGCCGGGCACCGCGTCCTGGGTCAAGCCGCAGGGCAAGCGTGATCCGCTGCGGCTGACCACCACGTTCAAGGCCGTGCCGCGCGGCATCGCCCTGCTCGTGGGCTGCAACACCTTCCCGACGTGGAACGGCTTCCCCGGCCTGTTCGCCTCGCTCGCCACCGGCAACGCGGTACTGGTCAAGCCGCACCCGCGCGCGGTGCTGCCGCTGGCGCTGACCGTGCGCATCGCCCGCGAGACGCTGGCCGAGGCGGGCTTCGCCCCCGACCTGGTGTGCCTGGCCGCCGAGCGCCCCGGCGAGGGCCTGGCCAAGATGCTGGCGGTGCGGCCGGAGATCCGCATCGTGGACTACACCGGCTCCACCGCGTTCGGCGACTGGCTGGAGACCAACGCACGGCAGGCCCAGGTCTTCACCGAGAAGGCCGGCGTCAACACGGTGGTCATCGACTCCACCGGCGACTACCGGGGCATGCTGGCCAACCTGGCCTTCGCCCTGTCGCTGTACAGCGGCCAGATGTGCACCACCCCGCAGAACCTGCTGATCCCCCGCACCGGCATCGACACCGACGCCGGCCACAAGAGCTACGACGAGGTCACCACCGACCTCGCGGCGGCCGTCGAGGGCCTGCTCGGCGACGACGCGCGGGCCAACGCCCTGCTCGGCGCGCTGGTCAACCCGCAGGTACGCGAGCGCCTCGACGGCGCGGCGGCGCTCGGCAAGGTCGTACTGGCCTCCCGGGAGGTGCGCCACCCCGACTTCCCCGACGCCGTGGTCCGCACCCCCGTCATGGTCGCGCTCGACGGTTCCGCGCCGGACAGCGAGGCGGCGTACCTGTCGGAGTGCTTCGGCCCGGTGTCGTTCGCGGTCGCCGTCGACTCCACCGACGCCGCGCTCGACCTGCTGCGCCGCACGGTCCGCGAGCAGGGCGCGATGACGGTCGGCGGGTACACCACCTCCGCCGCCGTCGAACGCGCCCTGGAGGAGGTCTGCGAGGAGGAGTGCGCGCAGCTGTCGCTGAACCTCACCGGCGGCGTCTACGTCAACCAGACCGCCGCTTTCGGCGACTTCCACGGCTCCGGCGGCAACCCGGCGGCCAACGCCGCCCTGTGCGACGGCGCCTTCGTGGCGAACCGCTTCCGCACGGTGGAGGTGCGCCGCCCGGCGTGACGCCCCGCTCGACGGGCCGCGCGCCCCGCTGACGGCACGGGGGCTCCCGGGGTGGTGAGCCCCCGTCCGGCCGGAAGGCGCCCGAAGGCGGCAGGACCGCCGGCGGGCGCCTTCGGGCTCTTCCCCCCTCGCGGGGGAACGGGGTGCACGGCCTCCGCGCCGGGATGCCCCGCCCCGGCGCCATCGGGCACCTGGCCTCCGCGAGGAATCCGCGCTCAGGGCCGCGGGCGGATCACGCGGTGCCCGGTGCGCGGACGGCGATGATCGCGAAGTCGGCACCCTGGGAGTCCTTGACCAGCGCCATCCGGCCGGCCTCCATGTCGAACGGCGGATGGACGACCTCGCCCCCGCACTCGGTCAGCTCGGCGACGGCGCGGTCGGCGTCCTCGACGGAGAAGTAGACCAGCCAGTGCGAGGACGTGTTGGGGCGGTCGGTCTCCTGGAGTCCGCCGACCGTGCGGCCGCCCGCCTGGAGCGAGAAGTAGTCCTTAGCACCCTCCATCGGCGCGGTCTCGAGGCCCAGGGCAGCCGCGTAGAAGGCGGAGGCGGCGTCCTTGTCGGTGGTGTTCAGCTCGTTCCACACCAGCGTGCCGTTCTCGTTGGCCAGGCCGACGCCGTGGAACTCCTTGGGCTGCCAGACCCCGAAGACCGCACCGGTGGGGTCGGCGGCGATCAGCATGCGGCCGAGGGACATCACGTCCATCGCCGGTACGAGGACGGCGCCGCCGGCCTGGCCGATGGCGCGTTCGGTGGCGTCGGCGTCGTCGGACGCGAAGTACGTGGTCCACATCGTGGGCGGTGCCGGCTCGTCGCCCATGGCCTTCGCGGACATGACACCGGCCACCGGCTTGCCCTGCATCATGCAGACCGAGTACCCGCCGGTCTCCGGCGGTCCTATCTCGCCCGACCACCCCAGGAAGCGCGCGTAGAAGTCCAGAGCGCCCTGCTGGTCGGGCACGACGAGGTCGATCCAGCAGGGGGTGCCGGGCTGGTACGGGGTCTTCATCTCAGGCATGCGTACCTCCAGGGGTGGGTTCTGGCCTATCGGCTACTTGCCCGAAATGCCATCTATTACCCCTTATACGGATGATGATCTGACGAAATCACCACTCCCCACCGGTACGTCCGCTTCACCGCTCCCCGCCGGCACGCCCGCCGCGCCCGCCGCGCCGCCCGGTACACGCACCGCTCCGGTACGCACGCGCCCCGCCGCCCAGTACACGCGTCCCCGTCGTTACGTACACATATCGATCCATCCGGTACCTGTCCCGCCGGTATGCCCGCGTCCCGTCGTGACGTACACGCACCGATCCGTCCCGTACACGCACCCCTTCGTTACGTACACGGCCCGCCGCCCCCGCACGGGCGCCCCGTCGTTACGCACGCGCACCCCCGCCCCAAACACGCCCCTCAGCGATCCCCCTCCGTCAGGAAGGCCGCCGCGCGGTCGCCCCAGGTGCGCAGGTCGGCCGGGGTGGAGGCGACCTCCAGGCGGGCGTCGGGCAGGGTGGCGGCGAGCGTCTCGGCGGTGGAGACCGGGTGGCCGGGGTCGTCGGCCCAGGCCAGCACGAGTACCGGCAGGTCCAGCGCGCGCAGCAGGTCGACGGCGGGCAGGTCGGTGGCGGCCGCGCCGCGCAGCACGGTGGCCAGCAGGGCGGGGGAGACCTGCGGCGCCGGCGGGTAGCCGGACAGGCCGGCGAACACCGCCGGGACCGGGCGCAGCGCCGCCAGCCGCTGGAAGGACTCCGGGCCGACACGTTCCGCGAAGTCGGCCGCCTCACGGTAGAGGTGGGCCTGTTCGGCACGGGTGGCCCACCCGGTCGGCGGCGCGGTCAGGACCAGCCGCTCGAAGCGGTCCGGCGCCTTCAGGGCCGCGTACAGCAGGGTCGCGGTGCCCATGGAGCAGCCGATGCCGGCCACCGGTCCGCCACCGGAGAGCCGGTCGGTCAGGGCGATGAGGTCGTCCGCGAGGCGGGGCCAGGCGTACACCTCGGGCAGCGCTTCGCCGGCCGAGCGGCCGTGGCCGCGGGCGTCGTAGCGGACGAGCCGGCGGCCGGCGCGGACGACCGGGGACCAGTCGAGCATCCCGGCGTCCTCCATCGCGTGGCCGCTGCCGGTCAGGCCGTGCGCGAAGACCGCGAGCGGACCGCTGCCCTGCTCGGTCCAGCTCAGCCGGGTGCCGCGTACCTCGGCCTGGTGGCGGGTGACGGGCCGGCCGGCCCCCGGTGACGTCATGGCGCTCCTCGGGTCGTCGGGCGGATCGTCAGGAGGCGGATGATCAGGCGATCGTGGCGTGGCGGCGGATCGTCAGGCGATCGTGGCGTGGCGGCGGATCCAGGCGTGCATGGCGATCGCGGCGGCGGCACCGGCGTTGATCGACCGGGTGGAGCCGAACTGCGCGATGGAGCAGACGGTCGAGACGTGGGAGCGCGCCTCGTCGGTGAGCCCGGGGCCCTCCTGGCCGAAGAGCAGCACGCAGTGGCGGGGGATGTCGGCGGTCTCCAGCGGGACCGAGCCGGGCAGGTTGTCGATGCCGATGACCGGCAGTCCGGTCGCGGCGGCCCACTCGCCGAGCGTGCCGATGCTTTCGTGGTGCCGCAGGTGCTGGTAGCGGTCGGTGACCATCGCGCCGCGCCGGTTCCAGCGGCGGCGGCCGACGATGTGGACCTCCTTGGCCGCGAAGGCGTTGGCGGTCCGCACGACGGAACCGATGTTGAAGTCGTGGCCCCAGTTCTCGACGGCCACGTGGAAGTCGTGGCGCCGGGTGTCGAGGTCGGCGACGATCGCCTCGCGGGTCCAGTAACGGTAGGCGTCGACGACGTTGCGCCGGTCGCCGTGGGCCAGCAGTTCCGGGTCGTGGCGCGGGTCGTCCGGCCACGGCCGCGGGTGCGGGCCGACGCCGATCCGGGCGCCCGCGTCGTCGTGCACGGGCGCCTCGTCGTACTGGAACGGCTCACCGTCCACCGGAAACTCGCTGATGCTCACCCCAAGAGGGTAGACGCGGCGGCCTCCGGCTCCCGACGCTGCGCGGGTACGCGACCGCGCCGCCCGGAACCCGACAGCAGGCCGGTGGCCCGGGAGGCGAACCACAGCAGGAAGGACGTCGGCAGGAACACCGCGTCGGCGGAGATCATCGCCAGCGAGAAGAACGGCAGGCCCAGCGTCACCGCGATGCCCGCGTGCTCGCACATCATCAGCACCAGCAGCACGTTCTTCGCCTTGCGGTTCAGCAGCGTGAACGGGAAGGCGACCTGCACGATCACCGTGCCGTAGGTGATCACCATGACCACCAGGCCGCTGGCCGCCAGCAGGTGGGAGAACGCCGGCCAGGGCGTGAAGTCGTTGATGTGCAGCGGGTAGTACAGCGCAGTGCCGTCCTGCCAGTGCGACCCCTGGATCTTGAACCAGCCGGCGTCCGCGTAGATGAAGCAGACCTCCACGACGATCACCAGCATCGCGCCGGCGTGCATCAGGTTGGCGACCATGTCCGCGACGGTGCGCGGCTCGCCGGCGGCGTACCGGCCCAGCAGCCACCACAGGGCCTGCGCGGCCAGCGCCACCCAGAAGGCCACCGCCCAGAAGCCGCTGACCAGTCCGGTCGCGGTGACCGCCACCAGGCAGACCGCGCCGGCCGCCCACAGCACCAGGCCCGTCCGGTCCGTCGCCCCCGGCCGGCCCTCGGCGGCCCGCCGGCGCGCGCGGCGCGAGTCGAGCGACCAGACCTGCCCGCAGCGGGCGAAGACGAGGTAGATGGCCATGATGTGCAGCACGTTGTCGCCGCCGTCGCCCTCGAAGACGCTGCGGTTCTGCAACGACAGCACGCCGATCATGAAGAACAGCGCGGAGGTGCGGGTCCGCCAGCCCAGCAACAGCGACAGCGCGGACAGGATCGCGCCGGTGTAGACGATCTCGAACCACAGCCGGCTGTCGGACCACATCAGCACGGTGAACGCGTGGTTGGTGCCGATCAGCGCCTTGGCCATCGACCAGCTCCACGGCGAGCCCGGCCCGTACAGCTCGTCGCGGTGCGGCCACTCGCGCAGCAGGAAGAGCAGCTCGGTCAGCGCGAAGCCGATGCGTATGACGGCCGTCTGGTACGGCGCGACCGTGGTGCCGGTGACCTTCGCCAGGCCGCGGGCGATGAAGCGGTCGAGAGCACCGGGCAGCCCCGCGAACGGCGAGGGCGGGAGCCCGTCGGCGGTCGCGGCGGGACGGGACGCGGGGGACGGGTGGCTCACGTGAAGTCCTCGGGAGTGACGGTCCACCACGACAGGAGGCGGTAGCTGGTGCCGGTGGCGGTCTTCTGCGCGCTCCAGTTCGGCGAGGCGACCGGCGTGGTCGCCACCCGCACCTGGAACCGCTGCACGGTGCCGCCGTTGAGGTGCTGCCCGAAGCGCTGGGCCACGATGCGCAGCAGGTACTGCTGGGACAGCGTGCCGCGCAGGCCGATCGGCCGGTCCTGGCTGTCGTGCGCCGAGGCGTAGAAGTCCCAGGCGCGGCGCAGTTCGTTCTGCACGGTGTGGCTCGGTATGGGGTCGTGCCTGATCTTCGCGATGTCGATCGCGGTCAGGTCGACCCAGCCGGTGGTGCTCGTGCCGCCGGCCGGCGTGCTGATCGCGGCCCGCGCCTCGACGTCGGTGTTGATCTGCACCGGGTCCGGCGCGAACAGTTTCCAGTTCTGCTCGAACTCCGGGTAGATGTAGTCGCTGACCGCCTGCGCGTGCTCCGTGGAGACGGTGTTGGTGGGCGCGACGTGCAGGAAGACCATCCCGATGTGGAAGACCGCGCCCACCGCGATGACGGCCACCGCGAGCGCGACGACCAGCCGCCCCGGCAACGACAGGCTCCCCAGGGCGCCGGCTTCGTAGTCACCGGTGCTGTCGGGGTCGGGGCCGGTCCCGTCCTCACCGGCGAGGACGCTGCCGGAGGCGGAGGCGGAGGCGCCGGGGACGGAGGCGGGGATGCCGGTGCTGTCCTCACCGGTGAGGGTGCCGCCGGCGCCGGTGACCGTCCCGCCGGCACCGGGGACGGAGGTACCGCGGGCGTCGGCACCGCGGGCGTCGGCACCGCGGGCGTCGGCACCGCCGGGTATGCGGTCGCCGGCGGGGGCGTCCTCACCGGTGCGCGGGTCCGTGGCGCCGGGCGCCGGGCGCTCCTGCGGCAGCGGGACTCCCCAGGTCAGCGGCGTGCCGCCCGGCTGGGGGTCCTCGTGCGGCTGGGGGCGCTCCTGCGGCCGGGGCCGTTCGTCCAGCGGCGGGCGCTCGTGCGGCAGCGGCGGGCCGGACCGCGGGTGCCCGGCCTCACCGCCGGCGGCAGGGGCGTCGGGTCGGCCGGCGTCCGGTCGCCGGTCGCCGTCCGGTCCCGGTACCGGCGGGGTGGCGGACGGTGGCGTCCCGTGCGCCGCCCGGTCCTCGGGTGGCTCCATGTCGTTTCCCCGTTCCTCGTACTGGGATCCTCCCGGGTTTCCGGGATTCCCCGGGGGCCACTGCCCGGGCCCGCCTGTTCTTCGCGGGCCCCGTCCGCGAAGGCCGGTCCGTGCGCACGCGGAACGCTACTCATGCGGGCGCCGTGAAGACAGCGGTACGAGGTTATCCACAGGCCGCAGCCCCGGCCTTGACACCCCCGCCCGAGCGGCAGAACATTGAACCGAACGATCGGTCGGGAGCAGGGTTCAGGAGCAGGGGAGGCCGCGGTGACCACGGCACAGGCGACGGACACCGTCGATCAGCAAGCGGACTTCGACGCGGTGGTGTCCGCGGAGGGACGCATCGAACCGCGCGACTGGATGCCGGACGCCTACCGGGCGACGCTGGTACGGCAGATCGCCCAGCACGCGCACTCCGAGATCATCGGCATGCAGCCGGAGGCCAACTGGATCACCCGCGCGCCCAGCCTGCGCCGCAAGGCCATCCTGATGGCCAAGGTGCAGGACGAGGCCGGCCACGGCCTGTACCTCTACGGCGCGGCCGAGACCCTCGACGTCGACCGCGGCGAACTGCTCGACAAGCTGCACGCCGGCCGCCAGCGCTACAGCTCGATCTTCAACTACCCCACGCTGACCTGGGCCGACGTCGGCGCCATCGGCTGGCTGGTGGACGGCGCCGCGATCACCAACCAGGTGCCGCTGTGCCGCTGCTCGTACGGACCGTACGCGCGCGCCATGGTCCGCATCTGCAAGGAGGAGTCCTTCCACCAGCGCCAGGGCTACGAGTTGCTGCACGCCCTCTCGCACGGCACCCCCGCCCAGCACGCCATGGCGCAGGACGCGGTGGACCGCTGGTGGTGGCCGTCGCTGATGATGTTCGGCCCGCCGGACGACGAGTCCTCGCACTCCGAGCAGTCGATGGCCTGGCGCATCAAGCGGCACTCCAACGACGAACTGCGCCAGCGGTTCGTGGACATATGCGTACCGCAGGCCGAGTCGCTCGGCCTGGCGCTGCCCGACCCCGACCTGCGGTGGAACGAGGAGCGCGGCACGCACGACTTCGGCGAGATCGACTGGTCGGAGTTCCAGCAGGTCCTGCGGGGCAACGGACCGTGCAACGAGCAGCGGCTCGACCAGCGGCGCACCGCCCACGAGAACGGCGCCTGGGTGCGCGAGGCGGCCGCCGCCCACGCGGCCAAGCACAGCGCACGGACCAGTGACGACGCGGTGTCCGGCACCGCGACCGGAGAAGGAGCGATGGCGGGATGAACGGCGCGACCAGCACTGAGGGCCCGCTGTGGGAGGTCTTCGTCCGCAGCAGGCGGGGCCTGAGTCACACCCACGCGGGCAGCCTGCACGCGCCCGACGCCACGATGGCGCTGCGCAACGCCCGCGACCTGTACACCCGGCGCGGCGAGGGCGTGTCCATCTGGGTGGTGCCCGCCACCGCGGTGATCGCCTCCTCGCCGGACGAGAAGGACCCGTTCTTCGACCCGGCCGCCGACAAGGCGTACCGGCATCCGACGTTCTACGAGATCCCGGAAGGGGTGAAGCACCTGTGAGCACCCCGGTGTTCCTGACCGGCCGGGCCGCCGACGCGGCGGTGGCCCTCGGCGACGACGCGCTGGTGCTCTCCCACCGGCTCGGCGAATGGGCCGGCCACGCGCCGATGCTGGAGGAGGAGGTCGCGCTCGCCAACATCGCGCTCGACCTGCTCGGCCAGGCACGCTTCCTGTACTCGCTGGCCGGCGACGAGGACGAACTCGCCTACCTGCGTGAGGAACGCGCCTTCCGCAACGCCCAGTTGGTGGAGCGCCCCAACGGCGACTTCGCGTCGACCATCGCACGGCAGCTGTACTTCTCCAGCTACCAGGAGCTGCTGTACACCGAACTCGCCTCGGCGGAGGGCGAGTTGGCGCCGCTAGCCGCGAAGGCGGTCAAGGAGGTCGCCTACCACCGCGACCACGCCGTGCAGTGGACGCTGCGGCTGGGCGACGGCACCGCCGAGAGCAGCCGCCGCATGCAGGCCGCGCTGACCGACCTGTGGCGGTACACCGGTGAACTCTTCGACCCGGTCGAGGGGTTGCCGGTGGACACCGCCGCGCTGCGCGAACCGTGGCTGGCGTCGGTCTCCGCCGTGGTGCGGCAGGCGACGCTGACCCTGCCGGACGGCCCGGACCGGTCCGGCTGGACGGCCGGCGGCGGGCGGCACGGCATCCACACCGAGGCGTTCGGCCGCATGATCGCCGAGATGCAGCACCTGCACCGCGCCCACCCCGGAGCGACCTGGTGACCGCCCGCCACGCCCCCGCCCCGGCGACCGACGCGGCCGGCCCGGCACCGGACGAGACGGCCACGCCGGACGCCACCACGGCACCGGAGACCACCGCGCCGGACACCACCACCGCACCGGGCAACACCGCCACGCCGGACGCCACTGCGTCCGACGACCCCGCCACGTCCGACGACCCCGCCACGTCCGACGGCCTCGCCGCGCCGGACGGCTTCAGCGTGTTGGAGGCGCGGTTGCGCCGGATAGCGGGGGCGGTGCCGGATCCGGAGCTGCCGATGCTGAGCCTGGACGAGCTGGGGGTGCTGCGGGGGCTGCGCCTGCTGGGGCCGGGACGGGTGGACGTGGAGCTGACGCCGACGTACACCGGCTGTCCCGCGGTGGCCACCATGGCCTCCGACATCACCGACCGGCTGCGCGAGCAGGGGATGGCCGAGGTCGCGGTGCGCACCGTGCTGGCGCCGGCCTGGTCCACGGACGCGATCAGCGCCGAGGGCCGCCGCAAGCTGGCCGAAGCGGGCATAGCCCCGCCGCGGCCGGGCGCGACCGGCCGGGCCGGCGACCGGGGCCCGGTGTCGCTGGAGCTGTCGGTGCGCTGTCCGCACTGCGGTTCACTGGACACCACGTTGCTCAACCGCTTCTCCTCCACCGCGTGCAAGTCGCTGCGGCGGTGCGAGAGCTGCCGTGAACCGTTCGACCATTTCAAGGAGTTGTGAGACCGATATGACGGCGGCTCGCCACAGCGCGTTCCACCGGCTCCGGGTGGCCGGCGTGGACCGGATCACCGACGACGCGGTCGCGCTCACCTTCGAGGTGCCGCCCGCGTTGCGGGAGACCTACAGATTCACACCGGGACAGCACGTGACGCTGCGCCGGTTCACCGGCCCGGACGGCGGTGCGGAGATACGCAGGACCTACTCGGTCTGCGATCCGGCCCCGGACGGCGACGGCGGCTGGCCGGCGGGCGGCGGCCCGGCGGCGCTGCGGGTCGGGGTGCGGCTGGTGGAGGGCGGCGCGTTCTCCCCGTACGCGCTCAAGGAGTTGCTGGCCGGCGACGAGATCGAGGTCATGGCCCCGGCGGGGCGGTTCGGCCTGGCCGGGCTGGCGGCGGGGGACGGCGGGCACTTCGCGGCGGTGGTGGGCGGCAGCGGGATCACCCCGGTGCTGTCGATCGCGGCCACGGTGCTGGCGAGCCGGCTGGCGGCGCGGTTCTGCCTGGTGCGCAGCGACCGCACGGCGGCGTCCACGATGTTCCTCGAAGAGGTGGCCGACCTCAAGGACCGGTATCCGGGGCGGTTCCAGCTGGTCCAGGTGCTCTCCCGCGAGGAGCAGCAGGCCGGTCTGCCGTCCGGGCGGCTGGACGGTGAGCGGCTGACCGCGCTGCTGCCCGCCCTGCTGCCGGTCGGCCGGGTCGACGCCTGGTTCCTGTGCGGGCCCTACGGGCTGGTCTCCGGTGCCGAACACGCGCTGAGCGACCTCGGCGTCGACCGCTCCCGCGTCCACCAGGAGATCTTCCACGTCGACGACGGCACCGGCGTCCCCGCGACCGCGGTGGCCGGGGAGCGTTCCGGGGTGACCGGGACCGTGCACGCCACGCTGGACGGCCGCGGCGGCAGCTGGGCCTCCCGCGACGGGGAGTCGCTGCTGGAGACCGTGCTGCGCAACCGCGCCGACGCCCCGTACGCCTGCAAGGGCGGCGTCTGCGGCACCTGCCGCGCCAAGCTGGTCGCCGGCGAGGTGCGCATGGACCGCAACTTCGCCCTGGAGCCGGAGGAACTGGACGCCGGCTACGTGCTGGCCTGCCAGTCCCACCCCGTCACGGAGAAGGTCGAGCTGGACTTCGACGCCTGAGGGGTTCGTTCGACGACTGGGGGCACCCACTTCGCCGGCCCGTCCGCGGGCGGCCCGCGCGGCGGACGTGCCGGCGGCGGGCCGGGGGCGCAGCGCCACGGGAAGGGGCCGTCAGGTGCCCGGCCCGGGGCCTGGAGCGGCTGTCCGTCGGCAACCGTATTGCCGACGGCGTGCGGCGAGCCGCGGTGGCCCGGGAGTTACGGGAAGCCGCCCCCGGACGAGCCCGGTCCCGACGCGGCCCGGCCCAGGGCCGAAGCAGCCACCGCCGATAGCCGCGCCACGAACGGCCGTTGGCGGGCCGGGGCCCCCGGGCCCGGGGGCCCACGAGCACCCGATCCCGGCATGCCCGGCCCCGACGCGCCCCCGGCCCCGGGACCCGATCCGCCCCCGGACCCGCACTCGGACCCGCACTCGGGCCCGCACTCGGCGGCAACGCGACCCGTGACGAGTGGGATACGGTCCGCGGAGTGCCCGGCGCGGTGTCGCGCCGGTGCGGGCGGGCCGGGCGGTGGCCGCCGGGTGGTGAGTGGCGGGCGGTCAGAGGACGCCGGCCGCCGTACCGTTCTCGCTGACCATGGGGTGGCCGCAGGCCTGCCAGGCGAGCATGCCGCCGTCGACGTTGACGGCGTCCACGCCCTGGTCGATCAGGAACTGGGTGACCTGCGCGGAGCGGCCGCCGGCCTTGCAGATGACATGGACGCGGGAGTCGGTCGGCACCTCGGCGTGCCGGGCGGTGATCTCGCTCATCGCGATGTGGGTGGCCGCCGGGGCGTGGCCGGCCTGCCACTCGTCGCTCTCCCGGACGTCGAGCAGGAATCCGTCGGCGGGCAGGGCGGTGACATCGATCGAGGGCATCGGGGCGAACGACATGGAAGGCCTCTCCGGTGAAGTGTGCGGGGGCACGAACGGGTGAAACGAGCGAGAAAGGGGGGTGAAAGATGCGGGGTGCGGGGTGCGGATCAGCGGCGAACGTACCGTCTCAGCCGGCGGCCGGGTGCAGCAGTGCGCGCAGGCGGCGTTCGCGTTCGGAGACCTGGGCCAGCAGCTGCTCGGCGATCTCCTCCAGCAGCGTGTCGGGGTCGTCGGGGGCGAGCTTGAGCATCTGGCCGATGGCGCTGTTCTCCAGCTCGCCGGCCACCACCGCCAGCGCCTCCTTCCGCGACGCCATCCACTCCAGGCGGGCGTACAGCTCCTCGGCCTTGCTCAGCGGCGCCGGTTCGGGGGCCGGACCGGCCGCCCACTCCTCGGCCAGCGCCCGCAGCCCGTCCTCGTCGCCCTGGGCGTACGCCTCGTTGACCCGGGAGATGAACTCGCCGCGCCGGATCTCGTCCTCCTCGCCCTGGGCGAGGTCGGGGTGCGCCTTGCGGACCAGGTCGCGGTACAGCCGGCGGGCCTCCTCGCCGGGGCGGACCCGGCGCGGCACGTCGGCCTCCTCGACCGGGCGCACGCCGTCCGAGCCGAGCATCCCCTCGAAGAGCTCCTCAACTCCAGGCATGGGCATGACCAAGGCGCGGGCCGCCCAGGCGGCCTCGATGTCGGCGCGCTCACCGCTGTGCGCGGCGACCGCCTCGGCGATCAGCGCGTCGAGTTCGTCCAGGCGCGTGTACATCGGTCCGAGGCGCTGGTGGTGCAGGCGGGAGAAGTTCTCCACCTCCACCCGGAAGGTCTCCACCGCGATCTCGAACTCGATCAACGCCTGCTCGGCGACGCGGACCGCCTTCTCCAGGCGGTCCTCGGCGTGGGGTTGCTCGGCTTGTCCTCCGGCCGGCTGCTGCTCGGCCGACGGCGTACCGTCCAGGTTCGTCACCCGTCCAGCCTACGAGGGCGTGGGGGGCGCACGCTCGTCCTCCCCATGCGCCACTCGCGCCCCACGCGCCCCAACTTCCCGCCAGAGGTGGTCAATCTCCGCGTTTTCCCACCCTCATGTGACGATTCGTGCTTGCCTGGTCCCTGGACGTATTCTTCGGCTACTACCTCCGGCCGCCTCGGACGAGATCTGATGAGAACCGCAGGTGCTCCACGTTGGACGACATGACCCAGCTTCCCGCCCCGGCCGAACCGGCCTCCGGGGGCGGCCCCGCCTCACCCGGGGCGACGACGGCCGTGGCCGCCGCCCCGCCGCTCCCGGTCGGCACACTGGCCAAGCTGTCCCTGAAGGCACCGGCCCCGCCCACCGCACCGGTCCGCTGGCCGAAGCCGGCGTCGGCGCCCACCGGGATCGCGGCGCTGCTGCGGCTGGCGGTGGTGTCGGTGGACACCGAGGGCCGGGTGGCGCACTGGAACCGGGGCGCCGAGGAGTTGTTCGGGCACCGCTGGGAGGCGGTTTTCGGCCATTCCGCGACCGGTCTGCTGTCCACGCCGACCCCGGGGCGCGACGGCCGGCAGAACGACGTCTTCGGCCTGCTGGACGGCCTGACCGTCGCCAGCTGGGCCGGTGAGTTCCCGATCACCGGCCGGGACGACATGCACCGCCAGGTGATGCTGTGGTCGTACCGGATCGACGAGAGCCCCGGCCGCGGCCTGCTGGTACTGGCGGCCAACGCCACCTCGTTGCGCTCCGGCGCGCTGCGGATCGCGATCGGCGACCGCATGCTCCCGTACGCGCTGGTGGGCGCCGCCGGGCCGGACGGCATCCGGGTGCTGCCCCGGCTCGGACCGCCCGCCGATCCGCAGACGCCGGTCGCCGCCCGGCTGCCCGGCGCCGACCGGATCAACCACGTGCTCGCGGAACGGCTGCGCACCGTGCTGCCCCGGGTCGGCCGCGGCCGCCTGGAGCAACTGATGCGGCTGGTCCGGCGGCTGGGCTACCCCGCCGTCGAGGTCGAGGGCGCCGCGCCGCTGCCGGTTCTGCCGTACGAGGCGTTCGAACCGTACGGCCCGGCCGAACCGGTGTCCGGCGCGACCACGGCACCACGCCCGGAACCGGTACTGCCGGTAGCCGTACCGCGGCAGGAACTCCCGCCCGGCACCGACCAGCCCCCCACCCCACCGGAAAACGCCACCCCCGGCACCCCCGGCACCCCCGACGCCGGCACCGCGAACGCCCCCGGCGCCGAAGCCCCCGGCACGCCGCACACCCCCGGCCCCGAAGCCCCCGGCCACCCCGCCGACGCCCAGCAGACCGCGCCGGACGCCGCCCCGCTCACCGCTCAGGCCACCGCCCCGCACACCGCTCAGGCCACCGCGCCGGACAGCACTCAGGACGCGCCCGCCGACAGCGGCACGGCGCAAGAGGTGCTCACCGGGACCGTGACCGGTTCCGGGGAGGAGGGTGCGGCGTGCGCGGCTCCGGGTTCGGTGCCGGTGCCGCCGGGCGGGATCGGGCCGGCGGCGCGGTCCGGGTACGCCGGCTCCGAGGCCGGCGAGCCGGACTACGCCGAATACGCCTCCCACTCCTCCGCCGTCCCCGGCCACCTGGTCAACCAGCAGCTGGACCTGCTGCGCGAGACCGGCACCCGGGTCGGCACCACGCTGTCGCTGGAGACTACCGCGGCGGAGCTGTGCCGGGTCGCGGTGCCGCGGTTCGCCGACTTCGCCACCGTGCTCATCGTCGACGACGTCTTCTCCGGCGCCGCGGCCGACGCGCTGTTCGACGGCGGCGGCCTCACCGGCACCCCGGTACCCGGCGACGGGCTGGCCCCGGGCAGCGGCCTGACGGTCGGCGCCGGCGTCACCAACGGCAACGGCCTCACGCCCGGCAACGGCGGCCGCCCGGCCCGGCTGACCGTGCGGCGGCTGGCGGTGGCCAACCGGCTGCCGAACAGCCCGTGGGACCGGGTGCTGCCGGAGGGCGAACTGTTCACCCTGGCCGCCGGACGCTCCCCCGGGCTCACAGAACCGTTACTGCTGCCGACGGTGGACGCGGCGCTCGCCGACGACCTGGCCGCCGACCTCGGCGTCCCGGGGCTCGGACAGCTGCTGCCGGGGCGTTCGCTGCTGATCACCCCCCTGACCGCGCGCGGCCTGGTGCTGGGCCGGATGTGCTTCGTGCGCGAACCCCTGCGGCGGCCGTTCACCACCAAGGACGTCGCGACGGCGGTGGAGGTGGCCGCGCGCGGTGCCCTCCACCTGGACAACGCGCGGCTGCACCAGTTCGAGGCCCGGGCGGCGACCACGCTGCAACGCAGCATGCTGCCGGCAGCGCCGCCGCCGATGCCCGGCGTGCGCGTCGCCCACCACTACCGGCCGGGCGACCGGCAGGCGCAGGTCGGCGGCGACTGGTTCGACGCGATCCAACTGCCGGGCGGGCGGGTCGCGTTGATCGTCGGCGACGTGATGGGCCACGGCCTGCTGAGCGCGGCGGTGATGGGCCAGTTCCGCACCGCGGTGCAGACGATGGCGGCGCTCGACCTGCCGCCCGCGCAGCTGCTGCGGCACCTGGACAACCTCGCGCACAAGCTGGGCCCCGACCACCTGGCCACCTGCGTCTACGCGGTCTACGACCCGATCCACCGCACCCTGACGCTGGCCAACGCCGGCCACATCCCGCCGGTGCTGGCCCGCCCCGACGGGCGCAGCGAGCTGCTGCGCATCCCCGAGGGCGCCCCGATCGGGGTGGGCGGCATCCCGTTCGAGACGGTGGAGATCGAGGTGCCGGACGGCAGCTGGCTGGTGCTGTGCACCGACGGCCTGGTCGAGGTGCGCGGGCAGGGCATAGACGCCGGCCTCGCCGCGCTGTGCGCCAACGTCATCGAACCCGAGCACACGCCCGAGGACGTCTGCGGCCAGATCCTGTCGCGGGTGCACTACGAGGAGCGCACCGACGACGTCGCGCTGCTGGTCGCCCGGTTCGACGGGATCGACCGGCGCGACGTCGCCGAGTGGCGGCTGGACATCAGCGACGCGGAGGTGCGCGTCGCCCGCGCCCACACCCGGCGGCAGCTGGCCGAATGGGGTCTCGAACAGCTGACCGACCTGGCGGAGCTGCTGGTCAGCGAGCTGGTGACCAACGCCCTGCGGGTGGCGTCGCAGGAGGTCACCCTGCGGCTGATGCGGGTCGGCGCGCTGCTGGTCGAGGTCAGCGACGACGACCACAACCTGCCGCAGCTGCGCCGCGCCGACCAGGACGACGAGCACGGCCGCGGCCTCGCGCTGGTCAGCAACCTCTCCCGGCGCTGGGGCACCAGCCGGCAGGCGGTGGGCAAGGTGGTGTGGTTCGAACTCCCGCTGCCCAAGGGCTGATCCGCCCGCCGGCGCGCGGCTCCCCCGGCGGTGCCGCGCGCCCGGCGCACCACCTCCACCGGCGCACGCCGGGCGCCGACAACCCCTCGCGTCCCAGGGGCCACAACGGCCCCGCGCGTTGTACGGTGCAACCCACCGAAAGGGGAACACCGTGCCAGCGCCCCGTAACGAGCGGGAAGAGACCGTTGAGACGATCCAGCGCGAGTTGACCGCTTTCTCCCGCCGAGCCCGGGCGGCGGCGGCCCGGATGCATCCGGAGCTCTCCCTGGTGTCCTTCACGTTGCTCGCCCACCTCGCCGAACAGCGTGGCTGCCGCGCGACCGATCTCGCCGCGCACTACATGCTGGACAAGTCCACGGTGAGCCGCCAGGTGGCCGCGCTGGAGCACCTCGGCTTCGTGGAGCGGCGGCCGGACCCCGACGACCAGCGAGTGCAGGCGCTGCACCCGACCCCGGCCGGTGACGAGGTGCTGGCGGCCGCCACCGCCCGGCGCCAGGCGGCCTTCCAGCGCCGGCTGTCGGACTGGGCCGAGGACGACCTGGACCGGTTCGCCACCTACCTGGTCCGCTTCAACGAGGTGTCCATCCTCGACGACCAGTCCACCTGACCGCCCCCAGGACCGGCCGTGGCCGGCGCCGCCCGTCAGCCGGCCGTGGCCCCCTGGGGGGTGTTCGGCTCGCGCGGGGTGTTGGGGCAGGGACCGGACTCCGGCATCCACCGGGCGGCCCAGGCGGCGAGTTCGTTCATCGCGGGCAGCAGGGCGTGGCCGGCCGGGGTGAGCTGGTAGGAGACCCGCAGCGGCGGCCCCTCGTCCACCCGGCGCAGCAGCAGCCCGGCGGCGGCCAGCTCGGACAGCCGGTCGGACAGCATGCGTTCGGAGATGCCGGGGGTGGCCCGGCGCAGTTCGGCGAAGTAGAGCGGGCCCTGACTCATCAGTACGGCGATGATCACACCGCTCCACCGCTTGCCGAGCAGCGAGAAGACGCGGGTGATCTCTCCGTCGATCGCGTTGCACTCCTGGGAGTCGCGCATATGCCCACGTTACTGCACGGCCGAGAGGCACTGCATTTTTGTTAGTAGGTATGGTATTCATAGTCGCTATACGGATCGTAGCGCGCGGGCCGTACCCCGTCCGGCTGCCGCACGAGATACCACCCCTGACCGGAGGCACCCCATGGCCACGCTGCTGCACATCGACTCGTCCATCACCGGTGATGCGTCCACCTCGCGCGCGGTGACCGCGACTTTCCGCGCCGAGTGGGAGGCCCAGCACCCCAACGGCACCGTCATCTACCGCGACCTGGCCGCCGAGCCGCTGCCGCACCTGACCGGCCTCGCCGCCGGCGCCGCCTTCACCGCTCCGGAGGACCGCACCGCCGAGCAGGCCGCCGCGATGGCGCTGCGCGAGCAGCTGGCCACCGAGCTGGAGTCGGCCGACGCCGTACTGATCGGCGCCCCGATGTACAACTTCACCATCGCCTCGACCCTGAAGGTCTGGATAGACCAGGTCATCCTGGCCGGCCGCACCATGGGCGAGGCGCCGTCCGCCGCCGGCACCCCGGCGGTCGTGGTGGCCAGCCGCGGCGGCTCCTACCGCCCCGGCACCCCGCGCGAGAGCTTCGAGTTCGTGCAGAACTACCTGGAGAAGGTGCTCAACGGCGGCCTCGGCCTCCAGGTCGAGTTCATCGTGCCGGAGCTGACCATGGCCCGCTCCAACCCGGCGATGGCCGACCTCGTCGAGCTGGCCGACGCCTCCCGCGAGCAGGCCCACACCGACGCGACCGCCCGCGCCAAGGCCCTGGCCGCCAACGTCACCGTCTGATCCCCGGCCGGGAGCGGGCGAAGCCCGACCCCCGGAACGCTACGGAAGGGGGCGCCGTCCGGTGGACGGCGCCCCCTTCCCGGCACCCGGCACGCACTTCCCCGCACGCATGGCGCCGGCCTCTAGGAACGTACTTCCCCGTACGCGTGCACCGGGCTTCTCGGCACGCACTTCCCCGTACGCATGGCCCCGGGCTTCTCCGGACGCATGACACCGACCTCTCCGCACGCCTGGCGTCCGGTCCGGCCACGCATACCGTCGGATCGCCGGACCGCGCGGCGCCCGCGCGTCAGCCCGGACATGCCAACGCTTCGGTACGGACAGCGCCCGGCGTCAACGCGAGCGGCGCCCAGGCGTCAACACCGGGCACGCCCGCACCACGCCCATCCGTGAGTCCACGCGGTCACCCCGACCGCCTCACGCCACGCCACGCGCACGCGCCACGCCGACCGCCTCACGCCCCGGGTCACGCCGACCGCCACACGCCGCGCCCCGCCTCACGCCGACCGCGTCGCCCGCGTCGCCCGCATCGCCACCCCTACAGCGTCACCCCGAAGTCCCGGGCGATGCCGGCCAGGCCGGACGCGTACCCCTGGCCTATGGCGCGGAACTTCCACTCCGGGCCGCTGCGGTACAGCTCGCCGAAGACCATCGCGGTCTCCGTCGAGGCGTCCTCCGTGAGGTCGTAGCGGGCCAGCTCGTTGCCGTCGGCCTGGTTGACGACCCGGATGAACGCGTTGCGGACCTGGCCGAAGCTCTGGCCGCGTCCCTCGGCCTCGTAGATCGAGACGGGGAAGACGACACGGTCGACGGCGGAGTCCACCCCGGCGAGGTCGACGCGGATCGTCTCGTCGTCGCCCTCGCCCTCACCGGTGAGGTTGTCACCGGTGTGCTGGACGGAGCCGTCGGGGCTCTTGAGGTTGTTGAAGAAGACGAAGTGGCCGTTGGACAGCACCTTGCCGGTGCCGTCCAGCAGCAGCGCACTCGCGTCCAGGTCGAAGTCCGACCCCGTGGTGGTGCGCACGTCCCAGCCGAGGCCGACGTTGACGGCGGTCAGGCCGGGAGCTTCCTTGGTCAGCGAGACGTTTCCGCCCTTGGTGAGGCTGACGCCCATCGGAACACCTGCGCAATCCGGCGCGGGCCACGCCGCTTGACGTTTTCTGGCCGCCCACCAATGGAACGGCCACCGGCGCCGCGGTGTTCCCGTTCGCCACAAACCGGACACCCGGGCGCCGGCGCCCGGGGAACACTCCGGCGCCGGCGCCCGGGAGAACGAGGGCCCACCGGAACGAACGAGGACCACTGGAACGAACCGGGAACGGGAAACCGGGAATCGGGAACCGGTCCGCCGGAACAACGCCGCAGGAACCACGGCGCGGAACAACGACGCCGGAACAACAAAGAGCCCCGCTCCGGACGAATCCGGAGCGGGGCCTTGGTGCGCGAGGGGGGAGTTGAACCCCCACGCCCTTTCGGGCACTGGAACCTGAATCCAGCGCGTCTGCCTATTCCGCCACCCGCGCATGGGTGTTGTCGTAGATTCTCTCATACTCCCCGGTCAGGTTTTCACCTTTCCGGATCTTGCGGGAGCGCCTTCCGACATGCAGAACACTAGCACGCGGGACGGGGTGGAATCACCTTCGATCCGGGGCCCCGGGACGGGCCGCGGGAGCCGGCGGGACACTGCGGACAGCGGTGGGCGAAACCCCCCGGGACCCCCGGGGAAGGGGAACGCCCGGCCGTTGCGGGACACTGACAGGACGCGGATCTACCATCCCTGTGAAGAGCCCGGCACAACGGCACGACAAGCGGACGGAGGACTTCCGGAAGTGACCCGTCACCGGGGTTCCGGATGTGAGGGTCGACACTGTTGTAGTCGACGGCCGAGGGGAACCACGTGAATTTCCGGCGCGTGGATACGATCAGTAAGCAGTACGAGCATCGCCACGACGGCCGGACCGGCCGCACGCCGGGCCGAACCGCTGAGACCGAAGAGGGAGGTGCACCGTGGGAGTACTGAAGCGCTTCGAGCACAAGCTCGAAGGTCTCGTCAACGGCACCTTCGCCAAGGTCTTCAAGTCCGAGGTCCAGCCGGTCGAGATCGCGGGCGCGCTCCAGCGCGAGTGCGACAACAACGCGACCATCTGGAACCGGGACCGCACCGTCGTCCCCAACGACTTCGTCGTCGAGCTGAGCACCCCGGACTACGACCGGCTCAGCCCGTACTCCAGCCAGCTCGGCGAATCGCTGTCGACCATGGTCCGCGACTACGGCAAGCAGCAGCGCTACAGCTTCATGGGCCCGATCCAGGTGCACCTGGACCAGGCCGACGACCTCGACACCGGCCTGTACCGGGTCCGCAGCCGCACGCTGGCCGGAAGTGAGTCCCAGCCGCACCAGGCCGGCGTCCCGGCCCCGCAGGGCGGCTCACGGCCCGACAGCGGCCGCGGCGGCGGCTACGGGTACCCCCCGCAGCCCTCCGCGCCGCCGCCGATGCCCGCCGGTCCGCCCGGCTACGCGCCGGTGACCCGGCTGCCCGGCACCGGCGACGCGTCCGGCGGCGCCCGGCGCTGGATCGAGATCAACGGCAGCCGCCACCAGATCTCGCACGGCTCGCTGGTGCTGGGCCGCAGCACCGAGGCCGACGTGCGGATCGACGACCCGGGGGTCTCCCGCAAGCACTGCGAGATCAGGGTCGGTACGCCGTCGATAGTGCAGGATCTGGGGTCGACCAACGGCATCGTGGTGGACGGGCAGCACACCCAGCGCGCTACGCTCCGCGACGGCTCACGCATCGTCGTGGGCAGTACCACCATCGTGTATCGGCAAGCCGAAGGGTGAAGCGGGGGCAATGTCAGAGCTGACCCTGACGGTCATGCGGCTGGGTTTTCTGGCCGTGCTGTGGCTGTTCGTCATCGTCGCGGTGCAGGTCATCCGTAGTGATCTGTTCGGAACCAAGGTGACCCAGCGCGCCGGACGGCGCGCGGAGGCGCCGGCCCGTGCCGCGCCGCAGCAGCAGCGCCAGCAGGCCGCACCGGCCCAGCCGCGCCAGCGCCGCGGCGGGCCGACCAAACTCGTCGTCTCCCAGGGGTCGCTGACCGGCACCACGGTGGCCCTCCAGGGCCAGACGATCACCCTGGGCCGGGCGCACGACTCGACCATCGTGCTGGACGACGACTTCGCGTCCAGCCGCCATGCCAGGATCTACCCGGACCGCGACGGCCAGTGGATCGTCGAGGACCTCGGGTCCACCAACGGCACCTACCTGGAACGGGCGCGGCTCACCACGCCGACGCCCATCCCGCTCGGTGCCCCGATCCGCATCGGCAAGACCGTCATCGAGCTGCGGAAGTAGTCGCACAATGAGCCAGCGGAGCGAAGAGGCGCGACCGAGAAGGTGGGCACCGTGCGGATGTCCCCCGGGCCGGACGGTGAGGTGCGCATGAGTCTGTCCCTGCGCTTCGCCGCCGGATCCCACAAGGGCATGATCCGGGAGGGCAACGAGGACTCCGGCTACGCCGGCCCCCGGCTGCTCGCCATCGCCGACGGGATGGGCGGCCAGGCGGCCGGTGAGGTGGCCAGTTCCGAGGTCATCTCCACCCTGGTCGTGCTGGACGACGACGTCCCCGGCTCCGACATCCTCACCTCGCTCGGCGACGCCGTGCAGCGGGCCAACGACCAGCTGCGCGACATGGTCGAGGAGGACCCGCAGCTGGAGGGCATGGGCACCACGCTCACCGCCCTGCTGTGGACCGGGCAGCGGCTGGGTCTGGTGCACATCGGCGACAGCCGCGGCTACCTGCTGCGCGACGGCGCGCTCAGCCAGATCACCCAGGACCACACCTGGGTGCAGCGGCTGGTCGACGAGGGCCGGATCACCGAGGAGGAGGCCGGCACCCACCCGCAGCGCTCGCTGCTGATGCGGGCGCTGGACGGCCGCGGCCAGGTCGAACCCGACCTGTCGATCCGCGAGGTGCGGGCCGGCGACCGGTACATGATCTGCTCCGACGGCCTGTCCGGCGTGGTCAGCGACCAGACGCTGGAGGAGACCCTCGCCGGCTACCAGGGCCCCTACGAGACCGTGCAGGAGCTGATCCAGCTCGCGCTGCGCGGCGGCGGCCCCGACAACATCACCTGCATCGTCGCCGACGTCTTCGACACCGAGGACGGCGGCGGCGCGGCCGGCATGCACAACGAGCACCCCGTGGTGGTCGGCGCGGTCGCCGAGCACCCGCACGCCATGGCCGACCAGCGCCACCTGCAGACCCCGGCCGGCCGGGCCGCCGAACTCGGCCGTCCCCAGCAGCCCGCGCCGCAGCCCCCGGAGGGCGCGTTCGGGCCGCCGGACAGCGGTCATCAGCCGGCCGGCGCGACACCGCTGGGCAGTTTCGGGCCGCCCGGTGAGGGCGGCCACGCCAAACCGCGCCCCCGCCGCCGCTGGCTGCGCCGCACCGGCGCGAGCGTCGTCGTGCTCGCGGTGGTCGGCGGCGGGCTGTACGCGGGCTACCGCTGGACCCAGACGCAGTTCTACGTGGGCGCCAACGGTGACCACGTCGCCGTCTACCAGGGCATCAGCCAGAGCCTGCTGGGCCTGAGCCTGTCGCAGGTCCACCAGGACCACCCGGAGATCGAACTCAAGTACCTGCCGACGTACCAGCGCGACGAGGTGAAGAACACCATCGCGGTGACCAGCCTGAGCCAGGCGACCAGCAAGACCGTCGAGCTGGGCAACCAGGCCTCGGTCTGCAAGATCGTCGCCAGTGCCAAGAGCAAACCCGGCACCAGCGGTGCGTCCGGCGCCGCCGCGGGCACCCCCGGCGGCAAGGCGAGCGCCAAGCCGTCCGGCAAGCCCAGCACGTCGCCGTCCAACACCCCGCACACCGACGCGGCGAGTTCCGCGAAGCCCAAGTCCACCCCGTCGCCCGGCCCCACACTCTCCGCCGACCAGCAGAAGCTGGCGCAGCAGTGCGGCAGCGGCCAGCAATAGCAGGAGGGGCGGCTTGCCGTGAGCAGCGCCAGCAACACCACCACCATCTCGCCCGTCGGAGCGCCCAACCGGCGTAACACCGAACTCGCCCTGCTGCTGTTCGCCGTGGCGATCCCGCTGCTGGCGTACGCCAACGTCGGGCTCGCCAAGCACGGCTCGGTGCCGGCCGGCATGCTCGGCTACGGCCTGGGCATGGGCGGCTTCGCCCTCGTCGCGCACCTCGTGGTGCGCAAGTTCGCCCCGTACGCCGACCCGCTGATGCTGCCGATCGCCACGCTGCTCAACGGCCTGGGCCTGGTGCTGATCTACCGGCTGGACCAGGAGCCGTCGGTCACCACCCCGGCGCTGGGCGGCCCGCGGGCGCCCGGGCAGCTGCTGTGGTCGGGGCTGGCGGTCCTGCTGTTCATCGCGGTGATCGTGTTCCTGAAGGACCACCGCATCCTGAACCGGTACACCTACATCTCCGGTGCCGCCGCGCTGCTGCTGCTGATCGCCCCGATGTTCTTCCCGGCGGTCAACGGCTCGCGGCTGTGGATCGTGATCCCGGGCGTCGGCTCCATCCAGCCCGGTGAGTTCGCCAAGATCGTGCTGGCGGTCTTCTTCTCCGGTTACCTGATGGTCAAGCGGGACGCGCTGGCGCTGGCCAGCCGCCGCTTCATGGGCATGTACCTGCCGCGCGGCCGTGACCTGGGCCCGATCCTGGTGATCTGGGCGGTCAGCATGGGCATCCTGATCGTCGAGACCGACCTGGGTTCCACGCTGCTGTACTTCGGCCTGTTCGTCGTCATGCTCTACGTGGCGACCGAGCGCACCAGCTGGATCGTCTTCGGCCTGCTGCTGGCCGGCGGCGGCGCCACGGTGGTCGGCATGACCTCCTCGCACGTGAAGGTCCGCATCAACGAGTGGCTCGACCCGATGCAGGGCGTGGCCCAGGGCCTGGCGTCCGAGGCGGCGCAGGTGCGCTGGTCGTTCGGGTCCGGCGGGGTGCTCGGCACCGGCCTGGGCCAGGGCTACTCCCGGCTGATCGGCGGCATCGGCGTCAAGAGCGACTACATCCTGGCGACCGTCGGCGAGGAGCTGGGCCTGGCCGGGGTGATGGCCGTCCTGCTGCTGTACGGCCTGCTGGTCGAACGCGGCATGCGCACCGCGCTGGCCGCCCGCGACCCGTTCGGCAAGCTGCTGGCGGTCGGCCTGTCCAGCGCGATGGCCATCCAGGTCTTCGTGGTGGCCGGCGGCGTCACCGGGCTGATCCCGCTGACCGGTATGACCATGCCGTTCCTCGCCCAGGGCGGCTCGTCGGTGGTGGCCAACTGGGCGCTGGTGGCCATCCTGCTGCGCATCAGCGACACCGCCCGCCGACCGGCCCCCGCGCCCGCTCCCTCGCCCGACTCCGAGCCGACCCAGGTGGTCCGCCTGTGAACAAGCCACTGCGCCGCGTCGCCATATTCTGCGGCCTGCTGATCTTCTCCCTGCTCATCCGGGACAACTGGCTGCAGTTCGTCGACGGCGACTCGCTCAAGAACGACCCGCACAACCGCCGGGTGCTCATCAACGAGTACGCCAAGCCGCGCGGCGACATCATCGTGGGCGGCAAGGCCGTCACGGGCCACAAGACCACCGGCGACAGCGACTTCCAGTACGAGCGCACCTACACCGACGGCGCCGAGTGGGCGCCGGTGACCGGCTTCGCCTCGCAGGTGTACGGCACCACGCTGCTGGAGGGCGTCGAGGACAAGATCCTCACCGGTGACGACGACCGGCTGTTCTTCAACCGCACGATCGACATGCTCACCGGCAAGCAGCAGCAGGGCGGCGACGTCGTCACCACGCTGAACTCCAAGGCGCAGGACGCCGCCTTCAAGGGCCTGGGGGACAAGAAGGGCGCGGTCGCGGCGATCAACCCGCAGACCGGCGCGATCCTGGCGCTGGCCAGCACCCCGAGCTACGACCCGTCGACCATCGCGGACGGCTCGGCCAAGGACAGCAAGGCGTGGAGCGCGCTCCAGGCCGACAAGAACCAGCCGATGCTGAACCGGGCGCTGCGGCAGACCTACCCGCCGGGCTCCACGTTCAAGATCGTCACCGCGGCGGCCGCGCTGGACAACGGGCTGTACAGCAGCATCGACGAGCCCACCGACTCGCCGCTGCCGTACACCCTGCCGGGCACCACGACGACGCTGAACAACGAGGGCCCGCTGCCCTGTCACAACGCCACGCTGAAGGTCGCGCTGGAGGTGTCCTGCAACACCGTCTTCGGCCACATGGGCGCGCAGCTCGGCCAGGCGAAGATGCTGGCGCAGGCGGACAAGTTCGGCTTCAACAAGTCGCTGGACATCCCGGTGCGCACGGTGGCCAGCAACTTCTCCAACGGCATGAACTCCTCGCAGGTCGCGCTCTCCTCGATCGGCCAGTTCAACACCGCCGCCACTCCGCTCCAGATGGCGATGGTGGCCGGCGCGGTGGCCAACAACGGCAAGCTCATGACGCCGTACATGGTCGACCAGCTGCGCGCTCCGAACCTGAACGTGGTCCAGGAGAACTCCCCCAAGGAGCTGGACCAGGCGATGACTCCGCAGACCGCCCAGAAGATCCAGGGCATGATGGAGGCGGTGGTCAGCGGCGGTACCGGAACCATGGCGCAGATCCCCGGCGTCACCGTGGGTGGCAAGACGGGTACCGCGCAGCACGGTGAGAACAACAGCGGGTTGCCGTACGCGTGGTTCATCAGCTACGCCAAGACCGCCCAGGGCTCCCCGGTGGCGGTGGCGGTCGTGGTCGAGGACGGCAACGCCAACCGCGAGGAGATCTCCGGCGGCGGGCTGGCGGCGCCGATCGCGAAGTCCGTGATGGAAGCCGTACTGAACAAGTGACGCGACTCACCCTTACGGGGGATGGGATCGCGCCGTGAGTGAAACCGGTCACGTACAGATTTCGTAAACCGCCCGTTTTCGCACGTCACGGTACCGGTCTCGTATCGGCTCGGCCGCACGGCACGGTTGGTGGGTGCGGGGCCGGTACGGTATGCCCGAGCAGGATTAGTGCTTGTTGCGTCAGGTCGGGACAGCTCGATGGCCTGGCGGGTATCTCCAGAAGAGGGAGAGGCTGGACCACTATGGAAGAGCCGCGTCGCCTCGGCGGCCGGTACGAGCTGGGCTCGGTGCTCGGCCGGGGTGGCATGGCGGAGGTCTACATCGCCCATGACACCCGCCTGGGCCGCACCGTCGCTGTGAAGACGCTGCGGACGGACCTCGCCCGCGACCCGTCGTTCCAGGCCCGGTTCCGCCGGGAGGCCCAGTCGGCCGCCTCGCTCAACCATCCCGCCATCGTCGCGGTCTACGACACCGGCGAGGACTACGTCGACAGCGTGTCGATCCCGTACATCGTGATGGAGTACGTGGACGGCTCCACCCTCCGCGAACTGCTGCACAGCGGGCGCAAGCTGCTGCCGGAGCGGTCGCTGGAGATGACCGTCGGCATCCTCCAGGCGCTGGAGTACTCGCACCGCAACGGCATCGTGCACCGCGACATCAAGCCGGCCAACGTCATGCTGACCCGGACCGGCCAGGTCAAGGTCATGGACTTCGGCATCGCCCGTGCGATGGGTGATTCCGGCATGACGATGACGCAGACGGCCGCGGTCATCGGTACCGCGCAGTACCTGTCGCCCGAGCAGGCCAAGGGCGAGACCGTCGACGCGCGCTCCGACCTGTACTCCACCGGCTGCCTGATCTACGAGCTGCTGACCGTGCGCCCGCCGTTCGTGGGCGACTCGCCGGTGGCCGTGGCGTACCAGCACGTGCGGGAGGACCCGCAGCCGCCGAGCGTCTTCGACCCCGAGGTCACCCCCGAGATGGACGCGATCGTCCTGAAGGCGCTGGCCAAGGAGCGGGACTACCGGTACCAGTCGGCCGACGAGATGCGGGCCGACATCGAGGCCTACCTCGACGGCCAGCCGGTCGCCGCGGCGGCCGCGATGGGCACCGCGGCCTACGGGTACGGCGGCTACGGCGACGGCGGCGCCACCACGGCCATGCCGCAGCACGACGGCGGCGCCACGACGATGATGCCGCCGATGCAGGACGGCTACGGCGGCGGCTACCACGAGGGCGGCGGCCACGACGACGACCGCTCCAGCGGTGGCCGGCGGCGGCAGCAGCCGAAGAAGAAGAGCAACACCTCGACGATCCTGCTGGTCGTGGCGGCCGTGCTGGTGCTGATCGGCGCCATCTTCATCGGCAAGGCGCTGTTCGCCGGCCCCAACGGCCAGGCCACCGTGCCCAGCCTGGTCGGCGAGACGCTCTCGCAGGCCCGCGACACCGCGGACCAGTCGAACCTGAAGGTCACCCGCGGCGCCGACACGTACTGCAACCAGCCCAAGGGGCACGTCTGCGGCCAGAACCCCAAGGCCGACAGCGACATCGCCAAGGGCCAGGCCATCACCGTCACGATCTCCAAGGGCTCCGCGCCGGCCGCCGTCCCGGACGAGACCGGCAAGGACGTCGACACCGCCAAGCAGGACCTGGCGGACCGCGGTTTCACCGACGTCACCACCAAGCCGGACGACGGCAACTCCGGTAAGCCGGAGAACAGCGTCACCGCGGAGAGCCCGGCGGCCGGCACGTCGGTGTCGAAGAGCACCAAGGTCGTGCTGACCTACGCCGCCTCGCCGCAGCAGGTGACGGTGCCGGACGAGACCAACCAGACCGCGCAGGCCGCCGAGCAGGCGCTCCAGGCCAAGGGCTTCACGTTCACCACGACCTTCACGCCGTCGAACTCGCCGGCCAACCAGGTCGTCTCGCAGAACCCGGCGGGCAACGCGCAGGCGCCCAAGGGGTCGTCGGTCACCCTGATCCTGTCGCAGGGCCCGAGCGCGGCGCCGACCACGGTGCCCGGTGACATCCGGGGCCAGAAGCTCAGCGCGGTCCAGCAGGAGCTGGGGCAGCAGAACATCACCGTGCAGGTCGCACCGGGCAGCCCGACGGACGGCAACGCCTACGTCGCCAACAGCGACCCGCAGCCGGGGCAGCCGCTCCAGCCGGGCCAGACCGTCACCCTCACCACCGTCGACATGCCCGGCGGCCAGGGAAACGGCAACGGGGGCGGCTTCATAGGGGGCCAGGGGTAGCCCCCGCCGGCTGACAGCCGAGGGGCGCGAACGGTTCTCCGTTCGCGCCCCTCGCTTATGTGAAGACCCGTCACATTCGTCCGTGGTTCGTCCTCTTGACATCCGGTCCGATGAACGTGGGTTAAAACGTTGACCGTTGGCCCTCGACTGTCCTATGTTGTGCGCCTTGTCAGACCATATGCATGTCAAACATCCGGGGGGGAATCCGGATGTCAGGGGGAGGAAAACCACCATGAGCTGGTACACGGCTGCCATGAAGAACTACTTCGGCTTCAGCGGGCGCGCCCGCCGGTCGGAGTACTGGTTCTTCGCGCTCTTCTACGCGATCATCTACGTCCTGGCCACCGTCATCGGCCTGCTGATCCACTTCCCGGCGCTGCTGGTCATCGTCGCCCTGGTGCACCTCATCCCGGGGCTGGCCGTCTCCGCACGGCGGCTGCACGACACCGACAAGTCCGCCGGCTGGATCTTCATCGCCCTGATCCCGCTGATCGGCGCGATCGTGCTGCTGGTCTTCACCTGCACGGCCGGCACCCCCGGTCCGAACCGCTTCGGCCCGGACCCGAAGAACCCGGTCCCGCCCATGCAGGGCGGCGGCTACCAGTACGTCTGATCGAACACCTCTGATCGGCGAAGGGCCGCGGACGGGAATCCCCGTCCGCGGCCCTTCCGGCTGTCCGGCCCGGCGTGCGGGGCCTCAGCCGCCCAGGGCGGCCGGCGGGGTGCGCTTGGCGTCCACCTTCTGGGTGCCGACCAGTTCACCCCAGACCACGTACCGGTACAGCGAGGTGTACACCGGCGTACAGGTGGTCAGCGTGATGTAGCGGCCCGGCTTCTTCTTGCCGGACTCCTTCGGGACCTGGTCGATGACGTGCACGTTGAACTTCGACGTCTGGTCGAGCACGTCGTAGACCTTGTAGATGTACCAGGTGTCGCGGGTCTCGAAGACGATCGCGTCACCCTTCTTGATCTTGTCGATGTTGTGGAACTTGGCGCCGTGGCCGTCGCGGTGCGCGGCGATGGTGAAGTTGCCGGTGGTGTCCCACGGCATCGCGGACTTCTCCGGCGAGACGTAGTAGCCGGCCACGCCCTGGTTGAGCACCGGGACCGAGGTGCCGCGCTTGACCAGCAGCTCGTAGCCCTTGCCCATCGCCGGTACGTGCAGGAAGCCGATGCCGTCCTTGGTGTCGAGCTTGCCGGGCGGCACGTCCTTCGGCGCCTGCGCCCAGTGCTTGCGGACCGTGGCGGCCTCGTGGTTCTCCTGGCGGTCGGCGATGACGTTCGTCCACCACAGCGAGTAGGCGACGAACAGGGCGAGCACCAGGCCCGCGGTGATCAGGAGTTCGCCGAGGAGACTGATCGTCGCGGCGATCCGGCCCCGCGCGCGGCCTCCTGCGGCCCGCGGTGTCGCGTCCGCGCCGGAATCGCCGGTGTTCTGGTCGTGCTCGGTGGTCGCCACCGGTCACCCCGTTCTGTGTGACGTGACGTGACTCGTTCTCAACCGCCGAGCAGTGCGGCGGGCGTCCCCTTGGTGCGCGGCTGCTCGGCGATCATCTTGCCCCACACGATCAGCCGGAACTCGCTGGTGAACTCCGGCGTGCAGGTGGTCAATGTGATGTACCGACCGGGCCCGGTGAACCCCGACTGCGCCGGCACCGGTTGGATCACGCCCACGTTGGCCGGCGAGGTCTGCGGCAGCGTGCTGGTGACCGCGTACGTGTAGTACATGCCCTTGGTCTCCACCACGACCTTGTCGCCCGGCACCAGCTTGTTGATGTAACGGAACGGCTCACCGTGGGTGTTGCGGTGCCCGGCCAGCGCGAAGTTGCCGCTGGCGGCCCACGGCATCGCGGTCTCCTGCGCGCCGTCGTAGTGGCCGACGTCGCCCTTGTCGAGGATGGACGTCTTGTCGGTGCCCTCCGCGATCGGCGCCTTCACGTCGAGCTTCGGGATGTAGATGATCGCGAAGTTGGTGCCCTGCGGGAACTTGCTGGGCTCGCCGGCGTCGCTGGAGGTCTTGGTGTCCGCGGCCCAGGAGTGCTGGAGGCTGTTGGTGGCGCCGCTGGTCTGCTCGTCGGCCAGCACGTTGGTGTACCAGAGCTGGTAGACGACGAAGAGCAGCATCAGCACGCCCATCGTGATGAACAGCTCACCGACGATCTGACTGATCATCACTCCGGGACTGACCTTGGCCGCCTTCGCGGCACGCCGTGCCTCCACCCGGGAGACCGGTGCCGCCGGCTCCCCGCCGGACAGCACGAGGTCGGCGCCGGAGGACCCGGCGCCCGGCGGGCGTCTGCGGCCCGCGCCGCCGCGCTTGGCGGCCTTGCGGCGCTCCGCGCGGCCGCCGGTGGCCGGCTCCGCGGCGTCCGGTCCGGTGCCGTGGGCGTCGTTGCGGGTGTCCGCGTCGGCGTCGCGGGTGACGCCGCGGCGGGAGGCCCGGCCACCGGGCGCGCGGCCGCCGTCCCGCTCCTCGGGGCCGGCACCGGGACCCGCCGCGGGGTCCTCCAGCACCGGCATCTCCGCAGTGGCGTCCAGACGGCCCCGCCGGCGCCCGGTGGACTCCGGCACCCCGACGGCCTCCGCGGGCGCCTCAGGGGCGTTCTGCGGCGCCTGGGGGGTGTCGTAGCCGGGCGCGGGCTGCTGGGGATAGCCGTAACCGCCCGGCGGCTGCTGCTGGGGCCGGGCGTGCGGCTGCTGGGTCCGCGGGTGCTGCTGCGGCGGGTACCCGGAGGCCTGTCCGGGCGCGGGCTGCTGGGGGGCGTAGCCGGGCGGGTAGGCGTCGCGCGGCGGGTACGCCTGCGGGTAGCCGGCGGGCGGGTACCCCTGCTGCTGCCCGTACCCCTGGTGGTCGGGGCCCGGCGCGGCGGACCGGGCACGCGGGCCGGGCGGCGCGGCCTGCTGGGGGTACCAGCCCTGCTGCCCGTGGCCCGCGGCGCCGTCCGCCGACGGGTCGCCCGGCAGCGGGTCGCCGAGCGGGTCGGGGTACGCCTGGCCGGCGGGGTTGCGGTACCCCGGCTGCCCGGCCGCCCCCGCCGAGCTCTCGGGCCGTACCGCGGTCACGCCTTGCCCACCACCGGCGCCAGCCCCGCGGACCGCCCGACGGCCCCGGTGTCACCGCAGGCGGCGAGCCAGTTGGCCAGCATGCGGTGCCCCCACTCGGTGAGCACCGACTCGGGGTGGAACTGCACCCCCTCGACCGGCAGGTCGCGGTGCCGCAGTCCCATGACGACGCCGTTGTCGGTCCAGGCGGTGACCTCCAGCTCCGCCGGGACGGTGTCGCGTTCGACCGCCAGCGAGTGGTACCGCGTGGCGGTGTACGGCGACGGCAGCCCGGCGAAGACCCCGGCACCGTTGTGGCTGACGGCGGAGGTCTTGCCGTGCAGCAGCTCGGGCGCCCGGCTCACCACGGCACCGTGGGCCACCGCGATGGACTGAAGACCGAGGCACACGCCGAAGACCGGCACCCCGCTGCGCGCGCAGTGCCTGACCATGTCGACGCAGACGCCGGCCTCCTCGGGGGTGCCGGGGCCGGGGGAGAGCAGGACGCCGTCGAAGCCGTCCTGGGCGTGCGCCGTGGAGACCTCGTCGTTGCGCAGCACCTCGCACTCGGCGCCGAGCTGGTAGAGGTACTGCACGAGGTTGAAGACGAAGCTGTCGTAGTTGTCGACGACGAGGATGCGGGCACGTCGTGTGCCCGGGGTGTCCGCACTCATCAGCCCGCGTTCCCCCCGCCGTTGACCGTCACGTCGTTGAACGGCAGCAGCGGCTCCGCCCACGGGAAGACCCACTGGAACAGGACGAAGACGACGGCGAGGACCAGTACCAGGGAGAGGAGGGCCTTGACCCACACACTTCCGGGCAGTTGCCGCCAGATCCAGGCGTACATACGGTGCCTTCCTTCCTGTTCCGCACCAGACTAAGGGGAGACCGCCGGGTCTTGAGGGACACCTGGGCAGCTCTTGACATCCCTTGACCATGGTGTGACGAGCGGCCGCCGCACGGGCGCCGCCGGGAGTACCTTGGGGGAACGAAGTGGTGGTGGCCGCGCGCGGGTTTCCGCCGTGCTCCCCGTGGCGCGTTCACCGGCCCCCGGGACAGGAAAGTTCCGGATCCCGTGAGATTCCCATGGGACCCTTATCTCCTTCGCACCCGCGGAAGCACTACGCTAACGGACGCCCGGGGGCGATCAGGTACGCTCCCCGCCCGGCGACATCCATACATCCGCCTGCGCGTCCCGGTCCCGCAGCGCATCGACAGGAGAGTCCCTCGTGCCGAAGTCACGGATTCGCAAGAAGGCGGACTACACCCCGCCGCCGGAGAAGACCACCACGTTCAAGATGAGCTCGGGCCGCAACTGGGTCGCGCCCCTCATGCTGGCGCTCTTCCTCGTCGGGCTCGCGTGGATCGTCATCTTCTACGTGACGACCGGCAGCCTGCCGATCGAGGCGATCGGCAACTGGAACATCGTCATCGGCTTCGGCTTCATCGCCGGCGGGTTCGTCGTCTCCACGCAGTGGAAGTAGCCGGCTCCCCGGTCGTCGTCCCGACCGCGGCACGCCGCGCGTCGTAGGCCCGTCCACGGTGTCCGCCCGCAGGCAGGGGCGGGCACCGGCGCGCCGGAGTCACCGCACCGGTGTTCGGCATGCTTTCGGGTGACCCCGGTTGCGGTTCGGGACGTCCTCGTGCGTGTCGGAGGGCTTCGCTGTGCGCGCCGGGGGCCTGGGGCGCGGGGCGGGGTCTTCGGTACGCACCGGGGTCTTCGCCTCGCCGGGCTCTTCGCCGGGCGCCGGGGTCTTCGCCGGGCGTCCGGGTCTACGCCGGGCGCCGGATTCTCACGTTCCCAGGGCGCCTTCGCGTGCCCGGCAGCGGCTTTCGCGCTCCCAGGGGCCCTTTCACGCGCCCGGCGGCGTCTTCACGTGGCCAGGAGTCTTCACGTTTCCCGACGCGCCTTCGCATGCCCGGCGCCGTCGCGTGCGCCGGGAGGGCTGACGTTCCGGCGGAGCGGCTGGCTGCCGGTGCCGGTGTGCTCCCGCCGGTCCCGGTGTGGCCCGGGGAGGCCTCGGCGGCGGGCCCCAGGACCCCGGTGGCGTCCTTCCGGGTGCCGGTCCGGCGTGGGTCGCGTGCTGCGGCGTACCCTCGCGGCCTGCGGTGACGCCTGCCGGGCGGGGCTCGCGTCAACTTGGCGCCTCTGTTGTCCACAGAGTTATCCACAGCTGAATCCACAGTGGGGAAAAGGTCGGAAGATCTGTGGATAACTTCGGCCGAGCGGCCGTCCGCGTGACTCCCGCCGCTCCGCCGAACCCCTCGGTTTGTCCGTCAACTCGTTGATCTTGCTGGGAAAACGGCCGTGGTGGCACCGAGTGACCGACATCCCGGGCGTGGCGTCACGCTGTGCACAGGGCAGCCTTCACGCTGTGGATAAGTCGTATGAACGCCATGGGGCAGCGGGGCTCGATCCCCAGCCCGGGACGGGCCGCGTCAGCGGACGACCACACCCACGGTGATCACCACGAGCACCACCACCAGCATCCCCGCGCAGGTCCCCCACTGCACCAGCGCCCGGCGGGCCCGCGGCGCGTGCACCATGCCGTACGCGATGGCCGCGCCGGTGATCAGACCGCCGACGTGCGCCCGCCAGTCGATGCCGCTGATCGAGAAGGTCAGCACCAGGTTCAGCACGATCACGATGACGACCTGCCGCAGGTCGCCGCC
The DNA here is from genome assembly GCF_027947535.2 of Streptantibioticus silvisoli. Taxonomy (GTDB): domain Bacteria; phylum Actinomycetota; class Actinomycetes; order Streptomycetales; family Streptomycetaceae; genus Streptantibioticus_C; species Streptantibioticus_C silvisoli. The sequence continues at coordinate 93,442 of NZ_JAAGKO020000022.1, forward strand.
GACCCGGCGCACCAGGACGAACAGCGCGCCCAGCAGACCGAAGATCGCGCCCGACGCGCCGAGCCCGTACTCGTTCGCCGGCAGCAGCAGGAACGACAGCGCGCTGCCGCCCAGTCCGGCCACCAGGTACAGCGCGAGGTACCGGGCGCGGCCCAGCGCGTTCTCCACCGCCGGGCCGATCCACCACAGCGACAGCATGTTCATGCCGATGTGGGCCAGCGCCTGGTGCAGGAAGACCGCGGTGATCAGCCGGTAGTACTGGCCCTGGGCGATCTCCGCCGGGTTCAGCGCGAGCTGCTGGACCAGCGCGGCGTTGCTGTGCACCGCGGCGAAGAGCGCCACGTTCGCCAGGATGAGGGCGATGGTGACCAGCGGCGGCCGCTTGGCCAGGACGGCTCCCGCCACCGTGCGCGGCGGGGGCGGCGCGGTCTGCCGGCCCTCGTTGAGACAGCTGGGGCACTGGAAGCCGACCGAGGCACTGACCATGCAGTCCGGGCATATCGGCCGCCCGCAGCGCGCGCAGCTGACGCCGGTCTCCCGGTCGGGGTGCCGGTAGCAGCTCACCACCTGTTCCATGGCTCCTCTTTCTCGGACGCTGTCGGATGCTGTCGGACGTTTCCCGGGCTCTTCACCGAACGTTTCCCGGACGCTGTCGAATCCCCCGGTCCATCGTGGACCGCCGGGAAGGTCTTGCGCCGACGGCACCCGAGGCACCGGCGGCACGCTGTCCCCACCCGTCCGACGGACGGGCGGGGTGCCGCAGTTCCCGCCGGCCCGGAACCGGGAAGGGCGGGATCGCGGGGCTCAGCCCTCGCGGCGCTCGACCGCCACGGACTCGATGACGACCTCCTTGACCGGGCGGTCGGTGCGCGGGTTGGTCGGGGTGGCCGCGATGGCGTCCACGACCTGCCGGCTCGCCGGGCCCTCGACCTCGCCGAAGATCGTGTGCTTGCGGTTCAGCCACGTCGAAGGGGCCACGGTGATGAAGAACTGCGAGCCGTTGGTGCCCGGGCCGGAGTTGGCCATCGCCAGCAGGTAGGGCCGGTCGAACTGGAGGTCCGGGTGGAACTCGTCGGCGAACTTGTACCCCGGCCCGCCGGTGCCGTTGCCCAGCGGGTCGCCGCCCTGAAGCATGAAACCGGCGATGACGCGGTGGAAGACCGTGCCGTCGAACAGCCGGGCGTTGCTCGGCTTGCCCGTGGTCGGGTCGGTCCACTCACGCGTGCCTTCGGCGAGTTCCACGAAGTTCTTCACGGTCTTCGGAGCGTGGTTCGGCAGCAGCCGGATCGCGATCTCCCCGTGGTTGGTCCTCAGAGTGGCGAAGAGGTGCTCGGCCACGACGTACCTTCCCTAGACAGTACTGACCCGCGAATCCTCGCACGGTCGGCGACCGCTGCGGCGGGCCTGCCGTCCCCCGACCGGATGCCGACCGCAACGGTGGTGTTTGTGACCAGGATGCGCGAGCAGGCATGCCTTGTGGCGTGCCGACAGGCATGATCTCTATTCGGGCGGTAAGACGATATGTCGTACGCCACCGTCGTACGCCACCGAGGAGGAGGTTCTCGTGACCCGCAAGGACAGCGTGCGCCACGCAGCCACGACGACGAAGGACAGCGTGCGGCACGCGGCGGAGGTGGTGGCACCGTATGCCGACTCGGCGAAGGACACCGCCGCCCAGTACGCCACGCATTACGCGGAGGAGGCCCGGCGGCTGATCGTGCCCAAGGTCTCCGCGGCCGCCGACCAGGCCATGGACGCCGCAGCCGCCCAGTACGACGCCCTGCTGGCGCCACGGCTGGCGCAGGCCCGGGACGCGGTACCGCCCAAGGTGGTCGCCTCCACCGCGGCCGCCGCCCAGCGCACCCGGCGAGCCGCTCGCAAGGCGGCCCGCTACACCGCGCCCCGGGTGGAACAGGCGGTGGAGAGCGCCCGTGCCGCCGCCGAGCCGGTGCGCGACGAGGCGGTGGCCCGGGCGGGCGCCGCGTTCGCCGCGCTGCGCGGCCAGGTGACCGCGGCCGAGGTGGAGAAGCTGGTCAAGCGCCACCAGCGGCGCGGGCGGGCCGGCCGGGTCACCAAGCGTGTCCTGGTCTTCGGCGCGATCGCCGGCGCCGGTTTCGCCGCCTACCGCTGGTGGAGCCGGCAGGCCAACCCCGACTGGCTGGTCGAGGCGCCGTCCGCCACCGAGACGGCCGAGGACGAGCGCGCCGCGCCCGGTTCGGTCGCCTCCCCCAGCCGCACCACGCTGGGTTCGGTGGTCGACGGCCACGACGGCCTCGACCCGGAGGTCCGTGCCAAGCAGGACGGCGACGGAGCCACCGACCGGCGCCGGAACAACGGGCGTCGCGGCGGTGGTTCGGACACCTGAGCCGCAGCCGATCCACGCGAACCGTTCGGCGGGAGGGTCCGGAGCGAGGTGCTCCGGACCCTCCCGCGTGTCCGGCCCGGGCGGGTCGGCGCCGGTGCGCAACGCGTGACGCCGCCGGACGACGCCGGCGTCAGCCGCGGGCGGGGTGCGGCAGCGGCGTCGCCGCACCGGCCGGGGCAGGGGCCGTGTCCGTCGTCGCGTCCGGGTCGGGGATCTCGGCCGGGACACCGCGCAGGGTGAACAGCGCCGCGACCGCGCCGGCCGCGAGCAGCACCGCGGTGGTCAGCAGCGTCACGTGCATGCTGTGGGTGAACGCGTGCTTCGCGCCGTTGACGAGCAGCGCGCCGGCCCGGCCCGGCAGGCGCGAGCCGACCTGCACACCACCGGTGACCGAGTCGCGGGCGGTGCGGGCCGCGCCGGCGGGCAGTCCGGCGGGCAGGGTGAGGGCGCCGCGGTAGAAGGCGTTGAGCACCGAGCCCAGGACGGCGATGCCCAGCGCGCCACCGACCTCCTGCGCGGACTCCGAGATCCCGGCGGCGGTGCCGGTGCGGCCCCTGGGCACGCTGGCCAGCACGGTGTCGGAGGTGACGGAGAACAGCAGCACGATCCCCGTGCCGTTCACCACCAGGCCGGGCAGGATCACCGGCCAGTACGGCGTGCCCACCCCCAGCGTGGCCAGCGCCACCGAGCTGACCGTCATCAGGGCCAGGCCCAGCGAGACCACCCGGGCCCGGCCCAGGCGGGGGATCAGCACCGCCGCGGCGGGGGCGGCGACAGCGGCGGACAACGGGCCGGGCAGCAGCGCGAGGCCGGACAGCAGCGGGGACCAGCCGCGAACCACCTGGAGGTAGAGCGAGAAGGCCAGCGACAGCGTGGTGGAGGCGAAGATGCCGATGACGTTGGAGCTGATCGCCCCGGAGAACGCCGGGTTGCGGAACAGCCGCACGTCGAGCAGCGGTTCGGCCAGCCGGGTCTGGCGGCGCAGGAAGACCGTCCCGCACAGCAGGCCGACGCCGGCGGCCAGCCAGGCGGACGTGTCGTGCACCCCGCTGCGGGCCAGCGTCTTGACCGCGTAGATCAGGCCCAGCATCGCGGCCACCGACAGCGGCACGCTGATCCGGTCCAGGCGGCCGGGCAGCGGGCTGCGGGACTCGCGCAGCACGACCAGGCCCGACACCAGCACCACGGCCATGATCGGCACGTTGACCAGGAAGACCGAGCCCCACCAGAACCGGTCCAGCAGGAAGCCGCCGACCACCGGGCCCAGGGCGAAGCTGGCGGCGGCCACGCCACCGCTGATGCCGATGGCCAGGGTGCGCTCCTTCGGCACGGTGAACGCGTGCCGCACCAGCGACAGGGTGCTGGGCAGGATCATCGCGCCGGCCACGCCGAGCACCGCCCGGGCGGCGATGAGCGTCGCGGCGCTGTCGGCGTAGGCGGTGACCAGTGAGGCGGCGCCGAACAGCACGGCGCCGGCCATCATCAGCCGCTTGCGGCCGTAGCGGTCGCCGACGTTGCCCATGACGAGCAGCAGGCCGCCCATCGCGAAGCCGTAGATGTCGGCGATCCACAGCACCTGGGTGGCCGACGGGTCGAGGTCGCGCACCAGGGAGGGGATCGCGTAGTTCAGGACGCTGTTGTCGATGCCGAGCAGCATGGAGGCCAGCCCGCAGACCGCCAGCGTGGCCCAGCGCAGCCGGCCGCCGGGGTCGCCGGGGCCGGGGGGAGTGACCGGTGCGTCGACCGGTGGGGCGGGTGTCGTCGTCATGCCGGTCAGCGTGGGCGGTCCCGCTGACCGCGCGCGCACCGCCCGCTGACCGCCCGCGCACCGCGCCCGGCAACGGCACCCGGCCCGGCCCGCCGCCGTCAGTCCTCGCCGAGCGCGACCCGCAGCGCCTCGACCGCGGCGTCGGCGCCGAGGGCGGCCCCCCGGGCGTGGGCTGTGCCGAACCGGGTCCCACCCAGCGCGGTCCTGGCGGCGGCGCGCACCCGGTCGGCGTCCGGACCCTCGCGGACGTCCATGCCCCGCAACGCCCGCGCGAGCCCGAGGAGTTCGGCGGCCCGTGCGGGGTCGGCGCGGTGGAGGGCGAGGTCGGCGAGCGCTTCGGCGACGGCGGCGGTGAAGACCCGGCTGCGCGCGTTCATCGGTGACGCCAGCGACGCACGGAAGCGTTCCAGCGCCCCGGCCGGATCGCCCTCGGCCAGGCTGATCCGGCCCAGGGCCAGCATCGCCTCACCGCGGGTGCCCTCACCGGTGAACCACTGCGGCAGGCACTGCGACATCGCCGTCATCGCCAGCTCCCGGGCCGCGGCCGGATCGCCGCCGAGCCGCGCGCACTCCGCCAGCCCGAGGTGCCCGACGGCCTGGAACTCCGGCGCGCCGGACGCCCGCGCGAGCTCCACCGCCCGCGTGTAGTCGGTCCGCGCCGCGTCCAGGTCACCGGTCAGCAGGCCGCACTGTCCGCGGTGGCACGACAACTCGGCCCGGTTCTCGGTCGCCCCCATCTCATCCGCCAGCACCAGCGCCTCGTCGACCAGGGCGACGGCCCGCGTCAGCTCACCGGTGGCCAGCACGAACCCGGCCAGGTGGGTCAGCGCCAAGGTGGTCCCCCAGCGGTCGCCGATCGCCCGGAACTGCTTCAGCGACGCGGTGAACGCCCGGTCGGCCTCGGCGGCCCGGCCCAGCACCAGCCAGTTCTGGTACCCCTCGCCGACCTGGCGGAGCCCCTCGAACCAGGCGTCGCCTTCCACCAGGTCGATCGCGCGCCGGTACGAGGCGTAGGTGGCGTTGTCCGGCACGCCGGCGATGACCGCCCACAGCAGCCAGAGCACCGGGTAGCGCACCAGGCCCCGCTCGATGATGCGCTGGGCGCTGTCCAGGTGCCCGGCGAGTTCCTGCGCGCCGTGCGCCGCCGGGGCTGCGTTGATCACGCACATGGCGTACTCGTCCGCCAGGTCCGCCGGCGGCGTGGTACCGACCGCGTCCAGCAGCCGCCGGGCCGGGCCGGCGCCCTCGTAGCGGATGCCGCGCAGCATCCAGTAGGTGGTGAGGCAGGCCAGCATCCGCAGGGCGGAGGGGTGGTCGCCGTCGCTGACGGCGCGGTGCAGGGCGGCGGTGAGGTTGTCGTGCTCGGCGGACAGCCGGGCGAGCCAGTCGAGTTGCTCGGCGCGGCGCAGCCGGGGTTCGGCGGCGATGGCCAGGTCGAGGAAGTGGGCGAGGTGACCGCGGCGCACCCGGGCGGACTCACCGGCCTCCTCCAGGCGTTCGGCACCGTAGGCGCGGATGGTCTCCAGCATCCGGTAGCGCGACGAACCGTGGCGCGTCCGGTCGGCGACCACCAGGGACTTGTCCACCAGGGAGTCGATGAGGTCGAGCACGTCCTCCGGCGCGATCCCCTCGCCGTCCGTCTCCCGGCCGTCGGCGCAGACCGCCTCGGCCGCGTCCGGCGTCCAGCCACCGGCGAAGACGGAGACCCGGCGCAGCACCGCCCGTTCGGACGGCGTCAGCAGGTCCCAGCTCCAGTCCACCACGCCGCGCAGGGTGCGCTGCCGGGGCTGGGCGGCGCGACTGCCGCGCGACAGCAGCCGGAACCGCTGATCGCCGCCGGCACGGCCCCCGGCGCCGATCCCCTCGGCGGCAGCGGCGCCCAGCCGGTCGGCGATCTCCGCGGCCGACAGCGATCGCAGCCGGGCGGCGGCCAGTTCGATGGCCAGCGGCAGCCCGTCGAGCGCCGCGCAGATCCGCAGGACCGCGTCGCGCTCGGCCACCAGGGTGAAGTCGGGCCGCACCGCGACCGCCCGCTCCACGAACAACCGCACCGCGGGGAAGTCCTCCAGCCGGGCGTCCCCGGCCTCCGGCGGCGGCACGCTGAGCATCGGCACCGGGCAGAGCGTCTCGCCGGTGATGCCCAGCGCCGCCCGGCTGGTCGCCAGCACCCGCAAGGACGGGCACCCGGCGAGGAGTCCGGCGGCCAGCGCGGCGGCGGCGTCGATGACGTGTTCGCAGTTGTCCAGCACCAGCAGCATCGACCGGTGGGACAGTGCGGCGACCATCCGGTCCAGCGGTTCCTGCACCGGTCCCGCCGACGGCATCAGGCCGACCTCGCGCAGCCCCAGCGCACCGAGCACCGCCTGCGGCACATCGTCGCCGTCGGTGACTCCGGCCAACGGCACGAAGCACACGTCGTCGGCGTGCCGCGCGGCCGCCTCGATCGACAGGCGGGTCTTCCCGGCACCCCCGGGGCCGGTCAGCGTGACCAGTCGCGCGACGGTGAGCCGTTCCGCGATCCGGGCGAGCTCCGGCGCCCGGCCGACGAAACTGGTCAGCTGGGCGGGCAGCGCTGTTTCACGTGAAACAGCGCTCCGGACGCTCGATGTTTCACGTGAAACAGGTCCGGACGTTCGCGTGAGCGATGTTTCACGTGAAACACCCGCCGTCGAACCCCCCGGGACCGGCGTCGATGTTTCACGTGAAACATCACCTCGCAGCACCGCCAGTTGCGCACCGGACAGTTCGGGGCCGGGGTCGGCCCCCAACGTCTCCGCCAGTTCGCGGCGGGCGCTGTCGTAGACCTCCAGGGCCTCGACCTGCCGGCCACTGCCCGCCAGCGCGCGCATCAACTGGGCCAGCGGCCGTTCGCGCAACGGGAACTCCGCGACGAGTTCGCGCAGCTCCGGCACCAGGGCCGCGTGGTCACCCAGCGCCAGCCCGGCCGCCATCCGGTTCTCCAGCGCCCCGGCCCGCGCCTCCGTCAGCCGTGTCACCTGCGCGGCGGCGAACGGCGCCTCCCGCACGTCGGCCAGCGCCGGCCCACGCCACAACGCCAGCGCCTCCGCCAGCACCCGGGCGGCACGGGCCGGCTCTTCCGCCGCGAGCGCCCGGCGGCCTTCGGCGGCCAACCGGGCGAAGCGGTGGACGTCGACCTCGGCGGGATCGACGGCAAGCCGGTATCCGGCCGGGTGCCGCTCGATGACGTCGCCCAGCACCGCCCGCAACCGCGACACCTGCGACTGCACGGCGTTGGCCACCCCGGCCGGCGGCTGCTCCCCGTACAGCGCGTCGACCAGCCGGTCCACCGGAACGAACCGGCCCGCGTCGAGCAGCAGCAACGCCAGCACGGCCCGCCGGCGCGGCCCGCCCAGCGCCAGCGGCCGCCCGTCCGGCCCGTACGCCAGCGTCTCCCCCAGAATCCCGAATCGCACGGCCACATTGTCCGCGCTCACCGCCGGCCGCTCCATCCGGGAAGCCCCCTACCGTGTCCGCCCGCCCCGCGCCCCGCCTGACGCCGGCAGCCCATCCCGCCGCGCACGCAGCGCACACCGCGGTCGAGCGGCGGACAGAGGGCATCGTGCGCAGGAAGAGGCCGCGGTGGCACGCGACGCGCCGGAGGCGGGAGAACGACGAAACCGCGGGAGCGGGAAATCCGGGAAGCCGCGACCGGGGGCAGCGAAGGGACGGGCCCCGGGAAATGCACCCGGCGGCGAGCCGAATCGAAAGGAGCGGCCGGGCAGCGAGCCGGGTACGAAGAAAGAAGGGGTGGAGCCTAGGGGAGTCGAACCCCTGACATCTGCCATGCAAAGACAGCGCTCTACCAACTGAGCTAAGGCCCCTCGGTGCGAACGGGTCCGCACCGCAGAACAGGGTACCGGTTATGAGGGGTCGATCCGTACCGGGAATCGGCGGAATCTCGAATCGCCGGGATTCGTAGGATGCGGGGTGCGGCTGCGGGGCCGCGGGTGCGGGTCGGCCCGGCGGGCCCGGGGCCGTCACAGGCCGCGTGCCGCCGGGAGCGGCGCGGGCCGCACGGGGCTGACGGGAGCCGGCATGGAGACCTCGCCGCAGGACGCGGCCGGACGGGCGCGCGCGCAGCAGCAGGGGTGGTACGGCGAGTCGCTGGGCGAGCTGTTCCGCGGCCTGATGGACGCCCTCGGCCTGAACCAGGCGCGGCTGGCCGCCCTGCTGGGGCTGTCGGCCCCGATGCTGTCGCAGCTGATGAGCGGCCACCGCGCGAAGATCGGCAATCCGGCCGTGGTGGCCCGGCTGGCGGCGTTGCGGGAACTCGCCGGCGAGGTGACCGACGGGCGGGTCACGGCGCAGGCGGCGGCCGGGCGCATGGCGGAGATCCGGGCGTCGGCGGGTTCGGCGCTGGCCGGCACGGGCAGTGTCACGACGGCCCCCACCGCGGGTCAGCCGCTGCCGCCGCGCCGGGTGGCGCGGGAGATCCAGGCGTTGCTGCGGTCCCTGTCGTCGGCCGACGGCCTGCTGGCCGCAGCGGGTGCCCTCGCGGCCGACCATCCCGAACTGGCAGAGTTCCTGCGGGTGTACGGCACCGGGCGGACCGACGAGGCCGTCGCGCACTTCGAGGCGCACCAGGACTGACGCTCCCGTTCCGCACGCGGGCCGGGAGCGGTGACGACGTTGGACGACGCACGAGGGGCGCACTGCATGGGTGAGCTGTTCGCCGGCCGCTACGAGCTGGTCGACCCGATCGGCCGGGGCGGGGCGGGGGCGGTGTGGCGGGCGTGGGACCACCGGCGTCACGCGTATGTCGCGGCGAAGGTGCTGCGGCAGAGCGACGCGCACTCGCTGATCCGGTTCGTACGGGAGCAGGCGCTGCGGATCGACCATCCGCACGTGCTGGCGCCGCGCAGTTGGGCGGCCGACGACGAACAGGTGCTGTTCACCATGGAGTTGGTGCGCGGCGGTTCGCTGGCCCATCTGATCGGGGACTACGGGCCGCTGCCGCCGCGCTATGTGTGCGCGCTGCTGGACCAGTTGCTGTCCGGGCTGTCCGCGGTGCACGACGAGAACGTGGTGCACCGGGACGTGAAGCCGGCCAACATCCTGCTGGAGTCCACCGGCACCGGGCGTCCGCACGTGCGGCTGTCGGACTTCGGGATAGCCATGCGCAAGGGTGAGCCCCGGCTGACCGGCGTCGACCACGTGGTGGGCACGCCGGGCTACTTCGCGCCGGAGCAACTGCTGGGCGCGGAGCCGGACTTCCCCGCCGACCTGTACGCGGTGGGCCTGGTCGCGCTGTACCTGCTGACCGGGCGCAAGCCGGACGCCCGGGCGCTGGTGGAGCGGTTCACGGCCCTCGGCGGCATGCCGCACGCGCCGGTGAACGTTCCCGACGCGCTGTGGGAGGTGGCGGCGACCCTGCTGCACCCGAACCCGGAATTGCGGTTCCGGTCGGCGACCGGGGCCCGCAAGGCGCTGGCGCGGGCGGCGGAGTTGCTGCCGGAGCCGTCGTTCGACGACGAGCCGATCGAGGTCTTCGACCAGCTCGGACCGCTGCCCGCCGGGTTCGGGCCGCGCGGGCCCGCGGTTTCGCCGGCCGGGCTGCGGCGCCGCCCGGCCGGGGACGAGGCGCTGGAGGACGGCGAGTTCCTCGACGGCGGATCGCCGGACACCGGTGGGCGGCCGGCCGGTCCGGCGGATTCCGTCGGCGCGGCCGGGCCGGTGGCTGCCGCACCGGGCAGCGAGACCGGGTTCCCGCTGGCACCGCCCCGGCCCGCAGGACCGGCCGCCGCGCCGCCGTTCACGCCCCCGGCACCGGCGCGAACGCCTCCCGCGCCGGTGCCGCCGACGCCGCCGACCGGTGTCCCGCTGCCCGTCCCCGTTGCCGCGGCGCCGCACGCCACCGGGCACACGGCGCCGTACACCGCGCTGTCGGCGCTGCCCGGGGCGATGCCGGAGCCCGCCGGTACACCGGTCGCGGACCGTCCCGGCACGCCGGTGACGCCGCCGGCGCGGGCGCGGTCGCGGGGTCACGCCGCCCGCAGGGCCTCGCGTCCGCGCCCGGCGCTGCGGCTGGTCGCCGGGATGTACCTGGCGGCGGCGGTGTTCCTGGCGATCGGGATCTGGGCGCTCACGGCCTGACCGGACGGCGCCGGCCGCGCAGCAGCAGCACCGTCGGCCACACCGTGAACACCGCCGCGAGCCCGAAGGCGCCGTACGCCACCGGGCGGGCCGCCGCCGGCCCGGTCGCGCCCGCGGCGGCCCCGGTCGCCGCCGGTGCCGTACCGGGCGCCGTGCCGCCGCCACCCCCGGAACCGCCCGCGGTGGGCCCCGGGGCGTGCGGCACCGTCAGTCCGGCCGCCGCCGCGTCGCCCGCGTAGTCCGGCGCCGCCTGCTGGCTGCCCAGGACCCGCAGCCGCAGCGTGACGTCCACGCCGCCGGAGGTCCACCGGGCGACGTCGGGATGCAGGCCGACGGCGAGGTAGTAGTAGCCGGCGACGGCCGCCGAGCTGACGCGGGTGTCGTTGGCCAGCCGGTTGTCGTACAGGACGCGCGGGGTCTGCGCGTCCAAGGTGGTGGCCTGGCCGGTGTAGGGCATCGTCTCCTGGGCCACGGCACCGCGCACCGGGCTGTACAGCGCGACGCTCAGCGCGCCGACCGTGAAGCCGCCGGGCCGGGTCACGTCGGCGCGGCCGAACGCGGCGTCGGCCAGCAGGCGTTGCCCCCAGCCGACCGGGACGCGGTAGAAGCGGGTCTGGCCGGGCACCAGGTGGTCGGTGTAGACGCCGGTGCCGGACAGCCGGGTGCCGGTGCCGTCCATGCCCGCGGCGCCGTCGACCGGGTGGCCGGCGCCGGTCGGCGGGGCGGCGGTGGCCGGCGCGTAACCGGGCACCGCCGCGCCCCCGGAGGCGGTCGGGGCGGAGGTCAGCGCGGGTTCGGCGGCGTAGGAGACGTCGAGCGGCCAGACGTCGGCGCTGGAGGGGACGGCGCTCACCCGTGCCACCGACAGCAGGTAGGTGCCGGCCTCCCGGCAGACCGAGCCGGCGGTGCCGGGCCGCCGCACCACCCCGCCGACCGGCGCCGCGGTGTCCGGGCCGGTGAACCGCGGGTGGTCGGAGCCGCACAGCGTGCCGTTGCCGGCCAGCAACTGAAGGTCGAGGCCGTCGAAGACCCCGACGTGGCTGCCGGCGCCGGGCACCGCGAAGGCGGACAGGTACGCGGTGGCCGGCGCGGCGGCGGTGCCGGTGGCCGGCAGCCGGACCGCGTAGAAGCGCACCTGCCCCTTGGCCAGCGTGTCCTGGTAGTCCTGCCCGGCGGTCAGCGGTGGCGCGTCCGCGGCGGACGACGCGCCCCGCACGGGTATGCCGTCCGGCACCCAGCGCGCCGAGGGGCCCGAGGAGGCCGCAGGGGCCGCCGGGGCGGTCAGGAGGCCCGTTGCCGCCGCCGGCCCGGCAGGGACCGTCAGTACGGCCGCCAGGGCCGCCACAGCGGCCGTCCGTCCGCCCAGCTGCCGCCGCAACACGTCTCCGGCCCCCTGGTGTCCTGTCCGGCGCACCCCGGCGGGCGCCCGTGGAAAGCGAAGCTAGCCAAGCTATTGACCCGCGCCGCCCGGCACAAGAGCGGTCGCGCCCGGGCGCCCCGCGCCGTCCCCCGCTCCGGGCCGGCGGCGGCCGGAAACGGCCGGAAAGCGCCGGGAAGAGAGCGAGGCCCCGATCACGAGGTGATCGGGGCCTCAGCCGAAATACGGGGGTTCAGGCGCTCGTGCCGGTACCTGCGGGCACGGAGTCGGTCGCCTCCGTCCACAGGTCCTGCTCGGCGCGGTCCGCCTGGATCTGGCGGTACACGAGGAGCCCGCCGACGGCGACCAGTGCGACCAGGAGAAACTTCTTCACCGCGCGACCTCGTCCTTCTTACGTTGGGAGTCGTCCGATGGGCCCGATGATACACACCGGTCGATATCGAACGGTGACCTACTGACGGCCCTTTAAACCTGCCTGCGTGCACAACTTACTGCGCGGGTCGCGGCGGGGAAACCTGAGGGCGCGCGCGGCGGCGACACACCGGAAACGACGAAGGCCATCTGCCGGTCGGCAGATGGCCTTCGTTCGGTGGGGCTAACAGGACTTGAACCTGTGGCCTCTTCCTTATCAGGGAAGCGCTCTAACCGTCTGAGCTATAGCCCCGCGCTGCATCGAAAGATTAGCGCACCCGGGCCGTTGCCCCAAATCGGTTGTCGCGCCGCCCTACTCGTCCTCGGCGAGGGTCAGCTCGATGCCGCCCACAAAGCCCGTGGAGAGGTTGTACAGGAAGGACGACAGGGTCGCCAGGGCCGTCGCGAGCACCACGTCGATGACCGCGATCACCGTCGTGAACATCATCACGCGGCCCAAGGACAGGAACGACTGGAGGTCGAACCCGCCCTGGCCGCCGGCCCCGGTGGCGTCGGAAAGCGTCGCGCTGACGGTGGAGAAGACGCCCAGGGCGTCCAGCACCAGCCAGAGCACCGCCACCGCCACGATCGTGACGATGCCGAGTGCCAGGGACAGCACGAAGCTGACCTTCATGACCGACCAGGGGTCGGCCTTGGAAACCCGCAGCCTCGCCATGCGGGTACGCGGCGCCGCGCCCCCCAGCGCGGCCGCCGCGGGACGGGCCGCCGGACGCGGCTTGCGCGTCCCCTGCCCGTGGGTGGTCCCGGGGCCGTACCCCTCATCGGCCTGGCCCCACTGGGGCCCCGGCAGCGCCGGGGCTCCCTGCGGTGGCTGGTAGGCCTGCGCGGGGTGGTGCGGTTGGGGCGGGCGGCCGTCCCTGGCCTCCGGCAGGGGGGACCCGGTCCCCGCGCCGCTCCCCGCGGCGCCCGTGGCTCCGTTCACGGTCTCTACTCCTCAGATTCGTCGGCCGCGGGGCTGGCGCCCACGACCGATCCGGCACCCTCTGCGGTACCGTCCGCGGCGCCCTCCGCGGACAGGTCCGCGTCGACTTCCTCGGCTTCGGCACCGGCTTCGGCGTTGCGCGCGATGCCGACGACGGCGTCGCGCTTGCCCAGGTTGATCAGTTGAACACCCATGGTGTCACGACCCGTCTCCCGGACCTCGTTCACCCGGGTCCGGATCACGCCACCACCCAGGGTGATCGCGAGGATCTCGTCCGTCGTGTCGACCACCAGCGCGCCGACCAGCGAACCTCGGTCCTCCACGATCTTCGCCGCCTTGATGCCCAGGCCGCCCCGGCCCTGGACGCGGTATTCGTCGACCGGGGTCCGCTTGGCGTAACCGCCGTCGGTGGCGGTGAAGACGAAGGTACCCGCCCGCACCACGTTCATCGACAGCAGCTCGTCACTGCCGCGGAAACTCATCCCCTTCACTCCCGATGTGGCGCGGCCCATCGGGCGCAGCGCGTCGTCGGTGGCGGTGAAGCGGATGGACTGCGCCTTGCGGCTGATCAGCAGCAGGTCGTCCTCGGCGGAGACCAGCTCGGCGCCGATCAGCTCGTCCTCGCGGCCGTCGTCCATCTCACGGAGGTTGATCGCGATGACGCCGCCGGCCCGCGGCGAGTCGTAGTCCTTCAGCGAGGTCTTCTTCACCAGGCCGGACTTGGTGGCCAGCACCAGGTAGGGCGCCGCCTCGTAGTTGCGGATCGCCATGATCTGGGCGATGGACTCGTCCGGCTGGAACGCCAGCAGGTTGGCCACGTGCTGGCCGCGCGCGTCCCGGCCGGCGTCCGGCAGCTCGTAGGCCTTGGCCCGGTAGACCCGGCCCTTGTTGGTGAAGAACAGCAGCCAGTTGTGCGTGGTGGTGACGAAGAAGTGGTCGACGATGTCGTCCTGCTTCAGGTGCGCGCCGCGCACGCCCTTGCCGCCGCGCTTCTGCGACCGGTAGTGCTCGGTCTTGGTGCGCTTGACGTAGCCGCCACGGGTGATCGTGACGACGATGTCCTCCTCGGCGATCAGGTCCTCGATGGACATGTCACCGTCGAAGGGCACCAGCTGGCTGCGCCGGTCGTCGCCGAACTTCTCCACGATGGCGTTCAGCTCGTCGCTGATGATGCCGCGCTGCCGCTCGGGCGAGGCGAGGATCGCGTTGTACTCGTTGATCTTCGTCTGGAGTTCGTCGTGCTCCTGGACGATCTTCTGCCGCTCCAGGGCCGCCAGGCGCCGCAGCTGCATCTCCAGGATGGCGTTGGCCTGGATCTCGTCGATCGCCAGCAGGCCCATCAGGCCCTCACGGGCGACGTCGACGGTGTCGCTGCGCCGGATCAGCGCGATGACCTCGTCGATGGCGTCCAGGGCCTTCAGCAGGCCGCGCAGGATGTGGGCGCGCTCCTCGGCCTTGCGCAGCCGGAAGCGGGTGCGCCGGACGATGACCTCGATCTGGTGGGTCACCCAGTGCCGGATGAAGGCATCCAGCGACAGGGTGCGCGGCACCCCGTCGACCAGGGCCAGCATGTTGGCGGAGAAGTTGGACTGCAGGTCGGTGTGCTTGTAGAGGTTGTTCAGCACGACCTTGGCGACCGCGTCGCGCTTGAGCACGATGACCAGGCGCTGGCCGGTGCGCGAGGAGGTCTCGTCGCGCACGTCGGCGATGCCCCCGACGCGGCCGTCCTTGACGAGGTCGGCGATCTTCTGCGCGAGGTTGTCCGGGTTGACCTGGTACGGCAGCTCGGTGACCACCAGGCACTGCCGGTTCTGGATCTCCTCGACCTCCACGACCGCCCGCATGGTGATCGAGCCGCGCCCGGTGCGGTACGCGTCCTCGATGCCGCGGCGGCCCACCACCAGGGCGCCGGTGGGGAAGTCGGGGCCCTTGATGCGGTCCATCAGGGCTTCGAGCAGCTCTTCGTTGGGCACGCCCGGGTTGGCCAGGAACCACTGGGCGCCGTCGGCGACCTCGCGCAGGTTGTGCGGCGGGATGTTGGTCGCCATGCCGACCGCGATGCCGGCCGATCCGTTGATCAGCAGGTTGGGGAACCGGGCCGGCAGGACCGTCGGTTCCTTGTTGCGGCCGTCGTAGTTGTCCTGGAAGTCGACGGTGTCCTCGTCGATGTCCCGGACCATCTCCATGGACAGCGGCGCCATCTTGCACTCGGTGTACCGCATGGCGGCGGCCGGGTCGTTGCCCGGAGAGCCGAAGTTGCCGTTGGAGTCCACCAGCGGCATGCGCATCGACCAGGACTGCGCGAGGCGGACCAGGGCGTCGTAGATGGAGGCGTCGCCGTGCGGGTGGTAGGTACCCATCACGTCACCGACGACGCGGGCGCACTTGTAGAAGCCCTTCTCGGGCCGGTAGCCGCCGTCGTACATCGCGTACAGCACGCGGCGGTGCACCGGCTTGAGGCCGTCGCGCACGTCGGGCAGCGCACGGGCCACGATCACGCTCATCGCGTAGTCGAGGTAGCTGCGCTGCATCTCGGTCTCGAGCCCGACCGGCTCGACGCGCATCCCGACGCCCTCGACGGCGGCGGGGCCGCCCTCGGGCGTGACGGGGGTGGCGGAGCCTTCCGGGGTGATGGGGGTCTCGTCGGCCATCGCTGGTTGAAGTCCTTTCGCAGTACGGCGCGGGTGGCCGGACTCAGATGTCGAGGAAGCGGACGTCCTTGGCGTTGCGCTGGATGAACGAGCGCCGGGCCTCGACGTCCTCGCCCATCAGCACGGAGAACAGGTCGTCCGCCTGCGCGGCGTCGTCCAGGCTGACCTGGCCGAGGACACGGTGGTCGATGTCCATGGTGGTGACGCGCAGTTCCTCGGCGTTCATCTCACCGAGACCCTTGAAGCGCTGGATGGAGTCCTCGCGGACCCGCTTGCCGGACTGCCGGCCCAGCTGGATCAGGGCGTCGCGCTCGCGGTCGGAGTACGCGTACTCGAAGTCGTCGCGGCCCCACTTGATCTTGTACAGCGGCGGGCGCGACAGGTACACGTGACCGCCCTCGACCAGCGGCCGCATGAAGCGGAACAGGAAGGTCAGCAGCAGCGTGGTGATGTGCTGGCCGTCGACGTCGGCGTCCGCCATCAAGATGATCTTGTGATAGCGCAGCTTCGAGATGTCGAAGTCCTCGTGCACCCCGGTGCCGAAGGCCGAGATGAGCGCCTGGACCTCGTTGTTCTGCAGGATCTTGTCGATCCTGGCCTTCTCCACGTTCAGGATCTTGCCGCGGATCGGCAGGATGGCCTGGTACTCGGGGTTGCGGCCGGACTTGGCGGAGCCGCCGGCCGAGTCGCCCTCGACGATGAAGATCTCGCACTTGGCCGGGTCGTTGGACTGGCAGTCGCTGAGCTTGCCGGGCAGCGACGCGCTCTCCAGCAGGCCCTTGCGGCGGGTCAGGTCGCGGGCCTTGCGGGCGGCGACCCGGGCGGTGGCCGCCTGGATCGACTTGCGGACGATGTCCGCCGCCTCGTTCGGGTTGCGGTCCAGCCAGTCGGTGAGGTGCTCGTGGACCACCTTCTGCACGAAGGTCTTGGCCTCGGTGTTGCCCAGCTTGGTCTTGGTCTGGCCCTCGAACTGCGGCTCGCCCAGCTTGACCGAGATGATCGCCGTCAGACCCTCGCGGATGTCCTCACCGCTGAGGTTCTCGTCCTTCTCGCGCAGCAGCTTCTTCTCCCGCGCGTAGCGGTTGACCAGGCCGGTCATCGCCGCGCGGAAGCCCTCTTCGTGGGTGCCGCCCTCGTGCGTGTGGATCGTGTTCGCGAACGAGTAGACACCCTCGGTGTACTGAGTGTTCCACTGCATGGCGATCTCGACCGACAGCATGCGCTCCTTGTCCTCGGCTTCGATGTCGATCACCGAGGGGTGGATGACCTCGCCCTTGCGGGAGTTGAGGTACTTCACGAAGTCGACGATGCCGCCCTCGTAGTAGTACCGCACCGCCAGCGGCTTGCCCTCCTCGTCCACATGGTCGACGCGCTCGTCGGTCAGGGCGATCGTCAGGCCCTTGTTGAGGAACGCCATCTCCTGGAAGCGCCGCGAGAGCGTCTCGAAGGAGTAGTCGGTGGTCTCGAAGATGTCGCCGTCGGCCCAGAACGTCACGGAGGTGCCGGTCCTGGTGACCGCCTCGTTCTTGGCCAGCGGGGCGGTGGGGACGCCGAGCTTGTAGTCCTGCGTCCAGCGGAACCCCTCGGTGTGCACCTCCACCGAGACCCTGGTGGACAGCGCGTTGACCACGGAGACGCCGACGCCGTGCAGGCCGCCGGAGACGGCGTAGCCGCCACCGCCGAACTTGCCGCCGGCGTGCAGCACGGTGAGCACGACCTCGACCGCCGGCTTGCCCTCCGACGCCACGATGCCGACCGGGATGCCACGGCCGTTGTCGATGACGCGCACGCCGCCGTCGGCGAGGAGCCGGACGTCGATGGTGTCCGCGTGGCCGGCCAGCGCCTCGTCGACGGAGTTGTCGACGACCTCGTACACGAGGTGGTGCAGGCCGCGCTCACCGGTCGAGCCGATGTACATGCCGGGGCGCTTGCGGACCGCGTCCAGTCCTTCGAGGACGGTGATCGCGCTGGCGTCGTACGAGGCGCCGTTCGGCGGCACGGCGGAACCGGTGGGGGTGGGGGTCTCGGTGGGGTTGCCGGAATCGGCCACGAAGCGCCCTTTCTGGCACTGCACGAGCCGACTCCAGGCGTGCCGGAGCGGCTGCGTCGTTGACATGTTCCGCAAGTGGGCGGGTTGCTGCTCAGTCTACCGGTAGCGACGACATCGATGGGGCTTTGCCGGGGCCTCAGTTCCGATGTGCCGCCCGACAAGGGCATGCACCGACTCCCCATACGCGGACCTGGGCCCGAAGCGGCTCACGCAGGCGCTCAGGGCTTCCAGCGGTCAACCCTCCGCTACCGCCGGGTGTCGCGTTCGTCACACTCCCGATTTCCGGTCCGCACACCCCGGCAATTCCGGCGCGAAACGGACGCGACGCGCGTTGACGACTGCCGGGTACGGGCGGATTCACCGCCTGAACGGGGATCGGCGGCGGTCCTTCGCGGCGGTCGTCGCGGGGCCGGACCGCGCGGAGGCCGGAGCGCCGGCGGGGCCGGAGCGCGCGGAGGGTGGACCGCGTGGGGGGACCGCGCGGAGGTGGACCCCGGCGGGGCCGGAGCGCGCGGGAGCCGGACGGCTGGCGGGGCCGGAGCGCGTAGGGGCGGACCCGAGCGGAGGCCGGACCGCGCGGGGAGGCGGGCGCCGGAGGGCCTGGATCGCCGGCGGCGGCCGGACAGCGCGGGGTGGGCCGGCCGGAGAACGGGCCGGTGCCCGGAGCGCGCCGAGGCGGGAGCGGGAGCAGACGGCGGCGGGTGAGGTGGCTCGCTGCTCGCGACCCGGGCACCGGCGCGCGGCGGCGGACGGGGCGGACGGACGGGAGCGGGGCCCGCCGGCGAACCGGCCGCGGGTCGGCCGGGGACGGAGGCAGGTCGGCGTGGGCCCGGCCGGGGGTTGACCGGTTGGCGGAGGCCCGGCCGCTGGTGGCCCGGCCGCAGACCGGACACGCGCCGGCTGCGGGCCGGGCGCCGGGAGGAGCGGCCTACCCGTACGTGTCGCCGGGGCCGCGGCTGCCGGGGGCGCGGAGGCGGCCGTAGGAGCGCTCGGGGCCGCCGGGGCCGAGGACCTTGATGAGCAGCACCGTGCCGTGGCCCAGGTCGGCGTTGAGGCGGGCGACCAACTGCGGTGCCATCAGGCGCAGTTGGGTGGCCCAGGCGGTGGAGTCGCAGCGGACGGTGAGGGTCTTGTCGTCCTCGTCGTACCGCTGCGGGTCGCAGTGCTTGGCGACGTCGGCGCCGACGATCTGCGGCCAGCGGCCCATGACGCCGCTGACCGCGGCCGGGGTCTCCCAGCCGCGCTCCACCAGCAGCCGGCTGATCGCGGCGCCCAGCGGCAGCGGATCGCGGCCGTCGGAACGGGCACCGGAGCGCAGACCGCCCCGGCGGGCGCGCTGCTTGTCCTGCGCGGCCGCACCCCGCGCCCTGGCCTGCTCCTTCGCCGCCCGCAACGCCACCCGGGCGAGGTCGACGCCGGACAGTTCGGCGGAGGGCCGGTCGCCGGGCGGGGGAGCGGGCCGGTCGGCGGTCACCGGCGCTCCACCGTGCCGCCGCTGACCGAGAAGCGGGCGCCGGCCAGCGCGGGCGGCACGTCCTCGGCCACCGCGGCGGTGACCAGCACCTGCTCACCGGGGGCCACCAGCTCCGCCAGCTTCTCGCGCCGGGTCGCGTCGAGTTCCGCGAAGACGTCGTCCAGGATCAGCACCGGGTCGCCTCCACCGTGCGCGCCCTCGGCCCGCAGCAGTTCGTAGGACGCCAGGCGCAGCGCCAGCGCGTAGGACCAGGACTCGCCGTGGCTGGCGTACCCCTTGGCGGGCAGGTCGCCGAGGTCGAGCAGCAGGTCGTCGCGGTGCGGGCCGACGAGGGTGACGCCGCGTTCGATCTCCTGCCTGCGGGCGCCGGCCAGGTCCGCCAGGAGCACGCCGTACAGCTCCTCCCGGGTGCGCGGCAGCGCGTCCGCGGACTCCTCGCCGCCGCCGCGCCGGTACCGCAGGCCGATGCCGCCGCCGCCCGGGGCGAGCTGGTCGTAGGCCTTGCCGGTCAGCGGTTCCAGGCTGGTCACCAGGTCCAGGCGGTGCGCCAGCAGTTCGCCGCCGGCGCGGGCCAGGTGCTGGTCCCACACGTCCAGCGTCGACAGGTCGTCCGCCGCGCCGGCACCGGCCGCCGTCCGGCGTGCGCCGTGCCGCCGGGCCAGGGCGGCGGACTTCAGCAGGGTGTTGCGCTGGCGCAGGACCCGGTCGTACTCCTGGCGCACCCCGGCCATCCGGGGGGACCGGGCGGTGACCAGCTCGTCGAGGAACCGGCGCCGCTCGCCGGGGTCGCCCTTGACCAGCGCCAGGTCCTCCGGGGCGAACAGCACGGTGCGTACGATCCCCAGCACGTCGCGCGGCCGCACCGGCGAGGCGCGGTTGATCCGGGCGCGGTTGGCCCGGCCGGGGTTGATCTCCAGCTCGACGGTCTGCCGGCGCTCGCCGTGCTCGACGGCGGCGCGCACGATCGCGCTGCCGGCGCCGGCCCGGACCAGCGGGGCGTCGTTGGCGACCCGGTGGCTGCCGAGGGTGGCCAGGTAGCCGATCGCCTCGACCAGGTTGGTCTTGCCCTGGCCGTTGGGGCCCACGAACGCGCTGACGCCCGGGTCGAGGGGAACCTCGACCCGGGCGTAGGAGCGGAAGTCGGCGAGCGACAGGTGCGCGACGTGCATCGTGTGCTTGGCGCGGTGCGCCGGCCTCCCTGCTGGTGTCGTGCGTTACTCGGCGGCGGTGACCGCGTGGCCGCCGAACTCGTTGCGCAGCGCCGCGATCATCTTCATCTGCGGCGAGTCGTCCTGGCGGGAGGAGAAGCGCGCGAAGAGGGAGGCGGTGATGGCGGGCATCGGCACGGCGTTGTCGATGGCCGCCTCGACGGTCCAGCGGCCCTCGCCGGAGTCGGCGGCGTAGCCGCGCAGCTTGCCGAGGTGCTCGTCCTTGTCCAGGGCGTCGACGGCCAGGTCGAGCAGCCAGGAGCGGATGACCGTGCCTTCCTTCCAGGAGCGGAAGATCTCGCGCACGTCGGTGACCGAGCCGACCGCCTCCAGCAGCTCCCAGCCCTCGGCGTAGGCCTGCATCATGGCGTACTCGATGCCGTTGTGGACCATCTTGGAGAAGTGGCCGGCGCCGACCTTGCCCGCGTGCACCGCGCCGGAGTCGCCCTCGGGCTTGAGCGCGTCGAAGATCGGCTGGGCCTTGGCGACCTGCTCGTCGTCGCCGCCGTACATCAGCGCGTAGCCGTTCTGCAGGCCCCACACGCCACCGGAGACGCCGCAGTCGACGAAGCCGATGTTCTTGGCGGCCAGCTGTTCGGCGTGCTTCTCGTCGTCGCTCCAGCGGGAGTTGCCGCCGTCGACCACGAGGTCGCCGGCGTCCAGCAGTTCGCCCAGCTCGTCGATGGTGGCCTGCGTCGGCTCGCCGGACGGGACCATGACCCAGACCACGCGCGGCGCCGGAAGGGCGTCCACCAGGTCCTTGAGGCTGTGGACATCGGCGAGGTCGGGGTTGCGGTCGTAACCCACGACCGTGTGGCCCGCGCGGCGGATGCGCTCGCGCATGTTGCCGCCCATCTTGCCGAGGCCGATGAGACCGAGCTCCATCTCAGATCCTTCGTTAGAAGCGTGCCTGTGCCTGACCTAGGGCCCGAGCCTACGTCCCGTACCCGTGCGAGTACTCACGGGCCGGGTCGCGCGGCGGGTCCGGAGCACGGCTACCCGCGCTCCGGACCGCTCACCGCGTCAGCCGGCCAGGCGGACCGGCATGATCAGGTACTTGTACGCCTCGACGGCCTCCGCGTCGGCCGCCGGACGGCCGTTGAGCAGCGCGGGCTTGGTCGCGGTGGTGAACGACAGCTGGGCGAACGGGGAGTCGATCTCCTTCAGCCCGTCCAGCAGGAACGTCGGGTTGAACGCGGTGGAGATGTCGTCGCCGTCGAGCGTGGCGTCGACCCTTTCCACCGCCTGTGCGTCGTCACTGGAGCCGGCCTCCAGGGTGAGGACACCGGAGGTGAAGCTCAGCCGGATCGGCGTGTTGCGCTCGGCGACCAGCGCGACGCGCTTGACGGCCTCGACGAACGGCCCGGTCTCGATGACGGCCACCGAGGCGAACTCGGTGGGGAACAGCGTGCGGTACTTGGGCAGGTCGCCCTCCAGCAGCCGCGTGGTGGTGCGGCGTCCCGCGCCCTCGAAGCCGATCAGCCCCTCGCCCGCGCCGGAGCCGGACAGCGCCAGCGACACGGTCTCGCCGCCGGTGAGGGCCTTGGCGGTGTCCAGCAGCGTCTTGGCCGGGACCAGGGCGACCGCGGAGATGTCGGCGGTCTCCGGCTTCCACAGGAACTCGCGGACCGCGAAGCGGTAGCGGTCGGTGGCGGCCAGCGTGACGGTGTCGCCCTCGATCTCGATGCGCACACCGGTGAGCACCGGCAGGGTGTCGTCCCGGCCGGCCGCGATGGCCACCTGGGAGACGGCGGCCGCGAAGACCTCGCCGGGCACGGTGCCGGACGCGGTCGGCATCTGCGGCAGCGCCGGGTACTCCTCGACCGGCAGCGTGTGCAGGGTGAAGCGGGAGCTGCCGCACGCCACGCTGACCCGGACGCCGTCGGTGGCGAACTCCACCGGGCGGTTGGGCAGGGCGCGGCAGATGTCGGCGAGCAGCCGTCCGGAGACCAGCACGGTCCCCTCGTCCTCGATCTCGGCGTCGACCGAGACCCGGGCCGAGACCTCGTAGTCGAAGGCCGACAGGCTCAGCTGGCTGTCCTCGGCCTTCAGCAGCAGGCCCGCCAGGACCGGCGCCGGGGGCCGTGCCGGGAGGCTGCGGGCCGCCCAGGCCACTGCGTCCGCGAGTACGTCGCGCTCCACCCGGAACTTCACCGGAAACCGCCTCCTGCTCCCTGCTGTCGCCGGCCTTCGCCAGCTGCCTGTGCCGACCGGCTGCCTCGACCGTCCCTCGGTCGACCGTCGACACACAGTCTGACGCACGCCACGGACAACGCGGCGGCCTCGGGTCAAGCCGGGTGTCGCGGCGCGGCGGCCCGACGGCCCGAGTTGTGCACAGCCCCCGCTTCGAGCCTCGTTTCCAGGGTTCTCTAAGTAGTCGTAGTAATAGGGGGTGTGGATACCGTGGATAACCGGTTACCGCGCAGGTCAGACCCCTTTTTTTATCCACCGGGCCTGTGGGTGGAGCCGGTGGACAACCGGGCCTGTCTGTGGATGACGGGACGCTGTCCACACGTCATGCACAGGGGGGCCCGAGTTCTCCCCAGGGCCGTCCCCAGCTTTACCCAGGTTCTCCCCAGCCCAATCCGCACCCTCGGTGTGACGCCTTTCACTCCAACTGATGATTGAGGCCGTTTCGTTGCCGAACAGTGGACAGCGCTGTGGAGAAGCTGTTCATAACTGCCCCCAGCCTGTGGGCGGGCGGTGGAAAACCGCGAACGGCCCTTGGGGACAGTTGAGTTGTCCACAGTCTGTGGACAAGGGTTTCCCACACTTCCACACCCCTCTGAGCAGCCCGGATGAGCGTACGGCAGCCGAGCCTGTGGAGAGGATCGGGACAACTTTGTTCTCCCCAGCCTGTGGACGGTCGTCGGGCGGGAAATCTGTGGACCACCGGGTCCCTGACCTGCGGAATCGAACAAACAAAACGCGCCCCGGAGGTTTCGTCCTCCGGGGCGCGGCGCCCGTACGGGCTCTGGAGGGCCGTGCGACGGTCCCGCGGACCGCCGGCGGCACCCTCCAGGTCAGCTCTTGATGCGGTTGGTCAGCTCGGTGACCTGGTTGTAGATGGACCGCCGTTCGGCCATCAGGGCGCGGATCTTGCGGTCGGCGTGCATCACGGTGGTGTGGTCCCGGCCGCCGAACAGGGCTCCGATCTTCGGCAGCGACAGGTCGGTCAGCTCCCGGCACAGGTACATGGCGATCTGCCGCGCGGTGACCAGCACCCGGCTGCGCGACGAGCCGCACAGGTCCTCGACGGTCAGTCCGAAGTACGCGGCCGTCTCGGCCATGATCGCGTTGCCGGTGATCTCCGGCAGGGCGTCCTCACCGCCGGGGATCAGGTCCTTGAGCACGATCTCGGTCAGCTGGAGGTCGACCGGTTGCCGGTTGAGGCTGGCGAACGCCGTCACCCGGATCAGCGCCCCCTCCAGCTCCCGGATGTTGCGGGAGATGCGGGAGGCGATGAACTCCAGCACCTCGGGCGGGGCGTTCAGCTGCTCCTGGACCGCCTTCTTGCGCAGGATCGCGATCCGGGTCTCCAGCTCGGGCGGCTGGACGTCGGTGATCAGTCCCCACTCGAAGCGGTTGCGCAGCCGGTCCTCCAGGGTCACCAGCTGCTTGGGCGGCCGGTCCGAGGACAGCACGATCTGCTTGTTCGCGTTGTGCAGGGTGTTGAAGGTGTGGAAGAACTCCTCCTGCGTCGACTCCTTGCTCGCCAGGAACTGGATGTCGTCGACCAGCAGGATGTCCATGTCCCGGTACCGCTTGCGGAAGGTGTCCGCCTTGCCGTCCCGGATGGAGTTGATGAACTCGTTGGTGAACTCCTCGGAGCTGACGTACCGCACCCGGGTGCCCGGGTAGAGGCTGCGCGCGTAGTGCCCGATGGCGTGCAGCAGGTGCGTCTTGCCCAGGCCGGACTCCCCGTAGATGAACAGCGGGTTGTACGCCTTGGCCGGCGCCTCGGCGACCGCGACCGCGGCTGCGTGGGCGAAGCGGTTGGACGCGCCGATGACGAAGGTGTCGAACAGGTACTTGGGGTTCAGCCGCGCGGTCGGCTCGCCGGGGCCGGGGGCCGGACCGGGCTGGGCGGCCAGCGGGCCGGGGGCGCCGCCGGCCGCGGACAGCTGGTCGGCCGGCCGCACCCCGCCGCCCGGCCGCGGCGGCAGGTCGCCGGGGTGGCCGCCGTGCTGCGGGTGGAGCTGGTGGTCGGCGTGCCGGGGGGCGTTCCAGCTCTGCGGCGGCTGTCCGTAGTCCTCGGGCTTGCCGTAGTCCTTGTGCTGGGCCGGCGGGTACGGGTTGTGCTCCTGGTCGCCGTAGCCGCGCGAGGCGTACGGGTCGGGGCGGCCGGCCGGCGCCCAGGGCGCGGTGGCGTCGCGGCCGCCGGAGTAGTCCGGGTAGGCGCGGCGCATGACCGGCTCCTCCTCGGACGGGCGGCCGTACACGTCGTACTCGCGGCGCGGCGCTCCGTAGGGGGAGGAGCCGGGCGGCGGGCCGGACTGCTGGGCCGGCACCGGCGCGACGCGCTGCGGGCCGGGCTCGGCGCTGGCGTCGACGGTGATCGCGATCCGGATCGACCGGCCGAACTCCCGGGAGAGCCCCTCGGTGATCACCGGCAGCAGCCGGCCCTCCAGTACGCCCTTGGCGTATTCGTTGGGGGCGGCCAGCAGCGCGGTGTCGGCGACCAGGGCCAGGGCCTGGCAGGCGTTGAGCCAGCGGTGGTCCTTGGCCTCCACCCGCTGGTCGTCGGCGACCAGCTGTTCGAGCACCCGGGGCCACACTGCGGCAAGATCGGCAGTCACATCAGCCACAAGGCACGCTCTCTCGGTTCTATCGGTGGATGGGCGGGCTCACTGGGGAGTTCGAGAGGCGCCGACGTGTCCGCGTGTGTGCTCCGGGTGACGCGGGGGAATGATGCCGGGTTGGTCGTCGGATTCTTCAGGTCCGGTCACGGTAGTCAGCGGCGCGCGGGTCGTTCAAGTCGTTGTCCACAGGGTGTGTACAAATGTGCCATGCCGGACCCGGCCCCACCTGGCCCGGCACGGGGTCCGGCGCGTCGTGGCCCCCGGAGCCGGTTTGACCGGATGGCGCAGCCGCGCGTACCGTGACCAGGTCGAGTTGTCGATGGCTGCTGCCGCCTGCCTTACGAAGGGCACAGGTCACCGAGGTGGCCGGAGAAGCGGTGCACCTCACGCGTGTCGCGGAACGTTCGTGGGCGCACGGTGACAGCCATAGCGACGCCCACGGACGTCTCGCCCGAGACGACAAGCATTTCTGGAGCCCCCGAGTGAGCAAGCGCACCTTCCAGCCGAACAACCGCCGCCGCGCGAAGACCCACGGCTTCCGGCTGCGCATGCGCACCCGTGCCGGTCGCGCGATCCTTTCGTCCCGTCGCGGTAAGGGCCGCTCGACCCTGTCCGCCTGAGTTCGTACGCAGGTCATGCTGTGCTGCCCACCGAGAACCGGCTGAGGCGGCGCCAGGACTTCGCGACCGCGGTACGACGGGGTCGCCGGGCCGGACGCCCGCTGCTCGTCGTGCATCTGCGTCAGGCCGCCTCCCCGCCCCCGGCGGGGACGGTCACCACGGACCCGCACGCCGGGGGGAGCGTTACTCCCCCGCGTGCGGGTTTCGTCGTGAGCAAGGCCGTTGGCAACGCCGTGCAGCGGAACCAGGTCAAGCGCCGGCTCCGGCATCTGGTACGAGACCGGCTATCACTTCTGCCCCCAGGTAGCCTGGTGGTCGTACGGGCACTGCCCGGCGCCAGCGCTGCGGATCACGCTTCTCTGGCCCACGACCTGGACGCCGCGCTCAGGCGGCTACTGGGGGGAGGGGGCTGACATGAAGTACCCATTGCTCTGGCTGATCAAGATCTATCAGTGGACCGTCAGCCCACTGCTCGGACCGGTCTGCAAGTACTACCCCTCCTGTTCCCACTACGGGTACCAGGCCATCGCCCTGCACGGGGCGGTGAAGGGCACGGCCCTCACCGCCTGGCGCATCCTGCGGTGCAACCCGTGGTCCCTCGGCGGTGTCGACCACGTACCGCCGCGCAAACGCCCGCCATGGCACGTTCGGCTACGTGAAGCACTGCGGAGAGCCCCGGTCGTGTCCTCGGGAGAGCAGGCCGCCGGGCATTCCGGCGGCGCCGCCGAGACCCCCAGCGCCCAAGGAGCTTGATCGGTGTTTCAGACTGTTCTGAGTCCGCTCTATACCGCTGTTTCGTGGATCATCGTCCAGTTCCACGCGGCCTACAGCCAGGTCTTCGCGCCGAACAGCGGATGGGCGTGGGGCCTGTCCATCGTGTCGCTGGTGGTCCTGATCCGGATCTGCCTGATCCCGCTGTTCGTCAAGCAGATCAAGGCCACCCGCAACATGCAGGTGCTCCAGCCGAAGATGAAGGCGATCCAGGAGCGCTACAAGAACGACCGGCAGCGCCAGTCCGAAGAGATGATGAAGCTGTACAAGGAGACGGGAACCAACCCGCTCTCCAGCTGCCTTCCCATCCTCGTGCAGTCGCCGTTCTTCATGGCCCTCTTCGGCGTGCTGCACAGCATCGCCGACGGCAAGCCGGTCGGCGTCATCCACAACAACCTGCTGAACAGCGCCCGTGACGCGCACATCTTCGGTGCCCCGCTCTCCGCGAAGTTCCTGGACAGCGCGACCAAGATCACCGGGCTGCACGCCTCGGTCACCGACGTGCGCATCGTCACCATCCTGATGATCATCATGATGTCGGCGTCGCAGTTCTACACCCAGCGCCAGCTGATGACGAAGAACGTCGACATGACGGTGAAGACCCCGTTCATGCAGCAGCAGAAGATGCTGATGTACGTCTTCCCCATCATGTTCGCCGTCTTCGGTATCAACTTCCCCGTCGGCGTCCTGGTCTACTGGCTGACCACCAACGTGTGGACCATGGGCCAGCAGCTCGTCGTCATCCGGCGCAACCCCACCCCCGGCAGCGTCGCCTTCCAGCAGCGTGAGGCCCGCCTGAAGGCCAAGGGCGTACTGACCGCGGAGCCGGTGAAGACCGCGGCGGCACGCACCACCGAGGACGGCCAGCCGGTCCGCCGCCAGCAGCCGAAGCGCCAGACCAAGTCGCAGCGCCAGCAGAGCGGCGCGGTCCAGCCGCAGGGCAAGGACGGCCAGCCGGAGACCTCCCCGGTCGCCGGCACGCCGGACAACGACGCCGACCCCGCCGCCGGCACCGGCGGCTCCGGCGCGGCGCCCGCCGCCGGCTCCGCTTCCGACGACTCCGGCAAGGACGCCAAGGACGCCAAGACCACGGGCGGCTCCGGCGGCTCGGCGGGCAACCGCCCGGCCCGCCAGCAGCCCAAGGCCGGGCCGCAGCGCAAGGGCCAGCCGCGGTCCAAGCACCCCTCGAAGAAGTAACGCGTCGCCCGCCCACCGCAAAGCAGCGCGTCGCGACCGCGTCGCCACTGGATAGGAGTCCATCCGTGACGGAAGGCAACACCACCGTCGTCGAGGGCGAGGACGCCCTGACCCGCCTCGAGCAGGAAGGCGAGATCGCCGCCGACTACCTCGAGGGGCTGCTGGACATCGCCGACCTCGACGGCGACATCGACATGGACGTCGAGGGCGACCGCGCCGCCGTCTCCATCGTCGGCGAGACCGAGCGCGACCTGGACAAGCTGGTCGGCCGGGAGGGCGAGGTACTGGAGGCGCTCCAGGAGCTGACCCGGCTCGCGGTGCACCGGGAGACCGGCGACCGCACCCGCCTGATGCTGGACATCGGCGGCTTCCGGGCCCGCAAGCGCGAGGAACTGGCGGAGCTGGGCACCAAGGCCGCCGAGGACGTCCGCTCCACCGGTGAGCCGGTCAAGCTGCGGCCGATGACCCCCTTCGAGCGCAAGGTCGTGCACGACGCGGTCGCCGCCGCCGGACTGCGCAGCGAGTCCGAGGGCGAAGAGCCGCAGCGCCGGGTGGTCGTCCTTCCGGCGTGACCCCCCGCACGGCGGCCGGCCCCAGGTGGGCGCCGGCCGGTCCGTGACATCAACCGCCGACGGCCCCGCCTGGGGGTCCGGGATGCTTCCCGGACCTGTTCCGGGCGGGGCCGTCAGTTGTCAGCCCGGTGGTCGCGAGACCACACCCCGGGCCGCATCGATCCGTGATCGGTCCGGTACGCACCCGCCGTCATCGACGGTTCACCGAAGGGATGGTTCCGTGTCGGAGGCAGCAGCTGAGCTCCCCCCTGTACCGGAGCAGGCACGCGAGGTCTTCGGCGACCGGTTCGCCGACGCCGTGCGGTACGCCGAACTGCTCGCCGACGCCGGGGTCGGCCGGGGGCTGATCGGCCCTCGCGAGGTGCCCCGGCTGTGGGAGCGCCACCTGCTCAACTGCGCCGTGCTGTCCGACGTCGTCCCCGAGGGCATCGCGGTGTGCGACGTCGGCTCCGGCGCCGGCCTGCCCGGCATCCCGCTGGCGCTCGCCCGCGGTGACCTGCACATCACCCTGCTGGAGCCGCTGCTGCGCCGCACGATCTTCCTGGAGGAGATCGTCGACGTCCTCGGCCTGGACAACGTCACGGTGGTCCGCGGCCGCGCCGAGGAGATGATCGGCTACCTGCCGCCGGTCGAGGTCGTCACCGCCCGCGCGGTCGCCCCGCTCGACCGGCTGGCCGGCTGGGGGCTGCCCCTGCTGCGTCCGCACGGCGAGATGCTGGCGCTCAAGGGCGACACCGCCGAGGAGGAGCTGAAGGCGGCGCGTGCCGCCCTCGGCCGGCTCGGTGCGGTGGACTCCTGCGTCGTGCAGGCCGGCGTCGGCCTGGTCGACCCGCCGTCCACCGTGGTCCGCGTCCGGGTCGGGGAGAGCCCCGGCGGGGTCCGCGCGGCGGCCCGCCGGGCCCGTGCGGCACGGGCGAACCGCCCGGTGCGCGGGGCGACGCGGCGCCACCGCTGATCCACGGGGCGGGGTGCCCTGGCGGGGGCGTGGTGGCTGGTGAGGCTGCTGGTGGCGGTGATCCGGGGCCGGGACGGTCGAGGAAGCCGGAGAGGTTGTCGGTGATCCGGGGCCGGGCCCGAGGTGGTCGGGGATGCCGCCGGTGCCGGCGATCCGCGGCCTGGGCGGCCGGGGTGGCTGGTGAGGCTGCTGGTGGCGGTGAACCGTGGGCCGGGTCGCCGCGCCGGCCGGGGAAGCCGCCTGCATCGGTGATCCGGCGGCTGGGTGCCGACGTGGCGGGGGCCGAAGCGGGCGGTGCGGCGCGTTGATCGGGACGGTCGCGGGAGTGCGCACGTGGCGCTTGCCGGGGCGCTGCCGGCCGTCGCGATGCCGAGCCGGGCGCGGCGGCGGGCGGGTGAGGGCGGGGGGCGTGCGCTCCGCCAATCCAATGGCCATAACCACATAAACGGAGTGTCGATCACGAAGCGGACGTTTCGCTGTGCATCGTGTTTCACGTGAAACGTCGCTCCCTGCTGCCAGGAATCCTCAGTCGCGGCCGTGCCGCCGCTGAAGGTCGACCCCGCCGGCCACTCTCCGGCGGCGGTTCATCCACAGATTCATCCACAGGCCCGCGGGCCTCACTGGTTCACAACCCCCGAAGCATGGCAGGCTCTTCGCATCACGAGCCTGAAGCCGAGGAGAGTGAACCCTTGCGGTCCGACGCCCATGCCGCGGGACCGATGACCGACCCGGTCCCCGGTCCCCGTAGCGAAGCGACAGGGGAGGATGTTTCACGTGAAACACTGCCTCCCATGGACGACACCCCGATCGGTCGGGCCGCCCAACTGGCGGTGCAGGCATACGGCCGGGCCGGCGAGGGACTCCCCCGGCCCGACGAAACCCGCGTGATGGTGGTCGCCAACCAGAAGGGCGGCGTTGGGAAGACCACCACGACGGTCAACCTCGCCGCCTCGCTGGCGCTGCACGGCGCTCGCGTACTGGTGGTGGACCTCGACCCGCAGGGCAACGCCTCCACCGCCCTGGGCATCGATCATCACGCCGAAGTGCCCTCGATCTACGACGTCCTGGTCGAGGGGCGTCAACTCTCCGAGGTCGTACAGCCGGTCGCGGACGTCGAGGGCCTGTTCTGCGCCCCGGCGACCATCGACCTGGCCGGCGCCGAGATCGAGCTCGTCTCCCTGGTCGCCCGGGAGAGCCGGCTCAAGCGGGCCATCGAGGCCTACCAGCAGCCGCTGGACTACATCCTCATCGACTGCCCGCCCTCCCTGGGCCTGTTGACCGTCAACGCCATGGTGGCCGGCGCCGAGGTGCTCATCCCCATCCAGTGCGAGTACTACGCGCTGGAGGGCCTCGGGCAGCTGCTGCGCAACGTCGACCTGGTGCGCGGTCACCTCAACCCGAAACTGCACGTGTCCACCATCCTGCTGACGATGTACGACGGCCGCACCCGGCTGGCCTCCCAGGTCGCCGAAGAGGTTCGCAGCCACTTCGGCGAGGAGGTGCTGCGGACCAGCATCCCGCGGTCGGTGCGCATCTCCGAGGCGCCCAGCTACGGACAGACCGTCCTGACCTACGACCCGGGCTCCAGCGGTGCGCTCTCCTACCTGGAGGCGGCCCGGGAGATGGCGCTGCGCGGCGCCCCCACCCCCAACGGCGTCGCCGTCCTCTACGACGGCCACCCGGCGCACATCGCTCGCCAGAACAATGAGTACGGCCAGCACAGCATGTCGGAGGGTATCCAGTGAGCGAGCGACGCAGGGGTCTGGGACGAGGTCTCGGTGCGCTGATCCCCCCGGCGCCGTCGAGTGCCGACAACGCGGTGCCGAAGGCCGGGGTTCCCGGGATCTCGCCCTCCGCGATGCCGGTGCTGATGTCCGAGCGCGGGATCGCGGCGGCCAAGGTCGCCGGCCTTGCCGACCCCGAGCCGCCGGTCGTGGACATCCCGCCGTCCCGCGAGCACGACTCGATGGAGCCGGCTGAGGCACCGGCGGCGGACGCCGGGGCGTACTTCGCCGAGCTGCCGATCGACGAGATCATCCCCAACCCGCGCCAGCCGCGTGAGGTCTTCGACGAGGACGCGCTCGCCGAACTGGTCACCTCCGTCCGGGAGGTGGGACTTCTCCAGCCGGTCGTGGTCCGGCAGACCGGTCCGGCGGTCTACGAACTCATCATGGGTGAGCGCCGCTGGCGGGCCTGCCGTGAGGCGGGGCTGGAACGCATCCCGGCGATCGTCCGCGCGACGGACGACGAGAAGCTGCTGCTGGACGCCCTGCTGGAGAACCTGCACCGCGCCCAGCTGAACCCGCTGGAGGAGGCCGCCGCCTACGACCAGTTGCTCCAGGACTTCAGCTGCACCCACGAGCAGCTGGCCGACCGCATCGGCCGGTCGCGCTCCCAGGTCTCCAACACCCTGCGGCTGCTGAAGCTGTCGGCGCCGGTGCAACGCCGGGTAGCCGCCGGGGTGCTGTCGGCCGGTCACGCCCGCGCGCTGCTGTCGCTGGACGAGGTCGAGGAGCAGGACCGGCTGGCCCAGCGCATCGTGGCCGAGGGGCTGTCGGTGCGCTCGGTCGAGGAGATCGTGACGCTGATGGCGTCCGAGCCGGGTGCGGCCAAGAAGCCGAAGGGGCCGCGGGCCGGCAAGCTGGTCTCCCCGGCGCTGTCCGACCTGGCGTCGCGGCTGTCCGACCGCTTCGACACCCGGGTGAAGGTGGACCTGGGGCAGCGCAAGGGCAAGATCGTGGTGGAGTTCGCCTCCATGGAGGACCTGGAGCGCATCGTCGGCACGATCGCGCCGGGCGAGGGCCGGGTGCTGGAGCGCCCGCTGGACGAGGTGGAGCCGGAGGACGGCGACGACACCGAGTGAGCTGAACCGCGGCGCCGCACGGCGTCGTACCCGGCGGTCGCCCACCGCGGACCGGGGCCCGTCTGCGGGGCGGGTAGCTGTGCTGGGCCAGAACGGTGCCGGCGGCGGCCGAGGTGGACCCCGCGGGCGGGCCGGGGGC
>NZ_JAAGKO020000023.1 GCF_027947535.2 Streptantibioticus silvisoli
CGCAGGGCGGCGAGCGGGCCGGAGCGAAGGCGGCGCGAGGGGGGCGGCGGGCGCGGCTGGGGCAGCGGGCGCCGGAGGGGGCGGGCGGGGAAGCGGGCCGCGGACGGGGGGATCGTCAAGTGGCCGGGGCGGTCCGCCAGTTGCTCGGAGCGTGCCGCCGACCGGGTGGCCGGTCGCCGTCGGGACGGGCACGCGACGGGTCGGAGCGGACTCCATGCGCGGTTGCGGGCTGCGGAGGCCGAGGGGTGCGTGAGGGAACGGTCGCCGTCGGTCACGGGTGGGCCCCGGGCCGTCAGCCGGTACGCACGGCATCTCGACGGCACCGGTCCGTCCGAGGTCGGCCTTAGGGTGGGTGGCATGCGGCAGGACTCTCCAGGCGATCCATCTCCCGACGACGCGTTCCCCGACGACCCGTCACTCCTGCCCGGCCCGCCGCCCGGCCAGCGCGCGCTGGTCACCTGCCGGCTCTGCGGACGGCCGCTCACCGGCCGGGCCGCCCGGCTGCGCGGCGTCGGCGACGGCTGCCTCGCCAAGCTGCACGAACGCACCGCGCCCCGGCCACCGGAACAGCCCGTCGAACAGGACCCGTTGCCCGGCATCTGACGCCCCCGCACGACGTCGTCACGGGCCGGCGCACGAAGTCCGGCCGGCGCCGGCCGCGTCGCGCGTGGCGGAGGCGGCCGACGGCGCTCCGGCGCTCCGCCGCACGGAGTTGAGCACCGGCATCCGCACCGCGCCCGCCGCCAACGCCACGGCCGGCACCAGCACGGCCGGCGCCGCCGCGATCAGCGCCCCACCGCCATCAGCCCGGCACCGCCGGCTACTCCCCCGCGATCAGCTCCCCACCGCCGGCTCCTCCCCCGCAATCAACTCCGCGCCGCCGCCACCGCGCCCGCCCCGGAACCGCCGGTCAGGCCTTCGGCATGTGGACGCCGACCGCGTAGGTCGTTCCTCCGGCCAGTACCAGCAGGCCGGGTTGGCTGGTGACCGCCTGCGGCAGTGGGCAGGGGAACTTCAGCGCGGGGGCGGAGCCGGTGGGGGTGCAGTTCCTGGCGGGGCCGGGGGCTGCGGAGGAGACCGTCAAGTCGGCCGTGCCGCCGTGCAGATGGAGGACGTAGTCGCCGATGGCCGAGCTCAGCGTGCCCAGGCCGCCGCGGCGGATGGCGTGGACGTACAGGCCGTTCTTGCCGTCGCTGCTCTCCGACAGCGGGGTGAGGGTGCCGGGGTCGCCGGAGACGCCCGGCACCGAGGCCGGCAGCTTGAGACGTTTTGCGGTGCCGGACGGGGTGATGACGACCGTGTCGCGGAGTGCCGCCTCGCTGCCCTCGGGCACCAGGTAGAGCGTGCCGTCGGGGGTGACGGCGTAGCTGTGGCCGAGCAGCGAGCCGCGGTAGATCCGGGTCAGCTTGCCGGCCCGCATCCGCCAGGCGGCGTCGCCGTCGGCGAGGATCAGCGAGCCGTCGGCGACCGGGCCGACCGGGGTCAGGTAGCGGGTGAAGTGCACGGCGCTCGCGGTCCCCCCGGAGGGCGGCGCGGTGGCCAGCGAGCGGGCGGCGCCCCGGGCACCGGCGATCGGCGCGGGCTGCTGGCCGGGCATGATCCGCATGAGCTGGTCGCCGGCGCCGGTGACGAAGCTGCCGTCGGGCAGGCCGACCACGCCGCTGGGCGAGGTGGCCTTGGAGCCGGTGGCGGCCGGCGTCAGGTCGCCCTTCGGCCCGAGCCGGGCGACCCAGCCGGGCACCGCCATCAGCAGTGAGCCGTCCGAACCGGACGACATCGACAGCAGCCCGGGAGTGAACGGCGCGGTGGTGACGGCCTTGCCGACCGGTGTGGAGCCGCTCAGCCGCGCGATGACCGTGGCCTGGCCGGCGGTGGATTTCGGCGCGGTGGAGGTGTGGCCGCCGGAGCAGGCCGCCAGGACACCCATCCCGGCGACGACCGCCAGGACGGCTCGCGCGCGGCGTGGTCGGGTCGTTGGCTCCGGCATCCCTGCGTCCTTCCGTTGCGTGCGTGCGGTGCGTCGTGCGCGGGCCGGGGTCCGTGCGCGCGCCGGACGCCCGGGGCACCGGCGGCGGCCCGCCGCAGGTCCGCGGCGAGAGGTATCCAAGCAGTGCGGCGCGGGCGGCGGGCGCTCCGGGGAGGGTTGTTCACCGAACGCACACGCATGACCGGCGGCGGACCGGCACGCTCGCGGGGCCGGCACCCGGCGCTCACCCCGTCACCGTCCGGCATCGGCCGTCCCCCCGCGACCGCATCGCGCTCACCCCGTCACCGTCCGGCGTCCGGCGCCCACCCCGTGACCGCCCGGCGCTCACCCCGCGCTCCCCCGGTCCGGCAGCCGGCGCCGCAGCAGTCCGTAGGCCAGCAGGGCCACCAGCACGACGCCGAGGGCGACGAGCAGATCGCGGGCGTGCTGCTGGGTGAGGGCGATCACGGCGCCGGCGATGGCGACGAGCGGCGGGAACGGCCACAGGGGCATGCGGAACGGGCGGGGCGCGGCGCGGTCGCGGACCCGGCAGACCAGGGCGGAGACGGCGACCAGCAGGTAGACGGCGACGATCATGACGCCGGTGAAGGTGATGAGGTCGTCGAGGGAGGAGAACAGGCACAGCACGCCGTTGCCCGCGAGGAGGAAGGCGAAGCCGAGGACCGGGACGCCGGAGCGCGCGGAGACGTGGCCGAAGAAGCGGGCGGCCGGGCCGGGGAGCATGCCGTCGCGGGCGGCGGCGTAGTAGACGCGGGCGTAGCCGAGGTTGGCGGCCAGGCCGGTGTCGAACATGGCGATCACCACACCGCCGATGAGGATCTTCGCACCGGTGGGGCCCATGACCTGGCGGGCGATCAGCGACAGCGGCGAGGCGTCGGCGGTGGTGGCGCCCAGGCCGTGGATGGCGCCGGTGGCGGCGATGACCGCGAGCAGTTCCAGCACGACGGCGAGGGCGGCGGCGACCACGACCGCGCGCGGGCCGGTGCGGCGCGGGCCGCGGGTCTCCTCGGCGAAGTACAGCGGCCAGTCGTAGCCGTTGAAGGCGAACAGCGCGGGGACGACGGCGGCCAGCGTCATGCCCGTGCCGACGCCGTGCGGTGCCGCGCCGGGCGCGGCGGCGGCCTGCGGGTGGGTGAAGGGGTGGGTCTGCCCGGACCAGTGGGCGAAGGCGGCGCCGGTGAAGACCAGGATCACCGTGACCTCCAGGGCGAGCATCACCGCGGCGACCCGGCTGGCCGGCGCGACCTTGCCCATGGACAGCGCGGTGACCAGCGCCATCATGGCGAGCGCCGTCCAGTTCACCGGCAGTCCGCCGGGCACCAGCGAGGACAGGTAGGTGGCGCCGGCCACCAGGATGGAGGCGGTGGAGACCAGGCCGAGCACCAGGAACAGGGCGGCGGCCACCCCGCCGGCCACCGGCCCCAGCGCCCGGCGCACGACGGTGTACGCGCCGCCGGCCGACGGGAAGACCGAGCCGACCTCGGCGTAGCACAACGCCATGCCCAGCGCGATGACGCCGCCGATGGCGAACGCCGCGACCACACCGGTGCCGGCCGACGACAGGCCGGAGCCGTAGACGAGGAAGACCGACGTGGTCGGGGAGATCGCGGCGACCGCGATGGCCAGGATGTTCAGCGGGCCGAGCGCGGCGGAACGCAGGCGGCCCCCGCCGGGCGCGGGCGGGCCGGTGCGGTCGGTGGGGTTGTTGTCGGTCATCGCGCCGCCTTGGGGTCGTTACGGCCGGGACGCGCCGGGACGCCGCTGGTGGGGGCGGTGGCGCATGGCGGTATTCCTCGGCCGTGGAGCCGTCCGGCAAACCTGCCGTCCCGCCGGGTGGCCCGCGGGCGTCGGCGCGCACCGCACGCCGGGGGTGCGCCCCGGCGCGTGCTCCGACTGCCCGCGGTGCCGCCGGACGTGCGGCGCGCGACCTTACGCGGGCGCCGCGCGGTGGGCCATCATCGGCCGGTGGAGTGGTTGAGCGGTCTGGTCTCGGCGATGAGGTTCGTTCCGCTGGTCCTGGCGTCGGCCGGCCTGTTCGTGCTGATCCGCAGCAGCTGGCGCGCGGGGGTCGGGCGGGGCCGTTACCTGGCGGTCAACCTGCGGCGGCTGGCGCCGTTCGTGCGCCCGGAGTACGTGACCGGGCTGTTCGGGGAGCACGCCTGGCAGGAGACGGTGCCGGTGCGGCTGGTGGCCGAGGGCGGCAGCGAGGTGTTCACCGGTCCCTACGAGGCGGCGGGCTCGCTGATCCGGCGCACCTGGGCGCTGGGCAGGATGGGCTACCTGACGACCTGGTCGACCGACGACTCGGTGTGGATGTACTCGGTGACGACCCGCAGCCGCTGGTTCCGGCCGCGGCTGGACATCGGCCCGGCCGGTTTCCCCCGGGCGCGCTCGATCCGGCTGGGGTCCACCCGGATCGGGTCGTTCGAGGTGCCGCAGGACGGCTACGGGTTCGGCGAGGTGCTGGGCGGCGACCGGGCGCCGGGCACGCCGCCGGACGACTTCGCCTACGCGGAGCTGCACGAGTTCCGTTTCCAGAGCGGTATCGACCTGGCGTACGCGGTCGGGGTGAGCACGTCGGGTTTCCCGGTGCACCGCCAACTGGTCCGGCACCTGCGGGACCGGGGCGAGCCGGGCTGGGCGGAATACCGCCGGGCCGCGGTCATCAACTCGGTGCTGGTGCTGGGCTCGACGCCCCTGGTGCGCAGCAGTGTGCTTCCGGAGGGCATCGGACCGTCGCGTTATCTGGTCCGGCACCTGGACACCCCGCCGTCGCGCCGCACGGTCCGCCGGCGCCGGCGGGCGTTCCGCCGGCACGAACACGCCGCCGCCTACCGGGAGATAGCCCGGCGGGAGAAACGCAACGAGTGGTGATCGCGCGGTCGTCGCCGGGGCCGGGCACGGCGCGGACCCCGAGCCCGGGTGGGCGCGGGGTCCGGCGTACGGCGTGGCGGTGCGGCGTGCGGTGCGCCGTCCGGTGTGACGGTGCGGCGCGTGCCGTTGGCCGCGGGTCGGGCGGTGCGGGGTCGGGCCGTGCGGGGTCAGGCCGTGCGGGCGCCGGTCATGATGGCGACCGCGTCCTCCATGGAGTGGGTGGCCGGGGAGATGACCGCGGCGCGGCGGCCGAGGCGCTGGACGTGGATGCGGTCGGCGAGTTCGAAGACCACGGGCATGTCGTGGCTGATGAGCACGATGGGCATGCCGTGGTCGCGCAGTCGTTTGATCAGCTCGGCGACCTGGCCGGATTCGCGGACGCCCAGGGCGGCGGTCGGCTCGTCGAGGATGACGACCTTGCTGCCGAACGCGGCGGCGCGGGCGACCGCGACCGCCTGGCGCTGGCCGCCGGAGAGCGTCTCGACCGGCTGGGTGATGTCCTGGAGGGTGGCGATGCCGAGGCGCTTGATGTGCTCCTCGGCCTGCTTGCGCATCGCGGCGGTGTCCAGCATGCGCAGCAGCGTGCCGAGCGGGCCCTTGCGGCGGATCTCCCGGCCCAGGTAGAGGTTGCTGGCGATGTCGAGGGCGGGGGTGACCGCGAGCGTCTGGTAGACGGTCTCGATGCCGGCCGCCTTGGCCTGGGCCGGGGTGCGGAAGTCGGCGGGCGCGCCGTCGAGCAGCAGCGTTCCGGAGTCCGGGACGGCCGCGCCGGACAGGCACTTGATGAGGGTGGACTTGCCGGCGCCGTTGTCGCCGATGACCGCGAGCACTTCGCCGGGGAACAGCTCGAAGTCGGCGCCGCGCAGCGCCTCGACGCGTCCGTAGGACTTGACCAGGTCGCGCGCCGCCAGGACCGGGGTGCGGCCGGCGGCGTCGGGGGCCGGGGGGCGGGGTGGGTTCGTCGTCGTGTTCATGAGCGCACTTTTCGGATCCATCGGTCGAGGCTGACCGCGGCGATGACCAGCAGCCCCTCCGCCAGTTGCTGGTAGAGGTCCTGTACGCCGGCGAGGGCCAGGCCGTTCTGGAAGACCTGCACGATCAGGGCGCCGAACAGCGTGCCGAGCACCATGCCGCGGCCGCCGAAGAGGCTGACGCCGCCGATGACGACGGCGGTGATGCTGTCCAGGTTCAAGGTGGAGGAGATGTCGGTGCTGGCGTCGCCGACCCGGCCGATCTGCACCCAGGCGGCCACGCCGTAGACCAGGCCGGCCACCAGGTAGACGCTGAGCAGCAGCCGGGCGGTGTTGATGCCGGTCAGCCGGGCGGCCTCCGGTTCGTCGCCGACCGCGTAGACGTGCTTGCCCCAGGCGGTGCGGCCCAGCGCGTAGCCGACGATCAGGTAGAGCGCGATCATCATGAGCACGCCGACGGTGATGTGGAACGAGCCGAGGGTGACGATCTTGCCGGTCCACAGCAGGAAGCTGCCCGGTTTGGGCGACAGCGTCTGGCCGTTGGCGTACTTCAGGCCCACCGCGGTGAAGACACCGAGGGTGCCCAGCGTGCCGATGAACGGTGGTACGTGGAACCGGGTGACCAGGAAACCGTTGACGAGGCCGGTCAGCAGGGCGACCAGCAGGCCGACGGCGAGGGCGAGGACCACCGGGCAGCCGTTGGTGACGGCGAGGCCGGCCATCACCATCTGCGCCAGGATCATCGCGGCGCCGACGGACAGGTCGATGCCGGCGGTGAGGATGATGACGGTCTGACCGAGGGCCAGCAGGCCGACCACCGCGACCTGTTGGAGCATGATCGACAGGTTCGCCATGCCCAGGAAGCGGCTGTTGAACAGGTCGAAGACCACGCACGCCAGGACCAGCACGGCGAACGGGCCGAGCGAGGGGTAGGAGTGCAGCAGGGACTGGACCGGGTTGCCGAACCGCGCGGCGCCGGCCGGCCCGGGGTCGGCGGCGGAACCGCCGGGCACCGGGTCGGCCGGACCGCCGGCCCGGGCCCTCACATCGTCTCGCGGTGCCATCGCTCAGCCCCAGCAGACCTTGGAGGCGGCGGCGCTGGTGATGCTGGGCACCCCGGTCTGCGGGCTGTCGGTGTACAGCTTGGTGCCGGTGTTGTAGAAGTCCTGGCCCTGCTGGTTGGTCGGCTTGGTACCGCTCCTGGCGAACGTGGCGATGGCGTCCACCCCGTCCTTGGCCATGGTGCCGGGCGCCTGGCCCGCGCTGGCGCCGATCTCGCCGCTGGAGACGAACGGCAGGTTGCTGCACCCGCCGTCGATGGCGACCACGGTGACGTCCTTGCGGCCGGCGGCCTTCAGCGCCTTGGCGGCGCCTTCGGCGGCCGGTTCGTTGATGGCGTAGACCACGTTGATCGAGGAGTCCTTCGACAGGCAGGTCTCCATCGCGGACTGGCCGCCGGTCTCGGACCCGTTGGTGGCCAGCTGGCAGGCGATCTTGTAACTGCCGCCCTTGCCGCCGGTGTAGTGGCCGGACTTGGGTTCGGCGCCGTTGAGGTTCTTGTTGCCGACGGGTATCCCCATGCCGTTCAGGAAGCCGTGGTCGCGGTCGATGTCGACGGTGATGACCTGGTTGGCGAGGTCGTCGAGCATCGCGATGTCGGCTTTGCCGCCGCCGAGCTTCGACGCCATCCACCTGCCGTCGAGCGTGCCGGCCTGGGTGTTGTCGGTCGCGTACGTGACGTTGGCGACGCTGCTGGGGATCGGCGGGGTGTCGAGGGCGACCACGACCAGGCCGGCCGACTTCGCCTGCTGGAGCGCGCTGTTCACCGCGTCGCCGTTGAGCGCGATGATGATGCCCTTGTCGCCGGCCGCGATGGCCTCGTCGATCTGGTTGATCTGCGAGGTGGTGTCGTCGTCGCTCTTGCCGGCCGAGACCTGGAGGCTGACGCCGCGCTTGGCGGCCTCGGCCTTCGCGGACTTCTCCATCGAGATCCAGTAGGGGTTGGTGAACTCCTTCAGGATCAGCGCGACCTTGGCGCCCTTGCCGTCCGCCGACGACCCCGACCCGCTGCCCCCACAGGCGCTCAGCGCCAGCAGCGCGGTCGCCACCGCTACGGCGCCCGCCGCGCGAGTCAGCGTGATCCGGCGCGAACCTCCTCGCCCACCGACTCCGTACATGACCGGGCCTCCTTGTCCGTCCTGTGAGTTGCCCAGGACCCTAGGGGCCGCGCAACCGCTTTGGCAACCGCTTGCGAGCCCTCACTTGCGTTGGCTATACAAGTTGTGTGAACGCGCGACGGGCCCGCCGGGCGGCGTCGTCCAGGGGTACGTTTCAGGACGGGATGGGGCGCCTTCGGTGGTCAAAATGGCGGATGTCGCTGCCGCGGCGGGGGTGTCGATCACCACCGTCTCGCACGTGCTGAACAACACCCGCCCGGTCAGCGACGAGTTGCGGCGGCGGGTGCTGGCCGCGGTCGAGGAGTCCGGCTACACCACCAACGGGGTGGCCCGGGCGCTGGCCACCCGCAACACCATGCTGATCGGCGTGGTGATGTCGTTCCTGTCCAACCCGTTCTTCGCGCCGCTGGTCTCCGCGATCGAGAAGACCGCGCGCCGCAACGGCTACACGCTGCTGCTGACCGACAACCACGAGAACGCCGCCGACGAGACCACGCAGGTCGGCATCATGCTCGACCGCCGGGTCGACGGCGTCATCCTCGCCCCGGCCGCCGCGCACGCCGAACCGGTGCTCGACCTGCTGACCCGGCGCGGCACCCCGACCGTGCTGGTGGACCGGTTCGCCGACCACCGGTTCGACGAGGTGTGCGTGGAGAA
Source organism: Streptantibioticus silvisoli (assembly GCF_027947535.2). GTDB lineage: Bacteria > Actinomycetota > Actinomycetes > Streptomycetales > Streptomycetaceae > Streptantibioticus_C > Streptantibioticus_C silvisoli. Next base: position 8,667 of record NZ_JAAGKO020000023.1, read on the forward strand.
CGTCGAGGCCACCGCCGGGCTGGTGACCCACCTGACGGGGATCGGCCACACCCGCGTCGGCCTCGTCTCCGGCCGCGCGGGCCTGTCGACCACCGCCGAGCGGCTGACCGGGTACCGCGAGGGCCTGGAACGCGCCGGGCTGCCGTTCGACCGGGCGCTGGTGCGGTCCGGTTCGTCGCGCGTCGCACCGGCCACCGAGGCGGTCAAGGCCCTGATGGCATCGGCCGACCCGCCCACCGCGATCGTCTCGGCGAACAACGCGATGACGGTCGGAGTGCTGCGCGGGCTGCGGGAGTTGGGGGTGCAGGTGCCGGCCGACGTGGCGGTGGTCTCCTTCGACGACATCGCCTGGGCGGACCTGATGAACCCCTCGTTGACCGCGGTGGCCCAACCCATCGCGGAAATGGGCAACTTGGCGGCGAAGACGCTGATCAAACGGATCGGCGGCTACGCCGGGCCACCCGAACACCGCACCCTGGCACCGACGTTCCAGCACCGCCAGTCGTGCGGTTGCCCGGTGCCGGGCAGCACGTCGTGAGCGCCGGGCCGCAGCCGGTGCTGCCGTGGTCCGTGCCGGTGCTCGCCGGGCACGCGCGCCGGCTGGTCGTGCCGGGGGAACGCCGGCTGCTGGGGCTGGCCGGGCCGCCGGGCGCCGGCAAGAGCACGCTGGCCGCCGCGCTGTGCGACACGCTCGGGCCCGCGGTCGCCGCCCGGGTGCCGATGGACGGCTTCCACCTGGCCAACCGGGTGCTCGACCGCCTCGGCCTCGCCGACCGCAAGGGCTCCCCCGCCACCTTCGACGCCGGCGGCTTCCAGTCCCTGCTGCGCCGGCTGCGCGCCGGCACCGAGGAGGTCGTCTACGCGCCGGAGTTCCTGCGCGAGCTGGAGGAACCCGTCGCCGGCGCCCTCGGCGTGCCGCGCGGCGTCCCGCTCGTCGTCGTCGAGGGCAACTACCTCCTGCTCGACGACGGTCCCTGGCACGGCACTTCGGCCCTCTTCGACGAGATCTGGTACCTGCGCCCGCCGGAACCCCTGCGCCGGGAACGCCTGTTCCAGCGGCACGTCCACCACGGCCGCACCCCCTCCGCCGCCGAGGCGTGGGTCGCCGCCAACGACGGACCGAACGCGGACACCGTCGCCGCGACAGCCGGCCGGGCGGACAAGATCGTGGCGGGCGAGGGGAGTTGACGGAGCGTCAGCAAAACCGCCGGCGCGCACCGGAACGCGGACGGTACCGTCAGGCCGTGAAGCGGCGGACGTAGCGGCGCTGCCAGGGGGTTTCGACCGCGTGCGGGCTGTAGTGCTCGCGGACCCAGGCGACGGCGTCGGCGGCCGGGACTCCGTCCAGGACGGCGAGGCAGGCCAGCGCGGTGCCGGTGCGGCCCCGGCCGCCCCGGCAGGCCACTTCGACGCGCTCACCGGCGGCGCGTTCCCAGGCGGCGGTCAGCACCGTGCGGGCCTGCGTCCGGTCGCGGGGCAGCCGGAAGTCCGGCCACGGCAGCCAGACCGACTCCCACGGCAGGTCGGCCGGACGCTCGCCCAGCAGGTGGACGCCGACGTCCGGCACCGGTCCGGCGGGCAGCGGACGGCCGAGCCCCCGCCCCCGCACCAGCCGCCCCGACGGCAACACCAGCACACCGTCGGCACCCGGCTCCCACGTCCGCGTCATGCGCCGGGCCCAGACGGTGTCCGGTGATCGTTGCGAACGCGGTTGCCGGGCACACGGACGCATCCGGGCCACGCCGTCACACACACGAACGCAATCCGGGCCACCTCATGGTCGTCGAACAGCGCAGTTCGCTCCACCGGGTCAACTCCCTGGCCGGTTTGCGGAGTCCGGGCGCGACAGCGTGCATCCGTTCGGGGTATGGGTGAGTCTTGCACCACGGCACTGTCGTCTCGCTGCCCGCTGAGGGCATTTGGGGAACTCACTTGAAGAATCGCACCACACGCACGCGACGCGTCTCCGCGGTGGTCGTCACCGCCGGAGCCGTCCTCACCAGCACGGCGCTGGCCGTTCCGGCGCAGGCCGCAGCGCCCAAGGCGCCCACGATCGTGGCCAAGGGCGGCTACGTGATGAACAACGGTACGGGGACGACCCTGTACACCAAGGCCGCGGACACCCGCCGCTCGACCGGTTCCACCACCAAGATCATGACGGCGCGGGTGGTCCTCGGCGAGAAGAAGCTCAACCTCGACTCCAAGGTCACCGTCCAGAAGGCGTACAGCGACTACATCGTCGCCAAGGGCGCGTCGTCCGCGCACCTGATCGTCGGCGACAAGGTCACCGTCCGCCAGCTGCTCTACGGTCTGCTGCTGCCGTCCGGCTGCGACGCGGCCTACGCGCTGGCGGACACGTACGGCAGCGGGTCGACGCGGGCCGCCCGGGTGAAGTCGTTCATCGGCCAGATGAACAGCTCCGCCAAGAGCCTGGGGCTGAAGAACACCCACTTCGACTCCTTCGACGGAATAGGGAACGGCAGCAACTACTCGACACCGCGCGACCTGACGAAGCTGGCGAGCAGCGCGATGAAGAACGCGACGTTCCGTGCCGTCGTCGGGACCAGGTCCACCAAGCAGAAGGTCACGACGAAGAGCGGCGGCTACCGCTACATGTCGTGGACCAACACCAACACCCTGCTCGGTACGTACTCCGGCACCATCGGAGTGAAGACCGGCTCGGGCCCGCAGGCGGGTTACTGCCTGGTCTTCGCGGCCACCCGTGGCGGCAAAACGGTCATCGGCACGGTCCTCGCGTCCACCTCGGTGAGCGCCCGCACGTCGGACGCGAAGAAGCTCATGGACTACGCCTTCAAGAAGTAGCCGCGGCGCACGCCGCGCGGTGATCCGCCCGTGCCCCGGACGAGGACGACCGTTCCCCGTCCGGGGCACGTCCGTCGGCTGCCCGCGGTGCCGGCAGCCGACGGCGACGGAGGATTCCGGTCGTTCCCGGGGGCCCCGGTGCCGGGGGCGTCGGCGGCGCCTGGCGCCCGGCGGTCCGCGTCGGTGGGCCGGTCCGCCCGCTTCGCCGGGCCACGGCGATGCAACCCGGCCGTGCGAAACCCGCGCCGTTGCGCCACCGTACCGGCCTGAGCTGCGCGGACGGCGGGTCGTGCGGGCGATCGCGCATGGAGCGCCGTTGACTGGGAAGCCGCACGACGCGGAGCGTCCCGGGGGCCCGGGGCACCGCACGGGCCGTGTGCGGCCGCCGCCGGAACGGGACCTGCCCGCCGCCCGGCGAACGGCCCGCCCGGCGGGAACCACCAGGAAGGCACCCCGATGACCTCAACCGCGAGTGCCGCCACGACGCGGGCGGACGACAGCGAGCGGGCCGGCAGATTCCTGCGGCGGCTGACCCTGGCCACCGGCGGCGGGATGTTCATCGACGGCTTCATCTTCGCCTCAGTGGCCGCCGCGCTGGCCGGCAGCGCGATGTCGCGGGACATCGGGGTGACGTCGACGTGGAGCCAGCTGATCTCCTCCTCCACGCTGGTCGGCACCTTCTTCGGCGGGCTGCTGCTGGGCCCGCTGACCGACCGGGTCGGCCGCAAACCGATGTTCACCGCCGACCTGATGGTCTTCCTGCTGTGCTCGGTGCTGATGTTCTTCGTCGGCGCCGCCTGGCAGGTCTTCGTGCTCGGCCTGGTGATGGGCCTGGCGGTGGGGGCCGACTACTCGATCGGCTCGCCGCTGCTGACCGAGTTCGCGCCGAGCGCCCGACGCGGCCACTACCTGGGGATTCTGGAGATCCTGTGGAACGTCGGCTACGTGGTCGCCTACCTGGTCGGCTACCTCGTCAACACCAACTGGCCGGGCGCCTGGCACGTCACGCTGGCCGCCAGCGTGGTACCGGCGGTGGTCTGCCTGATCGCCCGGCACGGTCTGCCGGAGTCGCCGCGCTGGCTGATCTCCAAGGGGCGGCGGGCGGAGGCCCAGGAGGTCATCACCCGTGAGCTGGGCAGTTCCGCGGACGCCGAGGACTTCGCCGAGGAGACGCAGCAGTCCACCCGCTACCGGGTGCTGTTCTGCGCCGACTACATCCGCCGCACGGTGTTCGCCTGCACGTTCTGGATCTGCATCGTGCTGCCGTACTTCGCGCTCACCTTCTTCCAGCCGACGGTGCTCAAGGCGATCGGCCTGGGCGGCAGCGCGCTGGCCGGGGCGCTGCTGGGCACGGTCATCGCGCTGCTCGGCGCCGGCACCGGCTGGTACCTGGTGGACCGGGTGGGCCGCCGCAAGATCCTGGTGGGGCCGATGTTCGGCTGCGCGGCGGCGCTGGGCCTGGTGAGCCTGGGCCACCTGCTGCCGGTCTGGCTGAGCACGGTGTGCTTCTTCGGCTACCTGTACTCCTACGGGATCATGAGCATCCTGCCCGGCATCTACCCCGACGAGGTCTTCCCCACCTCGGTGCGCACCTCCGGGGTCGGGCTGGCGTCGGCGGCCAGCCGGATCGGCGCCGCGCTCGGCACCTTCCTGCTGCCGGTGTCGCTGCACCACCTCGGCCTGTCGTGGTCGATGGGGTTCATGGCCGCCGTCTCGCTGATCGGCGGCCTCACCGCGGTCAGCTGGGCACCGGAGACCGCCGGCCGCCGGCTCACCGAGACCGCGCACCGCTCCGCCTCCGGGCCCCGCTCGCTGGACCGCGTGGCGGCCTGACCGCCGCACGGGACGCCGCGCCCGAACGCCCGCGGGCCGCGGCGGCCGGAAGGTGCCCCGGGGCGCAATAAGGCCGGGCCCGGCGGGGGCGGGGTCCGTAGGATCGCCGGATGAGAACTCCCCGGCTGATCGCCACCGACCTCGACGGCACCGTGCTGCTCCGTGACGGCACCTTGTCGCCACGCACCCTGCGCGCGCTGCGGGCGGCGGCCGCGGCCGGCACCGGGACGGTGGTCGTCAGCGCCCGGCCGACGCGGTCCGTGCGGCGGGTGGCCGCCGTCAACGGACTGACCGGCACCGCGATCTGCGGCAACGGCGCGGTGGTGTGCGACCTGGGGAGCGGCGCGACGCTACTGAGCCGGCCGCTGGACACGGCGGTCGCCCGGGACGTCGCGCAGGCGCTGGCGGACGCGGTCCCCGGGGTGGCGTTCGCGGTGGAGACCGGTGAACAGCTGCTGTGCACACCGCGGTTCACGATGCGGTTCGAGGAGCCCAGCACGATCGAGGTGGACGTGAGCGGGCCGCAGGAGCTGTGGGCCTGCCGCGAGCCGGTGCTGAAGCTGCTGGCCTGGTCGCCGACGCTGGACGCGGACACCCTGCTGGCGGCGGCGGACCGGGCGGCGGCCGGGCGGGTGCAGTGCACGCACTCCGGCGGGCGCGGCCTGGTGGAGATCACCGCGGCCGGTGTCACGAAGGCGAGCACGCTGGCCGCCTGGTGCGCCTCCCGCGGCATCACCGCCGAGGAGGTGGTGGCCTTCGGCGACATGCCCAACGACCTGCCGATGCTGGCCTGGGCCGGGGCCGGCTGGGCGATGGGCAACGCGCACCCGGCGGTGCTGGCCGCGGTCCCCCGCCACACGCTGTCCATCGGCGAGGACGGCGTGGCGGCCGTCCTGGAACGGCTGTTCGCCCCGGAACCCACGGTCGCCGGGGCGGTCACCGCGGACGGCGCCGCGGACGCCGATCCGGCCGCCGCCGACGGCTCGCCGGACCCCGACAAGGTCGGCGCCTGACCGGGCGGACCGCCGCGGCCTCAGCGGGAGCGGTGCGGACGACGCCGGGCGCGGGAGCGGTGCGGACGACGGCGGATGCGGTGGCCGGCGGAAGTGGTGGGGCCGTTCGGGCCGTTCCGCGGGTTCGGGGTGCCCGGCGCGGTGGGGCGGGCACCCGGGGAGCGCGCTTCCTCCGGCGGCCCGGGGAGGACGGCCGCCGGAGGGCGGGACGCTGATCAGGAGCGCGGGACCACGTAACCGACGTAGGTGCCACCGTTGTTCACGGCGACGACTCCGGGGATGTTCTGGATGGAGCCGTACCGGTTGATGGCGTAGTTCATCCCGGCGAAGATGTTGGCCGCCGGGTCGAAGAGGTTGTCGGCGAGGTCGGCGCTCTTGTACGCGTCGAACGTCGGCTGGATGACCTGGACGAGGCCGGTGGAGGGGTGGCCCTCCTGGGCGTTCTCGTCCCAGTTGTTCACGGCGTTGGGGTCGCCGCTGGACTCGTGCAGGATGACGATGTCCACGTCGTTGATCAGCTCGGTGCTGGCGGGCTGGCCGAGCATGCCGAGCACGCAGGAGACCACGGGGTTCCACTGCGTGACCGCGTCGCCGGCGCCGGGGGTGGAGCTGCACGCGTAGGCGGGCTTGACGGTGCTGTGGTGGGCGGCCGGAGCGGCGGCCATCGCCGGGGCGGCGAAGGCGGTGCCCAGCAGGACGGCCGAAGCGATGACGGCGGCGCGGGCGGTGGTGGCTCGTCTCATGGTCGATCTCCTCGATCGGTGGGGGATGAGATGCCGTACGGCGCCGGGGCGATCCGGGCTGGGGACCCGGTGGGGTGGTGTCGCCGCGGCGCGGACCCATCAGACATCGATGTCATGCTCCGGTCAAGAGTTCCGTTCGCTGCCTTTCCGCCATCCGCGTCGGCCCCGCCCGACGGGCCGCGACCGGACGCGGGCAGGCCGGACCGCGGTACGGACGGTCCCGCAGGACCGCCCGCACCGGACCCGGCCTCACCTGCGCGGCGCTACGTGCGCCGCGCCGGCGCCGACGTCAGGAGGGCAGGTGCCACACCTGGGCGGTGGAGCCGTTGCAGTCCCAGATCTGCACCTGGGTGCCCGGCGTGGTCGAACCGTTCGGATCGTCCAGGCACTTGTTGGACTGCGGGTTGTACAACGCCCCGTCGGACTGCGGGATCCACACCTGCGAACCGGTGTTGTTGCAGTCGTAGAGGTCCACCAGCGTGCCGTCCGCCGTACCGGCCCCGGAGACGTCCAGGCACTTGCCGAGCACGTGCAGCGTGGTGCCGGCCTGCACGAAGCTCCACTGCTGCGCGGTGCTGCCGTTGCAGGTGTAGACCTGGACGGGGTTGTAGTCCGCGGTCGACCCGGACCGGTCGTCCAGGCACAGACCGCCCGGGCCGGTGACCGCGCTGCCGCCGGACGGCGGCGGGGTGGTGCCGCCACCGCCGGTGGTGTACGCGGCCACGTAGGCGACGCTCATCGTGCCGCCGGAGCTGGTCGAGCTGCTCGGCGTGGTGCAGCCGCACTGGCCGTTGGGGAAGCCGCCACCCATGGCCAGGTCGAAGATGATCGACAGGTTGTGGTCGTAGGCCGCCTGCCAGGTGGAGGCGCCGACCTGCGACTCGCTCACGCTGAAGTACGACGTGCCGTCGAGGTAGAAGGTGATCGACTCGTTGGAGGTGTTCGTCCGGTCGAGGATCATCGAGTACGTGTGGAAGCCGCTCTGGCAGCCGGAGCAGGCACGCAGGCCGCTGCCGATGCCGTTGCTCTCGTTGCACGGGCCGCCCGGGTCGGTGCCGCAGTGGATCGTCCCGGCCACGTCGGAGAGCGAGTTGACGTCCTCCATGATGTCGATCTCGCCGTTCTCCGGCCACTGACCGGGGCCCAGCATCCAGAACGCCGGCCAGTAACCGGAGCCGCTGGCGTTGGGCTGCTGGATGGAGGCGGTGACCTCCAGCTTGCCGCCGGCCGGCGCGCCGACGTTGGCGCTGGTGGTCTGGATACGACCCGACGTCCAGGCACTGCCGCTCTTCAGGGCGGTGATGTCCAGGTGACCGTTGCCGTCGAGGTGCACGTTGCTCGACGAGTTGGTCATCGTCTCGATCTCACCGGTCCCGAAGTTCGAACCGGGACCGGTGTCGTACATCCACTGGCCGGACGGCGCGGCGCCCGACCCGCCGGAGAAGCCGTCGCTGAAGACGGTGCTCCAGCCGGACGGCGGCGCCGGGACGGTGGTGGCGTTCGCGGCCGTCGGGAAGGCGGCGAAGACGGCCAGCAGGCCGACCGCCACGACCGCCACCTCGCGGTGACAGTGTCTGAGGAACGTGCGGAGCGGGCGCCGGCGCGCGGGCGCGCTCGGTCTCGCGGGTGTCGATCTCACTTGCGGCTCCCGGGGAATCCAGCGGCCGCCACGGAGAAGTCGACGGCCATACCGAAGGTGCGCCGACCGGGGCCGGGCGTCCGGGGGACGGCCAGCGACGGCCGTCGCGTGACTGGGCTGCGCGGTGGAGTGAGCCTCCGCCCGGCAGTATGTGGTCCAGGCCAAACGCCGTCAAGGTACGGACCAATGCCGCTTTCGAGGGGGGTCGCACCGCGGCGGATTCCGGCCGCCGACCGGTGGTTTCACCGTGCGCGTACCGGAATCCGCCCGCCCGGCCGACGCCGCGTCAGCCCGCCACCAGAGCGTCGAGCGCGCGGCGTTTGGCCTCCTTCATCGTGGCGCCGCCGGTGTGCCCCTCGCCCTCGATCACCACCAGTTGGGCCAACGGCATCGCCCGCGCCAGCCGCCAGGCGGTCTCCAGCGGCGAGCCGAGATCGAACCGGCCGTGGATCAGCGTGCCGGGCACCCGCGCGAGCCGGCCGGCCTCCCGCAGCAGGACGCCCTCCTCCAGGAACGCGCCCCGGGAGAAGTAGTGCGCGCAGATGCGGGCCCGGGCGAGCATCGCGGTCTCGTCGCGGTCGCTGTAGAGGGTGGTCGGCCCCTTCGGCTCCAGGGAGATCGTCGCGTCCTCCCACGTGTGGAAGGCGCGGGCGGCGGCCAGCCGGACGGCCGGGTCCGGGTTCTCCAGGGCGCGGGCGTAGTCGGCCACCACGTCGCCGCCGCCCGGCACGGCGGCCCGGAACCGCTGCCACTGCTCGGGCAGGAAGCGCCCGACGCCGTTGTACAGCCAGTCGATCTCGGACCGCCGGGTGGAGGTGACACCGTCGATGACGACGGCCGCCACCCGGTCGGTGTGCCGTTCGGCGTACGCCAGCGCCAGCGTCGAACCCCAGGAGGTGCCGGTCACCACCCAGCGGTCGATCCCCAGGTGCTCGCGCAGCCGTTCCAGGTCGGCGACCAGGTGGGCGGTGGTGTTGAGCGACATGTCGGTGGCCGGATCGGACGCGTGCGGCAGGCTGCGGCCGCAGCCACGCTGGTCGAACAGCACCACCCGGTAGCGTTCCGGGTCGAAGTACCGGCGGTACCCCGGCGCGCACCCCGACCCCGGCCCGCCGTGCAGCACGACGGCCGGCCGGCCCCGCGGGTCGCCGCACACCTCCCAGTACACGAGGTTGCCGTCACCGACGTCCAGCATGCCGTGGTCGTACGGCTCGTACAGCGGGTGGAGCGGGTCCATGACGGCCTTTCGGAGGCGGGCCGCGCCGGCGCCGCGCGGGCCGGGGCGGCGAATCCGCCAGCCTGTCACGCGGCGCCGGGAGCGTCAGCCGGTTTTCCGGCCGCCGGGCAGCGCCGACCGCACGGCCTCCTCGGTCCTGGCCACCACCGCGTGACCGTCGTCGGCGGTGATGATCGGGCGCTGGATCAGCACCGGGTGCCGCGCGAGCGCCGCGATCCACCGCGCCCGGTCCGCCGCGCCGCGCGGCCACCGCGGCAGGCCGGCCTGCTGCGCGACCGGCTCACCGACCCGTGCGATGTCCCACGGTTCCAGGCCCAACCGCTCCAGCAGCGCGCCGAGTTCGGCCTCGGTCGGCGGATCGTCGAGGTAGCGGCGCACGGTGTACGAGGCGCCCTCCGCGTCCAGCACCGACAGGGCGGAACGGCACTTCGAGCACGCCGGGTTGATCCAGATCTCCATACGGCAAGTCTGCCGTCCCCCCGGCCCGCGACGGTACGGACGCCGGCCTCGGCAACGGCATCGGCGCCGGCGCCGGTTCGGGCCTCGGCACCTGCACCGGCAACGGCACCGGCGCCGCATCGAGCCTCGGCACCGGCGCCCGCACCCGCACCGGCCGGGGGGCGGCCCGCGGCCGTCAGAACAGCGGCACGCCCGCGCGGGTCAGCCGCCAGGTGTCGCCGCCGAAGGTGGACGGGTCGATCGTGCCGGTGGCCTGCACCCAGGCGATGATCGTGTTGCGGATCTCGTCGCTGCTGGACCACACCGACTGGGCGGTGGCGATGTGCGGGTAGCCGCTGCCGCCGCCGGAACGGTAGTTGTTGACCGCCAGCACGAACTGCGCGGCCGGGTCGAGCGGCGCGCCGCCGTGCGTGAGGCCGACGATCCGCGAGCCCGCCGGCTGGGCGATGTCGATGTCGTAGGAGACACCGCTGAGCACGTCGTAGCTGAAGTCCGCGGTGCCGTTGGCGTTGGTGATCTTCGTCAGGTCCACCGGGTCGCCGGGCGCGGTCTGCACGAAGTACGCGGCCGACCACTCCAGGTAGTCCTTGACCTGGGCGCCGGTGAGGATCTTGGCGTCCAGGGTGTTCTCGTAGATGTACAGCCCCGCGACGTCGCGCAGCGAGACCTGGCCGGCCGGGATGGCGGCGGTGCGCGAGAAGCAGGACGCCTGCGACAGCACCGGCAGCGCGGCGTAACCCGTGCCCGCCAGCGCCTTGGTGACCGTGTCGGCCTGCACCAGGTTGATGAAGTCGATGATCGGGGTGTCCTTGTACGTGGACTCCGTCGCCGACATCGCCGCCGTGCAGGTGCCGACCACCTGGTTGACGTACTCCACCACGACGTCGTGCTCGGCCTTGACCAGTTCGACGACGCGCGGGTCCTCGGCGGCGGTGTTGGCGTTGCGGACCTCGGCGGTGACCGAGGCGACCTGCCAGCGGCCGCCGGTCAGTTCGAGCTCGAAGTCGAAGACGCTCAGCCGCATGCCCCACATCAGCGGCTCGGAGAGCACGACCTGCTTGCCGGTCTGCTCGTTGGCGACGATCGTGCAGGGCCGTTCGACGTGCGTGTGGCCGACCAGGATCGCGTCGATGCCGGGGACCTGGGCGGCCACCAGGGAGGAGGCGTTCTCCGGGTACGGCACACCGTCGCCGTAGGTGGTGCCGCCGTCCAGGCCGGAGTGGTCGGTGCAGAAGACCACGTCGCAGCCGAGGGAGCGCAGCTTGGGCACGTAGACCTTGGCCTGCTCGACCAGGCCGGGAAAGGTCATCCTCCCCTGGACGTTGGCCTTGTCCCAGATGGCGATGCCGGGGTTGGTCAGGCCCAGGACGCCGATCTTGATGTCCGGGGCGCCGGGGACCCGCACGTGCTTGACGATGTAGGGCTCGAAGGCGGGCTTGAGCGTCTTGGCGTCCAGCGCGTTGGCGGCGATCAGCGGGAAGTCGCACTGGGCCTCGAAGGCGCGCAGCACCGGGATGCCGTAGTTGAACTCGTGGTTGCCGAGCGCGGCGGCGTCGTACTTCATGTGGTTCATGGCCAGCGCCATCGGGTGCTTCGGCGGGCGCTTGCCGTCGCCGCCGGTGATCGGGTCGACCCGGGCGTAGTAGTAGGACAACTGGGTGCCCTGGATGATGTCGCCGGCGTCGATCAGCAGCGTGCGGTGCCGGCCGGCCTCCTCGCGGGCCTGCTCGACGAGGGTGGCGACCTTGGCCAGGCCCACGTCGTTGTGGGTGGCGTCGTCGTACTCGGCGTTGGTGAAGTAGTCCCAGTTGAGCACGTGGCCGTGCACGTCGGTGGTGCCCAGGATGCGCAGCGAGGTGCGGTGCGGCCGGTGCCCGTGGCCGTCGTCGCGCGGGTCGGCCTGGGCGGTGTCCGCTCCGGCGACCACGCCGCCGGCCAGCGCGACACCCGCACCGGTCGCGGCGGTGCGGTTGAGGAAGGTCCTGCGGTCGATCGGCATGCACGGCTCCTGTCAGGCGGCTGTGAAACGGTGACGCGCGTAGATTGTGCCGTGCGAACCCGGCAGGCGGTACCCCCGGCCCCGCGGGGCGGCCGCGGCGGGGCACCGCGGGCCGTGTTCGGCGGTGCGGGCGCACGGGCCGCGGGCGGGCGTTCTAGGCTGGGACCGCCGCCGCCCGCCCCCAAGGAGCAAGCATGCGTGTCGCGCTCTTCGTCACCTGCGTCAACGACGCCCTGTATCCGGGGACGGCGCGGGCCACCGTGCGGCTGCTGGAACGGCTCGGGGTGGAGGTGGACTTCCCCGCGGCGCAGACGTGTTGCGGGCAGCCGCAGTTCAACACCGGGTACCGCCGGGAGACCGAGCCGCTGGTACGGCGCACCGCCGCCGCGTTCGCCGGCTACGACCACGTGGTGACGCCGTCGGGATCGTGCGTGGCGATGGTGCGCGACAACTACCCGCGGATCGGGGCGAAGGCGGCCGCCGAGGGCCGGGGCGGTGAACTCGCCGACGCGGCGGCCTCGTTGGTGCCGCGGGTGCGGGAGCTGACCGAGTTCCTGGTGGACGTCCTCGGGGTGGAGGACGTCGGCGCCTGGTTCCCGCACACGGTGACCTACCACCCCTCCTGCCACGGCCTGCGGATGCTGGGTCTCGGCGACCGGCCGCGCCGGCTGCTGGAGGCGGTGCGCGGCCTGGAGCTGCGGGAGCTGCCGGGCGCGCAGGAGTGCTGCGGCTTCGGGGGGACGTTCGCGGTGAAGAACGCCGACGTCTCCGCCGCGATGGCCGACGACAAGATCCGCAACGCCCGTTCCACCGGCGCCGAGCTGCTGTGCGGCGCGGACAACTCGTGCCTGATGCACCTCGACGGCACCCTGCGGCGGCAGGACGACCCGCTGCGGACCCTGCACCTCGCCGACATCCTCGCCAGCACCGAGGACGACCCCTGGAGCCCGTCATGACCGGCACGTACCTCGGCATGCCCGCCTTCCCCGAGGCCGCGGCGAGCGCGGTCAACGACACCGTCCTGCGCGGCAACCTGACCCGTGCCACCCACACCATCCGCGACAAGCGCGCCCAGGCGGTCGCCGAACTGGACGACTGGGCCGCGCTGCGGCAGGCCGGCAAGGACATCAAGGACCGCACGCTGCGCCACCTGGACGACTACCTGCTCCAGGTCGAGGAGAAGGTCACCGCGGCCGGCGGTGTCGTGCACTGGGCCGCCGACGCCGACGAGGCCAACCGGATCGTCACCGAACTCGTGCGGGCCACCGGTGAGTCGGAGGTCGTCAAGGTCAAGTCGATGGCCACCCAGGAGATCGGCCTGAACGAGGCGCTGGCCGCCGAGGGCATCACCGCCTACGAGACCGACCTGGCCGAACTCATCGTGCAGCTCGGCGACGACCGCCCCTCGCACATCCTGGTGCCGGCCATCCACCGCAACCGCGGCGAGATCCGCGACATCTTCCGCGAGAAGATGGCCCGCTGGGGCCGTCCGGCGCCCGAGGGGCTGACCGACACCCCGGCGGAACTGGCCGAGGCGGCCCGGCTGCACCTGCGGGAGAAGTTCCTGCGCGCCAAGGTCGCCATCTCCGGTGCCAACTTCATGGTCGCCGAGACCGGCACCCTGGTGGTGCTGGAGTCCGAGGGCAACGGGCGCATGTGCCTGACGCTGCCGGAGACGCTGATCTCGGTCGTGGGCATCGAGAAGGTCATCCCCGAATGGCGCGACCTGGAGGTCTACCTCCAGCTGCTGCCGCGTTCCTCCACCGCCGAGCGGATGAACCCCTACACCTCGACGTGGACCGGCACCACCGACGGCGACGGGCCCGGCACCTTCCACCTGGTCCTGCTCGACAACGGCCGCACCGACACCCTCGCCGACGAGGTGGGCCGCCAGGCGCTGCGCTGCATCCGCTGCTCGGCCTGCCTCAACGTCTGCCCGGTCTACGAACGGGCCGGCGGGCACGCGTACGGCTCCGCCTACCCGGGCCCGATCGGCGCGATCCTCACCCCGCAGCTGCGCGGCACCGCGAGCGAGATCGACGCCTCGCTGCCGTACGCCTCCTCGCTGTGCGGCGCCTGCTACGAGGTCTGCCCGGTCGCCATCGACATCCCCGAGGTCCTGGTCCACCTGCGCGAACGCGTCGCCGACCAGGGCGGGGCCGGCCACCGCCTGGAGAAGGCGGCGATGAAGGCCGCCGGGTGGCTGCTGAACCACCCCGCCGCGCTGGAGGCCGGCGAGCGGGCCGCGTCGGCCACCCGCCGCCTGCACCCCTCCCGGCTGCCCGGCCCCGGGGCGGGCGCCTGGACCCGCAGCCGCGACCTGCCGGACGTGCCGGCGGAGTCGTTCCGCACCTGGTGGAAGAGGAACCGCTGATGACCGCCGAAACGTCCAGGGACCGCGTGCTGGCCCGGATCAGGGCCGCGATCGCCGACGCCCCCGAGGTGCCCGAGCCGCCGCGCGACTACCTGACCGTCCACGAGAGCGGTGATCCGCGGGCCGTCGCCGATCTGCTGGCCGACAACCTCGCCGACTACCGGGCGGTCGTGCACCGGGTGACCCCGGCGGGCCTGGCCGCGGCCGTGGCCGGTGTGCTGGCGGCGGCCGGGGCGCGCCGGGTCGCCGTGCCGGACGGGCTGCCGGCCGGGTGGCTGGCGGACTGCGGCGCCGAACAGGTCGCCGACCGGCCCGGGCAGCCGCTGACCGCCCGGGAGCTGGACGGCGTCGACGCGGTGGTCACCGGGTGCGCGGTGGCGATCGCGGAGACCGGCACCATCGTGCTGGACGCCGGCCCGGCGCAGGGCCGGCGGCTGCTGAGCCTGGTGCCCGATCTGCACGTGTGCGTGGTCCGGCTGCCGGAGCAGCTGGTGGCCTCGGTGCCGCTGGCCCTGCCCCGGCTCGACCCGGCCCGCCCGCAGACCTGGATCTCCGGGCCGTCCGCCACCAGCGACATCGAACTCGACCGGGTCGAAGGCGTGCACGGCCCGCGCACGCTGCACGCGGTGCTGGTGGCCGACACGGACGCCTGACCGGCGGACCGGGGGCGCGCTCGGAGCCGGGACCGGGGTCGGCGGCGGAGCCGAGGGCGCGATCGGGGTGTCGGGCTCAGCGGCGGCCCCGGCGGCGGTGGACGGCGCCGTAGGTGTTGTGCAGGGCCAGCGCGCTGGCGTCGTAGCTGCGTTGCGCGACGCCCACGAACAGGCAGTCGACCAGGGCGAGTTGGGCTATCCGGCTGACCGTGGCGCCGGAGCGGTAGGGGGTCTCGCGGGCGCAGGTGGTCAGTACCAGGTCGGCGCTGTCGGCGAGGGTGGAGCGGGCGTCGTTGGTCAGCGCGATGGTGGTGGCGCCGCGTTCGGCGGCCGCCTGGAGCGCCTCGACGGTGTCGGCGGTCTCCCCGGAGTGCGAGATGGCCAGGGCGACGTCCGCCGGTCCGAGCAGCGCGGCCGCGGTCAGCGCGGCGTGCACGTCGGTCCAGATGAAGGCGATCCGGCCGATCCGGTGCAGTTTCTGGTGCAGGTCCTGGCCGACGAAGCCGCTGGCGCCCACCCCGAAGATGTCGACCCGGCGGGCCCGGGCGACCGCGTCGACCGCGAGGCCGAGGGTGGCGACGTCCAGCGCGGCGCCGGACTCCTCCAGGGCCCGCACCTCGTTGTAGACGATCTTCTCCACGATGCGCTCCAGCGGATCGGTGGCGCTGATCTCGGTGCTCACCGGGGTACGGCCGGCGCCGAGGGCGTCCTCGCGGGCGGCGGCCGCGGCCAGCGCCAGCCGCAGCTGCGGGTAGTTGGCCAGCCCGACGGTGCGGCAGAACCGCATGACGGTGGTCACCGAGGTCGCGGCCCGTTCGCTCAGCGCGCTGATCGACAGCCGGGCGGCGGCGGCCGGGTCGGCCAGCACCGCGTCGGCCACCCGGCGTTCGGCCGGCGCGAGCGACGGCAGGGCCGCGCGCACCCGGACCAGGATGTCGGCGGCCGACGGGCCGGGGACCGGATCGGCCGCATCGTGCCGCGGGACCGGACGAGCCATGGATACCTCCTGGTGGGTGCAGCGCACCCTATCCGGCCCGGCATGGTCAAAAATATACGGGCTGCTCGAATACTGGTTACTTCTTGACATGTCTCGGCTGCTCTTCCGATACTCGCTGGACCGTGAACCGGACCACCCGCACGCACCCGTCGTGCCGTCGCGGCTTCGCCACACGGCCGGGGCAGGATCGTTTCCGCGCCCGGCCGTGCCGACCGCGTACCGCGCCGGACCCGGCCGGCACGGCCCGCCCCGGCGGTGTCCCACGGCGAAGGCCCCCAACGAAGGAGTGAGCACGTGCGGCAACTCGACCTCGTGGTGATCGTCGTCTACCTGGTCGCCATCGCGGCGATCGGGCTGCGGCTTTCGGGGCGGCAGAAGTCGTCGAAGGAGTACTTCGTCGGCGAGGGGAACATGCCGTGGTGGACGGTGTCGTTCTCGGTGGTGGCCACCGAGACCAGCGTGCTGACGGTGATCAGCGTGCCGGGCGGCGCGTACAGCGGCCAGGGCTTCGGCAACGTGGAGCTGGCGCTCGGCTACGTGGTCGGGCGCGTGGTGGTGGCCACCGTGCTGATCCCGCTGTACAAACGCGGCGGCTTCGTCAGCGCCTACCAGTACCTGGGCGACCGGTTCGGCCTGCGGCTCCAGGGGCTGGCGTCGGTGACGTTCGTCTTCACCCGGCTGCTGGCCGAGGGGGTGCGGCTGTTCGCCTCGGCGATCCCGATCAAGCTGCTGCTGGACGAACTGGGCGTGCCCGCGGGATACAAGCTGATCATCGTGGTACTGACCCTGATCACCGTCGTCTACACCTACCTCGGCGGCATCAAGGCGGTCATCTGGACCGACGCGATCCAGATGGGGCTCTACCTGGGCGGCGCGCTCCTGGCGCTCGGGGTGCTCTACGGCCACGTCGGCGGGCACGGCCTGTCCGGCGCGCTGCACGCCGGCCGGCTGAAGCTGTTCGACACCGACTTCTCCTTCGACCACATCCTGACCAGCCCGTTCGCCCTGCCGACCGCGATCATCGGCGGTGCGATCTTCGCCATGGCCAGCCACGGCTCCGACCAGTTGATCGTGCAGCGCATCCTGGCCACCAGGAGCCTGCGCGACGGCCAGAAGGCGATGATCGGCTCCGGGGTCTTCGTCACCGTGCAGTTCGCCGCCTTCTCCCTGGTCGGCGCGCTGCTGTGGTCGTACAACCACGGCAAGACCTTCGCGCAGCAGGGCCTGGCCAGCTCCGACTACCTCTACCCGGAGTTCATCCTGCACGGCCTGCCGGTGGTGGTCTCCGGACTGCTGGTGGCCGGCATCCTGGGCGCCGCGATGGGCTCGCTGTCGTCGGCGCTGAACTCGATGTCGAACTCCACGGTCTCCGACATCATCCGCACCCTGCTGCGCCGCGAGACCTCCGAGGCCGGGCTGCTGAAGCTGGCCCGGGTGATGACCTTGGTGTGGGCGGTGCTGATGGCGGTCTTCGCCTGCGCGTTCAGCACCAGCACGGGCAACGTCTACCTGACCGGCCTGGCCATCGCCGGCTACACCTACGGCGCGCTGCTCGGCGCGTTCCTGCTGGGCCGGCTGGTGAAGCGGGCGACCGAGCTGGACTCGGTGATCGCCTTCGTGGTGACCCTGGCGGTGATGACCTACATCGTGCGGGACGTCAAGATCGGCGTGACGGTGGCCGGCGCGACGGTGCCCACCGCCATCGCGGCGCAGTGGCTGGTGCCGATCGGGGTGGCCGTGACGCTGGCCGTCGGCTCGCTGGCCAGCCTCTTCCACCGCACCGGCGCGGTCACCGCGGGCACCGCGTCGCCCCCCGCCTCCCAGGACGACGACGCCGCCACGGCCGACGTGAGCTGACGGCCGCGCCGCTGCCCGTCACGGCCGTCCCGGACCGTTCGTCCGCCACCGCCGTGCCAGACCGTCCGTCCGCCCCGGGTGCGCGCCCGGGGCGGCCCCACCCGGTGACGCGACCCGTCACCACCCACCGCGCCGGCGGGCGCTCCGGAGGATCCCGTGCGGGTGATCGGCTTGATGTCGGGCACGTCCTACGACGCCATCGAGGCCGCGGCGGCCGACCTGACGCTGGACGGCGACACGTTGACCCTGCGGCCGCTGGGGGCGTTCGGCGTGCCGTACCCGGCGCCGCTGCGGGAGCTGATCGCCTCGGTGCTGCCGCCGGCCGCCACCACGATCGGCGACGTCTGCGCGCTGGACGCCGGTGTCGGCCGGGCGTTCGCGGCGGCCGCGGTCCGCGCGGTGGACGAACTGTGCCCCGGGCGGGCCGACCTGGTGGTCTCGCACGGCCAGACGGTGCACCACTGGGTGACCGACGGCGTGGTGCGCGGCAGCCTGCAACTCGGCCAGCCCGCCTGGATCGCCGAGGCGACCGGGCTGCCGGTCGTCTGCGACCTGCGCAACCGCGACATCGCGGCGGGCGGGCAGGGCGCACCGCTGGTCGGCGTGGTCGACGCGCTGCTGCTCGCCGCCCTCGACGGCGTGCCGGCCGCGCTCAACCTCGGCGGCATCGCCAACGTCACCGTGGCCGCCCCCGGCACCGCCCCGCTCGCCTTCGACACCGGGCCGGCCAACGCGCTGCTGGACGCGGCGGTGCGGCACCTCACCGGCGGGCGGGAGGCGTTCGACGAGGACGGCCGGCGGGCCGCCCGGGGCCGCCCGCACCGGGGACTGCTGGACCACCTGCTGGCCGACCCCTACTACGCCCGGCCGGCGCCGAAGAGCACCGGCAAGGAACTGTTCCACCTGCCGTATCTGCTGGCCGCGCTGGCGGCGGTGCCGGTGGAGCGACCCGACGACGTGCTGGCGACGCTGGCCCGGCTGACCGCGGTCACCGCGGCCGCCGCCTGCCGCGCGTACGGCGTGACGCGGCTGGTGCTCTCCGGCGGCGGCACCCGCAACCCGGTGCTGGTCCGGATGCTCGCCGAGGAACTGCCCGGGGTGGGGCTGCTGCCCAGCGACGCGCTCGGCGTCCCGTCCGACGCCAAGGAGGCGCTGGCCTTCGCCGTCCTCGGCTTCCTCACCGTCAACGGCCTGCCGGCCGCCCTGCCGTCGTGCACCGGCGCCCGGCACGCCACCCTGCTGGGCTCGGTCACCCCGGGCGCCGGCCCGCTGAGGCTGCCGGCACCGGCTGCGGAGGCACCACGCCGGCTGGTGGTGACGCAGGGGTGACGGGCGGGGCGCTTCAGACGGCGGTGGACGGGGGCAGGCGGTCCAGCACGGCCTCGAACTCCGGATCGGCGGTCAGGACGGCCGTCCCGTTCTCCAGCGCGGTCAACGGGGTCAGGGCGCCGTCCCGCCACCAGTACACCGCCGGGGCCAGCGCGGCCGGCCCCTGGGCATATCGGCCGGCGGTGTGGTGGGCCATCGCTTCCAGCGCCCCGCGCGCGGCGGCGTCCCGCACGGGGTGGAAGACCAGTTCGTACCGGGTCGGTATGCCGACCAGCGCGCCGTCCGGCGGCAGCGGCCGACCGGTGGCGGCGGCCACCACCCGGTCCAGGACCAGCACCGTGGAGGCGGTGAACGGCGACGTGCCCGCCATCCGGTGGAAGACGGCGCCGCCCGGCGCGCCCAGCGTGTGGTGCTCGCCGACCGTGACCGTCATCAGGTTCTCCACCGCCCGGCGGAAGACCTCGCCCGGGTCGCCGAGCGCCGCCATCCCCGGCGCCGACAGCAGCCGCATCGTCCCGGGCCCGTCGAAGGCGGTCAACACCTCGATGCCGGGGGCGAGTTCGATCTCCTGCCCGATCCGGTGCCCGTCCGGCAGCTCCGCCTCCGTCAACAGCACGGCATAGACCCGGGCCAACGCCTCCGCGACGGTCATCGGCTTGGCGTCGGGGGCGGGGGGTTGCGGTGCGCTGGCCTGCGGCGCGGGGGCGGGGGGTTGTGGTGCGGCGGGGTGCGGGGTGTTGGCTTGCGGTGCCGACACGGGGGCCTGGGGCGCGGCGGGCTGCGGTGCGGGGGCTTCCGGTGCGGGGGCCGGCGGTGCGGGGGCCTGCGCTTCCGGTGCGGCGGGCTGCGGCACTGAACCGGTGGGGCGCGGCTCGGAGGCGGAGGCGGGCGACGCCTGCCCGGGAACCTGCGGATCGGCGGCTCGCGGTGCCGAACCGGTGGGCTGCGGTGCGGCGGCGTCGACCTGCCGCCCCGGCGCCGGGGACTGCGGCGCGGAGGCAGCGTCCAGCGGTGCGGTGGGGCGCGGCTCGGAGGCGGAGGCGGGCGACGCCTGCGCGAGAACCTGCGGATCGGCGGCTCGCGGAGCCGATGCCGGAACCTGCGGTGCGGAAGCGGCGTCCTGCGGTGCGGATGCCTGCGGCGCGGCGGTGGTCTGCGGCGCCGGTGCAACCGTCCGCGGCGCCGGCGCGGGGGGCTCCGGTGCGGCGTCCCGCCGTGCCGGTGCCGGTATCTCCGGCCCACCTGCCGTCCCCGCGGGTTCCGCCACTTCACGCTCCGCCCCCGCACGTTCAGAGATCGCACGTTCAGAGGCCGCACGCTCCGGCGTCGCATCCTCCGGTGCCCCGGCAGCCCCCGCCGAGGTCTCTGCGGGGTCCTCCGTCGCCCGCGCGGCCCCGCGCCTCCTGCTCGGCTTCGACCGCGGGCCCGGACCCTGCTCGGCCGCCGCCAACTTCGCCTCGATCGCGTCCAGTTCGGTCAAGCAGTCCTCGGCGGTGATGTTGCCGAGGGCGGCGGAGCGTTCCAGGTGGGTGCGGGCCTCGGCGCGTATCGCGGGATCGCCGCCGGCCCGGCGCATCATGACGATGGCGAGGTTCTCCATGGCGACGGGGTCGCCGGCGGCGGCGGGGCCGCGCAGCAGTTCCTCGGCGTCGCCGAGCCGTCCGTCGTTGACCAGCGGGGTGACCTCCGCCAGCAGGCCGGTCGCCGCCGTCTTCAGCAGCGTCCACAGCTCCTGGTCGGCCAGGTCGCCGCCGGTGCGGCGGGCGCGTTCCTGGCGGACGGCGAGCAGGTCGTACTGCGCCCGCCAGTCCCCCGCGTCGGCGGCGGGGCGGACGGCGGCCTCGGCGGCGTCCAGGTCGCCGACCGCCAGCAGGGCGCTGACCAGGGCGGGGATCATGGCGCGGTCGCCGCGGGAGATGACCTTGCGCAGCAATGGCACGGCGGCGGAGGCGTCGCCGTCCTCCAGCAGCCACAGCGCGGCGAGCCGGGCGGCGCCGTCCTTGCCGCCGCGGTCCGCGAGCCGCATCAGCTCGACGGCGCGGGCGTGTTCACCGCGGTCGCGGCGCAACTGGGCCAGCAGGTAGGCGGACGCGGGGTGTCCGGCCTGGACGGCGCGGTCCAGGAGCCGTTCGGCCTCGTCGGTCCGACCCGACCGCAGCAGCGCGGTCGCCGCGCGGTGGGCCGCCTCACGGTCACCGCCGGCCGCCCGGCGCCGGTAGCGGTCGAGTTCGTCCTCGGCGGCGGAAGAGGCGGAACGGGCGGCGGTGTCGGCTGCGGCGTCCGCTGCGCTCTCCTGGGCCGGGCCGCGGGCGGCGAGCAGCTTGCCCAGGCGTTCGGCCGCGCGCAGGTCGCCGTTGCGTACCGCGGCGCGCAACGCGGCGGTCTCGGCCGTCTCGGCGGCGGGCCCGGTGCGCCGCGCGTCCGCGCCGTCCGGTGGACCGGGCGGGCCGGCCGTGCCGGCCTGTGGCCGTACGGCGTCACGCCGGTGTTCCTGCCTGCGCCCGAAAAACCCCATCGGTCGGACTCCCCCTCATCGATGCGACGCGTCTCCGGCGCGCGTGCGGACCTACCGCGACGGGTCAACGATTTCGCACGATGGGAGGGGAGTTCAACCACGCCGGTGTCACAGCACGACGGCGGATCAGATCCGGCCGCCGGTGGCCCGGGTCAGCGGGCCGAAGTTGCGGGCGGCGGAGAGCCGTCCGGCGGCGAAACAGGCACCCGCGACCGCGACGCCGGCTCCGGCGCCCGCGGCGATCAGCTTGCGGGCGCGCAGCACGGTCCAGGCGGCCACCGCGCCGTGCGCGGCCTTGCGGGTCGCGGAGGAGACGAGCTGCCGTCCGTCGCCCATCGCGTCCACCGCCGCGCGGCCCGCCTTCCCGGTGTGCTCGGCGGCCTTGTCGGCGGCCGAGGAGACCGTGGCGGTCACCGTGTTGCCGGCGGTGGAGGTCGCCGCGGCCGCGGTGCGGCCGGAGCTGGCGGTACGCGACCGGGTGGTCCGGGCGGCGCTCTGCGTCTTCTTGCCGGTGGCGGCGGCCCGCGTCGTGGTCTTCTTCCGCGCCTTCGACGTGGGGGTCGAAGCGCGGCTGCTCTTCTCCGAATTGGCGTTTTCTTCACTCATGGTGTTCGCCTAACCCGTCGGGGGCGGTCAAAACTCCGTTTTTCGTTCACACGAACAATTTTCTTTCACGCGGCACCACCGACTTACCGCACGGTTACCGCAATTGACGCGTTGTCGCCGCACGGGCGCGCGAATTCGCAGCCGTGCGACGGAAGGTGAACCGGCGTCAGCGGTCGGCGGGCGGCAACAGCGTGCCGAGCGGGCCGAGATCGAGGTTCAGGTCGGCCATGGTGAGGCCGTAGCGGTCGCACAGTTCGGCCATGCGGTCCTGAAGGACCATGAGCGTCATGCCGATCCGCTCCTCCTGGTCCTCGCTCAGGTCGCCGTGGTCGACGCGGTGCAGCGCGGTACGTTCCATCAGCTGGCGCAGCAACTCCACGATGGTGAGCACGAGTTTGATCAGGTCGCGCTCGACGGTGTCCGGGTCGGTGGCCAGCCGGGTGGTCAACTGCCGCTGCTCGCCCGGCGCTTGAGGCTCACCGGCGGGCGGCGGGGTCAGGTCGAAGGCGCGGGCCGCCGCCTGGGCGACCTCGTTCCAGCGCTGATCGGCGGTCATGGCATCGCTTCCCTCACCAGGGCGCCGGACTGTCCGGCGTGATCGAACGGATGACGGCGCGCAGGCTGATGTGGACCAGGTCGACGTCGGCCACCGACAGCACGATGTCGCCGGTCAGCACGGCGCCGCCGTTGAGCAGCCGGTCCAGCAGGTCGACCAGGGCCACCTGGCGGTCCGCCAGCGGATCGAGGTCGGCGCCGGCGGTCGGCCAGCTGGGCACCGGGCCCGCCTCACCGGACACGTTCGCCACCGGGACGCCCGACGGCGCCGTCCGGCCCGGCACCGTCCGCCACGCCGGCGCCCCCGTCCGCCGCCCCGCCCCCGTGCTGCGGCGCGTCGGCCGGCAGCGCGGTGGCGAAGGAGTACGGCGCCCAGGGGCCGGTGACCTCGACGCGGGTGCCGGGCCGCGCGACGCCGGCGTCCTGGACGGCGGTGACGAACGAACCGGCCCGGTCGTCGGGCACCAGGAAGGCGAGGTTGGCGATGTTCTCGCCGGGGCCGGTGGCGAGGGCGCCCTGCTGCGGCCGGTGGACGACGCGGTCGGTGGCCAGGGCCGAGGCCGCCTCGGCGACCCGGTCGGCCAGCGCGCCGGCCGCACGCTGGGCGGAACGCCTGCCGTCGCGTTCGGCACGCCGGCGCAGCAGGTAGGCGCGGCCGGGGCTGCTGGCCGGGGCCGCCGCGGAGTCGGCGGCGCCGGGCACGACGTCCTCCTGCGGACCGCCGGCGTAGACCTTGACGCCGTACTCGGCGTGGCCGGTCAACCGGTCCAGCAGGCCGAGCAGTTCGGCCTCCCGGTCGCGCAGGACGGCGGCCACCCGGTCGTCGTCGGCGTAGACGGTGGCCAGCCGCAGCGGCAGGGCGACGCCGGCCCGGTAGGCGGCGGCGACCACCTCGTGGTGGGCGCGGGCCATCGCCTCCAGGCCCGCGAGGTCGTCGAGCCGTTCGCGCAGGCCGGCCTCGCCGAAGCGGTCGGCCGGCACCCGCGAGACCAGGGCGCCGAGGGTGCCGCCGGTGACCGGCAGCACCTCGGCGCCGCCGACCCCGGCGGGCAGCGCGCCGGCGGCCGCCACCTCGGCGGCCCGTCCGATCGCGTACACGTAACTGACCTGGTCCGGGGCGGTCACCGGCCGGCCTCCTCGGTTCCGGAGGCCGGCGCGGACTCGCGCAGCCGCTCGATCTCGGCGCGCAGCCGTTCGTTCTCCGCCGCGAGGTCGGACGGGTCGCCGCCCGGCCCGACCTCCTGCGCCGCGTCGCGCCCGGCGACCCGGCCGGGCCCGTCGCCGTCCCGCCGGCGGGCGCCGGAGGACAGCGACGGGTCGTGCTCCCACCAGTCGATGCCCATCTCCTTGGCCTTGTCGACCGAGGCGACCAGCAGCCGGAGCTTGATCGTGAGCAGCTCGATGTCGAGCAGATTGATCTGGATGTCTCCGGCGATGACGACGCCCTTGTCGAGGACGCGTTCCAGGATGTCGGCCAGGTTGGCCGACGACTCCTGCTGCCCGTACGGGGACATCGCCTGCGACGACCCCAGACGGCCGGACAGTGCATCAGACATGTGTCGTCACCTCTTCGTGGGTTGCGGCCGGCTCAGCGGGCGGCTGCGGCGCGGCGACGCGAGCGGCGGGCCGGCGCCGGCTTTTCCTGCGGCTCGTCGTCCTCGAACTCCTCGCCGTCCTCGGCGAGTTCGTCCTCCGGCAGGTCGTCGCGCGCGGCCTCGCCGTCCTCGGCGTCGTCCAGCGGGGCGTCGTCCTCGTGGATTTCCCCCTCGGCCCGGTCGTCGTCGAATTCGTCGTCGGCACCGGATTCGCCGTCGTCCGCGAACTCCTCGTCCTCGTCCGCGAATTCACCGTCGTCGCCATCCTCGGCGTCTTCGGCGTCCTCGGCGTCCTCGGCGTCGTCACGGTCCTCGAACTCGCCGTCGTCACCGTCGGCGGCGTCACCGGATTCGGCGGCGGCGTCCTCGCGTTCCTCGCGTTCCATCGCCTCCTGGTGGTCGACCACCACCTCGCCGTCGCGGATCTCGCCGCGCCAGCCGTCGGTGGCCTCACCGCGCATCATGATGAACTTGCGGTAGAGCTTGAGGTCGAGCCGGGCGCGGCGGCCCTGGGCGCGCCAGATGTTGCCGGTCTTTTCGAACAGGCCCTTGGGGAAGTACTCCAGGACGAGCAGCACCCGGGTCAGGTCCTCGGTGATCCGGTGGAAGGTGACGACGCCCTTGACGGTGCCCTTGGCGCCCTCGGTGGTCCAGGTGATGCGTTCGTCCGGGACCTGTTCCGTGACGTTCGCCGTCCAGCTGCGGGTGGACTTGGCGACCTTGACCTTCCAGTTGCTGGTGGTGTCGTCGGACTTGTCGACGCTGACGACGCCCTTGGCGAAGGTGCTGAACTCCTGGAACTGCGTCCACTGGTCATAGGCCTCGCGCACCGGGACGCCGACGTCGATGTCCTCCACGATGGTGACGCTCTTGGACTTGCCGCCGCCACCCTTGCGGCCCTTGCCGAACAGACCCTTGATCTTGTCCTTCACGGTGTCCTTCAACGTCTCCTTGAGGTGGGAGGCGCCGGCCGTGGCCAGTGCCTTGCCCGGGGACTTGCCCTCGGCGAGCGCCTGGCCGCCCTTGGCCACGCTGCCGGCCAGCGCGCCGGAACCGGAGCCGGCCAGGCCGCTGATGCTCTGGCCGAGCCGGTCGCCGAGGCCGGTGACCGCCTTGCGGGCGCGCGCCTCGACGTATTCGCGCAACTCCTCCTTGAGGCGGTCGGCGGCCGGGCTGTCGAGCACCTCGTCCTTCAGGGTGCGCAGTACGGACTCAGGCATCGTCGCCTCCCCGGCGGGCGCCGGAGGTCGCCTTGCGGGTCGTGGACCGGCCGCCCTTGGCCGCCGTCTTGGCGCCGGAAGCCGTCTTCTTCGCCGTGCGCGTCCCGGAGGCCGCCGTCTTGCGGGTACCACCGGATCGGGTGGCGGTACCGCGCCGGGCGCCGGAGGAGGCGGAGCGGCGGGCGGACTTGCGCGGCGCGGGCTCGTCGCCGCTGTCGTCGGCCGGCTCGTCGTGCTCGTCGGCGGCGTCGTCACCGGCGTCGTCGTCGCGGTCCTCGGCGGCTTCCTCCGCCTCGTCCGCCTCGTCCGCCGCACCGGAGCCGCCGCTCAGGCCGCGGGTGCGCTCCTGGAGGGAGTCGGCGATGCCGGTGACCCGCTGGGTCAGGGCGCGGGAGGCGGCGGCCTTGGTGGCGCCGACCAGTTCGTCGCGCACCTGGGTGTTCAGGGCGCCGATCAGCGGGGAGTCGGTGACGAAACGTTTGATCGCCCGAGGATCGAGGTCGAGTTTCTTGCCGGCCAGGAACATGCCCAGGCCGATGGCGAGCTTGGCCTTCTTGGTGCGGCCCAGCAGGTAGCCGCCGACAAGTGCGGCGCCCACCTTCGCGTTGGTCATCATCTGTCGTGCACCTCGTTCTCCCCCGTGCTCGTGGTTCTCCTCGTGGTGTTCGTGCGTCGCGCGGTGCCCGGTGCGCCGGCCCGCGGGCCGCCGTGCTCCCTCAGCACTGCCCGTCCAGGCGGCGCCGCTGGGACTCCAGCCACTCCAGCCGGTCCAGGAGGTCGTCCTCGCGCTGGTCGAACTCCTCCTCGTCGATGCGTCCGTCGAGCAGCGCCCGTTCCAGTTCGGCGAGTTCACGCTTGACCGGCTCGGGGTCGTAGTACTGCCGCTCGGCGGTGCGCACCACCTGGTCGATCGCCCACACCGTGCCGCGCACCGGGGCGAGCGGCAGGGTGAGGATCTGGCTGATGAGGCCCATGGGTTGTTCCTCCCTGGCGGGCCGCCGGAGCACGGCGGCACCGGCGCTCACACGAAGCTGTACGGCGGCAGCGGACCGTTGAGGCTCAGCGTGTAGGCGTCGCCGCGGTCGGCCGCCTCCTGGTGCACCGCCTCGGAGAACGCCGCGACCTGGTCGCGCGCGACCAGGAAGGAGACGTTCAGGAAGTGCTCGCCGGTCGGCTCGGCGAGCGCCTGGCGCACCGCGTTCGGCGCGAGGCGGGCGATCATGTCCTGCGCGGTCAGGTCCTGGCGGGACTGCACCTCGCGGGCCACGATCTCGCCGAGGGCACGCCGTTCGCGGTGCGCGCCGGGGTCGCCGCGGGTCACGTCGTTGAGCCGGCGTGCCTCCGGGACGGTGGCGATGATCTCCCGCAGCAGGTCGTCCTCGTCGCGGGAGACCTTCAGGTTGTACTCCCGGCAGTCGCCGAGCTCGCCGAGCCGCTCGGTGTAGGCGGCGGCGTTGTCCTCGACCACCGCGCGCACCCGCTCGTCGTCCGGGCCGATCAGCCCGAACCGCATCGGCAGTACCGCCCCGTCCTCCATCAGGCGGTCCAGCACCCGCTGGTGGGCCAGCAGGTCGCGGCGCTTGGCGCGCAGGCCGTCGGGCGCGTCGCCGACCACGGCCTTCAGCGGTCCGGCGGACAGGACGCGGACCGGGGCGGCCGGGTCACCGACGCCGGTGACGTCGGTGAGCCGGGCCGGGTGATCGCCGGCGGTGACGGCGTAGAGGTAGGTCGGCATGGGTCATTCCTCCCGGCGGCGCGTGGTGCGCCGGCTGCCGCTCGACGAGGAGGACGAGGAGGACTTGCGTTCCGGCTGCTTGTCGTCGTCGTCGTCCGAGTCGCCGTGCAGCGATTCGGTGATGGCCTCGACCGCCCCGGACAGCGCGCCCTTGGACTTGCCCTTGGCACCGCTCTCGGTGGCCTCGCCGACCAGGTCGGTGAGCTGGCTGGGGGCCTTGCGGCCGGATTCGAGGTCGAGGCGGTTGCACGCCTCGGCGAACCGCAGGTAGGTGTCCACGCTGGCCACCACGACGCGGACGTCGATCTTGAGTATCTCGATGCCGACCAGCGACACCCGTACGAAGGCGTCGATGACCAGACCGCGGTCAAGGATCAGTTCGAGGACGTCGTAGAGGGTGCCGGAGTTGCCGCCGCCCCCATTGGTCGTGGTGGAGGCGCTTGACTGCTGTACCACACTCACGTTCATTCATCCTTTCCTGCTCGGGCAGGACGGGCTCGTCCTGAGGGACCGGGGACCTAGCGGTCCAGCTGGCCCCTCGCGTAGCGGCGGACTCGCTCGTAGCCGGTGATCTCACCGCGTTCGTCGAGCTGCACCCGGTACGACGCCATCACGCTGGTGGTGTCGGGGACGCGCTCGATCTCCACGATTTCCACATCCGCGGCCCACCCGTGATCGGTAGACTTCATCGCGGACACTGCGCCCGGTTCGCACCGGAGCAGTTCGGAGAGCTGTCCGGTGGCGGCACGCATGGCCTGAGCCATCGTGACGCGCCCGTCCTGGTCGTCGTCCTTGTCTGTGCTCGTCGCCATGCTGTCGTCCATGGGGTGTGCGGTCGATTGACGGTGTACCGCGTCCTTTTCGTGCTGTTCGCGGCTGACAGCCCGCCTGCCCTCCCAATCCGAACGTATGCGCCATCGCGCCACGAACCTGTTGCCGACCGGTTGTGACAAAACGTCAGGCACTACCCGGCCGCCGACCGGGCACAGGTGCGGCATGAACGCTCCCCCCGCGGAACCGCGGACCGTCTGCCCTCCCCCGCCGGCCGGGCCGCGCCGCCCGCTGACCGCGCCGCTCGCCCTGGCGGGCGCCCTGCTGCTGGCCGGCTGCGGCCACACCGCCTCCGCCGCGCCGGCCGCCGGCACCCTGCCGTCCGGCGGCCACCTGGTGATCGTCACCGACAACGGGGTCGTGCTGCGCCCGGCCGACGGGCGGCGGGCGGCCGCCGACCGCACGGTGCGGTCCCGCTGGACCCGGCACGGCTCGACCTGGGTGCTCGACCTGGCCTGCCCCGCGCACCCGCCGGCCGGCGCCGGCTGCCCGCGCACCCCCACCGTCGAGGTGCCGGCCGGCACCTCGGTCACCGTCTCGGCGCGCAACGCCGGGGTGGACGCCGCCGGGCTGACCGGCTCGCTCGACCTGACCACCGTCAACGGCGACGTCACGGTGGAGAAGGCCGGCAGCGCGCACGCCACCGTGCGGCTGACCACGCGCAACGGTTCGGTACGGGCCACCGGCCTGCGGGCCGCCCACCTGGGCGCCGTCACGGTCAACGGCGACGTGGTGCTCGGCTGCTCCGCCGCCCCCGGCACGGTCGACGCGACCACCACGAACGGGTCCGTCGGCGTCACCGTCCCGCCCGGCGGCCCCGGCTACGCCGTCGGTGCCCGCACCACCAACGGCCGCACCGACGTCACGCTGCCCACCGCCGCGGCCGGCTCGCCCCGGACGATGACGCTGCGCACGGTCAACGGGGACGTGACCGCAGGGGCCGCCTGAGACCGCGTGGTGTGGCCGGCGCCGACCCTGGGCAGGCGTCCGTTATGGCACACAAGAACCTGGAAAGGGAAGAGACGTACGAGGGCGCCGCCACGGGCCCGGTGCCGGACCTCGGCG
Source organism: Streptantibioticus silvisoli (assembly GCF_027947535.2). Classification (GTDB taxonomy): domain Bacteria; phylum Actinomycetota; class Actinomycetes; order Streptomycetales; family Streptomycetaceae; genus Streptantibioticus_C; species Streptantibioticus_C silvisoli. The sequence goes on from NZ_JAAGKO020000023.1 coordinate 37,745, forward strand.
GCCTGCCGGGGGTGGCGCGGGTGACGGCCGTCCCCGCCGAGGAGCTCGACACCGTCTACTACGACACCGACGGCCTGGCCCTGCTGGCGTCCGGCTGCACGCTGCGCCGGCGGTCCGGCGGGCACGACGCGGGCTGGCGGCTGACGCTCCCGGCCGGCGGGGGCGGACCCCGGCAGGAGGTCCGGCGGCCCGCGGCGGCCGGCGGCCCCGACGAGGTGCCGCCGGACATCGCCCGGCACCTCGCCGCCCGCGCCCGGGGCCGCGAGGTCGTACCGGTCGCCCGGCTGCGCACCCACCGTGAGCGGCGGTCGCTGCTCGACAAGCGCGACCGGGTGCTCGCCGAGGTCGTCCGCGACGACGTCTCCGCGCAGGTCCTCGGCACCGGCCGCACCGCCCCGCCCGCCGGGGCCGGCCCGTCGCGCACGCCGCGTTCCGGCGGCCGGGACGCCGGCACCGGGACCACGCTGACCGCGTGGTCGCAGGTGGGGATCGAGCTGAAGCACGGCGGCGGCAAACTGCTGACCGCCGCCGGGCACCGCCTGCGCGAGGCCGGGCTGCGGCCGGCGGTCGCCACCGGGCTCGGACACGCGCTGGCCGCCGCCGACCTGGCCCCGCGCGCCCCGGCCGCACCGCCGTCCGGCACGGCGGGCGACGCGGTACTGGCCCGGCTGCGCTCGCAGACCGCCGAGCTGCTGGCGGCCGACGCGGCGGTACGCGGCGGCGAACCGGACGCGGTGCACCGGATGCGGATGACGGTCCGGCGGCTGCGGTCGGCGCTGAAGACCTACCGGCGGCTGTTCCTGCCGGGGAGCACCCGCCCGCTGGCCGGGGAGCTGGGCCGGCTGGGCCGGGTGCTGGGTGAGGCCCGCGACCACGAGGTGCTGGCGGAGCGGCTGGCGGCCGACGCCGCCGCACTGCGCGACGGCGACCGGATCGGGCCGGCGCTGGCCGGTCCTGCCGGTGCGGTGGCCGCCGGCGAGGCGGCCGCGTACCGGCAGGCGTGGCGGCGGGTGTGCCGGGAGCTGGACGGCGCCCGGTACTACGCGCTGCTCGACGCGCTCGACGTCTTCCTCGCCGCGCCGCCGCTGGATCCGAAGGCGGACCGTGACGCGCGGCGCGAACTGCGCAGCGCGGCGCGCAAGGCGCAGCGCGCGGCGGACCGGCGCAGCGGCAGGGCGCTGGCGACCGGCCCGGGGCCGGAACGCGACCGGGCGCTGCACTCCGCCCGCAAGGCGGCGAAACGGCTGCGGTACGCGGCGGAGACCGCGCGGCCGGTGGTGGGCGGCCCGGCCCGACGGCTGGCGAAGCGCGCGAAGGCGGTGCAGCAGGCGCTGGGCGAGCACCAGGACGCCGTGGTCACCGCTCGCACGCTGCCCGCCCTGGCCGAACGCGACCACGCCGCCGGACGCGACACCTTCGTCCACGGCGTGCTGTACGCCCGGCACCGTGCCGCGGCCGACCGGTCCGAGCACGACCTGCCGGCGCTGCGCGCGAGGGCGGGCCGCAAGGGGCTGACCCGGTTCCGCTGAGGCCGGAAGGGGCTGACCCGGTTGCGCTGAGGCCGCAAGGGGCTGACCCGGTTCCGCTGAGGCTGGAAGCGGCTGACCCGGTTCCGCTGAGCGGCGTTCCGCCGACCGGGTCCCCCGGGGCCGCCGTCCGCGTGGCCGCGGCCCCGGCCGAGCGCCGGTCCTACAGCTTGCGGGTGTCGCGGGGTTCCGCGTAGGGCTCGTCGTCGGGGCGGTGGCCGTCGTGGATGGCGCGTTCACGTTCCAGTTCGGCGTTGAACTCCAGGCCGAGCAGGATCGCGATGTTGGAGATCCACAGCCAGACGAGAAAGATGATGATCGCCGCGAAGCTGCCGTACGTCTTGTCGTAACTACTGAAGTTCGCCACGTACAGGCCGAACAGCGCGGAGGCGATCAGCCAGATGAACACCGCCAGCAGGCCGCCGGGCGTCACCCAGGAAAAACCGCGCCGGACGTTGGGCGCCGCCCAGTACAGCAGGCCGATGACCAGGGCGATCAGCACCAGGATCACCGGCCACTTGGCGTAGTTCCAGACGGTCAGTCCGGTGTCGCCGATGCCCAGGACCTGGCCGGCGCGGCGGGCCAGGGTGCCGGTGAAGACCACGCCGATCGCGATGAGCGCCAGCACCACCACCACGACCGCGGTGATGCCGAACCGCACCGGCAGCGTCTTCCACACCGGGCGGCCCTCACCGATGTCGTAGACCACGTTGGCCGAGCGCATGAAGGCGGCCACGTAGCCGGAGGCGGACCACAGGGCCAGCACGATGCCCACGGCGAGGGTGAAGCCCGCCGCGCCGCGGTTGCGTTCCAGCTGGTCCAGCATGCTGACCAGCAGGTCGCGCACCGCGCCGGGGGCGAGCGAGCCGAGGTTGTCGACGAGCGGCTTGATGGCGCCGCGGCCCAGCAGCCCCAGCACGGAGACCAGGGCCAGCAGCGCGGGGAAGACCGCCAGCACGCCGTAGTAGGTCAGTGCGGCCGCCCGGTCGGTGAGTTCGTCCTGCTTGAACTCCGACAGCGTGCGTTTGACCACCGGCTTCAGGCTGCGGGCCGGCAGTCCCGCCGGGCTGCGCACCGACAGTTCCTCCTGCGGTCCCGGCCCCGGGGTCCGCTCGGGGTCGTCGTCGTGCGGTGCGGTCACCGGGCATCACCTCCCGGTCCATCGCAACCGGTACCGGCCCCGCGCGCCAGTCGGGCGGCGGCCGGTTGGCGGACACCGGCCCGGGTACCCGGGCGGCAGGCCGGGGATCCGCCCGACGCGGCATCCCCGCGGGGCGCGGTCCGTGCGAGGCGGTACCCGCGCGGAACGCGATCCGTACGACGGGCGCACGACGAGCGGAGGAAGTGCCGATGAGGATGCCGCAGGCCCGCGGGCCGCTGTCGCAGGCGCTGACCAGCGCGCTCGCCGACCGGCCGGGCGGCCGGCGGGCGGTGCCCATGGGCCCCGCCGGGCGCGCCGACCCCTACGGTGAGGACCTCCAGCTGGCGCTGTACCTGTGCTACGAGCTGCACTACCGCGGCATCGACCGGGTGGCCGACGACTGGGAGTGGGACCCGCGGCTGCTCGACGCGCGGGCCGCGCTGGAACGCCGCTTCCTCGCCGCGCTGCGCCGTGACGTGCCCCGCCACCCGGACGTGGCCTCGGCGCTGGCCGAGCTGCTCGTCGAACCGGCCGGCGGCACCGGCGTCTCCGCGTACCTGCGCGACGAGGGCGAGCACTGGCAGCTGCGCGAGTACGCCGCACTGCGCTCGCTGTACCACCTGAAGGAGGCCGATCCGCACGCCTGGGTGCTGCCCCGGCTGACCGGCCGGGCCAAGGCGGGCATGGTGGCGGTGGAGTACGACGAGTTCGGCGCCGGCCACGCCGACCGGGCGCATTCACAGCTGTTCGCCGAGCTGATGACCGACCTCGGGCTCGACGCCCACTACGGGCGGTACCTGGAGTCCGGCACCGCGGACGTGCTGGCCACCGTCAACCTGATGTCGCTGCTGGGGCTGCACCGCGGGCTGCGCGGCGGCCTCGTCGGCCACTTCGCCGCGGTGGAGATCGCCTCCTCCCCCGGCTCCCGGCGGCTGGCCCAGGCCATGGAGCGCACCGGCGCGGGACCGGCCGCGGTGGGCTTCTACACCGAGCACGTCGAGGCCGACGCGGTGCACGAGCAGCTCGTACGGCACGAGGTCATCGGCGGACTGCTGGAGCAGGAACCCGGCCTGGAACCGGACGTCGTCCTCGGGCTGGACGCCACCGTCTGGCTGGAGGACCGGCTCGGCGACCACCTGATGTCCGCCTGGCGCACCGGCCACTCCGCGGTCCGCGTCCCGCTGTGACGCGAGCGCCGGCTCACGTGGCGTACGGTCCGCGTACCGCTGCGCTCCGGACGGCCGGTGGTCCCGGCGCCGGCTCACCGGTCGCATGCGGGGGGCGACGCCAGCGGGCGTTCACCGGTCGTGCGGAGGGCCGGCACCGGTGGCTGATGCTCACCGGTCGCGCGGGGGACGGCGGCGGTGGCTGGTGTCGCAGAACGGGTAGCGGCGGCTGCGGCGGCACGCGCACAACGCCACCATCGGCCGGTCGGACCGCACCGTCGTGCCGTCGGCGGCCACCACCTCCACCGGTCCCTCCACGACCACCGGGCCGCCCGGCTCCATGAAGACCCGGCGGGCGGGCCCGCGGCGTTCGTCGCGGTGGCCGTCAGGCGTCGCGTTCGGCACGGATCACCACCAGCTCCTCGCTGTCCTGCCCCGGCCGGATCAGGCCCCGCGAGCGCAGCCAGGCGGCGCGTTCGCGGACCACGGGACCGAACGGCACCGCCCGGCGCCGCGAGACCCCGGCCCGCAGTCCGGCCGCCGCCAGCAGGCGCACCGTCCGGTCGGGATCGCCCAGTTCCGAGTGGACGACGAGCACGACCCCGCCCGGCAGCAGCATCGACGGCACGCCGGCGCACAGCCGGTCCAGCACCGCGCGGCCGTCGCGGCCGGCGTCCCAGGCGCGGGCGGCGCCGCGGGGCGCGCCGGCCGCGGGGGCCGGGACGTAGGGCGGGTTGGCGAGCACCAGGTCGAAGCGGTGGCCGCGGACCGGGGCAAGCAGGTCGCCGCGGCAGGCGCGCACCGGCAGGCCGGCCGCCAGCGCGTTGAGCCGGGTCGCCCACACCGCGCGCCGTGAGAGGTCCACCGCGACGACCCGGGCGGCGCCGCGCCGGGCGGCAGTCAGCGCGAGGGCACCGGTGCCGGCGCCGACGTCCAGCACCAGGGCTCCGGTCACGTCCTCCGCCAGCAGGGCCTCCCCCAGCAGGTAGGTGTCGTGCTGCGGCGCGTAGACGCCGGGCGGCTTGAGGAGTGAGATGCTCACGCGGACCCTCTTGCGTCTCGGGGGCGGTGGAGCGGCTGACGGGCGCCCGGCGGCGGTTGCCGCAGGGGCGCCCGTATCTCCACACTGCCCGCGTTCCGCCGTTTCCGCAGCCCGGGGGCCCGGGCGCACCAGAATGCCGGGGCCACCGTGCGGTGACCCCGGCATCCGTGAGGCGGGTGGAAAGCCGTGCGGACGTCAGTCCTTGAAGGCGTCCTTGGCCTTCTCCTTCGCGGAGCGCAGGTCGCCCTTGGCCTGGTCGGTGCGGCCCTCGGTGGCCAGCTCCTCGTCGTCGGTCAGACGTCCGGCGGCCTCCTTGACCCGGCCCTTGGCCTGCTCGGCCGCTGCCTTCGCCTTCTGCTCGCCGCTCATGACCGTACCTCTTTCCCGGAAATGTTGTTCCGTGCTGTCACGGATTCTCCGTCGAGGTTCGGCTGCCCGGCTTCGGCGCGGGCAAACGGAATCCGTTTCCGCGCGTGGGACAACGGATGCCGGGAACACGTGAACGGAATATCGCACCGCGGGAAAGCGCGCCGGAGAGAAACCGGCCGCGCCGGCCCGGGGCGGCACGGGAACGGGAGCGGCCGATGAACGCGCACGACAGCGGGGACCACCGCGGGCCCGACCTCGACGACGCCACGGTGGAGGCGCTGGGCGCGTTGTCGGAGGCACTGGAGACCACGCATCGCGCCCGCGGCCAGCTGTACACGTTCCACCAGCTCACCGGCAGTGCGGACCTCCAGCTCGGCCGGTCCGTCGAACTGCTGCGCGCCGCCGGGCACGGCGCGGTGGCGGACCGGCTGGAGCACGAGCTGGTGGGGCGCAACGTCGTCCCGGACCACTGGACGTTCCAACTGGTCGAGGAGTACGACGACACGTATTGGGAGCCGTTCGTGCGGGCGGAACGCGAGGTGCGCGAACAGCTCGCGGACGGCGCACGGCATTCCCACGAGGCACGGATGAAGGCGGCCCGGCGCACCCACGGCCATTCCGACCACACGGCGGGACGCTGAATCTCCGGCGATTACCCGGAAACGCGGTGCCGGACGCCGGGGGGCCGGGCGGTGAATTCCGCGCGGTGCCGGCCGTCCCGCCCGCCCCGATCCATGCGGCGCCCCCGGCGTCCGCACGGCGCCGGGGCGAGTGCGGAGGGCCTTTGTACGGCACCGGCGGCGTCCGCACGGCACCGGGCACGAGTGCGGGGGCGGCGGAGACGGATGCGTACAGCGCCGAGACGTATGCGTACCGCACCGGAAGGGGCCCGTGCGGCACCCGGCGCGCGAGCCCGCGGGGGCCGGAATCCGGCCTGGGGGTGGCGTCGCGGGGGGCCGCGCCGGACAATGATGTTTGAGGCCGGTCAGGCGGGTATACCCGGAAAGCCACTCACGGCGGGCCCCTCGGGAGGAAGCATGTCCCTTCAGCTCACTGACCACGCGGTCACCGGGGTCGTCCGCCAGGCGGCGGGCGACGCGCCGACCGGTCGTACCGCGTCCGTCTCCGATGTGCGCGACATGTCGCGGACGCTGTTCCGCAGACTCGCGACGCTGGAGGAGGGCACCGAGGAGTACCAGTACGTGCGCTCGACCCTCATCGAGCTGAACACCACGCTGGTGCGGTACGCGGCGAAGCGCTTCAGCAACCACGCCGACCAGATGGAGGACATCCTCCAGGTCGGCACGATCGGCCTGATCAAGGCGGTCGACCGCTACGACCCGGACTACGGCACCGAGTTCGTCACCTTCGCCATGCCGACGATCCTGGGCGAGATGAAGCGGTTCTTCCGCGACACCTCCTGGGCGGTCCACGTGCCGCGCCGCCTTCAGGAGCTGCGCATCGACCTGGCGAAGACCACCGAGGCGCTCGCCGCCGAGCTGGACCGCGCCCCGACCGTCGCCGAACTCTCCGCGCGCCTGGAGGTCCCGGAGGAGGAGGTGATCGAGGCCCAGGTCGCCGCCAACGCCCACACCGCCGGCTCCATCGACGCCCAGATCGGTGGGGACGACGACGATGAGGGCCCGTCCTGGACGCACCGGCTGGGCTTCACCGACCCGGCGCTGGAGAGCGTGGAGAACGTGACGGCGCTCGCCCCGCTGATCGCCGGGCTGCCGGAACGCGAACGGGCCATCCTGTCCATGCGGTTCGGCGCCGACATGACGCAGTCGGCGATCGGCGCCGAGCTGGGCGTCTCCCAGATGCACGTCTCGCGCATCCTGACCCGCACCCTCGCCCGGCTGCGCCGCCAGCTGCTGGCCGACGCGTAGGACTCCGCCACGAGCCGCCGGGTGCCCACGGGCGCCCGGCGGCTTCGTCGTTCGACGGGCGCCCGTTCAGCCGCGGTCGGGGCCGGCCGGGGACCGCGCGGGCCGGTCGGCGTCCGGCCGGTGGGCCCGGCGCGGGCCGGTCTGCGGGGCGCCGGCCGGCTCGACGACCGGGCTGCGGATGTGCTCGTAGACGACGCTGGTACGCACGTCGACGACCTCGGGCCGCTGGGTGAGGCGGTCGATGACGAAGGCGTACAGGCTCTCGTTGTCGGGGACGGCGACGTGGATGAGGAAGTCCTCGGCACCGGTGACCACGAAGACGCCGACGGTTTCGGGCAGGTCGGTGGCCCATTCGCGGAACGCCTCGATCCGGGCGCGGGACGGCGGGCGGACGCGGACCGCGATGAGCGCCTGGACCGGGCGGCCGATCCTGGCGAGGTCGAGGTCGACCTGGTAGCCGCGGATCAGCCCGCGTTCGCGCAGCGCCCGGACCCGTTCCAGCGAGGTGGAGGGCGAGACACCGGTCAGCGCGGCCAGTTCCCGGTTGGTGCGCCGCGCGTCGCGCTGGAGCTCCCGCAGGAGCGCCCTGTCCAGTTCGTCGAGATCGGCCATGCCGCCCCTCCACCGAATGAAGTTCGCCATATCGCCCGATGGCAAGGCTTCCAGCCTACCTATCCCGGTGCGGCACCATGTCGTTCGCCGTACGGCCGTGATCGCCGAACGTCGTTGCGGCGGTCACGGCACGGCCCCGGCCCCGAGCGGACCGGCCGGGTGTCAGACCGCCGCGATCGGGGCGTAGACCGGCTGCCACATCGCGGCGCGCACGCGGTCCTCGATGTCGTCGCCGACCGGCTCGGCGACCCCGGCGTCGGCGGCGGCGCGGGCCACGGCCACCGCGACGGCGGCGGAGGTGTCCCGCAGCCGTTCGACCGGCGGGAGCAGGGGTTCGCCGGGCAGCCGGGCGTCGGTCCCGGCGGCCACCGCGTGCGCGGCGGCGACCAGCATGGAGTCGGTGACCCGGGTGGCGCCGCCGACGACCACACCGAGCCCGAGGCCGGGGAAGACCAGCGCGTTGTTGGCCTGGCCGATGCGGTGGCTGACGCCGTCGTGGGCGACCGGCGGGAAGGGGCTGCCGGTGGCCACCAGCGCCCGGCCGCCGGTCCAGGCCAGCAGGTCGGCGGGGACGGCCTCGGCCAGCGGCGTCGGGTTGGACATCGGCAGGATCACCGGCCGCTCCACCCCCCGCGCCATGGCCCGCACGACCTCCTCGGTGAACGCGCCGCCCTGGCCGGAGGTGCCGATCAGCACGTGGGGCCGGACCCGGCGCACCACTTCGGCGAGACCGGCGCCGCCCGGGCCGGGGTCACGGGCCCAGTCGGCGGTCTCGGCGGCCGGGCGGGCGTAGCGGACCTGGACGTCGCGCAGGTCCGGCTGGTCGTCGGTGAGCAGGCCGTGCCGGTCGACGCACCAGCAGCGCCGGGTCGCCTCGCCCGCCGCGAGCCCGTCGGCGATCATCGCGTCGCGCAGCTGGTCGGCGATGCCCACCCCGGCGCTGCCGGCGCCCAGGACCACGACGCGGTGCTCGCGCAGCGGGATGCCGGTGGCCCGGGCGCCGGCCAGTACGGCGGCCAGGTTGACCGCGCCGGTGCCCTGGATGTCGTCGTTGAACGTCAGCACCCGGTCGCGGTAACGCTCCAGCACCCGGCGGGCGTTGTCGGCGCCGAGGTCCTCCCAGTGCAGCAGGGCGCGGGGGAAGAGCCGGCTGGCGGTGGTGACGTAGGTGTCGATGAAGGCGTCGTAGGCCGCGCGGGCGGCGCGCGGGTGGCGGTTGCCGAGGTAGAGCGGGTCGTCGAGGAGTTCGCGGCGGTTGGTGCCGGTGTCGAGCATGACGGGCAGCACCCGGGCCGGATCGAGGCCGGCCGCGGCGGTGTAGACGGCGAGCTTGCCGACCGCGATGTCGATGCCGCCGACCCCCCAGTCGCCGATGCCGAGGATCGCCTCGCCGTCGGTGGCCACCACCAGGTCGACCTCGCCGGCGCCCGGCGCGCCGGCCCGCAGCGCGTCCTCCACGTCCTCGGGCGCGTCGACGGACAGGTAGACCCCGGCCGGGCGCCGGTACTCGTTGCTGTAGCGCTGGATGGCGACGCCGACGGTGGGCGTGTAGACGATCGGCAGCGTCTCCGCGAGGTGGTCGCCGACCAGGCGGTGGAAGAGCACCTCGTTGCGGTCGCGCAGGGCGGTGAGGTTGACGTTCTTGGCCAGGTCGCCCGGCTGGGCGCTGAACTGGGCGTAGGCGCGCACCACTTGGCGTTCCAGCGGCAGGGTGGCGCCGGGCAGCAGTCCGGTCAGCCCCAGGGCGCGGCGCTCGGCCGCGGTGAAGGCGGTGCCGCGGTTGAGCCGGGGGTCGGCGAGGACGGCGCGACCGCGGGCGGTGGTCTCCCAGCGCCGCGCGGTCGCGTTCCACCGGGTGGTCTCGCCGGCCATTGGGGACTCCTTCGGACGTCGGGCGCCCCCGGCGCGGGCCGGTGGGCGTCGCGCCGGGCACGGTACCGCCGGGGGCGCGGCGCGCGATGTCGCGAAAGGTAGCATTCGTCCACCGGTCCGGCGGGGCGCGTCAGTCCGCGTCCGGCACCCAGCTGCCGTGGAAGCCGGCCGGGACGCGCCGGGGCAGGTGGACGGTGGCGACGCGGGACATGTCGTGGGCGTCCAGCACCAGCAGGTCGGAGCCGGCGCCGGCCCGGTCGGAGACGATGCTCAGCAGCCAGCCGGCGTCCTCGTCCCGGCCGGCGTCGGGGGCCGGGACGAAGACCGCCTCTCCGGGCGCGTTCCCCTCGCCGCAGGCGTAGCCGGCCGACGTGCCGCGCTCCAGGTCGTACTTGACGACCGCGTCGCGGGCGGCGGCGTAGCGGAAACGGCTCGGCAGGCCGGTGCGTTCGTCGTCGTGGGTGGGGAACTCCACGTCGCGGTCGTCGAGTTGCTCGCCGGTGACGGTGCCGGCCACCGGGTCGAGCGTCCAGCGGTGCAGCACGGTCGAACCCGGCGCAGCGCCGAACCCGCCGGGGACGAAGCCGCCCGGGACGAAGCCGCCGATGCCGCCCCAGAAGTGGTTGAAGACCTCCGGCGTGTAGCGGACCGCGTCGAGCACCACGCGGCCGGCGGCGTCCTCGTGGGCGTTGCCGACGTGGAAGACGTAGCAGGGGTCGACGGGGAACCAGCGCACCGCGGCGTGCGGGTCGTCGCGGCGCATCAGGCCGATCCGGGCGCCGTAGCCGTCGTCCCAGCGGTACGGCATGCCGCGCCCGAGCAGCGCGAGGTCGACGACCACCGGCAGGTCGAGCCAGACCGCGTAGGTCCCGGTGATGGCGAAGTCGTGCGTCATCGTGCCGCCCGGCACCTCGACCTGGCGGCTCTCGACGAGGTCGCCGGCCGCGGACAGCCGGTGGTAGGTCAGGTACGGCGGCACGGCGCCGTAGCCGAAGAAGAGCAGCTCGCCGGTGGCCGGGTCGGTCTTGGGGTGCGCGGTCATCGACGTGGTCAGCCGGCCGCCGAAGTCGCACGGGCCGACGGTTTCGAGATCGGGCGTCACCTCGTAGGGGAAACCGTTCTCGACCAGCGCGAACACCTTGTCGGCGTGCCCGATGACGTGGGTGTTGGCGCTGACCGCCGAACGGTCGGGGCGGCCTGCGGGATCGAGGTACGGCACGCCCTCCAGCGCGCGGGTGCGCACCCAGCGGTTGCGGTACCACTCGGCGCGGCCGTCCCGCAGCCGGACGCCGTGCAGCATGCCGGGCCCGGTGAACCAGTGCGGGACGTCCTCGCCCGGACGCGGGTTGGGGCCGTTGCGCAGGTAGCGGCCGGTGAGCTCCGGGGGCAGCGTGCCGGTGACGGCGAGCCGGGTGCCGTCGATCTCGTCGGGCACGGGGGCCAGGTGCCCGGTCAGGCTGGGCGCCCGCCGGGCCGGCTGCGGCTGCGGCTGCTGGGGGTGCGGGGGCTGCGGGGCCGGCGGCGTCCGCGGGGGCTGCGGTGCGGTGGTCATGCGGTGCTCCTCGGGTCGGCGGGCGGTCCGTCGGGGGGCGGGGTGGCCGCGGGGCGTGCACGGGCTGCGGGACGTGCACGGGCTGCGAGGGCGTTAGCGGGCTGCGGCGGAGGGCGGCGCGGGGCGGGGGCGGGGGCGCGTGGTCCTTCAACGCGCCGCTCGGAGGTGTACGGCCCCGAAGCGCGCAGCCCGGAAGCGTGCCGCCCGGAGGTGTGCGGTCCGGAAGCGAAGCGGTCCTCCCTCCTCGACTACACGTTCCACTACTGACATGTCAAAGCTAAAAGGTAACTCTTCGACATGTCAACTGAGGAAGGTAGACTTCGGGCCATGAGTCTTCGGCACGCGATGCTGGGCCTGCTGGCCCAGGGCCCCGCCAGCGGTTACGACCTGCTGGGCGTCTTCAACAACTCGCTGACCCACGTGTGGCCGGCCACCCAGAGCCAGCTGTACACCGAACTCGGCCGGCTCACCGACGCCGGCCTGGTCACCGTGGCCGCCGAAGGCCCCCGCGGCCGCAAGGAGTACGAGATCACCGAGGCCGGCGGCACCGAACTGCGCCGCTGGCTCACCGAGGTCACCCCCGACCAGCCCCGACGCAACGACGCCCTGCTGCGGGTCTTCTTCCTCGGCCGCCTGTCCAACGCCGAGGGCCGCGCCTACCTCGACAACCGCGCGACGGCCGCCGCCGACAGCCGCACCCGGCTCATCGCCCTGCGCGAACGCATCAGCCACAACCCCAGCGAACTCGCCGTCCACGGCCGGCTCGCCGTCGAATTCGGCATCCGCATGATGCAGACCACCCACGACTGGGCCCTCTGGGCCTCCGCCGAACTGGCGGCCGAGGAGGCCGCCGGCTCCGGCGAGGACACCGCCGCCACCGCTGAGACCGCCACCGGCGGAAGCGGCGCGGGCGCACCCGGCGACGGCGAGGGCCGGACGGACGACGGCGAGGCGGCCGCACCCGGCGACGGCGGGACGGGCGAGGGCGGCGCGGGCCGCGAGAGGGAGGCGGCCGGCAGCGGGGCCGGCGCGGGCCGGTTCGACGACAGCGGGGCCTCCGACAGGGCCTCCGACAAGGCCCACGACAGCGCGAGCGACCCGGCGGCGGGCTGACGCCCCCGCCGGCCACGGCCACCGGGCGCATCCGGGTCGCGCGGGCCGCCGGGCACTCTTAGCGTGGGGGTGACCACGGTACCGGTGCGCTGCTGGCGGGTGTGTCGATACGAAAGCAGGGGCGGCGGTATCGCGCCGCCCCGGGGCGGCGCTGGAGGCCTTACGTGGGCTCCGTTTCCTTCCTCATGGTGGTCGTGATCGTGACGGCCCTGGCCTTCGAGTTCACCAACGGTTTCCACGACACGGCCAACTCGATGGCCACCTCGATCGCCACCGGGGCCCTGCCGCCCCGGGTGGCGGTGGCCATCGCCGGCGTGCTCAACCTGGGCGGCGCCTTCCTGTCCACCGCCGTCGCCCGCACGGTCTCCGGCGGCATCGTGGACGACGGCCGGGTCTCGCTGGTCATGATCTTCGCCGGCCTGGTCGGCGCCATCCTGTGGAATCTGGTGACCTGGCTGGTGGGGCTGCCGTCCAGCTCGTCGCACGCGCTGTTCGGCGGGCTGATCGGCGCGGTGTGGGTGGGGGCCGGCGGCTCGGCGGTCCGGTTCGGCGCGGTCGTCGAGAAGATCGTCATACCGGCGCTCGCGTCACCGTTGATCGCCTGCCTGGTGGCGCTGGTCGCCACCTATCTCGCCTACACGCTCACCCGCCGCCTGCCCGGCCGGACCACCCGCAAGGGTTTCCGCGCCGGGCAGATCGGTTCGGCGTCCCTGGTGGCGCTGGCGCACGGCACGAACGACGCCCAGAAGACGATGGGCGTCATCACCCTGGCGCTGATCTCCGGCGGCGTGCTGACCCGCGGTTCCGGACCACCGTGGTGGGTGGTGCTGGCGGCCGGCCTGACCATCGCGGTCGGCACCTACGTCGGCGGCTGGCGCATCATCCGCACCATGGGCCGGGGCCTGACCGACATCGAGCCACCGCAGGGTTTCGCGGCGGAGACCGGCTCGGCCGCCGTCATCCTCGCCTCCTCCCACCTGGGCTTCGCGCTGTCGACCACGCAGGTGTGCACCGGCGGCATCCTCGGCGCCGGGCTCGGCAGGCGGCTGGCCCGGGTGCGCTGGGGCGTCGCCGGCCGGATCGCGGTCTCCTGGCTGCTGACGCTGCCGGCCGCGGCGGCCGTCGGCGGGGTCGCCGCCTGGGTCGCGGACCGCGGCGACCTCGGCGTGGCCCTGGTGGCCGGCGTCGCGGTGGCCGCCGCGGCCGGTCTGTACGCGCTCTCCCGCCGCCGCCCGGTCACCGCCGACAACGTCAACCACCTCCCCGGCGAACGCCCGGAGCCGGTGGAACGGACGGCGGCCTGAGCAGGACGGGCGGCACGGCACGGGGCCGGGCCGGGGCCGTCAGGGGTCAACGGGGACGACCGGGGCCGGGACCGGGCCGGGGCCCTCCGCCGGGACGGCCGCGCGATACCCGCCGCCGGGTGCACCCCCGGCGACCTCCGACGGAAGGAGCCCGGCGATGGACATCCACTGGGGTGCGCTCGGTACCGTGCTGGTCGCGGCGCTCGGCGTCACCGTCGGCGTGGTCGTGCTCTTCTCGCTCGGCGTCGCCGCCTGGTCCAGGGCCACCGCCACCGCACCGGCCCAGGGCCTGCGGGGACGCCCCGCCGGGGCCGTCGCCCTGCTGTGCTTCGCCGCCTGCCTGGCGGTGGCCGGCTACGCCATCGACGTCATCGTCCCGGGCTGACCACCGGCACCCGGAACGCGGCGGTCGCACCGGGCTTCCGCCCGCCGCCCCGGGGCGCCGATCCGGCACCGGCCGCGATTCCGGCAGCGGGACGCGGTGGACACCGACGTACGCGACGCGGCAGTCACCCCCGCGTTCCGCCGCCGGAGGCCGCCGCAGCGGGGGCCAGCGTGCTGCGGCCGGCGGCGATGATCCGGGTGGCCCGGGGCAGGTCCTTCAGGCGGCCGGCCAGCAGGTCCAGGGTGAGCGGCAGGGAGTCCGCCGCGACGCGGCGCGCGGTGAGGACGTCGGCGGACCAGGCCAGGTACGCCTCGAACAGGTCGTCGTCGTCGACGTAGAGCGCGGCGGCCAGGTAGCCGACGAGGTGGCCGAGGTCCTCGGCGGTGTGCCGCCGCTGCGTCGCGGTGGACTCCCGTACGGCGGGGACCCGCTCCTCCAGGCCGGCCAGCATCTCGCGGACCAGGGTGGTCGAGGTCTGGGTGACCAGGGCGTACTCGTGGTCGGCCAGGTGCGGCAGGTCGTCCAGGGCGGTCCGGTCGGAGCCGATGGGGAGCAGCGGGTCGGCCGTGAGCCGGTCGGCGGCGGAGCGGGCGTCCGGTGCCCAGGCGTCGGCGCCCAGCAGCCGGGCGTACCGGCCCCCGGGGCCGAAGGCGGCGCCGCCGGCCATCACCGGTACGCCGGCCGCCTGGCAGGCGGTGATGGTGGCGTGCGCGGCGGGCAGCCGGGTGGCCAGCGAACCGGACAGCAGCAGGACGTCCGGGTCGGTCAGGTGCAGGTGCGGGACGAGGTGCCGGGCCGGGACCTGCGCGCCGAGGTAGTCCACCCGCCAGCCGCGCAGCCGCAGCACCTCGGCCAGCATCCTCGCGGGCAGCGCGTGCCACTCGCCGTCCACGCAGGCCACCGTGGCCCGGCCCGGGGACGGGGCGCCGTCCGGGCGGCGGGCGGCGGGGTGCTGGGCCAGCGCGGCGACCGCCCGGTCGTTGATGGCGGTGGCCAGGTGCTCGCGGGTGACGCTCATCCGGTTGGCGGCCCACTCCTCGCCGACCCGGCGCTGCACCGCGCCGACGACGTCGAGCAGCACCGCCTCCGGATCGATCCCGGCGCTCAGCGCGGTTCCGACGATGTCCAGCGCGGCCTGCTCGTCACCGGCGTCGACGGCCCGCCACAGGCATCGCGTCCACGGCAGGAGGTCGTCACCGCCGGTGCGGCGGCCCGGTTCGGCGGCGGCCGGGCCGGTCGCGGTGGCGGTACGGGAGTGACTGCTCATCCTTCCAGCGTGCCTGATCCCACGGAATCAGCCATTTCGCAACGTTCGCCCCCGCCGGTGATATCACGTTGCGCCATCGCCCGGGAACGTCACGTCGCGTCCTCGCCGGGGACGTCACGTCGCGCCGTCGCCGGGGACGTAGGGCGCCGTCCGCCGGACGGCTCGGCAGGGCGCGCGGTCGCCGTCATACGCACCCGCCCGCCACGGTGCCGTTCGACCTGCCGCCGCGCCGCGGGCGCCCGCTCCCCCCGGCCGGGCGGCGCGCCCGAACAGTTGCCGTTTGACAACAGTACCCCGATGGCAACAATCTTTACCCTGTCGGGGGCTGCCGCTGGGGAGGGTGACGGATGAGCCCATGGGCGGGATCGTCATGGGGCTGCGCCGGCGGTGACCCGGTGGCGCGCGCGGAGCCGCGGCCGTACCGCGCGCGGCAGGCGGCCGGCGTACGGCGGAGCTGCGGGACGGGTCAGGCGGTCTCGGCCTCGGACGTGCCGGACGGCCGCAACGGTGACTGCATGCGGGAGAAGGCGGTGTCGCAGAACGCCTCCAGCCCGTCGAGCAGCGCCGCGCGCTTGGCGGCCGGCATCTGCTCGATCACCGCGCTCAGCTCCTTCTCCCGGCGAGTGCGCAGGTCCCGCAGGAACGCGCTGCCGCGACCGCTGAGGTGCAGTTGCAGCTCACGGCGGCTGCTGGAACTCGGCGCGCGCTCCACGAACCCGACCGCCTGGAGCCGGTCGCACAGCCGGCTCACCGACGGCGGTGTGGAGCCCAGCGCGTCGGCGAGGGTGCGCAGGTTGATGCCCTCGTTGTGTTCGAGGATGAACAGCACCCGCAGCTGGGAGGACGACACCGGCGCGGTCGAGGCCCGTCCCCACAGCACCTCCAGCAGTTCCGCGGCTACGGAGGTCACCCGCGACACCTCGTCCGACACCCGCCGGCGCTGTGGAAGGGAAGGATTCACGGTCCCACTCTGACAGGCCCCGCCAATGAATGTCAGCTCACCGGTGGTCCGTGAGGGCACCGCCGGGTCCCGGCACCCCCGCGCGAGCCCGTCCGGCACCGGCGCGCACCCCGTCCTTCGTCGTCCTTCGTCTTCAGAGAATGGCGTGAACACCAACGTGAACAGATTCCTGGCGGCGGAACGCGCCCTGCGTACCGCGGCCCCGCACCGGCTGGTGGAGGAGGTACGCCGCGTACTCACCGAGTCCTACGCGGTGGAGGGCGCCGACCTGCTGATGGCCGACTACGGGCTGACCGTGCTGCGTCCGGTCGGCGGCGAGCGGGAGCCGGGAGCGGAGACCGGGCTGCACAACACGCCGCAGGGCCGGGCGTTCGCCTCGCAGCAGCCGCTGCTGGAGGAGACCGGCGACGGCCGGGTCCTGGTCCACCTGCCGGTGTCGGTGCGCGGCGACCGGCTCGGGGTGCTGTCGCTGACCGCGGCGGCCGACCGGTGCGGCCCCGACGCGGTCGCCGAGTGGAGCGACCTGGCGCAGGTGCTGGCCCGGGAGGTGGTGATCGCCGAACGGGACACCGACCTGTACCTGCGCGCCCGGCGGCGCAGCCGGCTGACGCTGGCCGCCGAGATGCAGTGGCGGCTGCTGCCCGGCAACTCCCGGGTGCACCGCGAGTACGCCTGGGGCGCCCACCTGGTGCCGGCGTACGCCATCGACGGCGACAACTTCGACCTGTCCGCCGACGACGACCGCCTGACGGTGACGGTGACCAGCGGCATGGGCGAGGGCGCGGAGGCGGCGCAGCTGACCGGGCTGACCATCAGCGCGCTGCGCAACGCCCGCCGGGCCGGCCTGGGGGTGGCCGACCAGGCGGCGCTGGCCGACCAGGCGGTCTTCGCGCACTACCGGGGCCGCGCCCACCTGTCGGTGCTGCTGCTGGAGTTCGAGTTCGGCACCGGCAGGGTGCAGGTGGTCGACGCCGGTTCGCCGCGGCTGCTGCGGCTGCGCTCCGGGGCGGTCGAGCCGGTCGAGTTCGAACCGCAGCTGCCGCTGGGGATGTTCGAGGAGACCGACTACGCGGCGCAGGAGTTCTTCGTGGAGCCCGGCGACCGGCTGGTGATCGTCAGCGACGGGGTGCACGCCACGGCCCCGGACGCCGAGCGCGACGGGCTGCGGGCGCTGGCGCGGGCCATCACCACCACGCGGCTGCTGTCGGCCGCCGAGATGCCCGGCGCGGTGCTGCGGGTGCTGGCCGGCCACCGGGAGATCACCACGCCGGACGCCGACGCACTGGTGCTGTGCCTGGACTGGTTCGGCCGCTGAGCAGCGCTCCGTCCCGGCGGAGCGACGACTACGGTGGGGCGTGCGGACGGCTCGCGTCTCACCGGCGGCCGGGAAACGGCACCGCAGGCCCCGAAAGGACAATCCGATGAGCGAAGCCCGTCCCCGGACGACGGTGGAGAGCGCCCTGCGCGACACGCCGCCGCACGCCCTGCTGAGAACCGTCCGCTCGCTGCTGGCCGAACGGGTCGGCGCCCAGGACGTCACGCTGCGGCTCGCGGACTACGGTGCCGCCGTCCTCCAGGCGGTCGGCGACGGCCCCGAGCCCGACCCCGAGCTGACGGTGCCGGCCCGCAGCGGCACGCCGGGGCGGGCGTTCTCCGCGCAGCGGCCGGTGCTGGAGGAGGTCGGCGACGACGGGGCGGTGCTGACCCACCGACCGGTCACGGTGCGCGGTGACCGGCTCGGGCTGCTGTCGGTCCTCCTGCCGTCCGCGGCGGCGGCCGAGAAGGCGGCCGACGAGCTGGCGGCGATGGCCGACGCGCTGGCCCACGAACTGATGGCGGCCGACCGGGACACCGACCTGTACGTGCGCAGCCGGCGCCGCAAGCGGCTGACGCTGGCCGCCGAGATGCAGTGGGCGATGCTGCCGGGGCGCGGCTGCGTACGGGACGAGTACACGATCGGCGCCCACCTGGAGCCCGCGTACTCGATCGGCGGGGACAACTTCGACTGGAGCAGCGGCGACGGGCTGCTGACGCTGAGCGTGACCGACGGCATGGGCCACGGCATGGACGCGGCGCTGCTGACCGGGCTGGCGGTCTCCGCGCTGCGCAACGCCCGCCGGGCCGGGCTGGGGGTGGTGGACCAGGCGGCGCTGGCCGACCAGGCGGTCTTCGCGCAGTACCAGGGCGCCTCCTACGCCGCGAGCCTGCTGCTGTCGTTCGACCTGGCCACCGGCGCCGTGGAGGCGGTCGACGCCGGCTCGCCGCGGGTGTACCGGATGCGGGCCGGCGAGGTGAACCTCGTTCCGCTGGAGCCGCAGCTGCCGCTGGGGATGTTCGAGGACACGCCGTACACGTCGCAGACGTTCCAGATGGAGGCCGGCGACCGGCTGGTGATCGTCAGCACCGGGGTGCACACCACGGCGTCGGCGACGGGTGTGGCGTACGGGGAGCGGGAGCTGTGCCGGCGGGTGCGGGCGACCCGGCTGGGGTCGCCGACCGAGACGGCGCACGCGGTGGTCAACGGGCTGATCGAGTACTCCGGCTCGTCCGAGCTGGCCGCCGACGCCTCGGTGGTGTGCGTGGACTGGCGGGGCCGCCCGACACCCTGAACGGACCGTCCGCAGCGGTCGGAGGCGGTCGGGGGCGGCTGCGGTCAGGAGCGCTGGACGGGAAGCCGCCGGGCGGACGGCTGCCGTCAGGAGCGCCCGGGGCCGGCGGAGGCGGTCGTCAGGACGCGTTGTCCTGCTCGGCGTCGCGGCCGGGGTCGGCGGCGTCCTGGAAGGCGGTGAGGCCGCTGGTCAGGTCGCGGACCCGGTCGGGCGGCATGCGGCGCAGCACGTCGTTGAGGTCGCGGCGGCGCCGGTCGTCGACGGCGGCGAGCAGTGTCCGGCCCTGGTGGGTGACGCGCAGCGCGGTCTCGCGGCGGTTGCCCGGTGAGGCGGTGCGTTCCAGCAGGCCGGCGGCCTCCAGCCGGTCGCACAGCCGGCTGGCCGAGGACAGTGCCATGCCGGCCGCCTCGGCGAGGCCGGTGATGTTGGTGCCCTCCTCCTGGGCCACGATGCCCAGCGCCCGCAGCTGGTGCGCGGACAGCCGGGGTGAGGCGGCGGCCCCGCCGCGCGCCCACAGTTCGGTCAGCGCGGCCACCGGCGCGGCGATCTCCTCGACCGCCGCCGGATCACGGTTTCGTCCGCCCTCGTCCGCCATGACGGCCTAGCGGGCCGGACGACGGCGCGGGGCGGGTACCCGGCCCACCGCGGGCCGGGTACGGGCGCGGTACGGATGACGCACGTCAGGCCTCTTTCCGGCCGGGCTCCGAGCCCTGCCTGAGGTCGCTGCTTACCCGCTGGCGCCCGGATCATGCGGAACCGGTTCGAGCAGTACGACGGCGACGTCGTCGGCGAAGCCGTCCCCGGCGGTGGTGACCGCTTCGGCGTCCGCCATCAGGCCGTCGGTGAAGGCCGGTCCCGGCAGGCCGGTGAGGCGGTTGGCCAGCGCCACCAGGCCGTCCTCGCCGAGCCGGGCCGCACCGGCGCCGCCGAGCCGCCCCTCGCACAGCCCGTCGGTGAACAGCACCGCGCTGCCGCCCGGCGGCAGCTCGACCTCGTCCTGGGTCCAGTCGGCCCCGGCCAGCAGGCCCAGGGCCGGTCCGCGCGCGGGGTCGGCCAGCCGTACCCCGGTGGGCGAGCGGATCAGCAGCCCGGGGTGGCCGGCCCGCAGCACCCGCAGCACCGGGTCGCCGGGGTGCAGGGCGAGCACGCAGACGGTGGCGTACATCTCGGGGCCGGCCCGCTCGGCGAGCGTGATGCGTTCCAGGTAGCGGATCAGCGCCGGGCCGCGTACCCCGCTGAGGACCAGGGTGCGCCAGGCGATGCGCAGGCAGACGCCGAGCGCGGCGGCGTCGGGGCCGTGCCCGGAGACGTCGCCGATCACGGCGTGCACCACACCGTGGTCGTCCTCCACGACGTCGTAGAAGTCGCCGCCGAGCAGCGCGGTGCTGCGGCCGGGCCGGTAACGGGCGGTGACCCGCACCCGGGGCACGTCGCCGAGCAGCGGGACCGGCAGCAGGCCGCGGGCGAGGCGGGCGTTCTCCTCGGCGCGCAGCCGTTCGGCCTGGAGGGCGGCCGCGGCGGCCTCGGTCTGCTTGCGCTGGACGGCGTAGCTGACGGTACGGCGCAGCAGGTCGGGGTCGACGCGGTCCTTGATGAGGTAGTCCTGCGCGCCGGCGGCGACGGCGGCCAGGCCGTCGCGTTCCCCGGCCAGGCCGGTCATGACGACGACGGCGGCGCCCGCCGCGTGGGCCAGCACCTCGGCCAGCACGCGCCGGCCGCGCGCGTCGGGCAGGTGGAGGTCGAGCAGCACGCACTGCGGGGGCCGGGTGCGCAGGGCCAGCAGGGCGTCAGCCAGCGTGCTGGCCCAGCGCGGCCGGGCGCCGAGTCCGCTGTCGGCGAGCAGCGTCTCGATCAGCAGGGCGTCGGCCGGGTCGTCCTCGACCAGCAGGACCGACAGCGGCGCGGTGCCGGTCCCGGAACGCGGTTCGGGCAGCGTGCCCTGCCGGGGCGGCGGGGCGGTGGTGGAAGGCGGTTCTGGCGCCGGGCGCAGGGGCCCGAGCTCGGAGGCCATCCGTTGTCACCTCGTCTTCGACGTCACGGCAGGGGGCACCGCCGTTCCGTGACGCCGGCCGGGGCGCGGGGGCGCCGGGCGGCCGGGCGGGGGGATGACGGCGAGGTCGGTGTGCGGTACGTGACCGAACCGTAAATTTATTGCTGGTCGACAACAATGCAGCGTGACCGGGACGCTGGCAAGTCGAAGTGCCCGGCGCGTCGCGGCCCGGAAGCCGCCGACATCCGGTGGGAGGAAATATGTTTGGACTCCGGGACCGGGGTAACCGCTGACTGTTGTCGTTCGGCAAGAGTCCTTGGGAGAGGCCATGACGGTTGGGTTCCAGGAGCAGGTCACCACGGGTGCCGTCGCACCCCTGTTGAGCGGATCGGCCGCCATCCCGTCGGCGCGCTACGGCACCGCGGCGGGCGGCCGGGAGACCCCGGTCTCCGAGATCAAGGAGGTCTCCCGGACGCTGTTCCGGCGGCTGGCCGCGCTGGAGGAGGGCACCGGCGAGTACCAGTACGTGCGCGGCACCCTGATCGAACTCAACATGACCCTGGTCCGGTTCGCCGCCAAGCGGTTCAGCAACCACGCCGACCAGATGGAGGACATCATCCAGGTCGGCACGATCGGCCTGATCAAGGCGGTCGACCGCTACGACCCGGACTACGGCACCGAGTTCGTCACCTTCGCCATGCCGACCATCGTCGGGGAGATGAAGCGGTTCTTCCGCGACACCTCCTGGGCGGTCCACGTGCCGCGCCGCCTTCAGGAGCTGCGCATCGACCTGGCCAAGACCAACGACCTCCTGGCCGCCGAACTCGACCGCGCCCCCACCGTCGCCGAACTCGCCGCGCGCCTGGAGGTCTCGGAGGAGGAGGTGATCGAGGCCCAGGTCGCCGCCAACGCCCACACCGCCAGCTCCATCGACGCCCAGATCGGTGACGAGGAGGACGAGGGCACCGCGTGGGCCACCCGGATCGGCTTCGAGGACCCGGCGCTCGAGGGCATCGAGAACCTCAACGCCCTCAAGCCGCTGATCGCCGAACTCCCCGAGCGCGAGCGGGCCATCCTGTCGATGCGCTTCGGCGCCGACATGACCCAGGCCGCCATCGGCGCCGAACTCGGCCTGTCCCAGATGCACATCTCGCGGCTGCTCTCCACCACGTTGAACCGGCTGCGCCGCCGGCTGCTGACCGAGGCCTGACCGGCCCGGAGCCGAACGGCGGGCCGCGGGCCCGACGCCCCCCGGGGGGCGTCGGGCCCGCGGTGCGGTTGCCTGCGGCGCGGCGTCGGGGCTAGCGGTGCGGCTGCTTGGGGGGCGGTGCGGGGTCTGCGGTGGGGGCCGGCTTGCGGTGCGGCTGCTTGCGGCGCGGTTGCCTGCGGCGCGGTGTCGGGGCTTGCGGTGCGGCGTCGGGGCTTGCGGTGCGGCTGCTTGGGGGGCGGTGCGGGGGGCTGCGGTGGGGGCCGGCTCGCGGTGCGGTTGCTTGAGGCGCGGGGGGCGGTCTGCGGAGCGTCCGGCTTGCGGTGCGGTGTTGGGGCTGGCGGTGGGGCTGCCTGGGGCGCGGTGCGGCGGGTCCGCGCGGCGTCCGGCCTGCGGCGCGGCGTCGGGGCTTGCGGTGCGGCTGCTTGGGGGGCGGTGCGGGGGCCGGCTTGCGGCGCGGCGTCGGACTTACGGTGCAGCTGCCTGCGGCGCCGTGCAGCGAGTCCGCAGGGCGTCTGGCTCGCGGCGCGGTGTCGGGGCTGGCGGTGCGGTGTCGGGGCTGGCGGTGCGACTGCCTGGGGCGCGGTGCGGCGGGGGCCAGCCTGCGGCGCGGCGTCGGGGCTGGCGGTGCGGCTGCCTGCCGCGCGGTGCGGCACGTCCGGCTTGCGGTGCGGTGTCCGGCCCGCGACGTCCTCCCCCGCGCCCCGGACCCGTGCCCCCGTCCCCTCAGCCGCGCAGCGCCGTTCGGGCGGCCGTCAGGGCGCGGCGGCCGTAGGGGGCGCCGAACAGCGTGGCGTGGACCAGCAGGGGGAACAGCTGGTGCAGCGCGACCCGTTGGGGGCGGCCGGGAGGCAGCGGTGCGGCCTCGTCGTAGGCGGCCAGGACGCGGTCCAGGTGCGGGCAGCCGAACAGTTCCAGCATGGCCAGGTCGGTCTCGCGGTGGCCGCCGTGCGCGGCCGGGTCGATCAGCCAGGGGCCGCCGTCCTCGCCCCACAGCACGTTGCCGTTCCACAGGTCGCCGTGCAGCCGGGCGGGCGGGAGCGGCGGGCCGGCGAGTTCCGGCAGGCGGCGGCACACCTCCTCGACGACCCCGCCCTCCCCCGGTCCGACGGCCCCGGCGTCCACCGCGCCGCGCAGGTACGGCAGTACGCGGTGCTCGGCGTACCAGGCCGGCCACTCCCGCCCCGGTTCGTCGCGCATCGGCGCCCGGCCGATCCACGCGTCGGACGGGCCGCCGGGCGGGGGCGAGCCGAAGTGCGGCGCGCCGGCCGCGTGCAGGGCGGCGAGTTCGCGACCGAGGCGTTCGGCGCCGCGCACCGTCGGTCCGCCCTCGGTGATCCGCTCGAGGACCAGCCACTGCTCGTCGGAGCCGTGGATCGCGGGAACGCGGACCGCCGCGGTGTCCGCCAGCCAGCGCAGGCCGGCCGCCTCCGCGGCGGTGGCGCCGGGGCCGGTGCCGCGTTTGGCCACCAGCTGCGCCCCGCCGGCGAGTTCGACCAGCGCCAGCCCGGCGCCCCACGGCCGCACCGCGCGCACCCGGCGCCCGGTCAGCCGGGCGGTGGCCGCCGCGGCCTCGCCCGGCCCGGCGGCCGGCCCGGTCACCGCTCCAGCCGTTCGCGGACGTGGGCGAGCAGGCCGGGGGTGGCCGCCTCGATCATCGTCAGGACGTCGTCGAACCCGTCGGCGCCGCCGTAGTACGGGTCGGGCACGTCGAGGTCGTCACCGGCCGCCGGGTCGAACGACCGCAGCAGCACGACCCGTTGCGGATCGTCGACCAGGTCGAGCAGCTCGGCGCGGTGCCAGTCGTCCAGGGCCACCAGCAGGTCGGCGCCGAGGTGCGGGCCGCCGACCTGGGCGGCGGTGTGCGCGGTGGGGTAGCCGCGGGCGGCGAGCGCCCGGCCGGAGCGGGTGTCCATCGGTTCGCCGACGTGCCACGGGCCGGTGCCGGCGCTGGTGACCCGGACCCGGTCGGCCAGGCCGGCCCGTTGCACCTGGTGGGCGAAGACGGCGGCGGCGCTGGGCGACCGGCAGATGTTGCCGGTGCAGACGAAGCAGATATGCACGCGTCCAGCGTAGAGCCGGCGACCGCGGCGGGCAGGTGCGGCGGACGCGCGCGGCGGGGGCGGCGGCTTCGGCGGCTTCGGCGGCTTCGGCAGAACGGTGGGGTCGACCGGCCGGGTGGACGCGCGGCGCCGGGTGGGGCGTGTCACGTCGGCGGGCATTGCACCGGTCACCCGCGCCGGTTATCGTCACTTCGACGTAATCAAGGGGGTCGCCGTGTCCGTACCCGACGCGCTCAGTGTCGTCGTGGCGCCGCTGAACCACGTCCTGTTCCACTTCGGGCAGGACGCGGTCAGCTGGGCCGAACTGCTGGGCTTCGCCACCGGCGCGGCCTGCGTGTGGCTGTGCGTGCGCGCCAACGTGTGGAACTTCCCGGTCGGAATAGCCAACAACCTGTTCTTCCTGGTGCTGTTCTGGAGCGCGCGGCTGTACGCGGACGCCGCGCTCCAAGTGGTCTACCTGGTGCTGGCGGTGATCGGCTGGTGGCAGTGGCTGCGCGGCGGCCGGGCCGGGACCGGGCAGCCGATGGGCCGGGCCCGGCCGCGGGTCCTGCTGGTGCTGGCGGTGCTGCTGGTGCCGGCGACCTGGGGGCTGACCGCGGTCCTGACCCGCGCGTCCGACATCGCGCCGTTCTGGGACGCGCTGACCACCGCCCTGTCGCTGGCGGCGCAGTGGCTGCTGAACGGCAAGCGGATCGAGAACTGGTACCTGTGGATCGTCGCCGACGTGGTCTACGTGCCGCTCTACACGGTCAAGGCGCTGGACCTCACCGCGATCGTCTACGTGATGATGCTCGCCATGTGCCTGGTCGGCCTGCGGTCCTGGCACCGTGAACTGGCCGCGCCGGCCGCGCGGTTGGAGGCGGCGGCGTGAGCGCGCGGGCCACGGGGACCCGGGCCGCGGCCGGCGGACGGCCGGCACCCGGCGCCGACGCGCAGGCGGACGCGGACGCGCGAGCGGTTGGGGCCGGCGGGCGGTTCGCGCACGGGATGGTGATCGGCAAGTTCTATCCGCCGCACTCCGGCCACCACTTCCTGATCCGGGCGGCGGCCGACGCCTGCCAGCGGGTCACCGTGGTGGTGATGGCCTCGCGCCAGGAGTCGCTGCCGCTGGCGGACCGGGTGGCGTGGATCGCGGAACGGTGGTCGGGCGATCCGCACGTGGTGGTCGCCGGGATCGCCGACGACCTGGAGATGGACTACGCCAGCGAGACGGCGTGGGCCGGCCATGTCGCCCTGATGCGGCGGGCGGTGGAGTCCGCCGAGCCCGCTGCGCCGGTCGACGCGGTCTTCTCCTCCGAGCCCTACGGCACCGAACTGGCCCGGCGCTTCGGGGCGGCGCCGGTCCTGCTCGACGTGGGCCGCGACACCTTCGCGGTCTCCGGAACGAAGGTACGGGCCGACCCCGCCGCGTACTGGGACGAGATCGAGCCGCCGGTGCGCGCCGCGCTGGCCCGCCGGGTCGTCGTGCTGGGTGCCGAGTCGACCGGGACCACCACGTTGTCGCGGGACCTGGCCGCCGCCCTGCGGGCCCGCGGCGGACCGCACGCGTCGACCGGCTGGGTGCCGGAGTACGGCCGCGAACTGACCGTCGCCAAGCTGGCGGTGGCCCGCGGCCGCGCGGCGCCCGGCGATCCGGTGCCGACCGTGTTCGACCTGGAGTGGACCGACGCCGACTTCGAGCGCGTCGTGCGCCGCCAGACCGAGGCGGAGGACCGTGCGGCGCGGCACGGCGGCCCGGTGCTGGTCTGCGACACCGACGCGCTGGCCACCACCGTCTGGCAGGAGCGCTACCGGGGCCGTACCACCGCGGCGGTCCGGGACGCGGCGCGGGCGATCGCACCGCGGGCGCTGTACCTGCTGACCGACGACGGCGGTGTGCCGTTCGCCGACGACGGACTGCGCGACGGCGAGCACCTGCGGCCCTGGATGACCGGGCGGCTGCGCGAGGTGCTGGCCGAGGCCGGGGTGCCGTGGCGCGAGATGCGCGGCGACCGCCACGAGCGGCTACGGCGGGCGCTCGCCGAGGTCGACGCGCTGCTGGCCCGCGGCTGGGGGCTGGCGGACCCGCTGGGGTGAGCCGCGGCCGGTCGGCCGCCACCGCCCGCCCGGCCGCCCTGCCCTCTCTCCCGCCGCCCGCCCGGCGGTCCTCCCCCGCCGTCCGCCCGCCCGGCCACCCCGGCCACCTCTCCCCCGCCGTCCCGCCCGGCGGTCCCCGCCAACTCCCTTACCGCGCCCACCCGGTGGCGTGCCGTCGGACGCGCACGGGAAGATCGACGGGTGGCAACGGCGCGGGAGCGCGCGGGGCCGGTCGGGGCGGGGCGAAGCGGGGGAGGAATCGATGACCGGACTGGAACCGGGGATGTTCGCGCACCGGTCGGCCGGGGTGGTGCGGGCCGCGGTGTCGCGGGTGCTGCCCGGCCTGGGCCGGCTGCGTCCGCTGGTGGAGGCGGACCCGGACGGCGCCGGACCGGCCGGGACGCGCGGGAGGCCGGGCCGGGCCGCGCTGCGCGAGCACGAGCAGCGGGTGACGCGCGAATGGGAGGTGCTGCGCGAGCGGTTGGCCTCGCTCGCACGGGAGCGGCTGGCGGACGTCGGCGACCTGCTGAGCGACGCGCGGCTGGAGTTCACCCCGGACACCGCGGAGACGGCGGTGCGGCGCGACTACGTGTGGGCGATGGAGGCGTTCCAGGCGGCGGGGAAGATCCTGGACGAGGCGGCGGACCTGCCGGACCTGGCGGCGTCGGTGGTGCTGGCGGACCGGGCGGTGGAGCGGTTCGCCGCCGCGCACCTGCGGCACGCCGGCCGGCGCCCGCCGGCCCCGGTGGTGCGGTGCTTCTACAACCCCCTGCACGGCGAGGCGGAACGCGACCGGCCGAACGCCGCCGGGCCGCACGGCAAGCGGCGCGGGCAACGCACCCAGTCGGCCCGCGAGGCAGCCGCCCGGCGCCGTCCCGCCTGCGGCCCCTGCCGGCTGGCGATCCTGGCCGGCCAGACGCCCGACGTCCTGCCGGCGCTGTCGACGGTGCGGGTCTCCCGGCACCACACCGCGAAGGTCTTCGTGCCGTACTACGCCGTCCCGCAGGCGTCGTCGCTGTGGTCGGCGACCTGCTGCGGCGCCGTCGACGACGACGCGCCCGCCCGGGTGCTGCGCGGCGAACACCGGCGGCGCCGCGCCGGGATGACGCCGTAACGGACCGCGCCGGGCCCAACTCCGCCGGCGTCGCGCACCCATGGACGGTGGCCGCCGGTGCGACGTCCATCGCTCCAACGTCCGCTGCTCCAAGGACCGCCGCTCCAACGCCCACCGCCGCATCCGACATCCGCGTCCCGGCCGCGGGCCCGCACATCCGCGTCCCGGCCGCCCGCGCATCCGCCTCCCCGCGTGCTCGCGCCCCCGCATGCCCGGGTGACCGTAAACACCCTGCCAACGACGGCGGTTCGGCAGCCGCCGTGTGAAACGGTGTCGGTTGTTCCCGCGAGCCGTCGAGCGGGCGCCTGGGACGGTGTGACCCCACTATCACGCCCGAGCGCCCTTCACATGCGGAAGGGGCGATTCAGCGAATCGTCGCTAGGGTCAACGTATCAATCCGGTGGAAAGCGCTACCGCCCTCTTCACGTGACACGTACAGTTCGCCCAAGCCTCGCCGACGGCAGCATCACAAGGAGGGGGAAAAGTGAAGGCAAGAAGCCGACACCTCGCCGCGGTCGCGGCGTGCTCCATGGTCATCCTCGGCGTGACGTCGCCGCACGGCGCTCTGGCCGCACCGGTGGCACCGGTGGCGTTCACGTCCAACAACCTGGCGACCTGGCAGACCAACGGCATCGTCTGGGCACTGGCCCAGGCGGGCGGCAAGGTCTTCGCCGGCGGCAACTTCACCGCGATCCGCCCGCCGGGCACCGCGGCCGGCAACAGCAAGGAGCAACCGGCGGTCAACTTCGCGGAGTTCGACGCCGCGACCGGCGACCCGACCGGCTGCAAGCTGTCGTTCACCATCAGCAGCGGCACCGCCACCGTGCGGGCGCTGGCGGTCTCACCGGACGGCAAGACGCTGTACGCCGGTGGCTACTTCGACCAGGTCAACGGTACGCACGTCAACAGCCTGGTCGCCATCGACATCGCCACCTGCAAGCTCACGTCGGGCTTCGCGCCGCAGGTCAACGCGACGGTGCGCACCATCACCCCGACCAGCACCGGGGTGTACTTCGGCGGCGACTTCACCTCGGTCGACGGGCAGACCCGCGAGCACCTGGCGCACGTGTCCACCGCCGGCGCGCTCACCGCCTGGGCGCCCGCGACGGACCAGACGGTGCGCGCCTCGGTGCTGTCCCCGGACGGCACGCAACTGGTGGTGGGCGGTGACTTCGACACCCTCAACGGCGCGGACTCGCACGCCCTCGGGGTGGTCGACGCCGCGACCGGCGCCAACACGCGGACGTATCCGCTGGGGTTCATCGAGCAGGACAGCGTCGTGAAGGCCCTCACCTCCGACGCGACCGGCTTCTACACCGGCAACGAGGGCACCGGCGGCGGGGTCTTCGACGGCCGCATCGCCATCGACTGGTCCACCCTCGACCAACGCTGGCGCGACACCTGCCTCGGCGCCACCCAGGCCGTCATCAGCTACCAAGGCGTCCTGTACGCCGGCTCCCACACCCACGACTGCTCCAGCATGGGCGAACAACCCGACGGACGCCGCCAGCACCTCATCGCCGAACCCACCACCACCGGCGCGGAACTGCCCTGGGCACCGGACACCAACGACGGCATCGGCGAAGAGGTCGGCCCGCGGGCCATCACGGTGGCCACCGAGGCGAGTCACCCGTACCTGTGGGTCAGCGGCGAGTTCACCAGCGTCAACGGCACCGCCCAGCAGGGCCTGACCCGCTTCGGCACCGGACCGGACAAGGCCGCCCCCACCGCACCGCAGGTCAACGTGGCCGGGCTGGCGTCGGGCAAGCTGGCCGTCCGGGTCCGCACCGCGACCGACACCGACGACGGCACGCTGACGTACAAGCTGTACCGCGACAGCTCCACCACGCCGATCTGGACCACCACGTCGGCGTCGTGGTGGTGGTCGCGGCCGCAGCTGACGTTCACCGACAGCGGTCTGACGCCGGGTGCCAAGCACACGTACAAGGTGACGGTCAGCGACGGCACCAGCACCGTCACCTCGGCCTCGGTCAGCGCCACCGTGCCCGGCGCGACCGGTGCCTACGACGCGAAGGTCACCGCGGACGGCGCGAAGCTGTACTGGCGCTACGACAGCCCGTCGGCCGCCACGTACCTGGCCGACAGCTCGGCGGGCGACCAGACCGGGTACTTCGACGGCGGCGGCACCTGGGACGACGGCACCGGGCCGGTCAAGGACGACCCGGGCACGCCGCTGGGGCTCAACGGCAGCACCGGCTACGTCTACGACGAGGTGGCGCAGCCCGGCGCGCTCAGCTACTCGGTGGAGACCTGGTTCAAGTCCACCAGCACCGCGGGCGGTCTGCTGATGGGGTTCGGCGACAAGCAGGTCCTCAGTTCCGACCTGAGCGACAAGGACGTCTACCTCAGCGGCACCGGCCAGGTGGTCTTCGGCGCGTACAACGTCTACCACTACGCGCTCACCTCCCCGGCGGCCTACAACGACGGCAAGTGGCACCAGGTCGTCGCCACCCAGGGGCCGTCGGGGATGAGCCTGTACGTCGACGGCAAGCTCGTCGGCAGCAACAAGACCACCGTCTCGCCGACCCGGATGCCCAGCGGGTACTGGCACGCGGGCGGCGGGGTGTCGCTCACCCCGTGGCCCGGCCACGGCACCAGCGACGACTTCGCCGGTGACCTGGACGAATCGGCGGTCTACTGGGCCGTTCTGACGCCCGATCAGGTAGCGGCGCACTACGCGGCACGCACGTCCTGAGCGCACCGCGCCCCGGCGCGGTGCGCTCACCCGGTGTCCGGGGGCGCGGGCGGACGGCTCCGGCCGTCCGCCCGCGGTACGACCGGCGGCCCGCGTTCGGGGGCCGCCGATGTCCACAAGGGAAAAGGGGGGGTTCGATGCGCAGACCCAGAATGCTCGCCGGTGTGGTGGCCACGGCGCTGGCCGCGTCGGTGGTGCTGGCGGTGACGGCGCCCACCGTGGTCGCGGCTCCGGTGGCACCGGTGGCGTTCACGTCCAACAGCCTGGCGACCTGGCAGACCGACGGCATCGTGTGGGCGATGGCCCAGGCCGGGGGGAAGGTCTTCGCCGGGGGCAGCTTCACCGCGATCCGTCCGCCGGGCACCGCGGCCGGCGGCGCCGGGGAGCAACCGGCCGTCAACTTCGCGGAGTTCGACGCCGCGACCGGCGACCCGACCGGCTGCGGCCTGTCGTTCACCGTCAGCAGCGGCACCGCCACCGTGCGGGCGCTGGCGGTCTCGCCGGACGGCAGGACCCTGTACGCCGGCGGCTACTTCGACCACGTCAACGGCGCCTACGTCAACAGCCTGGTGGCCATCGACATCGCCACCTGCGCGCTCAAGCCGGGCTTCGCACCGCAGGTCAACGCGACGGTGCGCACCATCACCCCGACCGCCACCGGGGTGTACTTCGGCGGCGACTTCACCTCGGTCGACGGGCAGACCCGTACCCGGCTGGCCCAGGTGACCACCGACGGCACGCTCACCGGGTGGGCGCCGACCGCCGACAAGCCGGTGCGCGCCTCGGTGCTGTCGCCGGACGGCTCGATGCTGGTCGTCGGCGGCGACTTCGACCGCCTCGACGGCGCCGACTCGCACGCCCTGGGCATCGTGGACGCCGCCACCGGCGCCACCGCCAAGACGTACCCGCTGGGCTTCATCGAGCAGAACTCCGTGGTGAAGGCGCTCACCTCCGACGCGACCGGCTTCTACACCGGCAACGAGGGCACCGGCGGCGGGGTCTTCGACGGCCGCATCGCCATCGACTGGTCAACCCTCGGCCAACGCTGGCGCGACACCTGCCTCGGCGCCACCCAGGCCGTCATCAGCTACCAAGGCGTCCTGTACGCCGGTTCGCACACCCACGACTGCTCCAGCATGGGCGAACAACCCGACGGACGCCGCCAGCACCTCATCGCCGAACCCACCACCACCGGCATGGAACTGCCCTGGGCCCCCGACACCAACGACGGCATCGGCGAGCAGATCGGTCCGCGCGCGCTGACCATCGCCACCGAGGACGACCAGCCCTACCTGTGGGTCAGCGGCGAGTTCACCACCGTCAACGGCACCGCCCAGCAGGGCCTGACCCGCTTCGGCACCGGACCGGACAAGGCTCCGCCCACCGCACCCGCGATGGGCAGCACCTCCTCCGTCGGCGCCGGCACCGTCCAGTTGCGCTGGCTCGCCTCCACCGACACCGACGACGGCACGCTCAGCTACAGCGTCTACCGCGACGGCTCCACCACCCCGGTGTGGACCGGCACCGCCGCCAGCTACTGGTGGTCGCGACCGCAGGTGTCCTTCACCGACAGCGGGCTGGCCCCGGGCAGCTACCACACGTACCGGATCACCGCGAGCGACGGCACGAACGTGGCCAGTTCACCGGTGTACACCGTCAAGTCGGGCACCGCGACGTCCGGTTACGCCGCGCGGGTGGTCAGCGACGGCGCGAACCTGTACTGGCGCTACGACGAGCCGTCGGGCGGCTTCATCGGCGACTCGGCCGGCGAGCACAACGGCACGTTCAACGGCGGCGGCACCTACCGCGACGGCACCGGCGCGCTGACCGGCGACCCGAGCTACCCGCTGGGCCTCAACGGCTCCACCGGCTTCGTGGCCACCGCGGCCGCGCAGCCGACACCGTCGCAGTACAGCGTGGAGACGTGGTTCAAGACCACCACGAGGAGCGGCGGGCTGCTGGTCGGCTTCGGCAACTCGCCGACCGCCGCCTCGTCTTCGTACGACAAGCACGTCTACATGACCAATTCCGGCCAGCTGGTCTTCGGGGTCTACTCCGGCGGCACGCAGACGGTCACCTCGCCGGCCGCGTACAACGACGGCGCCTGGCACCACGTGGTGGCCACCCAGGGCGCCGACGGGATGGCGCTGTACGTCGACGGGCTGCGGGTCGGCCGGAACGCGGCGGTCACCACCAGCCAGCAGTACACCGGTTACTGGCACGTCGGCGGCGACTCCCTGGGCAGCTGGCCCAACCAGCCGTCCAGCGCCTTCTTCCAGGGCGACGTCGACGAGACGGCCGTCTACCCGTCGGTGCTGTCGGCCGCGCAGGTCGCCGCGCACTACGACCTGGGCAGCGGCGCCTCCGTGGCGCCCGGCCCGTCCGACCCCTACGGCAAGGCGGTCTACGGCGACGCCCCCGACAGCTACTGGCGCCTCGACGAGTCGTCGGGCTACACCGCGGCGGACGCCTCCGGCAACGACAACACCGGGGTCTACGGCCTGGACGTCGCCCGCGGCACGGCGAGCGCGGTGGCCGGCACCACCGACACCGCGGCCACCTTGGACGGCAACTTCTTCAGCATCGTCTCCTCCGCCACGGCCACCGCGGCGCCGGCGGTGTACTCCACCGAGCTGTGGTTCCGCACCACCGGCACGCAGGGCGGCAAGCTCATCGGCTTCGGCGACTCGCAGAACGGGATGTCGGGCACCTTCGACCGGCACGTGTACATGACGAACGACGGCCACCTGGTCTTCGGCGTGCGCAACGCCGAGGCCGACACCGTCACCTCGCCGGCCGCGTACAACGACGGCGCCTGGCACTACCTGGTGGCCACCCAGGGCGCCGACGGCATGAAGCTCTACGTCGACGGCGCCGCCGTCGCGAGCAACGGCGTCAGCGCCAACCGGTCCTACACCGGCTACTGGCGCGTCGGCGGCGACAACCTCAGCGGCTGGCCGCAGGCACCGACCGGCGACTTCTTCCGCGGCGGCGTGGACGAGGCGGCCGTCTACTCCACCGAGCTGACGGCCGCCCAGGTGGCGGCGCACTACGCGGCCGGAGCGCGGTAGCGCGGGTCCGGCGGGCCGGGGTGACCCGGCCCGCCGGCCGGCGTCACACTTCGGCCACTTCTGAACCGAACCGCACGGAAAACGAACGGAAACCACCGTGTTCACCTATCGTCATACCGGGCGCTGCGGGGCGCCGCGGTGAGAAACGGTGTCGCGTCTTCGTTCCCGGGGGGGAAATTCATGCGATCGACCGATGTCCGTACCTCGCAGGAATGGGCGGACTTCGAGCCCGGCCGGTCCGCCGGGCACCTGCACCGGGCGGCGCGGCCGGACCGGCCGGCCACCGCGGTGGCCGTCGACGCCCTCGGCGCGCTCATACCCACCGGCCTGCTGCTGGCCGCGGAACACGGCACGGTCGACGCCTGGCCGGTGGCGGCGCTGACGGCGGCCTGCTGGCTGGCCATCGGCACGGCCCGCGGCCGCTACTCCCGGGTGAGCATCGGCGAGTCCGGCGCGCTGCGGCCGGTACTGCACGAATGGGCGGTGCTGGTCGGTCTGCTGGCGGTGCTGCGGGCGTTCTCCTCGCTGCCGGTGGCCGCCCTGCCGGTGCTGCTCGCGCTGGTCGCGCCGTTGCTGGTGACCTGCCTGCGGCGCAAACTGACGCAGCGCCGGCTGTTCGGGCTGCACCGGCGGGGGCTGGCGGTGCGCCGCACCCTGGTGGTGGGCGATGCCGCCGCGGTGGACGCCGCCGTCGGCCAGCTGGCCCGGCACACCCACCACGAGTACGTGGTGGTCGGCGCCTGCCTGATCGGTCCCGGCGAGCCGGCCGGCGGCACGGTGGTCGCCGGCCGGCTGACCCGGCGCGCGGACGGCGAGCCGGACGGCGCCGACGGGGGCGAACTGCTGCGGGCCGCCGGCGAACTGCGGGCGGACACCGTGCTGGCGGCGCCCGGGGCGGCACTGTCCGGCGAACGGCTGCGCCGGCTGGTGTGGGCGGTGCACGAGTCGGGGCGCCGGCTGACGCTGCTGCCCGGCATCACCGAGGTCGCCGTCCACCGCATCGCTTTGGACTCGGCCGGCGGGCTGCCGCTGCTGACGGTGGCCGCCCCGGCGCAGGCCGGCTTCGCGCGGCTGGTGAAGGCGGTGACCGACCGGCTGGGGGCGCTGGTGCTGCTGGTGCTGCTGTCGCCGCTGCTGCTGGCGCTGGCGCTGCTGGTGCGGTCGACCTCGCGCGGCCCGGCGTTCCACCGGCAGACCCGGGTGGGGCGCGGCGGCGAGACGTTCACCATGGTCAAGTTCCGCTCCATGGTGGCCGACGCGGACGAACGGCGGCCGGGGCTGGGCCACCTCAACGAGCAGGACGGCCGGATGTTCAAGATCCGCACCGACCCGCGGGTGACCCGGGTCGGCGCGGTGCTGCGCCGCTTCTCGCTCGACGAACTGCCGCAGCTGCTGCACGTGCTGACCGGCCGGATGTCGCTGGTGGGCCCGCGCCCGCCGGTGCCGGAGGAGGTGGCCGGCTACGACGAGGTGGAACTGCGGCGGCTGCTGGTGCGGCCGGGGCTGACCGGGCCGTGGCAGGTCGGCGGCCGCTCCGACCTGACGTGGGACGAGACGGTCGCCATCGACCTCGGCTACGTCGACAACTGGTCGCTGGCGGTGGACCTGCACGTGCTGACCCGCACGGTACGGGCGGTGGCCGAGGGGCGCGGGGCCTACTGACCGGCCACCGCCCGCGCCGTCACGGGCCGCCGGTCAGGCCGACCGCTCGCGCCACCAGGCGTAGGTGGCGGCGATGCCGTCCTCCAGCGGGACGCTCGGCCGCCAGCCCAGGGCGGTCAGCCGCGAGACGTCCAGCAGCTTGCGCGGCGTGCCGTCCGGTTTGCCGGTGTCCCAGGCCAGGGTGCCGGTGAAGCCGGTCACCCGGGCGACGGTCTCGGCCAGTTCGCGGATCGTCAGGTCGGCGCCGCATCCCACGTTCACCGGTTCGTCGCCGTCGTAGCGGCGCAGCAGCACCTCACAGGCGGAGGCCAGGTCGTCGACATGCAGGAACTCGCGGCGCGGGGTGCCGCTGCCCCACAGCACGACCTGCGGCGCGCCGTCGCGGACCGCCTCGTGGAAACGGCGGATCAGCGCGGGCAGCACGTGGGAGCCGACCGGGTCGAAGTTGTCGCCGGGGCCGTAGAGGTTGGTCGGCATCGCGGAGACGTAGGAGGCGCCGTACTGCCGCCGGTAGGACTGGATCTGGACGATGCCGGCGATCTTGGCGATGGCGTAGGCCTCGTTGGTGGGTTCCAGCGGGCCGGTGAGCAGGGCGTCCTCGGTGATGGGCTGGTCGGCGAGCCGGGGGTAGATGCAGCTGGAGCCGAGCATCAGCAGCCGCCGCACGCCGGCCCGGTGGGCGCCGGAGATGACGCTGAGCTGGATGCGCAGGTTCTCCTCGATGAACTGCACCGGGTAGGTGGAGTTGGCCATGATGCCGCCGACCTTGGCGGCGGCCAGCACCACCGCGTCCGGGCGCCGGTCGGCGAGGAAGGCCGCGGTGGCCGCCTCGTCGCGCAGGTCGAGCTGGTCACGGGTGCGGGTCAGCACCTGGTAGCCGCGGGCCTCCAGCCGGCGCCGGACCGCGGAGCCGACCAGACCGCGGTGGCCGGCGACGAAGACCCGGGCGGGGGGAGGGAGGAGATCGTCCATGGTGCGGATTTTCGCAGTTCCGGACCCGATGGCGACAGAACTCCCGCAATCTGATCACATGTTCTTCATCATGTCGTAGGTATCCCGGGTCGCGGGCGGCCCGAAAGCAGCCCGCGCCACCCGAGCGGCCCCGGCCATGCCCGCACCGGGCACCACCCGTCGCCCCACCCGTCCGTCGCCCCGTCCACCTGTCGTCCCACGCACCCGTCGCCCCACCACCCGTCGTCCCACCCACCGTTCACCACCGCCCGGAACCGTCCGGGCAGAAGGGGGAAGTCGCCTTGCGCAAGACCGCACTCATCACCGGGGTCACCGGCCAGGACGGTTCGTACCTGGCGGAACTGCTGCTCGCCAAGGGCTACCAGGTGCACGGCCTGATACGCCGGTCCTCCAGCTTCAACACCGAGCGGATCGACCACATCTACCAGGACCCGCAGACCCCGGAACGCGACCTGGTGCTGCACCACGCCGACCTGTCCGACGGGGTGGCGCTGACCAGCCTGCTGCACCGGATCGCGCCCGACGAGGTCTACAACCTCGGCGCGCAGTCCCACGTCCGCGTCTCCTTCGACGCGCCGCTCTACACCGGCGACGTCACCGGCATGGGCGCCCTGCGGCTGCTGGAGGCCGTCCGGGCCAGCGGCATCGAGACCCGGATCTACCAGGCGTCCTCCTCCGAGATGTTCGGCGCCACCCCGCCGCCGCAGAACGAACGCACCCCCTTCCACCCGCGCAGCCCCTACGGGTGTGCCAAGGTCTTCGCGTACTGGACCACCGTCAACTACCGCGAGGCGTACGGCATGCACGCCACCAACGGCATCTTGTTCAACCACGAGTCCCCGCGCCGCGGCGAGACCTTCGTCACCCGCAAGATCACCCGCGCGGTGGCCCGCATCCAGGCCGGCCTCCAGCAGCACCTCTACCTGGGCAACCTCGACGCGGTCCGCGACTGGGGCTACGCGCCGGAGTACGTCGAGGCGATGTGGCGGATGCTCCAGCAGGACGAGCCGGACGACTACGTGGTGGCCACCGGACAGGCGCACTCGGTGCGGGAGTTCTGCCAGGAGGCGTTCGCGGCGGTCGGCATGGACTGGACCGACCACGTTCGCTACGACCCCAAGTACGACCGGCCCTCGGAGGTGGACGCGCTGATCGGGGACGCGTCGAAGGCGGAGCGGAAGCTGGGCTGGAAGCCGGCGGTGACCTTCCGGGAGCTGACCGCGATCATGGTCCGCGCCGACGTCGGCGCGCTGACCGCCCAACTGGCCGGCTCCGCGGTCCGGGTGGACCGGTGAGCGGCCCGCGCGAGGAGGCCGCGCGGGCGGCCGGCGGCACCGGCGGCGCCGCCGGGCCGGCCGGCGGCGTGCCGCGGGCCGCGGCCGCCCCGGTGCCGCGACAGCGCCGGGCCGGGGAACCGCGGCGGTCGCTGCGCGGCTTCACCGGCACCGGGTACGCCAAGGGGCGCGGTGTCGCCGGCCAGGCGCTGTGGTTCGCGGTACTCAACCTGGTGTTCACGAAATGGTGGTTCCCGCCCCGGCTGCGCCCGCCGCTGCTGCGGGCGTTCGGCGCCACGGTCGGCCGGCGGGTGCTGATCCGGCACCGGGTGCGGGTGCAGTGGCCGTGGAAGCTGACGGTCGGCGACGACGTGTGGATCGGCGAGGACGCCTGGCTGGTCAACCTGGAGCCCATCACCATCGGCTCCGACGTGTGCGTCTCGCAGGGCGCGCTGCTGTGCACCGGCAGCCACCAGCGGCGCAGCCCCACCTTCGAGTTCGACAACGCGCCCATCGTGCTGCGGCCGGGCAGCTGGGTGGCGGCGCGCGCGACGGTGCTGCGCGGGGTCACCGTCGGGGAGGGCGCGGTGGTCGGCGCCGGCGCGGTGGCGCACCGCGACCTGGCGCCCGGCGCGACCCTGCTGGCCGGCGGGAGCACCCGGTGACGCCGTCCCCGGCCGGCCGGGTGGTGCGGCACGTGGTGACCCTGGTCAGCGACGACGGCGCCTACGGCGGCCCGGTCAGCGTCGCCACCGGACAGCTGGCGGAGCTCACCGCCCGCGGCCACGACACCGCGCTGCTGTCGCTGTGGCGCGGCCAGGGGCCGCCGCCGGCCACCGCGGACGGCGTGCCGCTGCGGGCGTTCGCGGCGCGCACCCTGATCCCCGGGCGCGGCTTCCTCGGGCTGTTCAGCGCCCGGCTGGCGGTGGCGCTGTGGCGGGAGGCCGGCCGGGCGGACGTGCTCCAGGTGCACGCCGGCCGGGACCTGGTGTCGCTGGCGGCGCTGCTGGCGGCCCGGCTGCGCGGCACCCCGTACCTGGTGCAGACGCACGGCATGGTCCAGCCGCGCGGCGGCGCGGTGGCCCGGGCGTTCGACGCCGCGCTGGTGCCGCTGCTGCGCCGGGCGAGGGCCTGCCTGGTGCTGACGGCGGAGGAGGAGCAGGGGCTGGCCGCCGTACTGGGCGCCGGCCGGCCGCCGTTGCTGCGGCTGCCCAACGGGGTGCGGCGGGCGGTCCCCCCGGCCGGGGAACGCGATCCGGACCTGGTGCTGTACCTGGCCCGGCTGCACCCGCGCAAGCGCCCGGAGGCCTTCGTGGACGCCGCCGCCCTGCTGACCGCCCGCCGGCCCGCGACGCGGTTCGTGCTGCACGGCGCCGACGAGGGCTCACTGCCGGCGGTGCGCGACCGGATCGCGCGCGGCGGTCTGGCGGACCGGGTGCGCTACGGCGGACCGGTGGCCCACGACGCGGCGCTGGACCGGCTGGCCCGGGCCGCGGTCTACGTCCTGCCGAGCGTGCGGGAGCCGTTCCCGATGAGCGTGCTGGAGGCGCTGGCCGCGGGCACGCCCGTGGTACTCACCGACAGCTGCGGCATCGCCGGCACCCTGGCCGACTCCGGCGCCGCGCTCGTCACCGACGGCAGTCCGCAGGCACTGGCCGACGCGGTGGACCGGCTACTGGGCGACCCGGACCTGCGCGCCCGCACCGTCGCCGCCGGGCACCGGGCGGTCGAGACCGTCTTCTCCCTCACCGCGGTCGCCGACCGGCTGACGCAGGAGTACGAGGCGGCGTGCGGGGGGTGAGGGGGCGGGTGGAGGCGCCGACCGCGTTACGGGGCTGGTCGTTGACGGTGGGCGCGTCGTTGACGGGGCGTGCCTGCCCGGCGGGCCGGTCGGCGTACGGGACGGCACGTCGGCCGGGGAAGGGAAGCCGGGGGCGGGAGCCGGGAGTGCCGCCAACCGCCCTACCGGGGCCGGGAGTTGCCGCTGCGGACCGCCGGCCGGCGCACGGGACGGGACGGCACGTCGGCCGGGGAGGGAAGCCGGGGGCGGGGACCGGGAGTGGCCGCCAACCACCTAACCGGGGGCGGCAGTTGCCGCTACGGACCGCCGGCTGGCGTACGGGACGGCACGTCGGCCGGGGAGGCGGCGAGACGCCAACCGCCGCACCGGGGGCGGAACGTGACCCCGCCGCGCCGCCAGGCCGGCCGGACGCACGAACCGGCCCGCCGACCGCATCGGGCGCCGGCCCGACGCCAACCGCCCCCCGCAGAAGGCGGGTTACCGCCCTGCCCTCTCCCCCGCCGTCGCCGAGCGGGCGAGCGCTTCGTCGATGAGGGCGTCGATACGGGCCAGGCCGGCCTCCTGGCTGAGGTGGGCGTCGACGTAGGCGGGGCCGTGCGCGCCGAGCCGGGCGGCGGCGGCCGGGTCGTCGGCCAGGCCGCGCGCGGCGGCCAGCAGGGCGGCCGGGTCCTCCGGCGGCACCAGCACACCCGCGCCGGAGCGCAGCACCTCCTCGGCGGTGCCGCCCCGGGAGGCGACCGAGCCGATGACGGGCCGGCCGGCGGCGAAGTACGAGGTGAGCTTGGAGGGGATGCTCATGTCCAGCACCGAGGCGCGCTGGGTGACCGCCAGCATGTCGGCGGCGGCCAGCACGTCGGGGAAGGCGGCGTCGTCGACCGGGTCCACGAAGTCCAGCTGCCGC
The DNA here is from genome assembly GCF_027947535.2 of Streptantibioticus silvisoli. Lineage (GTDB taxonomy): Bacteria > Actinomycetota > Actinomycetes > Streptomycetales > Streptomycetaceae > Streptantibioticus_C > Streptantibioticus_C silvisoli. The sequence continues at coordinate 77,400 of NZ_JAAGKO020000023.1, forward strand.
ACGCCGGCGCCCGCCCGTTCCAGGGCGGCGCGCTGGTTGCCGTCGCCGAGCAGCACCACGCGCAGCCGGTCGCCGGCGCCGGCCGCCAGCCGGGCGGTCTCCACCATCACCTCCAGGCCCTGCTTGAGGCCCATGTTGCCGGAGTGCAGCAGGATGATCTCGTCGTCGCGCCAGCCCATGGCGGCCCGGGTGCGCGCCCGGTCGCCCGAAGGCCGGGCGATGTGGCTCCAGTTGGGCACCACCCGGATGCGGTCCGGCGCCACGCCGGTGGCGGCGACCCGGTCGCGGAAGGTCTCGTGGACCACGCCGACCAGGGTCGCGCCGCGCAGCACCCGGCCCTCGACCCCGCCGGCCAGTCCGGCGACCCGGCCGCCGCCGGCGATGCCGCTCTGCGCGGCGGCGGCGCCCATCAGGTCCTGGACGACGACCACGTGCGGTATCCCGGCGCGGCGGGCCAGCCGGGCGCCGATGAGGCCGCCGGCCAGCCCCGGCATCTGGCTGAGCACCAGGTCGAACGGGCCGCGGGGGGCGGTCAGTTGCCCGTGGGCGAGGAAGCTGGCCTCGTACAGGGCCCGGCGTACCGCCGTCTGCCGGGCGGGTACCGTGTGACGGCGGCGGTGCACGGTGACGCCGCCGCGCTGCTCGGTGCGCCGCCAGGCGCCCCGGTAGCCGGGGTCGGTGCGCCAGGCCGGGTAGTGCGGCATGCCGGCCAGCACCTCGACACGGTCGCCGGCCGCCGCCCGGTGCTCGGCGATGCCGGTGGAGTAGGGGCCGATCCCCGAGTGCTCCGGTGCGTAGTTGGTCGACACCACGAGCAGCTGACGTGACACGTGAAGGTCCCCCCTCGAAATGTTCTCGGTTCGATCACATGTTTCCAGGTAACGGGGCATACTGAGGCTACTTTTCCTCATCGGGATGTTTGGCACAGGTGGGAGGCGGCAATTGGGCGGGGGGCCGGCCGGGGGCGGGGAGAAGCCGCGCGGTGTCGCGGCGCTGGTGATCTGGGTTCTCCTGCTCGGACTCGTGGGTCCGGCGCTGGTGCTCTCGTCGCTGACGCCGCGTTTCCAGCCCGCGCTGGCGGTGCAGGCGGTGGTGATAGCCCACACCGCGATCGGTCTGGCGCGGGTGCTGACGGACCGCACGGTGCGGGTGGTGGCGCTGGGGTTCTGGCTGTTCAGCTACATCTGGCTGGGCCTGGCCCCGCTGGCGATGCTGGTCAGCGGCTCCTACCCGTGGGAGTACCGCACGACCGGGCACGTGGCGTTCGTCTCCTGCGTCATCATGGAGGCCGGGCTGCTGGCCTACTCGGCCGGCTCCGCGCTGGGCCACCGGTTCGTACGGGCCGGCCGGCCGGGTCCGCCGCCGCTGGAACGGCTGCTGGGCCGGCGGGTCGCACCGGTGCGGGTGCTGCTGCTGTGCGGGGCGTCGCTGGCCATCGCGGCCTACCTGGTGCCCAAGCAGGGCGGCGTCGGGGCGTTCTTCACCAGCCGCCAGGCGCTGAGCACCGCGGACGGCAGCGGTGGTGACGGTTCGAAGGCGGGCGCGGCACTGGCGGCCTGGGGCCTTTCGGTGCCCGCGTTCTGGGCGCTGCTCGGCCTGGTCCAGCTGCCCCGGCTGCGGCACGGCGACCGGCTGCTGAAGGGGCTGCGGTGGATGGCGATCGCGGCGATGACCACGTTGAACGTGGTGGTCAACAACCCCATCAGCAACCCGCGGTTCTGGGCCGGGACCGTGCTGCTGACGCTGGCCTTCGCACATCCGGCGCTGCGCCGGCCGAAGGGGTTCCGGATCGCGGCGGCGGCCATCCTGGCGGTGGTCCTGGTGGTCTTCCCCTACAGCGACTACTTCCGGTACACCCACCGCGAGCAGATCCATGTGGTGTCGCTGTCGCAGCAGTTCACCACCAACGGCGACTACGACGCGTACCAGCAGATCGAGACCGGGCTGGCGTTCCAGCAGAAGGTGGGGTTCCAGCCGCAGCGGCTGCTGGGGCCGCCGCTGTTCTGGCTGCCGCGGGCGGTGTGGCCGGGCAAGCCGCAGGACACCGGGATCGACATCGCCAAGTTCGCCGGTTACAACTTCACCAACCTCTCCTCCCCGTTGTGGATCGAGAGTTACCTGTGGGCCGGCCTGCCCGCGGTGGCGCTGGTGTTCCTGGCGCTGGGCGCGGTGGGCCGCCGGATCGACGCGGCCCGGCACCGGCTGCGCGGCCGCTCCGGCACCCTGGCCGCCCTGCTGGTGCCGGCCTTCGGCTTCTACCAGTTGATCCTGCTGCGCGGCAGCCTGCTGGCGGCGACCGCGCCGCTGGCGCTGCTGGTGGTCGTCCCGCTGCTGATCTCCCGGCGGGCCGCCCCGGCCGCCCCGCCGCCGCCCGCCGACGATCCGTCCGTCCCCGCGTCTTCCGCTCCGAGAAGGGCTCTCGTGTGACCGTCTCCTCCATATCCGACGAGCTCCCGCGAGACGAACCCGACCAGGTGCGCGACCAGCTGCGGCAGTTGTTCCGGCACCGGCTGGTGATCGCTACCGCCGTGGTGCTGGGGCTGTGCGGCGGCGCGCTGCTGGCCGCCACCGGCAGCGGGACCTACGAGGCGGACGGCTCCGTACTGGTGCGCGACGTCACCTCCTCGGCCTTCGACTCGCAGGTGGGCGTCGACAACCAGATCAACATGCAGACCGAGATCCAGGTCGCCTCCAGCCCGCTGGTGACCGACCGGGCCGCCACCGCGCTGGGCGAGGCGGGGCTGACCGGCGCGGACCTCAAGCACGGTCTGCTGGTCAGCGTCTCGCCGGACTCGCAGGTGCTGGACTTCGCCTACACCGGCGCCGGCGCGGCGGAGACGGCCCGGCGGACCAACGCGCTGATGACCGCCTACCTCGCGCAGCGGCACGCGACCGCGACGACGTCGCTGGCGCGGACCACCGGCACGTTGCAGGCGCAGCTGAAGTCGCTCAACTCCCGCTACGACTCGGCCGGTCCCACGGTGCGCGAGGCGATCGCCGGGCAGATCAGCGCGGTGCAGAGCAAGCTGACCGACTACGAGACGGTGGACACCACCCCCGGCACGGTGCTGTCGAAGGCGGTGACGCCGGCGTCGCCGGCCGGGGCGGGCGCCGGGCTGACGCTGGCGGTGGGCGGCGTGGTGGGCCTGGCCCTGGGCCTGCTGCTGGCCTGGCTGACGTCGGTGCTGGAGTCCGGCGTGCGCGACGAGGCGGACGTACGGCGGCACCTGGACGCACCGGTGCTGGCGACGCTGCCGCGGCGGCGCGGGGCGCGGCGCGGGCAGGGTCCGGTGCTGGCGGTCGGGTCGCGGTCGTCACGCACCGGCGAGGTGTACCGGGCGCTGGCGCTGCGGGTGGCGCTGACGGTGGATCCGGACGCAGGGGACGGCGGGCGGCGGGTGCTGCTGGTCGTCGAGCCGCAGTCGGCGGGCCACGCGGCGGAGGTCGCCGCCAACCTGGCGTCGGCGTTCGCCGAGAGCGGCGAGGACGTGCTGCTGATCGAGGCGGACCTGCGCGAGCCGCAGCTGTCGGTGCGGCTGGCGCGGCAGTTGAGCGGCGACGGGGTGGACGCGCAGGGCCGGCCGCGGCCGCCGCTGCGGGTCAACGCCGGCCAGCCGGGCGCGTTCTTCCTGGTGCCGGGGCGTCCGACCCGGGCGATCGGCCCGGCGCTGGCGGAGATCGAGGCGAACGCGATGGCGCACCGGGCGGGCCGCACCATCGTGGTGTACGCGCCGGCCGTGCTGGAGTACCCGGACGCGCTGGCGGTGGCCCGCTGGGCGGACGGGATCATCGTGGTGTGCCCGGACGGCGGGCTGCCGCGCGGTGAACTCGGCCGGGTGGCGGACTTCTTCGAGCCGACCGGCACGCCGGTGGTCGGCGCGGTGCTGCGGCGCACCGGCGGCCAGGCGGCCCAGCTGCTGCGCCGGGCGCTGCCGGGCGGGCGGGAGCCGGGCGGCGGGCCGCGGACGGATCCGCCGGCCGGCGGCCGGGCGGCCGGGACGGCGGCGGGGGGCTGGTCGGGCGGATCCGCCGGGGCGAGCGGCGAGTGGTCGGCGTCGCGGACGCTGACGCCGCAGCGGCTCCCGCTGGAGCGGACCGGGGAATGACGGCGCCGGGTACCGCGGCCACCGGTCGGCGGACCGTGCCGGACGGCTCGACCGCGCGGACGGCACGCGGCAGCTGGATCGGCCTGCTGGGCTCGGCGGTGAACGCGGTGGCCGGCTTCGCGCTGGTCACCGTGGTCACGCACGGGCTCGGTGCCGCGGCGGCCGGTTCGGTCTTCACCGGGGTCGCGGTCTTCACCATCGCCAGCAACGCCCTGAAGCTGGGCGCCGACACCGGTCTGGTGCGGTTCGTGGCGATGGACCGCACGGCTACCGGCGGGCGGCGCACCGGGGTGCTGCTGCGGGCGGCGGCCTGGCCGGCGCTGGTGGCCGCTTCGGCGGCGATGGTGGCGCTGCTGGTGCTGCCGTCGGCGGCGCGGGCCCTGCTGCCGGGGCTGCCGGGCCACGAGGCGGTGCTGGTGCTGCGGATGTTCGCGGTGTTCCTGCCGCTGACCACGGTGACGCTGGTGGCGCTGGGCGCGGCGCGCGGCTACGGCACGGTGCTGCCGTTCGTCGGCACCGAGCAGATCGGCAAGCCGCTGCTGCGGGTGGTGCTGGCGGTGCCGCTGGTGGTGTGGGCGCCGTCGGTGCTGAGCCTGTCGGCGGCGTGGCTGCTGCCGTCGCTGGCGGGGGCGGTGATCGCGTGGGTGTCGCTGCGGCGGCTGCGGCGCGGTGACGCGCCGCGGGTGGCGGACCGGGCCGGTGAGCGGGCCCTGGTGCGCGAGTTCTGGTCGTTCTCCGGGCCGCGGGCGATCTCGTCGGTGTTCGACATCACGGCGGTGTGGATCGGGGTGGTGCTGCTGTCGCTGCTGGCCGGCAGCCGCGACGCCGGTGTCTACACGGCCGTCTCCCGGCTGATCACCGCGGGCACGCTGTTGCAGCTGGCGGTGCGGCTGGCGGTGGCGCCGCAGATCAGCGGGCTGCTGGGCAGTGGGCGCACCGGTGAGGCGCGGGGGCTGCACCGGTTGTCGACGCGGTGGATCACGTTGTTCTCGCTGCCGTTGTTCGTGCTGATGGCGGTCTTCCCGCGCACGGTGATGTCGCTGTTCGGCGGTGGTTTCCCGGCGGGGGCGGCGGCGCTGGTGGTGCTGTGCGGTGCCAACGCGGTCAACGTCATGGTGGGCAACGCCCAGACGGTGATCCTGATGGCCGGGCGCAGTTCGTGGAACCTGGCGGTGGCGGGGCTGGCGTTCGCGGTCCAGGTCGGGTGCGGGCTGGTGCTGATCCCGTCGGCGGGGGTGCTGGGCGCGGCCGTCTCGTGGGGGCTGGCGATCGTGGTGGACAACCTGGCGTCGGCGCTGCTGGTCCGCTACCGGCTGGGCTTTCGCACCGTGGACCGCGGCTACGCCGGCGCGGTGGCGGCCGGTGTGCTGCCCGCGGCGGTGCTGGGGCTGGCGGCGCGCGGCTGGCTGGGCGACAGCGTCCCCGGGGTGGCGCTGGGCTGCGTGGCGGCCGCGGTGGTCTACGCGGCGGTGCTGTGGCGGTTCCGCGCCGCGCTGGGGGTGAACGATTTCGTGGGTACGGTGGGTCGGCGCGGCTGACGTCCGCGGCGGCCGGACCCGGCGCCGGTCCGCCGGTCGACGGGCGGGCGGCCGGGCGGTGTCGGGGCCGGCGGGGTTCCACCGGTGACGTTCGGGCGGCGGCGTTCAGGCGTGGTCGAGGCAGTCGGTGAAGGCCGTGCCGGGGCCGGCCATGGCGGACTGGGAGGCGGTGGCGAAGTGGCACATGTCGTAGCGGGCCACGGTGCGGCCGGGCGCGGACTGCGGGGTGCGGTAGGTGTGGGTGCCGGTGAGCTGGCAGGAGTCGTAGCGCACCAGCGGCCCGCGCGGTCCGACGTCGTAGCGGTGGGCGGTCAGCGCGGTGGAGAACGGCTTGAAGGCGAGGGCGGTGTCGTCGCAGTCGTTGAACCGGATCGTGCCGCCGGACCAGTGGCTGTCGATGACCAGGACGTCGGGGTTGCGCAGTTCGAAGCGGATGTCCTCGGCGTGGAAGCGCTGCACGGACGCGGCGTGGGTGGCCCGCGGGAAGCGGAAGAACGTGCTGGTGGTGCCGTACTCGGGGTCGGAGTGCGGGCGGGTGCCGGTGACGATGTAGGACCCGCCGCGGCAGGTGACGGACCCGCCGTAGGGGAACTCCAGGAAGTTGCCCCACGCGTACTCGACCTTCATGTCGGTGAACCAGTAGTTGAGGAACTGGTCCTGCGCGGCCGGGTCCTTCGACCGCTGCGACAGGCCGCAGTACAAGAACGCCTTGCGGTAGGAGCCGCCGACCCGGCAGGCCTCCCAGCGCATCTCGGAGTTGGTGTCGCTGCCGTCCAGGGCGAGGCCGTAGGTCCACTCCCCCAGCCACTCGCAGTCGCTGAAGCGGTAGTCCTGCGCGTTGCCGGTGGAGTAGGAGTAGAAGAACGACGCGCCGGGGGTGGCGCTGGTGAACGTCATCCCCTCGAAGCTCAGGTTGGCCCAGGTGTCGTTGTTGGAGCACAGGTAGGCGTCCGCGCCGGAGGGGCGGAAGACGATCTCGGTGATGCGCTTTCCGGCGCCGCGCAGCCGCAGGCCGTTGGCCGGGTCGCCGGGGGTGTCGCCGTTGAGCAGCGCGCCGGGCCCGGTGACGAGGTACCGGCCGGGCGGCACGTCGATGACGGTGCGGCCGGTGTGGTCGGCGACCCGGGCGCGGGCGTGGGCGTAGGCGCGGGCGAAGGCGGCGCTGTCGTCGGTGCGGCCGTCGCCCTTGGCGCCGAAGTCGGCGACCACGCTGACCACCCCGCCGGCGGTGCCGGGTTCCTTCGCGTCGGAGGTGCCCGGGCGCCCGGCGGCGGTATCACGTGCGGTGTCATGTGCGGAAGAGGTGCAGGCGGCGAGCGAGGCGGCGCCGGCCGCGGCGACGCTGCCGAACACCACGGCCCGCCGGGTCGATCGCCGCTCCCGGCCCGAAGTCGCCTGGTCCGCGCCGTCGTTCATGTCCAGCACACCTGTCCCCGTCACGTTGTCAACCACTGTTGCCTGTCGCATCGTAGGCGGAGTTGTGGCGAAAGTGTGCGCGGATGAGCGAGGATCACCTTGGGGAGCCTGAGGGGGTTCATATGAGTGGCGGATTCGGCACCGCGTTGCGGAGCCTGCGTACGGCGCAGAAGAGCGCCAAAGGTGTGTCGTACTACTCACGATGGGTCAACCGGCCGGCCGGCCGGGTCTTCGCGGCGGCCGGCCACGTCCTGGGCATGACGCCGAACGCGGTGACGGCGGTCAGCGCGCTGGTGACCGGCTGCGGCATCGCGCTGATCGCGCTGGTGCGGCCGTCGTGGCCGCTGGCGGTCGGCGTGGTGGCGCTGCTGGTGACCGGGTTCGCGCTGGACTCGGCGGACGGCCAGCTGGCCCGGCTGCGCGGCGGGGGGAGCCGGGCCGGGGAGTGGCTGGACCACGTGGTCGACTGCGTCAAGCTGCTGACCCTGCATCTGGCGGTGCTGATCGCGATGTACCGCTTCCTGCGCCCGCTGGCCACCGGCTGGCTGGCGCTGCCGCTGCTGTTCCAGGTGACGGCGGTGACCACGTTCTTCGGCGGCATCCTCACCGAGCAGCTCAAGCGGTCCGCGGCCGGCCGCGGCGCCCCGGCGCCGGCCGCCTCGGCCCTGCGGTCGCTGCTGCTGCTGCCGGCCGACTACGGCGTCTTCTGCCTGCTCTTCCTGAGCTACGGCGCCGGGCGCGCGGTCTTCCTGCCGGTGTACGGCGTGCTGCTGGCGGCGAACGTGCTGCTGATGGCGGCGCTGCTGGTGAAGTGGTTCCGCGAACTGTCCGCTCCGGCGGCGCGGCCGGCCACCGCCGCGGCGCCCGGTGATCCGGCGGGGCCGGCAGCGTCGCCGGCCGCGCTGTCCTAGATGTCCACGACGTCAGGTCTGACAAGGACCTTGGGGGGATCATGTCAGAGCAGAAGAACGAGTTCCTCGTGGGCTACGCGCCCGGGGTGTACGACCTGTTCCACGTCGGTCATCTCAACATACTGCGGCACGCCCGCAGCCGGTGCGACTACCTGATCGCCGGGGTGGTCTCCGACGAGATGTCCGCGCTGGCCAAGGGACGGCGGCCGGTGGTGCCGCTGACCGAACGGCTGGAGATCGTCCGCTCGATCCGCTGGGTGGACGAGGCGGTGCCCGAGACGGTGCCGAGCAAGCTGGAGATGTGGCGGCGGCACCCGTTCGACGTCATCTTCAAGGGCGACGACTGGCGTGGCACCGACAAGGGTGCCCGGCTGGAGCGGGACTTCGCCACGGTCGGCGTCGGCGTCGTCTACTTCCCGTACACCGTGCACACCTCCAGCACCCTGCTGCGCCGCGCGCTGGACGGGCGGATCGGGGCGGCGACGGAGCCGGCCTGACCCGGCCCGGGGCGCGGCGGACGGGCCGCGCCCCGGACCGGAGCCGCCCTACGCGGTCGCGCCCACGTAGAGCGCGACCGCGTCGCCGGAGCCGACGGTGGCGCTGAAGGTGCCGTCGGAGCCGACGGTGTAGGTGGTGCCGGTGCAGCCGCCGCCCGCCTTGGGGGCGCCGTGCTGGACGTCGCAGTAGGTGCCGGCCGGCAGCGAGGTCTGGAAGGTCTCGGTGATCGCGCCGGACTCGTGGTTGATGGCCACGTAGCCCTTGCTGCCGCGGCCGAAGGCGATGGCGTTGCTGCCGTCGGTCCACCAGTTGGTCACCGCGGTGCCGGCCACCGCGTTGTGGAAGGCGACCATGTCGATGATCTGCGGCCAGGCGTGCTGGCACTTCCAGCCGTCGGCGTAGCAGGCGTTGACGGTGCCGTTGTTCGGCGGGCCGGCGTCGTTGTCGGTGAACTCGTAGCCGGAGTAGACGTTGGGCGAGCCGTAGGGCCAGGCCAGCATGAAGACGTTGGCGAGGGTGTAGTCGGCGCCGGACTTGTAGCTGAGCGTGGAGCCGTCGCGCTCGGTGTCCCAGTCGTCGACGAAGGCCACCGCGTCGGAGCTGGGCAGGTAGCCCCACGCCTCGCCGAAGTTGCTCAGCGACGACAGCTGCCCGCCGCCTTCGAACATCCGCTTCAGGTCGCGGCCGTAGCGGAACTCGTCGACGTCGCCGGTGCCTTCGTACTCGGTGGGCTGGACCGCCTCGCCGGCGCCGTAGATGACCTCCTGCGCCCAGAAGATGTTCGGGTTGGTCAGCTTGGCCTTGATGGCGGCCAGGTCGGTGTCGGCGATGTGCTTGGCGGCGTCGATGCGGAAGCCGTCGGTGCCGAGCGCGATCAGGTGGTTGAGGTAGCCGGCGATGGTGGAGCGCACGTAGTCGCTGCCGGTGTCGAGGTCCGCGAGGCTGTTGAGCTCGCAGGTCTGGACGTTGTCGCGGTTGGTGTAGTCGGTGATCGGCTGGCGGCAGGTGTGGAAGTCCTGGTCCTGGTACGTGCCGGGGTAGTTGTACTTGGTGTAGACCGTGCCGCCGGTCCCGGTGCCGGAGCCGTCCGTCATGTGGTTGATGACGGCGTCGGCGATGACCTTGACGCCGGCGCTGTGGCAGGCGTTGACCATGTTCTGGTACGCCGCCTCGTCGCCGAGCCGGCCGGCGATCTTGTAGCTGACCGGCTGGTACGAGGTCCACCACTGCGAGCCCTGGATCTGCTCGGCGGCCGGGGAGACCTCGACGTAGCCGTAGCCGCCCGGGCCGAGCGTGCTGGCGCACTCCTTGGCGACCGAGGCGTAGCTCCACTGGAAGAGCGTCGCGGTCACGTCCTTCGTGCCGGGCGGGGCGGCCTGCGCGGTCTGCGGCGCCGCGGCGGTGAGGCCGAACGCGGCCAGCGCGGTGGCGAGCACCCCGCCGGCGATCCGGATTGCTGCCGTTCGCATCCTGCGGCTCCTTCGGCCCACGGGCCGTGTCGCCCGGGTCCGCTGTCGGGGGCGACCGCGGGGCGGCCGCCGTGGGGGGACGGCGGACCGCGTGCACGACCCACCGCGGCGAGCTTCTCGCTATCACCATGTACGCGTCAAGAATGCGTCAGCGCGGACGCCGTTACGGAGGCGGGTACGCGGTGGGGGCGGCGGGGGCAGGAGGCGGGTACGCGGTGAGGGCGGCCGCCTTCGGGCAGCGGGGGCGGGCGGCCGGGCGCGGTCGATCGGAGGCGGTCGGCCGCCTTCGGGCAGCCGGGGGCGGGCGGCCGGGCGGCGTCAGCCGGCGACCCGGTTCTGGTGGACGCGCAGCCGGGCCGTCGCCAGGTCCAGCAGCGGCGTGCCGACGCCGAAGTGCCGGGCGCGGGCGGTGAGATCGGCCAGCACGTGCTCGACCTCGGTGGGCAGGCCCTGGACGAGGTCGCGGTACATGGACGGTGCGAAGGGCGAGCCCTCGGTGGTGGCCGTGGCGAGGACGCCGTCGCGCTCGGCGGCCGGGAGCGGGAAGCCCGCGGCGGCGGACACCGCGGCGGCCTCGCCGAGGACGGCAGTGGCGAACGCCGGTCCGCCCGGGACCGCGGCCACCTCGCCGACCGTGCCGGACAGCAGGCAGGTGACGGCGGTCAACGTCGCGATGAAGACCCACTTGTGCCACATCGCCGCGAGGATGTCCGGCGGGGTGGCGAAGTCGTAGCCGGCCCCGCCCAGCACCGCGGCGACCGCGCGCAGGCGCGGGGTGTCGCGGCCGTCCTGCTCGCCGACGGCCATCCCCGCCGACCGGGCCAGCCGGACGATCTCACCGTCCGGGCCGAGCTTGGCGACCACCTTGACCACGCCGCCCAGCACCGCCGCCGCCCCGAACCGCCCGTTGAGGACGTCGAGATGGGCCATCCCGTTGAGGAACGGCACGATCACGGTGTCCGGGCCGACGGCCGGCGCCAGGTCCTCCAGCGCGGGACGCAGACCGGCGGCCTTCACCGACAGCAGCACGATGCCGTACGGACCGGACAGCGCGTCGGCGGTGACGACGCGCGGGGTCACGGTCTCCGGCTCGCCGGCGCCGGTGAGCCGCAGGCCGTTCTCGCGCACCTGGGCGGCCCGGCGCGGGCGCAGCAGGAAGGTGACGTCGCGGCCGGCCGCGTGCAGCCGGGCGCCGAAGTAGCCGCCGGTCGCGCCGGCGCCGACCACCAGGACCCGCGTCACCGCCGGACCTGCCCGCGCGCCTCGGTGAGCGGCCCCGCGCCGGGACGGGCGGGCCGCCCCGGCCGGGGAGCCGTCGCTGTCGTGACGAGTGGGGGCATGGCGGGCCGTCCTTCCGGAACGCGATGGGGGCGGATGGGTCCTGTGGTCAACCGCCGTTGACCGGCGCGGCGATGGCGCGGGGCTCGGCCGAACGCCAGGGGCGCAGCCAGTGGATCTCCTCACGCGGAACCGGTCGCGCGCAGTGCCCGCAGTACTCGCCGGCGGTCAGTTCGCGCCCGCAGACCGCGTGCAGCACCCGCATGGCTTCGGCGGGCCGGCCGGGCGCGGTGTGCCGGCCGCCCCAGACCGCGAGCGCGTCGAGCACCGGCAGCAGGTCGGCGCCGGCCGGGGTGAGCCGGTACTCGTGCCGGGTTCGGCCGCCCTCGCGGTACGGGACCTTGGTCAGCAGCCCGCCGTCGACCAGGCGCCCGAGCCGGTTCGACAGGATGTTGTCGGCGATGCCGAGCCCGGCGCGGAAGGCGTCGAAACGGGTCACGCCCACCATGGCGTCGCGCAGGATCAGCAACGTCCACCGGTCGCCGACCACCTCGGCGGCCCGCCCGATGGGGCACGGCACGGCGGCACGTTCCGCGGCACGACCGCTCACGGTTTCCTCCGCGGGGCAGGGAGACGACAGGGGCTGGCTTTCCAATGACAAGCCTAACATCGCACGGGACGGTCGGCGGGTGAGGGAGGCCGATGTGTGGCACCGGTGCGCCGACCGCGGCGGTGGCAGGTGGGTCGGGGGTCGCTCCGGACGGGTGGGCTTCTGCGGCGGGCAGGCGGCCGGTGCGCCGGTGCGGATACGGATGCGGCGCCGGTGCGCGCCGATCGCCGCGCCGGCAGGGCGGGTTGGCGTCCCGCACCCGGTGGGCTCCGCGGCGGGCGGTCCGCCGGCACGGAGCGGGTTCCCGCCAACGGTCGTTTCGCCACGGCGAGTTGGCGTCCCGCACCCGGCGGACTCCACGGCAGCCGGTACGGCACCGGATACGGCACCGGTGCGCGCCAACAACCTTCCCGACAGGGCAGGTTGGCGTCCCGCACCCGGTGGGCTCCGCGGCGGGCGGGCCGCCGGTACGGAGCCGGATACGGGTACGGCACCGGTGCGCGCCAACGGTCGTTTCGCCACGGCGAGTTGGCGTCCCGCACCCGGCGGGCTCCGCGGCGGGCAGTCCGCCGGCACGGCACCGGATACGGCACCGGTGCCCGCCAACCGCCGACCCCCGGCAGGGCGGGTTGGCGTCCCGCACCCGGCGGGCTGCACGGCGGGCGGTCCGCCGGTACGGAGCCGGATACGGCACCGGTGCGCGCCAACAGCCGTTCCGACACGGCGAGTTGGCGTCCCACACCCAGCGGGCTCCACGGCGGCCGGTCCGCCGGCACGGCACCGGATACGACACCGGTGCACGCCAACCGCCGACCCGGCAGGGCGGGTTGGCGTCCCGCACCCGGCGGGCTCCGCGGCGGCCGGTCCGCCGGCACGGCACCGGTCCGCGCCAACAACCGTCCCGACACGGCGAGTTGGCGTCCCGCACCCGGTGGGCTCCACGGCGGTCCGCCGGTACGACACCGGCGCACGCCAACAACCCTCCCGCCACGGCGAGTTGGCGTCCCGCACCCGACCGCCGCCGGATCAGCCCACCCGGCCCCAGCGGGCCGCGGCGGCGCGCAGCGGGCGGGTGCGGCCGCCGTCCGGGACCGTCCACAGGGCCTGGCCGCGCAGGCCCCAGCCGGTGAGCAGCGCGTTGGCGGCCAGGAAGCCGGTGGTGGCGGCGCGTTCCATCAGGGCGACGGGCAGGTCGACGCGGACCAGGTCGCCGGCGACCACCACCGACGGGTCGCCGGTGCGCACGGTGGGGCGGTCGGCGTGGGTGCCGGGGGCGAACAGCGGGCAGTCGTCGTGCCAGGCGTGCCGCGCGTCGAGCACCCGGGCGGTGCGGGTCTCGGGGTAGACGTCGTGCAGCGCCTCGGTCAGCTTCCGCTGCCAGGCGGCCCGGTCGGCGCCGGACGGCACGGCGTACGCGTGCAGCTCGACGACGGAGCCCCCGGTGGCGGCGCGGCGGCGGGCGGCCTCGCCCTCGTACCGTTCCGGCACGCTGACGTTGTCCAGCGGGCCGTAGCCGCTGGTGCCGAGGAACGCCGGGCGGTGCGGCGCGACCGGGCGGTCCAGCCACAGCCGGGAGACCAGGAACGGCGGGGCGGTCCGCAGCCGCGCCACCCGGGAGCGCCAGCCGGCGTCGCACAGCGCCGGCGAGTCGCCGGCCAGCCGCCGCAGCCCGGCGGTGTCCAGGGCCAGCACCACCGCCTCGTAGTCGCGCTCGCGCCCGTCCGCGACCACCGCGACGCCGGGCCGGCCGACGGACACCACCCGGGCGACCGGCGTGCCGGTGCGCAGTTCGACGCCGTGTCCCCGCAGGTAGCCGGCCAGCGGCTCCCACAGCGCCTGGGGGAACGGCTCGTCGGGCACGTCGAAGAGCAGGCCCTCGGACGAGCCGAGGAAGTAGACGTGGAACATCAGCGCCATCTCGGCGGCCGACAGCCGGGCCGGGTCGGCGAAGAAGCTGCGGGAGAACACCTCGAACGCCAGGTGGTGCGCCGCCGGCGGGAAGCGGATGCGGGCCAGCAGATCGCGGGCGCTGACCGCGTCGAGCCGCTCGTAGACGCCGGGCACCGCCACGTCGAGCAGCGGCAGGGCGGCGGCGACGTCGATCCGCGCGAGGTCCCGCCAGGTGAACGTCGGGCTCAGGGCGGCGAACCCCAGCGCGCTCCACGGCGGCGTGCGCGGCACCCGGGCGAAGCTGTCGCGGTGGCCGTCGCGGTGCCACAGCGGGTAGTCGGGCAGGCCGGTGAGCATGCCCAGGCCGGGATCGGCCCGGCGCAACAGCCCGCGCAGGTTGTAGTACTGACGGAAGAACGCGTGGAAGCCGCGGGTCATCGTGGCCCCGGTCCCGTCGGAGAGCCGGACCGCCTCCCCGCGCAGCCGTCCGCCGAGCTGTTCCTCGCGTTCGTAGAGCGTGACACGCACGCCGCGTTCGGCCAGGCCGGTCGCCGCGGCCAGCCCCGCGATACCGCCGCCGATCACCGCGACCCGCGGCGGCGTCCCGTGCGCGCGGTCCCGGCCGGCCGGCGCGGGCAGCATCCGCGCCCGCCGGTCCCGCCCCCGCCGCGGAACGGCCGACCGGCTCACAGCTGCTCACCGGAGCGGGAGCGGGGAGCGGGCTGCGGCGCGGGGCCGGGCTGCGAGGGGTCGCCGGAACGCGGGGGGAGGCCGGACCGCTCGGGCGGGACGGACCGCGGGGGCGGCGGCGTATCGCGGGAAGGGGCTGCGGGGGCCGGGGCGGGCCGGCGTCCCGGTGCGGCGTCCGGCGTACGCAACGCCCGCCCCGGCGCCACGCCCGCAGTGCCGGACGCCCGCCCCGGCGCCACGCCCGACGCCCCCGGCGCAGTCGGCGCACCCCCCGGTGCCACGCCCACCACCGTGTGGACGATGCCGGTCTGCCAGCCGGGCATCGGCAGCACGCGGACGCCGGTGAACCCGGCGCGGCGCAGCCGGGCAGCCAGGGCGGGGGCACGGTCGAAGCGCAGGACGCCGGTGTACAGGTGCCGGTAGAGGGCGCCGTCGCCGGTCAGGCGGCCGGCGGGCAGCACGATCCCGCGGCACACCGCCGTCCACAGCGCGCGGGCGGCGGCGCCGTCGGCCAGCGTGTACTCGTGCACCGCGAGCCGGCCGCCGGGGACCAGCAGGCGGCGGACGGCGGCCAGCACGCGGTCCGGGTCGCCGGCGTTGCGCAGCAGGTAGGCGGCCAGGACCGCGTCGTACGGGCCGGTGACGCCGGCGGCGGGCAGCTCGCCGGCGGCGGCGCGGACGAAGGTGACATGGTCGGGCCAGGACTTGGCGGCCGCCCGTTCCAGCATGCCGGGCGAGGCGTCGACCGCGGTGATCCGGGCGAGCGGCGCGGCGGCCAGCAGGGCGGCGGTGGACGATCCGGTGCCGCATCCCAGGTCCAGCACCCGGCTGCCGGCGCCGGCGGCCGGCAGTCCGAGGCGGCGGGCCGAGCGGCGCAGGGCGGAGTGGTAGCCGGGGTGGGCGGCGGTCAGCAGGTCGTAGGCGCGCGAGGCGCGGTCGAACGCGGCGGTCAGCTCGGCGTCGCGCAGGGTGGTCACGGGGCTCCTCGGGCAACGGGCGGCCAGGCGGCGGGGGGCGGGCTGCGGCGGCGGACGAAGGGGAGTTCGGCGGCGGTACGCAGCATGGGCAGGACGGGGGTGCGCAGTCCGACCATCAGATCGGCGGCCGGGGAGGCGGTGCCGTCGAGGAAGCCGAGCAGCCGGGCGGCGGGCACCGAGCGCCACAGCCGGGTCAGCAGCTGCGGGCCGTCGACGCGGCCGGTGTCCAGCGCGCGCAGCAGCACGGCGTCCATGGCCCGGGCGCGCGGCCGGTGCGCGGCGGGCGGCACCGGGACCCGGCCGCGTTCCAGCGCGTCGGCCACCGCAGCGGTCTGGCGGCGGGTGCCGGCGAAGGTGTAGCCGGTGGCGGGGCGGGTGGCGCCGCCGGCCGTGCCGACCCGGAAGACGGACCGGCCGGCGCGGCGCGGGAAACGGGCGTCGGTCATCGGGATCGCGCCGTGTTCCGCGGCGGTGACCTGCCAGTCCGTCAGGCCGAGCACCCCGGTGGCGTACTGGCGCAGCATCGCGTCGTAGGCGGCCGCGGCGGGCGGGGTGCGGCGGAACTCGGTGTACTCCACGAGCGCGTCGCGCGGACCGATCGGCAGGACGTAGCCGAAGGACAGGCCCTGCGCGGGCTGCGGGGTGCGGAAGTCCATCAGGTCGGCGACGGCGGGGTCGAAGGCGGCGTGTCCGGTGCGCAGGTACCAGCCGCTGAAGACCTGCCACCACGTGGTGCGGGCCGGCGGCAGCGGGTGCGGCGGGCGGGAGTCGAAGACCCAGCGGCCGGTCCACGCGCGCTCCCGGCCGTCGGCGCCGGTGCCGCGCGCCTCGGCGCCGCCGGGCACGTCCCGTACCGTACGGACGGTCGCCTCGGCCCGGGTCCAGCCGGGCAGGCCCTCGGTGCGGTGGGCGACGAGGCGTTCGAGGTCGACGGAGCGCAGCATCTTGTAGCGGTAGGGGGCGGTGGCCACCTCGACGGGGCGGCCGTCGGGGCCGTGGACGCGCAGCCGGTCCCAGGACGCGGTGAGCACGGCGTCGTACTCGCCGCCGGGCGCCTCCCAGTAGCACCACGTGCGCTCCGGTGGCCGCAGCCGTCCGGCGGGGGCGTCGAGCAGCAGAACGCGCGCCGCCTCACGCGGGTGGCGTGCCGCCATCCGGTGGGCGAGGGACAGTCCCGCGGCGCCCATTCCCACGACCACGACGTCCGCGTCCCGCACCCCGCCTCCCTTCCCGCCTCGCTGCCGCCGCGTGACGGCTCGCAACCCCACCCGGAGTCGGCCGGCCGACTCCGGGCGCGACACAACGTAACAGATCGGATGATCAGTCATGTTCTGTTGTAAAAGGTGTCATGGGACGAAGGCGCCGCAGGGCGGAAGCGCATGGCACCACGTCAGGAACCGCGCCGGAACGGAATGAGGAACGCGATGCGGGCGGGGACCCAGGACTCCGGCGAGGAGGCCACAGCCGTGGCGGGCTCGGGCGCGGGCCCGGACGTGGCCGGTGCGGGGCTGGACAGCGCCGGTGCGGGGCTGGACGACCGCGGTGCGAAAGGTGCGGGCGTGAGCGGTGCGGGGGCTGCGCGCGGCGCGGGCGCTGCGGGCGGCGCGGGCGGCGCGGCGTGTACGAGGGCGGGGCGCGGTGCGGGCGCGGACGGCACCGGGGCGGGCGTGTTCGGCCCGGACGCGCTCGGCCCGGGCGCCGTGGACGCGCTCGATCCCGACGTCGTGGACGCGGACGTGGCCGGGGCGGTGGGGCGGGTGCTGGAGGGCGTGCTGGCGGACCGGGTGCGCGGGGCGCGGGCGGTGGACCGGCTGTTCGCCGACGATCTGGCCGAGCGGGTCGCCGCCTTCACCCTCGGCGGCGGCAAGCGGCTGCGGTCGCGGTTCCTGTGGTGGGGGTTCCGGGCCTGCGGCGGCGGGCGCGACGGGGGCGGGGCGGGGCCGGCGCTGCGGGTGGCGGCCGCGCTGGAACTGCTCCAGACCTGCGCGTTGGTGCAGGACGACGTGATGGACGACTCCGCGCTGCGCCGCGGCCGCCCGGCGGTGCACGCCGACCTCGCCGCGCGCCACGGCACCGGGCGCGCGCTGTCCTTCGGCGCGGCGGCCGCCGTGCTGGCCGGGGACCTGGCGCTGAGCTGGGCCGACGACACGCTGGCGGCGGCGGCCGCGCCGGCCGGGAGCCGGCGGGCGGTGACCGGGATCTGGCGGGCGCTGCGCGACGAGATGGCGGCCGGGCAGTACCTGGACCTGCACGCCCAGGTCACCGGCGCCAGGTCGGTGGGCCGCGCGGCGCGCACCGCGTTCCTCAAGAGCGCGCTGTACAGCGTGGAACGGCCGCTGCTGCTGGGCGCGGTGCTGGCCGGCGCCGGTCCGCGGCGGATGCGGGAGCTGCGGCTGGCCGGCCGGTGCGCGGGGCTGGCGTTCCAGTTCCACGACGACCTGCTGGGCGCGTTCGGCGATCCGCGGGTGACCGGCAAGCCGGCCGGCGAGGACGTCCGCGACGGGCGGCCGACGTACCTGCTGACCGTGGCCAGGGCGCGGGCCGCCGCCGGTGGCGATCCGCGGGCGGCCCGGCTGCTGGAGTCGGCGGTGGGCCGGCCGGTGCGCGGCGCGGCGCAGGTCGCGCGGGTGCTGGCGGCGGTCGAGGCGGTCGGGGCCGCCGGCGCGGTGGCCGCGACCGTCGAACGGCTGATCGGCCACGGCACGGCACGGCTGGCCGGCGCCGGCCTTGAACCGTTCGCGGAGCACCGACTGCGCGCCCTCATGCGGCAGTTGGCCGGCCCGGTACCCGTCCTGCCGGGCCCGGAGCGCGACGCGGCGACAACGGACGGCGGTGCCGGATGAGGACGGTGGGCGGGCGTACCGATCACGTCGTGGTGGTGGGCGCGGGGCTGGCCGGGCTGTCGGCGGCGCTGCACCTGCTGGGTGCCGGGCGCCGGGTCACCGTGCTGGACGGCGCTGCGGGGCCGGGCGGGGTGGCCGGCCGGGAGGTGACCGGCGGCTTCCACCTCGACACCGGGCCGACCGTGCTGACGATGCCGCACCTGCTGGACGAGGCGCTGTGCGCGGCCGGCTCCTCGGTGGCCGAACGCCTCGACCTGGTGCCGCTGGTGCCCGCCTACCGGGCGCTGTTCGCCGACGGCTCGTCGCTGGCGGTGCACACCGGCGCCGCCGCGATGGAGGCCGAGGTCGAACGGTTCGCCGGGCCGGACGCCGCGCTGGGCTACCGGCGGCTGCGCGGCTGGCTGACGGAGCTGTACGCGGTGCAGATGCGCCGGTTCATCGACGTCAACTTCGACTCGCCGGTGGGACTGCTGGGCACCGACCTGGCCCGGCTGGCGGCGCTGGGCGGCTTCGGGCGGCTGGACGCGCGGGTCGGGCGGTACATCGCCGACGAGCGGCTGCGGCGGATCTTCACCTTCCAGGCGCTGTACGCGGGGGTGCCGCCGGCCCGGGCGCTGGCGGCGTACGCGGTGATCGCCTACATGGACACCGTCGCGGGGGTGTGGTTCCCGCGCGGCGGCATGCACGCGGTGCCGCGGGCGATGGCCGGTGCGGCCGCCGACGCGGGCGCCGACCTGCGCTACGGGCGGCCGGTGACGGCGCTGGAACGCTCCGGTTCGCGGATCACCGGCGTGCGCACCGAGGACGGCACGCTGCGGTGCGACGCGGTGGTGCTGGCCTGCGACCTGATGACCGCCTACCGGCTGCTGGGCCGGCGGCCGCGGCGGGCGGTGCCGTTGCGGGCCGCGCCGTCGGCGGTGGTACTGCACGTCGGCACCGACCGGACCTGGCCGCAACTGGCCCACCACACCCTGTCGTTCGGCGCCGCCTGGCACGCGACGTTCGACGAACTGACCGTCCAGGGGCGGCTGATGAGCGATCCGTCGCTGCTGATCACCCGGCCGACCGCCACCGACCCGTCGCTGGCGCCGCCCGGCCGACATCTGCACTACGTGCTGGCGCCGTGCCCCAACACGGTGATCGGGCCGGGCCCGCGCGAGTGGCGGGAGCTGGCCGGGCCGTACCGGGACCGGCTGCTGGCGGAGCTGGAGCGGCGCGGGCTGGCCGGGATCGCCGGTTCGGTGGAGCGCGAGTGCCTGGTGACGCCGGCCGACTGGACGGCGCGCGGCCACCCGGGCGGCACGCCGTTGTCGTTCGCGCACACCGCCGCGCAGACCGGCCCGTTCCGGCCGCGGAACCTGGTGCACGGCACGGACAACGCGGTGCTGGCCGGCGCGGGCACCACGCCGGGCGTCGGCATCCCGACCGTGCTGCTGTCCGGCCGGCTCGCGGCGGCCCGGATCACCGGGCCGCTTGCCGGGCACTCCCCCGGTGCCCGGGCCGGCCGCCGACGTCCCGTCCCGGAAGGCAGGCCGACGTGACCGATCGTGAACTGGACGCCGCCGGCGTCCTCGACCCCGCGCTGCGCGACGCCTACCGCCACTGCCGGCGGCTCAACGCCCGGCACGGGCGCACCTACTTCCTGGCGACGCGGCTGCTGCCGGCCCGGCGGCGCCCGGCGGTGCACGCGCTGTACGGCTTCGCGCGCTGGGCGGACGACATCGTGGACGACCTCGGCGGTCCGGCGGACCCCGCGGCGCGGCGGCGGGCGCTGGACGGGCTGCGGCGCGAGCTGGAATCGGGGCTGGCGACCGGGGTGAGCGGCGAGCCGGTGGTGCGGGCGCTGGCGCACACCGCGGCCGAACACCGCATCGACCACCGGCACTTCACCGACTTCCTCGCCTCGATGTACGCCGACCTGGAGGTGACCGACTATCCGACCTACGCGGACCTGGCGCGGTACATGCACGGGTCGGCGGCGGTCATCGGGCTGCAGATGCTGCCGGTGCTCGGCACGGTCGTCCCGCGCGCCGAGGCCGCCCCGCGCGCCGCCGCGCTCGGCGTCGCCTTCCAGCTGACCAACTTCCTGCGCGACGTCGGCGAGGACCTGGACCGCGGCCGGGTCTACCTGCCCGCCGACCTGCTGGCCGCGCACGGGGTGGACCGCGAACTGCTGTGCTGGAGCCGGGAGTCGGGCCGCCGCGACCGGCGGGTCGGCACCGCGCTGGCGGCGGCCGCCGCGCTGACCCGCGGGGTGTACCGCGAGGCGCTGCCCGGCCTGGCGATGCTCGACCCGGTCTCCCGCCCGTGCGTCCGCACCGCCTGCGTGCTCTACGGCGGCATCCTGGACGCGGTCGCCGACGACGGCTACCGCGTGCTGCACCGCCGCGCGCGGGTCTCCCGCCGGCGCCGCGCGGTCCTGGCGACCGACGGGCTGGCCCGGGTCGCCGCGGCCCGGCTGACCGCCCGGCGCACCGGCCGGCGCACCCCGGCGGCGACGTGAGCGGGGCGGCGGGCGGGCCCGGCAGGAGCGCCGGCCGGGACGCGGGCGAGCCGGCGAACCGGTGGCGCGACGGTGCCGGCCGCAACGGCCCGGCGGACGGCGGACGTGCGGGCGGCCCGGATGGCGCGGGCGGATCGGCGCCGCGGGCCGTCGGCCGGGCGACGGCACGCCTGTGCAGGGCCGTCGGGTCCGGCGCCGGCCGGCGGGTGCCGTTGCGGGTGCGGTGGGAGGAGGTGCGCTGGGACCGGCAGCAGCCGACCTGGCCGCAGGCGCGGCCGGCGCTGATCAACGCGGCGGCGGCGCGGGCGGCGGCGCGGGCCACCGGGAACTGGTTCGTGATCGGCGCGGCGCGGGACGTGCGGCCGGGGCGGCCGTTCGGCACGACGGTGGCCGGCGCCGAGGTGGTGGCGTGGCGGGACTCGGCCGGACGGCTGCTGGCCGGGCCGGGCGCCTGCCCGCACCTGGGCGCGCCGCTGGCCGGCGCGGCGGTGTGCGGGGGCGCGCTGGTGTGCCCGTGGCACGGTCTGCGGCTGGGCGGCACGGGTACGGCCGGCTGGCGGCCCTTCCCGGCGTACGACGACGGGCTGCTGGCCTGGGTGCGGCTGGACGCGGCCGGCGGGGAGCGGCCGGCGCCGGAGCCCGCGGTGCCGCGGCGGCCCGCGCCGCCGGGGGCGCTGACCGCGGTGTACAGCGTGAGCGGGGTGTGCGAGCCGTCCGACGTGGTCGCCAACCGGCTCGACCCCTGGCACGGCGCCTGGCTGCACCCGTACGCCTTCAGCGACCTGACGGTGCTGCGGACCCCGGACGACGGCGACGAGGGGTTCACCGTGCGGGTGGCCTACCGGGTCGCCGGGCGGCTGGTCGTACCGGTCGAGGCGGTCTTCACCGCGCCGGGGCCGCGTACGGTCGTCATGCGGATCACCCGGGGCGAGGGCACCGGGTCGGTGGTGGAGACGCACGCCACGCCGCTGGGCGCCGGCCGCGACGGACGGCCGCGCACCGCCGTCGTGGAGGCGGTGGTCGCCACCTCGCACCGGCCCGGCTTCGCGCTCGCCCGGTCCGCCGCGCCGCTGTTGCGCCCGCTGATCCGGGCGGCCTCCGCCCGCCTGTGGCGCGACGACCTCGCCTACGCGGAACGCCGCTGGGCGCTGCGCACCCGCGACGGCCGGCGCCCGGAACGTATCTGACGCCGAGTCACGTATGTCCGGGCGCCGGCCGGTTCGGCGGTGGGTGCCGTCCCGTCGCCGGCCGGTGTCAGCCGACGGCTTCGGTGAGGGCGGTGAACTCCTTGTCGGTCAGCTGGAGTCCGGCCGCGGCGACGTTGTCCTCCAGGTGCGCGACGGAGGAGGTGCCGGGGATGGGGAGCATCACCGGGGAGCGGCGCAGCAACCACGCCAGCGCCAACTGCGACGGCGAGGCGTCGTGTTCGGCGGCCAGCGAGTCCAACGGGCCGCCGGGGGCGGCGAGTTCACCGGTGGCGAGGGGGAACCACGGGATGAAGGCGATGCCGTTGGCCTCGGCGTGCTCCAGCAGTTTCTCGGCGGAGCGGTTGGCGAGGTTGTACAGGTTCTGCACCGAGGCGATCGGCGTGATGGCCCGGGCCGCTTCGAGCTGGTCGACGTCGACCTCGGACAGGCCGATGTGCTCGATCTTGCCCTCGTCCTGGAGCAGCTTCAGCTCGCCGACCTGGTCGGCCAGCGGCACCTTGGGGTCGATCCGGTGCAGCTGGAACAGGCCGATGCGCTCCAGCCTCAGGTGCCGCAGGCTCATCTCGGCCTGCTGGCGCAGGTATTCGGGCCGGCCGACCGGGCGCCAGTCGCCGGGTCCCGAGCGGGTCAGGCCGGCCTTGGTGGCGACGACCAGGCCGTCCGGGTACGGGTGCAGGGCCTTGGCGATGAGCGTCTCGGCGACCACCGGTCCGTAGGAGTCGGCGGTGTCGATGAAGTCGACCCCCAGCTCGACCGCGCGGCGCAGCACCCGGACCGCCTCGTCGGGGTCGGCCGGGTCGCCCCACACGCCGGGGCCGGTCAGCTGCATCGAGCCGAAGCCGAGCCGGGTGACCGGCAGGGTCCCGCCGATCCGGAACTGTCCCGATCCCTTGGCCGGCTGCTGCGTGGCGCTCATGGTCTGTCTCCTTCGGACGACTTCAGCGATCTCTGACGACTTCTGATGACTACTGACGGCTTCTGACGAGTACGGACAGGTCGGACGGGTGGGGCGGGTCCGGACGGCTCCAGGCGGCTCCGGACGACGCCGGCCCCGCGGTGCCGCGCACTCCCGGGCCGCCCCGCCGCGACCAGCACTCCACCGCGGCGATCCGCCGTGGTGCTCCTGGTACAGCGCCAGCGGCCCGGCGGCGATTCCCGGCCGCCCGGTACGCCCCGTACATCCGGTACGCCCGGTCCGTCAGGTGCCGCGCGGCCAGGTGGTGACCGCGCCGGGCGGGACCGTCAGGCGGACCGCGGTGCCCGGAGCGGGGGCGCCGAGGGCGGGGACGTGGGCCGTCAACTCGGTGCCGGCGGGCGTGGCGGCCACCACCTCGGCGATCGCGCCCAGGTGGATGACGTCCCGCACGACGGCCCCGACGGCCGGCGCGTCCGCACCGCCGGCGTACCCGGCGTCCCCGGTTGCGGGTGCCCGGCCGGGGGCGGGGGAAACGCCGATCCGCACGTCTTCCGGCCGCACGCACCAGGTGGCCGGCCCGTCGGGCACCGGGGCGGCGAGCGTGACGGTGAGGTCGCCGTCGACCAGCCGGCCGTCGCGCACGTGGCCGGGGCGCAGGTTGCGCACGCCCAGCAGCCGGGCCACCGCCGGGGAGGCCGGCCGGGCGAAGACCTCGCGCTGCGGTCCGGCCTGCAGGACCCGGCCGCCGTCCATGACCACGACCTCGTCGGCGAGCATGGCCGCGTCGACCGGGTCGTGCGTGACCAGGACGGTGGTCAGCCCGGTCTCGCGGGTGACCGTGCGCAGCAGCAGCCGCAACTCCTCGCGCACCGGGGTGTCCAGGCCGGTGAACGGTTCGTCGAACAGCAGGATGCGCGGCTGGCGGGCCAGCGCCCGTGCCATCGCCGCCCGCCGCCGCTGCCCGCCGGACAGCTGGTCGGGGTAGCGGTCCAGCAGGCCGTCGATGCCCAGGCGCCGGGCCCAGAACGCGGCCACCGCCGGGTCGCTGCCGACGCCGAAGGTGATCTGGTCGGCCAGCCGCATCCGGGGCAGCAGCGAGGAGTCCTGCGGCAGGTAGCCGATGCCGCGCCGTTCGGCCGGCACCCCGAGCAGGTCGGCGCCGCCGGCCCGCAGGTGACCGGCGTCGGGGGTGAGCAGTCCGGCGATCACCCGCAGGGTGCAGGACTTGCCGGCGCCGGACGGCCCGAGGATCGCCAGCCGCCGGGCGCCGGCCCGGTGGTCGACGTCGAGCCGGAATCCGCCGACGTGGGCGCGTACCGACAGCTCCAGCAGCGGTCCGGCCACCGCGGTGGGCGCCACCGGCTCCGGCAGGACCGACGGCCGCCGCCGCAGCAGGCCGCGCCCGCCCGGCCGCCGGTCGGCCAGCAGCAGTACGACCAGCGCCGCGCCCAGGGTCAGCAGCACCGGGATCGTGGTGCCGGGCAGGCCGGAGCCGGAGAACTGCACGTAGACGAAGACCGGCAGCGCGTTCGGGTTGTACGCCAGCACCACCGTGGCGCCGAACTCGCCGAACGCCCGCAGCCACGACAGCAGGACCCCGGAGCGGATGCCGCCGGCCGCGCCGGGCAGCGCGACCCTGGCGAACCGCGCCAGCCGCCCGTGGCCGAGGGTGGCCGCGACCTCCTCGGCGGCCGGATCGACCTCGGCGAACGCCGACCGGGCCGCTATCACCAGGAAGGGCGCGGCCACGAAGACCTGGGCCAGCACGATGCCGGTGACGCTGTCGGTCAGCCCGCCGCCGAACAGCCGGCCGAGCCGGGTGTAGGGCCCGACGACGAAGATCAGCAGGATGCCGCTGATCAACGGGGGCAGGGCGAGCGGGAGTTGGACCGCGACGCCGATCAGGTGGGCGAACCGGCCGCGGGAGCGGGCCAGCAGGTAGCCGAGCGGGATGCCCAGCACCACGATCACCAGGGTGGCGATGCTCGCGGTGTACACCGACAGCCACAGCGCCGCGCCGACTCCCGGCGCGGCGGCCTGCTTCCAGTCGGTGCCGGGCAGCCGGACGAAGAACGCGGCGACCGGCACCAGCAGGTAGGCCAGCAGCAGCATGCCGAGCCAGGGCAGCGGCGTACGTCTCACGCCGCCGCCCCGTCCCGGGCCGCCCGTCGCAGCACCGGGGTCAGCTGAGGCCGACCACGGACTTCAGGCCGGCCGGCACCGCCGCGGAGTCGCCGGCCACGGTGACCTTGGTCAGGGTCAGCTTGTGGGCGCGCATGACGGCCTGGCCGGCCGGGCCGAGCAGGTAGTTGACGAAGTCCTGCCCGCCGTTCGCGTTGGGCGCCTTGTTCAGCACGGTGACGGTGTACTGGGCGGCCAGGTGGATGCTGCCGAGGCTGACGGTGGGCAGCTTCTGCTCGGTGGCCTCGCTGGAGTAGAAGAAGGCGGCGTCGAGGTTGCCGCTGGCCAGCCGGGCGAGCAGCTGCTCCTCGGGGAAGACCTGGACCTTGCTCTGCGGGATGCCGACCTGCTTGAGCGCCTTGGCGGCCAGCTTGCCCTTGGGGTCGAGCTTGGGGTCGGTGGACCCCATCCGGAATCCGGGCTCCTTGACGACCTCGGTCCACGGCTTGGACTTCAGGTCGGCGGCGAACCTGCTCTTCGGGTTGTAGCCGATGACCAGCGGCGCGGTGGCGAAGCTGGCGTACCACGACTCCCAGTCGCCGTTGGCCTTGCCGACCAGGCCGCTGTTGGCGTCGGTGGAGGCGCTGACGAAGACGTCGGCCTGCTTGACCTTGCCCTTGATCTCGTTGACCAGCGCGTCGGAGCCGCCGGACTCGCCCTGGACGCTGCCGCTGTCGGCCTTGTCGAAGCCGGGCTGGAGGTCCTTCATGAAGTTGACCAGCGAACCGGCGTACAGCACCTTGACGGTGCCGGCCCTGGCCGCGGCCGGGGAGGACGCGCCGCCTGTCGGGGTCGGTGACGACGCCGACGACGAGCCGGAGCCGGAGCAGCCGGCCAGCAGCAGAGCGGCGGCGGCCGCGGCGACGACGGGCAGGGACTTCCTCACGATGATCCTCCTGGGACCTCGACGACCACGGTGGTCGCCTTGACGCTCGCGACCGCCAGCACGCCCGGCTCCAGGCCGAGGGTGCGGACCGCCTCCGAACTCATCAGCGACACCACGCGGTGTGGACCGCACTGTATTTCCACCTGTGCCATGACCTTGTCCGCCTCGACGGCGGTGACCAGCCCGACGAACCGGTTGCGGGCCGAGCTCCCGGTCCCCGTGGGGTCCGGGACCGTCCGGGCCTGGGCCTTGGCGAACGCCGCCAGCTCGGCGCCGTCGACCACCTTGCGGCTCTGCGCGTCGACGTCCGCGCGCAACCGGCCGCTGTCGATCCAGCGGCGGACCGTGTCATCACTCACGCCGAGCAGCTGAGCCGCCTCGGCCAGTCTGAATTGGGGCACGAACGACCATGCTACCGGCCGCATCAGCGGAAAAGACAGGCGATTCAGGACGCGGATCAGGATCACATCGGCCGACTTGGCCGCTGATGCGGAAGCCGTCCGCGTCCCCCGGGCGGGTCGCGACCACCGGCCCGGAGCCGCCCGGGGGACGCGGGAGCGGACCGGCGGCCGGAACCGGGTTGGGTAGAGTGCGCAGCCCACAGGGTCTCCCCACCGGTACGGGGGACGCGTGCGGACGACTTGGGGGGCCGGACGGGTGTCCGTCATACCGTTGATCTTCACCAGCGGCTGGGCGAGCGGCATCAACGCCTACGCGGTGGTGCTGGTACTCGGGCTGTTCGGCCGGTTCGGCCACGAGGCGGCGGTGCCGCCGACGCTGGAGCGGTGGGACGTGCTGCTGGTGGCCGGCGCGCTGTTCCTGTGCGAGTTCGTCGCGGACAAGATCCCGTACGTCGACTCCTTCTGGGACGCGGTGCACACCTTCGTCCGGCCGGTGGTCGGCGGCGCGATCGGCACCCTGATGGCGCACCACGCGCACGGCTCGCTGACCGAGGCGGTCACCGCGGCGGCCGGGGGCGGCGGGACCGCGTTGGCGTCGCACCTGATCAAGGCCGGGATACGGATGGGCGCCAACACCAGTCCGGAACCGTTCAGCAACATCGTGCTGAGCATGGGCGAGGACCTGGTGGTGGCCGGCGTGGTGAGCCTGGCGATGGTCCATCCGCTGCCCGCCGCACTGATCGCCGCGGTCCTGCTGGCGGTCGGGGTGCTCACCGTGGTCTTCCTGGTCTCCCGCATCCGCCGCTACCGGCAACTGCGCCGCGAACGCCGGGCGGCACGCTCCGCCGCGGTTCCCTCGACGTAGCGCACGGCTGCCGACCGACGTGACGCCCGCCCGACGCCCGCCTGCGGCACGGCAGTTCGGCGGCGCCCGCCAACTCCTGCCGGCGGCGGCGGAGTTCGGCGGGGGCGCTCAACGCCCGTTCGCGGCGGGTGACTTCAGCGGCGGACGCAGCGCAGGACGACGAACTTCGGGTCGCCGGCGATCAGGTCGCAGTTGCCGAAGACGCGGCGCAGCAACGTGTGGTAGCCCAGGTGGCGGTTGCCGACGACCCACAACTCACCGCCGGGACGCAATACTTCGCGGGCACCGGTGAACATCCGGCGGGCGGTGGCGTCGGTGGTCGCCTGATGGCTGTGGAACGGCGGGTTGTTGAGGACCAGGTCGGCGCTGCCGGGTGCCAGCCCCGCCGGTCCGTCGCCGGCCAGGAAGTCGGCGCGGGCGCCGGCCGGCGCGTTCGCGCGGAACGTCGCCTCGGCCGAGGCCAGCGCCTGGAACGACTCGTCGGTGAACGTCAGCCGGGCCTGCGGGTTGCCGAGGGCGGCGGCCAGGCCGACGACCCCGTTGCCGCAGCCGAGGTCGACGACGTGTTCCGGGCCGTCGCGGCGCGGCAGGTGGCGCAGGAAGAACCGGGTGCCGATGTCGAGGCGTTCGGCGCAGAAGACGCCGGCGTGGTTGACGACGGTGGCCCCGGCCGGCCCGCCGGTGTCGGCGGGCAGCGTCCAGCGCAACGGCCACGGGTTGGCGCCGGTCCAGGTGGCGGCCGGGGCCGGGGTGGCGCTGATGAGGCGGGCCTTGCGCCAGGCGAGGCTGGTGCGGGTGGGCCCGACGAGGCGTTCGAAGAGCTTGAGGGTGGAGGTGTGGATCTCCTTGGCCATGCCGGTGCCCAGTACGACGGTGCCGGGACGCAGCGCGGGCGCCAGCCGGTGCAGCTGGTCCTCCAGCAGCGCCAGGCTCTTGGGCACCCGCACCAGCAGCGCGTCGATCCGCTCCGGCGGCGGGTCCTGCGTGGTGAGCACCCGGACCGCGCCGGCGTCGAGCGCGTTGCGTTCCAGGTTGTCCCCGGTCGCGCGCCGGGCCAGCCAGGAGTCGGTGACCAGCGTCGGCCGGTGCTCGGCGAGCGCCGTGGACAGCGCGCCCCAGCGGTCCCCGAGGACGACGATCCGGCCGCCGAGCTCGACCGCCGCCTCGCCGTCCGTTCCGGCCAGCCGGCGCAACAGGTACTCGTCCGCCGCGTCCCACGCCCGCAACTGGTCACGCGGGTCGTACGGGAAACGGGCCAGATCCAGCTCACGCCACGGCGTCGTCAAACGATTCATCGTCCGGCCAGGCTAGCCGAGCCCGCCGCCCGGCCCCGCACCAACGGAGGAGATGCCGGTGCGGGACGGCGGACGGACCGGCACCGGACGGCCCCGGGCGCGTTCCCCCCGACCCCGTTGAGGCCACGGCACCGGGCCCCAACGGCCTTCGCCGGGAGCCGGATCGGCGGCCGGAGAGCGACGGCCGGGCCCGAGCCGCCGTCGGGGCGTGCGCGGCGGTCCGGCGTGGGCGAGATCCGGCGCTCCTCCCCCCGCCACGTCACCCGGAACGGCCGCGAAGCCGGCCCCGGCCACCCTGCGGTCATGGTCAAGGAGCACGGCCCGGTCCCGTTCCGAGCCACGACGCGAACCGGCCCCGGGACGCCGGCTCCTGGTCAGCGAACCTGGTCGCTCTTCGGCCCGATGCCTTCGGTCCTGGTCGCGGTGCCGTCCGGGGCGAACGAGTGGTGGAAGGTGAAGGCGTGCGGCGCGGAGCCGTGGTCGTGGAGGTGCTCCAGCCGGAAAACCCCGTCCTGCCAGGTGGGCACCACGCCGTCGGAGACCCACCAGAACACGTACCCCGGGCGTCCCGTCCGGTCGAACCAGTCGTAACGCCTGTTCAGCGCCGCACGGTGCGGACCGGTGTGGACGGCGTCGAAGGCGGAGTGCGGGTCGGTCCAGAGTGAGAGGGTCGCGGCCAGGGCGATGGTCTCCACCGTCCGGCCCTTGCCGTACCAGGCCGGTACGGCGAACGCCCCCCACGCACCCCAGTCCAGGTCGAACAGTGTGCCCCGGCCGCCGTCCGCCGCTTCGGCGCGGGCGAGGAATCCGGGATGCCGGCCGATCTGCCGGTAGACGGCCTCGCCGCTGTCGTGGAATGCGCGCGTGAGGGGTGCGGGATCGGCGAGAGGTGACTTCAGGACGCCGAATGTGTACAGAGCAAGATGAGGCATGCGCGTCTCTCCCTGGTCGGGGGCGCCTGGTGCGGATCCGGTGCGGTGGCTTCGCGTGGGGGCGAGGATGCGTGGGGCGTGGCCGACTCGCCCCTTCACGGCCGGCCCGGCCCGACGGAACCCCGGCGCGACCGCGGTCGACCGCCGGGGACCAGGTGAAGGTAGCCGCCGCCGCGGGCCCTGTCGAAGTTGCGTTTTCCCAGCCCGAGTGGCCTGTCCGAGTGGCCTGTTGAGCAGGTCCTCGCGGGAGCCGGGGCGGCACCGCCAGCACCCCGGAGCCGTGACGCCGTGACGCCGTGACGCCGTGACGCCGTGACGCCGTGACGCCGTGACGCCGTGACGCCGTGACGCCGTGACGCCGTGACGCCGTGACGCCGTGACGCCGTGACGCCGTGACGCCGTGACGCCGCTAAAGGCCTACCGCAGGCCGCGGACCGCCAGGTCGAGTACCCGGCGGGCCTGGCGGTCGCCGGTGTCTCCCGGTGCGGTGCTCCACAGGAAGCCCATCAGCAGCAGCACGTCGGCGGGTTCGAGTCCCGGGCGTACGTCGCCGGCGTCCTGGCAGGCCCGCAGCAGGACGCCGACGGCCCCGGTGACCGGCTCGTACGTCTCGCCGACCGCCTGCTGCGCCGCGGCCGTCCGGAGCGCGTCGCCCAGACCGTGCTTGACCCGCACGAAGTCGGCGAGGCGCAGGAACCACCCGCGCAGCGCCTCCAGCGGCGGGTGCTCGTCCAGCATGCCGGGGACCGCCGCCACCAGCGACTGCACCTCCTGCCGGTACACGGCCAGGATGAGGTCCTCCCGGGTCGGGAAGTGGCGGTACAGCGTGCCCGCGCCGACGCCGGCGAGGCGGGCGACCGCGTTGAGCGAGACCCGGGGGTCCTCGGCGAACGCCGCGTAGGCGACGCCCAGGATGCGCTCGCGGTTGAGCACCGCGTCGGCGCGGGTGGCGGGGGTCCGGTGCCCGGTCACGGTCCTCCTCGCATGTCACGACGGCCGGCGGCGCGCTCCGGCCACGCCCTCAGCGGTACCCGGCGTTCCTCAACGGCCCCCGGCACCGGAGAACTCTCCGGTAAGGCTGATCAGTGTAGGAGACTTCAGGGACTGCCTCAAGCCCGGCCCGCCCCGCCACCGGCGCGCGCCGCGCCGCCCGCCACCGCGTCGTCCGCCACCGCGCCGCCCGCCGCCGCGCCGCCCGCCGCAGCGGCCTCGCCACCGCCCGCCGCCGCTCCACCCGCCACCGCAGCCTCACCGCCGCCCGTCGCGCCGCCCGGCACACCGTCCGCCACCTCACCCACGCCGCCCCCGGTCTCGCGGGCGCCGGCCTCCCCGCCCCCGGTCTCGCCGACCCCAACCTCCCCGCCCGTCGCGAGGCGGTTCTCGCTGAACGCGACCGTCAGCTCGTCGAGCGGGACGTCGTGGCCGGCCTCGCAGCGGACCTCGACGTGGACCGGGGCGCCGCAGTCGTGGTGCGTCAGGTCCATGGGCGGGCCGGCGGGACCGGCCAGGTGGCGGTCGCCGAACTGCATGAGGGCCAGCGAGACCGGCAGCAGGTCGCGGCCGCGTTCGGTGAGCACGTATTCGTGGCGGGTGCGGTGGCCGGGCTCGCGGTAGGGGCGGCGTTCCAGCGCGCCGACCGCGACCAGCTCGCGCAGCCGGGCGGCGGCGACGGACTCGGTGACGCCGACCCGGCGGGCGAAGTCGTCGAAGCGGCGGGTGCCGTAGAACGCCTCGCGCAGCAGGAGCTGGGCGGGACGGTTGCCGACGGCCCGCAGGGCGCGGTCGATGGAACAGCGGTTCAGCGTCCAGCTGTCCCGGGCGGCGAGCGGACCCTCCAGGCGGGCGCTGGGCGCGTTCTCGGTGGACATGACCCCATCCTACTCTGGCTTGCCGAAACCGAAGTCAGCTGGCTACCGTTCTGACTATGGAAATATCAAGTCAGCGGGACCGGGCCTCCTGGCTCCTGCCGGTGCTGTGCGTCTCGGCGTTCATGGCGAACCTGGACCTGTTCATCGTCAACGTGGCCTTCGGCGCCATCGGCCGTACGTTCAGCGGGAGTTCGCTGGCGCACCTGAGCTGGGTGCTGAACGTCTACGCGATCTTGTACGCGGCGCTGCTGGTCCCGCTGGGGCGGCTGTCGGACCGGTTCGGACAGAAGGCCGGCTTCCTGGCGGGGCTGGCGCTGTTCACCGTGGGCAGCGCGGCGTGCGCGGTGGCCCCCGGGCTGTGGGCGCTGGTGGCGTTCCGCGGGGTGCAGGCGGTGGGCGCGGCGGCGATGACGCCGACCAGCCTGGGCCTGCTGCTGACCGCCACGCCGGCACCGCGCCGGGTGCGGGCGGTGCGGATCTGGGCGGCCACCGGCGGGCTCGCGGCGGCGGCCGGTCCGGTGGCCGGCGGGCTGCTGGTGGAGGCGTCCTGGCGCTGGGTGTTTCTGGTCAACGTGCCGATCGGCGTCGCCCCCCTGCTGCTGGCGGTGCGCTGCCTGCCCGACACCCGGCACGATCGGGCGGCGACGTGGCCGGACCTGCTGGGCGGTGTGATCGCCGTGATCGCGATCGGCTCGCTGGCGCTGGCCCTGGTGCAGGGCTCCTCGTGGGGCTGGTCGAGCGGCAAGGTGATCGCGGCGCTGGCGGTGGCCGTCGCCGGCACGGCCCTCTTCCGGTACCGCTCGCTGCGGCATCCGGCGCCGGTGGTGGAGCCCGCGCTGCTGCGGGTGCGGACCTTCCGGTGGTCGAACCTGACCGCCCTGGCGTTCAACTCCGCGTTCGCGGCCGGGCTGCTGGCGAACATCCTGTGGCTCCAGGACGTCTGGCACTACTCCGCGCTGCGCACCGGGCTGGCCGTCGCGCCGGGCCCGTTGATGGTGCCGCTGTTCGCCGCCGTCGGGCAGCGGCTGGCCCGGCGGATCGGTGCGGGGTGGACGACCGCGCTGGGCTCGACGCTGTTCGCGGCCGGCACGGTGCTGCTGATCCTCAGCCTGGGGGAACGTTCGCACTACGTTGCCGAGGCGTTGCCCGGCTGGCTGGTCACCGGTGTCGCGGTGGGCCTGGCGCTGCCGACCATCCTGTCGTCGGCCACGGTCGACCTGCCGGCGGCCCGCAGTGCGACCGGCAGCGCGGTGGTCAACATGGCCCGGCAGATCGGCACGGTGCTCGGCGTCAGCACGCTGATCGCGCTGGTCGGCCCGGCCCACGGCTACCCGGCGCTGCACACCGCGTTCACCGAGGCCCGCTGGCTGGTGGCGGGCCTGGCACTGCTCGGGGCGCTCACCGCGATCCGGATGAACACCGCACCGCCCGCGCCCCCCGGCCACCACGAGCCCCGCACGGCACCGGTGCGCAGGGCGGCGGGGGTGGAGTAGGTCGGGGTACGTGCCGCGTAATGGCGTGACCGGACGCCGGCCTCGGTCGGATCCCGCAGCCGGCGCCAAGCCGTCACCTCGG
Source organism: Streptantibioticus silvisoli (assembly GCF_027947535.2). GTDB lineage: Bacteria > Actinomycetota > Actinomycetes > Streptomycetales > Streptomycetaceae > Streptantibioticus_C > Streptantibioticus_C silvisoli. Next base: position 110,256 of record NZ_JAAGKO020000023.1, read on the forward strand.
ATCAGTCCACGGTCTCCGGAGGTATCACGCCGGGCGACAACGGTCCGCAGCGCACATCGCGTCGGCCGATGCCGTACTCAAGGAACCGGTGACATGGGGCCCTGGTGCATGAAGTCGCCGCCGGCTCATGCCTGCCCTGAATCATGACTCACGGATGTTCGCCACGCATCGGAGCGGCGGAGGTTGGGGCCGTCGACCTTGGATCCGCCAGCCACATAAAGGGCCCACCTCAACTCCTGGCAGCCGAAGAAGTCTTCGGCCTGACAGTCCACCCACACTGCCACCCGGGACGGTCCCGACCGCGTCAGGTCCCACCACTCCCAGCCCCTGGAATCATCCTCGGGATCGAATCGGAACAGCCAGTTCTGCGCCGACCATACGCCGGACCCGGGGAGACGCTGGAATTCATCGCTGCCAAGGCGGGCGAACTCAGGAATATCACCGCTGCCCCCCTTCGAGACAGAGAGAAACCACCCGGGCACATCATCGACGGGGACCTCATCGTCCTCGAAATCATTCGTGGCACCCAGTTCGACAGCGGAGGAAAGCAGCGACCGGAGCCGCGCGACGTACTCCTCGACCTCCCCCGTCACCTCAACCGTGAACTCACCAAGGTAGGGCGGAACCTCCTCGACCTCAGGGCGTCGAAGAATGCGTCCGCATTCGACCAAAAGACTCTCTTTGCTGTGGTCCACGTGGGATTCACCTTTCTTCAACGATCCGACCGGACCCAGGGATTATGGCACCCCTCAAAGAGTCCAGAAGATTTGCTGGAATTCCATAGAGGTCGTCACCTCTGGTCGGGTCGGAAATCTCTGGATAATGCTTGAGGAGCTCCCGCCATTCCTCGTCGGACACGCAGGATCATCCGCGGTGCTGACTGGATCTCGGTCCGCACCGCTATAGGGGTACGGGCCAGTTCGAACCGGTCCTGAAGAAGTCGGGTCAGCCCTCGTAGCGGGTTGGTCGGCGTTTGAACAGGCGGAAGCAGGCAGAAGTCAGCTCGGCCACACATCGGTTCCTGCCCGAGCGAGAGCCGTAGGCCAGTCCGCGTGCGGCGCCGAAGGGCTTGTTGCCGTGCTTCGGAGCAGACTGCGGTAGTTGTCGAAGTCCTGGCCGAGGCCACGGAGTCCCCGTCCCGGCAGGACGGCGTCGAGCGGGGGTACGGGGCGGATGACGTCAGGGGAGAGCCCGATGTACCCCTCACGCTGAGGTCCGGGCAGGGAAACAGTCGACCATGTCCGGCAAGCCCACGGCCCGTAGTTCGTTCAACGGAACCCGTTGCGAGGCGGGCCGGGCACGCGCCTCGGCCCGGCCGCGCGGCCGGCCACCGACCGACCGCCGACCCCGCTCCCGCCCCGGCCGGTGCACCGGAACGACCCGCCGCCTTCGGAAGCCGTCACGCAGGCAACGCCCCCCGCGCAACGCCCGGTCAGAACTCCCACGTCGTGTAGAAGTGCCGTTCGCGGTCCGTCAGTCGGGGCAGGGCGTCGGCGGCCACGTAGCGCTGGAAGTGTTCGGAGGCGGTGTGGGCCTGGAAGGCGGCCTCGTCGGTGTACTGCTCGTAGAGGAAGAAGACCTGGGGGTCCTGCGGGTCGCGGTGGGCGACGTACATCAGGTTGCCCGGTTCGGCGCGCGACGCCGTGGTCAGGGCTTCCAGGGCGGTGGCGACCGCCTCCTGCTCGCCGGGTTTCACGGTCCACTTCGCGGTGACGACGTACGCCATGCCCTGCCCCTGCCTGCTGAGGAATCGCGCTGCTTCGGTGCCGCCGGGACGGCCGGCGACCGGGCCATTGTGTCCGGTGCCGGGCTCACGTGGACAGCCCGCACCGGTGAGCGCGGCGATCGGCCCGGCGCCGCTACGACGCGCAGCGCGGGCCCCGCTGCCGCCGACGGGCCCGGCCCCCGCGGGGCGTCCGGCGTGTCGGCGGTACCGCGGGGGAACGGCGGAAACGCGGTGGCCGCCGGCCTGCGGACCCGGGCATGCTGGCGCCGTGGACAGACCGGAGATCGTGATCAGCTTCAGCCCCGACCTGCACGTGTTCGTGGGCCGGGCGCACCGGGGCGGGGAGTCGGCGGTGCGCACCGACGGCGCGTCGTCACTGGGGCATGTGGTGGAGTCGCTGGGCGTGCCGCTGACGGAGGTCGGCGAACTGACCGTCGACGCGGTGGAGGCGCGGCCGTCGCACGTGCCGGCGGCCGGTGAGCGGATCGCGGTGCGCGGGGTGACCCGGCCGCAGCGGCTGCCCGGGCCGGCGCGCTTCCTGCTCGACGTCCATCTGGGCACGCTGGCCCGGCGGTTGCGGCTGCTCGGCGTCGACGCGGCGTACGAGAACCTGGACATCGGCGACGCCGCGCTGGCCGCCCGTTCCGCCGCCGAGGAACGCGTCATGCTCTCCCGCGACCGCGGCCTGCTGCACCGGCGCGAACTGTGGGCCGGCGCCTACGTCTACAGCCACCGCCCCGAGGAGCAGCTCACCGACGTCCTGTCCCGGTTCACCCCGCCGCTGGCTCCCTGGACCCGCTGCACCGCGTGCAACGGCGAACTGCGCGCCGCCACCAAGGAGTCCGTGCACACCGCACTCCGCGACGGCACCGAGCGCACCTACGACGTCTACGCCCGCTGCACCGCCTGCGACCAGGTCTACTGGCGCGGCGCCCACCACGCCCGCCTCACCGCGATCGTCGACGACGCGATGCGGGCGTTCGGCTGAGGGAAGCGTTCGGCTGATGCGGGCGTCCGGCTGAAGGCGGCGTACGGCTGAGGGGACCCGGCGGGACCCGCGCCGAGGCCGCCGCACCACCCGCCCCGGCGCCGCCCGTGCCACCGACCGCGCCGGCGCGGCGGACCGGCGGACCCGGGAGGCCCGACGCATCGCAACCGTGAAAGCCCGAGGGCCGGCGCCCCGCGCGCCGGCCCTCGGGAGCGGTGGGGACGGCGGGTCCCTGGAAAGCCCGCCGTCACCGGGTGGCTCAGGCGGCGGTGCCGCCGGAGTAGTCGCTGCTGAACGCGGTCTCCACGACGCCGGCCACGCTGGTGTCGGTCAGGATGATGCCCAGCTCCCGGTTGGCGGTGAGGGAGTTGGTGGTGTCGTTCATCGAGCCGATCTCGACCTTCATGTCGGACTGGCCGTAGTCGGCGACCACCACCTTGGCGTGCATGTAGAACCCGGTGCTGGAGGAGTAACCGACCACGGTGGCGCCGGCGTTCTCGATCTTGGTGACCTCGGAGGAGTAGTCCGACGGGCTCTCCAGCACCAGGCGCACCTTCACACCGCGCTGGGCGGCGTCGGCGATGGCGCTGACGACCGTCGAGTCGTTGAACTCCTCCTCCTCGATGTCCAGGGTCTTGGTGGCGCCGTTGATGACGGTCAGCAGGCGGGCGGTGGAGTCGGTGGGCGACCACAGCAGGTTGTCGCCGTCGCTCGGGGTGATCTGGGTGTCGGCGTAGTCGGCGTTGAAGACCGCCTCGATGGCGCTGACGTCGGCCGCGTCGGTGTCGAAGACCCCGTAGTCGCGGCTGGTGGAGTAGTACTTCGACGTCAGGTTGCCGGTGAGGACCAGCGACTTGTCACCGTCGACCGTGATGGTCTTCTGGTGGGTGTAGGTGAACGCGGTCGAGGAGTACGTCACCCCGACGCCGGCCGCCTTCAGCGTGCTGTAGGCACTGCTGTTGGTCGAGGTCTCCTGGCGGTCCAGGATGACGCGGACGGTGACGCCGGCCTGTTCGCGGGCGATGAGGTCGTTGACCGCGGTGGTGTCCTGGAGCTCGTACATGGTCATGTCGAGCGACGTCGTGGCCGAGTTGATGAAGTCGTAGATGGTCGGCTCGGTGGTGGTCAGACCGAAGGCGAACGCCGAGTAGTCACCGGCGGCGTGGGCGGGCGCGGTCAACGCGATCACGGCGGACCCGGCCGCGACGGCTATTCCGGCACGGCGAAGCGTGGTGCGCAGCATGATTCGGCTCCATGGTGATGTGGGGGGAGAGCTGTCGATGCAGGGGGCGTTGCCGTGGGGGGCAACCGCCCCAGCGCACCACGCGCGTAGACCGGCTGGGAAGCGCCCCCGGGGATTTTTGACATGTTCATTGAAGAGTTCTGACCGAGCGCACCGGATCGTCACGCCGCGTTCACCGCTGGACCACCCGATCGGCCGACGCGCCATCAGGGGCGGTGACTCACCGGTGCCGTTCGTTGACCCGGCGGACCGCGACGCGAAGGATGGGCCACCGCCCGCCATCACACCATTCGCCCGTCTTGCCCGCATCCCGGAGGCCGCGTGAAACGCCGTACGCTTCGATCGGCCTGGCACTCGTTCACCGGCTCGCCGTACTTCCCGGCCACCGTCATCGTCTTCATCGTGGCCGTCGCCGCCGGTCTTTTCGCCGGGTCCTACACCTACGCCATGGCCAACCCGACCCCGCGTCACATCCCGACCGCGGTCACCGGCGCACCGGCCTCGCAGCTGAAGCGGGCGGCCTTCGTCGCCGGCATGGAACGCGCGCTGGGCGCCTCGCTGGACCTCGAACCGTTCACGACGTACGCGCGGGCCCACGAGGCGGTCGAGGAGCAGCGGGTCTTCGCCATCCTCCAGCAGCACGGCGGCCGCCCGGAGCTGGACGTCTCCAGCGCCTCGGGCGCCTCCGTCGCGGAACTGCTCACCCAGGCGGCCCCGGCGGTCGGCGCCAGGATCGGGGCGCCGGCGGTGGTACGGGACATCAACCCGGTGCAGAAGGGCGACCCGCGGGGCCTGGCGATCTTCTACATCTCGCTGGCCTCGGTGGTCGTCGGCTTCGTCGGCTCCACCCAGTTGGCGGTCAACGCCAAGGCCCTGCCGCCCGGCCGGCGCATCGCCTTCACCGCCGCGTACGCGCTGCTCGGCGGCTTCGCGATCGCGGCGGTGGTCGACTGGGGGCTGGGCGCGCTGCGGCTGCCGTTCGCCGAGTCGTGGCTGATCCTGGCCATGACGATGTTCACCTCCGGCATGGTCTTCGCCATGTTCAGCGTGCTGATCGGCCGCTGGGCGCTGCTGCCGACCTGGGGCCTGATGGTGCTGCTGGGCAACCCCTCCTCCGGCGGCGCGGTCTCCTGGCCGCTGCTGCCGTCCCTGCTCGGCGCCATCGGCCGCTGGCTGCCGCCCGGCGCCGCGGTCAACGCGCAGCACACCGCGGTGTACTTCGGCGGCCACCAGCACGCCTTCCCGTTCCTGGTACTGGCCGCCTGGGCGGTGGTGGCCAGCACGGTCTTCTGGCTACGCCGCGACCGCGCCACGGCGAAGGACGGCCGGGGGGCGGCGGGCGCGGGCGCCGGGGCGAGTGCGGGGGCGGGGGCGTGACGCGGCGGGGCGCGGGATCACGGCGGGACCACGCGGGCGTACCGGGCCTGACGCGGTGGGCACGCGGGCGTGACGGACGCGGGACCACGCGGGCGTACCGGAACGCGGCGGACACGCGGCCGTGACGGACGGGGCGGGCGCCGGAGAGGTACGGGCCTGGCGCGGCGCGTCCATGGGCGCACCGGCGCGTACCGGCCCGTACCGGCGCGGCCGCGCAGTGCTCAGGCGCCGCGCCGCATGGCCGCGTTGGCGCCCAGGACGACCGCGATGGCGAGCCATTCGGCGGCGCCGAGGCGCTGGTGCAGGACGACCAGCCCGATGAGCGCGGCGAAGGCGGGGTTGACGCTCATGAAGACGCCGAAGAAACGGGCCGGCACCCGGCGCAGCGCCAGCAGGTCGAGGACGAACGGTACCGCCGACGACAGGATTCCGGCGGCGGCCGCGTGCCCGAGGGCGGCGGCGGTCGGCGGCCGGTGCGCCAGCACCACGGCGCCCACCGGCACGTAGAGCGCGGCGGAGACCACCGCGGCGGCGGCCGTGCCCTGCGCGCCGGGGAGCCGGGCGCCGACCACCCGGTTGAGCAGGATGTACGACGCCCAGCACACCCCCGCCAGCAGTCCCAGGGCGATGCCGAGGCCGTCGGCGCTGGGGCGGGGCCGGGCCAGTACCGCGACCGCCGCGGCGGCCGGCACCGCGCAGAGCAGGTCGGCCGCCCGCCGCGAGGACGCCAGCGCCACGCCGAGCGGCCCGAGGAACTCCAGGGTGACGGCGAGACCCAGGCCGAGGTGCTCGACGGCGGTGTACAGCGAGAGGTTCATGGTGGCGAAGACCACCGCGAGCGACAGCACCGGCCACCACTGCCGCCATGTGAACGTCCGCCAGCGCGGTCGCCCCACCGCCAGCAGCGCGATCGCGGCGACCCACTGCCGGACCGCCACCACACCGGCCGGCCCGATCACCGGGAACGCCAGCGCGCCGACGGCCGCGCCGAGCTGGTTCGACAGCGCGCCGCCGGTCATCATCAGCACCCCGGACGGCGTCACGCGCCGGGCGTCACCGGCGGCGGCCCCGGCGGACGGTCCGCCCGCACCGCCCGGACCACCCGACCCGCCCGGCTGGCTCGGCCCGGGTATCGCGTCCGCGTCCGCGGCCGCAGCCGCCTTCGGGTCGTACGACGACATCATCATGAGCAGGAGCATGGGTCGCCGCGTCACATGCGCAAAATGCATGCGAGCGGTGTCTCATACGCTGGAGTCATGCGACTTGAGCTGCGGCACCTGCGGTGCCTGGTGGCGGTGGTGGACACCGGGAGCTTCACCGACGCCGCGATCGAGCTGGGGGTGTCGCAGGCCGCGGTCTCCCGGACCCTGATCGCGCTCGAACAGCTGCTGGGCACCCGGCTGCTGCACCGCTCCAGCCGGGAGGTGACGCCGACGACGGCCGGCGTCCAGGTGCTGGCGCGGGCCCGGAGCCTGCTGGTGGACGCCGACAACCTGATGCTGGAGGCCGCCACCGGGCACACCCGACTGCGGGTGGGGCACGCGTGGGCGGCGATGGGACGTCACACGGTGGAGTTCCAGCGCCGCTGGGCCGGCTCGCACCCGGACGTCGAACTGTGGCTGATCCGCACCAACTCCCCCACCGGCGGTCTCGCCGAGGGGCTGTGCGACCTCGCCGTGGTGCGCGGCTCCTTCGACGAGCGGCGGTTCGCGAGCGCGGTCGTCGGCCACGAGCGGCGGTACTGCGCGCTGGCCGCCGACGATCCGTGGGCGGCGCTGCGGTCCGTCGGCCTGGACCGGATCAGCGAACGCGTCGTGCTGGTCGACCGCCGCACCGGGACGACCACGCCCGACCTGTGGCCGCCCGGCGCCCGGCCGGAGATCCGCGACACCCACGACATCGACGACTGGCTGGCGCTGATCACCACCGGCCGCACCGTCGGCATCACGCCGGAGGCGACGGTCACGCAGTACCGGCGGGCGGGCGTGGTCTTCCGGCCGCTGCGCGACGCCCCGCCGGTGACCGTCCGGCTCATCTGGCGCCGGCACGACCCGCATCCGGCGACGGACGAGGCGGTGGCGCTGCTGTCCGAGCTGTACCGGAACGGCGGCCGGCGCGCGGCGCGGGGCCGGGCCGTCAGGTGAGCGCGCCGGCCAGCAGCGCGGCGGTGGCGGTGACCAGCGCGCCGTCGGGCCGGGCGTCCGGCATCCGGGGCCTGGTGGTCAGGACGGCCAGCACGACCGGTGTGCCGCACGGCGGCCGGGCGACGCCCACGTCGTTGTCGCTGCCGAAGCCGCCGGAGCCGGTCTGACCGGCGACCGTCCAGCCGCCGGGCAGGCCGGCCGACAACCGGGTTCCGCCGATCGTCGCGTTCCGCAGCCACCCGGTGAGCCGGCGGCGGTCCGGCGCGCCGAGTACGTCGCCGAGGGTGATCCGCCGGAACGTCCGCGCGACACACCGGGGGCTGGTGGTGTCGGTGATCCGCCAGGGTTCGGCCGAGCCGATGTCCGGTTCCCAGTGGTCGAGCCGGGTGACCGGGTCGCCGAGGGAGCGGCAGAAACGGGTGAGGGCGGCGGGTCCGCCGAGCAGCCGCAGCAGCAGGTTGCCCGCGGTGTCGTCGCCGGCCTCGACGGCGGCCCGGCACAGTTCCGCGGCGGTCATGCCGTGCGCGAGGTGGTCCGGCGCCGCGGTGCGCGGCGCGTACCCGACCAGGTCGTCGGCGGTGTAGCGCACGGTGCGGCCGGGGAGGGTGCCGTCCCGGCCGAGGTCGCGCAGGACGGCCGCGGCGGCGAGCGGCTTGTACAGCGAGCAGATCGGGAACCGCTCGTCGGCACGGTGCAGCACGGTCGCGCCGGTGGCCGGGTTGTGGCCGAAGACGCCCAGCCGCGCGCCGTGCCGGCGTTCCAGCTCCCGCAGGGCGGCGTCCGTGCCGCGCACGTCACGGGCGGCGGCCCGCGCGCCACCGCCGGTGCCCCGGGCACCCGGTGCCCTGCCCACCGCGGCGCCGGGTGAGTACCGGCGGGTCGGACGGGTTCCTCGCGTACACACGGTGGCCCTCCTTCGGCGGACGGTCACGAACGTCCGGGGGGAGGACGCCGCGCGCCCCGCTCCCGGTTGCGTGCGGCGCCGCGGGCACGCCGTCGCGCCCGGGTGCGGACGGACCGGCGGCCCGCCCGGCATGTGCCGGACGGGCCGCGGACGACGCCTGGGCGGTCAGCCCTCCTTGACGACGACGGTCTTGGCCACCTTGTCGTGCAGGCACTGCTGGAGCGGCTTGTCCCACAGCTGCCACAACACGTTGACCAGCATGAACAGTGATCCGACACAGTAGACGGCGACCGGCAGGCCGTAGACCGCGGCGCGGGTCCACAGGCCGCCGTCGGTCGGGCGGCCGAAGGTCGCGGCGTCCACGACGCGGGTCTTCATGACCTTCTTGCCGACCGTCTGGCCGTTCTGCGTCAGCATCATCGCGCCCTCGTACCCGAAGTACAGCAGGCCGATGATGACGTAGCCGATGATCCCGGCGCCGATCGTGAACGAGATGATGACGACCGGTATCAGCAGCACCAGGCCGTCGATCAGCCGGGCGAGGAAACGGTCGCCGGCCGACGCCAGCGGGAGCGATCCCGGCCCGCCGGGCCCCATCGGGCCGCCGTACTGCGGCTGTTGGGGGTAGCCGTACGGCTGCTGCGGCTGCCCGTACGGCGGTTGCTGCGGGTATCCGTAGGGCTGCTGGCCGCCGGCGGGCTGCCCGTACTGCGGCTGGCCGTACGGGTCCTGCGGCTGCTGGGGCTGCCCGTAGGGCTGTTGGGGCTGCTGCGGCTGCTGTCCGTACGGCTGTTGGGGCTGCTGTCCGTACGGGTTGTTCTGCGGTTGCTGGGGCTGCTGCCCGTAGGGGTTCTGCTGCGGGTCGTTCGGGTAGCCGTACCCCGGCGGGTTGACGTTGCTCATGCACCTGGCTCTTCGTCGTAGGGCCTTTGATCAGCAGTTGTAACCTCTGACGGCGCCCAACGCCCCCTTCGGGACGGATTCGTTACCCGACCGGTTCGTTCGGCGGCACGCGACACGGCCGCCGGAGGACCAACCGGCGTCCCCGCGACCGCGGTTGGCGGCCGCCCGGTCCAACGCGGCACCGCTGCCCCGGGCGACGGGGCCGGCGGTCGCGGAGCCGGACGCGCCGGCCGCCCCGCCCGGCAGGTCCGGGGGCGGGGCGGCCGGCGGGCGGTCAGTACTTCTTGGGGCGGTAGGCGTGGAACTGGTCGCCGCCGAGGCCGTAGTCGACCTCGTCGTGGGCCGTGCCGGTGCCGCCCTTCTGCTCGTAGACCCAGTAGCGGCTGTGGGCCGAGCTGGTCCACTTGTCGAAGATCACGACGTGGCGGGTGAGGTTGGTCCCCGTCGAGTCGATGACGAGGTCGCCCTGCTTCAGGCCGGCCATCGTGATCTTCGTGGTGTACGTGCTGGTGGCCAGGCCGACGGTGTTCGGGCCGGGCTTGGGCAGCTCCAGGGCCATCGAGGCGTAGCCCGAGCAGTCGGTGCGGTAGCCGCCGTGGGTGGCGGTCTGGCTGTACGGGACCTGGTGGCCGTCGACGGCGGTGAGCCAGGTCTTGGCGCGGCTGATGGTCGTCGCCGGGCTGTACGCGGCAGGCTGGACGACGGCCGGGCGGGCGTGCGGCGCGGCGGCGTCGGCCGTACCGGCCAGCGGCGCGAGAAGGGTGGCGCCGAGCGCCAGGGGGACGATCAGGCGGACGGGTCGAGTCATATGGCTTCCCCTGTTGGTGAGTTGACGACTGGTCGGGCCCGCGGGGCCGCCGGGACGCACGCCGTCCGGCCGCGCCCGCGGTTCCGGTTCGTCACTGCACCCTGCCGAACTGTCATGCTCCGGTCAAGCAACCAGGCCCAGGCCACACCGGATCGCCGTAACGTGCCGACCGCCCGGGTGCGTCGTGTCCGGGGGGTGTCGTGTCCGGGGTGCGTTGCGTCCCGGGTGCGTTGCGTCCGGCGGCGGGCCGCGCCGCGGAGGACCGTACCCGGTGCGAGCGGCCGTACCCGGCTCCGGCGCGGGCTTGTCCGGCGCGGGCGTACCGGCGGGGGCTTGCCCGGCGCGGGATCATCCGGCAGTGACTGCCCGGCGCGGGCTCACCGGGCGCGGGTCTGCGCGGCAGCGGCCGGACCCGCCGTCAGTCGCCGTGCGGGTCGGGGAGGGACTGGTCGGCCCAGATGACCTTGCCGGAGTCGGTGGGCCGGGTGCCCCAGCGGCGGCTGAGCCGGGCCACCAGCATCAGGCCGCGGCCGCCCTCGTCGTCGGTGCGGGCGCGGCGCAGCTGCGGGAAGGTGCTGGACCGGTCGGACACCTCGACGATCAGGGTCTCGGCCAGGATGAGCCGCAGCCGCAGCGGCCCGCTGGCGTGCCGGATGGCGTTGGTGATCAGTTCGCTGACCACGATCTCGGTGGTGAACGCCAGCTCGTCCAGCCCCCACACGGCGAGCCGGCCGGCGGTCAGGTTCCGGGCGGCGGCGACGGCGGCCGGGTCCGGCGGGAAGTCGTAGGTGGCGACCGCCGCGGGGTCGAGGGCGCGGCTGCGGGCGATGAGCAGGGCGACGTCGTCCTCGGGCGGCTGCGGCAGCAGGCCGGCCAGTACGGCGTCGCAGCGTTCGCGCGGTGAGCCGGCCGACGCGGACAGGGCGTCGACGAGTTCGGCGATGCCCACGTCGATGTCGCGGTCCCGGCGCTCGACGAGGCCGTCGGTGTACAGCGCGAGCAGGCTGCCCTCCGCGAGCAGCACCTCGTGGTGCTCGAACGGCAGCCCGCCCAGCCCCAGCGGCGGGCCCGGTGGCACATCGAGCACCCGGGCGGTGCCGTCGGGGTCGATCAGGACCGGCGGCGGATGCCCGGCGCTGGCGATCGTGCACAGCCGCGAGACCGGGTCGTAGACGACGTACAGGCAGGTCGCGCCGGTGTCGCCGCCCGCCTCGCCGGTCTCGTGGTCGGGTTCGGCGTCGTAGGGCCGGGTGACGATGTCGTCCAGGCGGCTGAGCAGTTCGCCGGGCGGCGGTTCCAGGTCCGCCAGGGCCCGTACGGTGGCCCGCATGCGTCCCATGGCCGCCGACGCCCGCACCCCGTGGCCGACGACGTCGCCGGCCACCAGCGCCACCCGGGCGCCGGACAGCGGGATGACCTCGCACCAGTCGCCGCCCACCCCGAGACGTTCGTCGGCCGGCAGGTAGCGCCCGGCGACGTCGACGGCGACGGTGTGCGGCAGCCGCCGGGGCAGCAGGCTGTTCTGGAGGGTCAGCGCGGTGTCGCGTTCCCGGGTGTAGCGCAGGGCGTTGTCCAGCGAGACGGCGGCGCGGGCGGTGATCTCCTCGGCCAGCAGCAGGTCGTCGTCGGCGAACGGCTCGGGCGAGCGGTGCCGGGAGAACACGGCCACCCCGAGGGTCGCGCCGCGGGCCGCCATCGGCACGACCATCACCGAGTGCATGTCGTACGTCAGATTGGCGGACCGGCGCTCCTCGCTCATCGGCTCCCAGGGCAGGGTGCCGGTCTCCGCGTCACGGCAGAACAGCATCGAGTCGCCGGTGGCCATGACGCGGGCCCGCACCGAGTCGGCCGGGTGCGTCTCGGTCTCCCCCCGGGCCAGCACCGACTCGGGACTGCCGGGCAGCGCCGAGTGGTACGCCACTCGGCGCAACGCCACCGATCCGGAGGTGAAGCCGGTGCGCGGTCCGCGTTCGCCCAGCGCGGAGACCAGCAGGTCGACGGTGACGAAGTCGGCCATCGCCGGCACGAGCGCCTCGGCCAGTTCCTGCGCGGTCAGGTCGACGTCCAGCGTGCTGCCGATGTGGCCGGCCGCCTGGTTCGACAGCAGCAGCCGGGTCCGCGCCCGGTGCTGGTCGGTGATGTCGACGCCCAGCGAGGTCAGGCCCCTGACCCGGCCGGCGGCGTCCGTCAGCGGGGTGAGGACGACCACCCAGACCCGGTCGCGGACCCCCGGCAGCGGTCCGCCGGTCTCCCACCGCAGCTGCTCACCGGTTTCGACGGCCCGGCGCATCAGGCGTTCCATGTCGGCGCCCGGCCCTTCGGCGCTCAGCTCGGACGGCCGCCGCCCGATCATCTCGCCGACCGACCGCGCCCACAGCCGCCCCGCCTCGTCGTCGGCCCACACGTACCGCAGGTCGGTGTCGAGGACGGCCGCGGCGATCGGCAACTGCCGCAGGGCACGCTCCACGGCTCCGGACCCGACGCGCTCGTCCCGGGGGGTGATGACGACGAGCCGGCGCGGAGCGGCCCTCTTGCGGCGGGGGACGGCGGGGGCGGCGCTGTCCCGGGCGCTGCTGTCCTGCGCCGGGTCGACGTGGGCGGGGTCGGCTTGCGGGTCGCTGTGCTGCGCCGGGTCGGCTTGGGCGGGGTCGACGTGGGCGGGAGCGTCCCGTACGGGGGCGTCGTGGGCGGAGGCGTCGTGGGCGGAGGCGTCCTGCGGGTGGGCGTCCTGCGCCTTGCCGGCGGGGTCGGGCCTCTCCGGGGCGGTCACGCCGGGGAGGTTGTGGACGGCGAGGTGGACGGCGATGCGGCCGCCGTCGCGGCAGCGGAAGAAGGCGGCGCCGTCCCGGATGACGTCGGCCGGGCGTACCGCGCCGGAGGGGCGGTCGGCGGCGGTGGAGGGGTCCGCCTCGGCGATCAGGTCGCGCAACGGGTGGCCGACGACCTCGCCGGCCCGGTGCCCGAGCAGCCCCTCCGCGCCGGGGGTCCAGAGGGTGACCAGGCCGTTCGCGTCGAGCACCGCCACGGCAGCGGGCGTTTCGCCGTCCGACATGCCCGGTGGTCCGCCGCCCGCGCCGGCCGCCGCCCGGCCGCCCAGCAGCCCCTGAAGAGCGGCGAGGGCGGCGGCGTGGTCGGTCACGCTTGCCAGTCTGATGACCACACAAAAGCAAAGCAAACGGAAAAATGCTCCCCTCAGCGGTCACACCAGCCGCACGCCGCCGCACGCCCCACGCGCACCGGCCCCGCCGCACGCCGCCACACACCCCGCCGGACACCCCGCACCCAGCGCGCCGCGTCTCCCGTCAGCGCGGCAAGCGGGCCGTCACCGTTCGGCGGTCGTCGTGGGTGCCGGTATCCAGGGCGCCGCCGAGCAGTACGAGTCGTTCGCGCAGGCCGGTGCGGCCGTGGCCGCCGTTGACGGTGGCGAAGCCGGTCGCGGGGGCCGGGCCGGACCGGGAGTTGCCGACAGTGAGGGTGACGTGGGTGTCGTCGTGGTCCAGCGCCGGGTCGACCGGGCGGCCGGGGGCGTGCTGGGCGGCGTTGGCCAGGGGTTCCTGCGCGACCCGCAGCAGTACGAGGGCGCCGGCGGCGGACAGCGCGGCACTCCCGGTGCTCGTGCGCAGGGTGACGTCCGTGTGGTGGCGGGTGCGATGCGCCGCGGTCAGGGCGGACAGCTCCTCGTCCAGGTCCATCACGCTGTCGGACCGCAGCGCGTGCACCGCGCGGCGAGTCTCGGCCAGCCCGTCCGCGCCATCCGCCGGACAGCGGCGCGCCGGTCACCACCGCCACGACCGCGGCACCGGCCGCGATCCAGCCGACCGACGGCCGGGGTTGGGCACCCGCCTCCACCGTCGCGACCACGAGCAGCGCCGGCGTCATGCTGTGGTCCGGGTACGGGCACATGAGTCCGGCCGCCACCGCCATCACGCCGAGCGCCGGTGTGATCAACGCCGGACGCGGCATCCGGTCCGGGCCGGTCCGTTCGGCCAGCACCCGCACCAGCAGCGCGACGCCGCAGAGTGCGTAGGCCACCACGGTGGAAGCGGCTCACCCGACTCCGGCGGATCGTCGAACGCGCGGCTGCCCGGGACCGCGGGCGGAGCGGCCGTCGGGGCAGACCGGACCGGGGCAGGAT
>NZ_JAAGKO020000024.1 GCF_027947535.2 Streptantibioticus silvisoli
CGTGGCACCGACCCCGGCATTTCGAGGAGCTGGGCGATGAGGTGGTTGACCTGGTCGGCGATGGGTGCCGGGGCCTGGGGTCGGGGTGCGCCGTCCTCCGCTTCGCCGGCGTCGGCGGTGGGCGCCGTGGGCGCCGCAGGAGCCGGGAGCGTGCGTTCCTGCTCGATCCAGCGGGTGATCGCCTCAATGGTGACGATTTCTTCGAAGAGCTGGACGACGGTGATGTCGACGCCGAAGGTGTGCTGGATTTTGTCGGCGAGTTCGATGAGGACGAGGGAATCCGCGCCCAGATCGAGCAGCGGAACATCCCGTGGCACCGACCCCGGCATCTCAAGGAGCTTGCCGACCACCTCGTCAACCTGTTCCACAACCTGTTCCACGACGGTCATTGCAACAGTCCCCCTTTACTTGCGCGGTGCCCGGGCAGGGGCAACGATCGCGTGAACATTGGTGCCACTCATGCCGAACGCGCTGACGCCCAGAACCGGTTCGACGTCATCCGGCAGCGCGGTGTTCTCCTGTACCAGCGCGATGTTCAGTCCCGCCCAGTCCACCAGCGGGCTGGGAACTCCCTGCGACCGTGTGCCGGGAATCCTCGCGGTGCGCAGCACGCAGACGCCCACCAGGAGGGACAGCAGACCTGAGGCGGCCTCAAGATGGCCGAACCGCGGTTTGTTGGAGCCGATCAGCAGCGGCGCCGGGGAATTGCGGGTGGCCGTTTCGTACGCGGTGGCGAGTGCCTGTACCTCGATGGGGTCGCCGAGTTTCGTCCCCGTGCCGTGCGCCTCGACGTAGACGACCTCGTCGCTGCCGACGCCCGCCCGCTGCCGGGCCCGGGTCACCACGTCCTCCTGCGCGACCTTGTTCGGTACGGCCAGGCCGGCGGTGCGCCCGTCGTGGTTCGCCGCCGACGCGACGCGCGCGTAGCCTCCGCCGGCGGGGGCGGCACCGGTGGCCTCCGGTTCGAGTACGAACGCGATGACGCCCTCGCCCACCACGAACCCGGCGGCGTGGTCGGTGAACGCGTTGCAGCGTGACGCGGGGTCCATCGCACCGGTGGCCCGGCGCAGGGTGCGTCCCTTGTCGCTCCGCACCAGGTGCGACGCCACGACCAGGGCGCGGTCCACCTCGCCGTCCCGCAGCGCGGCGGCGGCGAGGTGCAGCGCCAGGAGCCCGGAGGAGCAGGTCGAGTCGAGCTGCATGCTGGGACCGTGCAGGTCGAACGCGTACGAGATGCGGCCGGCCGCCACCCCGCGGTTGTTCCCGACGCCGACCGAACTCAGGTTGGACTCCGGGACGTCCGCCAGATCGATCCCGGTGAGATGGTCCGACTCCGTCATGCCGACGTAGACACCGGTACGCGATCCCCGCAGGGACTCGGCGGGCAGCCCGGCGTCCTCGAACGCCCGGCGGGCCACGTCCAGCAGCAGCAGATGCTGCGGATCGGCGAATCGGGCCTGGCGCGGCGATATGGCGAACTGCACCGGGTCTATCAGAAGTTCGTGGTCGGCGAACGCCAGAGTGCTCTCCGGCGAGTCCGCCGGAGCGTAGAGAAGGTGCTCGAATTCCGCGAGGGAGCGCACATCGCCTGGAAGTGCGACACCCACGCCCGTAAGGTGCGCATAGGGCATGATCAGTCTTGGATCTTCCGACTCAAATATTCTGAAGCCGGCCGTTCATCCGCGTATCACCGCGCGGCTGACATAACGGGGCCGACTCTCGCCTGGTGCTTGACTGCCTTGCCCGTCACGCGTCTCGCGTCGGGCAATGAAGGGCGAAAGAATACCGTAACGTCGTGGCCAAGATCGCCGCCCCCGAATGAAACATCTGTAAAGAGATTTCCATCATCCAGCATGAGTGTTGCGGCGCCTCTCTGAGCATGTCAAGTCTCGCATGTCTCAACTCTCTGTGGTAAGAAGCGGTTCCGCTTGAGGGGGCGGTGGGTGGGCAGCGGGGTTGGCGGTCTCGCGGGACGCGCGCTCCGGGGATGGCAGGTCGCGGGCGCAACGAACGGCGGCGGCCGCCGAGTTCGCCGGCAGGCGTGCGGCCCGGCCGGCCGCCGTTCCGGTCGCTCTCGTCTGCGGCCGTGCTGCGAGGCGTCGTTGGGCCGTCGCACGCGTTGACGCCGGGGCTGGGGCGAGCCGGGTCGGCCCCGCGTCCTCCGCCGGCGGCGCGATGTGCCCTGCGGCCGCGGGACGTGGTGAGTTTCTTTTGGGTCCGCGCCCGGAGTTCGTCGCCAGGTCGGGCCGGCTTTGCGGCGGACGGCGGCCTGGACGGGCTCAGTTTCGAACCGTGGAGGGTGCATTGACCTGCGGTGACTTCATGCGGCCAATGGCAACTTTCCTGATTTGAGTTGAGCTTTCCGGGTGTTTAGGTTTGCTGTCATCACATGGCCCGCACGGTGGGCAGGGGGCGGCAGAGATGCGTGTGGCACTGTCGGTGGAATCAGGTGCTGCGGACGGCGAGATGCGTTCGCTGTTCGACTGGCTGTGCGAGGACTCGGCGGCGCGGCGGCACGGACGGCCGCAGTGGGAGGCGAGCACTCCGCACCGTCCCGACCTCATGGGCGGGGTTTTCGACGTCATCACCCTGGCACTCAACTCCGCCTTCAGCGCCGGGCAGTTGCTGTTGGCGATCGCCCAATGGCGGGCCGGTCGCCGGGGCGATGGACCGGCCGTGACGGTGACGTATCCGGACGGGGTCACCATCACCCTGAGCGGCCCGGCGCCGCAGAACGTCGAGGAACTGGTGTGCCGGCTGACCACCATGTCGCGGGGATGAGACGGGCATGACCGGTGCGCCTGATGCCGGGCCTTCCCGCGCGCTGCTCATCGGGGCGGGCGGTTACGCCGCGCTGCCCGCCCTGCCGGCGGCGGTGAACAACGCGCTCGCGTTGCGTGACGTGCTGATGTCGGACGCCGTGCTGGGGGTGCCTCCGGAGAACTGCCGGGTGGTGCTCGATCCCCGGGCGCGGCTCGTCCTTTCCGAGGCCGTGCGAGAGGCCGCGGCCGCGGCGCAGGACACGCTGCTCATCTACTATTCCGGCCATGGGATCGTCGATCCCGAGGTCGACGGGCTGCATCTGGCGGCGCACGACAGCGATACCGGGGAAATCGACCTCACGGCCTTGCCGTACGAGTGGATCAACCGGGTGCTGAAGGCCTCACCGGCCACGCGGCGCGTCATCATTCTGGACTGCTGCTTCAGCGGATTGGTGTTGCGGAATTACGGTGCTCTCGGTACCGATGGGACCTACATCCTCACGGCCACCTCGGCCAGCCTGCCCGCCCATTCCCCGGTTGGCGAGACACATTCGGCTTTCAGCGGTGCGCTGCTCCAGGTCCTGCGCGAGGGAATTCCCGGGGCCGGCCCCTGCCTGACGCTCGGCCGGATCTACCAGGCGATGTGCGAGATCCTGCGCGAGGCGGGCCGACCGCAACCGCGGTGCCTGGACGGGAACGGCGCGGGTTCGCTGCCCTTCGTCGGCAACCCGGCGCACGGAGCGGTCCGTTCGCCGCCGCTTCCTCCTGCGCCGCTTCCTCCTGCGCCGCCTCCGCCGCAGCCGTGGTGGCGGAAGGTGCTCCCGGTCGTCGCCGGGGCCGGTGAAGCCGCTGCGGGGGCGATGCGTCATCCCTTCGGGTCGGCCCGGCGTGCTGTCACGGTGGCCCTGTGCCTGGCGGCCGTGGTCGCTCTCGGCAGCCGGCTGTGGTGGCCGCACCACGTGGAGCGGGAGGTGCCGCCGAAGACTCCCGTGCGGGCGGCCGTGATGGAAGGCGACCCCCGAACGGCCGACCCGTGCGCGTTGCTCAGCCCCACGTCGTTGAGCCGCTTCGGCGACGCCTCGATCGACCCCGCCTACGGGGCGCCGGAGAGGTGCGACGTACTGGTGAAGGCGTCCGACGGTGAAGTGACCGACGTCAACGCGGAGTTCGCGCTGACCGACACGGCGCGGGCGCCGACCGGGGTGACGCGTTTCCAGCACGTCAGGGTCACCATGGAGACGGCTGACGGGAGCGAGTGCGACCGGGACATCGGGTTGCCCGGCGGCTTCCACATCGCGATCACCGCCAAGCAGGGCAAGGCCGCCGACCGGTGCGCACTCGCCGACGCCGTGACCGACCATGCGGTCGACCTGCTCAACGCGGGCCCGGTACCCCGGCGTTCGGCACCGTCGGCCGCCTCCCTCATGGCGAAGCCGGCCTGCTCCCTGCTGGACCGCACCGCGTTGGGCAAGGTCGCCTGGCTCGGCACGCCGCAGCCGGAGCCCGGTTTCGCGGGGTGGAGTTGTGCGTGGGACAGCGACACCGCCGGCGCCGGTGTCCAACTGCGCTTCGATCTGGGGCAGTTGGACGACCTGGGGCAGCCGACCGTGCTGGGCGGCCGCCGCGCCTACGTCCTGCCGGCGAACAACGGCCCCGACGACTGCGGCGTCGTGGTGGTCCACCGCGTCACGGACGCCGACGGCGGCGACAACGCGGAGACCGTGCGGCTTGATGTGTCGGCAGGGCGTTCGACGACCCAACTCTGCGACGCCGCCAAGGTGTTCGGGACCGCGGTGGCCGGGAAACTGGCGGACACCTGACGTCGGGCCCACTCCATGCCGGACATCCGCTCACGGGCCGGCCCCGGATGCACCGGGAACCGGCCCCGGATGTACCGGGAACCGGACGCCGTGAAGTCAGGGCGTGCGCCGGGACGTCCGGACTCCGACGGCGTCGATGGCCTGGCGGGACCACTCCCACTGGTCGCCGGGCGTGCGTTCGGCGAGGATGACGTGGTGCAGCCGGGCCCAGACCCGGCCCCGGCGCCACTCGGCGAAACGCCGGTAGACCGTCGGCCACGCCGGGCCGAAGACCGTCGGCAACTCCCGCCAGGTGCAGCCGGTGACGGACACGTACACGATCGCCGCGAGCACCTCGCGGTCACCGGTACGCCGTCGGCCACCGCCCTGCGGCCGCGTCACGACCGTCTGCGGCACCACCCGCCGGAACAGCTCCCACAACTCGTCCGGTACCAACCGCTCGGTAAGACCACTCATACGCGGTAGAACGACCGGGCGGACCAAAGGAAACGCCGGCGCGCCCGCCGTGTCGGCTCCCGTGCCAGAGGGGGTCTGCCCACCCGGGCAGACCCCCTCTGGCATGAAGCACCGTTCCTGTGACCGTTTCCGGTCAGGTCGTGCCGGTACCGCTAGACGACCTGGATGTTCTCCGCCTGCGGGCCCTTCTGGCCCTGCGTGACCTCGAACTGGACCTTCTGGCCCTCAAGCAGCTCGCGGAAGCCCTGGGCGTTGATGTTGGAGTAGTGGGCGAAGACGTCGGGGCCGCCGCCGTCCTGCTCGATGAAGCCGAAGCCCTTTTCGCTGTTGAACCACTTCACGGTGCCGGTTGCCATCAGTCCAGATCCCTTGTCCCAGTACCACGGTGCGACCACGCCGCACCGACCACAGCCGCCTCGCGCGGCTCCGGCGCAGAGAACATTCCCAGCCGAGCGAGCATCCGAACACCCGTCCTCACACAAGTGCCTCACGAGTTACCCGAACACGCCACAGGACAGGGGATCTTCACGGTGGAAACCGGTGGATACCGGCCAGGTGACCGCTTCGGGTCGAACGGGACTCGTCCACGTGACGTGCCTTCCCCGAGGCGGGACACCCCGCCGGCGCGGTGAACGGCGTCAGCCGCGGGTTCCGTCCGCGCTGACGGTGACCGTGCCGGACCCGCCCCCGCCCGACCGCCACTTCGCCAGGGCCGCGCGGGCCGACGGTGCGTACAGCGGGCTGAAGTGCGGGTTGATGGCCAGGGCCGCGGTGAGGTCGGACCGTGCCGCGGCGGCGTCGCCCAGGGCGTGTTCGATCATGCCGCGGTGGTAGTGGAACAGGGCGTTGCGGGTGCCCTGGGCGAGGGCCCGGTCGTCGGCCGTGAGCGCTTCGCCGTCGCGGCCGTTGGCGTGCAGGGCCCAGGCCAGGGCGTCGTAGGTCTCCAGGAAGGGGCGGCTCCTCAGACCCTGCCGGGCGATGCCGAGGGCCCGCCGGGCGTCGCCGTGGTCCGCCTCGAAGAGCGCAGCGTCGGAGTCGAGCGCCACGCCGTTGTCGGTGAAGAGCTTCTGCTCGGCCCGGAAGACCCGGTACTCCCGGCCGGCGTCACGGGTGCGGCCCAGTGACTGGTACAGCTCGCCGAGCTGGAGTACGTACTCGGGCTGCGGGACCCGTTCCACGGCGCGGGTCAGGTCGGTGATCGCCGCGCCCGTCCTGCCGAGGGCCGCCTCGGCCCTGGCCCGCGCCTGCCACAGGGCCGTGTAGCCGGGGGCGACGCGCAACCCGGCCTGCGCCTCGGCGAGTTCGGTCGCGGGATCGCCGTTGTTGAACGCCAGCTCCCCCAGGTAGTAGTGGGCGAACGCCTCGTCCGCGGGACCGGTGGAGTCCTGGAGCGCCCGCCGCATGTCGGTGCGGGCGGTGCCGGTGTCGCCGCGCAGTTCCGCGACGTAGGAGGCGCGCGACAGCGACGGCGATCCGGGCCTGAGGTCGACCATCGTCTGGACGGCGTCGGCGGCGTCGGAGTAACGGCCGAGCTGGGTGTAGGCGTCGGCGAGCGTGCCGTACAGCGAGGAGCTGTAGGGATCGACGGCGACGGCCCGCCGCGCCCAGCGCAGTGCCTGCCCGAAGTGGTGCCGGGCCGCCTCCAGCGCCGCCATCCCGCCCATGGCGGTGAAGTTGTCCGCCGGGTCCAGCTCCAGGGAACGCCGCAGCACCGCCTCGGCCGTGGGGTAGTAGGTCGGGTCGACGGTGTTCTTCGCCTGCTGGACGTAGTCCAGCCCGAGGGTGCCCAGGGCGACGGCGTCCCGCGGGTCCTGGCGCAGGTGCGTCTGGATGCCGCTGATGTCCTGGCCCAGCGGGTCCGCGGCGGTGATCGCGGCGCCGGTGTCGCGGGATGTGTCCGCGGTGCGGCCGGTGTGCGGTGCCGGCCGGGGCGCCAGGCCCGGAGCGCCGGCGAGGAACAGCCCCACGCCCAGCACGGCGCTGACGGCGGCGCAGAACAGCATGCGGCGCCGGCGCTGCGAGCGCCGGCGGGAAAACGTGGTCAATTCCCGCTCCGGTGGGGGAGTGCTGAGGGTGGTCCTGTCCCGTCGGTACGCCCGGTCGTGCCGGTGGCGTGGACGACGAGGTCGGCGCGGTATTCGGCTTGCCGCCGGTCGTAGGTCCCGCCGCAGGTGATGAGCCGCAACGACGGGGTGCCGGTGGCGGCGTACACCTCGTCGTCGGGGAAGGTGTCCTTGTCGTACTGCCGCAGGGCCCGCACGGTGAAGGTGGCACGGGTGCCGTCGGCGCGGTCGATGGATATCTCGTCGCCGGGGCGCAGGGTGGACAGGCCGTAGAAGGCGGCCGGGCCGGTGAGCGAGTCGACGTGGCCGACGATGATCGCGGCGCCCGGGCGCCGTGCGGGCGGTGAGCGGTGATCCCGTGAGCGGTGGTCCCGATGGCCGTGAGCGCTGAGCCGACCGCCGACCGGTGCGGTCCGGGCCCGGGGCCGGGCGTTCCGTGGGCCGCTTCGGTGGCCGTGTTGGGCTGCGGGGGTGACGGGAGCGGCCGGCCGGCGAACGGGGGCGGGGTACCGGGGTACCACTGCGTTCACCGGGGCGGGCGGTGCCGTCGATGCCGTACGGCGTCCTCCGCCGTCCCCCACCGCACCGACGCGGAGGCGTTCCATGCATGGCGGTCAGCTCGGACGGCGTGCGGCGGCCGTGGCCGGCATCGCGCTCTGGCTGCTCGGCGCGGCCCCCGGCGCCCAGGCCCACCCGCTCGGCAACTTCTCGGTCAACCACTACACCGGGTTCACCGTGCGGGCCGACCGCCTCGACGTGCTCGCCGTGACCGACACCGCCGAGATCCCGACGCTCCAGGCGGCGACCGCGGTCGACACGGACGGCGACGGGCGGCAGAGCGGGGCCGAACGCGCCGCGTGGGCCACGGCACGCTGCCGCGAGACGGCCGCGCGTCTGCGCGTCACCGGCGGGCGGCGGCAGAACCGTACCGTCCGGGCCGTCTGGACCGTTGATTCGGCCGTCTTCGCGTACCGGCCCGGCCAGGCGGGGTTGCGCACCAGCCGCCTGGAGTGCCGGCTGCGGTCCCCGCTGAGGCTGACCGGGAGCCCCCTGGAACTGCGGGTGGACACCGGTGCGGACCCGACGCGCGTCGGGTGGAACGAGATCACCGCGACGGGCGCGGGCGCCCGGCTGGCGGAGTCCACCGTGCCGCGGACCTCGGTCACCGACGAACTGCGCCGCTATCCGCGCGATCTGCTGTCCACGCCCCGCGGTGACACCCGCGCCCGCTTCACCGCGGTCGCCGGCGGCGGCGCGTCGGGTGCCGCCGGCGTGGCGGACGGGCCGGGCTCCGCCGACGGTCCGACCGGCCGGGTCGAAGCCCTGTCCCGGCGTCTGACGTCGCTCACCGGCGCCCGGCGCCTCACCGTGCCGGTGGGCCTGCTGGCCGTGCTGCTGTCGATCGTCCTGGGTGCCGGCCACGCGCTCCTGCCCGGTCACGGCAAGACGGTCATGGCCGCCTACCTGGCCGGCCGGCGCGGCAGGACGCGGGACGCCGTCACCGTCGGCGCCACCGTGACCGTCACGCACACGGCGGGAGTCCTCGTCGTCGGCCTGTGCCTGACGGTCTTCTCCTCGCTGGCCGGCGACAGCCTGCTGAACTGGCTGGCGGTGCTCAGCGGCGCGCTGGTCGCCGCGGTCGGCGTGACGCTGCTGACCGACGCGGCCCGGCGTTCACGCCGCCGCCCCGAGCCCCCAGGCGCCCCCGTCACCGGCCCGCCGCGTTCCGTCCCGGTGCCGTCCGGCGCGACGGGTCACGTCACGATCGGCCTCGGCGACCCCGGACCGGGCAACGGTCCGGGCTCGACGCCGGGCAACGGTGCAGGCTTGACGCCGCAGGAACACGCGCGCCTGACGCCTCCTGAGCACGTACGCCCGACGCGGCAGGAACACGCGCACGCGACGCCGCATGCGCACGATCACCTGACGCCGCAGGAGCGGCCGGCCGGTCATGCTCACGACCACGCCATCGGTCATCCGCACGCCCACCCCCACGGCCCGGCCGACCCCGACCTCTCCCTCCATCCCCACGACCCGACGCCAGCCGCCACCCGCCTCCACTCCCACGGCCCGGCCGACCCCCATCCCCACTCCCACGGCCCGGGCGAGCCGCACCGCCACGGGTTCCTCGGCGGTCACCGGCACCACCACACCCACGCGCCGACCGCGCCGGCCGCCTCGTCCCAGGCCCAGCCCTTCACCACGCGGGGGCTGGTCGGCCTCGGCGTCGCCGGCGGCCTCGTGCCCAGCCCGTCGGCCCTGGTCGTCCTTCTCGGAGCGATCGCGCTGGGCCGGACCGTCTTCGGCGCCTTCCTCGTGGTCGCCTACGGCCTCGGCATGGCGGCCACGCTCACCGCGGTCGGACTGCTCCTGGTGCGGCTCGGTGGCCGCGCCGAACGGCTCGGCGGCCGTTCGCTGGTCGCGCGGGTCCGCCGGCTCGCCCCCTGCACCGCGTTCCTCACCGCCACCCTCGTCCTCGTCGTCGGCCTGGGCATGATGGCCCGGAGCCTGCCGGCGGTCTGGTGACCACCCGGGAGTTCCCATGGCATACCGACCGTTCCTCACCCTCGTCGCGCTGTTCGGCGCCGTCGCCCTCGGCGGCTGCGCCGGACCGGGCGACGGCAACCTGGACGCGCAGCCCGGCAACCCCTACCCCAGCTGCCGGGTCCACCAACTCCAGCCCCCGGGCAGCCGGTACACCTCCGGTGCCCAGGCCGACCCGCGGTCCGTGCTGGAGATGCTGCACTACTACACGGTCAACGGCAGGAAGCCCTTCTGCGACGGGAAGGCGCCCACCGACTTCGACGACCGCTGGGCCGGCCTGTACGTGAAACTCGGCGGTCGGCCGGACAACGTGACCCTGCGTCAGGACGGGGTCGGGCGCGTCGCCGGGCCGTCCCACGCGGGCACGGATCACCTCTGACCCTTCCGCCGCGCGTCCGTCGTGCTGTCCGGGGGACCGGTGACCGCGGGGCGGCGGTGCCAGGAGCGCACCGCGTAGCACAGCGCGGACAGGGCGAAGAGCGCGGCGGTGATCAGCAGCCAGTGCTCCCAGAAGCGGTCGGCCGGCAGCCCGGTGGCCGCGGTGTAGTGGCCGACCAGGCGGAGGACCAGGGGGAACCAGACGAGCAGCAGCAGGCCGGACAGGAACACCGGGACCCGGACGTAGTTGACGGCCGTGCCACCGCCGGCACGCCGCCCGCCGCGGCGGCGGGTGACGCCCTGCAACGCGCGGTCCAGCACGCCGTAGACCGGCAGCAGGACCAGGTCGTGCAGGACGGCCGCGCCGACGAACCAGATGACGACGCCGAGCGTGTCGCCGTTCAGCAGCCGCACACCCGCGTAGCCGGCGAGGGCCCAGGAGCACAGTGTCAGCAGCAGGTGCAGCACGGAGGCGCCGTAGCGGCGGCGGAAGGCATTCACGCGGGCTCGCCGAAGCTGAGGCGGGTCACCCATTTGGTGTTGTGGACGCCGGGGGCGCCGGGGACGATGATCCGCGCGGGGTAGCCGTGGTCGCGCGACAGGACGCCGCCGTTGACGCGGACGGCGAGCAGGGAGCGGTCGTCGCGCGCCTGGGCGGCGGCCAGCACCACGGAGGAGAAGGGCCCGCCGCGCTGGACGGACTCCACCAGGACGTGCGGTGTGCGTTCGCGCAGCCCGACGAGGCCCGCCAGGTCGGTCAGCCGCACGCCGCTCCACAGCTGGTCGTCGGTGGACCAGCCCTCGACGCAGGCGATGGGCAGCGCCGCCCGGTGCCGGGGCAGCGCGAGCAACTCGTCGTAGGTCAGGACGGCCTGCCGGCCGCCGCCGCGCACGGTCAGCCGCCAGTGCGGCCCGATGTCGGCGTCGCGGATGCCGACGGCGGCGGCGGTCTTGTTGATCTGGAAGCCGTTCTCGCCCGGTCCCGGGTCCTGGCCGTGCGGGGCGAGCAGGGCCGTCGTGCGCAGCGGACCGCCGACGCTCTGTCCGACGGTGACCACCAGGAGGGCGGCGGACCCGGCGCCGACCATGCCGAGGGCGCCACGCCGCGACACCGTCGGCGGCGCGGGGGCCGGCGTGACGAGCCCCGAGTCGTCGGAGGCCGCGTACTCGCCCGCGGGGCCCGCTCGCACCGCCCGCAGCGCGCGGCCCAGCCGGAACGCCACGTGGACCACGAAGGCGCCGGCGAACACCCAGGCGCCGTAGAAGTGCAGGGTGTAGAACGAGCCCGGGAAGACGTAGTACAGCTGGATGTTGAGAATGCCGGTGACGAACTCGAAGATGACGCCGCCGACCAGGAGCAGCAGTGAGACACGCTCCAGCGCCTGGCCGGCCGAACGGACCGGCGGCCAGGCGAACAGCTTCGGGATGACCGACCACAGCTTGGCCAGCAGCACCGGCACCAGCACGATGCCCAGGGTGACGTGCACGCCCTGGGTGAGCCGGTACAGCCAGTACGGGGACGTCGGCCAGTCGAACAGGTAGAAGCCGAGCAGGCCCTTGTCGGGGGTCTGGTCGTTGAGGCGGGCCAGGTCCGGGTCGTAGGCCGCGTAGGACAGCAGGCCCGTCACGAACATCACCACGACGCCGCCCAGGAGCACCAGTCCGAGGACCGCCGTCAGCCACGGGCCGCGCAACGGGCTGCGCCAGAACTCCGGCCGTGCCGGGCCCGGTGGCGGCCGGTCGCCGCCGGGCCCGGGGCCGGCGGTCGGCCCACCGCTGTCGACCGGCTTGTCGGCTTCCCGCATGGGGCTCCCTCCCTCGGCGCTCCGCCCGGTACGGCGGACGGTTTGCGACGTTATGCGCCGAGGGGGCCCGTATGCCGCAGGAGACCGTCCGCACGGCCCGAGTTGAGCCGTTCGGCGGGCACGCGCTGGTCGGCCCGGCCGGAGCCGCCGCCCGTCGCCGCGCCGGTGCCGCGGTCGGGCTCCTCGGCCGGACGAACGCCAACGCGCCGGTGCGCCGGGCCGGTTGGGCGCCGGGGAGGGTTCAGGCCGCGTGGTGGGCCAGGAGGGTGTGGGGATCGGCGCCGTGTGCGACGTGGTCGGTGTGGACGGTGGCGGCGGTCAGGCGGGGGACGGCGTGGATCAGGGCGTGTTCCGCGGCGACGGCGCGTTCGTGGGCCTGGACGACGGTCAGGTGCGGGTCGACGACGATCTCGGCCTCGGCGCGCAGGGCGTGGCCGATCCACCGCATGCGCACGGTGCCGATGTCCAGCACGCCGTCGACGTCGCGCAGCGCGGTCTCGGCGGCGTCGACGAGGGCGGGGTCCACGGAGTCCATCAGGCGCCGGTAGACCTCGCGGGCGGCGTCCTTGAGGACCATGAGGATGGCGGCGGTGATCAGCAGTCCGACGATCGGATCGGCCAGCCGCCAGCCGATCGCCGCGCCGCCGACGCCGAGCAGGACCGCCAGCGAGGTGAACCCGTCGGTGCGGGCGTGCAGTCCGTCGGCGACCAGCGCGGCCGAGCCGATCCGCCGGCCGGTGCGGACGCGGAGGCGGGCCACCCATTCGTTGCCCGCGAAGCCGGCCACCGCGGCCAGGGCGACCGCGGGCAGGTGGGTGATGTCCCGCGGCGCGACGAGGCGTTCGACCGCCTGGTAGGCGCTGAACCCGGCGGAGGCGGCCATCACCAGCAGGATCGCGATGCCGGCCAGGTCCTCGGCCCGGCCGAACCCGTAGGTGTAGCGGCGGGTGGCCGCCCGCCGGCCCAGGACGAACGCGACGCCCAGCGGGACGGCCGTCAGCGTGTCGCCCGCGTTGTGCACGGTGTCGCCCAGCAGCGCCACCGAACCGGAGGCCGCCACGATCACCGCCTGCACGGCCGTGGTCAGGCCGAGGACGACCAGCGAGACCCACAGCGTGCGGATGCCCTCGCGGGAAGTCTCCAGCGCGGAGTCGACCTTGTCCATCGCCTCGTGACTGTGCGGCCTGAACAGGTGCGCGACCTGGTGCCGGAGCCGCCGCGCCGGTCCGGCGGCGTGCTCGTGGCGGGGGTGGCCGCTGCCGTGGCCGTGACTGTGGTGGCGATCGATGTGACCGCCGTCGCCACCGTCGTGGTCGGGGTCGTCGCTCCGGCCGCCGTGGCCGTGCCCGTGGGGCCGGACACCGTCGTGCCGGTGCCCGGCCCGGGTGTCCGGCTGTTCGTGGTGGTGGGACTGCTCGTTCACGGCGTGACACCTCTCGGCTCGGATCTCGGCTCGGAACTCGGTTCGGCGCTGGTTCGGCTGGACCTCCCGGAGCCATTGAAGCATCATGTGCGTATGGACGCACGCATGCACCTATCAGGTGCGCAAGGGTCGCAACAGCCAACAGATGGCGAGCGTCTCACCGTTGCCGTCGAGGTGCTGGGGCTGCTGGCCGACCGCACCCGGCTCGCCCTCGTACGACGGCTGGGGGAGGGCGAGGCCGACGTGACCACGCTGACGGAGGCGGTGCCCGGCGCGGCGCGCACGTCGGTCAGCCAGCACCTGGCCCGGCTGCGGCTGGCCGGCCTCGTGGTCACCCGTAAGGACGGCCGCCGGGTGATCTACGCCCTGCGCCTGGGCCACCTGCGCCGCCTCGCCGACGAGGCGCTGAACGTCGCCGACCACCACATCGGCCACCTCCCGGCCCACGATTGACGCGTCGGTGCGGTGGCGGTCCGGAGCCGGAGCCGGAGTCGGGGGATGGGGGACGGGACGGGGGATGGGACCGTGCGGGGCAAGTGCGTGAGTAAATCGGCCGGCCATCTTGTTTTGCAAGCGGTTGCAGTTCCTTGAGGTAATTCGCTGTAAAACAGAGGTCACTTACGTAACTAACGTTAATTTCTTTCACTTCGCGCTCAGGTCTTTTCGGGGCGCGTTCGTGCAACTACCGTTCTGCCCGCCCAAGGTCTCTCCCCCCACACTTGGAGTGCCATGTACCGCCCCCTCGCGCCCCGCGGCGCCCTCGCAGCGCTCCCGGCCCTGACCCTCGTCCTGGCCGGAGCCGCCGGCTGGTCGTCGGCCGGTGTCTCGTACGCGTCCGAGACACCGCACGGCGGCGTCAAGCCCGCAGCCGCCGGCGCCAGCCTTCCCTACGACGAGTACCGCGCCGCCGACCAGCAGACCAACGGCACTGTCCTCAGCGCGAGCACCACCTACCCGAGCCTCGCCTCCGAGTCGAACGGCCGCAGCGCGGTGCAGCTCACGTCGACCGGCCAGTACGTCGAGTTCACCCTGGCGCACGCCGCGAACTCGATCGTGGTCCGCTACTCCATCCCCGACAACAGCGACGGCTCGACGGCCACCGCGCCGCTCGCGGTGTACGCCGGCGACACCCACGTCAAGGACCTGTCGCTCACCACCAAGTACTCCTGGCTGTACGGCGACGGCTACAACGACACCCACTCGCCGAGCAGCGGCGACGCCCACCACTTCTACGACGAGGCGCGGGTCATGATCGGCGATCAGCCGGCCGGCACCGTGATCAAGCTCCAGAAGGACGCCGCGGACACCGCCGCCTCGTACACGATCGACACCGTGGACACCGAGCAGGTCGCCGCGGCCGCCACCATGCCGTCCGGCTACGCGTCGGTCACCGACTACGGCGTGACCCCGGACAGCGGCGCCGACGACACCTCGGCGATCAACAGCGCGCTCGCCTCGCTGTCCGGCACCGGAAAGGGCCTGTGGTTCCCGGCCGGCACCTACGACATCTCGGGCCAGATCAGCCTGCAGAACGTGTCGGTGAGCGGCGCCGGCGAGTGGTACTCCACGATCCAGTCGACGGCCGAGAACGGCTCCGGCGGCCTGTACGCCACCGGCGGCACCAACAAGATCTCCGACCTGTCGATCTTCGGCGACCAGACCAGCCGCAACAACAACTCCGGCGCGGCCGGCATCGAGGGCGTCTTCGCCTCCGGTTCTGCCATCTCCAACGTCTGGATCGAGCACACCAAGGTCGGCGTCTGGACCGACGCCGGCACCTCCGGCCTGGACGTCAGCGGCGTCCGCGCCCGCGACATCTTCGCCGACGGCATCCACTTCAACGGCGGCACCACGAACTCCACGGTCGAGCAGTCCGACGTCCGCAACACCGGTGACGACGGGCTCGCGCTCGACACCGAGGGCGGCGACGTCACCGGCTGCACGCTGTCCGACAACACCGTGCAGGACCCGATCCAGGCCAACGGCATAGGTGTCTACGGCGGCGGCGGCAACACCGTCACCGGCAACGCGGTCTCCGACGTCGTCGCCTACGGCGCCGGCATCACCGTCAGCACCCGGTTCGGCGCCGGGTTCGACGGCACCACGACCGTCAGCGACAACACCCTGACCCGCACCGGCTCGTACAACTCCGAGCTCGGCACCAACCTCGGCGGCCTGTGGATCTACGCCGACCAGTCCGACATCACCCAGCCGGTCGACGTCACCGGCAACACCATCACCGACAGCACCTACCAGGGCATCATGGTCAGCGGCACCAAGTCGGTCACCGCCCTGACGCTCGACAAGGACACCGTCGACGGCGCCGGCACCTACGGCATCGACATCGAGGGCGTCGGCGGTTCGCTGTCCGCCACCAACACCGCCGTCAGCAACGCCGCCTCCGGCGGTCTGAACAACGCCGGCAACAACTTCACCGTCAACAGCGGCTCCGGCGACACCGGCTTCTGATCCCGGGTCACCCGCCCGCACGCACCTACCACGGCCGGCCGCCGCCCCCGACATCCCGGGGCGGCGGCCGGCCGTCGCGTCGGCGGGGTGCGCGTCCGCAGTCCGAACGCCTGCGCCTGCGCAAGCCGGCCGCGGCGCCCCCGCGTCAGCTGCTCGCGGCGGCCTTCGCCTGCGCGGCCTGCCGGGCGAGGGCGGTGAACTCCTCGACGCCGAACGCCGTTCCCGCCAGGCCCCAGCCACCCTCGGCGGCCTCGGTCAGGATGACCCAGGTGCGTGCGGCGAGGGCGGGGTCTCCGGCGATCCCGGCGACGATGGCGGTCGCCTCGCGGACGATCTGCCGCTGGCCGTCCCGGTCGAGCGAACCGGGCGGTGTGACGATCTGAACGCGGACGGCCCGCGCCGAGGCGGTGTTCGCCGTCGAGATCGCGGTGGTCGGCAGGCGGTGGACGAACGCGGCCGTGTTGTCCAGGTGGAACGGGCCCGGCTCGGCGACGCCTTCCGCACGCAGGACCGCGTGGGTGAGCTCGTTGCCGAGCTTCTCGTCCGCGTCGGCGGGGAAGAGGTCGGCCGGTGCGTAGACGTCGATCATGGGCATGGTGATCTCCTTGCCAGGAACTATGACGGTCGTCATAGAACGTAAAGTATGAAGATCTACATAGTCAACGCGGTGTCAGAAACCGCGCGAGCACGAGGAGGACGGCGTGGCCGGTGAGGTGCGCAGGCAGATGATCGAGGGGGCCGTCCAGCTGCTGGCCCGGCGAGGGCTTCAGGGCACCTCGTTCTCCGAGGTGCTGGAGCTGACCGGGGCGCCGCGCGGGTCGGTCTACCACCACTTCCCCGGTGGCAAGGACGAACTCGTCGGCGCCGCGGTCGACACCGCCGTGGCCCAGGTCGTCGCGTTCCTCGACCGCAAGGAGGGCGCGCCGGCCGTCGAGGTCGCGGAGCACTTCTTCACCGCCTGGCGCCTGCTGCTCACCCGGTCCGGCTTCCAGGCGGGCTGCGCCTTGGTGGCCGTCGCCGTGGCCACCGACTCCCAGGAACTGCTGGACCGCACGGCTGCCGCCTTCGACGCCTGGCGGCTGCGGCTCGCCGAACTCCTCGAACGCGGCGGTCTCCCGCCGGCCGCCGCCACCAGCTTCGCCGCGGTGCTGCTCGCCGCCAGCGAGGGCGCGGTCGTCATCTGCCGGGCCCGGCGGAGCCTGGAACCCTTCGAGAAGGTCACCGCGCACCTGCTGGACCAGATCCGGGCGGCGTCGAACGGCACGGGCTGACCGGGCACACCGGCGGGCGGCCCCTCGGGACGCCATGCCTGTCACGTGTCCGCCTGCTGCGTGTCGCCTGTTACGTGTCCACCTGCTGCGTGTCCGCCTGTTACGTGTCCACCCGCTACGTGCCCGTCCCCGCCGGGCACGCCGTGCGGCTGCCCGCGACCCGCCTGCTCACGGTCGGGCGACCGCTCCGGCCGCGGAACCGCGCCGAGTGCCGCCGGAAGGTGCGAGCGCGCCCGGTCAGCTGCTCCGGCGGGCGTTGAGCCGGGCCGCCTGGCGGGTCAGGTGGTCGCGTTCGGCGAGGTTGGACGCCTCGCGGGCCGCCTCGGCGTACAGCCGCGCCGCCGTCGCCAGGTCGCCGTCGCGCTCGCGGAGGTACGCCGCCACCGCGGTGTACCGGGGCAGCGAGCCGTCCAGCGCGGCCAGCGCCGCCAGACCGGCACGCGGTCCGTCGGCCTCTCCCACGGCCACCGCGCGGTTGAGCCGGACGACCGGGCTGCCGGTCAGGCGCGCGAGCTCGTCGTACCACTCGACGATCTGCACCCAGTCGGTCTCCCCGGCGGTGGGCGCGTCGGCGTGCAGCGCCGCGATGGCGGCCTGGGCCTGGAACTCGCCCAGCCGGTCGCGGGCGAGAGCCGCCTGGAGGATGCCGACCCCCTCGGCGATCGCCCCGGTGTCCCACCGGCCGCGGTCCTGCTCGGCGAGCGGCACCAGACTGCCGTCGGGCGCGGTCCGGGCGGCACGCCGGGCGTGGTGGAGCAGCATGAGGGCGAGCAGGCCCGCCACCTCCGGGTGGTCGATCGCGGCCGCCAGCTGCCGGGTGAGCCGGATGGCCTCGGCGGCGAGGTCGACGTCGCCGGAGTAGCCCTCGTTGAACACCAGGTACAGGACGCGCAGCACGGTGGCGACGTCACCGGGCCGGTCGAACCGCACGCCGCAGACGGTGCGCTTGGCCCGGCTGATGCGCTGCGCCATGGTCGCCTCGGGCACCAGGTAGGCCCGGGCGATCTGGCGGGTGGTGAGCCCGCCGACGGCGCGCAGGGTGAGCGCGACCGCGGACGACGGCGTCAGCGACGGGTGGGCGCACAGGAAGTAGAGCTGGAGCGTGTCGTCCACCGAGGACGCGGGTCCCGGCGCCGGCTCCTCGTCGAGGAGGTCCTCACGCCGGCGGCGGGCGGTGTCCGCCCGGGTAGCGTCGAGGAACCGGCGCCAGGCCACGGTGACCAGCCAGCCCTTCAGGTCCCGCACGGGCTCTCCCGTACCCGCGGAGCCGGGGGAGCCGGCGGCCGGCCGGACGCGGACCGCCTCGACCAGCGCGTCCTGCACGGCGTCCTCGGCCGCCGCGAAGTCGGCTCCGCGACGCACGAGGATGCCGAGCACGCTCGGGGTGAGGCTCCGCAGCAGCGCCTCGTCCACCTCGGAGGTCACTCCGTGACGGTGGGCGGCGCGGTCAGGAACGGGCGCAGTTCGAGCCACTCGTGGATCGGCTTACCGCCCGCCCCGGGGGCCGCCGACAGCTCCCCGGCCAGTTCGACGGCGCGGTCGTGGCTGTCGACGTCGATCACCATCCAGCCGGCGATGAGGTCCTTGGTCTCGGCGAAGGGGCCGTCGGTGACCGGCGGGCGGCCCTCGCCGTCGTACCGGACGAACATCCCCTCCGGTGCGAGCGCCTGGCTGTCGACGAACTCGCCGGTCTCCTCGAGGCGGGCCGCGAAGTCGTTCATGTACCGCATGTGGGCCGAGATCTCCTGCGGCGTCCACCGGTCCATGGGCACGTTGTTCACCGCGGCCGGGGCGCCGCGGTAGTGCTTGAGCATCAAATACTTGGCCATCGTGGTTCTCCTCGGTGCCGTGCGACCCATTGTGGTCGCGTTCACCCCGGGGACGGAGCCGGTCACGGGTTCTCGACATCCCCGCCGGATTTTTTTGCCCCGCGTGGACGAACCGGGTGAACCGCCGCACCGCCGAGTGCCGCACCGCTGCACCGCGGCCCCGCACCGCCTCCGTCCCGTCCGACCACGAGGTCCGATGCCGTGTCCACCGGGCCACGCTCGAACGTCGTGGCCCAAGGACGCCCCGCCCCGCCCGCTCGCCGCCCGGCCCGGCGCGGCGACGACGGCGGCGGCGCCGGGAAAAGATGCCGGGGGATGAAAGCCGCGCAGAGGTCGGCGGAAAGGCCGCCGGACGCACGACCCGGGAATCGGCGCGGAACGCGGCACACGGCGCAACCTCGAACTCGACAACGTAGCGCGGCAGTTCAAAAAATGCGGTGACCGTGCACCGGAATCGCCATGCGGCCTGACGGTCAGGCGGTCGCGCCATGACTCTTCGGAATGCGGACGCCGATGCGTACCCACGGAAAGTCATCGCGGAGGCACAAGGCCGCCGGGAATGCGGATTCGGCCTGATGGGCGCGTTGTCCGACACGTCGTCCCGCCTGACGCGGAATGCGTTTCCCGCTGACCCGACGTCTCGCCGGGCAAGGATGGCCGACGGATCGCCGAGCGGATTCCGATGCCCCGGTGCGGTCGGCGCGACGGGGCGTCGGACAAGGGGAGCGCTGCGTTCCGGGCCGGGCGGGTGAATGCGTCGGGGGCGGGAGAATGATTGCGGGAATCGACGGTGTCGCGCCGGCGGCGGACGCCGTCCGCCTGTTGCCGGCGAAAACGGCCGGAGCGGAATTCCGGGTGGCCGCGAACGTGTCCGCCGCGGCGTCGGCGCGGGTGCTCAAGTGAGGGGGTCCGGGCTCCGAAGTCCGCTGTGCGCACCGCTCTTGACCAGGTGATTGGTTCAGTCCAATAGTGATCGGGACCCGAACTATCCGGCAGGGACGGGTTACGGGGAAACCGTCCCTGTATCTCCCCCTCAGGAGGAGCACGTGCGTTCCAGACGGTCCTTCCTCGCAACGGCCGCCGCCGGCGTCGCCGCGGCGGCCACCGCACCCCTGTGGTCCGGCGCCCTGGCGCCGCGCGCCTACGCCGCCGGCGCCTCGCTGCCGATCTCGTTGCACAACAACTCCGGGAACAACACGGTCTACGCGTACATCAGCGGCTCCGACAGCACCGGCTGGCCCGGCTTCGTCGGGGCCAACGGGCAGTTCCAGCGCCTGCCGAGCCCGTCGTCGGTGCTCACCCCCGTCGCCGACTACTCCATCCCGCTCGGCGCGTCGGGCTCCGCCACCAACTTCACCCTCGCCGAGTACGTCATCGGCGGCCGGGTGTGGTTCTCGGTCGGCCAGAAGATCCAGTTCTTCGTCAACCCGCCCGGCGGCAACGGCGGCGTCCCCGGCCTCGTCCAGCCCGGGTTCACCAGCTCCGACCCCAACTGGCAGACGGACTGGACGTTCTGCGAGTTCACGTACAACAGCGCCAACCTGTACGCGAACATCAGCTACGTCGACCTCGTCGCGCTGCCGATCTCGATGGCCACCACCGGCAGCAGCGGGAGCCAGTCGGTGAGCCCGCTGCCGTCCGGGGCGCTCGCCTCCATCGCCTCCGGGCTGCGCGCCCAGCACGCCGCCGACGGAGCGCCCTGGGACCAGCTGGTCGCCACCGACTCGGCCGGCAACGTGCTGCGGGTGCTGTCGCCCACGCACTCGCCCACCGACTTCGGCTCCTACTGGAACTCCTACCTCGACTCGGTGTGGACCCACTACGAGACCAACACGCTGACCATCGACGGCCAGGGCAGCATCGGCTCGTACTCGGGCACCGTCTCCGGCAACGTCCTGACCTTCGCCGGCCTCAACGACGACGGCGTGGCGTTCACCAAGCCCAGCGCCGCCGACATCTTCGGCTGCGCCAGCGGCCCGCTGTACAACTCCGGCGGGGACGCCCGCGGCGCCATCGCCGCCCGGCTCGGCGCCGCGCTCAACCGCAGCTCCCTGCTGGTCAGCGGCGGCTCCTCGCAGCCGAGCGGCGTCAACGCCTCGCAGTACTACCAGGGCGCCACCACCAACCACTACGCCCGGCTGGTGCACCAGTACGCGAACGTCGGCTACGCCTTCCCCTACGACGACGTCGGCCCGACCGGCGCCGCGCCGGTCGACGGCCACCTCCAGGACGGCGCGCCCACCTCCTGGACGATCACCCTGGGTGCCGGAGGCGGCGGTGGTACGACCCCGCCGCCCACCGGGGGAACCGGCGCGTACGCCACCATCCAGGCGGAGTCCTACAGCGCGCAGAGCGGCAGCCAGACCGAGAGCTGCTCGGACACCGGCGGCGGCCAGGACGTCGGCTTCCTGTCCGCGGGCGACTGGCTGAAGTACTCCGGGATCGACTTCGGCTCCACCTCGCCCAAGCAGTTCGTCGCCCGGCTCGCCTCCGGCGCCGCCACCGGGATCAGCGGCGCGGTCCAGGTCCACCTGGACAGCACGACCGGGACCAAGATCGCCGAGATCGACATCGGCAACAACGGCGGCTGGCAGAGCTGGCAGAGCGTCCCGGCGAACACGACGGGAACCACGACCGGCGTCCACGACGTCTACCTGGTCTTCGCCGGCTCCACCACGGACTTCGTGAACATCAACTGGTTCACCTTCACCAAGTGACCTGCACCAGGTGGACCGCTCCAGGTGACTTCCACCAGGTGACTTCCACCAGGTGAACGTGGCGGGCGGCGGCCTCCGGAGCCGCCGCCCGCCCGGATCGTCCGCACCGGCGCGCCCGCCCGCGCCGCCCGGACGCCTATGGACAGGTCGAGGATGTGACCCACGTCACACTCCCTGTCGTCATACGGATCGCCCGCCTCGCACGTTCAGTGGGTGAGAGTTCGCAAAAGGGCATGAAAGCGGCGATATCACGCGCTGACGGCCCGTCACCGAACCTGCCCGGGGAGCCCGTTACGGGCTCCGAACGATCGCCTGTTGCGCGCCGGCCGCCGTGCGGCCGCGTGTTCAGCGGGTGGAAAGGCGAAGAACAGATGATCCGGAACAGAAGAGACGTCATCGGCGCCGCGCTCGCCACCGTCGTGGCAGTGGCCGGACTCGGCCTGGCGGCCGCCCCCTCGGCCTGGGCGGCCGGCACGGCACCGCGGACGGCCGGGGACTTCACCGCCACCGGAGTGCGCATCCACTCCGACTCCTTCAGCGGATCGCCCGGCCTGGGCGAGGGCAACCGGGGGGACGGCCTCACGTTCTACCGGGCCACCGAGGGCGAGTACGTCGCGGACTGCGGCAACGACCAGTGGGCCCTGATCACGGACAACCGCACGCACGTCCACGGCTGGGTCAGCGTCTGCTTCATCCACGTCAACGGCTGACGGCGCGTCGACGACGGGCGCCGCGCACCGGCGCACCACTTCTCACCACCACGAGGGAACCGATGACCCATACCCATCCGTGCCGTCTCGCCATCTGGGCGGCGGCCGTCGTGACGGCGCCGGCCCTGGCGCTGGCCGTGCCGATCGCCGCCGGGGCGGCGCCGGCGGCCGATTCGTGCGGCGTGCTCTCCTCCGGCGCGTCGGCCGCCGCGCAGGCCGCGGTCCAGGCGGCGTGTTCGCAGCTCGGGGTCTGGTACACCTGGGGCGGCGGCCACGGCGCCACCCCGGGCGCGACCTTCGGCTACTACGACGGCAGCGACCCGGCCAGCAAGGACGACGGCAGCCGTCGCGGGTTCGACTGCTCGGGGCTGACCCGGTACGCGTACTACCGGGCGACCGGGCGCGACATCCTGGACGGCACCGCGAGCGACCAGCACAGCAGTCCGCTGGCGGTGCAGCGCTTCAGCGCCGGGCAGGGAGCCGGGCCGCTGCTGCCCGGCGACCTGATGTTCTGGGGCGGCGGCTACGTCCACCACGTGGCGATGTACATCGGCGCCGGCCAGATGGTCGAGGCGTACGAGTCCGGCACCCGCATCCGGCAGACCGCGGTACGCACCGGTGGCGACTACGCCGGGGCGATCCGGCTGGCCGCCTCGCCCGGCAACCCGCCCCCGCCGCCGGCCGGCGGCGGCGCCGTCTTCCAGACCTGGGGCACCGGCGTACGCACCCACAACGCGCCGTCCACCGGCGCCGGGGTGGTCGACGACTTCGCCGGCCCCACCCAGGTCGGGGTGATCTGCCAGGAGCACGCCCAGAAGGTGACGGCCGAGGGCTACACCAACGACGCGTGGTCGAAGCTGTCCGACGGCTCGTGGATCACCAACATCTACCTCAAGGGCCCGGCGTGGCTGGCCGGGGTGGCCGACTGCGGCGGGACCCCGCCGCCCTCCGGCGGCATCACCGAGTCGACCTGGGGCAGCGACGTACGCACCCACAGCGCCGCCAGCACCGACGCCGGCGTCGTCGACCTGTTCCCGGGCCCCACCCGGGTCGGGGTGGTCTGCCAGGAGCACGCGCAGAAGGTGTCGGCCGAGGGCTACACCAATGACGCGTGGTCGAAGCTGTCCGACGGTTCGTGGATCACCAACATCTACCTCAAGGGCGACGCCTGGCTGGCCGGCGTGCCCGGTTGCTGACGCCGCTTCGGGGGCAGGCGACGAAGGAGGCCGAGCGGTAACGCGGTCGCGGCGGTCCACGGCCGGGTACCCGTGGACCGCCCCGGTCCGTTTACGCTCGCGGGTGAGACCACCGGACCCGAGGGGGAAGAACCCATGAGCGACAGCGGTCAGGACGGCGTGGTCGTCTACTGGCGACCCATGTGCACCTACTGCCTGAAACTCCTGCTGCTCCTGCGGTTCACCCGCCTGCGGTACACCAAGGTGAACATCTGGAAGGACCCCGGGGCCGCGGCGTTCGTCCGCTCGGTGGCGGACGGGAACGAGACCGTGCCGACCGTCACCGTGGCCGGCCGGCCGATGGTCAACCCCTCCAAGCGGCACCTGATGGAAGCGGTCCGGACCCACGCGCCGCGGTCGCTCCGCTGACGGGGCGCGTCCCCGGCGGCACCCCGCCCCTGTGCCGGGCGGCATCCCGCTGGTGTCCCTGCCGGTGCGCGTCCACCTCCCGCGCCGGCCGGTCCGCTACGCTGCCTTGCCCGTTGCCACGTCAAGGGGCCCGCGTCCACCGCCTGTCGAGCGGTCGGCGGTTGACCGAATATCCGGCCGCGGGGCACAGGGGCCCGGCGGTGACCCGATGCTTGGAGTTGGTGCGGGCATGCTGAGCGAGACCGTGTTCCGGAGCGAGGACCTGGCGGTGGCCGACCGGTTCGACGCCTGGCGGGCGTGCATGAACGACACGCAC
Organism: Streptantibioticus silvisoli; assembly: GCF_027947535.2. Taxonomy (GTDB): domain Bacteria; phylum Actinomycetota; class Actinomycetes; order Streptomycetales; family Streptomycetaceae; genus Streptantibioticus_C; species Streptantibioticus_C silvisoli. The sequence goes on from NZ_JAAGKO020000024.1 coordinate 24,168, forward strand.
GCGCCCCTGGATCTGAGCAGCGATCACGCGGCGGACTTCCGGGCGCACCAGCGGCTCATCCGGCTCGGTGAGGCGTCGGTGTGGCCGGCGACCTTCCAGCAGCTGATCTTCCGGCGCACGCCGAAACTGATCCGGCAGTCCGATCCGGAGGTCTACCACCTCTCCCTGCTGGTGAAGGGGGAGGCGCGCGTCTCGTGGGGCCGGCAGGGAGCCGCCTACAGCGCGTACGACTTCCATACCAACGACTCCGGCCGCCCCTACGAGATATGGACCGGCGCGCAGCCGATCACCTCCGTGGGCGTCGAAGTCCCCAAGGCCCTGCTGCCGTTGCCCCGCAACAAGGCCGGCCAGGTGCTCGGGCGCCGGATGTCGGGGCGGGAGGGGATCGGTGCCCTGCTGGCGCAGTTCCTGGCCCAGATGGCGGCGGACACCAGCGCCTACCGGCCCGCCGACGGCCCCCGGCTCGGCCTGGTCCTGACCGATCTGGTCACGGCGCTGTTCGCCCACACCCTCGACGCGGACTCCAGCCTGCCGCCGGAGACGCGCACCCGGACCCTGACGCTGCGGATCAAGTCGTTCATCCGCCGGCACCTGCACGACCCGGAACTGACACCGGCCGGCATCGCCGCCGCGCACCACATCTCGCGCAGCTACCTGCACCGGCTGTTCCAGGCCGAGGACACCACCGTGTCCGCCTACGTCCGCCACCAGCGCCTCGAAGCAGCCCGCCGCGACCTCGTCGACCCGGCCCTGCGGACCACGCCCGTCCACGTCATCGCGGCCCGCTGGGGGTTCCCCCGCGCGGCCGACTTCAGCCGTGCCTTCCGCGCCGCCTACGGCTCGACGCCCACCAGCCACCGCCACCAGGCGCCGCACCCCGGTACCGGGCCCGGCCGCTGACCCGCGGCGCCGAACGCCGACGCCCGCGGGGAGCGGACCGCCCCGCACCGCGTGTGTGCCTCCAGTGCACTGATTGCAAAGCATCCGTGTACCGAGTGACAACGACAAGGGCCGCGCCACCGGGCAGTGTTGGCGCAGGCGCTTCGGCAACGCGGGGCCTGCGGGCCCGACGGCCCGTGAACGAGGACACCGGGGCGGGAGCCCGGTGACCGGTGGTGAACGGGCGACGGCGCGGCCGGTGCCCGACAGTGCAGTGACACAAAGGGGAGAACCGTGGTCCGTCACAGAAGAGTCCTGGCCCTCGCCGCGAGCGCGGCACTGATCGTCCTCGGCCTGACCGAGCCGGCCGGCGCGGTGACGCCGGCCGCCGAGGGCAGCTTCCCGATCGAGCTGTCCGGCTGCCATGTGACGGAGGAGATCGAACTCCAGGGGTCCCCGGCCCACGACTACATGCGCTGGGAGACCACCAGCAACTCCACCGGTTGTGAGGCCGCCATCTACACCAACGGCGCCGAGGTCGAGCACCAGGACATCACCACGTCCGGGTACCACGTCAGCGGCTGGTACTACGACGGTCCCGGCGACACCGACCAGGTGTGCGTCTCCTCGGGCGACGCGGGGAAGTGCGGACCGGCCAACTGATCCACCGACTCCCGGGGCGGGGAGCCCCGGGTGGGGGGACGGCGGCAGGGGGGAGCGGCGGTGGCTCGGGGAGGTTCCCGGGTCGCCCGGCAGGTGCCGGGTGGTCCGGGGCGGGACCTCGCGGGCCGCGGCCGGCTTGCCGCCGGAAGGGACCGCGGGCGGGCGGCGCCGCCCGCCCGCGGTCCCGTCGCGCCGTTCCGCGGCACGCGCCGACCGGAAATGCCGTGCGCGCGGGGGCGCACGGTCCGGCAGCGCCGGTCGGCGGCGCTGCCCGGCACCGGGCGCGAGCGCGCCGATGCGACGACGAAGGGCTCCACCCTGGGGTGGAGCCCTTCGCCTTGCCGCCCGGACGGAGCCGGGTTCCGTCCGGGCCGGTCCGCCGGCCGCCGGTGCGGGTGTGACGAGACCGGCCGGCGGCCGTTCCGTGCGGGGGTTACGAGGCCGGGGTCGGCCAGGGACCGCAGAACGGGGTGCCGTCGACGCCGGAGTTGCCGCCGCCGTCGGTGACGGTGAAGTTGCCGCCCTCGCAGTTGTAGACGGGCGAGGAGGCGCCGACCCCGGTGGCGGTGACGCCGGTGAGGGTGGCCGCGCCGCCGGTCTGCTCCTGGAGGGCGAAGGTGCCGGTGCCGTTGATCGTCACGTTGTTGAGCGAGACACCGCTGATGGTGCCCTCGACCCACTGGACGGCTTCGTAGGGGCTCTGCTCGATCAGCGTGTCGGACACGTTGACCGGGCCGGTGATGGCGCCCTGGCTGCCGTCGAACCACAGCGCGCCGACGCCGAACTGCCAGTTCGGGTCGAGGTCGCCGTCCCGCACGAGGGTGTTGCCGGAGACGGTGGTGGTGCCCACGGGGGTGGAGGTGAAGCGCTGCGCGACGGTGATGCCGCCGCCCTGGTTGATCCCGGTGTCCTGCACGAGGTTGCCGGAGACGGTGTTGTCGTGGCCGCCGTAGATCGCGATGCCGTTGGCGAGCATCTGGAGCTGGACGGTGTTGTTGGAGATGGTGTCGTTGGCGTCGGCGCCCAGGCTGGAGTCGGCCCAGGTGGCGATGCCGTCGTCACCGGTGTTGCGGATGTCGCTGTTGGTGACCTTGGAGTTGGTCACGCCGCCGTGGAAGTTGATGCCGTCCGCGGTGGTGTCGCGGATCCGCATGCCGGAGAAGGTCAGGCCGTCCATCGGCCCGTCCATCCAGGCGCCGACCTTGTCGTGCTCGATCCAGATGTTCGAGACGGTCGAGCTGCTCATCGCGCCGCCGATCCCGTTGACCTGGGCGCTGTCGTCCCGCTCCTGGACGTTGCCGAAGATCGCGAAGTTCTGCAGGTGCACGTTGGTGCTCGGCGACGGAGCGGAGTTGCCGTAGAAGCCCGGCGCCGCACCGGTCACCGTCGAGTACCACATGCCGGCACCGGCGACGGTGACGTTGTTGACCGCGATGTGGCCGGGGATGTTGTACGTGCCCGGCGGAATCCACACCGTGCCGCCCGAACCCGCCGCCGCGATCGCCGCGTTGAACGCGCTGGTGGAGTCGGCCACGCCGCTGGAGTCCGCGCCCTTGTCGGTCACCGAAACCGAACCGGCCGGCTGCGACTGTGCCGCGCCGACCTGCTCGAAGTCCGCGAAGTCGATCGTGTACGAGGACGCGCTGTCCCCGGAGTCCACCTGGAGCTTGAAGGTGGTGCCCGCCGGGTACGTCGTGTCGAACAGCCGGTGCACCTCGTCGAAGAAGTGGTGCTGGCCGCCGCTGCTGGGGGTGTTGGTGAACGGGTAGCTGCCGTAGTACCAGCTGTAGGCGTTCGTCAGGCTGAAGTCGGACTGCTTCGTGCCGTTGACGTACAGCGACAGCGGAGCGTTGTACACCGAGCCGTCCGAGGAGTCCGGGATGCTGTACCGGAAGTCGATCGAGTTGGTGGCGACCGGCGTGGTGAACGTGACGTACTGCCCGCTGCCGTTGCCGCTCAGCGTCACCGCCTTGCGGCCCGACGCCTCGTCGGCCAGCTGGCCCTGGGCGTAACTCGGGCCGATGACCGACCCGTTGGTCGCGGAGCTCTCCGCCTGGACCTCGGAGTACGGCAGGGACGCGCCGCTGCCACCGGTGGCGGCGGCGGGGGTGGTGTCCGTCTGCACCGGCATGGCCGCGGCCGGCTGGATCGCCAGTCCGAGGACGCCTCCGGAGGCCAGCAGCGCGGTGCCGCCTCCCAGCGCGACCACACGCTTGAGACTTCTGAGGGACGTGAACACGTTCTCTCCTTTCCGCGCACAACGCCTGGCCCGTACCCGTCGGCATCCCGGTCAGGACTGGACGGAAACACGAACAGCACGGTCAGGAAAGGCGGTTGGGCGCTGCCCCTGCGCCTCAAGGGCTCAACGAGCCGGTGGGGGCGAGGTGGTGCAGGGACACGTGGGGACGGTGGGGGGTGACCGGGGGGTGGCGACGCAGTGGAACGTAGTCTCTTCGACACATGCTTGCAATATGCGTACCAAAGTTCGTGGAAAATTGACTGTTTGCAGCAAGAAGCCGCGCAAGAACGCAAGACCTTACTCAACCTGCGGCTTCGGCCCCTTGGGTGCCGCCGCCGCGGTCGACCCGCCAGGGCGGCCCTCCGAGGCAGGGGAGGGTCGGTCGCCGGCGTCCGGCACGGCGTACGGGAGGGACTGCCCGGCGCCGGCAGCCGTGCGCGCGGGGGCGTGGCGGCGAGGTGATCGACGCCACCGGAGTCCGGTCGGCGATCCGCGTCACCGGGCGTTCCGGCCGACCCCTGCGGAACGCCCCCCGGGCGGCCGTCGACGGGCACGGACCTCTCGCACCCGCTCCCCGGCGGTGGTCTCGTCTCTCTCGGCGGATTCATCGCGCCGGACTTCTCCGATCCGACGGCCGTCGAATTGCGCCGCCCGTGCGAGGAGCGTACCGAATCCCCTTTCTTCGGGAGGCTGTTCCTCCGCAAGGTGTTTTTCCGCCGGATCGCCTGAGCCGTCGCGCCCCGGTCGGCGGCGACAACTCCCGCCTTGCGCTGGGGAGTGTGCGCCGGGCGGAGGCTGGCGGGGGAAAGTCCATGCTTGACGGGCCGCACGCGGGTACGCCGGGCTGTCGTGGCTTCCCCGTTCCGCGAGGCGCCGAGGAATCGCACGGCTGAGTTGGCGGCGTCGGCCGGAGGCAACGGCATTGCCGCCGCGAGATCCTTCACCCGTTGGCGGTGCACCCTCGCGAACGGAATCCGAATAAACATCGTTCCCAACTCCCCGGAGGTCACTGGAAATACGGGAAGTGGCGCCCGGAACCGCAGGTCGCTTGCAGCGGCTGACCATGAGCTGCGTCGTTGGTGGGTGGGGAGGCGGGGCAGCGGTGTGTCGAGACGGGGGCGCGTTGCTGTCTTCGGAAACCGTTGACTGGTCGTTGACATCGGCAACGGCCTCGCGTCGCCAAACCGTTGACCTTCGCAACGACCAGTCAACGAATGTGCGAACCGGCACTGCCGCTCCTGCTCGACACGCCGGAACGAACACCGCTGGCCCGGTTCGTTCGCGGCCGGGCGCGCGTCCCGACGAGTCGTTGCGCGATCCCGTGTGGCGGTCGGGCCGCAGCACCTGCCGGTGGCGGGGGCGTCCGGAGGTCGCTTGTAGGCCGCGCAGGCAATACTGTACAGGTGAAACTGGACAGTTCAGGCTGCGGAAGTTAGCGTGCGGGCATGCGTGAGAACCCGGGCCTTTCGTCCTCGGCCGTTCAGGCGTCGCGCGAGGTCCGTGCGGTCATCAGCCGCTTGCGGCGCCGCATCCTGAACGCCGCCGAGGTGGAGGACATCACCTTGGGCCAGGCGTCCGTCATGGCCCGGCTGTCCGGCAAGGAGGGCGTCACGGCGAGCGAACTCGCCGCCGCCGAAGGCGTGCGGCACCAGTCGATGACGGCGACGGTCGCCGCGCTGGCCGGGATGGGGATGGTGGAGCGCAGCCCCGACCCGGATGACGGGCGGCGCCTGCTGATCACGCTGACCGCGGAGGGCCACCGCCGGGTGGAGGAGGGACGGCAGGCCCGCACGGAATGGCTCGCCGGCCAGTTGCAGGGCCAGTGCACGGAGGAGGAACGCCGGACCGTGATCGCCGCCATGGCCGTCCTGGAGCGGCTGACCCACGACTGATCCGACGACGGGCGCGGTGAATCCGACGACGGCAGCCGTGGTTCCGACGGCCGATGCCACGGGTCCGCGCCCGGCACCGGCGTGCTCCACCTCCCACTGAGCGTCCTCGACCGCACGCCCGGCCACCGCTCCGTGCCCGCCAGCACTGCCGGCCCACACCACGAGACGTCCCCCTACCGCGCCCTACCGCGTCCCACCGCGCCGCACCGCGCCCCCCGTACCCGAAAGGCATCACCATGTCCCGTACCGCCCTGCTGCTGATGGACCTCCAGCGCACCCACATCGCCCACCTGCCCGCCGACTACCTGCCCCGCGCCGTGCGCGCTCTTAACACGGCCCGCGCGGCCGGCGTCCCGGTCATCCACGTGGCCCTTCAGCTGCGGCGCGGTCACACGGACGTCCACCCCCGCAACAAGATCTTCGGCGCCCTTCCGCCGCACCTCTTCACGGCCGACGACCCCGGTGCCGCCATCCACCCCGACGTCGCCCCCGCCGACGGGGAGATCGTCGTGCACAAGAACCGCGTCAGCGCCTTCGCCGGCAACAACCTCCAGCAGATCCTGACCGCGCAGGACGTCGGCCACCTCGTCCTGGCCGGCCTGTCCACCGGTGGCATCGTCCTGTCCACCGCCCTCCAGGCCGCCGACCTCGACTACCGGGTCACCGTCCTGTCCGACGCCTGCGCGGACCCCAGCCCCGCCCTGCACGACACGCTGATCAACGAGGTCCTGGCCCGGCGCGGTGAGGTCGCCACCGTCGGCGAGTGGGAGCGGAGTCTCAGCCGAGACGGGCGGTGAGCAGGGCGATGTCGTCGTCGCGGTCCTCGCCGAACGCCAGCAGCAGGGCGTCGCACAGCGCTTCGGGGTCTGCGGGGCCGCGGGCGGCGGCGGACAGGAAGTCGGCGAGGCTGTCGTCGAGGTCCCGGGAGCGTTCCTCGACGAGGCCGTCGGTGATGAGGACGAGCCGGGTGCCGGGTGCGGTCTCGTGCGGTGTGGAGGGCGGGTGGGCGACGCCGAGCCCCAGCAGTGGGCCGTGCTCGTGCAGGAAGGCGGCCTTGCCGTCGGGACCGAGCATGAGCGGCGGTATGTGGCCGGCGTTGGCCACCTGGATCCGCCGCCCGCCGGGTTCGACGAGGATCAGGCACATCGTCACGGTGATGCCGGGCTGCGAGTAGGCCATCAGGTTCTCCAGCCGGTCGAGCACCTGGTGCGGGGCGTGGCCCTCCACGCCGTACGCGCGCAGGGCGTGCCGGATCTCGCCCATCACGGTGGCCGCGGCCAGCGAGTGGCCGGCCACGTCGCCGATGGCGAGCAGGGTGCCGCTGGCCGTCTCCAGCGCCTCGTAGAAGTCGCCGCCGATCTCCGCGTGGTCCGAGGCGGGCCGGTAGCGGAAGGCCAGGTCCAGGCCGGGAACGACCGGCAGCCGGGCGGGCAGGAAGGTGCGCTGGAGGGCGAGGGCGAGCGAGTGCTCGTCGTTGTAGGAGCGCAGGGCCTCCAGGGACAGGGCGCAGGCGTGGGCGAGTTGCTGGAAGAGTTCCTCATCCTCGGTGCCGCGGACCGCGTCGGCCGGAATGGCCAGGCAGGTGGGCGGCCGGCCGGCCTGGGTGCGCGCCAGGACCACCGCCACGTCGCCGTCCAGGTGGTCGTCGGGCAGCAGCGCCTTCCACCGGGCCCGCCGCACCCGCACGGTCGCGGCGCCGGTGGCCGACCCCAGCGGTGCGGCGAGCTGCTTCAGCAGGTCCGCGCCGGCCGGCAGTGACCGGGGTGTTTCCCCCGGGCCGGTGACCTGGCTGTGCACGGCCTGACCCTGCGGGCTGAGGAAGACCGCGCTGGCGGCGCACGACATCAGGGCGGCGGCCCCGCCGGTCGCCGCGGCGGTGAACGAGTGGAAGCCGATCGCCCGGTAGACGTCCAGCGTCGTGCGGTTCAACGTCGTCAGCCGGTCCGCCAGCCGCTCGGCCCGGCGCCGCACCCTCGCGTAGCGCAGGGAGGCCGTCACCGTCGCCAGCAGCTCGTCGCGGTCGATCGGCTGGTCGAGGTAGGCGTCGGCGCCCCGGCGCAGCCCCTCGGCGTGGTGCTCCGGGGTGATCGCGCAGGCCGACACGTGGATGACCGGCAGCCCGGCGGTCCCCGGGGCGCTCTTGATGCGTTCGCAGACCTCGAAACCGCTCATGTCGGGCAGCCGCACGTCGATGAGCGCGACCTCCGGCGGCGTGTGCTGGGCCGCCATCAGCGCCAGCCCCTGAGCGCCGTCGACCGCCTCGATCACGGTGTGGCCGCCGCGGCGCAGCCAACTGGCCAGCAGGTAGCGCGTGCTGTCGTCGTCGTCGATCACCAGCACGGTGGCGGGGGCGCTGTCGAGCGCGGCGTCATCGGTCACCGGTGGGTCTCCTTGGGGTCGGCACGCTGGGGACCGCGTCGGGGCCGGGGGCGGGCGGGGCCGGTTCGGGGGAGCGTTCCGGGGCGGGGGTATCGTCCGGCGGCCGAACGAGGGCGGCGGCCGGGCGGCCCGGCAGCTGGACCTCGACCCGGGTGCCGGCGCCCGGGGCGCTGGTCAGGGTGAGGCCGCCGCCGAGCAGTTCGGCCAGCGCGCGGGCGTACGGCAGGCCGATGCCGGTGCCCTGACGGCCGCGGTGGCGCGGGCCCGGCACCTGGTAGAACTCCTCGAAGACCCGGGTCACGTCCTGTTCGTGGATGCCGATCCCGGTGTCGGTGACGGTGAACGTCAGCCAGTGCTGCGGTCCGTCGGTCATGGTGTCGACGTCGAGGCGGATCTCGCCCTTCTCGGTGAACTTCACCGCGTTGGACAGCAGGTTGCGCAGGATGCGGGTGAGCAGCTCCTCGTCGGTGACGATCACCGGCAGCGTCGCGGGCTCCGGGGTCAGCAGGCGGACCCCGTCCGCCAGTCCCACGCCGTTGAAGGTCCCCCGCAATTGGCCGATCACCGAGCGCAGGTCGACCGGTCCCAGGTGCGGCTCCAGTTGTCCCGCCTCCGCCTTGGCGACGTCCAGCAGGTCGCTGACCAGTGCCAGCAGCGTGTGGCCGGACGCGGCGATCAGGCGGACCTGCTCGTGCTGCTCGGTGTGCAGCACGGGCGAGTCGGGGGCCAGCAGCAGCTGCGAAAGACCGACCACCGCGTTGGCCGGGGTGCGCAGTTCATGGCTGACGTTGGTCCAGAACCGGGTCTTGGCCTCGCCGGCCTCCCGCAACTGGCGTGATTTGTCCTCCAGTTCGGAGTGCAGGGCGACCACTCCGCTGTTGGTCTCCTCCAGTTCCTGCGACAGCTCCGCGTACAGCGCCATCACGCCCCGGTTGGTCTCCTCCAACTCCTCGTTGAGACGCCGCAGTTCCTCCCCCTGGGCCCGGGTCTCCTCCAGCGTCGCGATCAGGTCGCGGGTCTGGGCCCGCAGGTCGTCGGCGAGCGTCGTGTCGGCGGTGGGGCGCAACGCCTCCCGGACCCGTTCGTACCGGGCCTCCGCCGCGGGGCCGCCGGCCGGCACCGGCTGCCGCACCAGCAGGCGGTGCGGCGGCCCGGGCCGGTGGGCGACGTGCGGCACCAGGCGGGCGGCCAGCCGCAGCGACTCGGGACTGGGGGCCGGGCCGTCGGTCCACTCGAAGGCCACCGACAGCACGGCCGGATCACCGGGTTCCATGGTGAACGTCACCACGAGCCCGGCGCAGCCCAGCCGGTCGCGGCCCAGCTCGCTCAGGGCGGTCGCCAGCCGCACCTGGTCCTGGCGTTCCATGCCGAGCGCCTCGCCGGCCGCCTGCGCCTCGCGGCGCAGCGCGAAGACGTCCTGCGCCGAGGTCAGGTACTGGGTGAGCAGCGGATGGCCGTCCCGCTCCCGCACGCTCACCAGGCTCCCTTGACGACCACGATCCCGGCGTCGTCGCGGCGTACGGCCGCTTCCCGCAGCAGCTGTCCCGCCACCACGGCGGGGAGGTGCCCGAGCAGGCCGGGCAGCGCGCCGGGGGTCCACTTCTCCGTCAGGCCGTCGGAGTGCATGACGAGGGCGCCGCCCGCCGCGAGCGGATACTCGAAGGTCCGCAGGCCGCGCATCTGCTGGCCCACGATCCCCGGCGCCGATGTCAGGCCGCTGCGCGAGTCCGGGCCCACCAGGAACCCGCTGATGTTGCCGACACCGCAGTACAGCAGCCGCCCCCGCTCCGGCTCGATCCGCGCGACGGCGACCGCGCCGCCCCGCGTCCCGCGCAACGCCCGGTGGATGTCACCCATGACGGCCTCCGGATGCCGCCCGGAGGTCGTCCGGAACGCCTTGAGCGCCGCCTCGCCGGCCAGGGCGGCCTGCGGACCGTGGCCCAGCCCGTCGCACATCACGGCGAGCAGCGCGGGCCCGTCCGAGACCGCCGTTCCCGTCCCGTACGCGGCCGTGCCGCCGAGACGGGGTGACACCGCGCCGCCGAACCGTCCCGTAGCCGCCGCGCCCACGTGCCCGGCGCCCGCGCCGGGTCGCCCCGAAAGCGCTCCGCCGGACCGCTCCGGGGACCCGGCGCCGAAGCGGCCCCGCTCCGCGCCGCCGGCGTCCCCGGAGCCGGTCGCGCCGCCGTGGACCGGACCGGTCTCGCCGTCGGCCCCGTCCCGGCCGCCCGGGTCGACGCGGACGGCCCAGGCATCCCCGCAGGTGGTCTCCCCGCTGATCGGCCGGGTGATCCCGGCGGCCACCGAGGCGACGGCGTTCGCGCCGCCGACCGTACCGCGCGGCCAGAACTGGGCCGCCATGACCGTGCCGCGACCGGGCAGGGAGTGGATGTCGAACACGTCCGCGAGCCGGGCCACCGCGCCCAGCCCGATGCCCAGGGTGCCCGCCGTGGAGTTCCCGTCGGACATCGCCGCGTCCAGGTCGTCGATGCCGGGGCCGGCGTCGACCGTCACGAACTCCACCGCCGCCTGTCCCCGGCTGCGCAGCACCCGCAGCAGCAGCGAGCCGTCGACCGCGTGCCGCCGCAGGTTGGTCGCCGCCTCGCTGACCGCGAGCGCCACCTCCGAGGCCCGGTGCGCCGACAGGCCCACCCGGCGTGCCAGGGTGGCGGCCGCGCCGCGGGCCGAGGCCGCGACGGACTCGTCGTCGCGGAACCACGCGATGTCCTCGCAGTCGAGCACGGACAGCGCGTTCAGCGCGCCCACTTGATCACCGTGACCTTCGTGCCGCGCCCGGCCTCGGTGTCGAGCGCGAACTCGTCCACCAGGCGCCGCGCGCCGCTGAGTCCGAGCCCCAGACCGCCGCCGGACGTCCAGCCGTCGGTCATGGCCAGTTCGATGTCCGGGATGCCCGGACCGAAGTCCTCGAAGACGGCGGCGACACCGAGCCGCCCGCGACCGCGCACCAGCCCGGCGGTGCAGCTGCCGCCGCCGCCGTAGACCAGGGTGTTGCGGGCGAGTTCGCTGGCCGCGGTGATGAACTTCGTCTGGTCGACGAGCGACAGCTTGCAGCGCTGGGACAGCCCCCGCGCGAACTGCCGCACCCGCACGACGTCGTCGTTCATCACCACCGGCTGTGTCTGCGGCTCGTCATCCGCCGCCCAGGGAACGTTCACGTCCGCTCCGAACGGCCGGATCGCCGCAGCAGGGCCAACCCCTTCTCCAGGTTCAGCGCGGTACGCACCCCGCCCAGCGACAGACCCAGTTCGACGAGGGTGATGGCCACGGCGGGCCGCATGCCGACGACCACCGTCTCGGCGTCGAGCATCCGGGAGATGGCGGCGATGGTGGCGAGCATCCGGCCCACGAACGAGTCGACGATCTCGACGGCGGTGATGTCGATGACCACGCCCCGCGCGCCCTGGTCCACGATCTGCTGGGCGAGGTCCTCCTGGAGGTTGAGGACCGTCTGGTCGTCGAGGTCGACCTGGATGGAGACGAGCAGGACGTCGCCGATGCGCAATACGGGAACACGCTCGCTCACCGGCCGACGCCCCCGCCGCGCGTGATCTCGACACCCGACTTCTTCAGCGCAAGACGGAGCGCGTCCGCCAGGCTGGCCTTGGTCACGATGTCGCCGAACTCGATGCCCAGCGCCACGATGGTCTGCGCGATCTGCGGGCGGATGCCGGACACCGTGCACTCGGCGCCCATCAGGCGGGCGGCCACGATGGTCTTCAGCAGGTGCTGCGCGACCTGGGTGTCGACGGCCGGCACCCCGGTGATGTCGATGATCGCCTGCTCGGAACCGGTGTCCACCAGGGCCTGGAGCAGCTTCTCCATCACCACCTGGGTCCGGGCGGAGTCCAGTGTCCCGACGAGCGGCACCGCGATGACGCCGTCCCACAGCTTGATGACCGGGGTGGACAGCTCCAGCAGCTGGTCCGCCTGGCTGCTGATGATCTCCTCGCGGGTGCGGCTGTAGGTCTCGATGGTGAACAGGCCCAGGTCGTCCAGGAGTCGTCCCAGCCGCAGGTAGGCCCGGATGTCCTGGTCGGAACCGTCCTGGAGCACCGGCTCCAGCACGTGCTTGAGGGCGAAGACGCTGATCGCGGTCTCCGTCGGGGAGAAGCCCTGGCGCGCCCGGTTGCGGGACAGCTCGGTGAGCAGCGCCCGCACCTCGGACATCCCGTCCGCGTGCGCGTCGGCGACGCCGTCGCGCAGGGCCTCCACCAGCGCGGTGTACAGCTCGGTCAGCTCGCGGTCGAGCTCGTTCCTGCTGATCCGCCCCTTCAGGGAGCCCGCGACCCGGTCCACCCAGCCGGTCGCCAGCTCCTGACCGTCGGCCGTGAGCAGTTTCACCATCCCAGGAAAGGCATCCTGCTGCGTCATCCCGGTACTCCTTGCGCCTGAAAAAGTTGCATTCCGACAATCATCGGGAAGCGTACGGCATGCCGGGCCCCGCCCACCCCGTCCGGTCGGAAGAGTGACGTAACCGCACAGGGGAGGAGAATCCGCGGTCCGCCGGACGCACCCCGGGCGCCGAGATGGGTGCGACGGGTGCGACGGGTGCGGTGGTGTGGCGGCCGGGGCGGTTGCGGTGGATGCGGTGTGGTGGCCGGGGTGGCCGGGGTGGGCGCGGCGGCCGGAGCGGGGCGACCACCCCCGCCGTTGACGCGCCGCCCGGCGGGGAACGCGGTCCCGGCAGAATCCGGTCAGCCGGGGCCGACGAGCGTCCAGGGGGTGGGGGTGGCGAGCGCCTGGCGGGGTTTGCCGGCGGCCCAGCGGGCGACCGAGGCGGCGACCACCGCGCCCGGGTCGCGGACCGGGCGGGTGGGCTCGAACGGCTCCGCCATGCTGGTGTAGCTCTGGAACATCGCCAGCAGGTCGACCGCCTGCTGCTGCATGGGGGAGAGCCACTGCCGGGTCAGCGGCAGGTAGAACCGGTCCCAACTGTCGGTCGGCACCGTCGGAGGCGTGGCGATGGGCTCGGCGCCGTGTGCCGCCCGGTACTCGTTGACGGTCCGGCAGACGATGTCCACCATCGTCGACAGCCGCAGACTGTCGCGGCCCGCGGCGACCACCTCCGTGCACGGCGCGGCCGGCGGTGCCCCGAGCGCCGCGGACACGACGGCCTCGGCGACCTCGTCGACCGGCGCGATCTCCGCGTAGCCGTCCGGGTCGCCGATCACCACCGCGGCCAGCCCCGACACCAGGGCGGAGAACAGGGTGTACGGGCCGGAGAACCGCGCGATGCGGCCGTCGGCGCGGCGGCCGACGACCAGCGGGGGCCGGACGATGGTGAGGGGACCGCGGTGTTCGGTGCCGGCCACCTCCTCGCAGACCGCCTTCGACCACTCGTAACCGTTGCGGTAGCCCTCGAACTCCGCGCCGCGCAGGTCCGAGGCGTTGCGCCCGCCCGCCACGTAGGCGGTGGAGAGGTGCACCAGGTGGGTGTCCGGCCCCGCCAGCCCCAGCACCTCGCGCAGCGTGGTGACGTTGGCGTCGGCGGCCTCCGCGCGGGTCAGGGTCCAGCGGGTGGAGGCGGCGGTGTGCACGATGACGTCCCACCCGCCGGTCAGCCGTGGCGGCGCCGGCTGCCGGCCGATGTCCCAGGGCACCGCCACCCCGGCCGCCGGCCGCCGCGCGGTGGTGACCGGGACCGGGCCGGCGGCGAGCCCCAGCCGCGCGGTCACCTCGCTGCCGATGACACCGGACGCGCCGGTGACCAGGATGCGCACAACGTTCCCTTTCGTCGGATGCCCCGCCCGCGGGCCGCCGGAGGCTCAGCCCGCGGGCGTCAGCACGAGGCAGGAGTTCTGCCCGCCGAACCCGAAGGAGTTGGACAGCACCGGGGCCCGCGTGACGTACCGCGGGGTGCCCGCCACGACGTCGATCCGGTCGGCCACGTCGCTCGCGGTGAGGTTGGCGACCGGCGGCACCACGAGCCGTTCGGCGCAGCGCAGGGCGATCGCGGCCTCCAACGCCCCCGATCCTCCGATGAGATGACCGCTGACGCCCTTGACGGCGGTCACCGGCGGCGCCTGGCCGGCGAAGCAGCGGTGGATGGCGGTGGCCTCGGCGTCGTCGTTGAGGCGGGTTGACGTACCGTGCGCGCTGATCTGCCCGATGTCGCGCGGGGTGAGGCCGGCGTCCGCGATGGCGGCCGCCATGCAGGCCGCGGCGGCCACCCCGTCCGGGCCCGGCGCCACGATGTGGTGGGCGTCGGAGTTGGACGCGTAGCCGGCGATCTCGCCCAGCACGCGCGCGCCCCGGGCCAGCGCGGCCTCCCGGCGTTCCAGCACGAACAGCGCCGCGCCCTCCCCGATGACGAAACCGTCCCGTCCGGCGTCGAAGGGCCGGCTGGCGTGCTCCGGGTCGTCGACGCGGGTGGACAGCGCGCGCATGCGGGCGAAACCGCCGACGAGCACGTGGGTGATCGCCGCGTCGTAGCCGCCGGTGACCACCGCGTCGAGTTCGCCGTACCGCACCCGCCGCGCCGCCTCGCCGATGGCGGTCGTGCCGCTGGCGCAGGCGGTGCAGTACGTCAGGCACGAACCGTGGAAGCCGTACCGCAGGGCGACGCGCGCGGCGGCGGCGTTGGCCATGGTGGCGGGGACGGTGTGCACCGGCATGCGCAGCGGGGCGTCGCCGTAGTCCAGCGCGGTGTTCTCCATGAGCGACAGCCCGCCGATGCCGGTGCCGAGGTGGACCCCGACGCGGTCGGCCGGCAGCCCCTCGGGCAGGGCCGCCTCCCGCAGCGCGTCGGCCGCGGCGCACAGGGCGAGCGCGGTGGGCCGGTCGACCTGCCGCAGTTCCCGCCGGCTGACGTCGGCCTCCATGGCGAACGGCGGCACCTGGCAGCCGATCGGCACGGGGGCGTCCCGTTCGATCAGCCGGTCGACGATCGCGGCCGCCGACTTGGCGGCCAGCACGGCGTCGAACGCGTCGTCGAGGCTGTTGCCGGCCGACGTCCGCAGTCCGATGCCGGTGACCACGACCCGGACGCGGCCGGCGCCGGCGGTGCGGCTCACGCCGTGGCCACCCGTCCGCCGAGCAGTGCGACCGCCTGCCCCACGGTCCTGGCCCGGGCCAGCTCACCGGCGTCGATCCGCACCCCCAACACCTGCTCCAGGCGGGTGCCGACGGCCATCAACTCCAGGCTGTCGATGCCGTATTCGGCCTCCAGGTCGGTCTCGTCGCGCAAGGCGCCGGGTTCGACGCCCAGCACCTCGCAGATGGTGTCGCGGACCACGGCGGCCACGTCTTCGGGCGGTACTCGCATCGGTGACTCCAGGGGTGGGTGCGGTCAGACGGTGACGGCGGACCCGGCCAGGGTGAGGGCGCCGTCGAGGATGCCGAGTGCCTCGGCCAGCTGCGCGTGGGTCGTGGCCAGCGAGGGCAGCAGCCGGACCGTCGTGGGGCGGCTGAGGCAGGGGGAGACGACGAGCCCGGCGCTGGCCAGCTCCACCACGACCTCGCCGGCGGCGTGCGGTACGGCGAAGTCGACGCCCCACAGCAGTCCGCGGCCGGTGACGCCGCGCACGAGGCGGGAGTGCCGGGCGGCGAGGGTCCGCAGCCCGGCCTCGATCGCGGTCGCCAACCCGGCACCGTGCGCGGCGCGCTCCTCGATGGCGGTCAGGGCGGCGGGCAGCGCCGCGCAACTGAGCGGATGACCGCCGAAGGTCGCCGAGTGCAGGAACGGGTCGGCCGCCAGCGGCGCGTACAGCTGCGGCGTGCAGACCACGGCCGACAGCGGCACCACCCCGCCGCCCAGCGGTTTGCCGACCAGGACGGCGTCCACCGCCAGCCCCTCCGCGAGGGCCACCGACCGCTCACCGCAGCGGCGCAGCCCGCACTGGATCTCGTCGGCCACCGCGAACACCCCGTGCGCCCGTGCGTCCCGCGTCCAGCGCCGCAGGACCTCCGGCGCGATCGGCCGGGCGCCGTTCTCCCCCTGCACGGGTTCGAACACCACGGCGGCGACGTCGCCCCGGGCCGCCTCGCGGGCGACGGCACCGGGGTCGGCGGCGTCGATGTGCGTGACGTCCACCGCGCAGCCGCGCAGGCCGGCCCGGAAGAGCGGACTGTGCGTCAGGGCCAGGGCGCCCAGCGTCTTGCCGTGGAAGCCGCCGTTCACCGCCAGGACGCGATCGCGCCCCGACGCCAGCCGGGCCAGCTTGACCGACACCTCGACGGCGTCCGAACCGTTCAGCCCGAAGTACACCTTGGGCAGCACACCGCCGAAGTAGGCCGCCAGACACTCCGCCGCCGCGGCCGTGACCGGGTTGGCGAGACTGCGCGTGGAGGTCGGCATGACGTCGAGCTGGCGGCGCACCGCGGCCGTGACGCCGGGGTGGCGGTGGCCGAGCAGCGTGACGGCGTAGGACCCGAAGTCGAGCATGCTGCGACCGTCGGACAGCTGGACCCGGGCGCCCTGCGCGCCGGTCTCCACCGCACCCCGCCCGGCGAACCTCCCGGTGAGGGCGAGCTTGGCCGACTGGTGCGCGCGCAGCCGGCCGAAGACCACGTCGGCGTCGGCGTCCCGGGTGTCCGGGTGGGCGGGGTGGGCGGGGTGGGCGGGGCGGACGGAGGGGGCGGGATCGGGGGTGGCGGCGGCGGTACGGGTGTCGGGGCGGGTGGGGGAGTGGGTGCCGGGTTCGGGGCTGATGGCGGTGCCGGCGTCACGGTCGGCGGGGGAACGGGCGCCGGAGTCGGGGCTGACGGTGTCCGAGCCGGTGCCGGAGCTGACGGTGCCGGTGCCGGGGCTGACGGTGGCCGGGTCTGCCATGGCGGTGGCCTCCTGCGCGGCGCGGGCGGTGGGCGCGGGCGTCATCCGGTGCTGCCGACGAGTCGTTGTTCGAGTGCGGTGAGCATCTGGTGGGCGTTGTCGCGCAGCGCCTTGGCGGCCACCGGGTTGAGCATGTCGGCCAGCAGCGGGATGCCGATCTCGAAGTCGACGCTCAGCGTGACGACGCTGCCCCCGTCGTCGCCGTGGCGCACCCCCCAGTAACCGCTGAAGTCGGTCAGGTCTCCGCTGAGTTGGTGGAAGTCGAAGCGCATCGCCGCGTGGTCGAGCCGTTCGGACTCCGTCCACTCCAGGACGGACCCCTTGAGGTCCACCGACCAGGCGGTGGTGCGGGTGTCGGGTGCGGTGGTCGCGGTGATCCGCACCGCCCGGACGTTGTCCATGACGTGCGGGTAGCTCTCGACGTCCATGACGGCGGCCCAGCTGTCGGCCACCGGTGCGGCGATGCGCAGTTCCACCTCGACGTGCGGCATGCGGGGGTTCCTCTCGTACGGGTTGGGGAGCGGGTCGTTCGGGTGCCGGCGGGGCGGCCGGCCGGCGCTGCTCCGGCCGGCCGGTCAGGAGCGGGGCGCGAGCGCCTCGGCGTGGGCGGAGCGCAGCGCGGCCGGCAGCAGGGCGCGCAGCGCCGCCCGGGGCAGCGGACGCAGATGGGTCATGGCGTAGGACTGCTCCACCAGGACGCAGCCCATCTCCCGCTTCGGCTCGTACGCGGTCTGCGCGAAGCGGATGTGCTCGCGGCCCTCCGCGATCCCGAGCGCGATGGCCGCGTAGTGCAGGTTGTGGTAGAGCCGGGCGGCGTGCGCGAGCCGGTAGTCCATGCCGATCCGCGCGGCGACCATGCCGCGGCCGCGCAGGAAGCAGTGCAGGTAGCCCACCAGCCGCCGGCCCTCGAAGCAGGCGACGAGCCGCTCGTCGAGCCCGTCCGCCTCCTGGAGCGCCCGCAGGAACGAACCGTCGATGACGTCCAGCACCTGGTCCGCGCGGTCCATGACCTGCCGGTAGAGGCCGAGCATGTCGGGTAACAGCGGTCCGAACGCGGTCAGCGTCTCCATCCGCAGCCCGCTGCCTTCGAACACCCGGATGTTGCGCCGGGCATTGCGGCGCGGCTTGGCCGGCAACGCGGCCAGGTACGCGTCGAACGACCCGTGCCCCAGGGCGAGTTCGGTGTCCGGCAGCGCCGGGGCGAAGAAGAAGCCGTGGGCGTGCAGCGCCGGGCGCAGCGGCGTCAGGTCCCGCTCGCCGAAGTCCTTGAAGACCACCGTCCCCAGCCTGTGGCGGCGGGCGAAACCGAGCGCCGCCGCCACCAGGGCCTCCAGCGCCGGTCCGGACAGCGGCTCGCGGGCCAGCAGGTGGCCCTGGCCGATGAAGTGGCCGCAGAAGAGCATCGGAACGCCCAGCGTCCGCGGCGCCCACCGCACCACCGGAGCCAGCAGCCGCCGCTCGCGGGGACCGACCACGTTCTCCAGCCGCAGGGCGCGCTGCCCGCTCATCGGCAGTACGGCGCTGATCCGGGCGCCCTCGCGCAGCACCGCGTAGCCGAACCGGTCCACGCCGATCGCGCCGCGTTCCATCGCGTCGAACACCTGCCACGCCCACATCGGGTCGTCCGGCGGCGCCAGCTCCTGCCAGACGTCGACCGGGATGTCCCGGATGCCGGACAGCACCTCCACGGTGGGCCGCTCGTTGTGGGAATCCATCTCTTCTCACCTGTCCGGGTCGTCGACGAGCGGGGAGTCTGCGGGGGCGGCCGGGCCGCGGGGCGTCGGGTGGTCGGGGGCGGATGGCGAGGGTGCCGGGTGGTCGGGGTGTCGCGCGACGCGGCCGTCAGGTGATGCGCAGCGGCGCGCCGTCCAGCGCCGCGCACAGCGACTCGGCCATCCGGCCGCGCGATGGCGGGTGGAAGGCCAGCGCGTTGGCGGCGGAGGCCAGGTACGTACCGTCACCGGAGGTGATGAAGGCCATGCCGCCCAGCGCGTCCAGCGCCGTCCGGGTGGTCCGGGCGATGGCGTCCTGCGCGGCGTAACGGGCCACCAGGGCGTCCACCAGCAGCCGTTCGCCGTGCTCGCCGTCGGTCATCGCGCCGGCCACCGCCTCCAGCGCGAGCGTCGCGGCGCCCAGCTCGGTGACCATCGCGGCCCGCTCGGCCGCCGGCACGCCCCCCTTGGCCACGACCCGTTCGACCAGCGCGCCGGCCGCCCCCAGGTAGCCCGCGGTGATGAGGAGTTCGAACCACAGGAAGCCGGCGACGTTCAGCGGGTCGAGGACCGAGTCCGCGGTGACGTCGGTGCGGACCACCATCCGCTCGTCGAGGACGACGTCCGCCAGGACGACCTCGTCGCTCTCCGCACCGGCCAGCACCGGGTTGCCCCAGAACGGCCGCACCGACACCCCTTCGGTCCCGGCCGGCACGATGCCCACCGCCAGCCTGCCGACCCCGTCGGGGCCCGGGAGCACCAGCGAGACGGTGAGCAGGTCCATCGAACGGGCCAGGCTGCACGGCTTCTTGCTGCCGTTGAGCACCACCCGCCCGTCGCGCAGCCCGGCGCTGACGGCCGGCCGCAGGATCGACTGCCCGGTGCGGCCCTCGGAGAAGCCGGAGGCCAGCAGCAGCCCGTCGCCCGCGATCGCCTCCAGCAGCATCCACTCCAGCCCGGACCCGTGCGCGGCCGCCGCCACCAGCCCGGCCACCGAGAAATGGTGCATGGCCGTCGCGGCGGCCAGCGAAGGACTGCGCGCGCCGATCGCCCGCTGCACGCGCACCGCCTGGAGCGGCGTGGCACCGCGGCCGGCGTTGCCGGCCGGTACCACCAGCGCCGGGCCGCCCGCCTCGCGGAACAGCTTGATCCCCGGCCCCGACGGGCTCTCCAGCTGGTCGAGCGGGTGGGCGGCGAGGGCGGCGTCGAGGCCGGGCATGAAGGCGTCGAGCTGCTGGCGTTCCGCGTCGAGGAGGCTCATGCCGCGGCCACCGCCCGGACGGTGACCGGCAGCCGGTCGAAGGACCGCAGCGTGACGCTGTCGCGGCGCACCGGCGGCCCGGCCGGGGACAGACCGGGGAAGCGTTCGAACAGCCGCCGGACCAGTACGGACGCCTCCAGCCGCGCGAGCGCCGCGCCCATGCAGAAGTGCGGTCCCGCGGCGAAGCTCAGCAGCCGGGTGCCGGTGCGCCGCACGTCGAAGCGGTCCGGGTCGGCGAACTCCTGCGGATCACGGTTGGCGGCCGACAGCACGGTGGTCACGCTCGCGCCCCGCGGCACCTCCACCCCCCGGATCCGCGTCGCCCGCCGCGCGACCCGCTCGGTCATGTGGACCGGCCCGTCCCAGCGCAGTGACTCCTCGACGCTCCCCGGGACCGCTCCGGGATCGGCGAGCAGCAGGCCGAGCTGGTCGGGGTGCCGCAGCAGGGCGTGGACGGTCAGTCCCAGCAGGCTCGTGGTGGTCTCGAAGCCGGCGACGAACACCAGGAGCAGCAGGTCGGCGAGTTCGGCCCGGGAGGTGTCCTCGTCGCCGGCCTCCAGCAGCGCCGACGTCAGGTCGTCCGCCGGACGGCGCTCCCGGTGCGCCAGCAACTCCAGGAAGTAGGACCGCAGTTCGCCCACCGCGCGGTCGGTGCGCACCCAGTCCTCCGGGGAGCGGACCGGCTCCAGCAGCCGGGTGGCGTCCTGCCCGAGCTGCGAGAACCCCGGCTGGTCGGCGGCCGGCACGCCGATCAGGTCCCCGACGACCGACACCGGCAGCGGCAGGCCCACCAGTTCCTGGAAGTCGGCGGCCGAGCCGTGCGACGCCGCGTCCGCGAGCCCGTCCAGCAGCCGGTCGGTGGTCGCCAGGACGGCCGGCTCCAGGGCCGCGACCCGGCGCGGGGTGAAACCGCGGCCCACCAGTCTGCGCAGCCGGCTGTGGTCCGCGTCGTTGGCCAGCAGCAGCGACGAGTAGAAGAACTCCGCCGAGGGGTGCTCGCGCCACTCGGGGTGGCGGTCCTGGCACCACTGCGCGTCGGGGGTGGCGAAGGACGGGTCGCTGAGCACCGACTGGCAGTCGGCGTAGGAGGTCAGGAAGACCATGTCGAGGTCGCCGTCGTAGTAGGCCGGGGCGATCTCCCGCAGTCTCGCCAGAGCCGGGAACGGATTCTCCCGCCCCTCGGGGGTGAAGATCGAGAACAGCACGTCCTGGGCTTTCATCGAGCGATCCCCTTACGGCGCGGGCGGGTTCGGGTCGGCTGGTCCGGTGACGATCGGCGGCGTTGCGGAGCGGAGGGCGCGCGGCCGGCGCACCCCGAGGCGCCCCCGGAGGACGACCTCGCGTCAGGCGCCCGGTGCTCCGGGACGCACCGGGACCCGCGCGGGCGTGACGACTGGTAATCGGCACCCTCGCACCTGCGACGTTGAAACCGGCGACCACCCGCTGACGCGGCCTGACGATTCGTCCGGGGGGATGACGGACGGGCGGGCGACGGCGAACATGCGGGGGGACGGCGAACAGGTGGGGCGTGGCGGGGTGGTCGCGGGGCGTGGCCTGCTGTGGCGTGGGCCGGTGGCTCCGGGCCTCCGGCGGGTTCGGCGATCCCGATGCCTTCGATGGCTGAGGGGCTCCGACGGATTCGGGGCTGCGGAGTTCTGGCGGGTTCGGGGCTCCGGTAATTCCGGTGGCTCCGGTGGCTCCGGGCGATCCCGACGCCTGCGGCGACCCGGGTGACTCCGGCGGCGGCCGGTGCGGCACGGCACCCCGTGTTTGCCGGAGTGGCAACGGAACTCGCGGGGTTCCGGCGGCCGGCGCATCATCGGTGCCGGAGCGGTCGGTCGGCGTCCCGCCGGGGGCGGCCGGTGGCGTGCCGGCGTACGGCGGACCCACGGACCAGGAGGACTCATGTCGCGCGACACCCGGGCAGCGGATGCCACCCACCGTCTCGTCCCGTCACCCGCCGGGCGGATCCACCTGGTGGAGCAGGGCAGCGGACCGCTGGTGCTGCTGGTGCACGGGTTCCCCGAGTCCTGGTACTCCTGGCGCCATCAGCTGCACGCGCTGGCCGCGGCCGGATACCGCGCGGTCGCCGTCGACGTCCGCGGCTACGGGCGTTCCTCCCGGCCGCAGGCGCCGGACGCCTACCGGATGCTCGACCTCGTGGAGGACAACGTCGCCGTGGTCCACGCCCTCGGTGAGCGGACCGCGGTGATCGTCGGGCACGACTGGGGTTCGGCCATCGCCGCGAACTCCGCCCTGGTCAGGCCGGACGTCTTCCGCGCCGTCGGACTGCTGAGCGTTCCCTACACCCCGCGCGGCGGGCCGCGGCCCAGCGAGATCTTCGCCCGGATGGGCGGCGACGAGGAGTTCTACGTCTCCTACTTCCAGGAGCCGGGCCGCGCCGAGGCCGAGATCGAGCCGGACGTCCGCGGCTGGCTCGCCGGCTTCTACGCGGCGCTGTCCGCCGACACCATGGCCGCGCCCGGCGCGCCCGACCCGCACTTCGTGGGCCCGGGCGGAACGCTGCGTGACCGGTTTCCGGCCGGCCGGCTGCCCGGCTGGCTCAGCGAGGACGAACTCGACGTCTACGCCGGGGAGTTCGAACGCACCGGCCTGACCGGAGCGCTCAACCGCTACCGGAACATGGACCGCGACTGGCAGGACCTCGCCGCGTTCGACGGCTCGCCCGTCACCCAGCCCTCCCTGTTCGTCGGCGGAGCCCTCGACGCCTCCACCACCTGGCTGGCCGACGCGATCCGGGCCTACCCCGCCACGCTGCCCGGCCTGGTCTCCTCGCACCTCCTCGACGGCTGCGGCCACTGGATCCAGCAGGAACGCCGTGACGAGGTCAACGAGATCCTCACCGGCTGGCTCTCCGCGCTGCCGACCGGCACGACCGCCTGACGGGGTCCGTTCGGCGGTGCTGTCGGGGCGGTCGCTCCGGTGGGGTGGGCGGGGCTGCGCGGGTCGGCGGGGCCGCGCGGTTCGGTGGTTCCGCCGCTGTCGTGCAGCCGAACGGTGCGGTGCCTACCCCGGGGGTCCTGGTACGGCGGCGGAGTCCCGGTACGGCGGAGGGGCTCTGACACGGTGGAGTGGCCTCGGCACGGCGAAGGGCCCGCCCCGCCGAGGAGTGGCGGGACGGGCCCCGGTGCGGTGTCCGGTGCGGGCGGCGGGTCGCGGTCGCGGTGCGCCCGGTCCGCCCGCCCGGTGCGTCAGCGGTCAGTGGTCAGCGACCCGTGGTCGGCCGTCGGTCGTCGGCCGTCAGAGCGTCCACTGCTCGTTGGCCCCGCCGTTGCAGGGCCACAGTTCCAGGCCCGAACCGTTGGGGTTGGTGGTGCCGGTGACGTCCAGGCACATCCCGGACTGCACGCCGGTGATGGTGCCGTTGCTGTTGATGTTCCACTGCTGGTTGGTCTGGCCGTTGCAGTCGAACATCTCGACCGCCGTGCCGGCCGTCGTCTGGTTGTTGTAGGCGTCGAAGCACTTGCCCTCCAGCACCAGGGTCTTGGCCGAGGCGTTGGAGACGACGTTCTGGTTGGCGTGGCCGTTGCAGTCCCACACCTCCAGCTGGGTGGTGTTGTAGGTGGTGCCCTGCGGGGAGTCGACGCAGCGGCCGGACAGCTTGCTGACCATCGGGGCGCCGATCGTGCCGTGCCCGGCGGCCGGGGTGACGCGCAGCAGGCGGGACCCGTGGCTGGGCAGCGACGCGGTGAAGGAGCCGCTGGAGGAGCCGAGGTCGGTGTGGCTCCACAGGTCGCGGACCGCCGCGCTGCCGGTGAAGCCCAGGTCGGACCAGTTGGCGGTGACGTTGGCAGTGGAACCGCTCAGGTTGAACAGGCCGACGGTGTACGTGCCGTCACCGTTGTCGGCCCACCAGGTCTGCTGCTGCGCGCCCTGCACCACCGGGTGGGCGGGGTGGCCGGCCCGGTCGACGCCAAGCACCTCGTCGTTGGTCAGCAGCGCCAGGTCACCGGAGTCCATGTGGGTCAGGTCGGTGCCGAGGGTCAGCGGGGCCGACGAGATGGCCCACAAGGTCATCTGGGTCTGGCGCTCGTCGGGGGTCAGGCCGGTGCTGGTGCCGTTGCCGACCTCGATGGAGTCCGGGTCGCCCCAGCCGCCGGGGCCGTCGTAGCGCACCCAGGCCGGCAGGTCGTTGAATCGCTGGGAGACGTTCGACCAGTTGGTCAGGGTGCTGCAGTAGCACTCGACGTCGCCGTCGATGCGCCAGCCGTTGGCGTTCGTCTCCCAGGTCGTCCCGTTCTTGACGTCCAGGGAGTTCGACAGCTGGAAGTGAATGGTCCGCCCGGACTGCTTGAGCGCCGTCGACCACGCCTGGACGTCGGCGATGTCGGAGTCCCCGACGCCGTCCATCTTCAGGTAGTCGACGCCGTAGGAGGCGAGCAGGTCGGCCCACGAGTTGACGTACGCCTGCGCCGCGGCCGGGTTCTTGGAGTAGTCGATGTAGTACATCGCGCCGTTGCCGAAGTTGTAGTTCGCCTCGTAGCTGCTGGTGTTGGAGACGATGTCGCGCGCGTGGTACGAGGTGCCCTGGATCGGGGTGTTCTGGTTGTACGCCGCCACCGGGATGCCCGGCGTCAGGTACATGCCGAACTTCTCACCCAGACCGTGCACGTAGTTGGCCACCGACGCCATGCCGTCCGGGAACCGGCTGGTGTCGACCACCCAGCGCCCGTAGGAGTCGACGTTGGTCGAGGGGTTGAGGTAGTAGAAGTCGTCGATGTTGACGTAGGTGTACCCGTGGCTGACCAGGCCGGTCGACGACATCGCGGCGGCCTGCGCCTCGATGTTCGCCTCCGTCGGGTTGTTGCGGATGAAGCTCCAGCTGCTCCATCCCTCCTGCGGGGTCGCGGCGGCGCCGTTGCCCTCGTCCGGGGTCACCGCGGCGGCGGTGCTCGCGGCCGGGGTCGCCGCAGTGCTGGTGCCGGCGGCCTGGGCGGTGGGCGCGGTCGCCACGCCCGCTCCGTACAGGAAGGAGACGAGCAGGGCGGCCACGGCGAGCACGCACAGCCGGCCTCTCTGCCGGGGGCCGCCTCTGTACCGGAGCCATTGCTGTATCGAGGAAGTCATGAACACTCCTTGCATGGCGCATGCGGGTGAGGGGAGGGGCGCGGGAATGCCCGACGACCCCCGAGCGAACGTGTTGCATAGTGATTGCCCTTGAGTAAACGAGTCAAGACATATGACAGAAAGTCAAAGATCCAAACACAAAGCACCAGCATGGCGGTTACTCGCCCACCACGCCACGGGCCGCACCGACGAGCGCCGGCCCCTGCGGCCAGGCCTTCGCGGCCCGCGCGGACCCGGTACGGATCGGCCCATTCTCCGCGCGGTCGCCGAAAGAGAACGGTTCGGCCCGGACGCCGACGTCGACCGGCGGCCTGCCCGGTGAGCGCCCCGCCGCGCCGATATCGACCGGCGGCCTGCCCGGAGCGCGGCCTGCGGGAACCGTGTCGCCGCCCGCCGGGTGAGCGGGGCCCGGACCCCGGTGCCGGAAACCGTCGTCGGCCACGCCGCACGACGGTTCGGCGGGCTGCCGCCCCTGTTGCGCGCGTCGGCTCCGGCGCCGCCGCCTCCACCCCGCGCGCGCCGGTTCCGGGAGCCGGTTCTCGCGTCGGCTCCGGCGCCCGGTCCACCGCGACGTGCGCGGCAGCGTCATACCGTCCGGGTCAACTACGTGCCCTGGCAATGTAGTTACGTGCAGGGCACTACCATCGGAATGACTCTGCGTGTCCCGGCCGGGGCGCCCGCGTGATTGGAGACGACATGGCCGACGAGTCCATGGCCTGGGCGATGAGGCCGCCGCGCCCGCCCAAGGAACTGTCCGACAAGAAGGCGCACAGCGCCCGGATGTACGACGTCTACCTGGGCGGGAAGACCAACTACCCGGCGGACCGCCAGGCGGCGGAGCAGGTCAAGACGGTCTGGCCGACGGTGCAGATAGCGGCGCGGGCCAACCGCTCCTTCATGCACCGCGCCACCGGAGTGCTGGCCCGCGACCACGGCATACGCCAGTGGCTGGACATCGGCACCGGCATCCCCACCGAACCGAACCTCCACCAGGTCGCCCAGAGCATCCTCCCGCAGGCCCACGTGGTGTACGCCGACCACGACGAGATCGTGCTCGCCTACGCCCGCGCGCTCATGGACAGCACCCCCGAGGGCCGGACCGCCTACGTCCAGGGCGACCTGCGCCACCCCCAGGACATCCTGACCGCGCCGGACCTGCTGGACACCCTCGATCTGGACCAGCCGGTCGCGCTGAGTCTCAACGCGGTGCTGCACTTCATGACGGACGACGACCGGCCCTACGACATCGTGGCCACCCTGCTGGACGCGCTCCCCTCCGGCAGCGCCATCGCGCTCTCCCACTGCACGCCGGAGTTCGAGCCCGAGACCTGGGCCGGTATCGCCGACATCTACAACAACGGCGGCACTCCGGTGCAGTTCCGCACCAAGCCCGAGTTCGAGCGGTTCTTCGACGGCCTGGACCTGCTGGAGCCGGGTATCACCGTGTGCCATCGCTGGCGCCCGGACGGCGGCCCCGAGTCCGAACTGACCGACGGCGCCGTCAGCCTCTGGGGCGGCGTCGCGCTCAAGCCGTAACCCGGCCACGGTTCCCCCGGCCGTAGGCGTACGGCCGGGGCCGCGCCGGGGTGGCGCCGCGCTCAAGCCGTGATCCGGCCACCCCCGCGAGCCGCGCCGGCCCGCACCGTCCGCAGCCGTTCCGCCCTCTCCGCCCCACCTCCGGCCCCGCGTCCGCCCGCACCACCGCGTCCGCCTCCGCCCGCGTCCCCCGTGCCCACCCCGCGCCCACCCGTCCCGCCGAAGGCGCCGTCACCGGGGCGGGGGCCGGACGGGCGGCGCCGGACAGTACGTGGGGATCAAAACCGTCGAGCCGGGTAGGCCCACCAGCAGGACAAGGCTGACGAACGGAGATCGCCATGGCGGAATTTCTGACCGATATCAAGGTCATCAGGGAGCGGGCGCGCCAGGAGATCGGCAAGGGGCCCATCACCGACGCCTACGGTGCCGACCTGCAACGCGTGCTCCAGGTCCTCAACGAGGCGCTGGCCACGGAGATCGTCTGCACCCTCCGTTACAAGCGGCACTACTACACGGCGACCGGCCTGTACTCCGAGCCGGTGGCCGCGGAGTTCCTGGAACACGCCGGCGAGGAGCAGGAGCACGCCGACCGGCTCGCCGAGCGCATCGTCCAGCTCGGCGGTGAACCGGACTTCAACCCCGACACCCTCACCAGCCGCTCGCACGCCGAGTACGACGCGAGCGCCGGGCTGGTGGAGATGATCAAGGAGGACCTGGTGGCCGAACGGGTCGCCATCGCCTCCTACACCGAGATCGTCCAGTGGCTGGGCACGGGCGACCCCACCACCCGCCGGGTCTTCGAGGACCTCCTGGCCCAGGAGGAGGAACACGCCGACGACCTGCGCGGCCTGCTGGAACGACTCCCGAGCGACCTCGGCGGCAGCTGACCCCGAACCCCGCCGCGCCCCCGGCCCTCCCGCGTGGCAGGGGCAGCGGTGACCACGACCCGGGCAGCGGTGATCCACGGCCCGGGTGGCGATGAGGGCGGCGACGTCGGTCGGCACCCCGGTCCGGATCCGCGACGCGGTACGGCGACGCGGACCCGCGAAGCGGCACGCGAACCCCAACCCGCGCCCGGCGACGTGGCCCCGGGACCCGGACCCGTGACGCGTCACGGCGACCCGGTCCCGGAGTCGTAAAACATGGCACGGTGACGCGGACCGGCCGGCCGTTGGGGCGGCCCGGCGTTGAAGCGGCTGTGGTCCGGGGAGCGTTCGTCAGGGCTGGTCGCCGGCCGGCAGGCCCACCCCTCCCAGGACGGTGAGGTCCGTGCGGTGCGGTGGGGCCGACAGCAGGGCGAGGACGTCGGCGGGGGCGGGGGCGCCGGCCGGCGGGGGAGCGGCGAGGGCGGCCCGGGCGTCGTCCTCGGCCCGCCAGACCTCGGTGACGCGCACGGTGTCGGGGTCGGCGGCGTCCTGGCCGATCAGGTAGATCTCGCAGCCGGCGCAGCCGCGCAGCCCCTCCGCGACCCGCAGCAGCAGGGCGGCGAGTTCGCCTCCCCGGCCGGGGAGTGCGGTCATGGTCATCAGCCGGCCGATCATGACGCCGCCAGGGTGGAGATGCAGAACGGGTGGCCGGCCGGGTCCAGCAGGACCCGCCACCGGTCCGGGTCCGGCTGGCCCGGCGGCTCGACGGCGCCCAGCGCCAGCAGCCGGGCCTGCGCGGCGTCGAGGTCGTCCACACCCAGGTCGAGGTGGGCCTGCTTCTCCCGGGAGGGATCGGGCCAGGTCGGACGCTGGTAACCGGCCAGCCGGCAGAAGCCCAGCGCGGGCGAGCCCGGCCGGCCGAGCAGGACGAAGTCGTCGCCGGAGTGCAGGACCGGCAGGCCGAGCGCTTCGCCGTAGAAGCGGGCCAGGACGGCGGGGTCCGGGCAGTCGAAGGTGACGGCCGCGTAGCGGATCGCGGGGACGGGCGCCGTCGCGGTGTTCGTGGTCGTGGTGCTCATGGGGAAGACGTTAGGACGCGACCAGGACAGATCCGGTCCTGGTCATGGAGGACACTTCGGAAGGTGATCAGCACCTCCGCCCGCCTCCTGCGCCTGGTCTCGTTGCTGTCCGCGCGGCCGGCGTGGACCTGCGCCGAGCTGGCCGCGCGGATGGACGTCACCGAACGCACGGTCCGCCGGGACGTCGCCCGGCTGCGCGAACTCGGCTACGGCGTCGAGTCCGACCCCGGCCCGTGGGGCGGCTACCGCCTCGGCGGCGGGTCCCGGGTGCCGCCGCTGATCCTGGACGACGAGGAGGCGCTCGCCGTCGCCGTCGCCCTGCGGGAGGCGGCGCTCAGCGGTGTCCTGGGCGGTGACCAGGCCGCGCTGTCGGCACTGCTGAAACTGCGCCAGGCGCTGCCGCCCCGGATCGCGGACCGGCTGGGCGCGATGGACGCCGCGTTCGTGCACGTCCCGCGGTCCGGCGAGCGGCAGATCGCGTCCGGCACGTTGCTGGAGCTGGCCTGCGCCTGCCGCCTGGGCGAGCGCGCCCACCTGTCGTACCGCGACCGGGAGGGGAAGGCCACCACCCGGGACGTCGACCCGTACCGCCTGGTGCGCAGCGGCCGCCGCTGGTACTTCGTGGCCCGCGACGTGGCCCGGGGCGAATGGCGGACGTTCCGGGCCGACCGGGTGGAGCGGATCCGCCCGACCGGCCGGGCCGCCGAACTCCTCGACCCGCCCGATCCGGTGCTGCTCGTCTCCCGTTCGATCGCGACCGGCCGGTACCCGCTGTACACGACGGTCCGTCTGCCGCTGCCCCTGGACGAGGCCCTGCGGCGGGTCCCGCCGACGGTCGGCTCCCACCGCCCGGACGGGCCCGACGCGACCACCGTCGAGATCGGCGGCCCCGACGCCGACGGCCTCGCCCGCTACCTCCTCGGCCTGGGCACCGCACTGCGTGTGCTGTCGCCCGACTCCGTACGGGAGGCGCTGCTGCGCCGGCTCCGGGAGATGGCGGCGCAGAACGAGTAGCCGCGGCGCCGTCGGCCGGGGTGCCCCGGCCGACGGCACCGCGCGGTGCCGTCAGCAGTGGTTGGGCACGTTGCCGTTCTCGTTTCCGTGCAGCGCGCCGCCCCACACGTAACCGAACCCGCCGGCCCGCAGGGCCAGCTTCACCCAGTGGTCGGTGGTGACCGGCGGGTCGTAGAAGGTCTGGGTCTTGCCCGTCGTCCAGCAGACGCCGGGGTAGGAGGAACCGGCGTACGCGGTGCTGAGGTTGGTGGAGTCGTTGGTGGGCTGCGACCAGACGCCGGCGGTGTGCCACATGGTCACGGTGGTGGTGTCGGGCCGCTGGGGTGCGGCGTTCGCCGGGACCGCGCTGGTGACGGTCGCCAGCGCGGCGGCCGCGAGGATTCCCGCGATGACATGGTGGTTGGGCATGTGATCCCCCTTGATGCGTTGTGGGTTGGCTGTCGCCTTGCATACGTATTGCGGTGGTTCGCCGTATGACGCCATCCTGTGTGACCTGCGTCACATCACCTGGAGGGTCGATCGCTCCTGCGCGGCGTCGCAGTCCGGTACCGGGGTGGTGTTGCGCGTACGCACCCCCGGCAGCCAGCCGCGGACACCGGCCGCCGTGGCCACCAGGTACCAGCGCCGGGAGGTGATCCCGCTCTCGTCCAGCACCAGGGTGCCGTCGGTGACCACGCAGGTCACCCCGAGCCGGTCACCGTGCCACACCTCGCCGGCCCCGTTGCCGGCGGCCGCGTACCGGCCGTGCGGGTCGCGGGCCAGCCGCAGCGCGCACTCCATCGTGCGCAGCGCACGGCAGGGCGCCTCCGCGTTGTAGACGGTGAGCGTCGGCGCCGGCCGGACGGCGGCCTGCGAGCCGGGCGGCCGGATCAGCAGCCGGCAGCCGATCGCCAGGACGCAGACCGCCACCACCGCGGCCACCACCCACCCCGCGGTCCGGTGCCGCTGCCCCGGCCCGCCCGCCGCGGCCGGCGCCGCGGTGACGCGTTCGAACAGCCCGGCGGGGACCGTGATCTCCCGGTCCGCCGCCAGCAGCCGCTCGCGCAGGGCGGCGGTGTCGGTCAGGTCGTCGGACGACCATCCGCTGCGCATGTTCCCCTCCCGTTCCCGGCGTTCGGATTCCCGGCGCTCGAAAGGCGGCGTTCCGTCAGCACGCCGCGCAGCTTGTCCAGCGATCGCGCCCGGGTGCGCGAGACCGTGCCGCGGTGCAGGCCGAGGATCTCGGCGGCCTGGTCGATGGTGTAGCCGTCGAGGTCGACCAGCAGCACGACGGCGGCCTGCCGCACCGACAGCCGGCTCAGCAGCCGCACGACCTCCAGCTCCGCCGAGCGCCGCTCGATCTCCATCCCCCAACCGCCCCCGCCGCCGACCGGTGGCGCCTGAGCCTCCGGCTCCGCGAGCGGCACCTGCCGCCGCTCGCGCCGGAAGCCGTCGCGCACCACGCTGGTCAGGGCGGCGAACGCGTAGGCGTACGGCTCCGGGTGCGCCAGGAAGCGCTCGGGCCGGGCCGCCAGCTTCAGGTACGTCTCGTGCACGGCGTCCTGCGCCGTCTGCCCCGCCAGCAGGGAGGCCCGCCGGTACAACCGCGGCAGCAGCCCGCAGAACCGCTCGTCGAACGTGGCCGCGGGAGTGGCGTCCTGCCGCTTCTCCACGGGCGTCCCTCCCCCCATCCGGTCTGTGACAAGGACCCGCACGGCACCGGACCACCGGTCACCGAACGGACGATCCGTGCCGTTCCGTCAGCGTGCCGGACGAACCCGGCGACGGGGTGCCGGACGAAGCCGGTGTCCCCGGGACGGCGGAGCGGCCGTCCGGCGCCGCGCGCCCCCGGACGGCCTCGCGCGCGCCCCGCCTGAACCGCGCGCCCCCGAATGGCGGGGCGCCCGGAGCTCGCGGGGCGGGGCCGATGCCGGTGACCGGGCGGGCGCCGCCGAGCTCCCCGACGCCGGTCAGGCCAAGGCGTCCGACCGCCGTCGTACAGGCGGCGGCGGGGGCGGGACGGGTCGGGGCCCGGCGTCGGGGGAGCGCTTGACGCGGTGTCACACGGTTTCCACAAGATGGCGTCCTACGGTCTTTCGTGTACGAACCGACGCACGGGCAGGGGGAACGCCTGCCCAAGGAGGATCGACACGATGAAGATCACTCGCAAGCTCGGCCGGCGCGGCACCGTGGTGACCGGGATCGTCCTCACCGGCGCGCTGGTCGCCGGCGGAGCGACCGCCTTCGCCGCCACCTCGGACTCCGGCTCCGCCGCGAAGACCCCGGCCGCCGGCCAGCAACAGGCCAAGACCGCCAAGCACCCCACCGCCCGCCAGCGCAAGCTCCGGCGCGCCCTGCGCCGCGCCGCCCTGCGCGGCGTACACGGCCAGGTCACGGTGCACGGCAAGAAGGGCACCTACGTCGTGCGCGAATGGCAGCGCGGCAAGGTCACCGCGGTCGACGGCTCGAAGCTGACCGTCAAGAGCACGGACGGCACCAGCTGGACCTGGACGGTGGACAAGGGCGCCAAGGTCACCCGGGCCGGCAAGAAGATCACCGAGTCCGCGGTCCACAGCGGTGACACCGTCCTGCTCACCGGCCGCCGCAGCGGTTCCGCGAACGACGCCGGCCGGGTCTTCGCCCCCTCGGCCGCGCAGGTCGCCGCGATGCAGAAGCGGGCCGCCGCCCACCACAAGTCCGCCGGCTGACCCGCCCGCCGCTCAACCGTGGCCCCTCCCGTCCGCCGGGAGGGGCCACACCGCGTCTTCGCCGCTCCGGCCGCGGCGGCGGGCCCGCGTGGGGGACACCCGCCAGCTCGCCGTCGCCCTCCCCGAACGCCTCGCCTGCTGACGTGACGGCGAAGGAGAGGCCCAGTCGTGGTGGCCGGCCCGGGCGGCGGAACGGGGGACCGCCGCCGCACGTGAAAGGGCGCGGGAACGTTGTTCCCGCGCCCCCTCATGGGCACCGGTGCGGTGCGCCGGCCCGGCAGGGCCTCAGCTCAGCGCGAACTTCTGCGCGGCGGAGCCGTTGCAGTCGTAGATCTGGAGCCGGGTGCCGTTGGCGGTCGCGCCGTTGGGCGAGTCCAGGCACCGGCCCGACTGCGGGTTGAGCAGCGAGCCGTCGGACTGCTGCTGCCACACCTGTCCGCCCGCGCCGTCGCAGTCCCACAGTTCGACCTGCGTGTTGTCGGCCGTGCCGTTGCCGTCGATGTCCAGGCAGCGGCCGAGCGTCTCCAGCGTACCGTTGGCGTTGTGGTACCAGTGCTGGTCGACGGCCCAGGACTGGCAGTCCCACAGCTCCACCGCGGTGCCGTCGACGCCGGTGTCGTCGGACAGGACGTCGGTGCACTTGCCGCCCGGGCCGGCGATCGGGCCGCCGCCGTTGACGGAGAACTTCTGCGCGGCGGAGCCGTTGCAGTCGTAGATCTGCAGCAGGGTGCCGTTGGCGGTGGCGCCGCTGGGCGAGTCCAGGCAGCGTCCCGACTGCGGATTACGCAGGGAGCCGTCGGACTGCTGAACCCACTTCTGGCCCCCCACGCCATTGCAGTCCCACAGCTCGACCTTCGTCCCGTTGGCCGTGCCGTTGCCGTCGATGTCCAGACAACGCCCCAGCGTGCTCAGGGAGTTGTCGGAGTTGTGGGTCCAGTGCTGGTCTTCGGCGTAGGTCTGGCAGTTCCACAGTTGGACGGCTGCGCCGTCGACGCCGGTGTCGTCGGCGGCGACGTCGACGCATTGTCCGCCGGGGCCGGTGATGGTGCCCTGGGGGCCGTTGGGGATGTTGGTCTCGCCGGTGTAGCCGACGGAGACGATGTTGGCCTGGACGGCGTTCTCGGCTGCGTCGGTGGGGTAGCCGGCGACCATGACGCCTTCGAAGAAGGTGCCCATGTTCCAGTTGCTGTTGTCGCCGCCGGTGCCCAGGATGATGCCGCCTTCCTGGTGCATGGGGGTGTAGCCGCCGCGGGTGGGCAGGGCGCCGTTCCACCAGGTGGACAGGTTGCCGCTTTGGGAGTTGCCGCCCTTGATGGCGTAGGTGGTCTGTCCGTTGTTCTTCAGTACGGCGGTGACGAAGGGGGTGTTGTTGCCGGCGTTGGCGGTGTTGGAGCCGTTGTTCCCTTGGAACATGCCGTTTTCCATGTCGGCCTCGACCCAGGGGCCGTTGCCGGTGCAGGGGGAGAAGTAGCAGGTGGTGGCGATGCTGACGGCGTCCATGTGGCCGTTGCCGGTGTCGGCGGGGGTGCTTTCGGCGTTGCCGTAGTCGAAGCAGCAGGCGGAGCCGACGTGGGTGCCGCTGGCGACCATGTAGGCGCCTTCGGCCTGGCCGTTGGTGGCGGTGCCGGAGGCTGCGCCGTTGGAGCGGTAGCCGACGCCGGGGGAGATCCAGATGCCGTAGACCTTGTGGCCGCCGGCGGTGACCGACAGTTCGGCGGCGTCGGCGCCGCGGTCGGCGCCCATGCCGGAGGTGCCGGCGGGGCCGGGGTTGAGGTCGTTGTGGCGGGAGGTCTGGTCGTAGATCTTGGTGATGCGGCAGGTGGTGTTGGCGCAGAAGGTGTCCTGGGCTGCGGCGTTGGCGTAGCCGCCGGTGGCCAGCAGGCCGATGTCGGTGGTGGTGTTGTCGGAGGCCCGGGTGACTTGGTAGAGCGGGCCGTCGTAGGCGGAGAACAACGCCCGGGTCGTGCTGTGCGCGGCGACACACGGGGTACCGGCGGCCGCGTAGATGTCACACGGCAGCGAACCGGCGGCCTGCGCCGCGCCGGGAAGACTGATCAGGGCGCCGAGCACGACCGCGAGGGTCGCCACGGCGGACAGCAGGGTTCTCCAGTACCGGCGGGCCGGTCCGGCCGCGCTGCCCGGCACGGTTCTCGGGCCGGCGGATCTCTTTCTGCGCATGGTGTGCTCCTGAGGGAGGAATGGAGCTTCAACTCGTCTCCGCGGCCGCTGAGTTCACGCCGCTCGACGACTCGCTCGGAAGTTACGCGCAATGGTCGATTAGGGCAATATTTGTTGCTTTTATTTTCCACTCTTCGTTCCACTGTCCGAATCTGTTGTTTTCCTACCGCTGCCGGGCCTGCTGACCGGGGTTGCTGCGGGACTGCTGCGGGGTCGCGACCGCGGCCGGATCGGCGATCACACCAGGTCGGGGGAGCGCAGCTGCTCGGTCCAGATGCACTTGCCCGAGTCGGTGTACCGGGTGCCCCAGCGGTGGGACAGCGACGCGACGAGTTGCAGGCCGCGGCCGCCCTCGTCGGTGTCGGACGCGTGCCGGACCCGCGGCGTGGTGAGGCTGTCGTCGGAGACCTCGCAGATCAGCGTCCTGCCACGGATCATCCGCAGCCGCGCCGGTCCGCTCGCGTGCCGCACCACGTTGGCGACCAACTCGCTGACCAGCAGTTCCGTGGTCATGGCGAGGTGGTCGAGGGACCAGGCGTCCAGCTGGTCCCGTACGTGCTCGCGCGCCTGGCCCGCCGCGACCGGGTCCTGCGGGAGCTCCCAGCAGGCCACGTCGCGCTCGGGCAGCCCGTGGGTGAGCACGGCCAGCACGGCGGCGTCGTCGGTGCGCCGGCCGGGCGGCAGCACACCGGAGGTGAGGCTGTCGCAGAGCACGCCCAGCGGAACGCCGCCCGGCTCCCCCGGCCCCGGGCCGTCCGGCCGGCCGGCGATCCGCGCCGCCAGCCGGTCCATGCCGGCCTCGATGCCGCTGCCGGGCGCCTCGACCAGGCCGTCGGTGTAGAGCACGAGCAGGCTCTCCGGCGGCAGGACGGTCTCGTTGACCGAGAACGGCGGCACTCCCGCGCCCAGCGGCGGATCCGGCTGCATCTCCAGGAAGCGCACCGTGCCGTCGGGCAGGCGCACGGCCGGCGGCGGATGCCCGGCGCTCGCGTACGCCAGCGAGCGGTTCGTCGGGTCGTAGACGGCGTACAGGCAGGTGGCGTACGCACTGTCGCCCAGGTCGGCGACCATGACACCGAGCCGGGCGAAGAGCTCGTCGGGCGGTATCTCGGGGTCGGTCAGCGTACGCACGGCGGTCCGCAGCCGCCCCATGGTGACCGCCTCGGTCAGCCCGTGGCCCATGACGTCGCCGACCACCAGGGCCACCCGTTCGGCCGACAGCGGGATCACGTCGTACCAGTCGCCGCCCACCTGGCTGCCGGTGTCGGCCGGCACGTAGCGCGCGGCCGGGGTGACCGCGGGCAGGGCCGGAAGGGTCTGCGGCAGCAGGCCCCGCTGGAGTTTGTCGGCGCGCGAGTGCTCCTCGTCGTAGAGCCGCGCGCGCTCCAGAGCATGGGCGACCAGGCCGCTCAGCGCCATC
Source organism: Streptantibioticus silvisoli (assembly GCF_027947535.2). Taxonomy (GTDB): domain Bacteria; phylum Actinomycetota; class Actinomycetes; order Streptomycetales; family Streptomycetaceae; genus Streptantibioticus_C; species Streptantibioticus_C silvisoli. The sequence continues at coordinate 59,852 of NZ_JAAGKO020000024.1, forward strand.
AGCAGGGTGCGCTCCTCCTCGCCGAGCGTGCGGGGCCGGTCGAAGCGCAGCACGCAGCAGCCGGTCGGCCGGCCGGAGGCGATGAGCGGGAGGAAGAGCCAGGACTCGCCGTCCACCGACGAGACGTCCATCGACGGGTGCGCGGCGTCGAGTTCCTCCCGCGAGGCGATGAGCTTCGGCACCCGGTCGCGCAGCGCGTCCCCGGCCGGCCCGGGGGCGGTACCGCTCATGGTGGAGAACCGCCCGCCACGGCCCGCCAGCGCCTCCGCGCCCCCGTCGCCGGGCCGCAGGCCCTCCTCGACCAGCAGCAGCCGCAGGTCGGCCGCGCCCGTCAACGGCACGATGCCGTCCGCCGTCACCCGCACCACGTCCTCCACCGTCAGGGCCTGGGCGAGCGCCCCGGTCAGCTCCGCGAGGCGGGTGGCCCGTTCGGAGCGGACGTGGTCGGCCCGCGCGCCCTCGATCGCCTGGGCCCGGCGCGCGGTGATGTCGGTGAAGTACACGGTCAGGCCGCCGGGCACCGCCACCAGCCGCATGTGGTACCAGCTCCCGGTGCCGGGCGCGCGCACCTCGAAGCCGACCGCGGTGCCGCGCGCGACCGCCTGCTCGTAGCGCTCCGGGAGCCCGAAGGAGGCGGTGTCCGGGGCGGCGTCCCACAGCACCCGGCCGAGTAGCCGTCCGTCGGCCCCCAGGACGCGTTCGGCCTCCACGTTGCAGTAGACGACCCGCCACTGGTCGTCCACGGCGAGGAAGGCGTCCGACATGTGCCGCAGGGCGCGGCTGACCGAGTCGAGTGCCTGCCGTGTCCCGGTGGTCTCCCACACCGTGCCGCTCATGCGCCGGACCTCGTCGTGCGCGCCGAAGGTGAGGTATCCGCGCGCCTCCAGCCAGATCACCGCGCCGTCCGGCCGGCAGATCCGGTATTCGAGGCTGTAGGCGTTCCGGTGCCGGATCGCCCGGTCGACCTCGGCGAGCACCCCGGCCGCGTCGTCGGGATGGATCAGCCCGACCCACGTCTCGACCCGGTCGTCGAAGTCCTCGCGCGGCAGTCCGAAGACCTCCAGCGCCGCGTCGTCGGCGATCAGGCGGCCCGTTCCCACCTCCCACTCCCAGGCGCCCACGTCGATGGCCCGCATGGCCCGCAGGAGCTGGGAACCGGAGGGTTCCTGCCACCAGGTGGGGCGCGCGGTCTCCGCGGTGCCGCGCGAACGCCGCAGCCGGTCGCCGATCCGGTCCGCGAACCGCCGCAGGAAGTCCTCCGACGCGGCGTCGGGCGGCTCGGCCGCGGAGGTCAGTACGGTGAGCACCCCGAGCGGCGAACCGGTCGTCGTCACCGGTACGGCGACCAGCGCGGTCCCGGTCGGCAACCGCCCGCCGTCCTCCCCCTCGCCGTTCTCGCCATCGCCCTCGGCCCCCTCGCCGGCCCGCCGCCCACCGTCCACCCGAGCGCCGGCCGCCGTCCGCACGATCCGCCGCTCCCGAACGGCCCTGGCCGGCGTCGCGGCGTCGGCCGCGCCGAGCTCCTGCCACGGCTCCGCCAGCCGCCGCGGAAGGCCGCAGACGGCCGCGAGCCGCAGATCGCCGTCCGCGCCCTCGCCGACGTGCGCCATCCCGCCGACCCCGCCGAGGAAGGCCACCGCCTGATCGATGGCGAACGACCAGACCTCCCCGTCGGCCAGACCGCCGGCGACGGTTTCGACCAGGCGCAGCCGGGCGGCCTCCCGGTCACCGAGCCGGCGGCCGGTGCTCGCGCGCTGCTCCGTCACTGTCGACTCCTCGGCGTCACCAGGCTTGTCATCCGTGGAACCAGAGGTGCAAAAGATGCATATCTGACTATACGGGTGCCGACCGTCCGAGGTACGGGAAACGGCTGCCGGTCATCGCGCGGGGCTTCGGGGGGCAGCAGATGGCGCATGTGCGCGGATCTTCATCGGACAGATGCCCCGTGACACCGGCCAGGTCGTGAACGAACCGGGCGACTGGCGGTGGCCCCGGCGTGTCGGGCCGGAGTCGCGTTGCCGGTTTGCGAATTCGTTGACTGGTCGTTGTGAATGTCAACGGTCTAGGTTCTGCCTGTTGATCATGGTTTTCGTAGCCAGAGGACGAGTGAGGCGAGGTGGAGCCCGGCGAGGTAGCGGTCGGCGAGTTCGTCCGAAGCGGGTGGCGACGGCGCGGAACTGATTGAGGCGGCAGAAGCAGCGTTCGACGACGTTGCGGGCCTTGTGGCTTTCGGTGTCGAACGCGGGTGGCCGTCCGCCGACGCAACCGCGCCGCTTGCGGTTGGCGATCTGGTCGGCGCGTTCGGGGATGACGGCCCGGATGCCCCGGCCGCGCAGGGCGATGCGGATCGCGCGGCTGGAATAGGCCTTGTCGGCCAGGACCTGCGGCGGACGGGTTCTGGGCCGTCCGGTGGTCGACCGGGGGACGCGGACGGCGTTCATCAGGGTGTCGAAGACGGTCGAGTCGTTGACGTTGCCGGGTGTGACCGTGATGGCCAGTGGCAGGCCCCGTCCGTCGGCGGCCAGGTGGACCTTCGTCGTCAGTCCGCTGCGGGAGTGTCCGAGCGTCTGGCGAGCCTGCGAGCGTGACGGATCTTCCAGTTCGTCCCCGGTACTCGCCCCCTTTTGCGGGCGCCGGCAGCGTGCCGGTGGGCACGGCTGATCGTGGAGTCGGCCGAGACCGTCCACTCCACCGCCCCGACCGCGTCGTCTCGGACCTGGGCGTGCTCCAGCAGCCGGGCCCAGGTGTCGTCCGCCTCCCAGCGCGCGAACCGCTCGTACACGGTCTGCCGGGGACGGTAGCGTTTCGGCAGGTCACGCCAGGGCACACCGGTCCGCAGCCGCCACAGCACCCCGTCGATCACCTGCCGGTGATCACGCCACGGACGCCCCCGCCCGTCCGCCGTCGGCAACAACGGCGCTGTCCAACCCCATGCCGCATTGGTCAATTCACCATGACCAGCCACAGGTCCTAGTGACGCCAGAGACTGTCCCCTTGACGGCTATGGGCGCCATTCCTGCTGGTGGGCGGGGTGTTCGGCGTATGACTGGCCAAGGACTCGCAGCGCGTATGCCAGGCCGGCCGGGCGGGAGTCCGAGGGGTCCATGGCTTTGTAGCTGTTCGCCAGTTGCTCGATCAGGTCGAGCATGGGGAGATGGCTGTCGAGAAGGGCCTCGCCGCTCAGGGTGCCGGCCGCGTAGGCGTAGGCGTGGTTGTCGTCCATGATGCGTGCGACGAGGAACTCCAAAAGATCGTCCATGCGGCCATCTCGCGGGTGAGGCGCTTCGGTGGTCGAGCGGCTGTCCGGATGAGGATGGCGGCGAGGTGGCGTGCGGCCTGTTGGGCGATGGCGAGCTTGTCCGTTCGCATGGCCGGGCCGCGCGATTGCTTGAGGCGGTTGATGTGCCGTTCGGCAGGGTTGCGCTGCTTGTATGCCTCGGCGTCGAAGGGCGGTGGGCGGCCTCCGTCGCGGCCTCGCCGCAGCCGGTGGCCGACCTGGTCGGACGGCCGGGGGACGACAGCGCGGATTCCGCAGCGCCGGAGGTGATTGCGGGTCGCGCGGGCTGAATGCGCACGGTCCGCCAAGGCGGCATCGGGTCGGCCTGGTCCGCTTCGCGGAACACGGATGCTGGCCATGACAGTCTCGAAGGAGGAGGCGTCACCCACCTGGCCTGCGGTGACGCGAAGGGCCAGGGCCCGTCCACCGCTGTCGCCGGCGAGGTGAACTTTCGTACTCCGGCCGTCGCGGGAGCGTCCGGGGGCGTGATCGTCAGGTTCGGCCCCGGCCCGGCGCCCCTTTGTCCTGGCACCGGCACCGCTGTCCTGGCACCGGCACCGCGCTGGTGAGCCCGGCAGACGGTGGAGTCCACCGAGACGGTCCAGCCGTTGTCGGCATCAACGTCGGCCGCTGCCAGAACTGCGGCGAGGACACGCTCCCAGGTGCCGTCCATGGCCGACCCGATCAGGCGTTCATGAGCGGTCCGGAACGAGCCGAGCTCGTCCGGCAGGTCCCGCCAGGGTGAGCAGGTGCGGTACTTCCACGCGACGGCTTCCAGGGTTCGGCGGTGGTCGGCCCAGCGCCGACCGCGGACCGGATCGGCCGCCATCAGCGGCTCGATCCGGTCCCACGTCGCATCAGTGATCGTTGATCGGACAGATACATCCGATCAACTGACCAACCGATCAAAGAGGCACGCTCTAAGTCATTGTCGAAGTCAACGACCAGTCAACGGTTTCGGCGCATAGCGATGCGCTGTCGGCCCGACACGCCGCAGTCCACCGGTGGCAGGACGGTCGGGAGAGGCCGAAGCCGGCTCAGCCCCGCGTGCCTCTGGTCTGCCGGGACAAGGTCTCGCCGTCGGGGTGTCCGGTGCCGGGGGCGGTGTCAGGCGGTCGGTTCGACGTCCGCCGGCGCCGGGGAGCCGGTCCCGGCCCCGGCGGGCGTCGGCTCCGGCTCCAGCTCCCCCGGTGGTCGGTCGGCCGCGTGGTCGATGCGGCGCAGCGCCGGCAGCATCGCCAGTCCCAGCAGGACGGTCGGCGCCCCGCCGACGACCAGGGTCCAGCGGCTGCCGAACTCCTCGGCGACCCAGCCGATGACGGGCCCGCCGACCACGGTGGTGCCACCCCAGGCCAACGCCCACATGGCCATCACGCGTCCGCGCATGGAGGGCGCCGCGGCCAGTTGCAGGGCGGTCTTGGCGTAGGAGTTGAACGTGATGCTGCCGTAGCCGACGAAGAGCAGCGCGACGCACTCCAGCGGCAGGTCCGGCGCCAGCGCGGCGGCGAGGATCGCGACGCCCCAGCCGATCGAGGCGCCCGCCAGGCTGGCGGCCCGGCGGCGCCCGCCCCGGGAGGCCGCCACCAGGCCCCCGGCCACCGCGCCGGCGGCCATCACCGCGGCCATGAGCCCGTAGATCCCCGCCCCGCCGTGGAACGCCCCGCGTGCCACCAGCGGCAGGCTGATGGGGAACTCGTAGGCCAGCGTGCCGGTGATCGTCACCATGAGCAGCGGCAGGAACAGCGCGGGGGTGCGGCGGGCGTAGCGCAGGCCCTCGCGGACCTGCCCGCCGGCGCGCGGGACCCGCCCGGCGGAGTGCATCTGCGAGGCGCGCATCAGGGCGAGGCTGACCAGCACGCCCGCGAAGGAGACCGCGTTCAGCGCGAACGCCGCGGACAGCCCCACGGCTGCCACCAGGGTGCCGCCGACGGCCGCGCCGATGACCCGCGACAGGTTCACCGACACCGAACTCAGGGTCACCGCGTTCGACAGTTGATCGCGCGGCACCAGCTCGCCGATCAGGCTCTGCCGCGCCGGGTTGTCGAAGACCGTCAGGCATCCCGCCACCAGCGAGAGCACCATGACCAACGGGAACGTGGCCGCGTCGAACGCGGTGAGCGCGGCGAAGACCGCCGCCACCACCGCCGACGCCGACTGCGTCACGTACAGCAGCCGCCGCTTGTCGGCCCGGTCCGCGATGACGCCGCCCATCGGGCCGAGCAGGACGAACGGCAGCAGCCGCACCGCGCTCGCCGCGCCCAGGTCCGTGCCGCTGCCGGTCAGTTTCAGCACCAGGAACGCCAGGGCCATGGTCTGCATCCAGGTGCCGGCGACCGACACGGTCTGGCCCCAGAAGTACAGCCGGTAGTTGCGCACCCCCAGCGACGACACCGCGCGGCGCAGAGGCGGACGGCGGCGGCCGTCCGCACTGTGCGGGAGCGCCCGCGCCGGTATCGCCATCACGCTCCCTCGTCCGGCGTCCGGGAAGGGGAGCCGCCGGTGTGGCCCGGCGCGACGGGTTCGAAGTGCGAGAGCCGTTCCATCAGCCGGCCCGCCTCGGCCAGCACCCGCTGTTCGTCCTCGCTGAGCACGGCCTCGACCGCGCGGCCCAGCCAGGTGTCGCGCTCGTCGCGGAACCGGGCCGCCAGCTCCAGGCCCGCGTCGGTGACCGACAACCGCACCCGCCGCGCGTCCCGCGGGTCCTTGCGCCGGTCCAGCAGGCCGGCGGACTCCAGTTCGCGCAGTGCGGCGGCGACGTTCGAACTGGTCATGCGCATCTCGTCCGCCACGTCACGGGGGGAGATCTGCGGCCTGCGCCCCACGGTCCCCAGCACCTGCGCCGCCGGCCGCGACAGACCGCGCACCGACACCGCCTCCTGCCGCAGGCGCCGCTGCAACGACTTCATCCGCATCCGGAACAGGCCGACCGACTCGTCATCCATAAGCGCTATATTACATAGCTATTGACATAGCTTCGCAGGTGATGTCTTCGCGGGGCCCGGGGGACGGCTCCGGCGATGGGTCCCGTGCGGCTGCGCGGCCGGGCCGGTGCGGCGTCCCCGCGGTGGCCACGTCGGCGTGGGGCAACACCTGCGGCGCCGCGGTGGCCATTTCGGCGCCGGGGAACACCTGCGGCGCCGGCCCGGGAGTTACCCTCTTGCGTCAACGACCTCCAGCCCCGAGGAGCCCGAGATGTCGGAGACCAACGAGAAGGCCGCCGTCCTGACCGCTCACGTGCTCCCCGTGGCGACGCGCCGGGGTGCCGCGCAGGTCGGTGGTCAACTCCCGGGTAGGGGAGGCTGGTTGGCCCCCGGGGGGAGAGCGGGTGCGGAGGTGGGGACCGGGTCCGTCGGCGTCTCCGGCGGCCCGGCGTGACGGCCGGCGTCCCGGTGGCGGGCTCCGGGCTGCGATTCTGCGCCAATCTGGGCTGGCTGTTCGGCGAAGTGCCGTTCGAGCAGCGCTTCGACGCCGCGGCGGCGGCCGGGTTCACCGGTGTCGAGTACGGATCGCCCTACGAGTACGCGCCGGCGGACCTGCGGCGGTGGCTGAAGGACGCGGGGCTGCGCCAGGTGCTCGTCAACAGCCCGGTGGGGCCCGCCGGTTCAGCCACCGAGGGGGGAACGGCCTGCCTGCCGGACCGGATCGGGGAGTTCCGCGACAGCGTCACGAAGGCACTCGACTACGCCGTCGAACTGGACTGCCCGCTCGTCCACCTGCGGGCGGGGACGCCTCCCGCCGGCCTCCCGCGCGACGCGGCGTTCGCGCAGTACGTCGCCAACGTGGACTGGGCAGCGCGGCTGGCCTCCACCGCGGGGGTCCGGCTGGTGCTGGAGGCGATCAACTCCCGTGACCTGCCGGGCTATCTCCTGCAGACCCAGGAGCAGTCCGCGGCGGTCGTGGCGGCGGTCGGCGGTGACGGGGTCGGCATGCTCCTCGACCTCTACCACTGCCAGATGAGCCAGGGCGATCTCAGCACGCGGCTGGAGACGTTCATGCCGCTGATCGCCCATGTGCAGGTGGCGGACGTCCCCGGGCGGGCCGAACCGGGCAGCGGCGAGATCGCCTGGGCCTTCGTCTTCGACCGCCTGCGGACCCTGGGCTACGCGGGCTGGATCGGCTGCGAGTACACCCCCGCCGGCGGCACCGCGGACGGGCTCGGCTGGCTGACCCGGTTCACCGCGCCCCGCGACGACTCGGCGCACCCGTAACGACGGGACACGGCGGCAGCTCCGGCCCCCATCTCACCGTCGACCCGGCGCCCTGCCACCGTCGCCCCGGCGCCCGACCCCGGCGCCCGTCCGGCCCCGGTCGCACGTCACCCGTGGCCCGGCACCCCCGCCCGGCACCCGCACCCCCGCCCGCCCCCGGCCTCCCGCCCGGCTCCCGTCACCGGGAAGCGGGAAGCGGGAAGCGGGAAGCGGTGGAAGCGGGAAGCGGGAAGCGGGAACCGGGAGTCGGGAGCCGGGCGGGCGCGGTCGTCAGGCGATCTCGATCAGCAGGTCGCCGGCCTCGACCTGCTGCACCGGGCCGATGGCGAGCCGGCCGACCGAGCCGTCCCGCTGGGCGGTGATGGACGCCTCCATCTTCATCGCCTCGATCGTGGCCACCGTCTGCCCGGCCGAGACCCGGGCGCCCTCCTCCACCTGGAGGGTGACCACGCCGGCGAACGGCGCCGCGACGTGGCCCGCGTTGCCGGTCTCCGCCTTCTCCGCCGCCTTCACGCTCGTCGCGATCGACGTGTCACGCACCGACACCGGCCGCAACTGCCCGTTGAGCGTGGCGACGACGGTGCGCAGGCCGCGTTCGTCCGCCTCGGAGATGGCCTCCAGCTCGATCAGCAGGGTCACCCCGGGTTCCAGCGTGACGGTGTGCTCGTGGCCGGGTTCCATGCCGTAGAAGAAGTCCTTCGTGGGCAGCACCGAGGTGTCGCCGTAGGCCTCGCGGTGGGCGGCGAACTCCTTGGCGGGGCCGGGGAACAGCAGGCGGTTCAAGGTCTCGCGCGGGGTGTCGCGCAGCCCCTGGCGGTCCTCGTCCGACAGCTCGGGCGGCGCCGGGCGGGCGGCGCGGCCGCGCAGTGCCCGGGTGCGGAACGGCTCGGGCCAGCCGCCGGGCGGGTCGCCCAACTCCCCGTTCAGGAAGCCGACCACCGAGTCCGGCACGTCGTACTTGCCCGGGTCGGACTCGAAGTCGTCGGCCGCCACCCCCGCGCCGACCAGGTGCAGGGCGAGGTCGCCGACCACCTTCGACGACGGGGTGACCTTCACCAGCCGGCCCAGCATCCGGTCCGCTGCCGCGTAGCAGTCCTCGATCAGCTCGAAGCGGTCGCCCAGGCCCAGCGCGATCGCCTGCTGGCGCAGGTTGGACAGCTGGCCGCCGGGGATCTCGTGGTGGTAGACGCGGCCGGTCGGCGACGCGGTGCCGGACTCGAACGGCGCGTAGACCTTCCGCAGCGCCTCCCAGTACGGCTCCAGGTCGCAGACCGCCCGCAGTGACAGCCCGGTCGCCCGCGGGGTGTGGTCGGTGGCCGACACCAGCGCCGACAGCGACGGCTGGCTGGTGCCGCCCGCCATCGACGCGACCGCCGCGTCCACCGCGTCGACTCCCGCGTCGATCGCGGCGACCAGAGTGGCCAGCTGACCGCCCGCGGTGTCGTGGGTGTGCAGGTGCACCGGCAGGTCGAACCGTTCGCGCAGCGCGGTCACCAGTGTGCGGGCGGCCGGCGGGCGCAGCAGGCCGGCCATGTCCTTGATGGCCAGCACGTGTGCGCCGGCCTCCACGATCTGCTCGGCCAGCCGCAGGTAGTAGTCCAGGGTGTACAGCTGCTCGGCCGGGTCCGACAGGTCGGCGGTGTAGCACAGCGCGACCTCCGCCAGCGCGGTACCGGTCTCGCGGACCGCGTCGATGGCCGGCCGCATCTGCGAGACGTCGTTGAGCGCGTCGAAGACCCGGAAGACGTCGATGCCCGTCCTGGCCGCCTCGGCGACGAACGTCCGGGTGACCTCCGCCGGGTAGGGCGTGTAGCCGACGGTGTTGCGCCCGCGCAGCAGCATCTGCGCGCAGATGTTGGGCACCGCCTCGCGCATCGCCGCCAGCCGCTCCCACGGGTCCTCGGCCAGGAAGCGCAGCGCCACGTCGTACGTCGCGCCGCCCCAGCACTCCAGGCTCAGCAGCTGCGGCGCGGTGTGCGCGACGTGCGGTGCGACGGCCAGCAGGTCCCGGGTGCGCACCCGGGTCGCCAGCAGCGACTGGTGGGCGTCGCGGAACGTGGTGTCGGTGACGGCGACCGCGTCCTGGGCGCGCAGCCGGGCGGCGAACGCCTCCGGGCCCAGCTCGGCCAGCAGTTGCCGGGAGCCGTCGGGCGGCGTGCCGCTCCCCAGCAGCAGGCCGGGAACGTCGGGCAGCTTCTCGACGGGGTCGATGACCTGCGGACGCGGGCCGTGCGGCCGGTTGACGGTCGTCCCGGCGAGGTAGCTGAGGATGCGGCTGCCGCGGTCCGCCGACGGGCGGGCCCGGATCAGGTCGGGGTGGTCCTCGATGAACGCGGTGTTCAGGCGGGCGGCCCGGAAGTCCGGGTGGTCGAGCACGGCGCCGAGGAACGGCAGGTTGGTCGCCACGCCGCGGATGCGGAACTCGGCGATGGCCCGCCGGGCGCGGCGGACGGCGTTGCCGAAGTCGTGGCCGTGGCAGGTGAGTTTGACCAGCATCGAGTCGAAGTGCGCCGAGACCTCGGCGCCGGTGTGCACCGTGCCGCCGTCCAGCCGCACGCCGGGACCGCCGGGGGAGCGGTAGGCGGAGATGACGCCGGTGTCGGGGCGGAAGCCGTTGGCCGGGTCCTCGGTGGTGATGCGGCACTGGAGCGCGGTGCCGGACAGCACGATCTCGTCCTGCGTCAGGTTCAGTTCGGGCAGCGTCGCCCCGGCGGCGATCCGCAGCTGCGCGATGACCAGGTCGCGTCCGGTGACCTGCTCGGTGACGGTGTGCTCCACCTGGATGCGCGGGTTCATCTCGATGAAGACGTGGCGGCCCTGCTCGTCGACCAGGAACTCCACGGTGCCGGCGTTGACGTAGCCGATGTGCCGGGCGAACGCCACGGCGTCGGCGCAGATCCGCTCGCGCAGCGCGGGGTCGAGGTTGGGGGCCGGCGCGATCTCGACGACCTTCTGGTGCCGCCGCTGCACCGAGCAGTCCCGCTCGTACAGGTGCACGATGTTGCCCGCGCCGTCGGCGAGGATCTGCACCTCGATGTGCCGCGGGTTGATCACCGCCTGCTCCAGGAAGACGGTCGCGTCACCGAACGCCGACTCCGCCTCGCGCATCGCCGCGTCGATCGCCTCGCGCAGCGCCTCCCGTTCGGCGACCCGCCGCATGCCGCGCCCGCCGCCGCCGGCCACCGCCTTGACGAACAGCGGCAGCCGCATGTCCTCGGCGGCGGCCAGCAGCGCCTCCACGTCGTCCGACGGCTCCGAGGAGCCGAGCACCGGGACGCCGGCCTCCTTCGCGGCGGCGACGGCCCGTGCCTTGTTGCCCGTCAGGTGCAGTACCGGCGCCGGGGGACCGACGAAGGTGATGCCGGCGTCGGCGCAGGCCGCGGCCAGGTCCGGGTTCTCCGACAGGAACCCGTAGCCCGGGTAGACCGCGTCGGCGCCCGCCAGGCGGGCGGCCTTGACGATCTCCTCCACCGACAGGTACGCCCGCACCGGGTGGCCGGGTTCGCCGATCCGGTAGGCCTCGTCGGCCTTCGCCCGGTGCAGGGAGTTTCGGTCCTCGTGGGGGAAGACGGCCACCGTGGAGATGCCCAGTTCGAACGCCGCACGGAACGCGCGGATCGCGATCTCCCCGCGGTTGGCGACCAGTACTTTGCCGAACATCAGACTCCCTGGGGATCGCGGGCGGGCCCGGCCGAAGATTGCCCACGGACAGGGCGTGAACCGAACTGTCCCTGGGATATCCCCATGTTTCCTCGATTCACGTACCGAAAGTGCCGCCGGTACCCGAATGAGGCGTTCCTCACCCCGCGGGATTCCGGACCGGGGATATGGGCTCTGATCAGGGCCGTGCCAGGAGGCGGAGGACCGTCCGGCACGCCGGCACGCCGTTCACGATTGCCGGCCGCGCCTCCCCCGTTCGGCCTCTCTTGCGTTACGGGTCGTCAGATCGCTTCCCAGGGTCGGGTTCGGCCGGTTTCCGCACCGTGTCCCCGTTCCCGTCCCCGTCCCCGTCCCCGTCCGGGAGCCTCTTCGGCGGAGGCGTGGTGTGCAAGCCCGGTGGTTCAGGCCCGCATCGTGACTTCGTAGGTCTCCAGGTGCTGTGCGGTGAGTCCCGCCTTCGCCGATTCGTGCTGTCCCCGGATGCCGGACGACCCGCCCCCGGCTGTGACCGCGTCCAGCTGCTCGCGGGTCTCCCACAGCGAGATGATGACGACCTTGCCGGTCTCGGCGTCGGTGAGCAGGTAATAGCCTGCGAACCCGGGCATCTCGCGGGCGCCGGGCAGTTGCTGCTCGGCAAGCCGGATGGTGCCGTCGAACCCCTCGGCCCCTGCCTGGGCGGTGATGACGCGCGCGAACATCGTTCGTTCTCCCTCTGCGGCGGAGCCGCTGGCTCTGGCCGGCTGATTCCTGGCCGGTTGCGGCGTGTCGCCGCCTCGGCGAACGGGCGTGGGCCCATGATCCCGATATGTGACGATCGGGAAAGCAATGGAGTCCGCGCATGCCCAGGCTACGCGCGGCATGCCACGGCGCCACGCACCGCACCGCGGGCGTCCCGGTGGTGCCGTGCCGGTGCTGCCGCCCACGCGGACTCAGCCGCAACACGAAGGCGCCGCGGAGTCCGCCGGGCGTGAGTGATGCGGAGTGGCGGTGGCCGGGCCGGTCCGGCCCGTGCGGCCCGTCCCGGCGTGGATGCGGGGCGGAGGAGGGCGAACTCCCCGCCCCGGCAGACCGTCCACGCCGTGCCGGACCACGGGCAGGACACCGGCGCGACCGGAGCGACCCCCGGCGAACCGCGCCGTCGGTGCCGGTTTGTGGCCGTCCACAAGCCGCAACCGTCCGCATACCGCAGCCGCAGCCCCAACCGTCCGCAAGCCGCAGCCGTCCGCCGGCCGCAACCGTCCGCTGCGGTCACCTACCCCGGCGGTCCGTGAGTCAGGGGCCCACCGCCCCGTGCGTCGGGGGCCACAACGCAGAGGCCGGAGAGGTCGCGGCCCGGAAGGAGCACACGATGGCGCCTGCTGGAACGGTGACGTTCCCCTCCGGGGTACGGGTGCCCGCGATGGGACAGGGCACCTGGCGCATGGGGGACGATCCCGCGCGGCGTGCCGAGGAACTGGCCGCTCTCCGGCTCGGCCTCGACCTCGGGCTGACGGTGATCGACACGGCGGAGATGTACGGCGACGGCGCCGCCGAGGAACTGGTCGGCGAGGCGGTGCGCGGTCGCCGCGAACAGGCGTTCCTGGTCAGCAAGGTGGTGCCGTCGCACGCCGACCGGAAGGGCACCGCGGCCGCCTGCCACGCGAGCCTGCGCCGCCTGGGCACCGACCGGATCGACCTGTACCTGCTGCACTGGCGGGGCGACGTGCCGCTGCACGAGACCGTGGAGGCATTGGAGGCGCTGGTGACCGACGGCAGCGTCGGCGCGTGGGGGGTGTCCAACCTGGGCGCCGACGACCTCGCGGACCTGCCCGACGGTGCTCGGCCGGAGACCGACCAGGTGCTCTACAACCTCGCCCGGCGCGGTCCCGAGCACGACCTCTTCCCGCTGCTGCGGGAGCTGTCCGTGCCGGTCATGGCCTACTCCCCGGTCGAGCAGGGCCGGCTACTGGACCACCCGGCGCTGCGGACCGTCGCCGCCGCCCACGGCGCGTCCCCCGCACAGGTGGCGCTGGCCTGGGTACTGCGGCTGGACGACATCATCGCCATCCCCAAGGCGTCCACCACGGCGCACGTCGAGGAGAACCACGCGGCCCTCGGCCTGCGGCTCACGGACGACGACCTGCACGCCCTCGACGCGGCGTTTCCCCCGCCGGTCGGCAAGCAGCCCCTCGACGTGTTGTGAACCCATGCGGCCGGCGGAGCCCGGGCAGGCGCGCACTTGGGCGTGAGCGGGTGTCCGAACCGGAGGGGAACCTGAACGGGAGGGGCCCCGAATCGGAGGAGGTACCTGGACCGGAGAGGCCCTGGACCGGAGAGGCCCTGAACGGGAGGGGCCCTGAACCGGAGGGGTACCTGGACCGGAGGGGCCCCCGAACCGGAGGAGTGCCTGAACCGGAGCGGGCGCCCGAAACCAACCCGGCGGGGCGGCGAACCGGAACCTGAGGAGTCACCGAGCCTGAGGGATCGCTGAACCCGGGGATCGCCGGCTCTGCGGAACCCCCTGAACCTGCCCGGACCACCTGAACCTGCCGGGGCGGCTGATATCGGGCCCCACGCCGACCTGCCTGCGACGAGGCGACTGCGTGGCTGCCGCCGATCCCGCCCCTACCCGGCTGGCGCACCGGCGCAGGTGATGCAGAGCCGCGCCGTCGGCCGCGCGGTGAGCCGGCCGACCGATATCGGGCCGCCGCAGCGCTCGCAGTTCCAGTACTCGCCGGTGGACACCCGCTGGGCGGCCCGGTCGAGATCGTCGAGGTCCGCCCGGGCCAGCCGCAGCTGCTCCGACAGCCGGGCCCGCTCGAACGCGATGGTGGCGCCCTCCGGATCGTGCTCGTCGTCGTTGGTCGTCAGGGCCGACGTTTCGAGGAGGTCGTCCCACAGCCGGCTCAGCGAGTCGATCAACCGTCGGCCGCCGGCTCGCGCCTCGTCGATCAGCTCTGTCGCGGCCCGCACCTCCTCCGGTGTCGGCGTGTGCTCGTTGCTGCTGGTCGGCTCCTTCATGACAAACCACAGCGAAAGCGGCAGGTGACTTATTCCGCCGACTGCGGGACGTCTGGCAGGAGAACGCGAAGCGGAGAACGCGCCGGTCGCGAGGTCGAGGCGGATCGGGGGGAAGCGGGCCTGAAGACGATCAGGGCGAAGGGTGACAAGAGGCCGAGGCCGGCAGCCGGCTGGGAGCGGCGGACGAAGGCGCGGTGCGTGACGACGCCTCCGGTCGCCAAGAGGAGTTGTCATCGTTCTGCGTACCGCGCATGAATTGCGTACCGCGCAATGTGTGCTTACTGTCGAGCCGTGGAATCGCTGACGGCCGCCGGTCCCCGGCGGGAGTGGAACAAGCGGCAAACCCGGTTCGACCTGGCCATGGCCGCGTTCGAGCTGGCCCGGCGGCACGGCCTCGGGGCGGTGCGGGTGCCGCAGATCGCGGAGGCGGTCGGCGTGTCGACCCGTACGTTCAACAACTACTTCTCCAGTCGCGAGCAGGCCATCGCCTGGCTGGCCGGCCGCCGTGCCGCAGCGGTGGGCGACGCCTTGCGCGACCGCCCGGACGGCGAACCGCTGGACCGGGCCCTGACCGCTGCCGCCCTCACGCAGTACCGCCCCGCTGCCCAGGACGGCCTTCCGGCCGGCTGGCTGCGCGACTTTCGGGACCTCGTCGCCCGGGAGCCCGCCCTCCACGGCGCCTATCTGACCGCCATGGCCGACGCCGAGCGGGATCTGGCCACGGCCATCGCCGAACGGGTCCCCGACGGCGGGCAGTTGTTCTCACAGGTCGTCGCCTCGATGGTGTTCGGTGCCGAACGGGCAGGAGTCCGCTACTGGTCCGAGCACCGCGACGGCACCCTGGTCGACGCCGTCCGCCAGGCGCTGGCTGTCGGACTCGCCGGGATCGGGGGCGTGCGTTGACAGGCCGTGGGGAGCGCTCGCCGGTCGCAGGCTCCGGCTCCGGTGGCGGGCCGGCGCCTCGCCCACCCGGGACAGACCCCGACCGCACCGCCGACGGCACCTGGAGCATCATCGCCGGCGGGTTCCTGCTGCTGCACGCCCTGCTCCACGTCGCGCTCGCGCCGACCCTCTCCACCGCCGACTACCTGATCGCCGGACGGGCGGTGAGCCTCTCGACGTTCGGCGCGGCGCTCCTGTGCCTGTTCGCGTACCGCCGACGTGCGAGCTGAGACGTGGCCGACCCCGCTCGACGCCGTCCACCGGTTCATCTCCTGACGAAACGTCATAAGCGCGCACTCCGAAGGCCGTTGCCCTCACCGACCTCACCCCGCGCCGCCTGGCCCAACGCCCGGTTCTCTGACTAGAGTCAGAGAATGGATGCGGTACAGATCGACCAGGTGCGGCGGTTCAACCGCACCGTCACCGAACGCGTGGGTGTGCTCCACGACAACTACCTGGGCCGCGACCGGCCCTTCGGCGCGGCCCGGTTGCTCTGGGAGATCGGGGAGCGGGGGCAGGACATACGGGCGCTGCGCGAGCGTCTGGGGCTCGACTCCGGGTACGTCAGCCGGCTGCTGCGTTCGCTGGAGTCCGACGGGCTGGTGACGGTGGAGCCGCAGGCCCGGGACCGGCGGGTGCGCACCGTCCGGCTCACCGACGCCGGGCGTGCGGAACGTGCCGCGCTCGACGGCCGCAGCGACGAACTGGCCGTCTCCCTGCTGGAGCCGCTCAACGCCGCGCAGCGGGGACGGCTGGTCGCCGCCATGGCCGAGGTCGACCGGTTGCTGACCGCCGCGACCGTCACGCTGGAGGTCGTCGATCCCGGCCACACCGACGCCGAGCACTGTCTGCGGTCGTACTTCGCCGAGTTGGGCGAACGCTTCGACAGCGGCTTCGATCCCGCGTTGAGCCTGCTGCCCGACGCGGGTGAACTCCGGCCGCCGCGCGGCCTGTTCCTGGTCGCCCGTCTGCACGGCGAACCGGTCGGCTGCGCCGGTCTGAAGCTGCCGGTGGGCGCTCCGGCCGAGATCAAGCGCATGTGGGTCGCGCCGCACGCCCGCCGGCTCGGCCTCGGCCGCCGGTTCCTCGCCGACCTGGAGGCGCGGGCCGCCCGGCACGGCCGCGACGTGCTGCGCCTGGACACCAACAAGGCGCTCGCTGCCGCGATCGGCCTCTACCACTCCTGCGGTTTCCAGGAGGTCGCCGCCTTCAACGACGAGCCGTACGCCCACCACTGGTTCGAAAAGCGGATCACGGCGCCGTCGCCGGGGTGACGAACCGGTCGCCGGCGGGTCGGCACCGGTCGGTCCGGAGGCCCGGAACGCGGTGGGATTCGGGCGTCAAGCCTCGTGCGGCAAGGTGCCGTACGCCGCCAGTGGAATCCGCCGCCGAAGTGCCCTTGCCGGTGATCGCTGGTGATTGCCGGTGAAGCGGCAATGCGAGCCGATGCGGCCCGCGGCGGATATGGGTGTCGGAGTGCCGGATGTGTCGACATCGGAGGCGGGTGGAGAACCCGCAGTCGAACAATTCACCCTGCGGGCCGCACGAATTGGCAAGTCCCGCCGCAACGAGTCCCGTTGGGCAACCGGAACCGGCATCTTCGGCTACTGGGCGGCGTTTTCCTCCGTCGTGCACAGGGCGTTGCTAGCGTGACCGGCGTCCGATCACGACGAGGGATTCACGACGAAGGATGGGGAAAGCGATGTCACGGAGCACCATTCTGTCGCGTCGGTCCAAGGCCGCCGTTGCCGCATTCGCGCTGCTGGCCGCCGGTGCGGTGGCCGGAGTGACGACCGCCGGCTCGGCGCAGGCGTCGGCGGTGCCTCGTGCGACGCCGGGAATCGTGCACCCGATGGACGGCTCAGGGACCGTCACCGACCCGTGGGTTCCCGAGAAGAACGCCACGATCGTCTGCGACTCGGCCACCCAGTTCGGCAACTACACCCCCGGCGTGGGCCACTCGGACCCGATCAACACGCTCTACCGCGGCACCGCGATCGGTGTGCGGTACGAGACCTCCGATCACAACTCCGTGATGGCCTACTACGCCGGCGCCGACACCAAGTGGGGCTTTGTCCTGCGTAGTTGTGTTCAGTTCGCCTGATCCCGACCGACGACACAGGAAAGGCACCACCATGTTCGCCAGAGCCACTCGGACCGTCGCCGCCGGGGCCCTCGCCGCCGGTCTGTTCAGCGCCCTCGTGACACCCGTCGCGGCACACGCGGCCACCACGTCGGTGAGCCCGCAGACCACCCGCCGCTCCGTCTGCGCCCAGGACGTCTACCTCCGCGAGACGCCCGAAGGCGTCTCCATCGGCCTGCTCGACCAGGGCGACACCTTCGACCAGGA
The DNA here is from genome assembly GCF_027947535.2 of Streptantibioticus silvisoli. Lineage (GTDB taxonomy): Bacteria > Actinomycetota > Actinomycetes > Streptomycetales > Streptomycetaceae > Streptantibioticus_C > Streptantibioticus_C silvisoli. The sequence goes on from NZ_JAAGKO020000024.1 coordinate 77,289, forward strand.
ACGCCTGTCCCCCAGCGGGGAGTGGGCCTACGGAATGGCCTACGGCAACGCCGACAAGCACGGCTGGGTCATGGAGTCCGCGCTCTGCTGACCGGCTGCTGACCGCCGCTGTCCGGCCCGGCCGGACGGCGCCGCACGACGGCCGCCGTTCAGGACATCCGGGGCGCCTTTCACGCATGAGCGGGGCCCTACCGGGTGAACTCGCGTGCCCGCCAGGCGGGTTGACCGACGCCGGGAACGGGTCTCGCCGGTGAGGACCCTGATTGGCTGCCTGTCTGCCCTGTCGCGGGTCGCGTCGCGGGAATCCTGACTGTCGGCCTGCGGCGGGACCCCGAACGCCCACGCCTAGTGCGGGAGTTCGGACGGCCCACACCCGATGAGGCAGCGCGGACTGCCCACGGCCAGACGGGGGAGTACCCGACACCCACGCCTGCGGGGAATCCCGAACGCCCACGCCCGATGCGGGAGTTCGGCAAGTAGCCTCGCGGTACGGGGAGTTCGTACCCTTCCGGCCCGGGCCGGTTAGGCCCTACCGCGGAGGCCCTGAACGCCCCTGCGCGATGCGGCCGTTCGGACCTCGCGGCCCCTCGTGGGAATTCCGGTTGCCCCGGCCCGACGCCGCTGGCAGGGTCGTCGCCATGCCCATCTTCTCCGCGCCCGACGGCACCCGGCTCGCCTTCCGCGACAGCGGGGACGGCGCCCCGGTCGTGTGCCTGCCGGGCGGTCCCACCGATTCCGGTTACCTCGGGAACCTCGGCGGCCTGTCCGGACACCGCCGGCTGATCGGTCTCGACCCGCGCGGCACCGGCGGGTCGGCGATTCCCGAGGACACCACGTCCTACCGCTGCGACCGCCTCGTCGACGATGTCGAGGCCCTGCGCGCGCACCTCGGGCTTGAGCGGGTGGACCTGCTCGCCCACTGCGCGGGCGCGAACACCGCCGTCCAGTACGTGACCCGGTACCCGGAAAGGGTCGGCAGGCTGGTGCTCGTCACCCCCAGCACCCGCGCCGTCGGCATCACCATCACCACGCGGACCCGTCGGGGGACGGCCCGCCTCCGGCGCGACGAGCCGTGGTACCCGGCGGCGTTCACCGCCCTGGAGGCGGTCTTCGCCGGCGAGGCCGGGGACGGCGACGAGGAAGCCATCGCTCCCTTCTTCCACGGCCGGTGGGACGACGCGGCGCGAGAGCTCCAGGCGGCGAGCAGGCCGGACAACGACGAAGCCGTCGGCCTCTTCGGCTCCGACGGCGCGTTCGACCCGGAGGCCACACGGGCGGGGCTCGCCGCCCACCGGGGGCCGGTCCTGCTGCTCGCCGGGGAGTTCGACCTGAACTCACCGCCCGCCTCGACGGCCGAGTTCGCCGGGCTGTTCCCGAGCGCGGAACTCGTCGTACAGCCCGGAGCCGGCCACTACCCCTGGCTCGACGACGCCGACCGGTTCGTGGCGACCGCCGCCGCGTTCCTGGGGTAGCCGACCGCCGGACCGGCCCCGTTGTCAGACCCCTGCGCGAGGATCACGGCATGACGACCGCAACCGCCGCCTCGCCCGCCGCCGTGGACCACGACCACGCGGACTACGACCACGCGGACTACGACCACGCCGTGGACCTGGCGCTCGCCGCCTGCGCCGCGTACTACGGGGACGGCGACACCACGCTGGACGACGCCTCCTACGACGCGCTCGTCCGCCGGATAGCGGACCACGAGGCGGCCCACCCCGATCGGGTGCGCGCCGACTCCCCGGTCGGCAAGGTCGGCGGCGGCGCGGCTCCGGCCGGCGACGTGGCCCACACCGTTCCCATGCTCTCGCTCGACAACGTCTTCGACGGCGAGGGACTGGCGAAGTGGGGTGCCTCGCTGACCCGCCGTCTCGGCCGGCCGGTGGACGGCGGGTACGCGGTCGAGCCGAAGCTGGACGGCGCGGCGGTCGCGGCCCGTTACCGTGACGGCCGGCTGGTCCAGCTCGTCGGCCGTGGCGACGGCGCCCACGGCGAGGATCTCTCCGCCGCGATCGGCAGCGTCGTCGGCCTGCCCGCGCGCCTCGCGGTGGACGCCACGTTCGAGGTCCGCGGTGAAGTACTCCTGACCCGCGAGCAGTTCGAGACGGCGAACGAACTTCGGCAGGCGCACGGCTCGAAGGTGTTCTCCAACCCGCGCAACGGAACGGCCGGCACCCTGCGCGGCGCCAGGTCGCGCGGCTACCGGATCGAGACGACGTTCTTCGCCTACGGCGCGGTCGACCTGGACGGCGCCGGCTTCCTGACGGGCGACACGCACGAGGCGGTCATGGCACAGGTCGCCGCGCTCGGCGTGCGGACCACGGTGGCCACCGAGGTCGGCCTGCGCGTGTACAAGACGCTGGAGGAGGTTCAGGCCCGCATCGAGGAGATCACCGGACTGCGGGCCGGGCTGCCGTTCGGCATCGACGGCGTGGTCGTCAAGGCCGACCGTTTCGCCGAGCAGGAGAAGGCCGGCCTCGCCACCCGCCACCCGCACTGGGCCGTCGCGTACAAGCTGCCCCCGGTCGAGCGCCGCACCAGGCTGATCGCGGTGGAGTGGAACGTCGGACGCACCGGCGTCATCGCGCCGCGCGCGGTGCTGGAGCCGGTCGAGGTCGACGGCAGCGTCGTCCGCTACGCCACGCTGCACAACCCGGCGTTCATCGCCGCCAGCGGTCTGATGCTCAACGACGTCGTGACGGTGTGGAAGGCGGGCGACATCATCCCGCGCATCGAGGCGCCGGTGGTGGACCTGCGCGGTGACGACGCCACACCGATCGAGCTGCCGCAGGAGTGCCCGAAGTGCGGCGGGGAGATCGACAGGTCCGGTGAGCGCTGGGAGTGCGCCGGTGGCGCGGGCGGCGGCTGCGGCCTGCTCGCCGCGCTGAAGTACGCGGTCGGCCGCGACCAGCTCGACATCGACGGCTTGGGCGGTACGTTCATCGAGGCCCTGGTCGACGAAGGAGCCGTCGGCGACGTCGCCGACCTGTTCACCCTGACCCGCGATCAGCTGGCCGCGGCGGCCCGCAGCGAGAAGCGCGCGGACACCCTGCTGGAACAGATCGCCGCGGCCAGGACCAGACCGCTCAACCGGGTCTTCTGCGCGCTGGGCATCGTACGCACCGGGCGCACCCTGTCCCGGGAGATCGCCCGCCACTTCGGCACAATGGCCGCGATCCGCACGGCCGACGCCGACGCCCTGGCCGCCGTGCCGAAGCTGCCCGCCGCGAACGCGCCGAGGATAGCCGCCCACATCGCCGCGATGGGCGCCGTCATCGACAAGCTGACCGCCGCCGGGGTCAACATGACCGAACCCGTCATCGAGACTGCGGACGGCGGACCGCTGTCCGGTCACGTCGTCGTGGTCACCGGTGGGATGAACGGAGCACTGGCCGGGCGCAACCGCAACGACGTCAAGGAGATCATCGAAAACGCGGGCGGCACCTCCTCCGGGACCGTGTCGAGGAAGACGACCCTGCTGGTGGCGGGCGAGAACGCCGGCTCCAAGCTCGCCAAGGCCCAGGAACTGGGCACGAGGGTCGTCAGCGAGGCGGAGTTCGCTGACCTGGTGGCCGACTTCCTGGGCTGACGCGCGGGGCGGGGCGGGGCGGTGCCGAGCCGCCCCGCCACGGACCCTCCGCGACCGCGCGGCGGGCAGGGCGTTCGCCGCGCGCCGACTACCGCCGCGCGGCTGCTGGCCGCCGCCGCGCTGACGGCCGCCCCGCCGACCGTTGATCGCCGACCGCCTCGTGCGGCAGCCTCCTCAGGTCGACGCCGCCGAGGATGTCGTCCACTCGTCGCGGCCGACCGTCCCGGTGACCGCCGAGGCGAACGCCTGCCCGCGCCCCTGGCCACCGCGCGGGTGGGGCAGGAGCACCGCGTATCCGACGGCGGCCAGCCACTGTCCCGACGGGACCCAGGTCAGCGCGAAATCGTCGGCGTACCGGTCGTCGGGGCCACCGTGCACCAGGGTGACCAGGGGGAACGGCCCGTCCGCACGGCACCGGCCGACTGGCAGGATCAGCAGCCCCTCCACGTCGGGACCGTCGGAGGCCTTCCAGGACAGCCGCTCCTGCGTTCCCCAGGGGAGCACGTCGCCGTCGGAGGCGGTGTCGGCGTCAGAGACCGCGCCGGCGCCGCGAACGATGCCGGCGCCGGGGGCCGTACCGGCGCCGGGAACGTCGCCCGCGTCAGCAACCGTCACGTCGAAAACGGAGTCGCCGCCGACGGAGAGGGGACGGTGCACCATGCAGGCCAGGTGCCGGGCATCGCCGTCGTGCCACCAGGCGGGGGAGTGGGCCCCCGCCCGGGCCGGCCCGGGATCGCGGACGGCACCGCTGCGCGGATCGACCATGTGCAACGCGACGGCGTGGCAGCCGGGGTCGATGTCCGGATGCGACCGTGAGCACCGCCAGCGGTCCGCCGTCCGGGGACGGGCGGCCTCGATCACGTGTCGGTCGTGCAGCCCGTGCACGGCACGGTACTCGCGGCTGACGACGTCGAGCGGGCGCAGCCCTTGATACGCCACCCGCTCACCCCGGACCAGGGCGTCGTCGCTCTCGCGCAACCGGCGCTCGTCCTCCGGGGTCGCTTCGTCCGCCGCGATCACCGCGATCAGGCGTCCGTCGGCGAGCGGACGGTGGTCGGCCAGGGCGCCGCGCCACTCCGGCAGAGCCTCGGGTTCCCCTCCGCCGAGCCGCATCCGGTGCAGTTGGGGAACGCCCCGGTGCGTCCGGTCCGAACGGAACACCACCGACGCCGAGTCGGTGGTCCCACCGCGGAGTGCTGTCCCACGACGTGCCGTCGGTGAGCCGTTCGGGTGGCGTGCACCGTCGGTGGCGGCGACCCGGAGCGCGGCGAGGGGAAACCGCCCCGCCCGGCCGAGCGCGGGTGACCGGGTGGACCACCCGCCGACCGTCCGGCGAGATCTCCGGTGGATACGGCAGGAGCCCGTCCACGACCAGTTCGGCGCTGAGTTCCCCGGTCGGCACCCCGTCCGGCTCCGTAACATCCCCAACGCTCGCAACACCCGCACCGTCCGCGTTCACGTGGCACGCCCCTCCGTCGTCAGCGTTCGGGTGTTCGCGGACGCCGAGGGCGGCTGTCGCCCGGTCCCGACGGGCATGCCGGTCCCGGCAGCCGCGACCCCGACGAACGCTACCGGCGGGTGAGGGTCAGGTGGGTGACACCGCTGGGAGTCGTCACGGACTCGATCTCGAAGCGTTCTTCGAGCCCTTCGAGTCCGTCCCACAGCCGTTCGCCGCGCCCCAGGACGATCGGGACGACGGCGAGGTGCACATGGTCGACCAGGTCCAAGCGCAGGAACTCGCGAACGGTGGCTACCCCGCCGCCGATCCGCACGTCCAGGTCGCCCGCGGCCTCACGCGCCTGACGGAGCGCTTCCTGCGGGGTGACGTCGACGAAGTGGAACGTGGTGCCGCCCTCCATCTCCAGCGAGGGCCGCGGATAGTGGGTCAGGACGAACACCGGGGTGTGGAACGGCGGATTCGCCCCCCACCAGCCGGTCCATTCGTGGTCCTCCCACGGACCGCGCTGGGGGCCGAACTTGTTGCGCCCCATGATCTCCGCGCCGATCCCCGCCTCCCAGGTGCGGGCCACGGCATCGTCCACACTCGTGCCGCCACCGCTGTCCCCGTGCATCTCGCGGAACGTCCTCGTCCGGAAGAACCATTCGTGCAGCCGTCCCCCCGCGTGACCGAACGGAGCGTCGAGACTCTGCCCCTCACCGGTACAGAAGCCGTCGAGCGAGATGGAGAAGTTGTGGACCCGTACCCGGGACATGACCTGACCTCCTGCTGCGTACCCAGAAATGACCGCGGAGCGCGTCCCCCAGCCAGGGGAAGCGCGCACCACCGCACCGGCGCCTCGGCGTCACCGCGACCGTGCGGACGACGCCTGCCGTTACCCGGCCCATCCTGCCGCCCACCTATGACAACGCCCTTCCGCCGCGCCAACGACGGACTCCGCACCACGAGGGCTCCGCGCGCGCCGGGCGGTGCACAGGGGCGACGCGACCCGCGCGGACCGGGAGGCGCGGCCCGCTCCGCGCGTTGGGACGGGGCCGGCCGGTGCGGACGGCGGACGGTGAGCGACGGCGTGCCGGCCCGCGGACCCGGTTGCCGGCGGAGGCCACCGGGACCGACGATGTGGTCGGCCCACGCCGGCCGCGAACGGCAGCGGCGAACCGGACACGAGGCCGCCGTTGGACCTCGCCTCCGGCGACCTGCTCCAGGAGGCCCGTTGCGTCCCCAGGCTCTGTGAGCGCACCGGTGAGCACGCCGGTGATCCCCCGGTCAGGGACGGCGCCGTGCGAGCACGCTGCCGGCGATCAGCCCGACCGCCACCACGGCCGTGCCGATCGCGATCCCGATGTGGCGGACATACCGCGTATCCGGGCAGACGGGCACGGACTGACCCGTCCTGGTCACCTCTGTCGCGAGGCAAATGTGCACCCGGGACGCGCTCGGCCAGGCGGACGAGCGCGATGCCCACCGCGGCCAGGAAAAGGACGTTTCCCAGGCCGAGGAGGACCGTACGGAAGACGGCCATCCCGCTCGGACGAGCGGTTTGCGGTATCCCGTCCCGTCACGACCGGGTTCGGGCCGATCGGCACGCGGGTTCCGTCAGTGACCGGCGAGGAATCTGCGAAGTCGCGGACTCCTCGCTCACGGAACCAGCGCCTCGGCCGAGTTGGCTAACGCGTCACGCGGTGGCGGAGGTGGACGACTCCCGAGCTGAACGTGCGGGTCTCGACGAGTTCGAGATCCACCTGGCGCTCGTGCTGGGGGAAGAACGGAATGCCGCCGCCGACCAGCACCGGGTGGACCTTGGCCCGGTACTCGTCGATCAGCCCCAGTGCGGCCGCCTCGGCGGCCAGCGTCGCGCCGCCGATCGCGATGTTGCCGTCCCCCGGTTCGGCTCGCAACCGCTCGATCTCCGCGGCCAGACCGCCGGAGGCCGGACGGGCATTGCCCTGTACCGCCGAGAGGGTGGTGGAGAACACCACTTTGGGGAGCTGCTTCCACAGGGCGGCGAACTCCAGCGTTGAGAAGCCGATCGATGGATTCTGCTCGGCGGTCTCCCAATACAGCATCGCCTCGTACAACCGTCGTCCCAACAGGTGGACACCGAGCTCTCGCACCTCGTCGGTCGCGAAGCGGAAGACCTCCTCGTCGGGCGCCGTCCAGTTGAAGCCGCCGTCCGGCCCGACGATGTATCCGTCAAGTGAGACGTTCATCGAATAGGTCACGCTGCGCATCAGAAGTCCTCCTCGGTAACGGGTTCGACAGTATGACCGCCGATCGCCGCAGAACGTGTCGTGGCTCGCGAGATCCCATCCCGCATCGAGCCTCAGTGATCGGTGGAGACCGCCACCCGCCAGGTCGTCGAAGACCTTGCGCGGCGAAGAGGGTTCTGGTGCCCACCGGGAGGGCGGTGGTGACCGGGGCGGGGAGCGCGGCCGATGTCGAGGCGCTGTGCCCTGCGGGAGGGGTGGGCCCGGGCGGTGGAAGTGCACCCTGCCAGCGCCAGCAGACCAAAGGCCGGAGCGGCCGATCGCAGAGGGATGCGCATTGTTGGCTTTCGTGAAGTCAGGAGCGCGGTAAACAGGGTGCGTTGGTCATACGTCTTCAACTGTGCGACAGAACTGGGTGCTTCGGGGCGAGGGGACCGATCCGGAGAGGCCGACGGGAGCCGAACGCCCAACACCATTTGTGCCCAAGGACATTGACGTCGGAGGGCTGCCACCGGATCGCCTAACGCCCTGAACGACTGGCGCGCCCCGGCACGGGGACCGGAGTTCAACGGTCGGCGGTGCGGAGCACACCCGCGTCGGTGAGGATGGCCCGTACGTCCTGGGCGAAGCCTTCGATGTCGTCGAGTCCGAACGCGACGCGTTGCAGTACGAAGCCGTGCAGGAGCGCCATCACGACCCTGGTGCCGCGGTCCGGGTCGAGGTCGGCCGGTACCGTTCCGGCGGCCTGCCCCTGCCGCAGTACTTCGGCCATGCGTTGTCCGACGTGCTCGAATCCGTCGACGGCCCGTTGCCGCAGGCCCTCGTGCCGCAGGAGTTCGCCCCAGGCCTGTACGGCGCAACGGAGCAGCTCGTCGACCGGGACGACCTGCCCCGCCGCGTCGACGGTCTCCTCACCGCCGACCGGATCGATCGACGCGGACACCAGATCGGCGACCGAGGGGGCCTCCGCGCTGCCGACCAGTCGCTCGACCGGTTCGAAGATCATCCGGAACGCGTCGCCGGCGATCTCCAGGATGATCTCCTCCTTGCCGGCGAAGTAGCGGTACGAGGCCCCCGCGGAGACGCCGGCCTCCTTGGCGATGTCCGGCATCGACGTCTGGTGGAACCCGTCGCGCGAGAAGCAGCGGCGCGCCGCCGCCACGATCTCGGCGCGCCGTGCCTCCCGGCGCGCTTCGGTGATCCGTGGCATGGCCCTGCCCCTCTCGTTTCCCCTGTCGCGCCGGACGCTGCGGGCGGGCAGCTGGTGCGCTCGCCCCCGGTCCGATGGGGGAGCGCCGTAAAATGAATGGTCGTTCGCCTTGACTCTCCGGTGGCGTGCGGCCTACCTTAACAGTGAATGGTCATTCACGTAAGCGCTCCGGGATGCTGCGTCGCGACGCCGGACCGACGGCGGCGGGGCCCGTTTCCGGAATGCTCCGATCGTGTCGCGAACCTCGGGCGGGCGACGGCGCGGCCACCTCTGCCACGTCGCGACGCCGGGAGGTGTTCCACCCGCTCGCGCTCGGCCTCCGCGGGCCCCGGGCCGATGGCCGCTCCTCTTCGTCAAGGACTCCGTTCACTGATCTTCCTTCGCGGATCTTCGTTCCCTCATCCATCGAATTCGTCCACCACCTTCCAAGGACCGGAACCATGAATGCTCTCCCGTTGACAGTCGGTGCCTACGCCTACGAGCACACCGCGGCGTTGTTCGACGGCACCGTGACGATCGAGGGCGTGGACGCCACGTTCGAGACGTCACCGCTGGTGTCGGACACCTTCCACGGCATGGTGCGGGGGGACTTCGACGTCGCGGAGCTGGGGCTGACGTACCTGCTGCGCACGTTCGACCTGGCGGACGCGCCGTTCCTGGCGCTTCCGGTCTTCCCCAACCGCAACTTCCGGCACTCGGCGATCTTCGTCAACACCGCCAGCGGCATCGAGAAGCCGCAGGACCTCATCGGCAGGACCGTCGGCGAGTTCGCCCTGTGGGGGCACGATCCGGGGGTGTGGATGAAGGGTGTCCTGGCCGACGAGTACGGCGTCACGCCGGACCGGTGCCGCTGGGTCATCGGCGGCACCAACCACCCCGTCCCGTCGTTCGACTGGATCCCCCAGCCCGTGCCGGCCGGTGTGGAGGTCCGGCACGCCGCGGACGGTGAGACGCTCGGGGCCATGCTCGAAACGGGCGAGATCGACGCGCTCATCTCGGTCGACGTTCCGCAGGCCGTGCTGAACGGGTCACCGAAGGTCGCCCGGCTCTTCCCCGACCACGTGACGGTGGAGCGGGAGTACTACCGCCGCACCGGGATCTTCCCGATGATGCACGCGGTCGCGATCCGCAAGGAACTCGCGGAACGGCCCGGCCTGGTGCGGGCCGTCTACCGCGCCTTCTGCGAGGCGAAGGAGATCCCGGCGCGGCGGTACCGTGAAGGGGCCACGAAGCAGCACATGGCGGTCATGACCCCCTGGTTCAGCGCGTTGTTCGCCGAGAACCGGCGGCTGCTCGGCGAGGACTGGTGGCCGTACGGCGTCGGTGCGAATCGCGGGGCGGTGGACACGTTCTTGCGTTACCACCACGAACAGGGCCTGTCGGAGCGGTTGTTGACGAGCGAGGACATCTTCGTGCGCGAGCTTCTCGATTCGTGAACGGTGCGTGAACTTCTCGATTCGTGACCGGTGCCTGGAGCTGCTCGGTGCCTGAACTGCTTCCTTCGTGAGCGCTGCCCCGACCCGCTCGGTCCATGGCCGGCGCCCGCGCACCCCGCCGTCCGGCGGCCGCCGTTTCCGTGTGAGGTCACCGGGCGGGCGCGTGCGGGGTTGCGTGAGCGGTCTCCCGCCGCCGCAGCGCCCCAAGCTGCGAGTTTCCGCCGACGCCTCGACAATGGGAGACAACCGGACGGAACGGGTCTCTCTGCCCGCCTCCGTCCCATGGGGAAGACGTCCCACGGAAGACGTCCCACGGGGGAGACGAAGACCTTCGCTAAGGAGCAGACGCATGGCGTCACAGACTGTTTCCGCAACGGCTCGGCTCTCCGAGAACGAGGCAGCCGTTGGCTTCACGGCATCCCGGCAACTGGCGGAGTCGTTGCAGGCGATCCTCGTCGAGCTGATCGAACTGCATCTCCAGGGCAAGCAGGCCCACTGGAACCTGGTCGGACACAACTTCCGCGACCTGCACAAACAGCTGGACCACATCGTGGACGAGGCCAGGGAGGCCAGCGACACGGTCGCCGAGCGCATGCGGAGCCTGCGGGCCGTTCCCGACGGCCGCTCCGACACGGTGGTGGCGACCACGACCCTGCCGAAGTTCCCCGAGGGCGAGCTGAGCGTGGCGGCCGTCGTCGACCTCATCACGACGCGGCTGTACACGGCGACGGCCACCATGCGCCGCCTGCACGACGGCATCGACGCGGACGACCCGTCCACCGCCGACATCCTCCACGCGATCATCGACTCCCTCGAACAGCAGGCCTGGATGATCAGCGCCGAGAACCGCCAGGTCTGACGGCCGCGACGGCCCGCGACAGCTCTCGACGGCCCGCGGTCGTCCCGCCCGATCCTTGCCCCTCTGCTCCGGATCGCCGCCCGCTTCGTGCGGCGGCGATCCGGCACGCGCGCGGGAGCTCCCCGGCGGACGTCGATGTGCCCCCGCCGTGCGACGAGGTGAACTCCCCATCCGGAAGGCCCCGTTCCTGCCGGGCCGCGCCAGCCGCTTTCCGGCGTGACGACCGCGGTCACCGGCGGTGGTAGTTCCCGTGACGCGGTCCACCGCCGGTGCCCATCCCCCCGGCGCAAGCGCCACCCCCCCGCCGGTGTCCATCCCCGCGGAGCAGCGCCACCCGCCGCCGATGCCCGTTCCCGCGGAATACCACCCCCACCGGTGCCCATCCCCCTGAACCCGCCGTCCACCAACGGCACCCGTTCCCCTGAAGCGGGCTCACCGGCCGTAACCGGAGTGCGTCGTGAGGTTGGGCCGGAAACCGGCCAATCATGATGACTCAAAAGCATCTCGCACGGTGTTGCGAGAGCGACTGATGATGAACGAGGGTAGTTCTCCCAGGGGTCAGTGCTGCGAGCAAGCAGGTTGCGTTGTTCGGCACATGCGATTATGACAGCGACGTCTCCCCGACAATTGTCCGGAGTGCAACGACCATTCCAATGGCTTTCCTGTGGTGCGGCGATACGAGCCGCGACCGTACATTGAAACATCAATGGGGGACACCGTGAACGCCGATCGTGAATTACCGGTTGATTCCGCGGTCGGATCGCCGATTCTTCTTGACGTCACACTTCGCGACGGCGGATACGTCAACGGCCACAGCTGGACCGCCGACGAGGCCGTGTCGATCGTCCGCGCCATGGAGGCGGCCCGCGTCCCGTACGCGGAGGTGGGCTATCTGCGGACGGCGACCGGAGAAGCGCTGAACCCGTCCGAGCGGTGCGAGCCGGACTACCTGGAGGTGCTGGCCGCCGAGGTGCGCCGCACCCGGCTCGTCGTCATGGTCAGGCCGGGCGAGGTCGCGCCGCAGGACCTGAAGGGGGTGTCCTCCACGGGGGTCGGCATGGCCCGGGTCCTGGCATCGCGGCTCGACGTCGACACCGCCGCGCCCTACATCGAGGCGGCCCGCGCCGAAGGACTGACGGCGGCGGTCAACCTGACGCACGCCAGCAGGTTCAGCCCCGCCGAGCTGGGCGCCGCGGTGCGCAGGGCGGCCGGGGCAGGCGCGCAGATCGTGTACCTGGCGGACTCCAACGGGAGCCTGTACCCGCGGGACACCACGTCACGGATTCGCGCGGCCGTCGAAGCGGCCGGTGCCGGGCCGGACGGGCCGGTCATCGGCTTCCACCCGCACGACAACCTCGGCCTGGCGTTCGCGAACACCTTCGCCGCGCTCGACGCCGACGCGGGAGCCGTCGACGCCTCCCTCGGCGGCATCGGCAAGGGCGGCGGCAACCTCCGCCTGGAACTGATCGCCGCCCATCTCACCGTGCACGCGGGCGCCGACTTCTCGGTCGACCCGCTGCTGCGGAACCGCAGCACGATCACCGCGCAGTTGCGGATGCTGTCCGACGCGGGCGGCAGGTCCCTGGTGTCGGGACTGCTGGACGTCAGCCTCGACCAGTCGCTGCTCTTCCAGCGGCAGGCGGCCCGTCACGGTTACGACGTACTCCTGCGCGGTGGAATCGACTTCCGGACGCCGGCGCCGGCTTCGCGGGAACGCGACGGCATCGCGGCGGGCGAATAGGGAAGAGCCACTCCGTATCCACTCCGTCCCGTTTCCGGGCGCTCACCATCCCACAGAAGGACGCCTTTTCCATGACTGATTTCGTATCCGTTCTCGATGCCATGATCGCGGAACGCAAGAAGATGACCAGTCCGCTCTACCAGACCATTCTGGCCGGAAAGGCCACGAAGCCGCTTCTCCAGGCGTTCGTGCTGAACCGCTGGCCGATCAAGAACCTGTGGACCCGCAACATCCTCGGCATCACCTCGAACATCGACGACTACGCCATCCGCAAGCTGCTGGTGGAGAACATCTACGAGGAGGAGACCGGTGCGCTGTCCAACTCCGGACGCCACCTGAACACCTTCGCCGCGTTCGGCGCGGCGGTCGGGGTGACCGCCGAGCAGCTGGAGAACCCGCCGCTGGCGGCGGAGACCGCCGCCGTGGTGGCGCACAACGTGCGGGTCTGCAACGGCCGCGAGGCGCACTTCACCGCCGGCGTCGCCTCCGTTCTGCTGCTGATGGAGGGCCAGCCGCCCATCGTCAGCTCCGGCGGGTCGAGCATGCTGTCGGTGATGAAGGACGTCTACGAACTGCCCCCCGAGGGTTACGAGTTCTTCGTCCACCACGCCTCGGCCGACGCCTCCTCCGACTCCGTCAGCGAGCTGGAGGACGAGCACGCCGCCGCCGCCCGTGAACTGCTGCGCCGCTACTGCACCACCGACCTGCTGAAGGCGCAGGCCGTCGACGCCCTCGCCAACGCGCTGGAACTGCGGCACCGGCACTTCGACATGATCCTCGCCACGGGCTACAACCCGAGCGAGCCGGTCTTCCGCTACGGAGCCTGACGGTGACCCTTTCTCCCGACGCCGCGGTGCGTCCGCCGGCCGCGGCCACCGGCCCGCGGCTGGTGCACCACCGGGGCAGGACCGTTCCCCCCGAGGAGGCGACCCTGCCCATGGGCAGCATCGCCCTGCGCTACGGGGTGTCCGTCTTCGAGGGCGTGCGGCTGTACCGGCAGCACGATCCCGGCACCGGGGTGCGGCCCTGGCTGCTGGAACAGCACCTGGATCGGCTGCGCAACTCCTGCCGGATCATGGACCTCGACGAGTCGTGCTGCGACGCGGTGCCGGGCATCGTCGAGGAGCTGGTCGAGGTCAACGCGGTGACCGAGGACAGCTACGTCCGGATCGCCGTCAGCGCGGCCAACTCCGGCGGTATCACCGACGCGGCCGACACCGCGCTCACGGTCTCCGTCACCCCGTCCGGCCGCAAGAAGTGGCTGCTCACCGGCACCGGTGCCCGGCTGACCGTCAGCGACCGGCAGCGGCCGTCGGCGCCGGTCTTCCCCAGCGCGGCCAAGAACATCTCCGCCTACGCCGGTCCCCGGCTGGCCGCGCGGGCGGCGCAGGCCGACGGGTTCGACAACTGCCTGCTCCTGACGTCCGAGGGCCTGGTGAGCGAGGCCCCCACCGCGTCGGTGTTCCTGGTCGAGGACGGCCGCCTGGTGACGCCGAGGCTCCAGGACGCGGTCCTGCCGAGCGTCACCCGGGCGTGGGTGCTGCTCACCGCGCGGGCGATGGGGCTGCGGGCGGACGCCGAGGCCGTGACGCCGCAGCGGCTGCGCGCGGCGGACGAGGTCTTCCTGTGCGGCACCGGAGCGGAGTTCACCCCGGTCCGCGAGGTCGACGGGGTGCCGTGCGGCGGGTGGCCCGGCCAGCCGGTGACCGGCCGCCTGGTGGACGCCTACTTCCGCCAGGCGCGCGGCGAGGAACCGGCCACCCCGGTGCTGTGGGACCCGGACGCCGAACCGGCCGGTCCCGCCGACGGGGCCGGCCGGTGACCGGCACGATCGCCTGGCCGCAGGCGCTCGCGACCGCGCAGCGGCTGGTCGCCCACCCCGGGCGGTCGGCCGAGGCGGTCGAGACGGTGCTGGCCAAGGCGCCGGTCTTCCAGAACCGCGACTTCCCGCTGTCGCCGATGCCCGTGCTCGTACGGGAGGAGGCGGCGCGGGCGCTGCGCTCGCCGCTGGAGGAGTACGTCACCCTGCTCGGCGACGTGGTGCGCCACTACCGCGAACAACCCGAGGTCCGCGCCTGGTACGGGCTGCCGGCCGACGCCGACCGGCTCATCGCGGCCGACCCGGGACCCGGCGACGCGCCGTGGGTGTGCCGGCTGGACTGCTACCTGGAGCAGGCCACCGAACGGCTGGTGCTGCTGGAGAACAACGCCGACGCGCCCGCCGGGACGCTGTTCACCTCCCGGATCAACGACGTGGTGGAACAGGTCACGGCCCTGGTGGCGCCCGACAGCGTCGCGGAGCCGTCGGCCCTGACCTACCGGGGCCGCGACCGGTTCCTCGACGCGCTGCTGGACGCTTCGCGCGCGGCGGCGGCCCGGGTGCCGGGCAAGTCCGCGACGCCCCAGCGGGTGGCGGTGCTGCAACCGCGCGGGGCCGCGAACCGCGAAAGCGTGGAGATGGTCGAGGAGTTCGGCTCCCGCGGGCTGGAGGTCTTCCTCGCCGACCCCCGGGACCTGCGGGTGACCGGCGGGCGGGCCACGTTCGGCTCCCGCACCGCCGACCTGTGCTGGAACAAGGTCAACACGGTCGCCTGGAACGCCATGACCGCCGACGCCGACCTGGTCGCGACCTGGGAGCGGGCGCTGCGCGACACGCCGATGGTGCACGTCAACCCGTTCGGTTCGCGCTACGTCGCCGAGAACAAGTTGAGCCTCGCCTTCGTGCAGGAACCGCGGTTCGCCCACCTGTTCAGCGATGCCCAGCGTCAACTCGTCGCCGACCTGCTGCCCTGGACGCGCCGGGTGGCGGAGCAGACCCCCGGCGTGGACGGCCGGACCTCCCTGCTGGCGGACCTGCTGGAGCGGCAGGGCTCCTTCGTGCTGAAGGAGGCGTACGACATCCGCGGCGACGGCGTCACCGTGGGCCACGACGTGCCGCGCGGCGCCTGGCGCGACGCGGTGCGGCGCGCGGCGGCCGGCGGCCACATCGCCCAGTCGCGGGTCAGACCGCTCCAGTACCCGGTGGTCACCGCCGGGTCGGACCGGGTCGACCCGATGTCCATCAGCCTGGACGCCTACCTGCTGGGCGGCGCGCTCGCCGGGTTCGGCTCGAAGGCCAGCCACAACGCCAAGATCAACATCTTCCAGGGCGGCCAGAAACTGGCTGTCCACGTCACGTCTGGAGAATCCTGGTGACCGAGCCAGCAACGACACTGTCACCGGCGTTCGCGTCGCTGGCCGCGCGGGGCACCGCGGTGGTCAGCGACGCCATGGACCTGCTGGGCGCCGACGGGCAGATCCTGGGCCCGCGCCGCCTGTCGGGCCAGGGCCCGGTGGTGGGCCCGGCCTTCACCGTCCAGTTCGAACCGGTCGAGCCGGGCGCGAAGGGGCCAGCGGCGGACTTCCTCGACGACGTACCGGCCGGCTCGGTCGTGGTGCTGGCCGCCGGCGCGGCGGACTGCACCGTGTGGGGTGACATCCTCGCCGAGGTGGCCATCGCCAGGGGAGTGGCCGGCACCGTCATCGACGGCATGTGCCGCGACCTGGACGGTATCCGCGAACTCGGGTACTCCGTGTGGGCCCACGACGCCTTCATGCGGTCCGGCAAGAACCGGGTGCGGATGACGGCCTGCCGGCAGCCGGTGGTGATCGGCCGCGGCGCCGAGGCCAGGACCGTGCGGCCGGGCGACGTCGTCTGCGCCGACGGCAGCGGGGTGACCGTGGTGCCCGCCGACCGGCTGGCGCAGGTCGTGGAGACCGTCGAACGGATCGGCGCGATGGAGGACCTCGTCCTGAAGGACGTGCGGGCCGGAGTCAGCCTGCGGGAGGCCCGCGCGCGCCACGGCTACAACCGGATGGCGCTGCGCGTCGCGGAAGGCGGCTGACGGTGGAGGCGGTGCGCGACGACGTCGGCCTGCTGGAACTGGTGGGCACCCGGCGCAGCGCCGGACGCCTGCTGGACACCGCGCCCGACGACGCCGAGGTCGAACGGCTGGTGGGGCTTGCGATGACCGCCCCGGACCACGCCTACCTGCGGCCCTGGCGGTTGGTGCTGATCCGCGACGGCGCCCGGGGGGACCTGGGGGACGCGCTGGCGCAGGCGTCCGGCAACCCGGCCCAGGCACTCAAGCCGCTGCGGGCCCCGCTGCTGATCGCGATCGTGCTGTGCCCGCAGCAGCACCCGAAAGTCCCCGAGTGGGAGCAACTGGCGGCGGCCGTCGGCGTCGTGACCACCCTCGGGCTGCTCATGCACGCCGCCGGGTGGGCCACGAACTGGCGCACCGGTCCCCACCTCGACGCGCGACCGGTGCGCGAGGTGCTGCGCCTGGCGGACGGCGAACGGGCGCTGGGGTTCCTCTACACCGGGCGCCCGGACGCCGAGGACGGCCGCGGCCCGCGCCCGCAGCCCGACCCCGCGGCCCACCTGAGCACGCTGGGCCGCGACGACCGGATCGTCAACGGCTCGCCCGGGGTGGTCCGTTGAGCCCGAGCACTCCCCGCCCGGCCACCGCCACCGGTGGCCGGGCGCGTTCCACCGCGGACGGCACACCGCCGAAGGGCCTCGGACGCGAGTTCGGGAAACTGTGGACCGCGTCCACCACGTCGGCGATCGGCGACGGCATCTCGCTGACCGCCGCCCCGCTGATGGCCAGCACCCTGACCGACGACCCCCGGCTCATCGCCGGGGTGACCATGGCCCTGACGCTCCCGTTCGCCCTGTTCGGGCTGCCCGCCGGCGTGCTGGTGGACCGGCTGGACCTGCGGCGCGCCATGATGCGCATCGACTACCTGCGGGGCACGGCGGTCACGCTGTTCGCGCTGTCGGTGGCCTTCGGCTGGGCCCACCTCTACACGCTCTACCTGTGCTTCTTCCTCATCGGCACCTGCGAGACGTTCTTCCGCAACGCCTCGCAGATCGTGGTGCCCTCGGTGGTCCCCGGGGCACTGCTGGTCGAGGCCAACGGGCGGCTGCTGGGGGCGCAGACGGCCGCCAACCAGTTCGTCGGGCCGCTCGTCGGCTCCGCGCTGTTCGCCGTGGTGACCGGGGCGCCGTTCGCGGTGGACGCGGCGACGTTCTTCGTGTCGGCGACGCTGCTGCTGACCCTGCGCACGACGGCGTCCCCCGCCACGGCCGTACGCACCGGCGCGGCCGCGGCGCGCCCCGGGCTGCTCGCCGACATGACGACCGGCGCCCGCTGGCTGCTGCGCCACCGGCTGCTGCGGAACCTGGCGTTCATCGCCGGCACCATCAACCTCGTGGTGACCGGCGGGATGGCCGTCCTGGTGGTGCACGCGCACACGGTGCTGCGGATCGGCGACTTCGGCTACGGCCTGCTGCTGGCCTGCCAGGCCGTCGGAGCGGTCCTGGCCTCCCGGGTCTCGGCCACCCTGGCGCGGCGGATCGGCTCCGAACGGGCACTGGTCTGCGTCGCGCTCGCCCTGGCCGTCGGCAACACGGTGGTCTGGCTGGTGCCGTCCGCCTGGGCGGTGGGCGCGGCCCTGGCACTGACCGCCTGCGCCGGGGTGACGTGGGACGTGGTGGTCGTCGTCCTGCGGCAGACCCTCATCCCCAAGGAACTCCAGGGCCGGGTCAACAGCGTCTACCGCCTGCTGGCCTGGGGCGCCATGCCGGTCGGCGCCGGCCTCGCGGGCCTGGGCGCCAAGGCACTGGGAACATCCGCGGTCTTCGGGCTCGGCGCCGCCGTCATGGCGGTCGTCACGGTCCGGCTGGTCCTGGCGGCACGCGTGAACTGGATATCTGCGGCAGGAGCTGAGAGTTGATGCACGGCACCACGGGAGAGCGCGCCAGCGGCGCGGACGGCAGCACGGGGGAGCGCGCCACCGGCGCGGGCGACACCACGGGGGAGCGCGCCAGCGGCGCGGGCGACACCACGGGAGAGCGCGCCAGCAGCGCGGACGGCAGCACGGGAGAGCGCGCCACCGGTGCGGACGGCAGCGCGGGGGAGCGCCCCACCGGCGCGGGCGACACCACGGCACGCGATCGGACGCACCAGGACGTCCTGCGGTCGACCGACCTGCTCACGCTCACCGCGGCCCTGGTGGCCGTGCCGTCGGTGAGCGGCGACGAGCAGGAACTGGCCGATCTGGTGGAACGGCGGCTGCGCGCCCGGGCTCCCCGGCTGACCGTGCACCGCGTGGGCAACAACGTCGTCGCGCGCACCGAGGACGGCACCGCGCGCGCGGAGCGCGTCGTGCTGGCCGGCCACCTCGACACCGTGCCGGTGATGCCGCGCGGCCCGGAGCCGGGAGGTGCGGGGAAGGTCCGCGGACTCGGTGCGGTGGACATGAAGGGCGGCCTCGCCGTCATGCTCCTGCTGGCGGAGCAGACCGCGGACAGCGCGTTCGACCTCACCTTCGTCTTCTACGACAAGGAGGAGATCGGGTCGCGCCGCAGCGGGATGAACCTGCTGTTCGCGGAGCACCGCCCCCTGGTGGTGGGCGACCTGGCGATCCTGCTGGAGCCGACGGGCGGCGCCGTCGAGGCGGGCTGCCAGGGCAACCTCGTCGTCGAACTCGGCTTCGACGGCACCCGGGCGCACACCGCACGCCCCTGGCAGGGGGTCAACGCCATCCACCGCGCGGCGGCGGCCCTGGCCCGCATCGCGGAACACACCCCCGAGCCGGCGGTGATCGACGGACTGGCCTACCGGCAGGCGATGTCCGTCGTCGCCGTCGAGGGCGGAGTGCAGGGCAACGTGGTGCCCGACCGCTGCACGGTCCGGGTGAACTTCCGGCACGCCGCCTCGCTGGACAGCGACGCGGCGGCGGCGGTCGTCACCGGCCTGGCCCCGGAGGCCGACGACGCACGGGTCCTGCTGTCCTCCCCGCCCGCGCCGCCGGACCTGCGGCACCCGCTGGTGGCCGCCCTGTGCGCCGCGACCGCCGCCCCGGTCCGGCCGAAGCTCGGCTGGACCGACGTCGGGCGCTTCGCCGTGCACGGCATCCCGGCCGTCAACTTCGGCCCCGGGGACTCCGAACTCGCCCACGGGCCGAACGAGGTGGTCAGCGAGGAGGAACTCGCCGACTGCCACGCCGCCCTGTACAAACTCCTGTCCTCCTGACGTCCCGCCAAGGAATCGGAACCCCGCCATGAACCAGTCCTCGCCGTCCAGCCGCCTGCCCCGGTCGGGGCTGGGAGCGGAGTACCTCGACCACCTCGCGCGCCGCGGCGCCGACCCGCGCGAGCTGACCGAGCACGCGGCCGCCTCCGAACTGCTGGCGGTCGGCTACGGCGGCCGGTTCCTGCCCGGCCCGGTCTTCGTCACCGCGGCGGAACGCGCCTCGATGGCGGCCGACCTGACGACCCTGCACCGGCTGCTGACCGAACTGCCCGACCGGCTGTTCGGCGGCGACCTGGGCGCCTTCGCCGCCGGGGTGGGGATGAACGCCTGCCAGACCTCCGTCGTACGCCGGGCGGCCGGCACCGCCGACCCGCTGCTGCCGCTCGCCCGCTCCGACCTGTACCGGGACGCGGACGGCTTCAAGCTGCTGGAACTCAACATCACCAGCGCCCTGGGCGGTTTCGAGAACGCCGACATCAACCGCCTGATGCTGCGGCACCCCGCGCTCGCCGAGTTCGTCGACAAGCACGGCCTCGGCTACCTCGACACGCTGCGCGCGATCGCCGACACGCTGCGCGCCGAGTGCTCGGCCCACCTGCCCGACAGCGGCCGCCCGGTCGTCGCCCTCGCCGACTGGCCGCAGAGCTTCGTCAGCTACGCGCCGCGGCTGGGCGTCATGGCCCGGCTGCTGGACGGCCTGGGCATCGACGCCGTCCCCTGCCACGTCGGGCAGATCCGCGAACGCGGCGACCGCCTGGAGATCGACGGCCGCACGATCGACGTGGTCTTCCGCTTCTTCCTCGTCGAGGAGATCGTCACCGACGACGACGTCGCCCTGGTCGAGCCGATCCTGCGCGCCGTCGAACGCGGCACCGTCGGGCTCTTCAGTCGGCTGGACGCGGAACTGTACGGCAACAAGGGTGCGTTGGGCATGCTCTCCGACGACCGCAACCGGTCCGCCTTCACCGCCGACGAGCACGCCTGCCTGGACCGCTTCCTGCCCTGGACCCGGCCGGTCCGCCGCACGCTGGCCCTCGGCGACGGCACCGAGGCGGAACTCGTACCGTACGCCCTCGCCCACCAGCACGACCTGATCCTCAAGCCGACGCTCCTGCACGGCGGCAGCGGCATCGTCCCCGGCTGGACCGTGCCGGCCGAGGAGTGGCAGGCCCGGCTCGCCGAGGCGGTGGACGGCCCGTACGTACTCCAGCGGCGCGTCCGGCCGGTCCCGGAGTCCTTCCCCGCGCAGCACGGCGACGGCTCCCAGGAGCTGTACCTCAACTGGGGGGTCTTCCTCACCGACTCCTCCGTCACCGGCGGCGACGGCTACGGCGGCTGCATCGTCCGCGGCAGCACCGACCCGCAGGTCGGCGTGGTCAGCATGTCCGGCGGAGCACGGGTCGGCTGCTGCTTCCACGAGTCGACACCAGCGGTCTGAACGGGCCCGTACCGACCCAGCGGATCGACACAGGAGTGCCGCAGCACATGAAGATCGCCCTCGTCGACGGTCACTCGACCGGACGGGCCCTCGTCGAGGCCGTCCGGCGGCGCGGAATACCGTGCGTCCACATCAGCAGCTCCCCCCGGATGTCGGAGTACTTCACCCGGGGGTTCGACCCCGCGTGGTACGACGCGTGCCTGGACGCCACCGCCGGCCCGGCGGCCCTCGCCGCGCGGCTGGCCTCGCTGGGGGTGACCCGGGTGGTGGCCGGCACCGAGTCGGGGGTGGTCCTCACTGACACGCTCACCCACCTGATGGCACTGCCCGGCAACCGCTACGAGACGGTCGGCGCCCGGCGCGACAAGGCGGCGATGGGCCGTGCGGTGGCCGCGGCCGGGCTCGCCACCCCGCTCACCGCCGAGTTCGCGGACGCCGACCGGGCCGCGACCTGGTTCGCCGCCGGCGGACTGGCCGAGGCGGTCGTCAAACCGCCGAGCAGCGCGGGCAGCGACAACGTGCGCTTCTGCCGCACGGCCGACGAGGTGCGCGAGGCGTGCGCGCGGGTGCTGGGCTCCCGGAACCTCTACGGCGAACCCAACCGCGCCGCGCTGGTGCAAGAACGCCTGCACGGGGTGGAGTACTACGCCAACTCCGTCTCCCACGACGGCGTCCACCGGATCGCCGAACTGTGGCGCTACACCAAGCGCTCCGGCGCGGGCGGCCACCCCGTCTACGACTACGAGCAGCCCGTCGCACCGGACGCGGCGCAGGCGGCCTCCGTCAGGGCGTTCGTCCCCGCCGTCCTGGACGCCCTCGGGGTGGCCTGCGGCGCCGCCCACACCGAGGTGATGGCGACCGCCCGGGGGCCGGTGCTCATCGAGAGCGGCGCCCGGCTCGGCGGCGGCACGCTGCCCTGGGTGATCGAGAAGTACTGCGGCACGTCCCAGACCAGCCTGCTCGCCGACACCCTGGTCGAACCGGACGCCCTGCGCCGCTTCGACGACACCGCCGCCGTGCGGCCGGGTGAGCTGCGCAACGTGGCGCTCATCAACTCCGAGGCGGGGACGGTGCGTTCGCTCGACTGGGCCGACCGGCTCCAGCGGCTGCCCACCCTGGTCGCCCTCAGCCACGGTGTCCGCCCCGGCCAGCGGCTGCCGGTGACCACCGACCTGCTCAGCTCACCCGGCTACGTCTACCTCGCGGCCCAGGACCCGCACGAGGTCGAACGCGACTACGACGCCCTGCGGTTCATGGAGTCCCGTTCGCTGTACACCGGTTGAGCGCGTACGTGAGCTGACGCCATGTCAATAAGCACTGCGAGAGGGGTGGTTGAGGCGGCGCTGCGGGACGGCGCGAGGTCCGACGCCCGGACTGCTGCCTGCGGCCGGCGGCCGGCGGACCGGGGGACCGGACCGGCGGACCGGGACCGGACCGGTGTATCGGGTCATTACCGGCGGATCGGGGTCGGACCGGGGGGAAGGCGGGCTCGCGACGGGCGTGCGCCGGGTCACCCGGAAGCGTGGACCTGGCGCAAGCCCGTGAGCAGGACGTCGAGCGCCGCCTCGAAGGCGCTGCCGCCCATCCGGTGCAGTTCGTGGCGCACGGCGGCCAGGGCGGGGTGGGTGTCGTCCGGGCACGACTGGTAGGCGTCGGTCCACGCCCGCTCGTCGGCCTCGCGCCGCGCGTCCGGCAGGGCGAGCGCCGCCGCCTCCAGGGCCGCGTGGCCCAGGACCGTGTCGATGAACAGGTGGTAGGCGCGAACGGCCCCGGCCGCGCCGAAACCCGCCCGGAGCAGGATGGCGATGCCGGTCTCCACGGCACGGAACTCGTTCTCACGCCGGGTCACCCGGGACGCCGCCAGCACCGCGAGCCGCGGGTGCGCGAGCAGGACGGCACGGATGCGCAACGCCATCCCGCGCAGCGCCGCCGTCCAGTCGTCGTCCGGGGTGAAGCCGCGCATCGCCTCACCGATCAGCCGGTCGGCGATGGCCAGGTGCAGGTCGTCGGTGCTGTGGAAGTAGCGGTAGACGGCACTCGGATCGCAGCTCAGCGCCGCCCCCAGCCGCCGCACGCTCAGCCCCTCGGGACCGTGCTCGTGGCTCAGCCGCACGGCGGTGTCGATGATCAGGTCGGCCGACAGCAGCACGCCGCCACGGGTGGGTCTGCGCCGCCGCCGCTCGGCGGGCACCCGGTTCGCCCCGGCCACGGTGTCCTCCCCGAGGTCCGTTCGCGCGTCAGCGGTGTCCTGTCGCCGCACGAGCAGGCTGGGCCACGTCCGCCCTTATGTCAACAGGGTTGACCTACCTGTCGGGGCGCGGCTTGCATGGGCATCGCCGGCCGAAACTGTCGTCGTCGAGATCGCTGGCGGTGTCCGGTTCGGCGCGGTTTGCGGGGGCCCTCCCGGCCACCCGTTCCGGCGGGCTCCCGGTCCCGCCCAGCCACCAGGAGTACCGATGCCGCCAGCACCCGCGCCGCCCGCGCGACCGTCCCGACGGTGGCAGCGCTGGCGCCCTTGGCCCGGCCACGGCCGCCTCCTGCGGTGCTGGTGCCGCGACCAACGGCGGCGTCACCGGCCCGGGTGTGCCGACCGCACCCGCGAGGGCGGTACCGGTGGCGGGTCCATCGACCTCACCGCGCGCCGGAGCACCACCCGCTGACTTCCGTTCCCTGCGCGCGCCGGAACGACCGCGTACCGGCGCCGCACCGGCCGCCCACCGATGCCGCACCAGCCGCCCACCGATGAGGAGTGCCCTCCGATGTCCCGTCCCGCAGCCGACCTGGTCCTCACCTCGGGCCCGGTCCACACCGTCGCCCCCGCACGCGGCCGGGCCACCTCGGTCGCCGTCACCGACGGCCGGATCACCGCCGTCGGCCACGACGAGGTACGCGACCTGATCGGCCCCGGCACCGAGGTGGTCGACCTCACCGGCCGGCTGCTGCTGCCCGGTTTCCAGGACGCCCACGTCCACCCGGTGGGCGCCGGAGTCGAACTGGGCGCCTGCGACCTCACGGGCTGCGCGCAGACACCGGCCGGCTACCGCGAGACCATCGCCGCCTACGCCCGCGCGCACCCCGAGGCGCGGTGGATCACCGGCGGCGGCTGGTCCATGGAGGCGTTCCCCGGCGGCCTGCCCACCCGCGACCTCCTCGACGACATCGTCCCCGACCGGCCCGTCCACCTGGTCAACCGCGACCACCACGGCGTCTGGGTCAACTCCCGCGCCCTGCGGATCGCCGGGATCGACGCCCGCACCCCCGACCCGGTCGACGGCCGCATCGAACGCGACCGGGACGGGGTGCCCACCGGCATGCTCCAGGAGGGCGCGATGACGCTCGTGGCCGTGCGGATGCCGCCGGTGACCGTCGAGGACCAGGTCGCCGGACTGCTGCGCGCCCAGGACCTGCTGCACGCGTTCGGCGTCACCGCCTGGCAGGACGCCCTCGTCGGCGACCACGCCGGCATCGCCGACCCCACCGCGGCGTACCTGCGCGCCGCCGACAGCGGCCTGCTGACCGCCCGGGTCGTCGGCGCGCTGTGGTGGGACCGGACCCGCGGCGCCGAGCAGATCCCCGGACTGCTCGCCCGCCGCGCGGACAACGCACGCGACAACCTCCGGTTCACCACCGTCAAGATCATGCAGGACGGCGTCGCCGAGAACGGCACCGCTGCCATGCTGCGCCCCTACCGCGACGCGTGCGGTTGCGCCACCGGC
Organism: Streptantibioticus silvisoli; assembly: GCF_027947535.2. Classification (GTDB taxonomy): domain Bacteria; phylum Actinomycetota; class Actinomycetes; order Streptomycetales; family Streptomycetaceae; genus Streptantibioticus_C; species Streptantibioticus_C silvisoli. The sequence continues at coordinate 102,026 of NZ_JAAGKO020000024.1, forward strand.
AACAGCGGCATCAGCTTCGTGCCCGCCGAGGACCTCAAGCAGCACGTGAGCGCTCTGGACGCGGCCGGCTTCCAGGTGCACTTCCACGCGCTCGGCGACCGCGCGGTCCGTGAGGCGCTCGACGCGGTGGAAGCGGCACGGGCGGCCAACGGCCGGCGCGACACCCGCCCGCAGCTGGCCCACCTCCAGGTGGTCGACCCCGCCGACGTCCCCCGCTTCGCCCGGCTCGGCGCGATCGCCAACATCCAGGCGCTGTGGGCCTGTCACGAACCGCAGATGGACGAACTGACCATCCCCTACCTGGCCGAGGGCGCCGCCGAGCACCAGTACCCCTTCGGCGACCTGCTGCGTTCCGGCGCCACCCTGGCCGCCGGCAGCGACTGGCCGGTCAGCACCCCGGACCCGGTGCAGGCGCTGCATGTGGCCGTCAACCGGCGGCAGTTCGGGGCGGACGACGGCACCCCGGTCTTCCTTCCCCGGCAGCGACTCGACCTCGGCCCGGCCGTCGCCGCGTACACCGCGGGCAGCGCCTACGCCAATCACCTCGACGACACCGGTTCCATCGTTCCCGGCAACCTCGCCGACCTGGTGGTCCTCGACCGGGACTTCTTCGCCGGCCCCGCCGAGGAGATCGGGGCCGCCCGGGTCCTGCAGACCTTCGTGGCCGGCCACCGCGTATACGCCGCCCCGGACGCCTGACGCCCCCGCGTACGCCTGCCCCGGGGGTTCGACGTTCCGGCGCGTGAACGGTACGTCCTCAAGGGCGGGCGTCCCCTGGTGCGGTGCGGTGCGGTGCGGTGCAGTGCGGGGCGGTGAGGTGAGGTGAGGTGAGGTGCGGTGCGATCCGGTGCGGGGCGTTCACCGTGGGAGCAGTACCGCGGCGCCGTTCACCCGGTCGGCGGCCAGGTCGGCGAGCGCCCGGTCGGCGTCCCGGAGCGCGTAACGGGTGACGGTGGCGCGGATGCCGTAGCGCTCGGCGAGGCCGAGGAACGCCGCGCCGTCCTCGCGGGTGTTCGACGTGACGCTGCGCAGGTCGCGCTCCTGGAACAGGTGGCGGGCGTAGTCGAGGGAGGGGACGTCGCTGAGGTGGATGCCCGCCACCGCCAGCGTGCCGCCCCGGTCCAGCGCCTCCATGGCCGGCGGTACGAGGTCGCCGACCGGGGCGAACAGGATCGCGGAGTCCAACGCTTCCGGCGGCCGGTCGAACGCCCCGCCCGCCGACGCCGCACCGAGGTCGAGAGCCAGCGCACGGGCCTGTGCGGACCGGGTGAGCACGTGCACCGTGGCTCCCTCGGCGACGGCGACCTGAAGGGCCAGGTGCGCGGAGGCGCCGAACCCGTACAGTCCGAGCCGGCCGCCGTGGGGCAGCGCACTGCGGCGCAGCGCCCGGTGGCCGATGATGCCGGCGCACAGCAGGGGCGCCAGGTGGGCCGGGTCGGCGGTCTCCGGCAGCGGATAGGCGAACGCCTGCGGCAGCACGGCCACGTCCGCGTACCCGCCGTCGGCGTCCCAGCCGGTGTAGACCGAGTGCGGGCACAGGTTCTCCCGCCCGGACCGGCAGTACCGGCACCGGCCGCAGGTCCCGCGCAGCCACGCACCGCCGACGCGCTGCCCCGGCGTGAACCGGTTCGCCCCGGGCCCGGCGTCGACCACCCGGCCCACGATCTCGTGTCCCGGCACGGTGCCCCGCCGTCGGGGTGGCAGGTCGCCCTCGGCCAGGTGCAGGTCCGTCCGGCACACGCCGCACGCCTCGACCCGCACCAGCACCTCACCGGGCCCGAGCGGTGCTCCGGGCCGCGCGACCCACGCCAGCGGCCCGGTCGCCATCGGTCCCGGGCGCTCGACCACCCATCCGTGCGGAACCTCGCCGGCCCGGATGTTCACCGTCATGACTCCCAGCGTGCGACGCCGTCGGGTACCTCGCCAGCGGTCGGCGCGCGGATGGGGGACGGGGGTCGGGTGCGGCCGGGGCCGGCGCTCTCGACCGGCGCCGCAGGAACCGCCCTACCCGGCGCCGGAGGCGCGTTTCCACGCGCTGTCGCGCAGCAGCCGCAGACCGTTGAGGCCGACGAGGACGGTGGAGCCCTCGTGGCCGGCGACGCCGAGTGGCAGCGGCAGGGTGCCGATCAGGTCCCAGGCGACCAGCGCGGTGATGAAGAGGCCGGCGACAACGAGGTTCTGGACGACCAGACGCCGGGCCGCGCGGGACAGGCCGACGGCGGCGGGGATGGCGGCCAGCTCGTCGCGGACGACGACGGCGTCGGCGGTCTCCAGGGCGAGGTCGGAACCGGCCTTGCCCATGGCGATGCCGGTGTGTGCGGCGGCCAGCGCGGGCGCGTCGTTGACGCCGTCACCGACGACCAGGACCCGGCGGCCCTGCTCCGTCCACTGCCGCACCGCGGCCACCTTGTCCTGCGGCAGCAGACCCGCGCGGACCTCGGTGATACCGGCCTCGGCGGCCAGGTGCCGGGCGGCGCGTTCGTTGTCACCGGTCAGCAGGACCGGGGGCCGGCCGGTCAGCGCGGTCAGCGCGGCCACGGTGGCGGCGGCGTCGTGGCGCGATCGGTCGGCGACGCCGAGCACGCCGGCCGGTGTGCCGTCGCACAGGAGGAGGACCGCGGTGCGCCCGCAGTCCTCGACGTGCCGCACGACAGCGCGGGCCTGTTCGTCGTCGGCGCCGAAGAGCCGCTCGGGCGAGCCGAGTCGGACGACCCGGCCGTCGACCGTGGCGGTCACGCCGTGGCCGGGGGAGGAGGTGAACGCGTCGGCCGGGGGAAGGGTCAGGCCGCGTTCGCGGGCGGCGGCCAGCACGGCGCGGCCCAGCGGGTGCTCGCTGGCGTGTTCGGCCGCGGCGGCGAGGGTCAGCAGGGCGGTCGCGTCGAGCCCGGAGCCGGCCAGCGGACGGATGTCGGTGACGCGCGGGGTGCCTTCGGTGAGGGTGCCGGTCTTGTCCAGGGCCACGGCGTCGATCTGACCGAGGCGTTCCATGACGACGGCGGACTTGACCAGGACGCCGTGGCGGCCGGCGTTGGCGATCGCCGACAGCAGCGGGGGCATGGTCGACAGCACCACGGCGCACGGCGAGGCGACGATCATGAAGGTCATCGCGCGCAGCAGTGACGCCTGGAGCGCGGCGCCGAGCGCGAGCGGGACCGCGAAGACCGCGAGCGTGGCGATCACCATGCCGATCGAGTACCGCTGTTCGACCTTCTCGATGAACAGCTGGGTCGGCGCCTTGGTCCCGGAGGCCTCCTCGACCATGCGCACGATCCTGGCGATCACCGAGTCCGCCGGGTCGCGCGTGACCTGGACGGTCAGGGCGCCGGTGCCGTTGACGGTGCCGGCGAACACCTCGTCGCCGGGCCGTTTGGCGGCGGGCAGCGGTTCGCCGGTGATACCGGCCTGGTCGACGTCGCCGGCCCCGTCCAGGACCTGGCCGTCGGCGCCGACCCGCTCGCCCGGCCGCACCAGGATCACGTCACCGACCGCGAGGGAGGCGGCGGGGACGCTCTCCTCGCCCCCGTCGGCGGGCAGCCGGGTCGCGGTGACGGGGGCGAGGTCCAGCAGGCCGCGCACGGAGTCGGCGGTCCGGGCGGTCGCGACCGCCTCCAGCGCGCCGGAGGTGGCGAAGATGACGATCAGCAGGGCACCGTCGAGGACCTGCCCGATCGCGGCGGCGCCCAGCGCGGCGACGACCATCAGCAGGTCGACGTCCAAGGTCCGTTCCCGCAGGGCCCTCAGCCCCTCCCAGCCGGGCTCCCAACCGCCGGCGGCGTAGGCCAGGGCGAACAGCGGGCCCCACGCCCAGGCCGGCGCGCCGAGCAGATCGAGCGGCAGCGCGACCAGGAACAGCACGAGCGCGGCCAGCGCCCAGCGGGCCTCCGCCAGTGCCAGGACCCGGGTGCGCCGGCCCGCCGCACCGCGCTGCGCGCGGGCCTCCGGCGGGGCGGACGGCAGGAGCGTGGACGTCATGGCGGCGGGCCCTTCGGCGATGCGGTCCTCGGGCGGCCCACGATACAGGAACACATGAACAGCCATTCATGTGTTCATCTCCATAGAATGACGGCATGGGCCACGGAGCGATCACCCCGGACGAGGGCACCGGCAACGGAAGCCCGCGAACCAGGCTGACCGCCCAGAACGCGCCCAAGGTCGCCGAAACCCTCCAGGCCCTGGCCACCCCGTCGCGGCTGCTGATCCTCGCCCGGCTGCGCGACGGCCCGTGCGCGGCCACCGAACTCGCCGGTGAAGTCGGCATGCAGCAGTCCGCCTGCTCCCACCAACTGCGCGTCCTGCGCACCCTCGGCCTGGTCACCGGCACCCGCCAGGGCCGCTCGATCATCTACGCCCTGCACGACAACCACGTCGCCGAACTCCTCGACCAGGCCCTCCACCACGTGGAACACCTGCGCCTGGGCATCACCGACGCCGGGACGCAACCGGATGCCCCGCCGCCGGCCTGACGTCAGCCCGCGGCGCCGGCACGGGCGGTACGTACCCCGGCCCGAGACCCCGCTGCGGGCAAGGCGTACCCCGGCCCGACGGGGGCGGCGCCGGGGCGGTTCCGCTCCCGCGTCACCTCACCGGACGGCAGAACGGGCCGAGGACGCGGAAGGGGCCGGGGCTGTGGAAGGGGCGGGGGCCGTGGAACGGGTCGAGGTGGAAGGTGACGGGCTCGCCGCGGGCCGGTCCTGCGGGCCCGGGGCGGTCAGGGCCTGTTCGTCGGCGAGGGCGATGGCGAGTTCTCCCGCGGCGGTCGGGTGCAGGGGTGCCTGGCCGGCGGTGTTCTGGACGTACGGCTGATCGCTGCACAGGCGGTGCCCGTCGAAGCTGGGCTCTGCGGTGCGGAAGTGGAAGGTCCGCGCTCCCTCGTCGAGCACCGAGTTGAGGTCGTCCAGGCGCGAGCCGAGCACGGCGGCCTTGGTCGCGGTGATGCCCTCCTTCGCCAGGCAGCGGGTGTCCGGACCGAAGGGGTCGTAGTAGTCGTTGATCAGCACGGCCGGATGGTGCGGCAGGGTCGCCAATTGGTGCAGCAGGTCGAGGTAGTTCTCGTTGAAGGCGTCGAGCTGCTTGGTGAAGTAGGCGGTGGACGCCTTGTCGTCGCAGACCGGGGAGGCGGCGCACAGGCCGGTCAGGACCGCCCAGTTCATGTCGTTCGCGCCGATGCTCACCACGACGGTGGAGACCTTGGTGGCGCGCAGCGCGACCGCCAGTTGGGGCGGTACGACCTGGTCGCCCCGGATCTGGACGCCGAGGACGCCGTCGCGGACGGTGGCCCCCTGGCAGGCGAGGTTCAGCACGTTCCAGTGGTTGACGGAGGCGAGGTCGGCCGCGTAGGCGTCGGAACTGCGCCCGCACACCCGGTCCAGCGCCGTCGGGTGGGCGACGAGCGGGTTGCCGAGGCCCGCGGCGGTGGAGTCGCCGAGCACCACCACGTTCACGTCGGGAAGCGCCGGCCCCCTCGCCGCCCGCACCGGCTGCGTCGGGGTCCTGCCCACCAGGTCGTCGAGCGTGTGCACGTGCTTGAGCGCGTCGGGCGTCCCGGAGGCCAGCAGGTAGACACCCACCGCGTTCACCGCGACCACCGTCACCACGCCCGCCGCCACCAGGGCGAGCATGCCGCGCGGCCTGGTGCGGCCCAGCCCGGTGACGGCGACCAGGATGACGGCGGCGCATCCGGCGGCGATCAGGATCTCCCAGGCGCAGTAACGGGTCCAGCCCGCCGCGAGCTGCCTGCTCAGGGCCACCTCCAGCGTGTCGTGACCGCTGGAGCGGGCGATCTCGTTCACCTGCGAGTCGATGCTGATGTGGGCGAGCCGCAGCCGGGGGCGGATCGGGCCGGGGAACCGCGGCCTGGTCGGGATCGCCTCGCCGAACAGGTCGAGTTCACCGTGCCCGGAGAGGCTGAGCGTCGGCTGCACGGCACCCACCTGGATGTCCTGCCCGGCCGCGGCGACCGACTGGGTCGGCGTGATCCGCACCGCCAGCCAGATCGACACCGCGCCGACCGCCACCAGCAGCAGGACGACCAGGGCCGTCGTCCGCCCCCGGCGGATCCATACCCTCCGCGTACCGGAATGCTGCGAACCGCTCACCTGTCGACACCTCCACGACGATCACCGAACCGGCCGTCCGGCGCACCTACCCGCCGTCGGGCCGGTCACCACCGTCACCGGACCCGCGTCCGCACGATGGGAGGAGCCACGCTCGCGTCCCGGCGGGCCGGGACGGAAACGCGGCGACGGGGGCGCGGACCCGCACTCCCCTCCGGCCAACGGTCGTCGGCGGGAGCCGGTTACGGGCACCGTCCCGCCGGGACACCCGGTCGGCCGCTCGCGTCGGATATGGCAGCCTGTCGGGTGCGACACCGTACCGATCACGCTCAACGGAGGCCCCACATGGACGAGTTGTGAGCGAGTGTCATCGCCGTCGTCGGTACTCTGCTGGGCGGCGGGTTCACCTACCTCCTCCAGGAGCGCAGCACTCGCCGCCGTGACGACGCGGTACGCGACCAGGAGATCCGCCGGGAGATGCGGGCCGTGTGCGGTGCGTTCCTCGCTACGTTGACGACACTGCGACGGCACCAGTTGCACTGTCACACCCTGCGCGCCACCCGGGCGCCGGAGGAGGAACGGACCGCGGCCGCACGCGTCGCCCTGGAGGCCCGCACGGACGTCACCGAGGCCCTGGTCGCCCTCCAGTTGTGCACCGGTGACCAGAACGTCCTCGACCACGCCTCCCGCGCCGCCGACGTGACCGTCGCCCTGCACCAAGCCGCCGACCAGGAGGACATGGACCGCCGCGCCCGCGCCGCCCGCACCGCGCACGACGCCTTCGTCGTCGCCGCCCGTTCCCTCACGCTCGCCTGACGGTTACGGGGCCGACGACGACACTGTTCTCCTGCGTACGTATACGTACGATTCCCTCCGCAGGTGTACGTCCGGTTTCCTGCGTACGTATACGTCCGGTTCCATCCGTAGGTGTACGTCCGCTTCCCACCGTGGGTGTACGTCAGTGTGCCGACCGCCGCCGCGCCCGATCGCCGGTGAACCCGAAGGGGGAGCGATGACCGAGCCCGAGGAGTTGGCGAGCCGGCTGAGCCGTCAGCAACGTTCACTGATCGCCGCCGCCGACCCGGCCACCGGCCGGTTGCCGGCGAACGCGCCGGACGCGGCCGTCGCCGGGCTGATCCGCCACCGGTGCGCTCAGCGCGCGGGCCGGCTCGGCGCGGTCTACCTGACCGCCACCGGACGCGCGGTCGGCGCCGGACTCGGCGTCGCGCCGCGGCAGCGGTCAGCGCCGGCGCAGGACCGGTCCGGACCGTTCGCGCCGGCGACCGGAGACGAGGTCGCCGTACCCCTGGCGCCCCCCGCGGCGGGGACCGCCCACCCGGGAGCGGAGGCGACGGGGATCACCGGCCCGACGGACCCGGGGGCTGAACGGGCCGAGGTGGAGCAGGCATGGCGGGCGCTCCTCGAACAGCGCCGCATCCTGGGCACCGCCGGCCCGGCGCCCTGGGAGACCCGGAGCCCGGACCGGATGGTCCGCGCCGTGGCCCTGGCCCTCCAGGCGGCGGGCGTACCGCCGTCCGCCATCGATTCCTCCCGGCGGCGCACCAGGACCGGCTACCGGGTCCACCCGGGCGAGGCAGGCACGGTACGCGTGGAGTGGACCGGCCCCGCCGACTCACCCGCCCGCCGGTACGACGAGCAGCGGCGCCAACTGGACTTCTGCGCAGGCGTGTTGCTGTCGGCGGGCTGGCAGAGCCTGCTCTACCGCTCCGGCCAGGTCTCGTACCTGGGTGTCACCGCGGCGGCCGGCTCCGCGGGGTGAGCCGGCGGAACGGGCCGCCGCGGTGATCCGTGACACCGGGTCAACGAGGCCGGGGTGCCGGATGTCGCCGGACGAGGCCGGGCCGCGCCGCTCCGGCCCCGGCCCGTCCGGAAGAAGGGCAACGCGCACCGGACGTCACCAGGACGGCATCATCGCCTCCGGGTAGCGGGACCCGGCCGCGCCGTGCGGCAGGATCTTCTGAATATCGGCCAGATCCTGCGGCGTGAGCGTGACGTGCGCGGCAGCGACGTTCTCCGCGACGCGGTCCGGGCTGCGGGTGCCCGGGATGGGCACGATGTCGTCGCCCTGGGCCAGCAGCCACGCCAGGGCCACCTGGGTGACGGTGGCGCCCTTGGCGTCCGCGAGGGCGGTCAGGTCGCGGATGGCGGCGAGGTTCTTCTCGTAGTTGCCGGGCTGCCAGCGATCGTCCCAGCTGCGCATGTCGTCGGCCGGGTAGGCGGCGGCGGGTCGCACGGCGCCGGTGAGGAATCCGCGGCCCAGGGGCGAGTACGGGACGAAGCCGATGCCCAGCTCGCGCACGACCGGGAGCACCTCGCTCTCCACGGCGCGTTCGAACACCGAGTACTCGGTCTGCAGGACGGAGACCGGCTGGACGGCGTGCGCGCGGCGGATGATGTCGGGACCGGCCTCGCTGAGACCGAAGTACCGCACCTTGCCTTCGGCGATCAGTTCGCCGACCGCGCCGGCCACGTCCTCGATCGGTACGTCCGGGTCCACGCGGTGCTGGTAGAGGACGTCGACGTGGTCGGTCCCCAGATGGCGCAGGCTGTTCTCGGTGACCTCGCGGATGTGGGCCGGCCGGCTGTCCAGGGCGGTGCCGACGTTCTGCGGGTCGCTCAGGTCGAAGCCGAACTTGGTGGCGATCACGATGTCGTCGCGGAAGTCCCGCACGGCACGGCCGAGCAACTGCTCGTTGCTGCCGGTGCCCATGCCGTACAGCTCGGCGGTGTCGAAGAGCGTGACGCCCAGTTCGTACGCCCGGCGGATGGTCGCGACGCCGCCGGGCTCGTCGCCGGCGCCGTAGGCCATGGTCATGCCCATGGTGCCGAGGCCGATGGCGCCCACCTCCAGCCCCTGGGTGCCGAGCGTGCGTTTCGGGAGGGTCCTGTCGTGCTGTGTCATGTCGTCAACGGTAGGAGGACATCGCCGCGACGGCATGGGGCGAGGGCCGCGTAGGATTGCCTGATCCTCTCAGTAGGAGTCTGCTGCTCTCACCTGAGCCTGATCCTTCTCCGTAAGGGCCTGAGCCTTCTCCACAGAGGTCAGTAAGGGCCTGAGCCTTCTCCGTATGGGAGCGCGGAATGCTGGACGAGCTGGCGGCGGCGATCGCCCGGCACCGGGACGGCCTGTGGTCCGACAGCGCGGTGCCGCGGCTGACGGTGGTCGCGTTCGACGAGTTTCTCGGCCCGGTCGACCTGCTGTACGAGCCGATGATCTGCTTCATCGCCGACGGCGCGAAGCGTTCCATCGCGGGCGACCGCAGCTGGGTCACCGGGCGCGGGGAGATGCTCCTCAACTCGCTGGTGCTCCCGGTCACCGCCACGTTCGAACGGGTGCCGTACCGTTCAGCGGTGCTGCGGCTCGACGGCCGTGCGCTCGCCGACCTGCTGCTGGAGCTGGACGACGCCGATCCGCGCACGCTCCCCGGCCCCGGCGGCCCGCTCACCGCGCCGATGACGCCGGAGATCACCGACGCGGTCACCCGGTGGGTCCGGCTGCTCGACACCCCGGACGACATCCGTCCGCTGGCGGCCCGCGTCGAGAGCGAGATCCTCTACCGATTGCTCGGCAGCCCGCTGGGCCCGGCGCTGCGCCAGTTCACCCTGGCCGACTCCGGCTCCGCCCGGGTGCGTTCGGCGGCCGCGTGGATCTCCGCCCGCTACACCGAACCGCTCAGCGTCGACGCGATCGCCGCCGCGGCCCACATGAGCACCGCCACGCTGCACCGCCGGTTCAAGGCCGCCACCGGCATGAGTCCGCTGCGGTTCCAGAAGCAACTGCGGTTGCAGGAGGCCCGGCGCCGCCTGCTCGCCGGCGACACCACGGCGGCGCTGGTCGCGGAGGCGGTGGGCTACACGAGCGCGACCCAGTTCAACCGCGAGTACCGGCGCGCGTACGGCCTCCCGCCCGGCCAGGACGCGGCCCGGCTGCGCGACCGGATGGCGACCGTCGCGGGTGCCTAGTGCTCCGACCGCACGGGTTCGCCGCGGTGGCGGCCGGATGTCGCAGGACGTCCGTCAGCGAGATCTCCGTCGGCAGGATCTCCGTCAGCGAAGGGCGGAGGCGTCCATCCCGCCCAGCCGGCGGATCTCCTCCAGCGGATACGAGGTCTGCCTGCTCCGGCGCCGGAACCTGCTGTTGAAGTCCGACACCACCGCGGCGACCGGCGCGTGCCGGGCGATGATCGCCGCGGTCTTCTCCGGGATTCCGGTGGGGCGTTCGCCGTCCGCGTAGGCGCGCACCCGCTCGTAGCGGCCCGCCCAGTCCTCCACCCGGTGGCCGTACAGGGCGGTGACCAACCAGTTCACCAGATACGTCGTGGTGTAGCAGCGGTCGTATACCTGATGCCGGTCGAAGAAGTCGGCCTCGTCCTGCGACAGTTCGAACCTGGAGGAGAGGCTGAGGCCGTAGTCGGTGAAGTAGAGGCGCCGGCCGTCGGTGAGGATGTTCTCGAAGTGCGCGTCGAAGTGCAGGAGTCCGCGGCTGTTCATGAACGAGGTGCCGGCTGCCAGTTCCCTCTCCACCATGGCGCAGGCCCGGTCGGCGGTCTCGTCCCCGGCCCCGACCCGGCTGTTCAGCCACTGGTGCAGGTTCTGCGGGATGTACTCCAGGAACAGCGCGACGCTCGCCGGGGACTGCCGGCGGGCCTCGATCCGGCGGCGCACCTGCGGGCCACCGCCCCAGTAGGCGACAGCCCGTTCGACGTCGGCGAGTTCTCCCGGAAGGGGCGTCGAGTCGGGCAGCACCCTCCAGTGGTACATCAGGGGGAAGCCGTCGTATTCCGCCGCGAGCACCCAGTTCGTCGTCATGGTGTGCACGGCGAGTTCCCGCCAGGCCCCGCCGCCCGGCCCGCCGATCTCGCCGATGCCGTACTGGCAGAAGACGGGCAGCTCGAACAGATTCGCCGTGGAGCGGACGTGCTGAGGTTGCGTCTCCAGGTCGGTGAGGGGCACCCGTTTCACGAAGACCGGGGTGCCGGCAACCTCCAGCAGGGCCGACGTGCCGCCGATGCCGGACCCGAGCGGCACGGCCGTGTCCACCAGCTCGCCCAGCGTGCGATCGCTGCACAGGGCCAGTGACGTGGAGACGGCACCATGGGCGGTCAGACGTGCGTCGCGCGACATCTCAGGGTCTTTCACCGCGGCCTCCATCCGGCTGCCGAGCCCGACTGGGCGACGGCTGCGCGATCACGCCGAGCGCAACGACGCCCGGCTCTGCGATCTCGCCCTCCGGAGCGGGCGGAGGACGTCCAGGAACCTTATGCCGCTGTCAGCGCCACCGGTCGGTGCGCGAGGTGCGCCACGAGCAGCAGGGGCTGCTCATCGCGGAGCGCGCCCCCTCCGGCCAGCGCCTCCACCGGCAGGACGCCGTCGCCCCGGTCCGGGACTACGTCAAGGCGGGGTCGAAGCATGCCGGTGCCTGCCGGTCCCGGCGCTCCCGGGACGAACGGGAATCGGGTGTGGGCTGCTCGGGGCGCCCGGGATCCACCGCGTGCAGGGGTCGGTGATCTCGCGGAGCTGCTCCAGGATCTGGTGCAGCAGCGTGAAGTTGCGGGTGCCCAGGTAGGTCTCCCACTCCGCGAGGATCTCCTCGAGCGTGACCGCGGCCACCTCGACCGCCCGCCGGCCGCGTTCCTCGATCACGATCAACCGGGCACGGCCGTCCCTGGGGTCGGGGACCCGGCAGACATAGCCCAGGCACTCCAGTTGGTCGACCAGCGCACCGGCGTTCTGCTTGGTCATCTGTGCCCGGTCACACAGGTCCGTCAGACGCGAACCGTCCGGCGCGACGCGCTGGAACACCCGGCATTGGGCGAGCGTCCAGTCGTCGAACCCGGCCTCCCGCAGGGCGCGGAACATCCGGCCCTCGGCGTACCGGTACGGCATGAACAACGCCACTCCCGGACCAACCCGCCGATCATCGCCCATGCCGCTCGGCTTCATCACCCACCTGATCCCACGAACCCCGCACCCTGCCTCGACGCCGCCACACATCGCCCCCACCCGATCGCGGCAGCGCGTGCACGGCGCGACGCACGCAGCGTTCCGCACCCGCCGTACCCCCCGTCAACGACGCTGTCAATACGGTGAGTTGACGCTGCATCAGCAGAGTCAAGCTCAGTCGTTCGCCAGCTCGCCGAGCAGGCGCCAGGTGCGACGCTGGTCCGCCGGACCGCCCAGGTCCGTCTCGGTCGCGACGATCTCGGTGGCTCCCGCGGCGCGGTAGCGACGTATCGCGGCTGCGACGGTCTCCTCGTCGCCGATCACCGCCAGTTCCGCCGCCCGGTCCTTGCCTTCCAGGCCGACGACGCGGTGATAGGAGGGCAGTTGGTCGTACATGGCGAGTTGCCGTTCGGCGTTTTCCCGGACGCGATCAACATCCGAGGTGACCACGACGGGGAGCAACGTGACCACGCGTGGCGCGGGCCGACCTGCCTTCTGGGCGGCGGAGGTGATCGTGGGGACGATGTGCTCGTCGAGCGTCTTCGGTCCGGCCAGGTAGGGGATGGTGCCGTCGGCGAGTTCGCCCGTGACGCGCAGAGCCTGCGGACCCATGGCCGCGACCAGTACGGGCACGGTCGGCTCGGCGCCGGGGACCTTCGCGGACATGAGCGTGGTCGTGCTGAGGCGTTCACCGTGGAAGTCCGCGGACCCGGTCTCCACGAGGGAGCGCAGCACGGTCAGGAATTCGCGCAGCAGGCCGATGGGACGGTCGTAGGGCAGACCGAAGGTGGCCTCCATGAACGCGGGCGCGCCGAGCGCGAGACCCAGATCGTAGCGCCCATGGGTGGCGGCCTGGGTGGTTTGCGCCTGGCTGGAGACAAGCAGCGGGTGACGGCCGAAGATCGGAATCGCCGAGCTGCCGACACGCAACTGCGGCACTTCACGACCGACGATCGCGGCCAGTCCCGGCGAGTCGTAATCGAATCGCTGGCCGAACCAGGCCGACCGCAGTCCGGCTGCGGCCACCTCGCGGGCCTGTTCGACGATCGCGTCCACGTAGTTGGGCGCCTCAGGGGGCGCGAAGAGAACGACACCAGTGCTCATGGTGTTTTCACCTGCTCCGACACGGCGAGAAATTCTCTCGCATGAGTGAATGGATGGTGTTCCGGTGGGACGGAACGCCGGACCTGCGCGGAGACGGCGAATAACACCGTCACGCGCAGCCGTTCCTGGCGTGGTGGATCGCGGGTGGGATCAGCCGCGGATGGTGGTGGTTTCGCGGGTGAACCGGCGGTGGCCGATGAGTTTGTAGGCCAGGCGAGCCGGGGTCGGCAGGATCCGCATGAACCTCTGGCGTTCCGCGTCGTCGGTTTCCTCGGTGATGTGGCCGAGGATGATCAGCCGCCGGGTGAGAGGGATCGCGCTCATGCCGTGTTTGCCGAGGGCGTCCCATTCCCTTTGCGTCAGTGTGACGGAGGCGATCGGGAGTATTTTCTGCTCCTCTTCGGCGAGGTGGTCGATGAGTGTCGGCATCATGGCGTCGATGACGGCCGCCATCCGCCCGCCGACGGCGGGGTCGGCGCTCGCCGTCCACGCCGGCAGCTCTGCGTCGATGGCCGTGACGGCGTCGTCGACCTGCGCGTGCTGCGTGTCCATCCGGTCCATCAGCTCCGGGTCGAGCACGGCTCGCTCGCGGAGCAGGTGGAAGAGCAGTTCGTCCTCGCCGGTGTGGTGCGTGTGGAGGAAGTCCAGCATCTCCCGGGCGTGGGCGCCGATGACCTTGGATCGCGCGCGGTCACCGGCCGCGGCACGGAACAACCGCGGAAGCTGACCGAACTCGCGCCGCAGGACGCGGTGGATCAGCACCATTTCGTGGGTGTCGACAGGGGGTGTGTACGGGCTCATCGTGACTCCTCGGTGGTCGCTGTGTTCTGGACGACTTCGCGCACGGTGGCTGCCGGGCCGGCCGATGAGCTCGACCAGGTCGTCGCGGTCGGTGAACAGCTCGCCGCGGGCCGGCCCGGCATCGACGTCGGCGGCCGTTTCCAGGGCCGCCCCGGCAGGTCGCACTGCGGCGTTGCGCAAGCGTCGACGGCAGTGTCATCCGACCCTTGAGCCGCCGCACTAGTCAGTTACCATTACTACTGTACACCGTGGCGACGTCAACAGATGCGACGTCGCCGGGTGGACGGTGCGTGCAGAATGCAGTGCGGTACGCCTGGCAGTACCGGGCTCCACGTCGCCGAATCGCCCGGATCGGCGGGCGTCGGCCAGCTTTGGCCTTGCCTTGACATAGTCAGGTCCGTTGACTAAATTGGTGCATCAGATCCTCGCCCCACGTGGTGCGCAGCCAGTGGCGGCGGCCCGGCGAGGTTCGATCCGGGATTCACAGAGAAGGCGAAATGCCATGAGGTTTCTTGTCCTTGGAGCAACCGGTCGTACCGGCGTTCTCCTGGTCAAAAAGGCACTCGACCAGGGACACCAGATCAGCGCTCTCGTGCGGAGCGCCGGGGCCACCGTCGACCCACGCGCTCGGATCGTCAGCGGCGACGTCACCGACGCCACCGTGATCGCGAAGGCGGCCCGGGGTCATGACGCGATCATCAGCGCGCTTGGAGTGAAAAGCATCAGCGAAACCCCCACGCTGATCACCGACACCGTCCGTGCGGTCGTCGAGTCCGCCAAGACATCAGGCGTTGACCGTTTCGTCGTTCTGTCCGCGTTCGGAGTGGGCGACTCTCTCGCCAAAGCCTCATTCCTTGCGGGCCCGCTGTTCCGCACCGTGCTTCGGAAAAAGTACGCGGACAAAGCCGCGTCGGAAGTGCTTTTGAGGGCCAGCGATCTGAAATGGACCCTCGAATACCCCGGAGCATTGAATAATCGAGGCGACAGCCGCTGTACCGAGGCCGTACTCGAGGACGTCACGAAGACGCCGATCTTCCCCTCGACCTCTCGCGCGAACGCCGCCGACTTCCTGCTCCGCTCCGCCGTGGAGGGCACCTTCATCCGCCGGACCGCCGTCGTCATGGACAGCAAATAGGTCACCGACGTTCGCATCCAGTAAAGACGGCGCCAGGTGGGATGCACCGCCGAGCGCAGCGAACAAGGAGCGGGACATGGACGACAACGTCGAGCAGAGCGATCCGGTGGCCGTACTGGAAGGTCAGGTGTGGGCGCTGGCCGCGGTGGTCGCGACCTTGCGGGAGACCGGGACGGGCTCGTTGGAGGAGGCTCTGGCGGCCGATCCCGTGCGGACCGCGGTGCTGGAGGCGGCCGGCGTGGTGCGACGGGACGGGGAGAAGGTGATAGCCGCCTCCGTCCTGCAACTCGGTCCCGCCGCCGCCAATGTGGCGTCCGCCCGGCTCAGTTCGATGCGGCAGGCGGTCGCTGCCGCCGGCGGTGAGGCGGTGCCGGGGTGGGACGCGCAGGGCGACGACGTACTGGTCGATCAGGGGCGCGCTTCCGCGGGCACCGGGCACGCGCTCGCCACCCGCGTCGTGCCCGCCCTGTCGGGACTCGCCGACCGGCTCGCCCTGCCGGGCAGCCGCGTTCTGGACATCGGCACCGGGACCGCGGCGCTCGCCCTCGCGCTGGCCCAGGACCTGCCGCACGTCCACGTGACCGGGATCGACTACCTGGAGCGGGCGGTCCGGCTGGCCCGCCGGGAACTGGACACGGCCGGCCCCGGACCCGCCGACCGCGTCGAGGTACGGCATCAGGACGCCGTCGATCTGCGCGAACGGGATCTCTACGACCTGGTCTGGCTGCCCGCGCCGTTCCTCTCCCAGGACGTGTTGGACGCCTGCCTCCCGCACGTGGCGGCCGCCCTCACCGCCGGGGGATGGCTGGTGGCCGGCACCAACGCGGCACCGCGCGAGCCGCTGCTCGCGGCCGTCGCCGAGTGGACCGCGGCGCGCAACGGCGGCAGCGCGCTGACCTCGCACCGGATGAGCCGGGCGCTGGGCGACCTGGGGTTCCAGGACCTGCGCCGGATTCCCACGGTACCCGGCGGTCCGGTACTCGTGGCCGGTCGCCGCCCGGACCGCGCTGCGTCCGCGTCGCACCACGCGGACGAGCGGTGACCGACGCCCAGCGCGGCCCGCTGGAGCGGGTGCGGTCGTCCGCGTTCCCGCCGCTCGTCCTCACCACGCCGAGCCGGCGGCTCGCGGGCCGCGCGCCCGCCCGGCGAGCCGCCGCACCACCACCCGGATTCCTCGACGGTGTCGGGCACGGGGAAAAACCAGCCGTTCAGCGTCTTGACGCGTTTCAGCGTCCAACGCTGATCAGCCGGACCGTGACGAGGCGGGAGCAGCACGGCTCCCGGGCGCGGCGCCTCGGGTGCGGCAGGGCGGTTACGCCCCGCCCGGGCCGGGGTCGGACGGGGTGCCGGGCTCGTGGTGGTGCGTGAGCGCCTCGGCGAACCGGGTGGTGAGTTGTGCGAAGGCGGCGCGATCTTCCGGGCTGAACCCTGCCAGCGCGGTGGTGATGACGTCCTCGACGTTCCGGGTGACCACGGTCAGCGTCTCGTGGCCCGCGGGCGTCAGGCGGTTGTCCACGACGCGACCGCGGGCCTCGCTGCGTTCGATGAGCCCCCGGTCCTCGAGCCGGCGCAGCAACCCGCTGAGCGTCTGCGGCGTATGGCGTGAGGCTCGGGCCAGTTCGGAGGCGGAGGCGCCGGGATGTGTCGCCGTCTCCCGCAGCACCGCCCACAGGCCCAGGTTGAGATCCAGGGGTCGCAGGGCCTGGTCGATCCGCTGCCCCAGCAGGTGCTGTGCGCGTTTGAGAGCCAGGCCGAAGTCGACCACCGGTGACGAATCCGGCCCGCCGTCGCTGTGCGCGTCCACCCCGCCATTTTATCAGGACCGTTCCATATCGAAACAACCTTCAATATGGAAGGCGGCGACTTGGGAGAACGGTGCGCCCTGCCCACGGCGCAGAACGGGCATGACTGCGTCTCAGGTCGAGCGCGCGGCGCGGGTGGACTCAAGACCCGATCACGGGCCGATCCTTTCCGGGAGGCCGGGGAAGAGGCGCCGGGCGTTGGTGCAGCCGATCCGTCGACGGTCGCTGTCGCTGATGGCTGCGTTGTCGAACCAGTCGGAGGCTTCGCGCATGGACTCGTACGGGTAGTCGCTGGAGTACAGCACGCGGTCGACGCCGATCTCGGCCAGGGTCGCGTTGAGCGTCTGGGTGTGGAAGTTGCCGCTGGTCGTCACGTAGAAGTTGTCGTGCAGGTAGGAGCTCAACGGCTTCTCGAACGTGATCAGGTCGCCCATGAAGGCCGCGCGGTGGGAGATCCGCCAGATGTTGAACGGCAGCGTCTCGCCCAGATGGCCGAGGATGACGGTGAGCCCGGGGAACCGGTCGAACAAGCCGCTGGTCATCAAACGCAATGCGTGGGTGGAGGTCTCGACCGTGAACGTCCACACGGCGCCGAACAGCTCCGGGTGCCCCTCGTAGATCCCCCGATTGCCTGCCAGCGGGTCGCGAGGGTGCAGGTAGACCGGCACGCCGAGCGCCTCGACACGCTCCCAGAAGGGCAGGAAGCGCTCATGGTCGTAGTACCAGCCGGTGTCGGCGTCACCGACGTTGCTGTAGCCGTTGACCAGCGCTCCGTGGAACCCGAGTTGGGTCACACAGCGCTCCAGCTCGGCCGCGGCTGCGGCCGGGTCCTGCAATGGCAGGGCCGCGAACGCGCCGAAGCGGGTCGGGTGGGCGGCCACGACCTCGGCCAGCTGGTCGTTCGCGACCCGGGCCCGGGTGACCGCCTGACGCGGGTCGACCACCCCCTGGACGCCAGGACTGGTCAGCGACAGCAGGGAGAAATCGATACCGGCGGCATCCATCTCCCCTAGAGCTTGTCTGATAATTGATCTTGTGGCTGGTCGGGGTGAGTTGACGGACGCGGCGTGGGAGCGGATAGAGCCCCTGCTGCCCAGGGTGGACGGGCGTGGTCGTCCGTGGCGTGATCACCGTCA
>NZ_JAAGKO020000025.1 GCF_027947535.2 Streptantibioticus silvisoli
GGGGCGGGGGCGCGGCGCGGAGGAGTGGTTCGGGGGGCCGGTCGGCTCGGGGGCGCGGTCGGTCGCCGCGAGACGGGTGACGGGTAACGGGTGACCGTTGACCGGTGGACGTGACCGGCGACGTGGGCACCCGGTGGGGCGGCGACCCGCCGCGACGTGCGCACCGGTGAGTCGTCGGCGGCCCGGTCGCGGTAGCGCCGGTGAACGGCGGCCCGGACGCGGTGGAGCGACTCCCGCCTGTGTCGGTGGCCACGGCCTTCCCGCGCGGCGGGTTCCGGTGCGGCCGCACCGCACGCGGTCGGCGGCGCCGGCCGCCATGACGACGGCCGGCGCCCGCTCCGGCCCCGGCACCTGTCAGGCGGTCAGCCGCCGATCCGCCGGGCCGTCCCCCGTCGCGAACGCGTCAGGCCGTCACCCCACACCCCTCACCCCTCCCCTCACCCGCAAAGCCGTCATCCCTCCCGGCAGGCCACCACCTCGCCACCCCCGCCGACCCGTCATCCCGCCGACCCGCCGCGCCGTCCCGTCCATCCCCACGCCATCAGCCCATCAGCCCATCGCCCCATCAGCCCGTCAGGCCGGCGATCCGGGCGCCGAGCAGTCGCACGGTCGGGTCCTCCACCAGCGCGGTCACCGGCAGCGGGACGCCGAAGACGTCCGCGAGACGGGCGGCGAGGTGGACAGCGGTCGCCGAATGGCCGCCCAGTTCGAAGAAGTTGTCGTCGGCGCCGATCCCGGTGAGGTCGAGGGCGGCGGCGAGCAGGCCGGCAACGGTGGTCTCCACACCCTCGGCCGGTTCGACGAACGGGGTGGCCAGGGCGGAACGGTCCCGGTGGCCGGACGCACCGCCGCCGACGGCGTCCCGCGCCGGGCGGTCGACGGTGCGCGGGGCCGGGTCCTCGCCGGGCGGCCGGGTGAAGACGGTGGCGTGGGCGGGGTCGGCGGCGGCGAGCACGCGGCCGGCCAGGTCGGTGCCGGTGCCGTCCGGCTCCGCGGCTTCCGCGCCGGCGAGGTCGGCGTGCACGACGGTCCACACGCCGTCGCCGCGCAGCCGCGCCACCCGCGCGTACGCCTCCAGTGCGGCGGCGGCCGGCCCGGAACCGGTCGGGTGCAGGGCGACGCGCCGGGTGGCCCGGTCGCCCAGCGCGGCCTGGAGCGCGTGGAATCCGCGCACGACCGCCGCGCAGTCGTCGGCCTCCCCCGGTTCCACGGTGTGGACGACCAGGTCGAGGCGGCCGACGGCGTCGGTCGCCGCGCGGACCGCCTCCCGCAGTCCGGCACCGTCGCCGGTCGCCACGGGGACGGTGACGACGGTGGCGCCGCGGCTTTCCAGGTCGAGGACGTCGGGTGTCCGGCGATCGTCCGGGCCGGAACCGCTCCGGTCGCGCGGCGGCAGGGCGGTGGGGGTGGTCAGCACCAGCCGGCAGCCGTACGCGGACGCCAGGTGCCGGGCGACGGCCAGGCCGCCGCCGTGCAGGCCGCCGGTGATCAACACCACGTCGTCCGGCAGGAGTTGGGGCGGGCTGGCGTCGGGGTCGGCCGGCGGGTGCGGCTCGTGGCCGAGCAGCCAGGTGCCGCCGCTGCGCACCGCGCGCCGGCCGGCGCGCGGGTCCACGGCACCGGCCAGCACCTGATCGGTGTCGGTGTCGGCGTCGCCGCCGGTGCCGGGGTCGGTGTCGATGTGCCGCAGGCCGCCGAGCGCGCCGCCGAACCCGGGTGCGGGGACCGCGGCGGCCAGGGCGGCGTGTTCGGGGTGGGTGAGGTCGGGGCCCAGCACGCCGACCGCTCCGCGGGTGAGCAGGACCAGTTCCGCGGGTGGCAGGTCGCTGTCGGCCAGTGCCCGCAGGAGTGCGGTGGCCGAGCGCAGTCCCCGGTCCTGCTCGGCGTCGAAGTGCGCGACGCCCGCGCCGGGCGGTGAGGCCAGGCTGAAGCCGTGCACGATCGTGCGCGGGGCGGTGGTCAGCGAGCGCAGCAACGCGGCCGGGTCGCCGGGCTCGGCGGGGCGGACCGTGAAGTCGCCGAAGTCGTCGGCGGCGAGGGCCGGGCCGGGGCGCACCACGGCGACCTCGGCGCCGGCGTGGACAAGCCGGTCGGCGAGCGCCTCGGCGCGGTCCTCCGCGGCGAACACCAGCCACGGTCCCGCCAGGCGCAGCCGCTGGTCGAGGCCGGCGACGGGCTGGGGGTGCTGGCGCCAGACCGGACCGTGGAGGCGGTCGCCGGCCGCGCCGCGCGCCCCGGCCCGGGGAGCCGGGGCGGCCGGATCGGGGGCGTCGATCCAGTGCCGCCGGCGCTGGAACGGGTAGGTGGGCAGCGGGACCCGGCGACCACGACCGCGGTGCAGGGCCGGCCAGTCGATCACGGCGCCGGCCTGCCACAGCCGGGCCAGCGCGCCCAGCAGCCAGCCGTCCGCCGGGCCGGCGTCCGGCGCGACGAGCAGTTCCTCGCCGCCGGGGGTGCCCGCGGGGCCCGTGTCGTCGGCGAGCCGTACGCCGAGCCGGGTCAGTGCGGCGGCCAGCCCGGCCAGCGCGCCGGCCCGGCCGCCCGGGTCCGCCCCGGCGGCCTCGGGGTCCGGGGCGAGCAACCGGCGGGTGGCGGCGGCCAGTTCGGGCCACCACGCGTCGGGGACCGCGTCGCCCGCGACGAGCCGTACCCGCGGATCGCGCCGGCGGGTCTCGCCGTCGATCCACCGGTCCGGGTCGGCGAGCGCGGCCAGGGCGTCGGCGTGGTCGCGGCAGACCACCGCGCGGCGCAGCCCGAACCGTCCCCGGGAGACCTGGAGGGTGTACGCGACGTCGGCGAGGTCCTCGTCCGGGTGCCGCGCGAGGTGGTCGCGCAGCCGGCGCGTGGTGTCGGCCAGCGCGGCCGGGTCGCCGGCGGAGAAGGTCAGCAGGTGCGGGTCGGCGCCGGCCGGACGCGGCGGCCGGGGCGGCGCCTCCTCCAGCACCACGTGCGCGTTGGTGCCGCCCACGCCGAACGAGCTGACCCCGGCCCGGCGCGGTTCGGGGCCGGCCGGCCAGGGGCGGTCCTCGGGCAGCACGGTGAAGGTGTCGGCGGCTGCGGCCAGTGCCGGGTTGGGGGTGCGGAAGCCCGGCACGGCGGGCAGCGTCCGGTCGCGCAGGCTCAGCGCGGCGGACAGCAGGCCGGTGACGCCCGCGGCCCGGTCCAGGTGGCCGATGCTGGGCTTGACCGAGCCAAGGACGCAGCGGCCGTCGCGCCGGGTGCCGAACGCCCGGCTCAGGGCGGCCAGTTCGATGGAGTCGCCGAGCGGGGTGCCGACCGCGTGGCACTCGACGTAGCCGACGGACTGCGGCTTGACGCCGGCGACGGCCAGCGCGGTCTCGATCACCTCGGTCTGGCCGACGACGCCCGGCGCACCGTAACCGGCGCGGTCGGCGCCGTCGTTGTCGACGGCCGAGCCGATGATCACCGCGTGGACATGGTCGCCGTCGGCCATCGCGTCGGTCAGCCGCTTCAGGGCGACGATCGCGACGCCCGATCCCATGACGGTGCCGTTGGCGTCCGCGTCCAGGCTGCGCACCCGCCCGTCCGGCGAGAGGATGCCGCCCTCCTCGTACCGGTAGCCGGCGGGCTGCGGCAGCGGCAGCGCGGCGCCGCCGGCCAGCGCCATGTCGCACTCGTAGGTCAGCAGGCTCTGGCAGGCCAGGTGCACCGCCACCAGGGAGGTCGAGCAGAAGGTCTGCACGGTCGTGCTGGGGCCGCGCAGGCCGAGCTTGTAGGAGACCAGGGAGGTGAGCGAGTCACGCTCGATCCCGGCCGCCATCAGCTGCTTGCCGCCGGGTTCGCGGGCCAGGCCGGGGACGTTGTCGATCAGGTAGTCGGGGAAGGCGGCACCGGCGAAGACGCCCACCGTGGCGCCGGGGTCGGTGGGGCAGTAGCCGGCGTGTTCCAGGGCCTCCCAGGAGCACTCCAGCAGCAGCCGGTGGTGCGGTTCCGTCGTCGCGGCCTCACGCGGGCCGAATCCGAAGGCGGCGGCGTCCAGCAGGTCCAGGCCGGCCACCGGCCCGCCGACGCGGACGTAGGCGGGGTCCGCGCGCAGGGCCGGATCGACACCGGCGGCCGCGAGTTCGGCCTCGGTGATCTCCCGCAGCCCGCCCTTCCCGGCGCGCAGGTTGCGCCACAACTCCTCGACGCCGGTGGCGCCCGGAAAGCGGCCGGCCATGCCGACGATGGCCACGGCCGCGTCACTGACTGGTTCGGTCACGGTGAACTCCCCCTTCGTCGTTGGCCGTTCGCGGTCCGGGTGGACCGCATCGCTCACACCAGGCGGCTGCGGCCCCAGCCACGGGCGAGGCGGTAGCTGGCGAAGGTGCCGGCGACGAGAGCGATCCCGAGGCAGACCAGCGCGGGGCGCAGGGTGTCGGCGGTGCGGCCCTCGACAGCCGAGCGGATCATCCCCAGTCCCCAGTACCCGGGCGAGAACGGCGCGACGGCCTGGGCCCAGCCGGGCATCAGGCTCACCGGCAGCAGGGCGCCGCCGATCGAGCTGATGGCGATCGACCCCACGTCGGAGGCCATCATCAGGTCGCCGCGGCTGCGGACCAGCGTCGCCAGCGCGGAGCCCATCGTCATCAGGGTGAAGCCCCACACCGCCATCGCCAGTGCCAGCAGGCCGATCGACCGCGGCACGGGCATGCCGACGACGAGGCAGCCGTAGACCACCAGCACCGTCTGCTGGAACATCAGGACGGCGAAGACCGGCAGGGCCTTGCCGATGAGCAGTTCGGCCCGGGTCGCCCGGCTGGCGCGCAGCCGGTCCCAGGTGCGCCACTCGCGTTCGACGAAGATCGCGTTGCCGACGATGGCCATGGCGAACACCGAGAACATCACCAGCTGGCCGGTGACCGTCTGGACCAGCCCGCCGCCCAGCGCCTTGGTGTAGAGGGGCTTGAACAGCACCATGAAGATCATGGGGGTCACCAGGTAGCTGACCAGCTGGGCCGGGTCGCGCAGCCGCAGGATCACGTTGTACTTGACCAGTGCCGCGGTGCGGTACAGGGAGTCAGTGGACATCGGCGGCCGCCAGGGAGCGATAGAGGTCGTCAAGGGTCGGGGGGTGCAGTTCGACCGAGTCGACCGGCCGCCGCACGGTGCGCAGCACTTCCAGCAGGGTCGAGGTCAGGTCGTTGGTGGACACCTGTACGGGACCGTCCGCCGCGCTCACCCGCACCTCGCCCGGTAGCCCGTCGAGCAGTTGCGCGCTGCTGCCGCGGGCGATCACCCGCCCCTTGGCGGCGACCGCGATGGTGGCGCGCAGTTCGGTCAGTTCGTTGAGGTAGTGAGTGGTGTAGACCACTGCGGCGCCGTCGTCGGCCCGTTGCCGCACCACGTCCAGCAGGGCCTGGCGGGTGTCCGGGTCGGCGCCGGCGGTCGGCTCGTCGAGCAGCAGCAGCGTGGGCCGGTGGATCAGGGCGGTCGCCGCCTGGGCGCGCCGCTGCTGGCCGCCGGACAGCAGTCCCGCCGGCCGGTCCAGGAAGCCGGTCAGCCGCAGCGCGCCGGACAGGTCGTCGATCTCGCGGCGCAGCGCGGCGCCGCGCAGTCCGGCCAGCTTGCCGTACAGGCGCAGGTGTTCGCGGACGGTGATGGAGCGGTAGAGCGCGATGTGCTGCGGTGAGACACCGATGCGGTCGCGGGACTGCCCCGGCGGCCGTCCGTCGACCAGGACGACGCCGCCGTCCGGGCGGAGCAGTCCGGAGACCATCTCGACGAAGGTCGTCTTGCCGGCGCCGTTGTGGCCGACCAGCCCGGCGATCTCCCCGGCGGCGACTTCCAGGCTGAATCCGGCCAGCGCCTGTACCTCGGCGTACCGCTTGGTGAGGTCGATGGCTTGCAGCAAGGGCACTCCTTGGTTGGGCCGGGCGGGCAGCCGCACCGGGGCCGCACGGTCTCCCCGGTCACCGTGGCACGGCGCCCCGGCTGGCGGAACGGGTCCGCGGCGGCACAAACGGCCGGTCCCGGGCGGCCGACGGGCGCCGGAACGTGTCCGGGGGCGCCGGACGCGCCGGCGGGCGGCGCGCCATCCGCGGTGCGGGGCGCTGGGGGTACGGGGTCGTGCGCGGCGTTCGGGGTGAGACGTGCGGTGCGGCGGGGGCGTTCGGCGCGGGGCGTCCCGGGGCGGCCGTGTCCGGCGCGAGCCGTCCCGCGCGGGGCATTTGACGCGGCACGTCCCCCGCACGGCGCCCGGCGCGCGGGCTCCCGTCCGCGACGCACCGGCGCCGTCCGGTCAGCCGGGGGCCGGCATGCTGTGCAGGGAGCGGCGCAGGGCGACGACGTCGAACTTGCCGTTGGCCGAGCGGGGCAGCCGGTCGAGGATGTCGATGTGCGACGGCAGCATGTACGCGGGCAGTTCGCGGGCCAGCGCGCGCGACAGCGTCTGCGGTGTCAGGCCGGGATCGCGCGGTGCGACGACGAGGCCGACGCGGTGGCCGAGCCGGTCGTCCTCGATCCCCAGGGCCACCGCTTCGCCCACCAGTCCCGTGGCGTAGGCCGCCTCCTCGATCTCGGCGGGGCTGATGCGATAACCGGAGGATTTGATCATCTCGTCCTCGCGGCCGACGAAGTACAAGAAGCCCTCCTCGTCGCGGTAGACCGTGTCGCCCGACCACACGGCGATCTCCGGCCGGGTGGCGCCGCCCGTGCCCGGCAGCGGGCGGAAGCGCTCCGCGCTGCGGACGGGGTCGTTCCAGTACCCGAGCGCCACCAGCGCGCCGCGGTGCACCAGTTCGCCGTGTTCGCCGGGTGCGCACGGCGAGCCGTCCGGGCGCAGCACCAGGATCTCCGCGTTGGGGATGGCCCGGCCGATCGAGCCCGGGCGCAGGTCGGCCTGGGCCGGGTCGAGGTAGGTGGAGCGGAACGCCTCGGTCAGCCCGTACATCAGGTACGGCTCGGCCGCCGGGAAGATCCGCCGGAGCCGGGCGAGCACCGGTCCCGGCATCCGGCCGCCGGTGTTGGCGAAGTACCGCAGCCGGGCGGTCGCCTCGGCGGGCCAGTCCTGCGCGACGAGTTGCAGCCACAGCGGCGGCACGCACGTCAGGGCGGTGATCCCGTGCCTGGCGCAGAGCCGCACGACGTCCCTGGCCACCAGGAAGTTCGCCAGCACCGCGTGGGCCCCGGCGATCAGCGACGTGGTCAGCTGGCTCAGCCCGGCGTCGAAGCTGAGCGGCAGCAGGGCGAGCACCGTGTCGTCCGGTCCGTGCCCGAGGTAGCCGGCCACGCTGGCGGCGCCGGCGAGGATGTTGCGGTGCGACAGCACCACGCCCTTCGGCCGGCCGGTGCTGCCGGAGGTGTACATGATGGCCGCGGCGTCCTGGTCGATGACCGCCGAGGCGGCGGGGACCGGGACGGGTTCGCAGCCGGCCGGCACGTCCCACGACAGCAGCCGGACGCCCGGTCCGGCGGGCGGCTCATCGCCGGTGGCACCGACCAGCACCACGTGGTCGACGGACGTGCCGGGCGCCAGCACCGGGCGCACGATCGCCCACCGGTCGGCGGTGGTGATCACCACCCGCGGCGCGCAGTCCTCGATGACGTGGCCGATCTGGCGGGTGCGCAGCAGCGGGTTCGCCGGGACGAAGACCGCTCCGGCCGCGGAGACGGCCAGCAGGGCGACGACCGTCTCGATCCGCTTGTCCGCGTAGACCACGACCCGGTCGCCGCGCCCGACCCCCAGCCCACGCAGCCCGTTGGCGAACCGGGCCACCCGGTCGGCCAGTTGACCGTACGTCAGGGTCTCGGAGCGGAAGGTGACCGCGGGGCGGTCCGGGTCTCCGCAGCCGGTCAGCCGGTCCACCCGCACCGGCGGGACCGCGCACCGGCCGCGGACCGGCTCACGCATCGGCGAACCGTTCCGGCGCGACGAGTCCGCCCACGACCTCCCACAGCGAGCCCACGGTGCCGAAGGTCTCCTCGGTGATCAGCTCGTCGGGCAGTTCGAGGCCGAAGGTGTCCTCCAGGTCGGTCAGCAGGCTCACGATCCCCATCGAGTTCAGGCCGAGCGCGGTGAGGTCGTCGCCGGCGGAGAATTCGTCGCTGTCGGCGTAGGGCAGGTGGGTCAGCAGGATCTTGCGGAAGGCGCCCGGTATGTCCGTCGTCATCGTGATCTCCGTAGGTCGGGGCTTCGTCACCACAACTGGTCCGGCCGGTTTCCGCCTTGCCGGACGGCGGAGGCACCGCCACGCCTCGAGTCCACCACGCCGGGTATTCAACCGGCCATCGGGCGGCCATCGCCGCGCGGCACCGTCGCGGGGCGGTCGTGGTGGCGGGGCGATAGTGATCTTCACCGTTCCTCTACGGCGGGGCGGCGCCGATAGTGGCTCGATGTGGCCGTCTGCCACCGTGTGTCTCATTGGGAACATCTCTCGGGAGGCATCATGTCCGCGCTCACAGGCTCGTTGACCGACCCGATCCCCGACCTCGACGCCCCGTCCGGGAGCGGCCGGCCGGCCGGTCCCGGCATCGACGACCGGGAGACCGCGGTGTACCGCTACGCCGTGCGGCGTGGCGCGATCACCTCACCGGAGGTGGCCGCGGCCGAACTGGGCCTGACCGAAAGCGAGGTGTTCACCGCCGTCACCCGGCTCGTCGAGCTGCACCTGCTGCGCACCGACGGATCCGCCGGGGACCGCCTGGTGGCGACCGACCCCGAGGTGGCGGCGAACCTGGTGATATCGCCGATCGAGCGGGCCATGTACCAACGGCGCGAACTCGCCGACAACCTGCGCGACCGCATCGACGCCATCACCCGGCCGGAGGCGGGCCCGGCCGAACCGGTCGGCTCGATCGACGGCCTGGAGGGAACGGCCGAGATCCGCGGCCTGTTCAAGCTGGCCGGGGAGACCACCCGCGAAGAGGTGCTGGTGCTGCGGCCCAGCCACCACGACGAGGACCTGCTCGACGATCTGCTGGCGCCCTGTTACGCGCCGCTGGACCGGGGCGTCGCCGTCCGGGTGGTCTGCCCGCACCGCAGCCGGGCCGGCTTCGCCTCCCGCGCGAAGGCGAAGCGGCTGATCGACGACGGCGCGCAGATCCGCACGCTGAGCCACCTGCCGCAGGCGGCCGTGGTGTTCGACCGCACCCTCGCGGTGATGTTCTCCTCACCCCGGGCCGGTGAGCAGCCGACCGCCCGGCGCATCCGGGACCGCAACGTCGTGACGTACCTGGTCAACCTCTTCGACCAGCTGTGGGAGAACGCGACGCCCTTCGTCACCAGCGAACCGGGCTACGCCGACACCACCGACGACCTCCACCAGTCCATCGCCCGTCTCATGGCCCAGGGGCTGACCGACGACGTGGTCGCCCGGCGCCTCGGCATGTCGGTGCGCACCTGCCGCCGGCACATCGCGACCCTGCTGCACGACCTGGACTCCGTCAGCCGCTTCCAGGCCGGCGTGCAGGCCGCCGCCCGCTTCACCATCAGCGCCCCGCCCACCGCCTGACCGCTCCGCCCGGCCCCGCGGCGTGGAACGGCGGCCGGCCGGCGGTACGGGCTCGGGGACGGGCTCCGGTACGGGCTCGGGCGCAGCCGACGGTACGGGCCCGGGCATGGACTCCGCCACGGGCTCCGGTACGTACGCCCTGACCGGGATCACCCTGACCGCGGCCGCGCGGACCCGGATCGGCGAGGCCCCACGTCCGCCGCGCGGTGCCGGGGTCCGGCGGTCCGCCGCAGAAGGCGGCGCCCGGGCCGCGGGCCGCAAGGGACGGCGCCGTGCCGGGGTCCGGCCGGCGCGCCGGCGTCACGAGCGCGTGGACGGGCCGGGCCGCCCGGTCGTGGCACGCCGCGGGCTCACCGGTGCGCCGGCCCGCCGACGGCCAGCCGCAGGCCGGCGGTGTCCGCGACGCGCAGCAGGACCCAGCCCTGCCGCAACGGGGCGCTGACCCCCAGCAGTACCTGGTCGCCGTCGCGGACCCGGCCGGCGGTGAGGGCGGCGTGCAGGGCGACCCAGGCGTCGCACGGGCCGCTGCCGCCGAACCGGTGGGCGGCGGCAGCGGCCGCCGCGCCGGGCGGGCCCTCCCCGCAGTCCAGCACCTGGAGCGGTCCGGGGCCGTGCCGTAACCGCAGGCCCACGGCGGCGAACTGCGCGTGCCCCACCCGGGCGTCGGCGACCAGCGGTTCGTCGCAGATCAGCACGGTGGCGCGGGAGTCCTCCGGCACCGCCCAGTCGAGCAGGTCGAACACCACGGTCCCGCCGAGTTCCTCCAGGTGGGTGATGCCGGTGTCCTCCCCCGCCCACTGCGACGCGTGCACGAGTCCGGCCAGCGCGGCCACCATCGAGTCGCGCAGCGCGCCGCGCACCAGGAACAGCGGCTGTTCGCGGTCCGGGGCGCCGAGCGCGGCCAGCGCCAGCGCGGTGACGTCCGGCTCGCCGGCGATGTCCTGGGTGTCGTCGGTGGCCACCAGCATCAGGTGTTCCAGCGGGATGCCGCGGGACTCCTGGTGCAGCCGGGAGGCGGGGATCGCGGCGTCCGCGAAACCGGCCAGCGGCAGGTAGTCGTCGTAGGGGCGGACCGCGATGCCGAACGCCTCGGCGCTGAGGTCAAGCATCGGCGTGTCCCGCCTGGTAGCCGCGGGCCACCTGCAACCGCTGCACGTTGCCGGTGCCGTCCATGAACTCAAAGGCACCCGCGTCCCGCGTCCACTTCTCCAGCAGCGGATGCTCCAGCAACCCGCCCGGCCCCATCACCCCCGACGCCCACCGCGCCACCTCCACCACCATCCGCGTCGCCCCCAGCTTCGCCGCCGAGGAGAAGTACCCGTGCTCCGGTGCGTGGTCGATCCGTGCGGCGGCCTGGTAGACCAGTTCGCGGGCGGCTTCGGTACGGGCCAGCGCCAGGGACAGCCCCGGGGCACCCTTGCGGTGCTCACCCACGTACTCCGCCATCGCCATCGCGGTACCCACCGCGGCCGCCGCCACATGCAACCGCACCTGATTGAACGTCTTCACCGCACCCCACAACCCCCGCCGCGTCACCGGCAGATGCTCCCCCAACATCATCTCCCCCGACACCGGCACCCCGTCGAACTCCAACTCACCCAACGCCGCCCCCCGCAACCCCACCGTCTCCAACCGCCGACCCGACCACCCCACCACCGGCACCTCCACCAACGCCGCCCGCACCGACAACGCCGACCGACCCGTACGAGCGAACACCACCCCCACCCCACCCCGCGCACCATTACCCACAAACCGCTTCCCCCCGAACAACAACCACCCACCCCCACCATCAGAAACAAACCGCGACTGCATCGCCCCCGCATCACTCCCGTGCGCCGCCTCCGTCATCGCGAAGAACGCCC
The DNA here is from genome assembly GCF_027947535.2 of Streptantibioticus silvisoli. Classification (GTDB taxonomy): domain Bacteria; phylum Actinomycetota; class Actinomycetes; order Streptomycetales; family Streptomycetaceae; genus Streptantibioticus_C; species Streptantibioticus_C silvisoli. The sequence continues at coordinate 11,315 of NZ_JAAGKO020000025.1, forward strand.
ACGTACGACCACCATGAAGGCGGGAGAAGAAGCGCTCCTGGTGGCTGTCGTCACCGAGCAACCGGACGAGCACCCCGGCCAGTCCGGGACCCGGGCAGGCCAGGGCGGCCGCCGCGTCACCGCGGCAGGTCTCGATGAAGGCCACGACGGTCTGCAGGCAGGTACCGCTCACCATGGGCGGCGCGTCCCCGCTCGCCGTCTCGCGGTAGGCCGCGGGGGTCTCGGCCTGCCGCATCGTGGCGAAGACCGGGGAGTCGAAATGGGCCTCCATCGCGTCCGGGTCGGCGTCGATGGACAGCGCGCGGGCCCGCAGGTCCTCGCTCGCCTCCCGGGCGGAGTCGCGCACGGCGCGCAGGCGGCCGTCGAGCTCGATCATGCTGGAGCTTCCTCCCTGTCGTTGTGCCGGCCGGCGGCGCCGGACCGTCCCGTCCCCGTCCCGTCCCGTCCGCGAACCGGTGCCGGCGCGGCCGTCCGGTGGCGAACTCCCGTTGCCCGGAGCGGGGTTCACGAGTCGTCGACGACCTCGACCAGCACCGCCTGGAAGTACGCGCCGCGGCCGATGGCGACCAGCGCGCAGCGGTCGCCGGGGCGCAGCCGGCCCGAACTGTCGGCGTGTTCCAGGGCCATCAGCGAGTCGGTCCCGAAGTTGTGGCCGCGCTCGGGCAGCAGGTCCAGGCAGATGCGGTCCCAGGGGAAGCCCGACTTGGTGCTGAAGCTGCTCCACACCATGCGGTTGGACAGCTGCGGCATCACCCAGTCGATGCCGTCCAGGCCGATGCCCGCCTGCCGCGCCGCGCGCCGGACGACGTCGACCACCTGGGTCCGGCAGACCTCGGGGTAGGCGGCGATGTCCTCCGGCGTCATCCGGCGGCTGCGGTGGAAGCGGGTGTCGCGGCCGGTCGCGCCGCTCAGGTACCGGTAACGCGGCCGGCCGGCGCCGGGCCCGTGCACGACGGCCGCGGCCACGCTGTCGCCCGACACCGACAGGCCGGGAAAGACCCTGGCCCGGTCGTTGCAGCTGGCCTGGTCGCCGCCGATGACCAGCACCCGTTCGGCGGGGTCCGCACCGCGGCGGCCGAGGTAGCGGCGGGCGAGTTCCACCGAGCGCAGCACCGAGACGCAGTTGATGTGGGAGACCCCGAAGAAATGGCTGCCGGGCAGCCCGAGCCGGTCGCGCAGCCGGTCGCGGAAGTCGCCGCACAGGTCGATCTGCCGCATGAGCAGGGTGTGCCCGTACAGCACGAGGCCGGCCGGTCCGCCGTCGAGCGCGGCCAGGCCGGCGGCGACCAGCTGGTCCTCCATCCGCTCGTCCTCGGCCAGGGTCACGCTGTTGCGCAGCCCCTGCACCCGGAACATCCGGCTCTCCCTGGCCCCGTGGCCGGCGCGGGCCAGGATGTCGTCCACCGGTTCCACCCGGCCGGGCAGCCGCACGCTCACCCGGGACAGGCCGACGGCCGGGGCGGCGGGGACTTCGGCGGCGGCCACCGGTCAGGCCCCCGCGGGGGCGGTGGGCGCGGCGGCGTCCCGCCGGGGCGGGGCGCAGACGGCGGCCGGCCGGCCGGCGGCGGACTCGGTGCGGACCATCGGGTCTCACTTCCCTGGTCGTTGGGGGGCGGCGAAGGAGGCGCGGGCGCGGGTGACAGGGAGCGGCGGCCGGCGGGCCGGGGTGTGCGCGGTCCGGGCGGGCCGGCGATCAGCCCCGCCGATCATCGCAACGGTCGGCCGGGCCCGGCAGGGGCGTTCGGTGACACATAGTGGTCGGCAGGGAGCGGACAGCAGGATTCGGACAGCACCGGAGCGCCGGGTGGGACGGCGTCGCGGGCCGCGCCGTCCGCCGGGGTCGTCACGGGTGCGGGGCGTGCGTGTCGTGCGGCCGCAGCCGGCGGGCCGCCAGCGCGGTGAGCGCGGGGCGGTCGATCTTGCGGTTGGCGTTGAGCGGGAACTCGGCGAGGTACTCGAAGCGCAGCGGGATCAGCGGTCTGGGGAGCATCACCAGGAGTTCCTCGATCAGGCCGGCCGCGGACCGCCGCTCCCCGGTGCAGAAGGCGAACAGCTGCCCGTCGACGGCCACCACCACCGCGTCGGCGACCCCGGCGCAGCGCCGCACCCCCCACTCCACCTCGGCCAGTTCCGCCCGGACCCCGTGGATCTTCACCTGGTGGTCGCGGCGCCCCAGGTAGGCCAGTTCACCGTCCGGCAGCCGCCGCACCAGGTCGCCGGTGCGGTACCAGCGCCGTCCGGCGTACTGGAGGAAGCGCCCCTGGTCGTCGGCCGGATCGAGGTAGCCGGGGAACATCTGCGGGCCGGCGACGCACAGTTCACCGCTGTCGGTGCCCGGGGTGCCGTCGGCGTCGACCAGGACGTGGCGGCTGCCGGGGTGCACGGTGCCGATGGGCACGATGTCGTTGACGCAGCGCTGCGGCGAGGTGGCCGGATCCCAGCGGTGGGCGCTGCACGCGATAGTGAGTTCGGTGGGGCCGTAGAGGTTGTCCACCCGCGAACCGGCGGCCGCCGCCTGCCAGTCGGCGGCGTCCCGGTTCAGCAGCGGCTCACCGCAGAACAGGCTGTAGCGCAAGGTGGGCAGCGTGCCCGGCGCCAGCCCGTTCATCCGCCGCTGGAGCGAGATGACGCTCGGCGAGGAGAACCACACGGTGATGGCGTTCCGCGCGACGAAGCCCGGTACGGAGACGAAGGCGTGCTGCGACATCGACACCAGGGTGCCCCCGCTGCCCCAGGCGGTGAACAGGTCCGACATCGCCAGGTCGAAGGTGAGGTCGAAGGTCTGGGAGAACACGTCGGCCGCGGTGAAGCGGTACCGCTCGTGCACGGTCCGCAGGTAGGCGTCGACGTTGCGGTGCAGGACGGGCACGCCCTTGGGCCGGCCGGTGGATCCCGAGGTGAACAGGATGTACGCCACGTCCTGCGGGTCGGGCGTGTACGGGCGTTCCAGCGGTGCGCAGACCGGTTCGAGGACGACCGGCATCCCGGCCAGCGCACCGCGCAGCGCGGCCAGCCTCGCCAGCCCCTGGGCGTCCACCACCAGCGCGTCCAGGCCGGCCGCGACGATCATCCGCGCGGTCCGCTCGGCCGGGAAGTCGGGGTTGAGCGGCACCACGGCCGCCCCCGCGTACCCGGCCGCGAGCACCCCGGCGTACGCCTGCTCGCTGCGGTCGGCCAGCAGCCCGACCCGGCGCGGGCGGCCCATGGTGCGCGAGAGCAGGTCGCCGGCGAGCGCGAGGGCACGCTCGTGCAGCCGGCGGTAGCTGAAGCGCTGGGTACCGATCCGCAGCGCCACCGCCTCGGGGTCCCGCTGCGCGCCGCGCAGGAACCAGCCGTGCAGCACGCCTTCGGCGCCTGCCGGGTCCGTCACGGGGCGGGCTGAGTTCATCGCGATCCTTCGGACGGGCGCGGCCCACGTGCCGTGCCACGGCTGACGGGTGGGGGTGTGCGGAACGGGCGGAGGTGCCGGGCGGCGGGCGGGGGTGCGCAGGGGGGGCGGGGTGCGAGCGGGCGGGCTGGGGTACGCGGAGCGACGGGCGGGGTGTGCGGAGCGGGCGGTACGGAGTGGGCGGGTACGAGGAGCGGGTGGGCGCGGAGCGGGCGGCGGGGTGTGCGGAGCGGGCGGTGGGCGCCGGTCACCAGCGCGCCGCCCGCGCCACGACCTGGTAGGTCCGGCCCAGGTCGGTCATGCGGTAGAAGTCCGGTTCGGGAACGCGGATGCCGTAGCGCTGTTCGAGACGGGCGAGCAGTTCGACGGTGAGGGAGGAGGAGACGCCGAGGCCGCCGGCGAACGACTCGGCGGCGCGTACCTCGGCGGCGGAGGTGCCGAACACCTCGGCGGCCAGCGCCGCCACCTCCTCCAGCGCGTCCCGCGCCGGGTCGATGACCTGGTCGGCGCCGTCCTCGTGCCGTCCGGGGCGGTAGGGGCTCGGGCAGCGGCCCGAGGGCGAGGCGGCGACCGCCACGACGAGGTCGGCCTGGTGGGTGAGGGTGACGGCGATCTCCGCCACCCCGGCTTCGCCGGCCAGCCGCCCGGCGCCGCCGGACAGGGTCACGGCGGGGGCGCCCCAGGGGTCGTTGGTGACCTCGATGTCCCGCCAGCGCAGCCCCTGGCCGAAGCCGCGGCCGAGCAGTTTGCAGGTGGCCTCCTTGACGCAGAACCGCCCGGCGAGCCGTTCGGCGTACCGCGGGGTGCCGAGCTCGCCGGCCTGCGCGAGTTCGGTCGCGGTGAACACCAGCGTGCGGTAGCGCCGGTGCTCGGCGACCGGGGTGAAGCGGGAGACGGACAGCAGGTCCACGCCGAGTCTCACGCGGCGCCACCTCCCGCGCGCGGTGCGGTCCCGGGACCGCGGGCCCCGGCACGGGTGCCCCGGCCGGTGCCGTCTCCCGCGCGCGGTGCGGTCCCGGCCGGCGCCGGGCCCGCGGCGGGCCGGGGCGGGCGGTGCGGGTGCGGGGCGGGGCGGGGCGCCGGTGTCCCCCGCCCGGCGGGCCGGCGGTCACTCATCGTCGACGACCTCGACGATCACCGTCTGGAAGTACGCGCCCTGGCCGACCGACACCAGCGCGCACCGGTCGCCGGGGCGTACCCGCCGGGTGCGGTCGGCGTGTTCCAGGGCCATCAGCGCGTCGGTGCCGAAGTTGTGGCCGCGTTCGGGGATCAGGTCCAGGCAGATCCGGTTCCAGGCGAACCCCGACAGCCTGCTGAACCCGCGCCACAGCGTGCGGTTGGCCAGGTGCGGCATCACCCAGTCGATCTGGTCCAGGTCGACCCCGGCGGCGTGTGCCGCGCGCCGGACGGTCTCCACGGTGGCGGCGCCGGCGGTCTCGGCGAAGGCGGCGGACTCCTGGCGCGTCATCCGCAGGTTGCGGTGGAAGCGGGCGTCGCGGGCGACGGCGCCGCCCAGGTACCGGTAGCGCGGCCGGTCCGTGCCGCCGGGCCCCTGCACCAGGACCGCGACCACCGCGTCGCCGGCCACCGTCAGGCCGGGGATGACGCGCGAGCGGTCGTGGTGGCTGCCCTGGTCGCCGCCGAGCACCAGGACCCGCTCGTCCGGGCCGGCGCCGGGGCGGGCCAGGTAGCGGCGGGCCAGCTCCAGCGAGCGCAGGACCGAGGTGCAGTTGATGTGCGAGACGCCGTAGAAGCCGCTGCCGGGCAGGCCGAGCCGGTCGCGCAGCCGGTCGCGGAAGGCACCGCACATCTCGGGGTCGGCGAGTTGCAGGGTGTGGCCGTACAGCACCAGCGCGGCGGACCGGCCGCCGAGCGCGGCGCGGCCGGCCTGGACCAGCAGGTCCTCGGTGCGCTCGCCGGCCGCCAGGGTGGGGCTGTGCCGCAGGCCGTGCAGGGTGGTGAACACCCGCCGCTCCCGCGGTCCGCAGCCCTGCCGGGCCAGGATGTCGTCGACCGATTCGACCCGGCCGGGCAGGCGTACGGCGACCTTGGACAGCCCGGCGCTCATGACCGGTTCCCCGGCCGTGGGGAGCGGCCGCGCCGGTCGCCGGACCGGTGCGGCCCGGTGGTGCCCGGCCGGCCGCCCCCGCTGCCGGGCAACGCCGGTACGCGCCGGTGCGGCACCGGTCAGGCCGCCGCGGTCTTGGCGAACGAGGCCGCTACGTAGTCGACCAGCGTGCCGACGGTCTGGAAGACCTCCGGCTCCAGGTCGTCGGGGTCGACCTCCAGGCCCACGGTGTCCTCCAGGCTCATCAGCAACTCGATGACGCTGGTGGAGTCCAGGGCCAGGTCCTCGAACAGGCGCTGGTCCTCGCGCAGTGCGGCGACCTCCCGGTTCAGCACCTCGGACAGGCTGATCTGCAACTGGGCGACGATCGCGGTACGGTCCATCAGAATCCACTCCCCTCAGCCGGTGAAATCCGTCCGGCCGCTCGACAACGTGCGAACGCGTGGTGTCATAAAAGCCAGCGGCGCCGAAATGCGTCAACGTCCTTTCGCCGACAGGTAGTTGCCGCCCTTTTCCGGTCGCCGCGCCCGGCACGCGCCGGGCGAATGCGGCCGTCGCGGAACGGCCGGTCGCGGCGAGGAGATTTTCCGGGCGGACCGAATACGGCGGCGGGGCGGGCCGATTCGGTGCGGCACACGGCCGTATCGGCGCGGCGCATGCCGATTCGGCGGCCGGGCGCGTGCGCGCCGACCGCCGCGGTGCGGGGCCGCCGGCCGCCGACCGCCGCGCAGGGCCGGGTGACCGCCGCCGCGACAGGGCGGGATCCCACCGCTGCGCGTACCGGGCCGGCGCCTCACCGATTCCCGACGACCGCCGCCGCAGCGCTCCGGCACCCCACCGGTCCTCGGTGACCGGTGCCGCAGCGGGCCGCCGCCCTACCGGTCCTCGGCGACCTCCACGATCACCGCCTGGAAGTACGCGCCCAGGCCGATGGCGACCAGTGCGCAGCGGTCCCCCGGGCGCAGCCGGCCGGTGCGGTCGGCGTGTTGCAGCGCCATCAGTGCGTCGGTGCCGAAGTTGTGGCCGCGCTCGGCGAGCAGGTCCAGGTGGATGCGGTCCTTGGGGATGCCCGACTGGCGGCTGAAGGAGCGGGCGAAGACCTGGTTGGACAGGTGGAGCATCACGTGGTCGAGCCGGTCCATGGCCAGGCCGGCGGCCCGCGCGGCCCGGTCGAGGGTCTCCACGGCCTGCTCGGAGCAGATCCGGTTGAACAGGGCGAACTCCTCGGCCGGCATCCGCATGTTGCGGTGGAAGCGGGTGTCGCGTCCCGAGGCGCCCGCCAGGTACCGGTAGCGCGGCCGGGCCGCGGCGCCGGGGCCGTGCACGAGCAGGCCGATGGCGCTGTCGCCGGCCACGGTGGATCCGGTGATGAACCGTCCGCGGTCGCTGGCGCTGCCCTGGTCGCCGCCGAGCACCAGCACGCGTTCGTCCGGGTCGGCGCCGGGCCGGCCCAGGAAGCTGCGGGCCAGCTCCACCGCGCGCAGTACGGAGGCGCAGTTGATGTGCGACAGCCCGTAGAAGCGGCTGCCGGACAGCCCGAGCCGGGAGCGCAGCCGGTCAGGGAACTCACCGCACAGGTCGACCTCGGCCATCAGCAGGGTGTGCCCGTAGAGGATCAGCGCGGCCGGCCCGCCGTCGAGCGCGGCGCGGCCGGCCTCGACCAGCAGGTCCTCCATCCGCTCGTCCGCGGCCAGTGTCGGGCTGTCGCGCAGCCCGTAGACCTTGGCGAACATCCGGCGCTCCATGGGCCGGCAGCCGGACCGCACGAGGACGTCGTCGACCGCCTCGATCCCGCGCGGCAGCTGGACCGCCACCCGGGACAGGCCGACGCTCACCGGGCGGCCCGGGCCGCCGGGCGCGGCAGGCCGGCGTGCGTGCCGGGGCACGCGGGCCCGGAGCGGTCCTTGCGGGTGTCGTCCATCGTCGACTTCCTCTCGTCACCCGGCGGGCGGGCCGGTGCGCGCGGCGCCGGGCGCGGCGCCGTCGTGCCGTCCGCGCGGCCCGGCCTCATCCGGTGGTGCGCGGTGCCGGGGAGGCGCTGCCGGTCAGCCGCAGGGCGGCGGGGTCGGCCGCTTCCAGCAGCAGCCATCCCTCCCGCAACGGCCCGCGGGCGTGCAGCAGTACCCGCTCGCCGGCGCCGATCCGGCCGGCCGCCAGGGCCTCGTGCAGGGCCAGCCAGCTGTCGCACGGCCCCCTGCCGCCGAAGCGGTGGTCCGCGGCGGGGGCCTCGGCGCCGGGCGGGCCCTCGCCGCAGCCGGCGACCGTCAGCGGTCCCGCCCCGCGGCTCAGCCGCAGGCCGACCGCGGCGAACCGCCCGTCGCGGCGGCCGTCGGCGAACAGCGGTTCGTCGCAGATGACCACGGTGGCGCCGCTCTCCTGCGGCACGGCCCAGCCCAGCAGGTCGAAGACCACCGTGCCGCCCAGTTCCTCCAGGTGCGTCACGCCGACGTCCTCGCCGGCCCAGCCGGCCTCGTGCACCAGCTGCGCCAGGGCCGCCACCATCGAGTCGCGCAACGGGCCGGAGCGCACCAGGAACAGCGGCTGCTCGACCGGCGGGGCCCCCAGGGAGGCCAGTACCAGGGCGCTGACGTCCGGCCCCTCGCCCGCCAGGTCCTCCGAGGACAGCACCATCAGGTGCTCGGGCGGGATGCCGTGCTCCTGTTCCAGGCGCACCGACGGCACCGTCTCCACCGCGAAGGTGCTCAGCGGGAGGTAGTTGGCGAACGGCAGGGTCGCCGCCGCGAAGGCGTCGACGCTAAGACCGGCCATCGGCGTCTCCCGCCTGGTAGCCGCGGGCCACGTGCAGCCGCTGCACGTTGCCGGTGCCGTCCATGAACTCAAAGGCACCCGCGTCCCGCGTCCACTTCTCCAGCAGCGGATGCTCCAGCAACCCGCCCGGCCCCATCACCCCCGACGCCCACCGCGCCACCTCCACCACCATCCGCGTCGCCCCCAGCTTCGCCGCCGAGGACAGGTAGCCGCGCTGGGCGTCACGGTCCATGAGGGCCGCCGCCTCGTAGACCAGTTCGCGGGCGGCTTCGGTACGCGCCAGCGCCAGGGACAGCCCCGGGGCACCCTTGCGATGCTCACCCACGTACTCCGCCATCGCCATCGCGGTACCCACCGCAGCCGCCGCCACATGCAACCGCACCTGATTGAACGTCTTGACCGCACCCCACAACCCCCGCCGCGTCACCGGCAGATGCTCACCCAACATCATCTCCCCCGACACCGGCACCCCGTCGAACTCCAACTCACCCAACGCCGCCCCCCGCAACCCCACCGTCTCCAACCGCCGACCCGACCACCCCACCACCGGCACCTCCACCAACGCCGCCCGCACCGACAACGCCGACCGACCTGTGCGAGCGAACACCACCCCCACCCCACCCCGCGCACCATTACCCACAAACCGCTTCCCCCCGAACAACAACCACCCACCCCCACCATCAGAAACAAACCGCGACTCCATCGCCCCCGCATCACTCCCGTGCGCCGCCTCCGTCATCGCGAAGAACGCCCACGTACGCCCACCATGAAGGCGGGTGTAGAACCGTTCGCGCTGCGCGTCGCTGCCGAGGAGTTCGACCAGGACGCCGGCCAGGCCCGGGCAGGGGCAGGCCAGGACGGTGGCCGCGTCACCGCGCGCGGTCTCCACGAAACCGACCACGTTCTCCAGGCAGGACCTGCGGTCCGGCATCCGCAGGCCGTCCGGCAGCGGTACGCCGCCGGGGATCGACTCGCGGTACTCCACAGGCGTGTCGGACTGCCGGAACAGCGTGAACCACGGCGAGCCCAGGTGCGCGTCCATCGCGTCGGGGTCGGCGTCGATCGCCAGGGCGCGGCCGCGCAGGTCCTCGGCCGCCACCCGGGAGATGTCGCGTACCGCCCGCAGCCGGGCGTCGAAGTCGATCACCGCTCCACCTCCGTGCGCGGAACCCAGGTGTTCGCCGCCAGCGCCGAGACGTACAGGGCGCCGCCGGGGCTGTCGGCGAGGTAGCCGGCGGCGCCGAACAGCTTCGTCACCTGCCAGCCCAAGTCGTCGATGCGGTTGTGGACGTCGGCGAGCGCCACCGGCTCGGCCTGCCCGGTGGCGTACTCCCGCAGCATTTCCACGTCGGCCATGACGTCGGCGACCGCGCCGGTGATCAGCTGCTTGCGGATCAGCGGCTCACCGCCGGACAGCCGGTCGGACAGGTGCTCGACCGCCTGGTCGAGGGTGCGCCGCACCAGACCGAGCCGGACGGCGGCCAGCAGCCGGCCGGTGCCGGCCAGCCCCTCGGCGTCGGCCGGCCGCTCACCGGGGCACTCCAGGAAGACGATGCCCTCACCGTCGGCCAGCCGGTGCCTGCGCACCGCGGCGCCGTCCGGCAGGTCCTTGTCCGGGACGGCGGCGTAGCGGCCGGGAGCGATGTCGGCGACCGCCGTGCCGCGCAGCGTCAGGGCGAGCCCGGCGGCCAGGCCGGCGTCCCGCCCGGTCCGCTCGCACTCCATCATGCTGGTACTCACGCATCCTCCTTGACCTCGACGACCATCGACTGGAAGTACGCGCCCTGGCCGATCGCGACCAGGACGCAACGCTCGCCGGGGCGCAGCAGGCCGGAGCGCTCGGCGTGCTCCAGCGCCATGAACGCGTCGGTGCCGAAGTTGTGGCCCCGCTCGGGGATCAGGTCCAGGCACATGCGGTCCTTCGGGATGCCCGAGCGCCTGCTGACCTTGCCCCAGAACATGCGGTTGGACAGGTGCGGCATGACCCAGTCGACCTGGTCGAGGGTCAGGCCGGCGGCCCGTACCGCCCGCCGCATGGTGGCCACCGTCTCCTCGCAGCACACCTCGTTGAACGCCGCGGCCTCCTCGGGCGACATCCGCAGGTTGCGGTGGAATCGGGTGTCGCGGCCGGCCGCGCCGCCCAGGTAGCGGTACCGCGGCGCGGTGTCCGCGGTGGCGGCCTGGACCACGACGCCCACCGCGGCGTCGCCGGCCACCGCGACGCCGGGGATGACCCGCGACAGCCCCTGGTAGCTGCTGCCCTGGTCGCCGCCGAGCACCAGGACCCGTTCGGCGGGGCCGGCGCCGGGCCGGCCCAAGTAGCGGCGGGCCAGTTCGACCGCGCGCAGCACCGAGGCGCAGTTGACGTGCGACAGCCCGTAGAAGCGGCCGGCTTCGACGCCCAGCCGGGAGCGCAGCACGTCGAGCGCGGGGCCGGAGCGGTCGAGTTCGGAGGCCAGCAGCGTGTGGCCGTACAGCACCAGGGCGGCCGGTCCGCCGTCGAGCGCGGCGCGGCCGGCGGCGACCAGCAGGTCCGCCATCCGTTCGCCGGGGGCCAGGGTGGGGCTGGTGCGCAGGCCGTGGACCCGGGCGAACATTTTGCGTTCCATGGCCCCGCGCCCGGCCCGTACCAGGATGTCGTCGACCGGTTCGCTCAGCCGGGGCAGCCGCACCGCCACCCGGGACAGGCCCAGGGGCGGGGCGGGGGACGGCTGCGGGGTCGTCACGGGTCAGACCGCCGGGGTCCGGTCGCGGGGGCGGTCGGCGGCGGGCGCGCGGTGCAGCTGCTGCGGGCGCGTGAGGTCGTCGGGCTCGTCACGGCGGCGCACCAGGAAGGCCCGGCCGCCGCTGACCAGGACCTCGGCCGGGTAGCCGTGGCTGAGGAACAGGCCGGGTGAGGCGGAGGGCCCGTAGGCGCCTGAGCAGGTGATGCCGATCAGGTCGCCGCGTTCCAGGGCGGGCAGCGCGGCGCGTTTGAGGACCGAGTCGTTGGGCGTGCACAGCGGCCCGGTGACGTTCCACGGCTGCGGTTCGCCGGCGCCGCCGTCGTCGCCGCGCCGGCTGAGCAGGACGGCGGGGAAGTTGCGCTTGACGAAGGAGCCGATGCCCACGGCCGCCATGTGGTGGTGGGTGCCGCCGTCCGCGATGGCGAACCGTTCGCCCATCGACTCCTTCACGTAGCGCACGGCCATCACGTAGACGCCGGCCCGGCCGGCCAGGTAGCGGCCGGCCTCCATGATCAGGCGGGTGCCGGGGTGGTCGGCGGTGAACGCCTCCAGCAGCGGGTTGACCTGCGCCGCGACGTCGGCCGGGTCGAGGTCGGCCTCGCCGTCGAAGTAGGCGACGCCGAGGCCGCCGCCGATGTCGACCGTGTCGAGCCGGATACCGGTGCTGTGCGCCACCCGGTCGGCCAGGTCGAGGATGTAGCGGGTGTTCGCGCCGACCACGGCGGCGTCCAGGATGCGGGTGCCGAGGTAGACGTGGATGCCGGCGACGTCGGCGTACCGGTACTTCTTGGCCAGGTCGCCGGCGGACAGCACCTGGGCCTCGTCGATGCCGAACTGCCGCGGTTTGCCGCCCATGGTCAGCCGGGAGCCGCCGATGGTCCGCTCGGGGTTGATCCGCAGCAGCACGCGCTGGCGCACCCCGCGTTCGCCGGCAAGCCGCTCGATGTCGTCCAGTTCGTCGAACGACTCGCACACGATGGCGTGCACGCCGGCGTCCAGGCAGGCGGCCAGTTCGCGTTCGCTCTTGCCGGGGCCGAGGAAGATGATGTCGCTCGGCGGTGCTCCGGCGGCCAGCGCGGTGCGCAGTTCGACCAGCGAGGAGACCTCGGCCCGGGCACCGCCTTCGCGCAGCACGTCGAAGACGCTGATGTTCGGGTTGGCCTTCAGTGAGTAGAAGACCTCGAGCGCCGGGTGCAGCACGTCGCGCAGTCCGGTGATCGCACCGGTGAGGACGTCGGCGTCGTAGACGTAGAGCGGCGTGCCGAACTCCTGGGCCAGCTCTTCGTACTCGATCCCCTGGATCTTCATGACCGGGTGTCCACCATCCTGTGAAGACGCTCCTGTGCCTGGTCGCGGACGGTCCGCGCCGCGTCGGCGGACCCGGCGAGGCAGACCGCGTACAGCCGCCCGTGGAAGTCGGCACCGCCGGCGGCGGCGTTGAGCGTCGCGAAGTTGTTGACCAGCACGCCGGGGCGGCCGGAACCGTCGAAGAGCAGGTCGCCGAGGGCGTCCGCGACCTCGGCGAAGGTGTGGGCGCGCCGGGGGCGCAGTGCGATCGTGGCGGCGATCGCGTGGGTGCCGTCGGGCACGAACCGTTCGGCGATGCGGCTCTGGTAGGTCGACATGTTGAACCTGGCGTTGATCTCCAGGCAGGGGTAGAGGGTGTCGTCGCGGCCCAGCATCGCGTCGACGCCGACCATGCCGAAGTACCCCTCGTCGTGCAGGGCGCGGCCGATGGTGTCGGCCGCCTCGCGCAGTTCGCGGTCCGCGGTGGGCGACAGTTCGACGGGAAAGCGGTGGCCCTGGTGGACGCCGTCGCGCAGTACGGCGGCCTTGACCGTCTCGAACCGCACGCCGCCGCCGCGCGAGACGACGAGCTGGTAGTTGAGGTCGGCGGCGTGCTCGATCCACGACTCGACGACCAGGTTGGCCGGGGCGTCGGCGCCGCGCCGCTCGATCAGGCGCAGCAGCCGGCCGGCGCCGCGCTCGTCCTCCACCCGGACCATGCCGCGCCCGGAGACGCCGAGCGACTCCTTGACCACCGCCCGGCCGCCTTCGGCCAGTTGCGCGGTTAGCGCGTCACGCAGTTCGCCGACGGTCCGGCAGATCCGGCCCGGTACGGCGCGCAGGCCGGTGCGGTCCACCAGCAGGCGGCTGAACACCTTGCCGTTGACCGCCTTGCAGGTGGCGGCGGACGGTCCGGCGAGCGGCAGCCCGGTGGCCTTCGACAGCTCCTCCTCGGCCGCCGAGACGCCCAGCGGCATCAGGTAGGTGCGCCCGTCGGCGAGTTCGCGCAGCGCGTCCAGCAGCAGGGGGGAGACCAGCGCGTCCTCGGTAACCGTGCGCTGCGGGTCGCTGTTCTCCGCCGCCAGGGTGCGTCCGGCGGCCACGCCCAGCCCGCCGAGGTAGCCGGCGAAGTCGGGGTCCATGGCGGCCTTGAGGACCACCACGTCGCCCTCGTCGGCCAGCAGGACGCCCATCTCCTCCATGCGGTTGACGGTGGTCCCCGCGAAGGAGATGCCGGCGCCGGGCAGTTTCGGTTCCCCGACCGCCCAGCTGCGTTCCACCTCGAAGTTGTTGACAAAGACGAAACGGGCCGCGGGGTCTCCCGTGAGGTCGTGCTTCAACCGCTCGACGAAGTTCATCGGTCCCTTCCTTCTCCCATCCCGGCCCCGGTCGCCGGTGAGGCGGTCCCGCCGCCGTCCGGGCGGGGTCTGCCGCCTCCGGCCGGTCCGGGGTCCGCGGCGTGGCCGGAGCGTCGCATCCGGTCGGTGAGGGTGTGCAGCGGGCGGGCGCCGCCGAGCAGGTCGATCGTCAGGCCCTCCCATCCGCGTGCGCGCAGGGCGGCGAGCACCCGCGGCATCCGCAGGGCCCGGCCGCCGGCCGCCGCGTAGCTGTCGGCCGGGTCCACCGCGCGCAGGCCGTTGGCCTCGGCGGTGACGGCCAGCAGGTCCCGTTCGGCCTGGCTGTCCGCCGGCGGGCGCGGTGCCGCCGGTGAGCCGTCGCCCTCGACCGGCGGCAGCCGCCGCCCGGCGTCGCTGACGCGGAACCAGTCCGGGCAGCGGGCCCCGGGCCGGTCGTGGGCGGCGCCGAGGGCGTGGGTGCGCAACAGGGCCGGGGTGACCGGCCGGTCGGCCACGACGTCCGCGACGAGTCCCCGGTCGTCGTGGCGCACCGTGACGGAGCGGACCCCGGGGTGCTCCCGCAGCGCGGCCGCGGTCTGCTCGGCGTCCACGTTCTGGCCGGCCACCGCCAGCAGGGGGCGCTCGGCGGCGGGGGTGAAGCCGGCCAGTTCGGCGGCCTGACCAACCGTCAGATCGGTGCCGGGGTCGGCATGGGCCGCCAGCAGCCGGGCGTAGCCGCGCAGGAAGCGCTCCGCCGCGTCGCGGTCCATCACCTCCTCGACCGCCTGGAGGGCGAGCGTGATGCCGTCGCTCCACTCGTAGACCCGGAAGTACAGGTCGGAGGCGGCCGTCGTCCAGTCGGTGGGGGCGGCGTTCCAGGTGAAGCGGTCGCGCCGGGTGCGGCAGGACAGCGGCGCGTTGTCGAGGAAGTTCAGCTCGGACGCGACGCGCACCGGCCGGCCGCGGCGCAGCCCCTCCTGCGCGATGAACTCCAGGAGGCGGTCGTAGGGGATGTGGGCGTGCGCCATCGCCTGCCCGACCCGGTCGGCCGCCCGGCGCAGCACCGTGGAGAACGGCGGGTCGTCGCGCAGGTCGAGCACGGCGGGCGTGGGGTAGGACATGCAGGTCAGCACGGACGGGAAGCCGCTGGCGTCGCGCTGGCTGGTGTACATCCGGTGCGCGACGGCGCGTTCGCCGGTGTACGCGGCGAGGGTGACGGCGTAGGCGGCCAGGTGCACCGCAGACGGCCAGACGCGGTGCCGGGCGGCGACGGCACGGGCGGTCGCCAGCAGCGACGGCACGGTGAACGACGCGGCGTGGGCGGCGCCCGGTGCGCGGTGCGGGTCGCGGCGGCGCAGGAAGACGTCGTCGGGCAGCCGGCGCACCTCGCCGCGCCAGTGGTCGAGTGCCGCCTCCACCACGCCGGCCGGCCGGGCGGCCTCGTACCGGGCCAGGTCCACCGGCTGCTGGGCGACCGGCGCCAGGATCACCGGCCGGTCCTCGGTCCGCGCGGCCAGGACCGCGTCGAGGTCGTGGCACAGCACGTCGAGGCTCACGTCGTCGAAGGACAGGTGGTTGAAGACCAGGTGCAGCCGCTTCAGCCGGCCGCCGGTGGTGACCGCGCAGGCCCGCAGCGGCCAGTCGCGGGTGATGTCGAAGGCGGTGTCGGACAGCCGCCGGATCACCTCGGCGGGCGGCGGGGTCCCGTCGTCCTCGGTGGTCGCCTCATGGAGCGGCAGCGGGGCGGGCGGCTCCACCCGTTGCAGGGGCCAGGGGTGGGCGTCCAGGTCGTAGACGGTGCGCAGCCCCTCGTGCCGGCGCACCAGGTGGTTGAGCGCGCGCCTGACGTGTTCGGTCGTGCAGCCGTCGGGCAGCGGGTACTCGGCCTTGATGTGGGCCTCGTGCCGGGACACCTCGGGGACCTGGTGGTACCGCAGAAGGTGGTAGTGCTGGCCCCAACACAGCTGAGCGCTTCTGGACACTGGCATCCGACCTCCCCCATCCTTGTCCGCAGCGATGGTCGCGTGCGCCGGCGGTATCGCGTCAGGGGTCGGCGGTGACACTTTGCGGCTGACAGAAAGCTGCCACCGAAAATGGGTCCGATGACGGTACGCCCATTCTTGACACCCGCTTTTCCGGCAGGAAATCATCCAGGAAATCCGGGCGCCCCCGGCGACCTCCACGGCCATCCGCTCCAGGGGACAAAGGCACGGCCGAAATCGCGGCGCGAAATCCCGTCACGTGTTGTCGCGGGGAATTCGGCGGAACGATTCGACCGGCTCCCGCGGGGTGTCGCGGCGGCACGGCGGCGACGCCGTGCGCGGTCCGGTGCGCTGTTCCGGGCCGGACGGGTGTCGGCGCTGCGGCGACCGTTCGTCCGGCGCGCGGGAGCGGGCCACCGTCACGGAGGGTGCGATGCGGAACGCCATCGAGGAGTGCGAGCGGGCCGGCCACGCCGGCGGACTCGCGGACGGGCTGGCGCTGGCCCTGGACGGCGTCGACCCCGGTGACGCGCCGGGCGGGGTCGCGGCGCTGCCGGTGAGCGCCGTGCCGCCGGGGGCGCTGGTGATCCGGCACGACATGGCCGCCGCCGAGGGGATCAGCTTCGTACGCCCCGGGCCCCGGCGCGGCACGCCGGCCGCCGACCCCACCGCGCTGGCCGCCCGGATCGGCGCCGTCCGGATCGGGGTCACCCGGCGGCTGACGGCCCAGGTCGTCGAGCACCTGTCCGGGCGGGTGGGCGGCGGTGAACCGCTGCTCGGCAAGCAGCTCGTGGCGGCCGCGCTGGCCGCCGCGGACGTCGCCGTCGAGGCGGCCCGCCGCTGCCTGCCGGGCGCGACGCATCCGGCGGTGGTGGCCGACGTGCACGACCGGCTGACGTCGGTGGACTGGGAACTGGCGAAGCTGCTGGGGGCCAGCGGTTACGTGGGCAGGAACCCGGCGTCGGGCGCGTACGTCTCCAGGCTGACCGCCAACTGCTGGGTGCCCCGCGGACGTTCACTGTGACGCGGCTGAGCGGGGGGCTGCGGGACCTGCGCGGCCTGAGCCGGGACCTGGCGGCCGACCTGCGCCGCGACGCGCTCGCGGTGGACGCCGACCCCTTCGACACCGAACGGCTGCGCGCGTCCGGCACGATGGAACTGCTGCGCCTGATGAGCACCCCGAAGGCGTTCCGCACCGGCGAAGTGCCGCCCTGCGCCGAGGAGTTCACCACCAGCTGCCTGGGGCGCGTGGTGGCCAACGTCGAGCTGGCCACCGGCGACGTCGGGGTGATGAACGCCTGCGCCGCGCCGTCCCTCGCCGGCCTGGCGGTCGAGGCGCTGGGCGACGAACGTCAGCAGGAGTGGTTCTACCGGGACCTGGCGGACAACCGCTCCTGGACCTTCTTCGGCATGACCGAGCCGGCCCGCGGCAGCGACGCCACAGCGATGCTGACCCGCCTGGACCGGGCCCCCGGCGACGCGGCGGACTTCCTGCTCAGCGGCGCCAAGCGCTACGTGGCCAACGCCGAACGGGGCACGACCGGCGTGGTGTTCGCCCGGACCGGCCCGACCGCCCTGTCCATCCGGGCGGTGATGCTGCGGCACCCCACCCCCGGCTTCACCGGCACGGCGCTGCCCATGATGGGGCTGCGCGGCGCGTGCATCGGCCACATGTCCTTCGACGCGGTGCCGGTCGCGCCGGACATGGTGCTGGGCCGGCACCTGCCGGCGTCGCGGCGCGGCATGTGGGGGGCCGTGCGGGCGTTCAACGTCATCCGCCTGCAGATCGGCGCCCAGGCGCTGGGCGCGGCGTACGCGATCCGCGACTACGTGTGCGAGCAGCGGCCCGGCTGGGCGGGGCACGCGGTGCTGTCGGCACGGCTGGACGCCGCGCGGCAGCTGGTCTACGACAAGGCGGTCGAGACCGACCACGCCCCGGACGACCGGCGCGCGCCGTCCGTCGCCAAGCTGCACACCACGCAACTGGCCGTCGAGGCCACCCGGTGGGCGGAGTCGGCCCTCGGTCCCGGCTGCCTGCTGGACCACCCGTTGCTGGAGAAGTGGTGCCGCGACGTCTACGCCTTCGAGTTCATGGACGGCACCAGCAACATCCTGCACCTCACCGTCGCCCCCGACGCGGTCCCGGGCGGGGCACGGGCACGCTGACGCCGGCCGGCGGCTGACGCCGGCCGGCGGGCGCCACGGCGGGGTGAACCCCGCCACGGCTGCGCGGGGCGCCCGGTCGCCGGGCCCCGCACCGCCGGTCCCGTCCGCCCCGCAGGCGTCGGCGTCCCCCGCCGGCGCCGCCCCGAACGCGTCAGCGTCCCCCGCCGACGCCGGCCACCGCGGCCGGGCGCAGGTCCGCGGCGGCGGTGAGTTCGCCGGCCAGGGCCCAGGTGCGCAGCCGTTCCCGCGCGGAGCGCATACCGGCGTGGATGACCACCACCTCGGTGGCCCCGGCGTCGAAGTACCGGCGGATTCCGGCGGCCACCGTCGCCTCGTCGCCGACGAGCGCCAGGTCGGCGGGGTGCGCCACCCCCTCGCGGGCCAGCACCTTGCGGTACGACGGCAGCGAGGCGTAGGCGCCCAGGTGCACGGCGGCGGTCTGCCGGACGACCTCGACGTCGTCGGTGACGACGGCGGGCACCGCGGCGACGACCCGGGGCTGTGGCCGCCCGGCCCGCGCGGCGGCCCGGCACAGCTGCGGCACGATGTGCTCCTCCAGCGACCGGGGACCGGCGAGGTAGGTGACCGTGCCGTCGGCGAGTTCCCCGGCGGCGCGCAGCGCCTGCGTGCCCATCGCGGCGACGATCAGCCGCACGTCGCCGCCCCCGGGCACCGCGGTCGGCAGCGGGGGGCGCGCGGTGACGGTGCGGCCGGTGAACCGCGGCTGTTCACCGCGCAGCACCTGCCGCAGCACGGTGAGCGACTCGCGCAGGTGGCCGATCGGCGGGGGGTAGTCCACCCCGTAGGCGGGTTCGAGGAGCGTCTGGACCCCGAGCCCGACCCCCAGGGTGAAGCGACCGCCGGTGGCGGCCTGCGCGGTCTGCGCCAGGCTGGCGAGCACCAGCGGGTGCCGCGGGTAGAGCGGCACCGCCGCCGTGCCGACGGCGATCCCCGGCACCTCGCGGCCGGCGAGCGCGGCGAGGGTGATCGCGTCGTGGTCGAACAGCTGGGAGAACCACACCGACCCCACCCCGGCGTCGCGGGCCTGCCGGGTCTGCCGGAGCAGCTCCTCCACCAGGTTCGTCGCACCGCCGGTGTCGCCGGCCGGGAGCATCACACCGACGGTCATGACACCGGTCCCCTTCGCGGCGGCGCCGCGGAACGCCTGGTACGCGACATCGTGTGATCGCCTCGCTTTCGCTGTAGGGGCGCGGCGTCCACGCCGGCCGCGGGCGGGCCCGCCACCGGTCGAACCGGCGTGCGGCCACGGCACTACCTAGCCAAGGATCGGCGGTACGCGTCAACGCCCGCCCGCCGACAGCTAGTTCGCGGCACACGAGGACCACCGCGGCACGCACGGCGCGTTCACCCCACGCGAGGAGCACCGCAGGACGGCGAACGCGCTGACGGCACGCCGAAGCCACCGCGACCGGTGCGGTGGCCCACCGGAATGATCGCGGCGCACGGTTCGCCGGCCGGCCGTTGCGCGGCGGTGGGCGCGGGGTCCGGTGATCCGCACCCCGCGCCACACACCGTCAACGGCCGCTGCGGCAGCGTCGGTCGCTCCTACCGCGGTCCCCCGGGGGCGAAGTCGTCGAGGTAGGCCTGCTTGGCTGCGGCGTCGCGGTCCGAGCGCAGGTACGTCAGCCAGGCGCGGCTCTCGTGGCAGGTCACGACGAACTCGTCGACGTCCTGGGTGGCCTGCTGGAGGCCGGGCTCGTGCTGGTAGGGCTGGAAGCCGGCGTCGTCGCGAAGGTAGATCACCTGCACCAGCTCGTTGCGGTCCCGCCACACGCCGGCGATCAGGATGTACCGCTCGCCGCAGCGGTGCAGCAGCACGAAGCCGAGTTCCTCGCGGAACGCCAGCCGGCCCGCGGCCTCCTCGGCGCGCAGGAACGCGCGGGCCTCGTCGCTCACCTCGGGCGTGGCGTCCTGTTCGGCGCCGCGGATGTCGTACCACTTCAGGTGGGCTCCCGGCAGGGACAGCCGGCCCGCGGGGTGGTACTGCTGGGCCAGGTGGGTCCAGCCGGGGTACTCGGCGTACCCGGCGAGTTCGTCGAGGCGCTGCGCCTGCGTCGACACCGCGGCCTCCTTTCTGATGCGTCGGTGGATCCGGTCCGGTACGTCGGCGGGGCCGGCCGTGCGGCCGGCCCGGGGCCGCCGCTCAGGTCGCCGCGGGAGCGGCCTCCTCGGCCAGCGAGCCGGCGACCGTGGTGTGGGCGCTGGCGAACAGCAGCGGGTGGGCCTGCCGGATCCCGTCGACCACCAGATCGTAGGGGACGTCGTCGAAGGAGCCGTGCTCGTGGATGAACTCCATGTGCTGCCGGCCGGTCTCGTCGAACGGGTGGTAGAGGCTGTCGGAGCGGCCGTCGAAGTCGAGCGGCTTGATCTTGTACAGCCGGCACAGCAGCTTGTTGAAGACCGGGGTGGCCTTGACCCACTGGTCCTCCAGCTGGACCACGGTCAGGCTGTGGAAGCGGAAGACGTCCCCGCCGACCAGTTCGCGCAGCCGGGGGGAGGCGAGGTGGTTGCGGACGTCGCCGTAGTACACCCGGCTCGGGATACCCACCGAGCGCAGGGCGGTGGCGTACAGGATGGACTTGTGGACGCAGAATCCGAAGCCCTTCTCCAGCACGCCGGTCGCGCTCAGGCCGAAGCGGGTCAGGTCGGCGCCGTAGACCTCGTAGTCGATCCCGTCCCGCACGGCGTAGTAGAGCGCGATGGCCTTGTCGGTGTCGCTGCCCGCCCCGCCCAGGCCGGCGAGGGCCTTGCCGACGAAGGCCTCAACCTGTTCCGACCGGTGGTCGAGGAACTCGGTCGCGGCCAGTGAGGCACCGGTGGCGGGGCCCGCCTGGGCCTCCGCGGCGCCGTTGTCGTCTCCCATTGCGCATTCCTTCCAGAGTCCTAGGACAGTTTGACGGGACGGTTCAAGCCCATGAGGGTGGCCAGGCGCTGACGCTGGACCTCCGAGGTCCCGGAGTAGATCCGGCCGCCGACCGCGTCCCGCAGGTCCTTCTCGACTCCGTACTCGCTGACGTAGCCGTACCCGCCGAAGACCTGCACCGCGGCCAGGGCGGAGCGCACGTTGGCCTCGCTCACCACCAGCTTGGTGATGGCGATGTCACTGGCCACGTCGGCCTTCGACTGGAGTTTCTCGGCCGTGTCGTGGATCCACTTCTGCGCGGTGTCCACGTCGATCCGCATCTCGACGATCATGTTGGCGACCGACTGGTTCGACCCGATGGCCGAGCCGAACGCGGTGCGGGTGCGCGCGTACTCCACGCAGCGTTCCAGCCGCCGGCGCATCTCCCCGACGATGATCCCGAAACCGCACAGGATCTCCCACTTCATCACGTGGTCGAGGATGAGGAACCCCGCGCCCTTGGCGCCGATCACGTGGTCGCGCGGCACCCGGACGTTGTCGAGGAAGACCTCGGCCAGCGGTGAGGTGCGCAGGCCCATCTTCGAGATCGGGTTGCCGACCGACAGGCCCGGCGAGTCGCGGCGGACCAGGAAGACGGTGATGCCGGCGACGTCTCCCGGCGCACCGGTGCGCGCGTAGACCACGATCAGGTCGGCGATGGAGCCGTTGCTGACGAAGGCCTTGCTGCCGTTGAGGACGAAGTCGTCCCCGTCGGCGACGGCCGTGGTCAGCATGCCCATCACGTCCGAGCCGCCGGAGGGCTCGGTGATGGCGTGCGCGCCGATCATCGTGCCGGCGCAGATCTCCGGCAGGTAGCGCTCCTTGAGCGCCGACGATCCGAACCGCTGGAGCGGGACACCAGTACTCACCATGTGGGTGGAGACGGAGAAGTTCAGTCCGGAGTCACGGCCGGCGTAACCGAGCTGTTCGAGCACATGGACGGTGGTGGTCAGGTCCTTGCCGAGGCCCCCGTGTCTGGTGTCGAACGGCAGGCCGAACAGCCCGACGTCCTTCAGCTTCTGCCAGCCCTCCTGGTCGAACGTGCCGTTCTTGTCGTTTTCGAGGTGGTCCGAGCCCAGCTTCGCGGCCACCTCACCGATCGCCCGGCACAGTTCCTGCTGTTCCTCGCTCCAGCGGATCATCGTCGCGTACCCCTGCTTCTCAGTACGCGGAGAAACCGTCGGCGGTCAGGGAGTGCCGCTCGTCTCCCCGCAGCGGCGGGTTGAACACGCTGACCAGCTCCATGTCGCCCTCGGGGGACGCGATGAGGAAGTGGGCGTCGTGCTCGTTGAGCGCGTACAGCACCCCGGGGCTGAGGTCGTAGCCGACGCTGCCGTCGGCCGCCTCGACCCGGCCGGTACCGCTGATGCAGTAGCAGGCCTCGAAGTGGTTGCGGTATTCCAGCCGGGACTTCGTCCCCGCCCGCACCACGGTGTGGCAGACGGCGAAGCCCATCTTGTCGGCCTCGACCAGGAGCCGGTGGCTCGGCCCGCTTCCCCACTCGACCGGTTCGACCTTTGACTTTTCACGAATGAACATGTTCTTCTCCTGTGTGTGGTGGCGGTGGGACTCGGGGGCCTATTCCGCAGCGGGCAGGCCCTCGAAGCGGGTGACGACCTTTTCGATGGCGCCGACGGAACGGAAGTCGTCCGGCGAGATCTCCAGGTCCGCGAACGGGATGTCGTAGCGGTCGCTCAGCCAGGCGATCAGCCGCAGCAGCTCCAGGCTGCTGATCACACCGTTCTCCAGCAGGTCGTACGACGAGTCCAGCTCCTCGACGGGGGTGCCGGGCAGGTACTCCGCGATGATGTGCGCGGTGATGTCGTGTTTGACAGTCATGCGAGTCTCTCCAGGAGGAGGCGGCGGCTCACCTTGCCGGTGGGCCCGATCGGCAATGCGTCGGTCACCAGGTGGAAGGCGGCCGGGATGGCCGCCCGGTTGACCTTGGCGGCGCAGTAGCTGCGCAGCTGCAGTCCGGTCACCGTCTCGTCGTGACGCCTGACGAAGGCGTGCAGCAGGCGGCCGGCGGCCGGATCGGGCACGGCGACCACGGCGGCCTCGGCGACGTTCTCGTGGCTGTTGAGGACCCGTTCGACCTCCTCCAGGTTGATCCGCACCCCGCGGACCTTGACCTGGGAGTCCGTGCGGCCGACGAGGGCGAGCCCGCCGTCCGCGGACCGGGTCACCACGTCACCGGTGCGGTACCAGGCGCGGCCGTCGCGGACGGGGAAGCGGTCCTTCGCGGCGTCGCCCAGGTAACCGGTGGTCTGGAAGGGGGTGCGGACCAGGAGTTCACCGGTACCGGCCCCGCTCAGCACCTCGCCGTCGACCAGGACCTCGACCTGCACGCCCGGCAGCGGACCGCCGAGCGGCAGCACGTCGAGTGCGGCGGCCTCCTCGGCGGTGAAGGTGTGAAGCATGCTGTCGTTGGTCTCCGTGCAGCCGTACACGTTGTGGAACCGCGCCCGGGGGAAGAGCCGCGACAGCCCGGACCGGACCGAGCGGTGGACGTGGTCGCCGGTCAGCAGGACGTCGCGGACGCTCGGGAAGTCCTGCGGCACGCCGGCCTCGGTCAGCAGCCGGAAGAACATCGGCACCGCCTGCACGATCTCCGGGCGGGCCGTCTCCAGCAGGTCGATCAGGTACTTCGGGTCGACGCTGCGGTCCTGTTCGACCGGGACGACGCATCCGCCGTGCCGCAGCGTCGCCCAGATGTCGAGCAGGCACAGGTCGAAGTTGAGGGGGGCGAAGTTCAGCACCCGGGTTCCGGCACCGAGCGAGAAGGCGGTGCCGGCCCACGCGGTGAAGGCGTCGACGGCGTCGCCGCTGAGCGGGACGAGCTTGGGCGTGCCGGTCGATCCGGAGGTGGTGAGCAGCAGGCTGGTGCCCTCCGGCACCGGCGGGAGCGACTCGTCGGGCTGCGCGACCGGCCGGTGGGTCAGCGCGTCGTCCGCGACACCGAGCACGGCCTGGCACCCGGACCGGGCGACGAGGTCGGCCAGCAGGTCCCGGCCCAGCTCGGTGGAGGCCAGCAGCAGCGGGCGGCCGGCCCGCATGCAGGCCAGCACGGTCGCCAGCGCCACGGCCGACTTCGCCGCCTGGAGCGCGAGCGGGCGGCCGGCGTCGGGGTAGCGGGCGTCGAGTTCCGCGCCGACCCGTTCGCACTCCTCGACCAGTTCCGCGTAGCTGACGGCCTGGTCCTGGGCACCGGAGCACAGGAGCGCCGGGGCTTCCGGGCGCTGCCGCGCGAGGGTGATGACGTCTCCTGCCAACGATCTGGACATAACTCCCCGTTGATCGGGCATCGAAGGGCCGTTTTTCCGTGCCCTTCGTGCCGTGTCCTTCGACCGGATGAACCGTCAGGGACAGTTTGTTCGATCGACTTCCTGTTCGGCTTCGGACCAGCGGCGGGGTTCACAACCCGTTCTTTGGACCGGTATCCCGCGGCGCCATCGTGTGTTTGTATGCACCCCCGGGCAGTAAACGGGCCGTTCGGCACGGGATATGCGCCGGGCGTCACCCGGAACCGATTCCGGTGATAACGTCATTTCCGGCCGACGACGACCTCGTCCCGCCGGAGCACGTCCGGGCCCCATCGGGCCACGATGCTGAGCCTGTTGGAGCCGGCCGCGGCCGGCACGAACGCGTAGCGCCCCCGCCGGACCACCGGGCCGGAATGCGGCCCGGCGCCGGCGGTACCGGGAGGCGGATACGGGAGGAATGCGGAGCGGTCCGTCCCAGGTCGTCTTCGGCGGATCAGGGTGGATCAGCAACTGGCGTCCGGTGCGGGATGCCTCCTGGCCGAAGGCCGGGGAGCAAGGCGCCGGAGGCGGCAGTTGGGGAAGTCCCACCAGTCGGTTCCACCGGGGCGTTTCGGCAACGCCGCGATGTGCTGTGCCGCACGTCGCGAGCCGGCCGAAATCCTCAGGATGCGCTAGGCCGAGTCCCCCCGCCAGCCGGCGGGAACGCCCTGGTCCCACGCGCAGACGATGGCCTGCGCGCGGCTTCGGACCCCCAGTTTGCGCAGCAGGTTGGACACGTGGAACTTCACGGTCTTCTCGCTGAGCACCAGGGCGAGGGCGACCTCGTGGTTGGACATGCCGGCCGCGATCAGGTCGAAGATCTCCTGTTCGCGCGAGGTCAGCGACGACGGCTGCGCCGCGCCGGCCCGCGCCGGAATGCGCCGTACCAGCAGGTCCACCAGCCGGCGGGCCAGTGGCGGAGGCAGGACCGCGTGGCCGGCCGAGGCGGCCCGCACCGCGCTGACGATCTCGCTCAGCGCCGCGTTGTGCAGCACGAGGCCGTCGGCCCCGGCCCACAGGTACTCCAGGGCCGAGTCGTCGACCGCCCGGTCGATGAGGATGACCACCGCGATCCGCCGGGCGGCGTGGTCACGGATTCTGCGCAGGATCTCGATGGTCTCCCAGCCGGGATCGGAGTCGTCGATGAGGACGACCTGCGGCGCCTGCGCGTCCAGGATGTGCAGCAGCTGGGACCTGGAGTCAGCGGCGCCGGCGGACTCCAGATCGGGGTCCTCGGCCAGCACGGTGTGCAGCGCCTTGACGAGCAGGGGCCGGCTGGCGAGCACCGCGACTTTCGTCACCGGGCCTGCCGGATCAGTTGTGGGCATCTTGACCTCAACCTCCATACTTCCGGGAAAGGAGCCGGGGTGATGGATGCGTCGGCTGGTGGACAGGCCGGTCCCGGTGCCCGCGGCGTCCACCCCGCGCACCGGATTCCTTCCACCGCAATCAACAGCCCCCGCCGAGCGTTTCGGGCCCCGGGAGGTCGCCGCGGTCCGGCGGGATCCGCGGTTCGCAGGGCCCGTCCATCACGTTGTGGACCCCGCCTTCCGAGAGGGCGCCGGTGACGCCTGTGCCCTCATCCGTGCGGATGGGCGCCACCGACGGATGGTGCGCGCTGCCGCGAAGGTGTCCGGATGTCCGCCGATCCGGCCGGCACGCCTTCCCGGTCCGCCCGCGGGGTACGCAGTCCGCGACCCCGTACCCCGCGGGCGGAAGCTGTCACGGGATGGCCGTACGCGCCGTCGCACGGCGGCCGTGGGCGTGCCGGTGGTCGTACGCCCGGCGCTGGCCGGCCGCTACGACGCGCTGGGCGCCGGCACGGCGGGCGTCGCCGCGGCGCGTTCGCGGACCGGGCCGGGAAGAAGGAAGGGGACGGGCACGCCGGGCGGAGCCGTGCCGGTGCGCGGCACCGGTACTGGTACCGCCCGCGGCGGTCCGGCGCCCGTCACCTCGGTGGTGACGGCCGCAGGCGACAGTCCGGCCGGAGCCGGCCGGCGCGGCCTTGGCACGGCCGGGTGCGTGGACCCGGCCCGGGGCCGACGGCCCCTGGGTGGTGCGGTGTTGCACGAGCTTGCCCCCGTTCCCTCTTGCGAACCCGGCGAGCCGGGCGTTACTCGTTGCCCGTCTTCGGGATGCTCGCCATGCCCTTCTCCAGGGCCTCGGGGTCGATGCTGTCGTCGGCGAGGGTTCCGCCGAGGTAGCGCTCGTAGGCGCTCAGGTCGAAGTTGCCGTGACCGGACAGGCCGAACAGGATGGTCTTGCCGACGCCCTCCTCCCGGCACCGGATCGCCTCGTCGATCGCACCGCGGATGGCGTGGGTCGACTCCGGGGCGGGCACGATGCCCTCGGTCCGGGCGAACATCACACCGGCCTCGAAGCAGTCCTTCTGGCGCAGCGCCACCGCCTCCATCAGCCCCTCCTCCACGACCCGGCTGATCAGCGGGGCGATGTTGTGGGCGCGCAGACCGCCGGCGTGCACGGCCGGGGGCACGAACTGGTGCCCGAGGGTGTGGGTGCGGGTCAGCGAGGTGAGGCCGACGGTGTCGGAGTAGTCGTAGGCGATCCGGCCGCGCGTCAGGCTCGGGCAGGCGGCCGGCTCGGCCGCGATCAGCCGGACGTTGGGACCGCCGTTGAGCTGGGCGCGCAGGAACGGGAACGCGAGGCCGGCCAGGTTGCTGCCGCCGCCGGCGCAGCCGACCACGATGTCCGGGTAGTCGCCGGCCATGTCCATCTGCGTGATGGCCTCCTGGCCGATCACGGTCTGGTGGGCGCACACGTGGTTGAGGGCGCTGCCGCGGGTGTAGCCCCAGCGGGGGTCGGAGAACGCGGTCTGAAGCGCCTCCGACTTGGCGATGCCGAGGCTGCCGGGGTGGTCCGGGAACTCCTTGAGGATCGCGCGCCCGGCCTCCGTCTCCGCGCTCGGGCTCGGCGTGCACACCGCGCCGAAGGTCTCCATCAGGGCGCGGCGGTACGGCTTCTGCTGGAAGCTGACGTTGACCATGAACACCTTGGCGTCCATGCCGAACAGCGCGGCGGCGAACGCGATGGCGCTGCCCCACTGGCCGGCGCCCGTCTCGGCGATCAGACCGGTGCGGCCCGCCAGCTTGTTGTAGTACGCCTGCGGGATCGCGGTGTTCGGCTTGAAACTGCCGGTCGGCGCGACGCCCTCGTACTTGTAGTAGATCTTGGCCGGGGTGTCCAGGGCCTGTTCCAGGCCGCGGGCCCGCGCCAGGGGGGAGGGCCGCCACCGCGCGTAGAACTGCCGCACGACGTCCGGGATCTCGAACTCCGGCTCCCGGCTCATCTCCTGGTCGGCCAGCGCCTCGGGCATCGTGCGGGCCATCTCGTCGCGCGTGACCGGCTTGCCGGTAGCCGGGCTCAACACCGGCGCCACGTAGTCGAGATCGGCGGCGATGTTGTACCAGGTCTCTGGGATGTCCTTGGCACTGAGCTCGAACCGTACCGGCTCTATCATGGCTGCCTTTCTGCGCATTGACGTTGTGTCGGCTGCCCCGACAGACGGGCCGCCCTTCAGCCACAGCATTCTGGCCACGGGTACGGCCGGTGGATATCGCGCGTCCCCCGGTCATAGGGAAAGTAGTGGAATTCCGCCTGGGTGACGGATGATCAGTCCCGTGGACCGGCGCTCCGGCCGGGAAGGTGGTACAAGCCATCGATCCGGTGTCCGGACCACCGCCCCGCCTTCGAACGGACGGCGCGGGAAGGCTTTTCGGGGCGCCGCGAACCTACCCGCGAACCCCCTTCCGGGATACCGATCCCCCAGGTGGGAACGCCTTTCCGGCGCGCCGGCCCGCCCGTACGGGAAAGCCTTTCGCGCTCCGGTGCCGATGCGGACCGCCGTTCGCGCCGCACGGCCCGCCACGCCGCGCCGGCCGTTCGTTCGGGCCTCCGCGTCCGCAACGGGTCCGGAAATCGGCGTCCATTTCCCCTGGAGAAGACTGGTAGTTACACCAACCCTTCGTCGGGCACGTACGCGGTTTCCGGGTCCGGGTGCGAGCCTGAGCCGGCGGCCGGGCGGGGCCGGCCGCCGGGCCGGTGCCGCCGGCACCGATCACGGGAGTGATCCCCGGTCGGCGCGCGGCCGGGACCGTTGTCGCGCCCGGGGGCAGGCGCGACGGTCTCGGGAAGTCCTCTCCCGTGCGGCACGCAGGGCAGCACGGCGGCCGGATCACAGCGCCGCCGATCGGCCCGTGTCCACCAACCGGATCAGGAGATTGGCTCACATGATTCGTCCAGTGATCGCCGAAGACCTCGCACTGCTCCACACGCTGATGCTCGGGATGGCCGAGTACGAGAAGGCCACGGAGCAGGTCTGCACCGACAAGGAGGAACTGCGCGACGCGCTGTTCGGGCCCGCGCCGGTGGCCTTCGCCCACTTCGCCGTCGACGACGAGACCGGTCAGGTGATCGGCTACACCCTGTGGTCGCTCGTCTACAGCTCCTGGCGCGGCACCGCCATCCACATCGACGACATCCATGTCAAGCCCGAGTGGGCGGGACGCGGTTACGACACCGCCCTGATGAGCGAACTGGCCGGCCTGGCTGTCGAACGCGGCTACCGCCACATGCAGTGGTGGGCGACGGACGGCAACAAGCCGGCCATCGAATTCTACGACTCCCTCGGCGCCGAACGCCCGTCCGTGCGCGGCCACGACCTCATCATCCTGCGCCTCACCGGCAAGCCGCTGACCGACCTCGGCAGCAAGGGCTGATCCCACCGGGAGGGTGAGCCCGCGGGGGTGAGCCCGCCGGGGGCCGCGGGCGTCACGGGCGGCGCGGCACCGCGGGCGTCACGGCGGCGCGGACATCGCGGCCCTGAGGGCGGCGCGGCGACCGGCCCCTCCCCCGCCGCCGTGCCGGCCGGCGCCCCGCCTGACGACGGGTGCGCCGGCTGCGGTGACCGTACGAACCCTGCGACCGGACGACGCCGGCCGCGTCGGGGGCCGGTGCCGCATCACCGCTGAACGGCCTTACCGGCCAACGGAGTTGAGGACGCCGTCCCCGGTGCGACATCCTTGCGCGACGAGCACCCGGCTCCCGCTCGCATGCGCGACGGTGCGAGCGGATCGGGGGCTCGGGGCGACCGGCGGATTGCCTTCGTGCTGTTTGTGTGGAGGAACCGGGGGAAGCAGTCGCCCTGCCACCGCCGGGTGCGAGCCTTGCCTCGCGGGCCTGACGGGGGCGCCCGTCGGAAGTCCGACGGGCGCGGTTGGTGATGGTTGGTCAGGTGAGCTGTGGGGGTGAGGAGTTGATCGGAATGCACCGGACGCGGTTGGTCGCGGGCACGACGGTTCCGGGCGGAGAACGCCCCGGCTCCCCCCGCCCCGCCGGGGATCCGGCGGGCGCGGCACCGCGCCCCCCGCACCGGCCGCCGTCCTTCCGTCACAGGCCGCGCCCCGCGCTCCGACGCCGGGCGCCCACCGAGCGGTGACCGGGGGCCACCCTCGGCGGACCGGACCCGTGAACCCCGCTGTCGTGCTTGTCACGCAGCTGTTCCACTTAACCCAACCAGGAGTGACCATGCACGTTTCCGAGGACGAACTGACCAGCACCCTGTCCGAGCAGCTCGCGGACGGTCCGCTGACCAGCGCGGTCTACGCCCGAATCAACGCCTCCGAGGGCATAGCCCGCATGATGGCCCCGCTGGGCAACCTCCTGATCGCCCGCCCCGCCGCGACGGCCAAGGCGCACAAGATCACCGAGGAGACCCACGTTCCGATGGCGGCGGGCATGGTCCTCGGCCTGACGGCCACCGCGCTGCACATCTGGTCGGCCGACGCGGCGCTGGGCCACGTCAACGACCACCTCGGCTCCGTTCCCCGCGAGCAGATCTCCAGCCTGGAGGCCGGGACGGGCGGCGGCTGGGAGCCGTTGACGATCCGCCTCGCCGACGGCCACAAGATCGACATCCAGGCCCGCGGCACGGTCCAGGACTTCGTCAAGTCCTTCGGCTAGAAAGCCCACGGCGCGCAGCGCCGACCACCCCGGGGACGGTTCCCGCGGCGAACGGCCCGTACGGCCGTTCGCCGCGGGGCCGTCCCCGGACCGTTTCGACCCCTTCGACCGGAGCGGGCGCGCCGAGTGTCCGTGTCCGGCGCGGCGGGCGTCGTGGGCCAGGCCGACGTTGCGGGCCAGGCGGACGTCATAGGCCCGGCGGACGTCATGAGCCCGACGGGTCGGCCCGGTCGTCCCGGGATCGTGCCACCGGCCCGGCCCGGGGCTGTCCGTCTCCCGGCGGGACCGGGGAACGGACAGCCCCGGGCGTACTGCCCGTGACGGGACCGGGGCCGGGGTCAGCGTTCGAAGACGCCGGTCAGCCGGCCGCGGCCGAGGACGGGCGCGGTGACGGCGGGCAGGAGGGCGCGGGGCCGCAGCCGATCCACCGGCGGTGTGCCGGGGGCGCCGTCCACCGGCGTCGCGAGGGCGAACAGCTGGAAGACGTAGCGGTGCGGCCCGTGGCCCTTGACCGGTGCGGGGCCGTGGTAGCCGCGTCCGATGGTGGAACGCAGCACCCGCACCCCGGGGCCGGGCTGCTTCGCGGTCAGGGCGCCGGGCTCCAGGTGCCCGGTCGCCGGATCGATCAGGGCGAGGCAGTGCACGGCGGGCTTGCCGATGGGGACGTCGACGTCCTCGACGGCCAGCAGCAGTTGCGCGGTGCCGGGCGGGGGCGTGGTCCAGGCCAGGTGGGGGGACCGGTCGTCGCCGCCGGCGGGCTTCGCGCAGGTCTCCAGCGGCATGACCTCGCCGTCGCCGAAGTGCCGGCTGGTGAGGGTCAGCGACTCGGGGCCGCGCAGGTTGGGCAGGTTCCACGCCAGATGGGTGTCGCCCGCCCTGCGGTTCTTCAGGAGCCGGCCGAGCAGGGTCATCGCGTCGCCTCGGCCTTCTCGGCGACCTCGGCACTGGTGGCGGTCTCGCCGAGCTTGGGAAAGACGCGCTCGACGCTGTGGCGGTGGGCCTCGGCGTCGGGGTCGGTCATCGCGTCGGTGGCCAGGACGACGTGGTAGCCGTGGTCGGAGGCCGAGCGGGCGGTCGACTCCACACCCGCGCTGGTCGAGATGCCGGCGAGCACGATCTGGGTGACGCCCAGATCCCGCAGGAGGGTGTCGAGGCCGGTGTCGTGGAACGCGCTGCGCCGCCGCTTGGTGATCAGGTGGTCGGTCGGCCGCACGTCGAGTTCGTCGATGAGGTCGGTCCAGTCGGCCGGCAGCGCGGCGCCGCTGCCGGACCATCCGACCTCGGTACGCCCCGGCGCCCGCCCGTTGACGTTGACCAGGACCACCGGCAGGCCGTGCCGCCGGAACTCGGCGGCCAGCTGGGAAGCGTGCTTGACGACGGTGGCGGTGGCCGGGTCGCCGGCGAGGGCCGAGACGATGCCCTTCTGCAGGTCGATGACGACCAGTGCGGCGGCGGGGTCGATCGTGGTGAGTGTCATGGAAGGTTGTTTCTCCTGTGAATGCCGGCTGGTCGCCGGGGTCGGGCGGTGCGGTGGTCTCAGCCGCTGGGGTACCTGTCCGGCCGCGTGTGGGGGTCGCCGGTGGCGGCCTCCCGCGGTTCCGGGGTCCTGGCGGCGGGGCTGGTGCCTCGCAGCAGGGAGGCGAGGGCGGCGAGGAAGGCGAGGGCGGCACCAAAGGCGAACACGACGACCAGGCCGGAGTGGAACGGTCCGGCGATCAGGGTCGGGAAGAACTCGCGTCCGGTCAGGGCCTGTTGCTGCGCGGCCGTCAGGTGGGTCAGAGCGCCGCTGGGCCGCAGCAGGTGCTGGACCGGGTTGACGCCCAACTGGGCGGCGAACAGGGACGAGACCGGGGGCAGGCCGCCGACCTGGGCGGCGACGTGGGCCGGTACGCCCTGCTGCCGCAGTCCGCTGGTGAGGGTGTGCGGGAGGTTGCTGGCCAGCCCGGCGATCATGAGGGAGAAGAACACGCCGATGGACACGGCGGTGCCGGAGTTCTGGAAGGTGGCCCGCATGCCGGAGGCGACACCGCGCGAGGGGGCGGGCACGCTGCCCATGATCGACGAGGAGTTGGGGGAGGCGAACATGCCGCTGGCTATCCCGTTGAGCGCGATGAGCACCGCGAAGATCCAGTAACTGAAGTCGATCGGCACGAGCATCAGCCCCAGGAAGCTGCCGCCGAACAGCAGCGCGCCGCCGGTGGCCAGCCCCCGGGAGCCGATCCGGTCGGACAGGTACCCGGAGACGGGCCCCGCGGCGAGGAACCCGGCGGTCAGCGGCAGCATGAAGATGCCGGCCCACAGCGGCGTGTCGCTGTAGTCGTAGCCGTGCAACGGCAGCCAGATGCCCTGGAGCCAGATGATCAGCACGAACTGCATCCCGCCGCGGCCGATCGAGATGGCCAGGCCCGCCAGGTTGCCGAAGGCGAAGGCCCGCAGCCGGAAGAGTCCCAGTTGGATCATCGGCGCGGCGACGCGGTTCTCGATGACGACGAACGCCGCCAGCAGCAGCAGTCCGCCGGCTATCAGCGCGTCGACCAGCGGGTTGGTCCAGCCCATGGTGTGCCCGCCGTAGGGCTGGAGGCCGAAGGTGACCGCGATCAGGACCGCGCTGAGGCCCACCGCGAAGGTGATGTTGCCCCACCAGTCGATCCGGCCGCCGCCGCGCTTGCCGGTCTCCCGCAGGGTGCGGTAGGCCCACAGCGTGAAGAACACCCCGACGGGCACGTTCACCCAGAACACCGCCCGCCAGTCCCAGGCCGACAGCAGACCGCCGGCGACCAGGCCGATGAACATCCCGCCCAGCCCCGCGACCTGGTTGATGCCCAGCGCGAAACCGCGCTGCTCCGCGGGGAAGGCGTCGGTCAGGATGGCGGCCGAGTTCGCGGTCAGCATCGAGCCGCCGACGGCCTGAAGCACCCGCCAGGCGATCAGCCACATCGCCCCGTGGCCGCCGTCGAAGGGGTCGAAGGACAGCAGGATCGAGGCGAAGGTGAAGACCGCGAACCCGGAGTTGTAGATCCGGACCCGGCCGTACATGTCCCCCAGCCGGCCCACGGTGACCACCAGGACGGCCTGGACCAGCCGGTAGCCCATGATCATCCACAGCAGGTAGGCGATGTTGCCCGGGGCCAGCGGGTCCAGGTGCACGCCGCGGAAGATCGCCGGCAGGGCGATCAGCACGATGGAGCCGTCCAGCGCGGACATGAAGACCGCGGCGGTCGTGTTCGTCAGCGCCGTCCACTTGTACCGGTCGTCACCGCCCGGGCGGCCCGGGGCGTGCGTCGTGGCGGAATCCGTCATCAGCTTGCTTCCTCAAGGTCGCGTCGGCGTCAGATGTTCTGGGCCAGCCGCTCCAGCAGCGGCGCGGCCGCTGCGAGCTGCTCCAGCTCCGTCGGGGTGAACGTGCCGCTGGTCAGGGCCCGCGCGATGAGTTCGTTCCGCGCGTTGCGCTTGTCCTTCAGCGCCTGCAGTCCGGCATCGGTCACCGACAGCACCACGCGCCTGCCGTCGTCCGGGTCGGCCCGGCGTTCGACCAGGCCACGGGCCCGCAGCGTGCCGATCGTCGCCCCCATGGCCTGCGCGGTGATCTGCACCTCACGGGCCAGCGCCGAGGAGGTGGTGGGACCCGAACGGTCCAGGTGCGACAGGGCGGTCCGCTCGGGCAACGTCAGTCCGCCGCCGGTGGGCACTTGGCGTACGCGCCGCACGAGCACGCTGATGCTCGCCAGCAGGACTGCGGCGACGCCACCGGGGTCCAGATCATCGTTCATATGTTAAGGCTACTTTATCAGGTTGGTTTAGTACATCGGCGGGTCGCATCGCCGTACTGCCGGGGAGAGGGGGGCGGGGGGCGCGGGAGCGGGGGCGGTGCTCGGCGCTGAGGGTTCGGCGCCGGGTGCGGGGTCGGCGCTGGGTGCGGGACCAGCGCCGGGTGCGGGGTTCGCGCGGGGGCCGGCGCCGGATGCCGCTTCGGCCGGCCGCCGGAAGGGGCCGCACCGGTGAACGTCCGATGCGGGCGCGATTCCCGCGGTGGGTGAGGAGGAGGCCGTCGAGGGAGGGCACGGTACGCGCCGACCGGGACGGGGCATGGCGAGGTCCGGGGCTTCCGCGTGGAGCTGTAAGGGGTGTTCGGGGAACCCCTGCGCCGGACGTGCGAACTGTTCGGCCGGCGGCCGGGTGCGGCCGGCGCCGGAGGACGGGACGCACGACCCCCGGTTTCTGGCGGACGCGGAGAGCCTCGGGCGGCAGCACGGAACGGACGGGCCCGTGCTCACCGGCCCGGACGAGTACGGGAGCCGCCCGAGGAACACCGGTGAACGGGCCGGGCGGCCACTCCGGCGGCGGCCCGGCTGCGCCCGACGACTGCCCGGGCGGCTCCGCCGGCGTTCCGCCCGTCAAGCCGTCCACTGCGACGTCCACCGCGACGTCCGGCCGCGCCGCCACGCCCGGCACCCCGGGCGCCGGAGGGCCGGAAACCCGGGGTGCGGGGGTGCCAGGAGACGGGGGTCCGGGGACGTGCGGGGCGGAGGCCGCGCGCGGCGCCGGGGTCGGTCAGACCGTCGGGTGTTCCACGCCGGCGCACCACACCTGGCGGATGCGGCGTGTCGCGCGGATGTCGTCGAGGGGGTCGCCGTCGATCAGGACGAGGTCGGCGCGCAGTCCGGGCGTGACGGCTCCGCGGTCGGGCAGGCCGAAGTGGCGGGCGGGCAGGCAGGTGGCGGCGCGCAGTGCGTCCACGGTGGTCAGGCCGGCGTCCACGAGCAGTTCCAGCTCATCGTGCAGGCTCTCCCCGTGCGGGGGGTGGAACGGTACGCCGGTCTGGGAGTTGGCGTCGGTGCCCGCCAGCACGGGAACCCCCGCGCGGTACAGGGCCCCCACGCTCTGTGAGGCGCCGGCGAAGGCCTCCCCCACGTGGTACACCTCCGCGCAGCCCTTCATCATGGTCAGCGTGGGCACCACGACCCGGTCCGCACGGGCCAGGCAGGTCACCACGTCGTCCTCCAGCGGCGGCCCGAGCGGCACGTGGGTGACGATGTCCGCGTCGATCCCGGTGATCGTGCGGTAGGCACCGTGGGTGGAGGCGTGGGCGATCACCTTCCGGCCGTGGGCGTGGGCGGCGGCGACCACGGCCTCGATGGTCGGCAGATCGGGACCGCCCTCGCCGGGCCCCTCCACGATGATCTTGATGAAGTCCGCGCCCTCGGCGACCCGCCGGGCGACGAAGCGGCCCGCCCGCCGCGGCCCGCGGACGACGGCCCTCCTGGCCATCCCCGGAATCCGGGCGTGTACCCCGCCCGGCCCGATCACCGGGGTCCCGGTGCCGCGGACCGACGTCGTCCCCGGCATGTCCCGCGGCTCGGCGGGCAGGTCGGCCATCTCCAGGCAGGTCGTGACGCCCCAGGCGGCCATCCGCTTCAGGCTCTCGTGCCCCATGAGGTGGGCGTGGGTGTCGATGAGCCCCGGCAGCAGCACGGCCCCGTCGCAGTCGACCTCCTGCGCGTCCGGCCCGGCCTCCGTTCCGATGACGCCGCCGTCGATGACGACGGCGCGCCTGCCGGTCAGTTCCTGTCCGTCGAAGACCCGGACGTTCCTCAGGACCGTCCTGCCCACGGCGACGCCCTGATCGGTGTACGGCGAATGCGCCATTCGTTCTCCCGGCTGTCTACGACATGTCGCCGCTCCCTCTCGACCGGCGACCGGCTGATCGTGTGCTCACCCGATCATGCCCCGGACACGGCAGAGTCAGGAGGTGGTCCGGGCGAGATCCAGTGGGCCACCAGGAAGTCGGCTGATCTGCCCCGCTCCCCGCCGGCCGGTTCTGTCCTGCCCGGGGTGACGGGGTTGTCTGTTGGCAGAGGCGTTCACGGAGTGGTTCGTCCGGCCCGGGTCCGGGGTGCCGTCCGCCCCGTCCGCCGACCGGCCCCGGGACTCAGGGGTACGGCGAGGTGGACCGGGCTGCGACGGCCCAGGTGTTTTCCGCACACACCGGCTGCCGCCGAGCCACCCCCGAGCGGTGATCTGCCCCCGCAGTGCGGGCGGTTGACCTGCCCGGGAGGGGGTCGCGGAGACGAACGGCGGGCAGCGAGTGACGGTCTGACGCACTCCCCCACGCCTGGGCCCATCGATCTCCCGAACCCGCACCCGTTCGGCCAATCGGCCCATCGCACAGCTCACGGAGACCGGGCGCGTGGAAGCGGGCGGGCCCCGTGATGTCACACCGCCCCGAGCGCCGCGGCCACGGCGTCCCGCACCGCTCGTTCGGCAGGGGCGGGCTCGTCCATGGCCGCGGCCATCTCCTTGAGGGAGGTCATGGCCACCTCGGGCAGTCCGCAGGCCGTGAAGGTCGAGAACGGGGCCAGGTCCGGCGCGACGCTCAAGGCGAATCCGTGGCTGGTCACGCCGCCACGAATCCTCATACCGATCGAGGCGACCTTCGTGTGCCCCGGCGTCCTACCCCGACCAGGCTCCGGGCCTTGAGTGGGGGTGTCACGTCGGACGGCCCGCAGGCCCAGCGAGTCCAGGGCGGTGATCAAGCCTTCCTCCAGCCGGCGCACGACGTCCCCGGGACCGCGCTCGCGGAGATCAACCACCAGGTAGCCGATCAGTTGCCCCGGCCCGTGGTACGTCGCCTGACCACCCCTGTCCGCCTCGACCAGCGGGATCCCGGCGTGCAACGGCAGTTCGCGACGCGGCGTCCGGGCGCTGTAGGTGATCACCGGCGGATGGGTGAGCAGTGCCAGCCGATCCGCGATCAACCCTTCCTGCCGCTGGTGGACCCATCTGCCCATCCGCTCAATCGCTTCGATGTAGGGGACCTCACCCAGATCGACCCGCTCGAGTTCCCGCTCGCCAACACCCGGCCCTCTCGGTGCCACACCCACTCGACAGACACGCAGAGCGTACGCCGGACGAAAAGGGCGCCCCGGGCGAACGCCGCCTGATGAGGCGCCGGCAACTCGCGCGCTTCCCGCGCCCGCCGTTGCGCTTCCCGGCAAGCCGCCCGCCGTACGAACCCGCGCCCCGTCGTCGCCGGCCGGCGGCGCCCGCCAGCGCTCCGGTCGCCCCTGGGCCACCCCGGCTCATGAGGGCTCGCCGGACTACGCTGAGGTCGTGAACCGTACCGATCGCTTGTACGCCCTGGTCGAGGAGCTTCGGGCGGTGGCGCCGCGGCCCCGCAGTGCGGCGTGGCTGGCCCGGCGGTTCGAGGTCAGCGTGCGTACCGTCGAGCGGGATCTTGAGGCGCTGCGCCGGTCGGGGCTGCCGATCCGCAGTGCGACCGGGCGGGCCGGCGGTCACAGCCTGGACCGGGATCGCACGCTGCCGCCGGTGACCCTCACGGCCGGTGAGGCCCTCGCCATCAGCGTCGCCCTGCGGGCCGCGGAGCCCACCCCGTTCGCGGCGGCCGCGCGCCGCGCCGGGCAGAAGGTGCTGGCGGTGCTGCCGGCCGACGTACGGCGGCGGGAGGCGGCGCTCGCCCGGCAGGTGCGCCGGATCGGGGACCACGCGCCCGTCGGAAGCGCCAAGTTGGGCGATGTCATCGGCGACGCGCTGGTCGCCGGGCGCGTCCTGCGCCTCGCCTACACCGACCGGGCCGGTGCCGTGACCACGCGTGACGTCGAGCCGCTGGGACTGCTGTGGGGGCCGCACGGCTGGTACCTCGCCGGCTGGTGCCGGCTGCGGTCCGCGGTCCGCGGCTTCCAGCTCGACCGGATCGCCTCCGCGGAGTTGTCGGACGAACGGGCCGCGCCGCGTGAGCCGCAGTGGGCGGCCGAGCTGGAACGCCTGGACGCCGAACGTTCGCGAGGTGACCTCGGGCCTCGCGAGGTGAGCCGAACACCGCGATGTGACCCCGAACACCGACAGGACGGTGTCGCCGTGGGCCGCGAGGCTGTTCCGCATGGACAACGAGAAGCGCATGATCGCCTGGTGCCGGATGTGGACCGAGGACCCCTCGCTGGCGCACGACCTGATGTCCGACGGCTGCGTGCAGTGGTCGGGGCAGGGCGAGCGCCTGGACGCGGTGGTCGGCCCGGCCGAGCAGGAACAGTTCGTCACCGCGTACCAGGCCCGCCAGGTCAACGTGTACAGCCCGCGCGTGCTCATCGACGCCGGGGACCGGTTCGCCTACCTGTGGGACGTGACGACGCCCGACGGCCAGGTGCTGACCGGCCTGGACGTCAACATCCTCAATGGCTCCCACGTCCAGGAGAACTGGACGTTCGTGGGACGACGGCGCTGCGAGCTGCCCGATCCCGGCCCCAGTGAGCCGGCTCCGACCGCCCCGGCCGCGATCGAGGAGCTGGCACGTCGCTGGGTGCGGTTCCGCAACGGCCGGACCGAACCGGCGGAGGAGTTGGTGACCGGCGACTTCGCCCTGTTCTCCGCGGCGGGTCCGGCCGGTGACGTGAGCGGCCCGGCCGAACTCGCCACCCTGGTGGAGCGACAGGCCGTCACCGCCCTCACGATCCACCGGGAACCCGTCGTCGACCTCGGCCGGGGGCGCGTCGCGTTCCTCTGGACGGCCACGTCCGCGGCCGACGGAACCACGGTCGGCGGGGCCGACGTCCTGACGGTGCGCGACGGCCGGTTCGCGTGCGCGTGGTCCTTCACCGGCATGCGCCCTTTCCGGTACTGAGGTCCGCGTCCGCCGAGCGGTGAAACGCGCGATCGTCAGGGCGATGAGCCGATCAACCTCACGGCTGAGACGCCGGCGCATCACCGCGACCGCCGGTCCGGACCGCCTCCGGCTCCCCACCGCACGGTCGACCGGCTGCGCGGCCCGGCGGGAGCGCGGCCGGTCGCGGTAGTCGCGGCCGGTCGCGTTCGGTCGCGGTGACCCGTGTCGCGGCGGGCGAGGGCGACGGCGCGGACCGGTGCGGACGCGCAGGCTCTGCCGGCGTGCCGATGGCCTTGGGGGTCCCGGAGCGTTTGACGCTCTTACCGGCGTCGCAGTGAGGTGCTCTGCGTTCGTTCCTGGCGCTGGGCGTCCGGGGCCGGCGCTCCCCGGCCCCGCAAAGCAGCTCAAGCGCGCCGTCCACCGCTCCGCCCGAGCCCTCGAACGCCCCGTCCGCGTCCGGCTCGCCGACGAAAAGCAGCCCATCCCCTTTGCCCGGGGAAAGACCGCCGACGCGATCTACGACAAGGTCGCCGCCGACTGCCGATGAATCTTCGAATCAGGTCGCCAAGGGATGGGGCGGCTGTTCGGTCAACTCCCGGAGTGCAGCGGCAGGGCGAACCACAGATCGTCGACGAAGCTTCCGTCGGGCAGCCGCATTTCCTCGCTGAGCCGACCTTCCAGTGCGAATCCGTGCCTCTCGTAGAGTGAGATCGCGCCGTGGTTGGAGGACAGCGCACGAAGACCCAGCTTTCGGGCCCCACGTGCGCGAGCCAGCTCGATCAAAGCTCCGATCAACAACGATCCGACCCCCCGCCCCCGCGCCGAAGGGGACACCGCCAGCGCCTCGAAGTGCAGGACGTGCTCGTTCGCCGGTA
This sequence comes from Streptantibioticus silvisoli, assembly GCF_027947535.2. Taxonomy (GTDB): domain Bacteria; phylum Actinomycetota; class Actinomycetes; order Streptomycetales; family Streptomycetaceae; genus Streptantibioticus_C; species Streptantibioticus_C silvisoli. Next base: position 50,734 of record NZ_JAAGKO020000025.1, read on the forward strand.
TCCGCATGTGCCGACCGATCCGCGCGTAGCCCAGAACGGTCCCGTTCGACACCGCTACCAACACGTCCTCCGGCTGCCTGCGGTCTCCGAAAAAGGGATCCGAGGCCGGCTGAGGTGCCACGACCCACAATTCCGGCGGCCATGACTCAGCGTCAAGAATCGCCAACGCTCGGTCGTCGGCAGTTGTCGCAGTCCGGATCTCTATTTCAGGCATAACAGGAGTCTAATGCTCCGGTCATGGGTCCGATCAATGGTCGGGATTCAAGGATCCGGCTGAGAGCAGATCCGAGATCTGCCGTTTCCGGGGTACAGCCGCTCGGTGGGCTTCGTACGAGTGCTGTCAGGAAGGACTGTCCGTCGGATCCGACGGATGAGCAGCGGGCGTTGGCCAGCCATTACTGCCTGCTGTGAGAACGGGCCGGAGGAGTGCACGTTGGCAATGACGCCACACACCCAAGCGTTCCCGCGATGGCCGACGGTGTACTGGTACTTCACCTGGTGGCACGACGACGACGGCACCGTCGAGAAGGTCCACGCCATGCCGCGGATGAAGGTCCCGGACGATGCCGAGCGGGCGTCAATGAGGCAACCCGTCTTCGACCTCCGGTGCGTCTCGCCCTCCTGGCCTGGGCGGATGCGGGATGGTGGGCAGATGACTCCGCGCCGCCACCTGGGCCACGGCCCCACCCCGCCGCCGACCACCGCCGACCCCGCCGGCACCCGCGGCCTCCCCGTCGAACGCGGTGACCGCACGGCGCCGCCGGACGACCAGGAGCGCGACGCCGACCAGAACCCGACGCGCGGACGCCGGCCCCTCGGGGACGGCACGCCCCGGCCCTGAGGGAAGGCCGAATCCGCCGGGCCGGGCCGGGCCGTACCGGCCTTGGCGGCGTGCTCCCCCGCCGTTCGGAGAGAGCCGGCAGCGGTCTCCCCCGCCTTCGCCGCCCTCGCGCATGGCGAGGGCGGCGAACGGCGGTGTCCACCGGAAGCCGCGTGGGCGGATCGCGCCCCCGCGGGTCCGCCTTATGCGGCGACCCAGGTCCAGCGCGTGTAGCTTCCGTCGTTCACGTAGCAGGTGGCCGACGTGTCGCTGGACGAGTAGTGCCCGATGTAGCAGTTGGCGCCGCCGCCGGGAGCGAGCGGGTAGTCGGACGTGATGCCGTACTCCATGGTCTGCTCGTAACCCGACGCCCCGCAGGGCGCGGTGTAGACGGACCGGGCGATGTCGCCGCTGGGACTCGTCGGCACGCTGAGGCAGATCTGGCTGGCCGCGCCGCCGGAACGCACCAGTTCGACCTTGCTCGCCGAGGCGTCCCAGTGCTGGGTGCCGGTCGCCTTGTTGCACGTGACCATTTTCACCGTGTAAGCGTTCAGCGTTCCGCTGTCCGTGCCCTCAAGACACTTTCCTGTCGCGACATTCTTGATCAGGTACTGCGTCGTGGCACTCGCGGACTGTGCGGAAATCATCGTCTGCGCGACGACCGCCAGGGCTACCGTAGAGAGAATGACTCCAAGTTTGACCTTCATGCGACAGGTTCCTTCCACAGTATGACTATGAGCGATGACAAGTGGGCAAGCCCGCGGTATCAATTCCGGAGGTTCTACGCCTCTTGCGCGACAACCGGCCCTGAATACACCGGGGTCGGCGGCTGCTGCGATTCAGAGACTATGCGCGGACCGCACACCGCCGCGTTAGCACAGGGTGCACTTGTTCGTGTGGCTGAGTATCCTCAAGCGGCTTCCGCAACGCGCCTCCCCATGCGCGGAGCGCCTCCCCATGCGCCGGTGCACGACCGCCGGATTCGCCCGTGTACGACCGCCGGGCGACCGGGCCCCCGCCGGGTTCCCGCCTCAAGTCGGGCCCGCCGCCGACCTCCGGGCCCTCCGCCCGGACGACGTAGCGCCGCAACCGGTGCCCCCGCGGCATCGGCCGCGCACCGCACCGCACCCCGCCGCAGCAGCGGCCGGGAACCCCATGGCTGTCCTGCGCGCATGCCACCCACGAGCGAGCGGAACGACGCGCACCTGGCGGTGACGGCGGCCCGGGCGGGCGCGGCCGTGGTCCGCGACATGTAGGGGACCTCGCTGGCGCGGTACGAGAAGTCCGCTGGTGACTTCGCCACGGCCGCGGACCTCGCGGCGGAGAAGGCCGTCCTCGACGTCCTGCGCGCCGCGCGCCCCGATGACGCGGTGAAGGGTGACGGGTGACGGGTGAGGAGAGCGGGCACACCGGTGCGGCCGGTGCGGAACGGCGGTGGCCGGTCGATCCGTTGTGCGGCACGCTGAACTACGCCGTGCACACCACGCCGGCCGCGGTGAACGTGGCCCCGCGGGTGGGCAGCGACGTCACCGCGGCCGCGACAGCCGACCCGTTCACCGGCGAGGTGTTCTGGACCGACGGTGCACGCGCCCGCCCCCGGAGGGAGGACGGTACCGGCGAGCCGCTCGCGCCGTCGCCCGGTTCCCGGCTGGTGGACGTCAACCTCGATCCCCCGTTCCCCAACTCGCCGGAGTTCCGGGCCGCCCGCCTCCTCACCGCCGCCGAGTTCGCCGGGCACTTCCGGCCGCGCGTCGTCTCCACCACCCTGGCGGTGGCCCGGGTCGCCGCCGGCCGCAGGGCCGCGTACGTCACCGACGGCCACCTGCGCGACAGCGTGCACTTCGCCGCCGGTATCGCCCTGTGCGAAGCCGCCGGCTGCGTACTGACCGGAATCCACGGTCAGCCTCTGCACACCGGCGCGGGCGGACTGGTGGTGGCGGCCGACCGGCGGACGCACGCCACGTTGTTGAAGACGATCACGGACCAGATCGCGGACGCCCGGTAGGACGACCTCACCGGGCCGCAGGACGTAACGGCGTTACCGGTACGGCTTCCGCGGCCGGGCGTTGCGGGGGACCGTGCCCCCGGGCCAGGTGCGGCCCTGCTCAGGCGCCGGCACCTGCGGGTCGGTCGGCCGGTTGATCGGACCATCAGTCAGACGTGTGATCGGACGTTTGCTCGGCCAAGGTGAGGACCACCTCGTCGATCTCCTCACCGCGGGCGTTCGCGAAACCTCGCTCATGGCCGGTGAGGACGAATCCGCACTTCTCCAGGACGCGGACGGAGCCGGCGTTGTCGGCGGCGGCGCGGGCGTACAGCGGGCGATCCGGTACGACGCCGAGCAGTTCCCGCAGCGCGGCCGTGGCCGCTCCACGCCCCCAGTACGCGCGCCCGATCCAGTAGGTGACCTCGCGCTCCTCGGGCGGCCCGAACACGGCGGCGTGGCCGGCGATCTCCCCGTCGTCCGCGAGGACGGTGCGCATGACGTTTTCGGGATTGCGGCGGTTACGGGCCCAGTGGGCGTCGAACAGGGCGCGGTCCGACGGGTCCTCGGCCGTGAAGGCGGCCATCCGGATTCCCTCGGGATCGTTCATCTGAGCGAAGAAGACCGGCAGGTCGGCGTCTCGCACCTCTCGTAGCGTGACGTCCATCGTGGCCTCCCGGAGCTGATCCTGAACGGTCGTGCGCGCCGCGAAGCGCCCGTCGATCATCCCACTCGCCGATCATCCCGGAAGACCGCCGCCGCGAGCGGCCGTCCACCTCCGCGCGTCAGCACCTGCGCGTGCCCGCGCCGTCACCCCGCCGAGCGACCGGGCACCGCGAGCCTGCCGGGCAGCAGGCCGCGCCCAACCGGCCGGACGGGCAGCGCTCAACGAACAGCGCGGGGCCGCCTTCGGTCGGCGGCACGGATCACGCCAGCCAAGGGCACGGGCGGCGTTCAACCACCGCCGGCACGGCCCACGCCCAGCCGGTGGCGTGACGGCAGAGGCTCGTACTCAGCCGTCGGCGTGGGCCGCGTCGTACGTCTGCCGGGCGGACAGGACGTCCGGCATCCGGTCTTCGAGCAGCGCGATCAGTTCCAGCACGCGGGTCGCGGTCTGCGCGCCGAACGGCGTGAGGCTGTACTCCACGTACGGCGGGTTGGTGGGCCGCGCGTCGCGGATCACCAGGCCGTCGCGCTCCAGGGCGTGCAGCGTCTGGGCGAGCATCTTCTCGCTCACGCCGTCCACCCGGCGGCGCAACTGGCTGAAGCGGAGGGTCTCCTCCCGCAGCGCGCCGAGAACGAGGCTGCCCCAGCGACCGGTGACGTGCTCCAGCGTGCTGCGGGACGGGCAGTCGCGGGCGAAGACGTTGAACGCGTCCTCGCCGTCCTCCTGCCGCTTGTTCCAGCTCTTCATACCCGAAGCATACTCCTGCGCAGCGCTAACTCAGAGATTGCGCTTTTGAAAAGTTAGTGCTCCACTGGAGTGGTCGCCAACCGGCTCACCCTTATGGCTCACCCTTACGAGGAGCACCTCCATGACCACCCCCGCGCAGGCCCCCGTCGTCGCCATCGCCTACCACTCCGGTTACGGGCACACCGCCGTCCTCGCCGAGAGCGTCCGCGACGGCGCGGCGGCCGCCGGAGCCGTCACCCACCTGATCAAGGTCGACGAGATCACCGACGAGCAGTGGGCACTGCTGGACGGCGCGGACGCGATCGCCTTCGGGTCGCCGACCTACATGGGCACGGCCAGCGCCGCCTTCCACCGGTTCGCCGAGGACTCCTCCAAGCGCTGGTTCACCCAGGTCTGGCAGGACAAGCTGGCGGCCGGGTTCACCAACTCCGGCAGCAAGAGCGGCGACAAGCTGCACACCCTCCAGTACTTCACCGTGCTCGCCGCCCAGCACGGCATGACCTGGGTCAACCTGGGCCTGCTCCCCGGCTGGAACGCCTCCGACGCCTCCGAGTTCGACCTCAACCGGCTGGGCTTCTTCCTCGGCGCGGGCGCGCAGACCAACAACGACCAGGGTCCCGACGGGGTCCACAAGGCCGACATCGCCACCGCCCACCACCTCGGTCGCCGCCTCGCCGAAACCGCCCGCGTCACCACCGCCGGCCGCGCGGCCCTCGCCGCCTGACCGGCTCGGACCCGCTCGGCCCCGGACCCGGCCTCGGAGCGGCCCCGGCACCGCACGGCGGTTCGCGCGGGGCCGCTTCGCGAGCGTGCGGCGGTTCAGCTCGCCGGTTCGGCACCGTTCACGTCGTCCCGTGCTCGCGGGTGCGGGACGGCGGGGTCGAAGGCGTCGGGGTCGTCCGGGTGGAGCCCTGGATCGCGGCCGGCGGCCAGCCTCCGGGGACGTTGGCGAGGCCCGGCCAGTGCCGGAACGCGTCCCGTGACACGCACGGGTCGCCGGTCAGGCGCTGGACGACGTCGTGCCGGGTGACCCACCACGCGCGGACACCGCCCGGCAGTTCGGCCGGGACGGCCGGGCCCATGGCCCACAGGACCGCGGCGTCGGCGTGGGCGGCCGTGGCCATAGCCATGGCCGCGGGATCAAGAACGGGACAGCCGGAATCGGACAGGGAGGACATGGGTCAGCCTTTTCGCGGGGAACTGCCCCATCCGTGAACTCAGCGGCCAATGGAGTCCCGTTATTGATACGGGCATTCGGCATGTGACATGGCCGGGCGGACTTCCGCTCCCGACCACCACCGGCCACCGCCTTCCCCCTCCTCGCCCCGCCGCCCACCGACGCCCCGGCACCGGCGCTCACTCCGCCTCACCGGAGCGAACCATCGCCTCGCCGAAGCGGACCGTCACCTCACCGGAGCCGATCACCAGCTCACCGGGATGCGACCACCACCTCGCCGCAACGGACCCCCGTCCGGCCGCCGCAGGGGCCCCACGTGGGAAGCGACCGAAAACCTACTGGCCGGTTGTCACAGAATGAGACTGGCGGCACATGATCAGTGAGCCGTAAGGTTCTCACCCTGTCGTCGGGCTCACCCGCCATCGGGCGTGGTCCCCGCACGCGAACGAGCATGGCTCCCAGTTCAGTCAGGTGGGCTTCCTGGATGTGTTGCGCCGAGAACACCGGCCCGGCCGGACGAGACTCCCGGCCGCAGAACCCGCCGGGGGTGCCGGCGGAGCTTCCTGCCGCCGTGTTCACGACGGACCACGCCGGCCGGATCACCGCCTGGGGCGACCGGGCCGCCGCCGCGTTCGGCCGCCCGGCCGCCGACGTGCTGGGGCTGGACTGGGACGTCCTGTTCGGTCCGGACGAGTCCGGCCGGCTCACGGATGCCCTCGCCCGCGCCCGGCAGGGGCTGCCGTACAGCGGTGTGCTCACCGCCCGGTCCGGCGACCGGTTACCGTCGCTCACCCTCAACTGCTCGCCGCTGACCGGCGTTTCCGGTGATCCGGTGCTGGCGTGCTCCGTCAGCGGCGGTGGACCCGGCGCGGTGGCGGACGGTGGATCCGGCGCGGCGGACGCGGAACGCAACGCGGTGGCGAACGCGGCACTCCACGTGGCGAACGCGGAACCCGACGCGGCAAAGGACACGGAATCCGACGCGGCGGAGCGCCAACGGGCCGCCGTCCGGGCGGCGTTCGTCGACGAGCTGGTCGGGAAGTCACCGTTCGGGCTGCTCATGCTCGACGAGGACCTCCGTTTCGTCCTGGTGAACGACAGCCTGTCCGCCATCAACGGCGTGCCGGTGGAGGCACACACCGGCCGGCTGGTGGGCGACGTCATGCTGACCGAGGACGGCGGGGCCTACGAACGGATGCTGCGCGAAACGCTGCGGACCGGGGAACCGGTCACCGGCCTGATGGTGCGCGGGCGCACCGAGGGGCATCCGGACGCCGACCGTTCGTGGTCGGTCTCGCTGTTCCGCCTCGCCTCCTGCGACGGCCGGGTCCGGGGGCTGGGCGGCATCGTGGTGGACGTGACCGACAAGCAGGCGGCCCTGCTGGAGGCGTCCGCGGCCCGGGGGCGTCTCGCGCTGGTCAACGCCGCCAACACCCGGGTCGGCACCACGCTCGACATGCCGCAGATCGCGGAGGAGCTCATCTCGGTCGCCGTGCCCGCGTTCGCCGACCTGGCGGTGGTCAAGATCCGTGAAGACCTGTTCGGCGACACCGTCCCCGACGTGTCCGGGACCCCGATCCGGCTGCGCAGGCTCGCCGGCCGGGCGATGGACAACCCCGCGTCCTCCTCGATCTTCCGCTCGCACGGCGAGACCTCCCAGCCTCCCGGTTCCGTGCTGCACGAGTGCATGCGGACCGGCGGCGCGCACCTGCTGGCGGACATCGACGACGAGGCGCTACAGGCCCTCGCGCACGACGCGGAGCACGCCCGGCTCGTCCGCGGCAGCGGCCTCACCTCCATGATCGTCGCGCCGTTCGTCGCCCGGGGCCGGGTCCTCGGCGTGGCGTTGTTCGGACGGTCCGACAAACGCGACCCGATGAACGTCGAGGACCTCAAGAGCGCCGAGGAGCTGGCCGCCCGGACGGCGATGTGCCTGGACAACGCGCTCGCGTACAGCAACGAGCGGCGCATCGCGGTCGCGCTGCAACGCAGCATGCTCCCCGAGGACGAGGTCATCCCGCGGCGGCCGGGCCTGGAGGTGGCCCACCACTACCGGCCCAGCAGCAACGCGGCGCAGGTGGGCGGCGACTGGTTCGACGTCATCGCGCTGTCCGGCCACCGGGTGGCCTTCGCCGTCGGCGACGTCATGGGCCACGACCTGCACGCGGCCGCCAACATGGGCCAGCTGCGCACCGCCATGCGCACCCTGGCCCAGCTCGACCTGGAGCCGGCGGACCTGCTCACCCGGCTGGACGAGGCCGTCCGCCGGGGCACGGCGACGCGGTACGCGACCTGCGTCTACGCCGTGTGCGACACGGTGACCCGCGAGTGCAGCATCGTCAGCGCCGGCCACCCGCCACCCCTGCTGCGGCACGCCGACGGCACCACCGAGGTCCTCGCGGTCTCGCCCGGCGTCCCGCTGGGCGTCAGCACCGACGACCCCGGGTTCGCGGTCACCGACATCGTGCTGCCGCAGGACGCCACCCTCGTGCTGTACACCGACGGCCTGGTCGAGCACCGCGGTGAGGACATCGACGTCGGCATCGACAGGCTGCGCACGGTGCTCGCCGAGGACGGCGGATCGGTGCGTGACCTGTGCGAACGGGTGGCCACCCGGTTGAGCCCGGCCGGCGCCGAGGACGACCTCGCCGTCCTCATGGCCCGGCTGTCGACCAGCCCCGACCACGGCTTCGCGACGTGGCTCGTCGACCCCCGCCCCGAGTCCGTCGCCGGGGTCCGCGCCCACCTGCGCCGGACCCTGCACGCCTGGGACCTGCCGGACCTGGTCGACGCCACCACGCTGCTCGCCAGTGAGCTGGTCACCAACGCCCTGCGCTACGCCCACGGCACCATCGAACTGCGCCTGGCCAAGGGCGCCTCCCTGGTGTGCGAGGTCGCCGACGGCGACCTCCGCGTCCCCCGCCGCCGCCAGGCCGGTCCCGACGAGGAGGGCGGCCGCGGGCTGGTCGTCGTCAGCGAGTACTCCCGTTCCTGGGGCACCCGCCCGACCGCCGACGGCAAGATCGTCTGGTTCGAACTGGCCTTGCCCCAGGGGTAGTTGACGACAGCCGTACGGGCCCGTACGGGACGGTGGGGGACCGTACGGCCGCGGAGGGCGGGACGTCCGGCCGGCTCGCCGCCGACCGCGGCGACCCGGACCGCGCGGCCGCCCGCCGCCGGACCTGGCACGGCCGCCCGCAGTCACAACGTTGGCGTAGTCGCGACGTGGCCGCAGTCGCAACGGGCGCAGTCACAGCGTCGACAGCAGCCCGCCGTCGACGACCTGGACGGTTCCGGTGGTGTAGCGGGCGCGGTCGGAGGCGAGGAAGGCGACCGTCTCGGCGATGTCCTCGGGCGTGCCGGGGCGGCCGAGCGGAATGGCGAACGTCCTGGCGAACTCGGCGCGGGCCGCGTCGAGATCGCCGCCGTGCTCCGCCGCGAGGGCGGCCAGCCGCTGGGTGAGTCCGCTGGTCTCGATCACGCCGGGGGAAACGACGTTGACGCGTACGCCGTGCGGCGCCGCCTCGTTCGCCAGGCCCTTGCTGTAGGCGTGCAGTGCCGCCTTCGCGGCCGCGTAGGCCACCGCGGCGGGCTGGGGCCAGCGTGCCGCGTTGGACCCGATGTGGATGACCGAGCCGTGCCCGCGGGCGAACATCCCCGGCAGCAGGGCACGGTCGAGGCGCACGGCGGACAGCAGCGAGCCCGACAGGTCGTTCAGCCAGTCCTCGTCCGTCAGCGCCAGCACGCCGTCCGGGACGCGGGTCTGCGCGCCCGCGTTGTCGACCAGCACGTCGACGCCGCCGAGGTGGTCGAGCGCCGCCTCCGCGAGCCGGCGCACACCGTCGGCGGTCGAGACGTCCGCCTGGACGAACGTACCGGCGACCGGCCCGTCCGCGGCGTGGCGGGCCGAGGTGACCACCCGGGCGCCGGCGGCCTCCAGCCTGGCGGCGATCGCGGCGCCGAGGCCACGGGTCGCGCCGGTCACCAGGGCCCGCCTCCCCGCGAGTTCCCGGGGGTCGACGGCGGCCTGCGTTCCGGGCGGCTGGGTCATCGGGACACCTTTCATCGATGTTCATCGATCATAGATGATTGGTACGCTCCCCCGGTGCGCACTCCCCTGCATCCACCGATCGAGGACGTCGGCCTCGCCGGTGTGCTCTCCGCGCTCGGCGATCCCGTCCGCCTGCGGATCGTCCGGGTGCTCGCCGACGGCGAGGAGCACCTGCGGCCCGACTTCGACGTCCCGGTCGGCCAGTCCACCCTCAGCCACCACATGAAGACGCTGCGGGACGCCGGCGTCGTCCTCAGCCGCCCCGAGGGCACCCGCTGCTTCGTCTCGCTCCGCCCGGAACTGGAACAGCGCTTCCCCGGCCTGGTCGCCGCGGTCCTGAGGAACCTGGAGGGCGCGACCGGCCCGGCGGCGGATCACTGATCCCCTGCACGCGGACGACGCCGGTTCGCCCCGCCGTCACGGGGCAACGGACCGCCTGCGGCGGGCGGTCGGGCGCCACGACTGCGCAGGTCGGCCGAAGTCCGCCGACGGCTCCGGGCGGTGGACGGGCAACGGCCGCGCGGGTGCGGGCAGTTCGGGCGCCGACGCGCGGCGGCCGGGGCGCGGCGCACGCTGAACGTCCGCGTGCGAGGCGGGAGTTGGGTCCTGCCGGAGCCGGGGAGAGCGCCGGCGCGGCCGAACCTGCCGCCCGAGGGCCTTGGACGGGCCGACGCCGGATGAGCGTCCGGACCAGCGGCGGATGAGCCTCGGGACCGGCGGCGGCGACCGGCGACCGCTGTTCGGATCCGCGCCGGAGAAGGACCGGCGTCCGCCGCCCGTGCCGGCCGGGTGCCGGGCGTATAGGGTGCCGGGCATGAGTCAGGAGCCGGCACCGTGGGTGGGCCAGGAACAGCTGGAGCAGCGGGTCTCGCACGACGACCGGGAGCGGGTCTCCGAGGTGCTGAGGGTGGCCGCGGGCGACGGGCGGTTGAGCCTGGAGGAGCTTGAGGAGCGGCTGGAGGGCTGCTTCGCGGCGCGGACGTACGGCGACCTGGTCCCGCTGGTGGCCGACCTGCCCGGGCAGGCGATGACCGTGGCGGAGCCGGGCCGGGCGAAGGAGGTCGCGCGGGTGCGCCGGACCGGCGGGAACGTCCGGTACGAGGGCGCCTGGGAGGTGCCGCGCCGCCTGGAGATCGCGGTCCGCGGCGGCAACGTCCTGCTCGACTTCACGTCCGCGGTCGCGCGTCAGCCGGTCACCGACGTGGAGCTGGACATGCGTGGCGGCAACCTGCGGCTGATCGTCCCGGCCGGTTACGCCGTGGAGTCCGGGGAGGTGGAGATGCTCGGCGGCTCCGTGCGCCATCACGTGACGGTCGGCGGCCCGGTCGTCCACCGCGTCACCGTCACCGGTGCGATGACCGGCGGCAACATCATCGTGCAGCCCCCTCGCGCCCCGCGCCGGCCGGGCCGCCTGCGCCGTCTGCTGGGCCGCGACCGCTAGGCCGTCTCCGACGCACACCCCCGGTCCGCCCCGGTCCGACACCCGCGCCCGGCCGGGCCGTCTCCGGGTACACCGCCTCGGCCGCGCCGGTCCGACGCCCCCGCCCGGCGAGCCGCACGACCGGGCCGTCGACCGGGCGCGGCGGACCGACCCCGACGAAGATCCACCGCGCCCGCGCCGGGACCTGCCGGCCGCCGGCGTTCGCGCCGACCGCTTGCCGGGCGCCGATCGCTTGCCGGTCACGGACGAGGCGCCCGGTGACGCGCCCGCCTTCACCGACGTGATGGCCCGCCCGCGCGGCCACCGGCCTGCGGGGCCGGGTCCGGGGGCCGGGGCCGCCCTGACCGACGGCTGCGATCGGGCGGTGGACGACGCCGGAGTCCCGGTACCGTGCCGCGGCCGGTTCGCCGACGCCCTCGGGTGCGCGCCCCGCACGACTCAGTGGACCTGCTCGTGCCCGGTGAGCAGGTTGATCAGGCTGTGGGGCGTGTCGGCGCCGAAGCAGAACTCGTGGATGCGGTCCGCGTCGTCGGCGGCTTCGGCGCTGCGGGGGAACATGGCCTGCTCGTACGCGGTGAGCGCGGCCTCGGTGTCATCGGGGTGCGCGGCGATGGCCCTGCCGAGTTCGGCGCCGTCGAGCATGGCCAGGTTGGCGCCCTCGCCGGACGGGCGCATGAGGTGGGCCGCGTCGCCGAGCAGGGTCACCCCCGGCACCCGGTCCCACCGGTGCCCGTTCGGCAGCGCGTGGAGGGGGCGCGGCACCGGTGCGGTCTCGCCGTCGGTGATCAGCGCGGTGAGCTCCGGCGCCCAGCCGTCGAACTCCTCGGCGATCCGCGCGGCGGCTGCGGCGGGGTCGGTGAAATCGATACCGGCGAGCCACTCCTGCGACGCGGTGAGCGCCACGTAGGTGTGGAGCGTCCCGCCGCTCTCCCGGTGGGCCTGGATCCCCTTCCCCGGCACGGGCGCGGACATCGACCCGCCGCCGACGGCCTTCGCGCTGGCCGGGTGCCGGATGTCGCTGTCGAACAGGTAGGTCTCGATGAACGCCGTGCCGACGTACTCGGGTACCGCGTCGGTGAGCAGCGGCCGGACCTTCGACCAGGCGCCGTCCGCGCCGACCAGCAGGCTCGTGACGACGGTGCCGCCGTCGGCGAAGGTCACCTCGTGGCGGCCGTCGCCGAGGGCGCGGGCGCCGGTGGCCTTGCGGCCCCACCGGACGGTGCCGGCCGGGAGGGAGTCGAGCAGGAGCTGTCGCAGCTCACCGCGCTGGACCTCGGGGCGTCCACCCGTGCCGTCGTCGGGTTCGTCGAGCAGGACGGTCCCGTCCGGGCCGAGGACCCGGGTCGCCTGGTGGCCCTCCAGGACGAGGCCGCGGAACTCGTCGATCAGGCCCGCCGCCCGCAGGGCCGGCTGGCCGGTGTCGTCGTGGATGTCGAGCATCCCGCCCTGCGAGCGCGCCGTCGGGGAGGGCTCCGCCTCGTGGACGGTGGCCGGGATTCCGTGGACGTGCAGGACGCGGGCGAGCGTGAGGCCGCCGAGTCCGGCGCCGATGATCGTGACGGGAGTGCGCATGGGGCTCCTTCGGGGTGAGGGCGTCCGGGGTGGCCCGGGCCGACCTCTCTGGAATGTCGTTCCAATGTTGGAACAGCGCTCCAGATGTGTCAAAGTAGCGAGGTGACAACGCGGACGCGCCGGTCCCAGCGGCGCACGGAGGCGCTCTCCCGGGAGCGCATCGTCGAAGCTGCCGTCGAGCTGCTCGACGCGGCCGGCGAGGGCGGGCTGACGTTCCGGGCGCTGACCGAGCGCCTCGCGACCGGCCCCGGGGCGATCTACTGGCACGTGGCGAACAAGGACGAGCTGCTCGGCGCCGCGACCGACGCCGTCGTCGCCGCCGCGCTGGCCGTCGGGCCCACCGGGCCCCCGGACCCGCCGCAGGACGGGGTCCGCGCCGTCGCGCTCGGCCTGTTCGACGCGACCGACGAACACCCGTGGCTCGCCGCGCAGCTGTCGACGCGACTCTCCCGCGGCCCCTGGGCATCGGTGACACCGCGGATCTTCGAAAGCGTCGGCCGGCGGGTCCGCGCGCTGGGCGTGCCCGAGGGCGACTGGTTCACGGCGACCTCGGCGCTGGTGCACTACATCCTCGGCGCCGTCGGCCAGAACGCCGCCAACACCGCGAACGCCCGCACCCTCGGGCCCGACACGAACCGCGCCGGGTTCCTCGACTCCGCGTCGAGGGCGTGGGAGGAGCTCGACCCCGACGACTACCCGTTCGTCCGGGCGGTCGCCAAGCAGCTGCGCGACCACGACGACCGCGAGCAGCTTCTCGCCGGCGTCGACTTCGTCCTCACCGGCATCACCGCCCGCCACCTGCCCGGCGGCCAGGCACACACTCCACCGGCCACCTGACCCGCCGCACGGACCCGCACGCGCTTCGGTCGCACGCCGAGGCTTTACGGACCCCGGTGCGCATGGGCTTGCACGGGCCCCGGGCGTGCGTAGTGGCCCATACGCACCGGCGCGAACGTCGAAGGGGACGGCGAACCGGACGGACCGGCACGACAAGGGCTTACCGGCGGATGCCAACCGGTTTTCCCGGCAGATGACAAATGGCGAGGAGAACAGTCCTCCTCGCCACTATCAAGATATAGCGCACCGGGGGGCTTGCCGCAAGGCCCTGGTCGTGCCGCAGAATGAGCGACCAAAGCCAGAACCTTCCGAAATGAAAGAACCACGACCTACGTGTGCGTTTGTCGGCGTACGGGTTGCCGCGGGGGTTACTCGGGAACGTCGAACCAGCGGTGGAATCGAAGCACCGGGGGGAATGCGCGGCGCGGTTACGGAAGGCTCGGCGCGGAGGCGGCTGATGTGCGCGCGGCACGGACGGCGCGGAGCGGCTGGCGGAAATCCGAAGTCGTTGAATGGGCGTTTTGATGATGGACGTGATCGTGGTCGGCGGCGGACCGACCGGCTTGATGCTGGCCGGCGAATTGCGGCTGCACGGCGTGCACACCCTCGTGCTGGAGAAGCTGACCGGGCCGACCGGGCAGTCCCGCGGGCGCGGCCTGCACACCCGCAGCGTCGAGATGATGGACCAGCGCGGCCTGCTGGACCGGTTCCTCGCGGTCAGCACGAAGTTCCAGGTCGGCGGGTTCTTCGCCGGCATCCACACACCGTGGCCGGAGCGGTTGGACACCGCTCACCCGTACGGGCTCACCACCCCGCAGCCGGCCACCGAACGGCTGCTGGAGGCGCGTGCGCTCGAACTCGGTGCCGAGATCCGGCGCGGCTGCGAGGTGGTCGCGCTGAGCCAGGACGAGGACGGGGTGAGCGTCGGGCTGGCGGACGGCACGCGGCTGCGTTCGCGGTACCTCGTCGGCTGCGACGGCGGCCGCAGCGTGGTGCGCAAGCTGCTCGGTGTCGGCTTCCCCGGCGAGCCCGCCAAGGTCGAGACGCTGCTGGGCGACATGGAGGTGACGCAGGACGAGGCGACGATCGACGCCGTCGTCACGGAGGTCCGCAAGACCCACCTGCGGTTCGGCGCCATAGCCAACGTGGACGGCAAGGAGGGGGTGTACCGCTTCGTCGTGCCGGCCGACCGGGTGGCCGAGGACCGCACGACCGGGCCGACCCTGGAGGAGTTCAAGCAGCAGTTGCGGGCCTTCTCGGGCACCGACTTCGGCGCACACTCGCCGCGCTGGCTCTCCCGGTTCGGCGACGCCACCCGGCAGGCCGAGCGCTACCGGGTCGGCCGGGCCCTGCTGGCCGGCGACGCCGCGCACATCCACCCGCCGGTCGGCGGACAGGGGCTCAACCTCGGCGTGCAGGACGCGTTCAACCTCGGCTGGAAGCTGGCCGCCGAGGTCAACGGCTGGGCCCCGGAGGGGCTGCTGGACAGCTACCACGCCGAACGGCACCCGGTGGGCGCCGGCGTGCTGGGCAACACCCGCGCGCAGATCACGCTGATGGGCTCCGATCCGGGCGCGACCGCGCTGCGGGAGATGTTCGCGAAGCTGATGGACTTCGAGGAGGTGAACCGGTACGTGACCGGCCTCATCACCGCGGTCGAGGTCCGCTACGACTTCGGCGCGGGCCACGAACTGCTCGGCCGGCGGCTGCGGGACGTGCGGCTGGAGCGGGGCCGCCTCTACGAGCTGATGCACGGCGGCCGCGGGCTGCTGTTGGACCGGACCGGCCGCCTGTCGGTGGCGGGCTGGGCGGACCGGGTCGACCACGTGGTCGACGTCAGCGAGGAACTGGACGTGCCCGCGGCACTGCTGCGGCCGGACGGCCACGTGGCGTGGGTCGGCGAGGATCAGCGGGAGCTGCAACGCCGGCTGCCGGAGTGGTTCGGCGCCGCCGCGGGGTGAGCGGGAGGCGGTCGGGGGTGCCGGCGCGGTGCGGGGGGTGGGCTGCCGCCGGCGGAGCGCACGGACGCGGCCCGGCTCGGGCGTTGCGGAGCCCACGGGATCGCCGGGTCATCGGCGGCGGCCCCACGCGGAGACCATCGGGGCGGTGGCCAGGTCGAGCCGCCCGGCGGCGACGTTCGCCAGATGACGGTCGATCTCCTCGTCGGTGGCGAGCCCGGCCGCCACCAGACGGTGGCGGATCTGCCGCACGGTCGCGTCCTCCAGCACGGCACACGCCGGCGAGGTGATCGGGAAGTAGGCGTCGGCCCGCACGTCGTCCAGACCGGCGTCGCGCAGCACCCGCGGCAGGGTCCGCCCGTACGCGAGGTCCGCGCCGCGCGCCGCCATCAGGGTGCGGAAGCCGGACCGCAGCCGGTTGGCGAGCCGCTGTTCGGGCCCCGACTCGTCCGGGCACAGCAGCGGCTGCAACGCGGGGTCGGCGTCCTCCAGGAGCAGCCGGCCGCCGGGGCGCAGGGCCTGGACCATCCGGCGCAGGGCCTCGGTGCGGTCGGTGACGTGCACCAGGACCAGCCGGGCGTGCACGAAGTCGAACCCGCCGGGTGGCGGCGGGTCGGCCGCCACGTCGTGCGACAGCACCTCGATGACGCCGCCGGCGACGTCCCGGGTCCAGGACACGTCGATGTCGGTGGCGACCACCGCGCCCTTCGGGCCGACGCGTTCGGCCAGCCCGAGCGGCACGGAGGGCCCGCCGGCGCCGACCTCCCAACACCGCATGCCGGCCCCGACCCCGAGCTCATCGACGTGCCGGAACGTCACCGGGTCGAACAGCTCGGCGAGGGCACCGAAGCGAATCCCCGCCTCGGACTGCCGGTTGTCCAGAAGGTAGCCGCGATCCGCGTCGTGCTCAGCCATGGGGCGATTTTGGCAGACGGGGGAACGGGCCGCCCCGGCCGGTGTTCCGAGGCTCTCCGCGTGCGGCGCCGCCGCCGGTCGTTCCGGGCCGCCGGCGTTCCTCGCGCGGCGACGCTCCCGCGCGGCGGCGTTCTCGCCGTTGCCCGCTGCCGCCGGCCGGGCCCCGGCACGCGCGGAACGGGGGCCCGGCCGGAGCGAGCCGATCGGACGGTCGGAACGGCGGGAGCCGGTCGGACGGCGGGGACCGGGTCCACGGCACAATGGCGAGGCCATGCCGTGGCACCGCGTGGGACGCGGGGCCGTGCGACAACGGATCGTCAGGAGGACGTGGTGCCGGAAACGCCGCAGCCCGGGGCCGGTGCCGCCCGCGGTGACGGGGAGGAAGGGCCGGCGGCCGAGCGGGCCGAGGTGGCGGCGTTCCGCCGGGACCTGGGGTTGGACGCGCTCATCGACGTGCACACGCACTTCATGCCGGAACGGGTCATGGCGAAGGTGTGGGCCTACTTCGACGCGGCCGGACCGCTGGTCGGCCGGCCGTGGCCGATCGCCTACCGGCAGCAGGAGCGGCAACGGATCGACACGCTCCGGGGTTTCGGGGTGCGGGCGTTCACGTCGATGGTCTATCCGCACAAGCCGGGGATGGCCCGCTGGCTCAACGACTGGGCGGCGGACTTCGCCGCGCGCACCCCGGAGTGCCTGCACACGGCCACCTTCTTCGCCGAGCCGACCGCGTTCCAGGACGTGCGCCACGCGCTGGAGCAGGGTGCGCGGGTGTTCAAGTGCCATGTGCAGGTCGGCGGGTTCGACCCGGGTGACCCGGTGCTGCGGCAGGTGTGGGGTCTGCTGGCCGAGGCCGGGGTGCCGGTGGTCACGCACTGCGGTTCCGGGCCGGTGCCGGGCGCCTTCACCGGCCCCGGTCCGGTCGGCGCGCTGCTCGCCCGGCATCCGCGGCTGCGGCTGGTCGTCGCCCACCTGGGCATGCCGGAGTACGAGGACTTCCTCACGCTGGCCGAACGCCATGATCGCGTCATGCTGGACACCACCATGGCGTTCACCGGGTTCGCGGAGTCGGCCGCGCCGTTCCCGCGGGCCGCGCTGCCGCGCCTGGAGGCCCTGGGCGACCGGGTCCTGCTCGGCACGGACTTCCCCAACATCCCCTACGGCTACGCCGACGCGTTGCGCGCGCCGGAACGCGCCGGCCTGAGCCGGGAGTGGCTGCGCGCCGTCTGCCACGACAACGCGGCCCGGCTGTTCGACCTGTGACCGGCGGGGCCGGCCGTCCGACGGACGACCGGCCGCCCCGGCTGCCCCGGTCGTTCGGTCGGTGATCGGCCGCCCCGGCCCCTCGACCGACGACCGGCCGACCCGACCGGCCGACCCGACCGGCCGGTGACCGGTGACCGGCCGAGCCGTCCTGATCACCGGTCCCCGGTTCCCGCTGCCTCTCCCGGTTCCCGAGCCTCGCTGCCGCTCCCGCCCTGCACGGATCCGCACGGTCTCCGTCCCGTCCGATCCGCACGCCCCCGAACCCGCCGGTCGGGCCGGCGTGCCGTCAGGCGGCCGGTTCCGGGGGAGTCGGCGTGCGGTGCGGGATGTCGGGGAAGAACGCGGCCGGCCGGCGGCGGGCCGCGCGTACCTCCTCCAGCCGGAGCCGGTAGGCGGGCGCGAGGTCGGAGGGGGCCCAGTCGGCGTGGTGGTCGAGTTCCACCGCCACCTCGCTGACGCCGTTCATGGCTTCGAGGTGTTCGCGTGCCTGGGCGGCGAACGCGGCACCCATCAGGCAGCCGGGCTCGGTGACCCCGATGGTCACCCGGACCGCGGCGCCGTCCGGGGTGTCCCGCACGGCGAGCGAGCGGACCAGGCCCATCTCCACCAGGCCGGCCGGGGCGCCGGCCGCCGCGGCGCAGGGATCGATGATGAGGTCGAGCTGCGCCCTGACCAGGTCCTCCATCACGCCGGGGCCACCGTCCCGGTCCACGGCTGCGACAACTGCGTCGCACCGGCGGGGATCTTGGCGGTGTCCAGGCCCAGCAGCCGGGCGATGTTGCCGCCGAGGATCTTCTTCTTCAGCGACGTGGTCAGCGGCGGCAGCCCGTAGCCGTCGATCATCGACTGCGGGAGCTGGAAGTCCCAGAACGCCTCAAGGAACGGCTGCGGGTGCACGCCGGTGCAGCCGGTGCCCCAGATGATCCGGTCCGCGGCGCCCGCGCGCAGGAACGCCGACAGGATCTCGGCGAAGCGCAGCGGCGAGTTCACCAGGTAGGCGCTGGCACCCTCCAGCACGACCGAGCAGTTGCGGTAGTACGACAACTGCATGGCGGTGTCCTCCAGGAACGCGAAGCCGCCGTGGATGATCTGGAAGTTCAGCTCGGGGAAGGCCAGGAAGGTGTTCTCCAGGTCGCGGGGGTGGAAGGGCTGCACCGGGCAGCCCACCATCGCGATCGCCTTGTGCACGGCGATGTTGCGGATGCCGCGGCGCTGCGCGTGCTCCAGGATGGGGTAGACCGTCTCGGGGTCGTCCATCCGGACCGCGGCGCCCCGCCCGTCGTAGATGTCGTACGGGTAGAACTTCAGCCCGACGACCTGCTCCTGCTCGACGAGCCGGTCCACCTCGCCCAGCGGATCGGGGTGGCCGGGCCAGATCCCGCCGAAGAGGGCGACCCGGTCGGGGTAGCGCTTGCGCAGTTCACTGCCGACCCACAGCGGAGAGGCGCCGTTCTCGTACAGGCCGTACAGGGGGATGTCGTGGTAGACCGCGAAGTCGGTGCGGCTCTCCTCGAACAGGGTGTGCCCCAGCAGGTCGGCGTCGACCCGCTCGAACCGGTGGCGGTCCAGCGTCCAGCGCGGGTCCTTGCGGGGGGAGAAGACCCGGTGGTACCCGTCGTAGAGCGAGTCCGCCACCAGGCCGGCGATGGGGTGCTTCCACGTCTCCGGGGGTGAGTTGTAGCCGTGGACCACGGCGTCGATCACCAGAGCGTCGTCGATCATCCGGGGCTCCCTGCGTCCAAGTGGTGAACGGGTGGACCCGTTCCTGTCCGGTGTACGTCGCCCGACCGGGAGCGCGCGGCAGGGTCGCGGGGTCGCTTCCTCCGCCGTCCGCGCCGGGCGTTCGCGTCGTGCCTGCCCCCGTCGGCCGGGCGAAGTGCGGTGCGATCACCGCCCGTTCGTGCCGCCGATTCCCTCGCCCGGTGCCCTCGGCGCCCGTTCACGGGCCGCCCCGGTCAACCGGCCGAAGGGTGGCCGGGGTTGACCCTAGTGGTGGGCTCCGGCGGATCGCCGGCCTTTCGCCCCGCCGCGCGGGGTCGCGGGTGCGCACCACGGTGGACGGCCGACGCGGCGACGGCGGCGGAGCGGTCGTCGGGCACCGGAGGTGATGTCAGGTGCGGGCGGCACCGGCGCCCCCGGCCGGTGCCCCGGTGATCGTGGCACCGGGGCCGCGAGCACGGCACCCGACAGTGGATCACTCCGGAAATTCCCCACCGCCGGGAGACGGGCAACCCGGCGCGGGCGAGCCGGAGATGAGCAGCCCGACGGAGACGAGCCGACCGCCGCCGGGAGCCGGGCATCGCGGCGCGGACGAACCGGAGACGCTGGAGGACTGTCGACTCGACGTAGGCGAGCGGCAGTTGGCCGGGGACGAGCCTCCGGGCCGAGGCGGGCGACCCGGCCGGGGCGAGTCGGAGTGTGCTCACCGGAATTCGGCATTCCATCGACGCCCCGCCGCAATTCCCGGCGGACGGACCCGGTGGCGCAGTCGAATTCCGGCCCGCGTTCCGCAGCGCATTTCCGGCACCGTTCGTCGCGCGTTCGGGCAGGTCGTCACGAGGAGTGAAAGTCACCCGCGAGGTCGATCCCCCGAAGGGGTTTATCAACGAAGGCCACCGAACAGCCGGTTGGCCGCCGTGGACGTTCCCGCGACTGCGGACCGGCCTCCTGACCTGCTGGAATCCGTGCCGCCCCATCGTTCTGGCGCGACGAGTTGTCCAGACCATTGACGCGTTCCCGCGGGCGTGGCTATCGTCTGCTGACATAACTTCCCATGGCCAGGCGCTGTTTCCCCACTGATCCGCAGCCGTGAGGAGTTTTTTCCTGCCCGGGTTCCGGCCACCGACGGCGACGCGCCCCGCAACTCCCGCGCGCGACGGCGCCCTTGCCGGTCGCTCCGCCCCGGGCAGTGCCGAACGCCTTCTCCCGCACCCGCCGGCCCTTCGTACCGTCTGAGGAGAACCATGTCCTTCCCCGCGAGGTTCGTGTCCTTCTTGTCCCGGGCGGCGAGACCTCAACGCCTCCCCCGCCAGGCCGCGTTCACCGCGCTGACCGCCGTGGCCGCCGTCGTGCTCGCCCTGCTGGCGCCCGGTGTCGCCGCCGCGCAGACGGCCGTACCGCAACTGCGGGTGATGCCGCTGGGCGACTCGATCACCTGGGGCGTCGGCAGCGCCACCACGTCCTCGTACCGGGCGCCGCTGGCCGGGCTGGTGGCCCAGCAGTCGCAGTACACCGTGCAGTACGTCGGATCGCAGAGCTCCGGGACCCTGGCCGACCAGGCGAACGAGGGGCACAGCGGCTACGTCATCTCGCAGATCCGGGACGGCATCGACGGCTGGATGTCCGCGGCGCGGCCCGACGTGGTGATCCTGCACATCGGCATCAACGACCTCAGCCGCGGCGTCGACGTCGCGAACGCCCCCGCGCGGCTCGCCGACCTGGTCAACCGGATCTACACCGACCGTCCCGGCACCAGCGTCATCATGCTGGGCCTGATCCCGACCACACCGAACCTCGGCTCGCAGGTGGCGACGTACAACGCGGCGGCCCAGCAGTTGCAGGGCACCGAGCAGGGCGCCGGGCAGAAGTTCCTCTACGTCGACCCGCCGGCCCTGACCTCCGCCGAGTTCTCCGACACCCTCCACCCGAACGACGCCGGCTACGCGCGCATGGCGCAGGCGATCTACCCGGCCCTGAACCAGGTCTTCAGCAGCGGATGGGCGACCGGGGAACACCAGTTGGACGCCGGCACCGAGTCCGGCACCACCGGGAAGGTCCGCTGGGCCGACTTCGACGGCGACGGCAAGGCGGACTACATCACCATCGCCTCCTCCGGCGCGGTGTCGGTCTACCTCAACCGCGGCGGCGACGGGCACGGCGGCTGGTCCGTCCTCGGCCAGGTCACCCCCGGCCAGACCACCGACGCCTCCCGGGTCCGCTTCGCCGACTTCGACGGCGACGGCAGGGCGGACTACATCCTCCTGGGGACGAACGGCTCGGTCACGGTCTTCCTCAACCGCGGCGGCGACGGCCACGGCGGCTGGCTGCCGCTGGGCCAGGTCTCCACCGGGCAGACCAGCGACGCCACCCACGTGAAGTTCGCCGACTTCGACGGCGACGGCCGCACGGACTACGTCCTGCTCGGGTCCGGCGGTGCCGTGTCCGTCTGGCTGAACCGCGGCGGCGACGGAAGCGGCGGCTGGTCGCCGCTGGGCCAGGTCGCCACCGGGCAGACCGCCGACCCCGGCCAGGTGCGCTTCGCCGACCTCGACGGCGACGGCCGCGCCGACTACACCTGGATCAGCTCCACCGGCGCGGTCTCCGCCTACCTCAACCGGGGCGGCGACGGGTACGGCGGCTGGCTGGGCGGCGGCCAGGTCGCCTCCGGCCTCACCACGGACGCCACCCAGGTGTCCATGGCCGACTTCACCGGTGACGGCAACGCCGACTACGTGGTGGGCGACAACACGACCAACGCGGCGACCGTCTACTCCTGGGCGGGCGGCGACGGCAGCGGTGCGTGGATCGACCTCGGCGCCATCGCCAGCGGCGTCACCATCGGCTGACGGGACGCCCGCACCGGCCGACGAAACCCACCGCCGCCCCGCAGCGCCCTTGCCGACGGCGGCGAGCGGGCCCAGGGCTGAGGGCCGGGGGCTGCAAGCAGTGGCCCGGGACGCCTGACGGACGGCGCCCCGGGCCGTGGCGACGGCTACCGCAGCCCGCCCGCGCTCCCACCCCCGCAGCCCGGCCCTATCACGCGGCGCGATCCCGCCCCAGCAGCGCCCCGCCCCCTCGATCGCCGCCGGCGCCGACCCCGTCAGGCCGTCGGTTCCGGGGGCCAGGCGCGGGGGTCGAGGACGCCGAGGACGTAGGCGCGGGCGACCAGCGCGGTGCGGCCGCGGACCGCCCAGCGTTCGGCGAGGCGGCTGAAGTGGTAGTTGACACCGTCGGCGGTCATGCCCACCGCGCGGGCCATCGCGTCGGTGGTCGCACCGGACGCCGCCAGGGCCAGCAGGCGGGCGTCGACGTCGTCGACCCGCGGCGGCGTCACGGTGTCCGGGCCGGCGGCGGCCGGCTTCCACAGCTGCACCAGCAGCCCCGGGGACTCCTCCGGTGAGACGCTGACCGGTTCGACGGTCAGCTCGCCGCGGCGTTCCCCGTGGCCCGCCGCCGTCCAGCCCACCTCCACCCGGTACCGGGACCGGTGGCCCAGCCGGACGGCCTCGGCGATCCGGTGCAGCTGGTCGGCGGATCTCGGGCTCAGCAGGTCCAGCACGTCGCGGCCGCGCATCCGCCCCGGCACGGTGCCCCACTCGCGGGCCCAGGCGGGGTTCGCCAGCAGGATCGTGCCGCCGGTCCTGCACACCGCGACCGGGGTCAGCAGCCGGTCCAGCAGGGCCAGGGCGCGGTTGCGCCAGACGACGGGATCGTCCTGGGCGTCGTCCGGGAAATCCGGCAGTCCCTCCACGCGGTACCTCCTGCGGCTGCGTTCCGTATACACCACGGGGTCCCGGCGAACCGGCGTGAACCCCCGAGACCGACTACAGGATCATGTAGCGGCATCGCACGGCGCACCGGCCCGGCGGTCCCACGCTTGAAGGGCAACACATCTCTCCGGAAAGGGTGTTGACCCCCATGGCCGCTTTCGCCCCGATGACCCCGCAGTCCCGGCCGGCCGGCGACGACGGTGTTCCGCTGGTCGACGTCTCCGACCAGGCACCGTCGAGCACGCCGATCCAGACCGCGATGGCGCTGCTGCGCGAGCACGGCCCGGTGGTCCGGCGGCGCCGGCACGGCCGCGACACCCTGATCGTCGCCGACCTCGACGTGGTCACCGAGCTGGCCGACGACCGGCGGTTCGCCAAGCACATCAACCCGGGGCTGGAGAACGTCCGCGCGATCACCGCCGACGGGCTGTTCACCGCGTACAACGACGAGCCGAACTGGGCCAAGGCGCACGACATCCTCATGCCGGCGTTCGCCCTGGGGTCGATGCGCACCTACCACCCGGCCATGCTCGGGGTCTGCCGGCGGCTGATCGACTCCTGGGACCGGCAGGCCGCCGCCGGTACCCCGGTGGACGTGTCCGGTGACATGACGCGGATGACGCTGGACACCATCGGGCTGGCCGGGTTCGGCTACGACTTCGGCTCGTTCGAACGCGACGAGCCGCACCCGTTCATCTCGGCGCTGGTGCGCGGCCTGAACTGGAGCATGGCCAAGGTCTCCGACCGGCCCGGTGACGACCACACCGCGCGGGACGCCGCGTTCCGCGCCGACGCCGACTTCCTGGCCGGCGTGGTGGACGAGGTCATCGAGGCCCGGACCACCTCCGGCGACACCTCCAGCGACGACCTGCTCGGGCTGATGCTCCAGGCCCGGCACCCCTCGGACGGCACGACCCTGGACCGCGAGAACATCCGCAACCAGGTCGTCACCTTCCTGATCGCCGGCCACGAGACCACCTCGGGCACGCTGTCGTTCGCGCTGCACTTCCTGCTCAAGCACCCCGCCGTGCTGCGGCTGGTGCAGCGCGAGGCCGACGACCTGTGGGGCGACGACGCCGAACCGGAGCCGTCCTACGAGGACATCGGCCGGCTCACGTACACCCGCCAGGTGCTCAACGAGACGCTGCGCCTGTGGCCGACCGCCGCCGCCTTCAGCCGCACCGCCCGCGAGGACACCACGCTGGGCGGCTCGATCGAGGTGAAGGCCGGGCAGGACGTGCTGGTCCTCGCCCCGATGCTGCACCGGCAGCCGGTGTGGGGCGACAACCCGGAGCTGTTCGACCCCGCCCGGTTCGCGCCGGAGGCGGAGGCGGCCCGCTCCCCGCACGCCTACAAGCCGTTCGGCACCGGTGAACGCGCCTGCATCGGGCGGCAGTTCGCGCTCCACGAGGCGAGCATGCTGCTGGCGATGCTGGCCCACCGCTACCGCTTCATCGACCAGGACGACTACCGCCTGGAGGTGAAGGAGACGCTCACCCTCAAGCCCGAGGGGTTCACCCTCACCCCGGTGCCGCGCACCGCCGCCGACCGGGCCGCGAACCGCGCCGCGCTCCCCCACGCGGCGGCCGTCGCCGAGGAGTCCGCGGCCACCGGCGACGGGCTGCCGACCCGGGTCCGCCAGGGCACCGGCGCGCTGTTCCTGCACGGCAGCAACTACGGCACCTGCCGGAGCCTGTCCGCCCAACTGGCCGACGAGGCAGCCGACTTCGGCTGCGAGACCGCCGTCGCGCCGCTCGACGACCACGCCGGCGCGCTGCCCACCGACCGCCCGGTCGTGATCACCGCCGCCTCCTACAACGGCCGTCCCACCGACGACGCCGTCGCCTTCGCGGCCTGGCTGGCGGACGCCGGGCCCGGTGCGGCCGACGGCGTCAGCTACGCGGTCCTGGGCATCGGGGACCGCAACTGGGCGGCCACCTACCAGCACATGCCGACCTACATCGACGAACGGCTCGCGTCCCTCGGCGGCACCCGGCTGACCGACCGCGCCGCGGCCGACGCCTCCGGCGACCTGGCCGGCGCGGTCAAGGCGTTCACCGCCCGGCTGCGCACCGCGCTGCTGACCGCCCACGGCGACCCCGCCACCGTCGGCGCCCCCACCGCTGCCGCCGACCGTCCCGCCTACACCGTCACCGAGGTCACCGGCGGACCGCTCGACGCCCTGGCCGCCCGCCACGACCTGGTCGCGGCCACCGTCACCGAGGCCTACGACCTCACCGGCGCCGGCCACGCGCGGGTCAAGCGCTTCGTACGGCTGGCGCTGCCGCACGACAACGGCTACCGCACCGCCGACCACCTCGCCGTGCTGCCGGAGAACGACCCCGCGCTGGTCGCCCGGGCCGCCACGCTGTTCGACGCCGACCCGGACACGGTGCTCAACATCGCCGCGACCGCGCCGCGCCGGGACGGCATCGCGGTGGACCGGCCACTGACGGTACGTCAACTGCTGACTCACCACGTCGAGTTGCAGGACCGGCCGACCGCCGCGCACATCGGCGTGCTGGCCGCGCTCAACCCGTGCCCGCCGGAGCGCGCGGCGCTGGAGGCCCTGGCGGCGGACGGCGACACCCTGGCCGCCGACCCGCGCACGCTGCTCGACGTCATCGAGGACCACCCCGCGCTGCGCGAGGTCCTGACGTGGCCCGTGCTGCTCGAACTGCTGCCGGCGATGCGGACCCGGATGTACTCCATCTCCTCCTCGCCCCAGGACGACCCGGACCACGCGGACCTCATGGTCTCGCTGCTCGACGCCCCCGCCCGCTCCGGACGCGGCGGCTTCCGGGGCACCGGCTCGGGGTACCTCAACCGGGTGCGCCCGGGGCAGAGCGTGCTGGTGCGGGTCCAGCCGTGCCGTGAGGCGTTCCGCGTGCCGCACGAGGCGACGGTTCCGCTCATCCTGGTCAGCGCCGGCACCGGCCTGGCCCCGTTCCGCGGCGCGCTGCGCGACCGCCTCCTGCTCGCCGACCGGGGCGCGCCGCTGGCACCCGCCGTGTGCTACTTCGGCTGCGACGCGCCCGACGCGGACTACCTGCACGCCACCGAGCTGCGCGCCGCCGAACTCGCCGGCGTCGTCTCGCTGCGCCCGGCCTTCAGCCACGCCCCGGTCGACGGCGCGCGCTACGTGCAGCACCGGATCGCCGCCGAGGGCGACGAGGTGTGGAAGCTGCTGGGCGAGGGCGCCCGCGTCTACGTCTGCGGCGACGGCACCCGCATGGCCCCCGGCGTCCGCGCCGCCTTCCAGGAGCTGTACGCCCGGCAGGTCCCGGACGCCACCGCGGACGCGGCGCGGGAATGGCTCGACTCCCTGGTCGGGGACGGCCGTTACGTGGAGGACGTCTACACCGGCTGAACGAGCCGCCCCGCGCGACGGCGGGCCGGCGGGGTGGGCGTCGGCCGGCGCGACCGGCAGCCGGCATCGCCGGTGCCCCCGCGCCGCCGTGGACGCGGCGCTCCCCCGGACGGCACCCCGCCGCCCGGGGTGCGGCGGCCCGCCAACGCTCCCCCGTCCGACCCGCTGGGCTGCGGTCACCGGCGTGGACGTAGCGCCGCGTAACGTCACGCCACGCTGTGCGGCCGGCCCCCGCAACGGCCCGCCGCCCGTCCGCCGCCCCACCGCTCCACGGCACCGGCACCGGCACCGGCACCCGGACCGCATCCAGCGGTACGGCGGGGGCACACTGGACGTATGGGACTGAGCATCTCCGGCATACCCGGCGTCGACGCGGTACGGGAGCGGGTGGGACGGGAGCTGTTCGCGCGGGTGGCCGGGCCCGGGGGGACGGCGACGCGCGGGCGCATCCACGACACGCCGGGACCGCGCTGGTTCGGGCCCGACCGGCCGATCCGCGTCGTGCACGGTGACGCGTCGATGTTCGTCGGCGGGCTGCGGGCGCTGCTGCTCCAGTCCCTGCACCCGCTCGCCATGGCCGCGGTGGCCGCCCACTCCGGCTACCGGGGCGACCCGTGGGGCAGGCTCCAGCGCACCAGCACCTTCCTCGCGGTCACCACCTTCGGCACCGCCGAGGACGCCGGCCGGGCGGTGGCACACGTCCGCGAGGTGCACGAACGCATCCGGGGCACCACCGCCGACGGCGCGGCCTACCACGCGGCCGACCCGCACCTGCTGGAGTGGGTGCACGTCGCCGAGGTCGACAGTTTCCTGCGGGCCCACCGGCGCTTCGGCGCCCATCCGCTGGACGGCGCCGGGTACGACGGGTACGTGGCCGACGCGGCGAAGGTGGCGACCGAACTGGGCGTGCCCGACCCGCCCCGCGACCGCGCGGAACTGGCCGCCCGCCTCGCCGCCTACCGTCCCGAACTGCGCTCGACCCGGCCCGCCCGGGACGCCGCCCGCTTCATCCTGCTCAACCCCCCGCTGCCCTGGGCGGCCCGCCCGCCCTACGCCGTCCTCGCCGCCAACGCGGTCTCACTGCTCCCGCTGTGGGCCCGCCGGCCGCTGTTCCTGCCGTACCTGCCCGTGGTCGAGGAGACCGGCGTCCGGCTGGCGGGCCAGGGGCTGGTCCGCACGATCCGCTGGGCGATGGCGCCTCCCGCACCGCAGGAACCCCGCACCGGGGGCGAGGACGGCGGCCCGGCCTCGTAGCGGCGGGCACCCGACCGCGCAGCGGCACGGCGGCAACGGTTCGTACGAGCCGGTGCGGGCCGCCAAGGGCCGGGCGGGCGGCCGGGCGGGCGACTCCGTCGGCGGTGGCGCGCATGGACGTCGCGCCGTGCGGGCATCGCCAGGGGATGACGAACGCTGATGAACGACCCGCTCCGGTACGGGAGTCGACGACCCCCGCCACCGCCGCCCCCGGGGACGCGGGACCGGACGGCGGCTCGGACGAGGAAATGCTCGCCCGGCTCGGTTACACGCAGGTGCTCGCCCGGCGGATGTCGGCGTTCGCCAACTTCGCCGTCTCCTTCACCATCATCTCGGTGCTGTCCGGCTGCCTGACGCTCTACGGCTTCGGGCTGACGACCGGCGGCCCGGCCATGCTGGTGTGGGGGTGGGTGGGCGTCGGGCTGATGACCTTGGTGGTGGGGCTGGCCATGGCCGAGATCTGCTCGGCCTACCCGACCTCCGCCGGCCTGTACTTCTGGGCGCACCGGCTGGCGCCGTCGCGCAGTGCGGCGGCGTGGGCGTGGTTCACCGGTTGGTTCAACGTGCTGGGTCAGGTCGCGGTGACCGCCGGCGTCGACTTCGGCGCCGCCAGCTTCCTGGGCGCCTACCTCGACCTGCAGTTCGGCTTCGCGGTGACCGCGCCGCGCACGATCGGGCTGTTCGCGGTGATCCTGGTGGTCCACGCGCTGCTCAACACGTTCGGCGTGCGGATCGTGGCGCTGCTCAACACCGTCAGCGTCTGGTGGCACGTGCTGGGGGTGCTGCTGATCGTCGGCACGCTCACCTTCGCACCGTCCCACCACCAGTCGGCCTCGTTCGTCTTCACCCACTTCGTCAACGACACCGGCTGGCACAGTTCGCTCTACGTGGGGCTGCTGAGCCTGCTGGTCGCGCAGTACACCTTCACCGGCTACGACGCGTCCGCGCACATGACGGAGGAGACCCGGTCCGCCGCGACCGCCGGGCCGCGCGGCATCGTGCGGTCCATCTGGGTGTCGTGGATCGCCGGCCTGGTGCTGATCCTCGGTTTCACCTTCGCCATCCAGTCCTACTCCGGCACGCTGGCCACCACGACCGGGGTCCCGCCCGCGCAGATCCTGCTGGACGCGGTCGGCGCCACCGGCGGCAAGCTGCTGCTGCTGGTCGTCATCGGCGCCCAGCTCTTTTGCGGCATGGCCTCCGTCACCGCCAACAGCCGCATGATCTACGCCTTCTCGCGGGACGGCGCGCTGCCGTTCTCCCGGGTCTGGCACCGCATCAACCCCGGCACCCGCACCCCGACCAACGCCGTCTGGCTGGCCGCCGGCGGCGCGCTGGTGCTCGGTCTGCCGTACCTGATCAACACCACCGCCTACGCCGCGGTGACCTCCATCGCCACCATCGGCCTGTACATCGCCTACGTCATCCCGACGTTCCTGCGGTTGCGCCGCGGCCGCGGTTTCCAGCCGGGCCCGTGGCAGCTCGGGCGCTGGAGCCGGCCGATCGGCGTGCTGGCCGTGCTGTGGGTGGTGCTGATCACCGTGCTGTTCATGCTCCCCCAGTCCAGCCCGGTCACCGCCAAAACCTTCAACTACGCCCCGGTCGCCGTCCTGGCCGTCCTGCTGTTCGCCGCCTCGTGGTGGCTGCTGTCGGCCCGGCGCTGGTTCCTGCGCGACCACGCCGCCACCCCCGAGCGGTGAACCGACCGCGGTGGGCCGCCGGCCGTACGCGGCGGGGCGGGGACCGTCAGCCGCAGGCCGGCACCGTCTCGGTGGCGGGCACGTTGGTGTAGGCGGCCGGGATCCAGCCACCGTCGGTCAGCTGGTACCAGACGGTGGAGTCCGCGTCGGGCCCGTGGTAGCCGGGCCCGACGTGCACGCGGCGCCCGTGCGGGGTGCGGCAGGTGACGTCCAGCGCCTCGCCGTACGTGTAAGTGGCGATCCAGTGCTGCGAGTCGGGCCCGTCGTAGGCGTGCAGCGTGGTCGCCCCGCCGTCGTCGGTCCACCACACGTGGACCGGGTACGAGGCACCGCCGGTCGACCCCGGTGACCGTACGCCGTCCCCGGTACCGGGCCCGGGAGCCGCCGCGGTCCCGGTGGCGGAGACGCCCGCACCGGGGACCGGCGGCCCCGAGGCGGTCGGCGGACCGGCCGTGCCGAGCACGCCGGCGACCGCCACCGCGACCGCCGCGAGCAGCAGCGCCACGCCCAGCGCCCCGATGCCCAGGGCCTGCCGCCTGGTCATGCCGGGCAGCGCGGGCACCCAGGCCACCGCCGCCCTGCCACCGGCCACGCCCACCACGAAGAACAACGCGCCCAGCCCGGCCAGCACCCCGACCGCGGTTGCGTCCACGGCGGTCCACCTCCTCGCTCCCCCGGAGACAGCCATATGTCCTGACTTCCTCCTCCCCATGCTGACATGCCGTCAGTCCCATCGGCGTGGTCGAATCGGCCGGGCCGGCAAGGGGTGTTGATGCGCACGGCCGGTCCGCGCCGGCGCAGGACGGTACGGGCGAGGCCAACTCCCGCCGCCGGGGCGGCAGTCGGCCGGCCGAGGCGTGGCGCGGTCGACGGTCCGGCACCGCCGACCGGAGCCGTGCGGCGGGCCCGGCACGTCCCCGTGCGACGCGTCATGGGACGCCGGCGTCCGGCGCCGCCGTTCAACTCACCCGCATGGCGCGGACGTCGACCGCCCGCGTGGCCGAATACCACCGCCGGCCACCGCCCGTTCCGCTTCGCTCTCCGTAAGGGACGAAGCAGGAGCGGGGGCGGGCTTCGGCCGCGCGGCGACCGGTGCCGTTGGCGCTCCGGCGAGGAACTTCCCGGCCGGCGCCGGAGGGCCGTGCGCCCCCGCGCGGGATTCCCTTTGGCACGCCGGGAAATCCGGCGTACACACGAATTTACCTGTGAGAAACATTACGCGCGTGCCGCCGGACGCAGTGTAGCCAGCCCTTCACCACAAGTGCATGGTTGTTGCAACCACCGTTTCTTCGAGGAGGTTTGCCACCATGTGCGGCATCACCGGCTGGATCGCCTACCGCAGGAACCTGACGGACCACACGCGGGTCCTGGACGCCATGACCGAGACGATGTCCTGCCGCGGTCCGGACGCGAGCGGGGTGTGGAGCGCGCGGCACGCCGCGTTAGGCCACCGCCGGCTCGCCGTCATCGACCTGCCGGGCGGCGCCCAGCCGATGAGCGTCGAGACCGACGACGGTCCCGTCGTCATGGTCTACTCCGGCGAGGCGTACAACTTCACCGAGCTGCGCGACGAACTGCGCCGCCGCGGGCACCGGTTCACCACCGACTCCGACACCGAGGTGGTCCTGCACGGCTACCTGGAGTGGGGCGAGGCGCTCGCCGAACACCTCAACGGCATGTACGCGTTCGCCATCTGGGACGCGCGGACCGACCGGCTGGTCATGATCCGCGACCGGATGGGCATCAAGCCCTTCTACTACTACGAGACCGAGGACGGCGTCCTCTTCGGCTCCGAACCCAAGGCGATCCTCGCCAACCCGCTGTGCGCGCCGGTGGTCGGCCTCGACGGCCTGCGGGAGATGTTCTCCTTCGCCAAGACCCCCGGCCACGCCATCTGGTCCGGCATGCGGGAGCTGCGGCCCGGCCACCTCGCGGTGGTCGACGCCTCCGGTCTGCGCGAACGCTGCTACTGGTCGCTGGAGGTCGGCGAGCACACCGACGACCGGCGCACCACGGTGGCCCACGTCAGGGAGCTGCTGGAGGACATCATCGCCCGGCAGCTCGTCGCCGACGTCCCGCGCTGCACCCTGCTGTCCGGCGGTCTGGACTCCTCCGCCATGACCGCGCTGGCCGCCCAGCAGCTCGGCGCGGTGGGCGAGACGGTGCGCAGCTTCGCCGTCGACTTCCCCGACCAGGACAAGCACTTCCAGGCCGTCGACGTCAGCCCGACCCAGGACACGCCCTACGTCCACGCGGTGGCCGAGCACGTGCGCTGCGAGCACCGCGACATCATCCTCGACGGCGCCGCCCTGTCCGACCCGCAGGTGCGCCGGGCCGCGGTGGCCGCCCGCGACGTGCCCATCGGTCTCGGCGACCGCGACAACTCCCTCTACCTGCTGTTCAAAGCGGTCCGCGAGCAGTCCACGGTGGCGCTCTCCGGCGAGTCCGCCGACGAGGTCTTCGGCGGCTACCCGTGGTTCCACGACGAGCGCAGGACCGCCGACACCTTCCCCTGGCTGGCCGGTTCGCAGGCGCTGTTCAGCCCCGCCAGCCTGGTCCAGCGGGATCTCGCCCAGGCCCTGGACCTGCCCGCGTACGTCCAGGACCACTACAGCACCGCGGTCGCGCAGACGCCGCTCAAGGACGGCGAGACGGGCCTGGAGAAGCGGATGCGCCAGGTCTGCCACCTCCACCTGACCCGCATGGTGCAGAGCCTGCTGGACCGCAAGGACCGCATGAGCATGGCCGTCGGCCTGGAGGTCCGCGTACCGTTCTGCGACCACCGCCTCGTGCAGTACGTCTTCAACACCCCCTGGGCGATGAAGACGTTCGACGGGCGGGAGAAGAGCATCCTGCGGGCCGCCACCCGCGACGTCCTGCCGCAGTCCGTCGCCGACCGCAAGAAGAGCGGCTACCCCGGCACGTTCGACCCCGCGTACCTGTCGGCCATCCAGTCCCAGGCCGCCGACCTGGCCGCCGACGACCATGCCGCGATGCAGCTGTGCGACCGCGAGCTGGTCCGGTCGCTGGCCACCGCCCCGCAGGACGCCATCACCCCGCGGGACCGCGGCACCCTCGAACGCGCCCTCGACATCGCCGCCTGGTTCGACCTGCGCCAGCCCGTCCTGAACCTCGGCTGACCGCGGTCCCCCGGCACCGGCGCGACGGTCCGCGGGCGCCGTGACCGGTGCGCCGCCACGGCGAACGGCGCGTCGGCGCCGGGGGAACGGGCCGGGCGGCGCGGCGGTCCCCACGGCCGGCGCCGGGGCGGTTCACCCCGGTCGCCGTTCGCGGTCCGCCGGGGCATCGCGGGTCCGGCGGGTGGCGTGGTCGTAGGCGGAGCGCAGGTCGGCGTGGACGGCGGTCATGGCGCTGTCGTAGGTGCCGACCCGGACGGCGGTGAAGAGGGAGACGGCCAGCGGGTCGCCGCGCAGCGGGCGGATCACGGTGTCGGGGCGGGGGCGTGAGGTGGGGCGGCAGATGGTGACGACCTCGCCGACGCCGACCAGCGAGGCGGCGGTGAGGTAGTCGCCGTGCACCACGCGCGGGGTGACGCCGGCGGCGGCCAGCACCCGGCGCAGCCCGTCCCACTCGCCGTCGGCCGCCGGGTCCACCATCCACCGCTCGTCGCCGAGGTCGGCCAGGTCGACCACCGGGCGGGCGGCGGCGGGATGGTCGGCGGACAGCGCGACGAACTGCGGTTCCCGCTCGACCAGTACGTGCCGCTCCAGCCCGCCCGCCGGCCGCAGCGGGCAGCCCTCGACCTCGTGCACGAAGGCCACGTCCAGCCGGCCGTCGGCGACCATCGCCAGCAGGGCGTTGGCGGAGACGTCGACGTGCAGCCCGGTCTCCGTACCGGGGACGCGGTCGCGCAGCCGGCGCAGCCAGTCGGCGGCGAGCCGGGCGCTGGTGGAGCCCAGCCGCAGCTGGGTGCCGGCCGCGGCGGCCATCGAGTCGGCGACCAGCGCGGTCATCTCGGCCACCAGGGGCCTGGCCCGGCAGACCACGGACAGTCCCAGGGGCGTGGGCCGGCAGCCGGTACGTTCACGGGTGAACAGCCGCCCGCCGAGGGTGTCCTCGATGCGCCGCAGCTGGGTGCTCAACGAGGGCTGGGTCATGCCCAGCGCCCGCGCCGCCTTGTGCAGGCTGCCCAGGTCCGCGATGGCGCAGAGCGCTTTGAGATGCCGCACGTCCAGCTCCATGCTCCGAGGCTATGAGCCGTCGGCGGGGCGTACCAGCCGTATAAATCAGTCCAGTTGGGGACCGATAGGTCGGCGCTGTCACCGGTTGGCATCATCCGCGGCGCCGCGGGCTCGCCGAAACTCTCCGGTACCGGGTTCACCCGGCCCATGACCGCACGAGGAGGAGTCCCCCCACATGCGACGCCCTGCCACAGTAATGTCCGCCGTGCTCGGCCTGGGGCTTGCCACCGCCCTGGGCATCGCGCCGACCGCCACCGCGGCGACCCCCCGCACCGCTGCCGCCGCCACGCACGTCACCGGTTCGCAGGAGAGCCCGCAGGCCGACAAGGCGTTCTTCGACGCGGTGCTGAAGTCGGCCGCCGCCCGGCACGCCGCCCACCCGGACGCCGCCGTCACCATCACCTACGACGCCAGCCAGGCCCCCACCTTCGCCAGCCAGATCGCCGACGCGGTGAGCATCTGGGACAGCTCGGTCACCAACGTGCAGATCGTGCCGGCCGACGGCGGCACGGCCGACTTCTCCTACACCGAGGGCAGCGACCCGGCGGACGGCTCGTACGCCAGCACCGACGGCCACGGCCACGGGACCATCTTCATCGAGTACGCCCAGGCCCAGGAGTACAACTCCACCCGCATCGTCGCCCACGAGACCGGTCACGTGCTGGGCCTGCCGGACGACTACACCGGCCCGTGCAGCGAGCTGATGTCCGGCCACGGCCCCGGCCCGTCCTGCCAGAACACCCACCCGGACGCCGCCGAGATCGCGCAGGTCGACTCCCTGTGGGCCGACGGCTTCGGCCCCGCCCTCGCCCGCCTGTCCTGACCCCGGCGCCACCCCCGGCCCGCCGCCCCGGAGCCCCACACTCCGGGGCGGCGGGCTGCCGGCGTGGGGGGCCTTCGGCGTCAGCGCGGGCCGGCGAAGTCGACGTCCTTGGTGGCGACCGTCCCGGCCGTGCGTCCGGGCCCGTCGTGGTGGGACCAGTACAGGTTGGTGTGGGCGATGACCTGGCCCGGTACCGGCGCACCCCAGGCCGTCAGGTCCTCCGTGGTGTGCGCGTCGCCGACCAGGGTGGAGTCGTACCCCCGGGTGAACGACCCGTGCAGCGTGGAGCGGACGCACATGTCGGTCTGGGCGCCGACGACCACGAGCCGCCCGACCCGCAGTTCGGACAGCACGCTCTCCAAGGCGGTGTCCTCGAAGGAGTCGCCGTAGCTCTTGTCGACCACCGGTTCGGCGTCGGCCGGCGTCAGCTCGGGAACGATCCGCCAGGCGTCGCTCCCCTTCACGAGCTGCTCGTCGGCGTGCCGCACCCAGACGACGGGGACCTGTTCCCGCCGCGCCCGGTCGACCAGGCTGCCGATGTTCGCGACGACCGCGTCGCGCTCGTGCGCCCCCGCGACGACGCCGCACTGCACGTCGATGACGAGGAGTGCGGTGTTCGGCCGGTTCTCAAGCGTGGTCATGGTCTTCCTCTGCTCACTTCGGGCTCATCGTGCCCGTCCACGGTAGAGGACGGCACGGACATCGGCCCGGGGGCGGCGACGTCCGGTGCCGGTGCGGCGGGGTGCCGGTGCGGGGGCGGCCGTGTCCGGCGCCGGTGCGCTGGGGGACGCCGGTGCGGGGGCACCGGTGCGAGGGCGGCGTGTCCGGCACCGGTGCGGCGGGGGTGCCGGTGCTGAGCGGCCCCCGCCGTCGTCAAAGCGTGAAGCCGCCGCCCGGCCGGGCCCCGGCGCGGCCAGGGCGGCGGGCGGCCCCGGCGCACCACCGCGTCCCGTGACGAAGCCGCACAAGCCGGACCGCCGGAGCGAATGTCGGAGCGCATACCGAAGCCGCGAGAGCCGGGTGGGAGAGCCGTCGTGACGGCGCGCGCCGCCGGCCCGGCCCCCCGGGACGGCGGCCGATGCGCAACAACTCTTCAATACTTGACGCGTCGCCGGGGATTTTCGGGCCTTTTGCCCCAACTGCGCGGGCGGAACGACCGGTTCATCGCCGGAGCTTGTGCAATCTCTTGACACCTCCAGGCGCCCCCGTGAAACTCGCCACACGAAGAGAGCGCTCTCTTCAAACGGCTTCACTCCGCGCGTGCGACCCCCCATGGTCACTGTCGATTCCGGCGGACGCGGGTGGTACCGGCGTGCCCACCGCCGGGACGTTCCAAGCGGTGCTGTGAAGCCGATCCCCCCACCCGCAGGAGATGCATGCCATGAGTACCGAGCGCGCTCGTCCCCTCGATCGCCTGCTCCACCCCCGTGCTCCACGCCGTCCGCGCCTCGCGGTCTGGACGGCGCTCCTGGTCGTACCCGCGGCGATGATCGCACCGTTGACGGCCGCCCAGGCTGCGGAGGCGACGCACGTCCCGGCCGGCGCCTCGACCGTGTCCAGCAAGGCCGCGACCTCCTCGGACGCCGACGGCGGCCAGGTGCACCGCACGTTCGCCGCGGGCGCACCGGCGACCTCCAACACCCCCGACTTCGGGCCGAACGTCACCATCTTCGACCCGTCGATGTCCAGCTCCGACATCCAGTCGACCCTGGACAGCGTCTTCAACACCCAGCAGTCCAACCAGTTCGGCACCCAGCGCAACGCGCTGCTGTTCAAGCCGGGCACCTACAACGTCAGCGCCAACATCGGCTTCAACACCCAGATCGCGGGCCTGGGCCTGTCGCCGGACGACGTCCAGATCAACGGCGGCGTGACCTCCGACGCCCAGTGGAACGGCGGCAACGCCACCGAGAACTTCTGGCGTGAGGCGGAGAACTTCGCCGTCACCCCGTCCAGCGGCACCGACACCTGGGCCGTCTCCCAGGGTGCCTCGATGCGGCGGGTCGACGTCAACGGCAGCCTCAAGCTCGACCCCACCAACGACGGCTGGTCCAGCGGCGGGTTCCTGTCGGACTCGCGCATCAGCGGCACCGTCAGCTCGGGTTCGCAGCAGCAGTGGATGTCGCGCAACGACAACTGGGGCGGCTGGACCGGCTCGAACTGGAACATGGTCTTCGTCGGGGACCCCAACGCCCCCGCGCAGAGCTTCCCCACTCCGCCGTACACCACGGTCGGGCAGACCCCGGTCCAGCGTGAGAAGCCGTTCCCGTACATCGACTCCTCGGGCGACTACCACGTCTTCGTGCCGGCCACCCAGACCAACACCTCCGGCGCCACCTGGCTGAACGGCACCGCCGCCGGCACCTCGCTGCCGATGAGCGACTTCTACGTCACGCAGCCGACCGACACCGCCGAGACGATGAACGCGGCGCTGGCGGCGGGCGAGAACCTGCTGATCACCCCGGGTGTCTACCACCTCGACCAGACCCTGAAGGCGACCAGCGCCAACCAGATCATCCTGGGCATGGGCATGGCCACCCTGGTTCCGGACAACGGCGTCACCGCCATCTCCACCGGTGACGTCGACGGTGTCCAGGTCGCCGGTCTGATCGTGGACGCGGGCAGCACCAAGTCCACCGACCTGATCGACATGGGCCCGTCCGGCGCGAGCGCCGACCACAGCTCGGACCCGCAGTCCATCGAGGACGTCTACTTCCGCGTCGGCGGTGCCACCGCCGGCTCGACGACCAACGCCCTGGTGGTCAACGCCAACGACACCATCGGTGACAACCTGTGGATCTGGCGTGCCGACCACGGCAACGGCGTCGGCTGGACCAGCAACACCGCCGACACCGGCCTGATCGTCAACGGCGCCGACGTCACCATGTACGGCCTGGCCGTGGAGCACTTCCAGAAGACCGAGGTCCTCTGGAACGGCAACGGCGGCAAGACCTACTTCTTCCAGAACGAGAACCCCTACGACCCGCCGGACCAGGCGTCCTGGATGGACGGCAGCACCGACGGCTACCCGGCCTACGAGGTCGCCGCGGGTGTCACCAGCCACCAGGCGTACGGCGTCGGCAGCTACTGCTACTTCAACGTCAACCCGGCCATCGTCAACGACCACGCCTTCCAGGCGCCGGCCGTCTCCGGTGTGCAGTTCCACGACCTGACCACCGTCTCGCTCGGCGGCGTCGGCACCATCAGCCACGTCATCAACGAGACCGGTGACGCGGTCAACTCCACCACGCAGAACGTCTACCTGCCCAGCTTCCCGTAACACGGCGGCGGCAACGCGGGCACCGGTGGCAGCAGCCGCCGGTGCCCGCGGCGTTTCCGGGGTCCGGACACCGTCCGCCGGCGGCTCACCGGCCCCGCCGGGCGGCCCCGTCAGGCGGCCACCCGCAGGTAGTGCGCCCAGTACCCCTGCGCCGGTCCGTAGAACGCGGTGAGGCGGCCGAACTGCGCGGCGTCGACCGGCCGGCGGTAGACCTGTTCGGCGGCGCGGGTCATCTCCCGGTCGGGGGCGACGCGTTCGGTGCGGCCCAGGCCGCGGATCAGCAGGAACGACGCCGACCAGGGACCGATCCCCGGCAGGCCGAGCAGCTGGTCGCGCACCGCGTCGTAGGGCCCGGTGCGCAAGAACTCCTCGTCCAGGTCCAGCCATCGGCGCACCGAGCGGTAAAGGTAGGACGCCTTGCGGGAGTTGCCCACCAGCTGCTCCAACTCCGGCTGACCGTACGCTGCGAGCTGCCCGGGGTCGGGGAAGGCCCAGTGGGTCCGGCCGGCGACGTCGACGCGGTTGCCGACCGCCTCCACCAGCGCCGTCCTCATGGTCCGCGCCGCCGGCACCGGCACGCGCTGGCACAGGATCGCCCAGCACAACAGCTCGAACGGCGAGGGGAACTTGACCTGGTGGTAGCCGTGCAGCCGGTCCAGCACCGCGGTGAACGGCGCGTCGCGCGCGGCGCGTTGGTAGAAGTCGGTCAGGTCGTCGTCGAGACCGAGGTGGAAGCCGACGCGGTCGGCGGCTTCCCGCACGGTGCCGGCGCCCAGGGGTTCGCCGGCGGTCAGCAGGCAGTCGACCCCGGCCCGGTCGGCCGCACCGGTGATCCGCGCCCCGACCGTGACCCCGCCGGCCCGCAACGCCATCGTCAACTCCCCGCCTGCGGTGCCCTGTTGGCCTGCCGTCGGCGGGAAGCAGCGCAGGAACGCCAACGACGCGCCGAAGTCGAACGGCTCGCGCGCGGGCAGCCGCAGGGTGCGGCCGGCGGCGGGGTGGCCGGTGGTGCTCATGACGTCCTCCGGGGGTGGCGGCCCCGGCGACGGGGTCGTGGTGCGCGGTCCGGGTGCGGCGGGGCCGTACGGGTCTGCCAAGGAGCCTGCGTCAGATCCGGCGTCCCAGCCAGGCGGCGAGCCGGACGTGGACGGAGGCGCCGTCCGGGGCCGGGCTGACCGGGCCGAAGGGCACGGCGCCGCCGCGCGGCTCGGCCGGGACGAAGGCGCGGGCGGTGTCCAGCGCGGCCTGCGCCAGGCCGGCGTCCAGTTCCGCCGCGGGGTCCACGACCTGGGCGATGTCCCAGGTGTGCGTGACGATCTCCACCAGGTAGCCGGCGAGGGCGGCCCGGCCGGGCACCACGCCCCAGGGGACCTCCACCGCACGGTCGAGTGCCGTCCCGTCGGCCCAGGCGGCGGCCACCCGGGCGTGGGCCCGCCCGGCCGCGCCGGCCCAGTCGGTGTCCGCGATCCGGCCGACCGCCGACGGCAGGTCCAGGCCCCGGCCGCCCTCGCCGGTGTAGGCGACGCGGTGCGCGACACCGAGCGTGTGGCCGAGCAGCGCCCGCAGGTCGAACCCGTCGCACGGGGTCGGACGGCCCAGGAGTTCCGGCTCGGCGGCGCCCACCAGCTTCTCCAGCTGGCCGAGCGCGGCGAGGAACTGCGGGCGGGGGTCGGACGTGGCGTCCATCGTGGCACTCCTTCGGGGCGGCCCCACGGGTTCGGGACCTGGTGAAGCCCACTCTGCCGCCGATACCTGACATCCTCCGTCAGGTATAAATGACCGCATGAAGGCCGACCGGCTGCTGTCGATCCTGCTGCTGCTCCAGACCCGCGGGAAGGTCTCCGCGACGGAGCTGGCGGACCGCCTGGAGGTGTCGGTCCGCACCGTCTACCGCGACGTCGAGGCGCTGTCGGCCGCGGGGGTGCCGGTGTGGGCGGAACGCGGCCGCACCGGCGGGGTGCGCCTGATGCCGGGCTATCGCACCGACGTCACCGGGATGACCGCCGACGAGGCGCGGGCGCTGTTCGTGCTGGCGGCCGACGGCGCGCACGAGGCGCTGGGGCTGGGCACGGCGATCGCGTCGGCGCTGCGCAAACTGCTGGCGGCGCTGCCCGCCGGTCACCGTCCGGCGGCGGAGGCCGTCGGCGAACGCGTCCTCGTCGACCCGGTGCGGTGGATGCGCGGCGGGGGCGCCGGCCCGGCGGTGGAGCTGGGCGTGCTCCAGGGCGCGGTGTTCGGTGACCGCCGGCTGCGGCTGGCGTACCGGCGCAGCGGCGAGGCGCGGGCGAGCACGCGGGTCGTGGACCCCTACGGCCTGGTCAGCAAGGCCGGCGTCTGGTACCTGGTGGCCGACCTGGACGGGGAGGCACGGCTGTTCCGGGTGGACCGGATGCGCGAGGCCGAGGTCATGGCCGAACCGGTGCTCCGGCGCCCGGGAGTGACGCTGGCCGACGTGTGGGCGGCGCTGCGCGCGGGCGTGGAGCGTCCGCCGTCCGAAGTACCGGCGCGCTGCCGGGTGCGGAACGAGATCCTCGACATGTTCCTGCGCCTTCACGCCGGCAACGTCACCGGCCCGGCCGTGCCCGGCGACGACGGCTGGAGCGAGGTCCCGCTGGTCTTCCGCGTCCCCCGCGCCGCCCGCGCCCTGCTCGCGTTCGGCGCGGACGTGGAACTCCTGACCCCGCCCGGGGCCCGCCGCGAACTCGCCGTGGCGGCAGCCGAGGCGGCGGCCCTGTACGGCCCACCACCGACCGACGGCCGGCCCTGACCCGCGGCGGGTGGCGGTCGGCACTCACAGGACAGCGGCCGGCAACCGGCAAGCCGATCAGGGCAGTCGGCAGCCGGGCCGCGGCGGGCGGCGGGTGCCGGCCGGGCCGGGCCCGTCAGGCTCCCCCGGGCCGAGCGGTATTGACGGGGTACCAGGCCCTTGCTTCACTCATTCCGCCCCCAGCACGCTGTCCGGGCCGCGCGACGCCGGCGGGACAACGGTGTCCGCCGATGGTCCGACGGGTCGGTGCCGTAGGGGCTGACAGCCGCCGACCAGCCCCTCCTGGAGGAAGACCGTGCGCCTGACCAGCCGTTTCCCGCGAAGGCTCAGGGTGCCGGCGGCGTTCGCCGCCGCCGCGCTGTTCGCCCTGACGCTCGGCGCGACGCCCTCGCCCGCCGTCACCGGTCCGGCGACCACCTCGGCCGGCGTCGTGTCGTACCTGACGTCGATCACCGGCAACCACACGGTCTCCGGCCAGCACAACCGTGAGCCCAACTCCTCGCCCGCGCAGTGGACGGACAAGGTCCACGACATCACCGGCGTCTACCCCGGCATGTGGGAGGGCGACTTCCTGTACTCCGCCGACGACATCGCCCACCGGCAGACGATGGTCGACGAGGCCGAGGCGGAGTGGGCGGCCGGCTCACTGGTGGGCCTGATGTGGCACGAGTGCCCGCCCACCATGGCGGAGCCGTGCAGCTGGAGCGACGTGGAGTCGAAGCTCACCAGCGACCAGTGGACGCAACTGGTGACCGACGGGACGTCGCTGAACACCGCGTGGAAGTCCGAGCTGGACCGGATCGTCCCCTACCTGCAACAGCTCAAGGACGCGGGCGTTCCCGTGCTGTGGCGTCCGCTGCACGAGATCAACGACTCGTGGTCCTGGTGGGGAGGCAACGCCGACAGCGCCCGCCTCTACCAGATCACCCACGACTACCTGGTCGGCGCCAAGGGCCTGACCAACCTCGTGTGGGTGTGGTCGGTCAAGGACGACAGCACCTCCACCGTGGCCGGCTACTACCCCGGCAGCCAGTACGTGGACGTCGTGGGGCTGGACTCGTGGAACGCCAACTTCCCGTCCACGTCCTGGTACCAGACCATGCAGTCGATCGCCGCCGGCAAGCCGGTCGCGCTGGCGGAGGTCGGCGCGCTGCCCACCCCGGCGGAGCTGACCGCCCAGCCGAAGTGGGCGTACTTCAGCGACTGGGCGGAGTACCTGACCAACAGCAACTCCGACGACGCGATCAAGGCCACCTACTACGACTACCAGGTGCTGCACCGCGGCGACATCACCCTGCCGGCCGGCATCAGGGCCGGCGCGGCGTCCGGCGCGGGCTCCCGGGCTGCGTCCGGCGCGGCGTCCGGCTGAATCGCCCGGCGCCCCGGCCCCGCCGCCGCCGATGTGGCCGACCGTCCGGCGCCTCCCCGGCCCCGCCGCCGTCGACGTCACCAACCGCCCGGCGGGCGGCACGCCCCCGGTGCCGCCCGCCGGTCACAGTTGCGCGAGGCCGCCGTCGACGGCGATGTCGGCGCCGGTGGTGTAGGCGGAGTCGGGGCCGGCGAGGAAGAGCGCGGCGCGGGCGGCCTCCTGCGCGGTGCCCCAGCGGCGCATGGGCACGGTGGTGTCGATGTAGTGGTCCAGCGCCTTGATGACGGCGGGGTCGGCCGACGAGGTCAGCGGGGTGCGGATCGAGCCGGGGCTGAGGGAGTTGACGCGGATACCGCGGGCCAGCACCTCCTCGTCGGCGGCCAGGGTGCGCGCCAGGCTGCGCACGGCGGCCTTCGTCATGGCGTGGAGCGGGTCGCCGAGGGCGCCGCGGCCGTGCGCGGCGGAGGTGAGGACGACCGAGGCGTGCTCGGTCAGCAGGTCGAGGGCCTCCACGACGGTGAAGAAGACACCCTTGACGTTGACGGCGACGATCCTGTCGAAGTCGGCCTCGGTGATCTCCCGCAGCGGCGGACAGTCGGCCGTTCCCGCGTTGGCGAACAGCACGTCGAGCCGCCCGAAGCGGCTTTCCACCTCCCGCAGCAGCACGCCGACCCCTTCCAGGGTGGACAGGTCCGCGGCGACGGTCATGACGTCGGCGCCCAGTTCACCGCACGCGGCCTCCAGCCGGGCCTCGTCACGGCCGGCGATGACGACCTGTGCTCCGTGCCGCCGGAACAGCCGGGCGCTCTCCAGTCCGATCCCGCTGCTGCCGCCGGTGATGACGGCGATCTTGTCCTTCAGCTTCTGCTCACCCATGGCGGCTCTCTCCTCGCTCGTCCCGCGGTGCCGAAACGTTCCCGTTCGCGCACTTTAGGCACCCGGCGGCCCGCTGTTCAGCAGGACGCTCCCGGGGGCGGCGCGTCGGCCCGGACAGCGCGAGAACGTGGCCGGGGCAGCGCGAGGACGTGGCCCGGCGCTCCGCGAAGCGGCTCCGCCGGCACCACGGCCAGCGCGCGCCTCGCCCCCTACGGGCCGTCCCCGGCCGAACGGCCCCCGCACGGCGGCGCGCCGGGGCGTCACGACTCCCCGGGGGCAGCGCCTCCCTATCCTGTCGACCGTGACGAGACACTTCAGCACCACCCGGATCAGTCAGGCACCCCAGGTCACGGCACCGGACGGTTCCGACGTACGGCCGTTGTGCGTACTGCCCGGGGCGGCGAGCTTCGCGCGGTTCGAGCTGGCGCCGGATCAGGTCTCGCGGGCCGTCTCGCACGCCACCGTCGAGGAGATCTGGTTCGTCACGGCCGGCGGCGGTGAGATGTGGCGGAGCCAGGACGGCCACGCGGAGGTGACGACGCTCGCGCCGGACGTCTGCCTGACCATCCCGCTGGGCACCGCGTTCCAGTTCCGGGCCGGCCCCGACGGGCTGCGGGTCGTCGCGGCGACCGTCCCGCCCTGG
This sequence comes from Streptantibioticus silvisoli, assembly GCF_027947535.2. Taxonomy (GTDB): domain Bacteria; phylum Actinomycetota; class Actinomycetes; order Streptomycetales; family Streptomycetaceae; genus Streptantibioticus_C; species Streptantibioticus_C silvisoli. The sequence continues at coordinate 93,942 of NZ_JAAGKO020000025.1, forward strand.
CCGGTGGACAGCCCCGACGAGGCCCGGCCGGAGCAGGGGCACTGGTGACGGGTGCACCGCCGCGCGATCGACGTCCGGCGGCGGTGCCGCCGTCCCGCTGATCGGCCTCACGGCGACGCCACCGCCCCGTGATCGGCGCCCGGCGGCGGCGCCACGGCACCGGTCCGCGGCGCCCGTGTGACACCGAGTGCCACGACTGCGGCCCCCGAGTGGCCACCGCCGCCGGCCCGCCGACGCCGGACCGGGCCTCCGGCTCGCCCGCGGCCTTCCGGAGTACCGGATCCAGCCACGCCGCCGACGGCCGCACGCCGTATACCGGCAGGTCAGCGGCGGCGCAACGGCCGCCGGCCGGCCGCGCTCCCGGCGCCCGCAACCGCCCGACGCACACCGCCGGCCCGCACGCGAACGGGCGGCGTCCGGGGCCGGCCACGCCGGTGACCTGCGCTTATTTCGGAACGTCCCGCCGCCGACCGGGCGAACGGGCTCCGGACCGCGGCCGTGGGCATTAACGACACAAGTCGCTTATCGTCCCCGAATGGGCATACGCGGCGAATCCACGCTTCGTCCGGCCGGGAAAGACTGGCGGCACGCTGGTTTACGGTGGCCATGGCCGGATCAGGACATCGGCCGCGCAGTGCCGTGCGAAGGGGTCGGATTACGGCTCCGCATATGCAAGCGGAGGGCGAAATATCGGACCGACGCCGACATCGGAGAAATCACGAATGTCGGCCGCCACGAGGCGTGATTTTCGATTCACGAGTTCACGAGTTCACGATTGCCACACGAAATACACACCTCAGCCGACCATCATCCGCAGGCGTGGAAGTGGATTCCAGCCACGCGGTGGGGCAGGATCAAGACAACGGGATCGGGCGGCGACATCGCCGCGAAGTTCGCGGAGGCCGCCTCCGCAAACCGGACTCACCGCACGCGCCCCACCGGGACGCGGGTGCCGACCCCTTGCGGCGCACCAACGGGGCGCAGTACGGGCCCCGCAGCAACCTCGCACGCCGGTCGAATCGCCGGTCTCCGACTTATCGGACAAAGAAGAATTCCATTCCGCGAGCAACCATGGAATCGCGCTCCGGCGTCTTCACCGGTGCGCGCGACCCGTTGTCCGTGTTCGCCACGTAAATCCGGCATCGGATTGACCAACCCAATCCTGTGAGCTTGGTCACAATGCCGTGGGAGTGTGTGGTCGGCCACAAGATGTCGCTCAGATTGCACTCGGATGACGGCCGCGAGAAGCACCTGTTGGCTGCGCTGCGACGGCATTTCCGTGTGCACCTACCACGGCTCGCGAATTCGACCCGGAGTCCCGTCGGCCGCCGGGCCCGCAGTTGACCGTGGCGAAAGTCCCCCAGTTAACTGCAAGGCGTCGTCGCCGTCATACGAGCCTTAGTCGGGGGAATTCATGCGGATGCCCGAGCCCGGCCAGTCCACTGTGACCTCACGGTCGAGTTTGGTCATTGCGGTCAATCCGGTACACCGGCCGTCGCCACGGCTGACCGCCGCCGCCGCACGAGCGGGGGCACTCGGTGTCCTCGAACTGCCCGGGGACCCCAGGGCCGTCGCGGAGGTCATCGACCGGACCAGCCGCTGGTCGCCACTGCCCTTCGGCGTGCGGGTCCGTCCCGGCTGCGGGGTGACCGCCGGCGACCTGACCGAGCGGGTCGACACGGTCCTGCTCGCCGACCCCGACCGGTCGGCCGGGGAGTTCGGCGACCGCCGGGTGCTGGTGGAGGTCACCGACCGGGACGGCGCGCTGCGGGCGGCCGGCGACGGCGCGTCCGGGCTGATCGTGCGGGGCACCGAGAGCGGCGGCCGGGCCGGCGAGCTGAGCACCTTCGTTCTGCTCCAGCAGCTGCTCGCGGACCCGCGGTTCACCCTCCCGGTGTGGGCGTGCGGCGGGATCGGCCCGCACACCGCGGCGGCCGCGATCGCCGGCGGCGCCGCGGGCGTCGTGCTCGACACCCAGCTCGCACTGCTCGACGAGGCCGGCCTGCCGGTGGCGGTCACCGAGGCGCTGGCCGGGCTCGACGGCTCGGAGACCGTGCGCCACCACGGGGTGCGCGTGCTGCGCCGCCGCGGCCCGGGCGCCCCCGAGATCCCGGCGGACGAGGCCGGCTTCCTCGCCATGATCGGCTCCGAGGACCTGCGCACGCAGCTGCTGCCGGTCGGCCAGGACGCCTTCCTCGCCGCGTCGTTCGCGCGGCGCTGGAGCACGGTGAGCGAGGTCGTGCGCGGCATCCGGGAGGCGGTGGCCGCCGCCGTCGAGGACGACGTGCCCGCCACCGCGCTGGGCGCGGGCTCGGCCGGCGCCGCTGCCCTCGGCACCCGGCTGGCCGTCGCCCAGGGACCGATGACCCGGGTCAGCGACCAGCCGGAATTCGCCGCCGCCGTCGCGGCGGACGGCGCGCTGCCCTTCCTCGCCCTGGCGCTCTCCGGTGCGCAGCAGACCCGTTCGATGCTGGAGCGCACCCGTGACGCCCTCGGCGACGCGCCCTGGGGTGTCGGCATCCTCGGCTTCGCCGACGAGGAGCTGCGGGCCGCACAGCTGGAGGTCGTGCGGGAGGTCAAACCGACCCACGCGATCATCGCGGGCGGCCGGCCGGCGCAGGCCGCCGCGCTGGAGGCGGAAGGCATCGCCACCTTCCTGCACGTGCCGTCGCCGGGGCTGCTGAAGCAGTTCCTGGCCGCGGGTGCGCGCCGGTTCATCTTCGAGGGCGCGGAGTGCGGAGGGCACGTCGGCCCGCGCAACAGCTTCCCGCTGTGGCAGGCCCAGGTCGAGATCCTGCTGGACTTCGTCTCCGGCCCCGGCGCGAAGTCGGCCGGTGAGCTGACCGTGCTGTTCGCCGGCGGGGTGCACGACGAGCGGTCCGCGGCGATGGTGGCGGCGCTGGCCGCCCCGCTGACCCGCGCCGGTGTCCCGATCGGCGTGCTGATGGGCACCGGGTACCTGTTCACCGAGGAGGCGGTACGGGCCGGCGCGATCCTGCCGCTCTTCCAGCGCCACATCGTCGCCGCCGAGCGCACCGACCTGCTGGAGACCGCGCCGGGGCACGCGACCCGTTGCGCGCACAGCGAGTTCACCGCGCAGTTCGCCGGCCTGAAGGGCGAGCTGCACGGCCAGGGCGTGCCGGACCGGGAGGTGTGGGAGCGGCTGGAGCAGTTCAACGTCGGACGGCTGCGGCTGGCCAGCAAGGGCATCGAGCGGGTCGGCGCCGACCTGCTCGACGTCGGCGAGGAACGCCAGGGCGACGAGGGCATGTTCATGGCCGGCGAGGTCGTCGTGCTGCGCGACGAGGTCACCACGATCGCCGCGCTGCACGGATCGGTCGGCGACGGCGCGGCCGGCTGGCTGCGGTCCCGGGCCGCCGGCCTGCGGGCCGAACTCGGCCTGACCGGGCCGGCCGAGGAGCCGGCGCCGGCGCCGCTGCGGGTCGCGGTGGTCGGCATGGGCGGCATGTTCCCCGGCGCGCCGGACCTGGCCTCGTTCTGGGCCAACGTGCTGGCGGGCCAGGACTGCGTCACCGAGGTGCCGGTCCAGCGCTGGGACCCGGAGGTGTTCTACTCGCCCGACGGCGACGGCGAGCGGACCCCGTCGCGCTGGGGCGGCTTCCTGCCCGAGATCCCGTTCGACCCGCTGAGCTACGGCATTCCGCCGGCCTCGCTGGGCAGCATCGAACCCGTTCAGCTGCTGGCCCTGGAAGCGGCGCGGCGCGCGCTGGCCGACGCGGGCTACGCCGGTCCGGGCACCGACCACGCGCGCACCTCGGTGGTGTTCGGCGCCGAGGCGGGCAGCGACCTGTCCAACGCCAGCGCGCTGCGCTCGGTGCTGCCGGCGTACCTGCCCACCGTGCCGGCCGAACTCGACGAGCAGTTGCCGCGGCTGACCGAGGACTCCTTCCCCGGCATGCTGGCCAACGTCATCGCCGGGCGGATCGCCAACCGGCTCGACCTGGGCGGCGCCAACTACACCGTCGACGCGGCCTGCGCCTCCTCGCTGACCGCGGTCGACGTGGCCTGCAAGGAACTGGTCACCGGCACCAGCGACCTGGTGCTGTGCGGCGGCGCGGACCTGCACAACGGCATCAACGACTACCTGCTGTTCTCCTCGGTGCACGCGCTGTCGCCGACCGGGCGCTCGGCGACCTTCGACTCCGCCGCCGACGGCATCGCGCTGGGCGAGGGCGTCGCATGCGTGGCCCTGAAGCGGCTGGCGGACGCCGAGCGCGACGGGGACCGGATCTACGCGGTCATCGACGGGGTCGGCAGCGCGAGCGACGGGCGGGGCCTGGGGCTGACCGCGCCGCGCCCGGAGGGCCAGCGTGCCGCGCTGACCCGTGCCTACCGCAACGCCGGGGTCTCCCCCGCCGACGTGGGCCTCGTCGAGGCGCACGGCACCGGGACGGTCGTCGGTGACCGCACCGAACTCGCCACGCTGACGGCGGTGTTCACCGAAGCGGGTGCCCAGCCGGGCAGTTGCGCGATCGGGTCGGTGAAGTCGCAGATCGGCCACACCAAGTGCGCAGCGGGCCTGGCCGGCCTGATCAAGGCGACCTTGGCGCTCTACCACGGCATCAAGCCGCCCACGCTGCACGTCACGCGGCCCAACAGCGCCTGGAACGGCGAGGACAGCCCGTTCGTCTTCCACACCGGCGCCCGGCCGTGGGCCGCGGCCCCGGCCGAACGCGTCGCGGGCGTCAGCGCGTTCGGCTTCGGCGGCACCAACTTCCACACCGTGCTGCGCGCCTACGACCAGACCCCGGCCCCGCACGCGCTCGACGAGTGGCCCGCGGAGCTGTTCACCTTCCGCGGTACCGACGACGACGCGGCGCGCCGCTCGGTGCGCCGGCTGCTGGAGCTGGTGGAGCGCGGGGACGCGTGGCGGCTGCGCGACTACGCGCGCAGCGCGGCGCGGCGCGCCGACCTCGCGGCGGAGCGGGGCGAGCCGGTGCGCATCGCGCTGGTCGCCGACAGCCTGGCGGCGCTGCCGGAGCAGTTGCGCCGGGCGGCCGACGGCGTGCAGGACGCCAAGGCGGGGATCTTCACCGCCGACGCGGACGCCGGCAACGGCACGCTGGCCTTCCTCTTCCCCGGCCAGGGCAGTCAGCGGCCGGGCATGCTGGCCGAACTGTTCGTGGCGTTCCCGGAGTTGCAGCGCTACCTGCAACTCGGTGAGCGCTGGGCGGACGTGCTCTACCCGCCGGCCGCCTTCGACCAGCGGGGCACCGACGAGCAGTTGGCACGCATCACCGACACCGCCGTGGCCCAGCCGGTGCTCGGCATCGTGGAGCTGGCCGCCGCGGAGCTGCTCGGCTCGCTCGGCGTGCGCCCGGCGATGGCCGCGGGCCACAGCTACGGCGAACTGGTGGCGCTCGGCGTCGCCGGGGCGCTGAGCCCGCAGGACGTGCTGTCCTCCAGCGCCGGCCGCGCCGAGGCGATCCTGGGCCAGGTGGCCTCCGGCGATCCCGGTTCGATGGCGGCCGTCAGCGCGGCGCCGGAGCCGGTCGAGGAGGTCCTGCGGCTGGCCGGCCTGGACGGCTCGGTGGTGGTGGCGAACCGCAACTCGCCGGAGCAGACCGTCATCTCGGGCGCCACCGAGCAGGTGCGGGCCGCGGTCGGCCAGCTGCGGGACGCCGGGTTCACCGCGCGGCCGCTGCAGGTGGCGTGCGCCTTCCACAGCCCGCTGGTGGCCGGTGCGGGCGAGGTCTTCGCCGGGCACCTGGACACCCTGACGATCCACCCGCCGGCCTTCGACGTGTGGTCCAACCGCACCGCCGGCGTCTACCCGGCGGACGCGGACGCGGTACGCGCCGGGCTCGCCGCGCAGATCGGCGCCCCGGTCCGCTTCACCGAGCAGATCGAGGCCATGTACGAGGCCGGTGCCCGGGTCTTCCTGGAGGTCGGCCCCGGCAAGGTGCTGACCCGGCTGGTCGGTGCCGTGCTCGGCGACCGGCCGCACCGGACGGTCGCCCTGGAGGGCCGCCGCGACGCCGGTCTGCGGGGTCTGCTGACCGCGCTGGCCCAGCTGGCCGTCGCCGGGGTGAACCTGCGCACCGCGCCGCTCTTCCAGGGCCGCGACGCCGTCGACGCGGAGACCGCGCCGGTGGTGCGGCCCGCCGGCTGGACCGTCGACGGCCACCTGCTGCGCCGTGCCGACGGCACCATCCCCCCGAACGCCCTGCAGCCCGCCCGCCCAGTCACGGAGCTGATCGTGTCGGACCACCACCCCCTGACCGCCGTGCCGACGTCCGGCCCGGACGCGTTGATCGCCGAATTCCTGCGCACCAGCCGGGAGATGGTCTCGGCGCAGCGTGACGTGCTGCTGAGCTACCTGGGCGCCGCGGGCGGCATACCCGCCGTCCCGGCCGTGGCCGCACCGGCCCCGGTGGCGCTGGCGGCGCTGCCCGCCGCGGTGCAGAGCGTGACCAGCGTCGCGGCGCAGCCGGTCGCCGCCGCGCCGGCGGTGCGGGACGCGGCGTCGGTCCTGGAGACCGTGCTGAGCGTGGTGGCGGAGAAGACCGGCTACCCGGTGGAGATGATCGAACCCGACCTCGACCTCGAGGCCGACCTCAGCGTCGACTCCATCAAACGCGCCGAGATCGCCGGCGAACTCGCCACCCGCCTCGGCCTGCCCCTCGACGCCGGAACCGACCTCGACGAACTGTCCACCGCCCGCACCGCCGCCGGCATCACCGGCCTGCTCGTCCCCCGGCTCGGGTCCGCCGCCGTGGCCGGGACCGCCGCACCGGCCGCGCCGGCCGCGGCGAGCCAGGCGCTGACGCCGGCCGTGGTCCTGGAGACCGTGCTGAGCGTGGTGGCGGAGAAGACCGGCTACCCGGTGGAGATGATCGAACCCGACCTCGACCTCGAGGCCGACCTCAGCGTCGACTCCATCAAACGCGCCGAGATCGCCGGCGAACTCGCCACCCGCCTCGGCCTGCCCCTCGACGCCGGAACCGACCTCGACGAACTGTCCACCGCCCGCACCGCCGCCGGCATCACCGGCCTGCTGGTGGCCAGGACCGCCGGGCAGGACGGGGAGCCTGCGGCGACCGCTGCCGCCGTGGCCGCGGAGGCCGACGCCACCGGGGGCGCGCAGATCATCGCGCCGCAGCGGCTGGAGTTCACCGAGTTCGACCTGCCGGACGCCGGTGCGGTCCTGCCGGCCGGTGCCACGGTGACGCTGCTGGGCGGTGGCGCGGCGGCCGCAGCGGTGGCCCAGTCGCTGGAGTCCGCCGGTGCGCACGCCGAGGTGGTGGCCGCCGGTGCCGTCCCGGAGCGGTTCGCCGACACCGTGGTGTACCTCGACGCGCTCGACGCGCAGGAGTCCCCGCTGCCGGAGGCGTTCGCGCTGTTCCAGGCGGTGCTGGCGAGCGGTCCGCGGCGGCTGGTCGCCGTGGAGCGCCGCGGTGCGGGTGCGCCGAGCGGGCTGCGCGGTTTCTTCCGCACGCTGGAGCGTGAATACCCCGAGGTCGCCTCGACGCTGGTGGAGGTCGGCGCGGACGACAGCGCGCAGACGGTGGCCGGCGCGGTGATCACCGAACTGGCCGCCGCCGGGCGGGAACCGGTCGTGCTGGCCGACGGCGGACGCCGGCGGGCGCTGCGGCTGAGCCTGACGGACCTGGGCACCTTGGGGTCGACGGGTGCCGGACCGGCCGGTGACGGCGCCGCCGAGGCGGTGGCCGCCGGGCTCGACAGCGAATCGGTCGTGCTGCTGGTCGGCGGTGCCCGGGGCATCACCGCCCGCTTCGCGCGGACCGTCGCCGCCGCCAGCCGCTGCCGGGTGGAGCTGATGGGCCGTACCCCGGTGCCCGCCGACGAGGAGGACCCGGCGACCGCCGGGGCGGCCGACCGCGACGGGCTGCGGGCGGCGTTCATCGCCGCCGGCATGAAGTCGCCGGCCCGCATCGAGCGGGAGGTCTCCGCGGTGCTGGCGGCACGCGAGGTGCGCGCCACGCTCGCCACGCTGCGCGAGCTGGGCAGCCGGGCGCGCTACCACTCGGTCGACGTGCTGGACACCGAGGCGGTGCGGGCCGCCGTGAAGGACATCCACGCCGAGCACGGCAGGCTCGACGGGGTCGTCTACGCGGCGGGCGTCATCGAGGACAAGCTGATCGCGGAGAAGTCGATCGAGTCCTTCCGCCGGGTGTACTCCACCAAGGTCGACGGCGCCCAGGCGCTGCTGGACGCGGTCGACACGCTGCCGGCCGGGCCGCGGTTCGCGGTGCTGTTCGGCAGCATCGCCGCCGCGCTCGGCAACCGCGGCCAGTGCGACTACGCCGCCGCCAACGACGCGCTGGAGGAGATGGGCCGGCGCTGGTCCACCACGCAGCGGCGCGGGCTGACCGTGCACTGGGGCCCGTGGGCGGCCGCGGAGACCAACGGCGGCATGGTGACCCCGGAGCTGATGCGCTCCTACGCCGCCCGCGGCATCGCGCTGATCGACCCCGACGAGGGCCCGCTGGCGCTGCTGCGCGAGCTGGCCTGGGGCGCGCCGACCGCACACGCGGTGGTCTACACCGCCTCCGGCTGGTGAACGCGATGACCACGCGTACGCCGATCGCCATCGTGGGCATGTCGGTCTTCTTCCCCGGTGCCCGCGACCTCGACAGCTACTGGCGCAACATCGTCGACGGCGTCGACGCGATCACCGAGGTGCCGGCCGGGCGCTGGGACGAGGAGTTCTACGCCCCGGACGGGCCGAAGCGGGCGGACCGCGTCTACTGCCGGCGCGGCGGGTTCGTCGACCAGGACACCGAGTTCGACCTGGCCCGGTTCGGGATCATGCCGACCTCGGTGGCCGGTACCGAGCCGGACCAGCTGATCGCGCTCCAGGTGGCGCACCAGTCGATCGCGGACGCCGGCGGTGAGGCGGTGCTGCCGGCCGACCGGCAGCGGGTCGGTGTGGTGCTGGGCCGCGGCGGTTATCTGACGCCGGGTCTGGTGCGGTTGGACCAGCGGGTGCGTACCGCCAACCAGGTGGTGCGCACGCTGCGCGAGCTGGCCCCCGAGCTCGACGACGCCCGGCTGGAGCAGGTGCGGGCCGCGTTCGCCGACCAGCTCGGGCCCGAGCAGCCGGAGTCGGCCATCGGGTTGGTGCCCAACCTGGCCGCCTCCCGGGTGGCCAACCGGCTCGATCTGCGCGGCCCGGCCTACACCGTGGACGCCGCGTGCGCCTCCTCGCTGGTGGCGGTCGACCACGCGGTGCGCGAACTGGGCGCCGGCCGGTGCGACGTCATGCTGGCCGGCGGCGTCCACCACTGCCACGACATCACGTTGTGGAGCGTCTTCAGCCAGCTGGGCGCGCTGTCGCCCAGCGAGCGCATCCGCCCGCTGCACCGGGACGCGGACGGGGTGCTGATCGGTGAGGGCACCGGCATCGTGGTGCTGAAGCGGCTGGCCGACGCCGAGCGGGACGGCGACCGCGTCTACGCGGTGGTCTCCGGCACCGGGGTGGCCTCCGACGGGCGCTCCTCCAGCCTGTTCAACCCCGACCCCGGCGGCCAGATCCGCGCGGTGCGGCAGGCGTGGCAGGCGGCGGGCCTGGACCCGGCCGCGCCGGACGCCATCGGCCTGCTGGAGGCGCACGGTACGGCCACCGCGGCCGGCGACCGCGCCGAACTGACCACGGTCGCCGAGGTGTTCGGCCCCGCCGACGGTGAGCGGGCGGCCATCGGCTCGGTGAAGTCCAACATCGGCCACACCATGCCGGCGGCCGGCATCGCCGGTCTGATCAAGGCCGCGCTCGCCATCCACCACCAGGTGCTCCCGCCGACCCTGCACTGCGACGACCCCAACCCGGCGCTGGAGACCACCCGGTTCGCCCCGCTCGCCGAGGCCCGCCCGTGGAAGGCGCCGCAGACCGGGGCGCCGCGCCGGGCCGGGGTCAACGCCTTCGGCTTCGGCGGCATCAACGCCCACGTCGTGCTGGAGCAGCCGGCCACCGTGCCGGCCACCCGCACCGCCGGCCTCGTCGTCACCGAGCCGGAGCGGGTGCTGCGCCTGGCCGCGCCCGACGCCGCCGGCCTGGCCGCGCTGCTGGACCGCGAGGACTCCGCGGTGCTGGCCGCGGGCCTGGACGAGCGGACCGCGGTGGACGAACCGGCGCGGCTGGGCATCGTCGACCCCACCGAGCGGCGCCTGACGCTGGCGCGCAAGGCGGTGCTGCGCGGCAAGCCGTGGCGCGGGCGCAGCGACGTGTGGTTCAGCCCGAGCCCGCTGCTGGGTGCGGCCGGCGGCCGTACCGCGTTCCTGTTCCCGGGCCTGGAGGCGGAGTTCGAGCCGCGGGTGACGGACCTGGCGGCCTGGCTCGGGCAGGAGTGGACGCTGGGCAGCGACGCGCGGGTCGGTGACGTCGGGCGGCACGGCGCGGCCGTCTTCCAGCTGGGCCGGATGCTCGACACCTCGCTGCGCCGGCTGGGTGTCGTGCCGGACGCGGTCGCCGGGCACAGTGTCGGGGAGTGGACCGCGATGGCCTGCGGCGGCATCCACGCCGCGGACGAGGTCGACGCGTTCCTGGCCGGTTTCGACCCGGACGCGCTCCAGGTGCCCGGTGCCGCCTTCGCGGTGCTCGGCATGACGGCCGACGAGGTGCTCCAGGTGCTGGGCGAGCGCACCGACGTGGTGCTCTCGCACGACAACGCCCCCAACCAGTCGATGATCTGCGGCCCGGAGGAGGCGGTCGGCGAGATCGTGCTGGCGATGCGGGCGCGGGGCGTGATCGGGCAGGTGCTGCCGTTCCGCTCCGGCTTCCACACCCCGATGCTTGCCCCCTACCTCGATCCGATCCGGCGGGCGGCGCAGACGTACACGCTGCACCCGCAGACCACGCCGGTGTGGTCGGCGACGACCGTCGCGCCCTACCCGGACGAGCCGGAGGCGGTCGAGGAGCTGTTCGTCCGCCATCTGCTGGAGCCGGTGCGCTTCCGCCTGATGATCTCGGCGATGTACGACGCGGGTTTCCGCGCGTTCGTCCAGCTGGGCGCGGGCCAGCTCGGTTCGCTGGTCGACAGCACCCTGTCCCACCAGGAGCACCTGACGGTCTCCGCGCACGCCTCGGCGCGCGACAGCCTGGCGCAGTTGCGCCGGGTGGTCACCGCGCTGTGGGTGGACGGCGGTTCGCCCGACTGCGTACCGCTGCTGGCGACGGCCGGGACGGGCACGACGCCGGCGGCTGCGCCGGCGCCGAGCGCGCGGGCTGCCGCCGGGCGCGGTGTCCGGCTGGACCTGGGCGGGGCGCTGGTCTCGCTGCCGCAGCAAGCGCGCGGCGTGCTGTCCGGTGCGGTGGGCGGCCCGGCGGTCACCGGCGAACCGGTGCTGGCACGCCTCGCCCGGGCGGGCGGCCACCACCCGGTCGCCGCCGAGCTGTCGGCGCTGCTGCACGAGACGGCGAGCGTCGCCAACGAGTTGATCGGCGCGCGGGCCGGACGGGCCGCCCCGGCCGGCCGCGTCGCGGTGCCGCGCGGCCCGGTGCGGCCGCCGGCCCGGCCGGCCGCGGTGCCCGCCGGCGCGCCCGCCGCGCCCGCCGTGCCGGCGGCGCTGCGGTTCGGCGTCGAGGAGATGCCGTACCTGCTGGACCACTGCTTCTTCCGGCAGCGGCCGGACTGGCCCGACGACGCCGACCGCTGGCCGATCGTGCCGGCCACCACGGTGATCACCCGTCTGATGCAGGTCGCCGAGCAGGCGGTGCCGGGCAGGCGGGCGGTCGCGGTGCACGGGGTGCGACTGCAGAAGTGGATCGTGGCGATCCCGGCGGTGGAGGTACCGCTGTCGGTGACCCGCCTGACGGCGGACCGGGTCGAGGTCGTCCTGGAGGGTACCTCCCGCGCGATCGTGGAGCTGGCGCCGCGTTACGCCGACCCCGCCGAGCCGTGGACGTTCGACCCGGCCACCGAGCGGACTCCGGCGCTGCGCGCGGAACAGCTCTACACCGAGCGGTGGATGTTCCACGGGCCGCGGTTCCAGGGCGTCAGCGAGCTGACCGCCATCGGCGACCACCACGTACGCGGCATCCTGACCGCGCCCGGCGCGCCCGGCGCGCTGATGGACAACGTGGGCCAGCTGCTGGGCTACTGGATCATGGACCGGCTCACCGAGCGCACCACCGTCTTCCCGGTGGGCATGGACCGCATCACCTTCCACGGCGCCGAACCGCCGGCGGGCGAGCGGCTGGAGTGCCTGATCCGGATCACCGGCGTGACCGACACCACCCTCGTGGCGGACATGCAGCTGGTCCACCGGGGCCGGGTGTGGGCGCAGTTCAGCGGCTGGGCGGACCGGCGGTTCGACACCGACCAGGGCATCCGCGCGGTGGACCGCTTCCCCGGCGCGAACACCTTGTCGACCGCCCGGCCCGAGGGCTGGTCGGTGGTGCACGAGCGCTGGCCCGACCTGGCGACCCGTGAGCTGATCATGCGCAACATGCTGGGCAGCGCCGAACGCCAGGGGTACGAGGAGCTGTCCCCGGTGCGCAGGCGGCAGTGGCTGCTGGGCCGGATCGCCGCCAAGGACGCGGTGCGCGGCCTGCTGTGGGACGAGGGCGCCGGCGACGTCTACCCGGCCGAGGTCGCCGTCCGCAACGACGACACCGGCCGGCCGTACGCCCGCGGCGTGCACGGGCGCGAGGTCGGCGACCTGGTCGTCTCCATCGCGCACCGCGCGGAGACCGGGGTGGCCATCGCCCGGCGCGGGCCGTGCGGCATCGACGTCGAGGTGGTCACCGAGCGGCCGCGCACCACGGTGGCGGCGGCGTGCGGCGCCGCGGAACTCGCGCTGTTCGACGCCACGGTGGCCGGCTCCGCCGAGGACGAGGCGGTCTGGTTCACCCGCTTCTGGGCGGCGAAGGAGGCCGTCGCCAAGCAGCGCGGCACCGGACTGCGCGGCAGGCCGGCCGACTACGAGGTGGTGGCCGCCGACGACGGGCGGCTGCGCGTGGTGATCGAGGGCGCGGCGCACGAGGTACGGGTGAGCCGCCTGACCAATCCGCCGGGGCTGCCCGAGCGGGAGTACGTGGTCGCCTGGACGACAGGTACCGACGAGACAGGAGAGCGACATGGGCACTGAGACGACGGGGTCCACCGTGGACGAGCTGGAGCGCGCCCCGCTGGCCGCCGACCCGGACGTGGTCCTGGCGGACCTCGCGGGCATGCTGCGGGAGCTGCTGGAGGAGTACGGCCTCGACGACGCCGAGATCACCCGGGCGACCACCTTCCACGACGACCTCGAACTGGAGAGCGTCGACCTGGTCAGCCTGTCGGGGACGATGCGCGAGCACTACGGCGACCGCGTCAACTTCGCGGCGTTCATCGCCGACCTGGAGCTGGACGAGATCATCGCGCTGACCGTCGGCCAGCTGGTCGACCACGTCGTCGCCTCCCTGCGCGCCACCGAGCGTGGCTGAGCGATGACGAAGATCAGCACCGGTGCGATCACCACCCACGTCCAGCGGCTCGACGCGGTGCGCCCGCCCGAGGAGATGGGCGAGGCGCCCGTGGTCGTGTTCGTCCACGGGCTGCTCACCGACAGCCTGGCGAGCTACTACTTCACGCTGGGCCCGGCGTTCGCCGCGGCCGGCATCGACGTGATCATGTACGACCTGCGCGGCCACGGCCGCAGCGACCGGCCGGCCAGCGGCTACCGGGTCGAGAACTTCGTCGACGACCTCGTGGGGCTGCTCGACGCGCTCGGGGAGAAGCGGCCCGTGCACGTGGTCGGCAACTCCTTCGGCGGCACCGTCGCCGCGGGGCTGTCGGCCTGGCACCCGGAGCGGGTGGCCACCGTGACGCTCATCGAGTCCGAGCCCCCGGTGCCGGTGTGGACCGAGCACATCTCCGTCGGACTGGCCTCCGCCAAGCGGCAGTTGGTGCGCGACGAGGCGATCGACTGGATCCGCGACAACCACGGCGCGCACACCGCGCGGCTCTCGCGCGGCGCCAGCCGCATCCTGGAGAGCACCACGCTGGCCGAGGAGGTGGCGGCCGGCCGGACCATCGACGCCGACCTGAGCGCGCTGACCCGGCCGATGCTCGCCATCTTCGGCGACGAGTCCGGGCTGAGCGACCAGAAGTCCTACCTGGAGGCCAACGTCCCGGCCGAGATCCGGGTCGTGGTGCTGCCCGAGCAGGGCCACTCGGTCCTGGTCGAGCGGACCGAGGAGACCCGCGACCTGGTGCTGGACTGGGTGCTGCGGCACACGCTGGCAGAGGCGGTGCGGTGAGCCGGTTCCTGTTCGTCGTCCCCCCGCTGGTCGGCCACATCAACCCGCTCCTGGGGGTCGCGGAGGAACTGGCCGGCCGGGGCCACGAGGTGGCCTGGGCGGGCTACCCGGAGCAGATCACGCGGCTCGCCGGCGACGAGGCGACGGTCTTCGGGTGCGACATGCCCGACGGCGGGCTGGTACGGCCGCCGCAGCTGGCCGGCCCGGCCGCCTTCAAGTTCCTGTGGGAGGAGTTCTTCCTCCCGCTCGCCGACCTGATGGCCCCCGGGGTGGACGCCGCCATCGACGCGTTCGGCCCGGACGTGGTGGTCACCGACCAGCACGCGGTCGCCGGCGCGCTGGTCGCCGAGCGCCGCGGCGTCCCGCACGTCACGTCGGCCACCACCTCCGCCGAACTGATCGACCCGCTCGCCGGGATGCCCAAGGTCGGCGCGTGGCTGCAAGGGCTGCTGACCGGGCTGCGCGGGCGGATCGGCGATCCGTCGGCCACCGGCGACCCCCGCTTCTCCCCGCACGCCGTCATCGCCTTCACCGGGCGCGACCTGCTGGGTGGGACCGAACTGCCGCACGAGCGCACCTACCTGGTGGGCCCGGCGATCGCCCCGCGCGTCGACCGCTCGGACTTCCCCTGGTCGGCGCTGGACCCGGACCGCAAGAGGGTCCTGGTCTCGCTGGGCACGGCCAACCTCGACGCCGGCACCCGCTTCCTCACCGAGGCGGTCACCGCGCTGGACGGCCTCGGCGACCGGGTGCAGGGCATCGTCGTCGACCCGGGCGGCACGCTCGGCGAGGTGCCGCCCGGCATCCTGGTGCGGCCCTACGTTCCCCAGCTGGAGCTGCTGACCAAGGTGGACGCGGTCGTCTGCCACGGCGGGCACAACACCGTGTGCGAGTCGCTGTGGCACGGCGTACCGCTGGTGATCGCCCCGATCCGCGACGACCAGCCCATCGTGGCCGGCCAGGTGGTCGACGCCGGCGCGGGCGTGCGGGTGCGCTTCACCCGGGTGGACGCGGCCCGGCTCGGCGCGGCGATCGAGACCGTGCTGGACCCGTCCGGCGGTCACCGGGCGGCGGCCGAGTCGATCGGCCGCTCCTTCCGCGCCGCGGGCGGCGTGGTGACCGCCGCCGACCGGCTGGTGGACATCGCCGAACCGGCCTCACCCGCCGCCCGTCCCACCGACCGCCAGTGCGAGGAACCGACATGACAACGGCCTCCGAGCCCCGTACCTCCACCGGGGTTCCCCTGCCGCCGGCCGCCACGGACCAGCCGCCGGCGCCGCCCGGTCCCGCCGCCCCGCCACAAGGCCCCCCGGCCGGGACCGCGGCCGGGACCGCGCCGGGCACCGCGCCGCTGCGGGCGCTGCTGGGGTACGCGCGCCCGCACCGCGCGGTGCTGCTCGGCACGCTGCTGGTGGTGCTGGTGGCCAGCGCGTCCGGGCTGGTCCAGCCGCTGGTCGCCCAGCACGTGCTGGCCACCCTCGGCTCCGGCGGGAGCGTCGTGGGCCCGATCGTGCTGCTGGGCGTGCTGGTGGTGCTGGGCGCCGGGCTGACCGGCCTGCAGTCCTGGTGGCAGCAGCGCACCTCCGAACGGGTGGTGCGCCAGGTACGCCGCGACCTGGTGTTCCGGCTGATCCGGCTGCGCGTACCGGAGCTGGACAGCCGCCCGCCGGGCGACCTCATCGCCCGGGTGACCTCCGACAGCACCCTGCTGCAGAGCGCCGCCACCGAAGGACTGGTGCTGGTGGCCAACGGCGCGCTCAGCGTGGTCGGCGCGGTGGTTCTGATGGGCGTGGTCAACCTCGAACTGCTGGCCGTCACCCTCGGCGTGATGGTCGTGGTGGGCGTGGTCATCATGCTCGTGCTGCCCCGCATCCGCGAGGCGGTCGCCCGCGGCCAGCAGTCCGTCGGCGCGGTCGGCGCGGCACTGGACCGCACCCTCGGCGCGGCCCGCACGGTGAAGGCCAACGGCGCCGAGCTGCGCGAGACCGGGACCGCCGGCGACGCCATCGAGAGCTCCTACCAGGCGGGGCTGCTCGCCGCCCGGTACGTGGCCATGGTGAAGATCTTGTCCGGGGTCTCGATCCAGGCGGCGTTCTTGTCGGTACTCGGCGTCGGCGGCGCGCTGGTGGCCTCCGGCCATCTGACCGCGCCGGCGCTGATCGCCTTCCTGCTCTACGTGTTCTACCTGGCCAGCCCGATCGGCTCGCTCATCGCCGGCGCCGGCATGCTTCAGCAGGGCCTGGGCGCCGTCGGCCGGATCGAGCAGGTCAAGCAGATGGCCGTCGAGGAGGACGTCGACGACGCCTCCCCGGTCGCGGTACGCACCCACTCCACCGCGCCCGCGGTCGAGTTCGACGACGTGCAGTTCTCCTACGCCGGCCGTGCCCAGGCGCTGCGCGGCGTCACGTACACCGTCGGCGGCGGCACGCAGACCGCGCTGGTGGGGCTGTCCGGGGCGGGCAAGACCACCATGTTCGCACTGCTCCAGCGGTTCTACGAGCCGACGGCGGGCCAAATCCGCATCGGTGGCGTGGACATCGCCACGCTGCCGCGCTCCGAGGTGCGCCGGCGCATCGCGTACGTGGAGCAGGAGTCGCCGGTGATGGCGGGGACGATCGAGGACAACCTGCGGTACTCCTCGATCGGCGCGACGGACGAGGACATCGCCGAGGCGCTGCGGGTCACCCGGCTCGACGCGCTGATCGAGCGGCTGCCCGACGGGCTGCGCACCCAGGTCGGCACCCGCGGCGTGCAGTTGTCCGGCGGTGAGCGGCAGCGGCTGGCGATCGCGCGGGCCCTGCTGCGCAAGCCGGAGGTGCTGCTGCTCGACGAGGCCACCGCCCAGCTCGACGCGCGCAACGAGCAGGCGCTGCGCGACGCGGTCGACCAGGCGGGCCGGCGGTGCACGGTCATCCTCATCGCCCATCGGCTGTCGACGGTGACCGCGGCCGACCAGATCGTGGTCCTCGAACACGGCCGGGTGCGCGCGCTCGGCACCCACCAGGAACTGGTGGACAACGACGAGCTGTACCGCGAACTGGCCGCCTCCCAGATGCTGGTGGGCGAGGACGGCGACCCGGTCGAGGACCTGGCACCGGTTTCCTGAGGCCCCGCCGGCCCGGGCAGCGGCCGACGAAACACGGCGGAGGGCGTCCGTCCCGTCAGGGACGAGCGCCCTCCGCCGTTCTCCGGCCCGGTTCGGCCGGGGATCGCGATGTCAGCCGGTCAGGGCGTCCAGCGCGGGGAGGTAGCCGTCGGCGTAGCCGGTGGCCGTCGGGTGGTAGGACTCGTCGATCTTGCTCCAGTCGAGGCTGTTGAGCCACTCACCGTTGCCGGAGCAGATGCTGTGCGGGTCGAACACCGGCCGCGCGTCGAGGAAGGTGAAGCCGGCGTTGGCCGCCGCGGTGGCGGTCACACCCGCCAGGACGTCGGCCGCACCGTTGAGCGCGGTGCGCTCGGTGTCGCTGAGGCCGAGGATCCCGCAGTCGCCACCGATGGTGTAGAGCCGGGGGTAACCGACCACGATGACCCGCGCGTTGGGGGCCTGCGCCCGGATCGCCGCGTAGGTCTGGGCCAGCGCGGCCGGCAGCACGTTCTGCGCCGCCGCCTCGGACTGGGCCACACCGCTGAGGCAGTCGGAGTCGCTGATCGTGAGGATGCAGTTCTCCAGCACGTCCACGAAGCCGACGTCGTTACCGCCGACCTGAACGGTCACCAGCGTGGCGTTCGAGGGGATCTGCGGGATCTGCGTGTTGATCACGTCCGCGGTGGTCGCACCGGAGCAGGCCGCCTCCACGAAGGTGTACGACGGGTGCTGCGCCGCCCACAGCCGCGGGTACGACGTCGGGCCCCGCCGGCAGTCGGTCGCCGGGGTGTCATAGGTGTTGCTGCCGACCGCGACCGCGTAGGAGTCGCCGAGCGCGGCATAGGTGCCGTCGGACGCGTGGGCGGCGGGCGCGACCATGAAGCCGGCGGCCAGCGTCAGAGCGGCCACCAACAGTGCTCTTAATCTGCGCATCGAGTTTCTCTCCGGAGTGATGGATGGGACGCAATATAATTAGCAGTTCCGGAGATTGATCTGAATACTCGGGGCGGTAATTATTTGGTTACGATCACGTTTTTCGCCGGATCGATTGCCGCGACTGCGCGAATCAGGCCGGACGCCGCCGGGACGCAGCGGCGGAAAACGCACGCTCCGCGAGGACGCGACCACGCCACGGAGGCGGTGCGCGAAGGCCGGTAACGGACTCGCGCACACCCTCGCCCCACGGCCGAAAATGCGGGACCGCGCACGAGAAAACCAATAGTGGACGTATGGCGAATTCTTGCCGCCACCGGTTGACAAACTTGGCCCCGGCGTCGTCACCGGATTTTCACCACTGGTCGACGGAGCGTCACCCGCCCACGTGGCGCCCGTTTCGCCCTCCTGGCGGACCGGAGGGACACCCGGCGGACAAGAAGGTTTTGCGCCGCATTGGGATATATTCCGACCCCATCGGAACCGGGCACGGCCGGCCGGCGGCACTTCGCCGGTCCGAATATCGCCGCAGGTCGGTGTAGCGGGAATCGGTATACGATCCCTCCTCTCCGGAGCGCGCCGCGACATCCGCCTGGGCCGCGCGGAAATACCGCCGGACTTCACGAATCCGCACCGCTCAGCCGGATACCGCCTGGTCATCACGGAGATCTCCGCACGCCGCGTATGCGCCGGACCGGGAAACCGGCTGTCATGACGGTTACGGTTCCGCGCCGGAGCGGGCGGGAAACCCGACGCGCAACCCGGACAAAGACGGCCGGTCGGCATCCGACCCCAGATATCCGGTCGATGGCGAAATTCCCACCACGACCCCGCCCCCGAACAAGCCACCGGCCCCGCCCTGGCCCGGAACACGAATCCAGCCACGCCCCGAACCACGCGCAGCCACCCCGAACCACCGGACGGACCCCGCCCCGGGGCCCGGCCGAGGCGCTGGATCAGCCGCCCCGGAACGCGCGATTGCCGCCGACCGGCAACCGGGGGCGATCGACCGGCAATTGCGCGAGGAGGGTGGCTGCGCCGGCGGGGGCGGCACGGGTGCGGATGGAGTGGCGGGCGGTGGTGGACGGCACCGGTGCGGACGGAGTGGCGGGCGGTGGTGGACGGCACCGGCGCGGACGGAGTGGCGGGCGGTGGTGGACGGCACCGGCGCGGACGGAGTGGCGGGCGGTGGTGGACGGCACCGGTGCGGTGGGGCAGCGGGCAACGGTGGTCATCGGCACCGGTGCGGGCGCTTGCGCTTTCGGTGGGCGAGGTGGTGACCGGCACCGGTGCGGCCGGTCGGGTCCGGATACCGGTCGGCGTGAGCGCCCGGCGGCGCTCCGCGCTCCCCCGCCGGGCGCTCGACAAGGCTGACGCCGAACGACCTTGCCGCACCGACCCGTTGGGCAGCACCCACGCAGACGTCGGACGGCAACCGGACCGGGCGTTCCCCCGGTCCTCCAACAGGCCGAAACCAAGCGCACTCCGGGCCCCTGAACCCCCGACACCACCGACACCACCGACACCACCGACACCACCGACACCACCGACCAGCAACGCCAACAGGCCCCGCTCGCGCAGCAGTTGACTCCATCAGCCACCCCTGGCAACGCGACGCAACCCATCCTGAACTCGCCCCGACCCGACCGACCGCCTCGCTGCCCAGCCGGTCCGTCGGACGTCCCCCACCGCCGACCACGCATCCGCACCCCCACCCGCATCCGCACCGGCATCCCCACCCGCACCCACACCCACACCCACACCCACACCCACCCGAGCAAACACCCGAGCAAACACCCGTGGGACGCCCGGACTTACCGCGGATCGGCGCGTCGGCGCGTCGTCGTTCCGGGCGTGGTCCGAACCATTGACGTGTCCACGTCCGGTGGCTACTTTTCGGGATGACCGTCCGCACCGCGCACCCTCCACCGCCTCGCGCGGGTTCAGGCTCGGGAGATCCCCCCATGAAGGCAGTGCAGCTCCCCCTCGGCGCGTCCCCTTCGCATCCGACAACGATGTCAGCGGCCCCGCCGAGGCGTCCCGCACCGCTCTCCCGATCCGGGTCGTCGGACGGCTGACCGCCGTTCCCGACCCAGCGTCGCCCGGCGTGGCGGACCTCCGCCGGCGATCAGCACGACCGTCCCGACAGCTCCGCAAACCCGCGCGTGCCGTCGACGCCGTGACGGCAAGTACCACTCGGTTTCCGTCCTCCAGCGGCACGGCGATGCCCTGGGCAACCCCGAGCAGGTGGAACCCTTGAGAAAGTTCATCCCCGGAGCGGCCGTACTGGCCGCCGCCACCGGAATCGCCCTGGCGTTCCCCGTGGCGGCGCAGGCCGCGCCCGCGCCCGCGCCCCACGCCGCCACGAGCGGCCACGTCACGACCGCGCCCGCCTGCGCCAAGCCGCTGCACGCCGGCGGCCCGGTGTGCTACTCCGAGGTGCGCACGGACATCACCGCGGTGCACGCCAACGCCCTGTCCCCGCACGCGACGCCGTCCGGCTACGGCCCCTCGGACCTGCGCAGCGCCTACAACCTGACCTCCGCGGCGTCGTCGAACGGCGGCGGCGCGACGGTGGCGGTCGTGGAGAACGCGGACGACCCGAACCTGGAGTCGGACCTGGCGACGTACCGGTCGCAGTACGGTCTGGCGGCCTGTACGACGGCCAACGGCTGCTTCAGCAAGGTCAACCAGAGCGGCCAGCAGGGCAACTACCCGGCGGGCGACACCGGTTGGGGCACCGAGGCGTCCCTGGACGTCGACATGGTCTCGGCGATCTGCCCCAACTGCCACATCCTGGTCGTGGAGGCCGGTGACCTGGCCGCCGCCCAGAACACCGCGGTCTCGCTCGGCGCGCACTTCATCTCCAACAGCTGGGGCACCGGCGACGGTTCGGGCGACTCCAGCATGGACGCCGACTTCAACCACGCCGGAGTCGTCGATGTCGCCAGCTCCGGCGACAGCGGCTACGGGGTGAGCTTCCCCGCCTCCTCCCGCTACGTGGTGGCGGCCGGCGGCACCACGCTGAACCGTGCCTCCTCCTCGCGCGGCTGGTCGGAGTCGGCCTGGTCCGGCGCGGGCGCGGGCTGCTCGTCGTGGGAGGGCAAGCCGTCGTGGCAGACGGACTCCGGCTGCGGCAACCGGACCGTCGCCGACGTCTCGGCGATCGCCGACCCCGGCACCGGCGTCGCGGTCTACGACACCTACGGGCAGGGCGGCTGGTTCGTGGTGGGCGGCACGAGCGTCTCCTCGCCGATCATCGCCTCGGTCTTCGCACTGGCCGGCGCTCCCGCCTCCAACGCGGCCTCGGTGCTGTACGCCAACCGCGGCGACCTGAACGACGTCACCTCCGGCTCGGACGGCTCCTGCAGCCCGTCCTACCTGTGCAACGGCTCGTCCGGCTACGACGGTCCCACCGGACTCGGCACGCCCAACGGGCTCGGCGCCTTCAACGGGTCGGCCGGCGGCGGGACGACCGGGGCGACCGGGGCGATCACCGCGGGCGTCAACTCGTCGCTGTGCGTGGACGACCGGTCCTCCAGCACCGCCGACTACAACCCGGTCCAGCTGTGGGGCTGCAACGGCAGCAGCGCCCAGCAGTGGACCGTCGGATCCGGCAACACCCTCCAGGTCCTGGGCAAGTGCCTGGACGTCTACGCCGCCGGCACCGCCGACGGCACGCTGGCGGACCTCTACGACTGCAACGGCACCGGTGCCCAGGTCTGGCAGCCGCAGTCCGACGGCGCCCTGCTGAACCCGGCCTCCGGCAAGTGCCTCGACGACCCCAACTCCTCCACCGCGGCCGGCACCCAGCTGCAGATCTGGGACTGCAACGGCAGCAGCGCCCAGCACTGGACGCTGCCGTAACGCCCACGCGCTGACCGCCGCCCGCGACCGGCCCCGGTGGCCGCGCACGGCACGGCACGGCGGGTTCACCGGTGACGTCCTGTCACCGGTGAACCCGCCGTCGTGCGTCAGGACGGTTACGGGGCGATGCTCGGGCTGGTGCCCGCCAGCATCGGGTAGCCGAGGTCGAAGGGGGCGCCGGTGGACGGGGAGTAGTTCCACACGTCGCCGGTCGGGGCGTGGAAGGCGACGTCGCCGACCGTGCCGGAGACGGTCGTGACGGACGGGGTGGTGCGGGCCGCGCCGGCCGCGCTCAGCGTGGTGGTGCCGGTGCCGGCCGCGGAGGTGGTGGAGACGTATCCGGTGCCGGAGGCCAGGTAGGCGATCTCGTAGCCGTCGGCGGCGGAGGCCTGCGCGGTGATGGCCGGGCTGGTGCCGGTCAGCATCGGGAGGTTCAGGCCGGTGCCCCGGCCGTCGGAAGAGGTGTAGTCCCACAGGGAACCGGTGTTGGCCTGGAACGCCACGTTGAAGCCGCCGCTCGCCGCGGCCGCGATCGCCGGGTTCGTCCCGCCGGCCATGCCCAGGTGCGAGTCGATCGGCGTGCCGGAGATCGTGGTGACCCACAGGTCGACGTTGCTGCCCTGGTAGGCGATCTCGTAACCGCCGGCGGCGCCGGTCGGCGCGGAGATGGACGGACTGCTGGTGGTCACCATGGCCTGGCCCAGGCTGGTGCCGCGGCCGTCGGAGGAGGTGTAGTCCCACAGCATGCCGGTGTTGGCCTGGAACGCCACGTTGAAGCCGCCGCTCGCCGCGGCCGCGATCGCCGGGCTTGTGCCGCTCATCATGCCCAGGTGCGAGTCGACCGGGGTGCCGGTGAGCGAGGTGACCCACAGGTCCCCGTTGCCGCCCTGGTAGGCGATCTCGTTGCCGCCGGCGGCCAGTGCCGTGATGGACGGGCTGGTGCCGGACATCATGACCGCGCCCAGGTCGGTGCCGCCGGTCGAGGTCGCGGTCCACAGGTGACCGTTGGCGCCCTGGAACGCCTGCACCGCGTTGGCCGAGCCGCCGGTTCCGGTGCTCTGGGCGAACGCCGTCGTGCCGTTCGGGGTGCCCAGGCCGGTCGGCCCGTCGTAGCCGGGGCCGGCGGTGCACAGGTACGCCGGGGAACAACTGGCGGTGGCGCCGCTGGTCACGTCGTACAGGTTGGCGGTGTGCGCGTACGGGTAGGACGCCGGGTTGGTGCCGGCCGCCGGGTTGCCGGCCAGGGCGTAGACGGAGGCGATGATCGGCGAGGCCACCGACGTGCCGCCGTAGACGTTCCAGCCGCCCTCACCGTTGAAGGAGTCGTAGACGGCGACACCGGTGGCCGGGTCGGCGTCGGCGGAGACGTCCGCGACGGTGCGGCGCCCGCAGCCGGTGTCGGTCTGCCAGGCCGGCTTGGCCTCGTAGGCCGAACACCCGGAGCCCGCGCCCTCGTACGAGGCGGTGGACCAGGCCGACTCGGTCCAGCCGCGGGCGTTGGAGGCGGCGGACAGCGAGGTGCCGCCGACCGACGTCACGTACGGGGAGGCGGCCGGGTACTCGACCCCGTATCCGCCGTCGCCGGAGGAGACGGTCACCGCGACACCGGGGTGGTCGTAGTACGCGCTGTCGTAGGAGGTCTCGGCCGAACTCTCCGATCCGCCGTAGCTGTTGGAGACGAACTTCGCGCCCTGCGTCACGGCCTGGTTCATCGCGGTGCCCAGGTCGGTGTAGCTGGTGGAGTTCGCCTCGACCAGGTCGATGTGGCAGTTCGGGCAGATCGCGGACACCATGTCCACGTCGAGCGACTCCTCACCCGTCCAGTCGTCCGAGGACGGGGCGTTGGGCGGCAGAGCGGTGGTGCTGCCGGTCTGGCTCACGACCTTGAAGCAGCCGTTGGCCACCGTGCAGGCCGGCAGCCCGAACTGGGCGCGGTACACCGACAGGTCGCTGTTGGCGTTCGGGTCGTTGTAGGCGTCCACGACGGCGACGGTCTCGCCGGCGCCCTTCGCCGCGGCGGCCGCCGCCAGGTTGTAGGCGCTCTGGAGATTCGACGGTCCGTACCCGCCGACCGTGGCGGCGGGCGTGGTGCCCAGCGCGCTCTCCAGCACCGGACGCACATCGGTGCGCGTGAGCGCGTCGCAGTGCGCGTGCCCCGCGGCGGTGCCGGCGCACACCGTCTTGTAGGGGTGCGCGCCGCTCGGGCCCGGCAGGCCGGCGGCCTGGGCCGTCGCCCCCCAGCCGAGTAACGCGACTCCGAGGGTCAGAACGGCGCCCACGCGGACGGTGCCGCGTGTGCGGTCGAGGAACTTCACAAAAGATCCTTCCGGGCCTGGCGGTGCGATGACGGACAGGACGTGGATGACGGACAGGACGCGGAGGTGCGGCGTACGGGTGGGCCCGCGGGCGAACAGGGGCCGGAGCGCGGGAGAACCGACGGTGCGGCTTCCCGCCCGCCGGCCCCGCTCACCGGAAAAGCACGGCTTTTTCCGGCACCCGGCGCCGTCGTTCCCGCGACATCACGCGGGAACGACGGCGCGAGCACTCCGATTCGCTCCGGGAACAGAAGGGCTCAAAGGTTCCGGTCGCCGCCCCCGACGGCTTCCCCCGAAAACCGGACCCGTGAACCGGAGCACCGCTCCCCGGACAACTCCTCAAACGGAATGGATCACACCGCTTCACTCAGGCGCCCGCGTGGCCACACGGGCGGACGCTCAGCGGTGCCGCCTGGCATTCTTGCTGATCAGGTCGATCTCGATCGGGTCGCTCGGAAACGGTGTGGCCATGATGTAACCACGATGTGAAGGCGAGCCCGGGGGAAACCTACCCCCCAGTCGCACCGGCGTCGAGGTGATCGCCGGAAGTCGTACGCGTCCGGCGAACCAGGAACAAGACATTCCGCGACCGCGGGACAGCGGCCGCCATGAGCCGCCGCCGGAAAGTCACCGCATTTCCGCAGGGGTCACCGAAAGCGAATCCCCTCGGGACGGAGAGGAAACGGCCGGAAATATTCGACGCAAACAGGCCAACAAAACCCGCGAAGCGGAAACGATTCTGTTCCGCCGAGGCGGTCGCGGGAGCGGTCGCGCGAGCGGGCGCGGATGCCGCACCGGGGGTGTCCGCACCGGGTGGGCGACGTTCGTTACCTGGGCACCGGCACCGGGGTGGTCCTCACCGGTGGGGTGCCGGCCGTTGCTCGGGGATCGTGCCCGGCGACGCGGGAGCCGCGGCGACCGTGACGGCGGGGCAGTGGCGACAGCGCGGCGCGGCGACGACGGCGTTCCGCCGCTGCCGGTCACGGGCCCGTGCGGGGCCGGGCGGTGGGTGCGGTGAACGGCGCTGATTCCGGCCGGGCGAACCGGCGTCCTGGTGCGCGCGGGTGGCGCGCACCAGGAC
>NZ_JAAGKO020000026.1 GCF_027947535.2 Streptantibioticus silvisoli
AGTCCCACCAACCCCGCCCACCCCGTCCCCGTAAGGTGAGCCGGACACCCGTCAACCGTTGTCCACAGCCGTGTCCACCGGCGTTCCCGGGCCGCCGGGGGGCCGCCGTCGTGCGAGGAGAGCCGTACCGTCATGGACCACAACGAGGCGCCCGCCTACCCGGTCGGGCTGCGGCTGGCCGGGCGGCGGGTCGTCGTGCTCGGCGGTGGACAGGTGGCGCAGCGGCGGCTGCCCCCGCTGGTGGCGGCCGGCGCCGACGTGCTGCTGGTCGCGCCGTCGGTCACCCCGTCCGTCGAGGGCATGATCACCGCCGGCGAACTGCGCTGGGAGCAGCGCGGTTACCGGCCCGGGGACCTGGCAGGCGCCTGGTACGCGGTCGTGGCCACCGACGACCCGGCCGCCAACGCCGCGGCCTCGGCGGAGGCCGAGGAACGCCGGGTCTGGTGCGTGCGCAGCGACGACGCGGCGGCGGCCACCGCCTGGACACCGGCCACCGGGCGCGGCGACGGCGTGACGGTCGCGGTGCTGACCGGCGGCGACCCGCGCCGGTCGGCGGCGGTGCGCGACGCGGTCCTGGAGGGGCTGCGGGACGGCACGCTGGCGGCGCCCCGGCACCGGTCGCGTACCGCCGGGGTGGCCCTGGTCGGCGGCGGTCCCGGCGACCCGGACCTCATCACGGTGCGCGGCCGGCGGCTGCTGGCCGAGGCCGACGTGGTCATCGCCGACCGGCTCGGCCCGCGTTCCCTGCTGGACGAACTGCCGCCGCACGTCGAGGTGATCGACGCGGCGAAGCTGCCGTACGGCCGGGCCATGGCGCAGGAGGCCATCAATGCGGCGCTGGTCGAGCACGCCCGGGCCGGCAAGGCGGTCGTGCGGCTCAAGGGTGGCGACCCGTTCGTCTTCGGGCGGGGCATGGAGGAGGTGCTGGCGCTGGCCGAGGCGGGCATCGCGTGCACGGTCGTGCCGGGCATCAGCAGCTCCGTCGCGGTGCCGGCCGCCGCCGGTATCCCGGTGACGCACCGCGGGGTCGCGCACGAGTTCACCGTGGTCAGCGGCCACGTCGCGCCCGACGACCCGCGGTCGCTGGTGGACTGGGCGGCGCTGGCCCGTTCGCGCGGCACGCTGGTGCTGCTGATGGCGGTCGGCAACGCCGCCGCCATCGCCGCCGCCCTCATCGCCCACGGCCGCGACCCCGGCACCCCGGCCGCCGTCGTCCAGGACGGCACCACCGAGACCCAGCGCCGCGTCGACGCCACCCTGGCCACCCTCGGCGCCACCGTCACCGCCGAGGCCGTGCGCCCGCCGGCGATCATCGTCATCGGCGACGTGGTCACCGTGGCCGGCGCCCCGGCGGGGCCCACCGCATCGCAGGAGGACGACCGTTCCCGTGGCTGAGCCGATCACCGTCGACGACCCCGCCGACCCGCGCCTGCACGACTACACCGGCCTGACCGACGTCGAACTGCGCCGCCGCCGCGAACCGGCCGAAGGACTGTTCATCGCCGAGGGCGAGAAGGTCATCCGCCGCGCCGGGCAGGCCGGTTACCCGATGCGCTCCATGCTGCTGTCGGCCAAGTGGGCCGGGCCGATGCGCGACGTCATCGAGGCCTCGCCCGCGCCGGTCTACCTGGTCGACCCGCAGCTGGCCGAACACGTCACCGGCTACCACGTGCACCGCGGCGCCCTGGCCTCCATGGGCCGCAAACCGTTGCCGGCCCCCGCCGAGGTGCTGTCCGGCGCCCGGCGGGTGGCGGTCATGGAGGCGGTCAACGACCACACCAACATCGGCGCGATCTTCCGCAGCGCCGCCGCCCTCGGCATGGACGCCGTGCTGCTCTCCCCGGACTGCGCCGACCCGCTGTACCGGCGGTCGGTGAAGGTGTCGATGGGCGCGGTCTTCTCCGTCCCCTACGCCCGGCTCACCGACTGGCCGCACGGCCTGGCGACGGTGCGCGAGGCGGGCTTCGAGGTGCTGGCCCTCACCCCGGCGGCCGGCTCCGTCCCGCTCGACGAGGTCGCCGCGCACCGGACGGACCGCGTCGCGCTGCTGCTCGGCGCGGAGGGCGACGGCCTCACCGCCCGCGCCATCGCCGCCGCCGACCGCCCGGTGCGCATCCCGATGGCGCACGGCATCGACTCGCTCAACGTGGGCGCGGCGGCGGCCGTCGCCTTCTACGCGGTCACCACCGGCCGGCCACCGGCCTGAACCGGCGCCGCCCGGCAGCACGCTGCCCGACCGGCGGTACGCGTTGACCGCCGGCACGTCTCGGCCGACGGTACGCGTCGACGCCGGCACGTCTCGGTCGGCGATACGTCCCCGACCGGCGGTACGTCCCCGGCCGTACGCCTGATGAGCCGTACGGCCCTGCGAGGCGTACGGCCCGACGGAGGCGTACTGCTGGACGGTGCCGCACCGCGGGCGCCGGCCGTACCGCCCGGCGCCCTACCGCTCCCTTCGTCCGCCGGTTCGCCGGGTCACGACTCCGGCGCGGGCGGTGGCAGTCGGACCGCGGCGGCCAGCAGTGCCCGGTGCCGGCCGGGCGTGCCCAGTGCCAGCTCGTCGGCCTTGGCCCGCTTGAGGTACAGGTGGGCCGGGTGCTCCCACGTCATGCCGATGCCGCCGTGCAACTGGACGCACTCCTCGGCCGCGTGCACCGCCACCCGCGAGCAGTACGCCTGCGCGACGCTCACCGCGACCGGCGCGTCCGGCGAGGAGACGGCCAGCGCGTCGGCGGCCGCCCGCGCCGCGGCCCGTGCCGAGACCACCTCCTGCCACAGGTCCGCCAGCCGGTGCTTGACCGCCTGGAACGAACCGACCACCCGGGCGAACTGCCGCCGCTCACCGAGGTAGGCCACCGTCATCTCCAGGCACCGCTCGGCCACCCCCAGCTGTTCGGACGCCAGCAGCCCCGCACCGGCCAGCAACCCGGCCTCCAGCGCCCGCGCCGCCGTCCCCGCACCGGCCACCGCCCGGCCGGCCGCGCCGTCGAACACCACATGGGCGACCGGCCGGGTGAGGTCCAGCGACACCACCGGTTCCACCCGCACCCCGGCCGCGCCCACCGGCACCTCGAAGAGCCCGGGGCCGTCCGGGCCGGTCGCCGGCACCAGCAGCACGCCGTCCGCCGACACGTCGGCCACGCTCGTCACCCGCCCGGTCAGCGCGCCGTCCGCGCCGGCCCGTACTGCCGCCGGGAACGCCGCGCCCGGCGTGGTCGTCAACGGCACCGCCACCGCGGCCGGCAGCTCACCGGCGGCGATCCGCTTCAGCGTCTGCGGCGCGTCGGCCACCGCGAGCACCGCCGTCGCCATCGCCACGCCCAGGAACGGCACCGGCGCCACCGCGCGGCCCAGCTCCTCCATGACGACGGCCAGTTCACGCGCCGACGCACCCTGGCCGCCGGCCTGCTCCGGCACCGTCAGCCCGGCCAGGCCCAGGTCGGCCGCCAGCCTGCGGTACAGCGCCATGTCGTACGGCTGCGCGCTCTCGCAGCGCGCCAGCACCGCGGCCGGCGGGCAGTGGTCGGCCAGTACGTCCCGCACTGCGGCGCGCAGGTCGTCCTCGACGTCGGAATACAGCAGATCGGGGGAGCCGGTCATCGGGGCAGGTCCTTCCAGGCGACGTCCTTGTCGTTACGCGGCTCGGCGGGCAGGCCCAGCACCCGCTCGGCGATGATGTTGCGCAGGATCTCCGACGTGCCGCCCTCGATCGAATTCCCCTTGGCCCGCAGATAGCGGTAACCGGCGTCCCGCCCGTAGAAGTCGACCTTCTCCGGCCGGACCATCGTCCAGTCCTCGTACCGCAGCCCGTCCTCGCCCAGCAGCTCCACCTCGAAGCCGCTGATCCGCTGGTTGAGCCCGGCGAACGCCAGCTTCAGCCCCGAACCCTCCGGGCCCGGCGCGCCGACCGCCAGCTGCTGGCGCACCCGCTCCGCGCCGAGCCGGGCGACCTCGGCCTCCACCCACAGCTCCAGCAACCGGTCGTGCAGCTGGAGGGTGCGCAGCTCCGGGCGTTCCCGCCAGACGGCCGCCGCGCGGGCGATCATGCCGCCCTCCCGGGGCAGCGGATTGCCGCCGATCGCCACCCGCTCGTTCATCAGCGTGGCCTGCGCGACCCGCCATCCGTCGCCCTCGTCGCCCAGCCGGTGCGCGTCCGGGATCCGGACCCCGGTCAGGAAGACCTCGTTGAACTCCGCCTCACCGGTGATCTGCCGCAGCGGCCGCACCTCGACGCCCGGCGCGGTCATGTCGCACACGAAGTACGTGATGCCGCGGTGCTTCGGCACGTCCGGGTCGGTCCGCGCGATGAGGATCGCCCAGCGCGCGGTGTGCGCGCTGGAGGTCCACACCTTCTGCCCGTCGACCACCCAGGTGTCGCCGTCCCGCACCGCCCGGGTCCGCAGCGAGGCCAGGTCGGAGCCCGCGCCCGGCTCGCTGA
This sequence comes from Streptantibioticus silvisoli, assembly GCF_027947535.2. Taxonomy (GTDB): domain Bacteria; phylum Actinomycetota; class Actinomycetes; order Streptomycetales; family Streptomycetaceae; genus Streptantibioticus_C; species Streptantibioticus_C silvisoli. The sequence continues at coordinate 4,439 of NZ_JAAGKO020000026.1, forward strand.
ACAGCTGGCACCAGACCTCCTCGCCGGTCCACAGCGGCCGCAGGAACCGCTCCTTCTGCTCCGGCGTGCCGTACCGCAGGATGGTCGGCGCGGCCATGCCCAGGCCGATCCCGATCCGCTGCGGATCGTTGTCCGGGGCGCCGGCCGCGGCCAGCTCGGCGTCCGCCACCGCCTGGAGCGAGCGCGGCGCGCCCAGTCCGCCCAGCCCCACCGGGAAGTGCGCCCACGCCAGCCCCGCGTCGAACCGGGCCCGCAGGAACTCCGTCCGCTCCGTCACCGCCGGATCGTGCGCGGCCAGGAACTCCCGCACCCGCTCCCGCACCTCGTCCGGTCCCCACCCCGCTGAACCCGGACCTGTACCGCCGTCGTCCGTCGTCATCGCCGCGTCTCCTCTCCGGCGCCCGTGTCACCGATATCTAAGCAAGCGCTTGGAAACGTATCGCGATCGACGCTGGACACGCCAGACCTCGAACGGGTGAACGGTTGGGCGACGGGTGAACGGAGCGGGAGACGAGCCCGGAGAAGCCGCGGACGAACGCGCGAAGGGGCGGTGTCCCGGGGGGCGGGGGTGCTGGCGGGGGAGGGAGGGCGCCCCGGCGAGGCCGAAGACCGCGTCCCGGCGGGGAATGCGCCCGCATCCCGGTGAGGGCCGCCCCGGCGTACGCCGTCCGGGCCGCCCCGCCGGACGCCGTCCGGGCCGGTGTCAGGCGGTGGCCGGGCCGGTGTCGGGCGGAGGTCAGCGTCAGGCGGTGGCCGGGCCCTCGGCCGGCGCCGGAGCGTCGAGCTGCCGGCCGACCGGGATGCGGCCCGGGTGGCCCAGACCGCGTGACGGGCCCTGGCAGCCCTGGGCGACCGCGATGCCGAGGGCGACCAGCAGCGTCACCGTGACGAAGACGATGATCCGCTGTCGCAGCAGCCGGCGGTTCGGCCCGGGGCCGGGGCGGCGGCCGGCCGCCGTGCGCGGTACCGGGGTCCGCGGCGCGGGCGGGCGGGCCGCGGAACGGGCGGGCGTGCGGCCCGACCGGGGAGCCGGGGTGCGCTGCGCCGTGCCGGACGGCGCGGCGCGGCCGGAGCCGGCCTCCTGCCCGGCCCGCTGCTCGGTGTGCTGCTCGACGTAGCGGGCGGCCCGCTGCCCGGTCGGACGCTCCGGGTGCGGCCCCGCCGCCTTGGGCAGCACCGGGCCCTCCCGGCGCAGCGGGTCGGTGCCGCGGGCCTCCCGGGCGGCGATCTCCGCCAGCCGTTCGGCCAGCCGGGCGGTGTCCGGACGGTCCTCCGGCTCCTTGGCCAGGCACGCGTACACCAGCGGCGCCAGCGAGTCCGGCACGCCGCGCAGGTCCGGCTCCTCGTGCACCACCCGGTAGAGCATGACCTCCGAACTGCCCTGTCCGAACGGCGAGTCGGCGGCCGCCGCGTACGCCAGCGTCGCGCCGAAGGCGAACACGTCCGTCGCCGGGGTGACCGCCGCGCCGCGCACCTGCTCCGGCGCCAGGAAGCCGGGGGAGCCGACCGCGGTGCCCACGTGGGTCAAGGTGCTCGCCCCGGTCGCCCACGCGATGCCGAAGTCGATGATCCGCGGGCCCTTCGGCGACAGCAGGATGTTCGACGGCTTGAGGTCCCGGTGCACCACGCCCGCGTCGTGCACCGCCACCAGCCCCTCGGCCAGCGCGGCGCCGATCGAGGCGACCTCGGCGGCCGGCAGCGGGCCGTCGGCGCCCACCCGGTCGTACAGCGAGGGCCCCGGTACGTACTGCGTGGCGAACCACGGCCGTTCGGTCTCCAGGTCGGCGGCGACCAGCCGTGCCGTGCAGCCGCCGCGGATGCGCCGCGCCGCCGACACCTCGCGGGCGAACCGCTGCCGGAACTCCTGGTCCTCGGCCAGCTCCGGCCGGATCACCTTCAGCGCCACCCGCTGGCCCCGTTTGTCCGACCCCAGGTACACCACGCCCATGCCGCCGGCGCCGAGCCGCCGGTGCAGCCGGAACGAGCCGACGACACGCGGGTCCTCGCGCCGGAGCCGCATCATCGTCATGTTCTTCCCCTGGTTCCGGGTCCCGTGCTCATCGGGGACACGCCCCTCGCCGCCCGCCCTCGTCCGACTGACCGTGCCACAGCTTACGTACTGACCGCCCGTCGCGCGGCGAGGCGGCGCCCGCGACCAACCGTCGATTGTCAGTGCCGGGTGAGATCCTGGACACGTGGGGAGATTCCGCCGTACGGCCGGGGCGGAGCCTGCCCGCACACCTCATGGTTCCGTCCTGACAGGGGGATTGACGGCGTGAAAGGTGATCGCGTGGAGATAGTGGTGGACGCGGGTGACACCACCCGCACCTACGACATGGTGGCCACTCGTGCCGGACGGCGCGTGGAGACCGCGGTACGCCGCGGTGTGGTCGAGGTCAGCGAGGTGACGCGCAACGGAACCCCGGTGCGCACCGCCCGATTCATGGCGACCCGGGTCCTGGCCCTGGTCGAGCAGCCGGTGCCCAGGACCGGTCCGGACGAGCAGAAGGGGGCCGGCGCCGCCGCCTGACCCGGGGGTCTGTCAGGGTCCGGACCCCCGCGTGTCCACCCAGGGGAGTAGACGGGGGCCCGGCACGTCATCCTCGGGGAGGCCGCCCAAGCGGTACGCGGGCATGACGACGCCGGGCGCCCGTGCGCCTACCGTGGTGATCGAGCGGTGGACGACGGTTCTCGTCCCGCCGCGAACTGACCTACGGGGAGCAGCACGATGGCGGGCAGCACGGCGGCGACGCGCACGGTCGAACGAGTACGCGTCCTGACCGCAGCGGTACTGCCCGGCCCGCGCCGCGACAGCACCCGGCATCCGCTGGTGGCCGCCGCGATGGCGGTTCCCGTCGCCCTGCTGCTCGCCGTCGCCTGCGGCGGCTGGCACGCCATGGCGGTACAAGCGTCGTCCGTGGCCGGTCTGATGGGGCGCTGACGCGTCCCTCCGGTCCCGGGAGAGCGGCCCGGGCCGGGGCACCGGTACGAGACCCCGTGGGGACGGGGGCCGTCGGACGGCACGAGGCCCGGACACCGATCAGGTGGCCGGGCCTCGCCACATTCCCCGCGCGGCGGCCTCGCGCACCGGCCGGCCGCCCCGGTGACGGAAAGGACCAGGGCCCCCGCATCCGCGCACTGCGCGGGCGTGGGGGCCCTGGTCACTCGTGGACGATACTGGGATTGAACCAGTGACCTCTTCCGTGTCAGGGAAGCGCTCTCCCGCTGAGCTAATCGTCCGGGAGGTGGGTCGCTCGGACCCGGGTGGTGTACGCGATACTGGGATTGAACCAGTGACCTCTTCCGTGTCAGGGAAGCGCTCTCCCGCTGAGCTAATCGCGCGGGAAGGTCCTCGCGGACCTCGTGGACGATACTGGGATTGAACCAGTGACCTCTTCCGTGTCAGGGAAGCGCTCTCCCGCTGAGCTAATCGTCCGAGGTGGAGACGGGATTTGAACCCGTGTAGACGGCTTTGCAGGCCGTTGCCTCGCCTCTCGGCCACTCCACCAGCGTGGTGGTCCGAAGACCTCCATCGAGCGGACGACGGGATTCGAACCCGCGACCCTCACCTTGGCAAGGTGATGCTCTACCAACTGAGCCACGTCCGCATGCGCCGTGCTCCGGAGCCTCGTTTGCCCCGGCGACGTGTTGAACTCTAGCGGAATTCCGCTCCAGCTCAAATTCGTTTCCGCAGCACGGCCGGGTGTCCCGCGCGGAAGTCCCGGCCCGAGCAGCGGTGATCGGAGAGGATGACCACACCGGAACGACCGACCAGGGGGCGGAGCGACGGAGGCAGGACACCATGATGATCTGGGTCAACGGACGACTGCGTGAGGCGGCGGAGGCCACGGTCTCGGCGCTCGACCACGGACTGACGGTGGGGGACGGGGTGTTCGAGACTGTCAAGACGGTCGACGGCCGGCCGTTCGCCCTGGACCGGCACGTCGAACGGCTGGCCCGGTCGGCCCGCGGGCTCGGACTGCCGGAGCCGGACGCCGCCGAGGTGCGCCGCGCGGTGGCCGAGATCACCGCCGGCGACCCGCCGCCGCTGGGCCGGCTGCGGATCACCTTCACCGGCGGTGTCTCGCCGCTCGGCTCCGAACGCGGCCGGGAGGGCCCCACCCTGCTCGTCGCGCACGACCGGACCACCCGCCGCCCGGACAGCGCCGCGGTGGTCACCGTGCCGTGGACGCGCAACGAGAACGGCGCGCTGACCGGCCTGAAGACCACCTCCTACGGTGAGAACGTGCTCGCCCTGGCCCATGCCCACGCCCGTGACGCCTCCGAGGCGCTGTTCGCCAACACCCGCGGACGGCTGTGCGAGGGCACCGGGTCCAACGTGTTCGTGGTCATCGACGGCGAGCTCCTCACCCCGCCGCTGGACTCCGGCTGCCTGGCCGGCATCACCCGCCGCCTGGTCCTGGAGTGGACCGGCGCCCGCGAGGCCGACCTGCCGCTGAAGGCGCTGCGCGAGGCCGACGAGGTCTTCCTGACCTCCACCCTGCGCGACGTGCAGGCCGTCCACCGCATCGACGACCACGAGCCGCCCGCCGCCCCCGGGCCCGTCACCACGCGGGCCATGACCACCTTCGCCGAACGCGCCGCCGCAGAGGAGAACCCGTGACGACGACCTTGCGCCCCGCCGCCCCCGAGGAGACCGGCCCGGACGGGGCGCGGGCGCGTTCCTTCGTGGTCCGCGTCAACGGCCGGGAGGCGGGCCGGGTCCGGCTCACCACCGACCCCCGGCACGGCCCGCGGGTGGGGGTGATCGACGTGCTGGAGATCGACGAACCCGACCGCAGGCGCGGACGCGGCGCGGTCGCCGCGCTGGCCGCCGAGGAGGTGCTGCGCGGCTGGGGGTGCCGGCGGGCCCGCGCCGAGGTGCCCGCCGGGTCGCGGTACGGCCTGCGGCTGGCGGCCGCGCTCGGCTACCGCGAGGTCAACCGCCGCATGGTCAAGGCGCTCACCGCCCCCGCGCCGCAGCCGCCCGGCGGACTCGCGATACGCACGATGTCCCCGCAGGACTACCGCGCCTGGTTCACCCGCACCCGCGCCGACATCGTGCGCAAGTGGGCCGACGAGGGGCTGTCCCCGCAGCAGGCGGTGGCGCTCGCCGACGCCGACTACGCCACGCTGCTCCCGGACGGCCCCGGCACCGAGGGCACCGCGCTGCGCGTGCTGTCGCGCGACGGTGTCGACCTGGGATGGCTGTGGCTGCGGATCGCGCTGCCCGGCGGCGGCGCGGTGCTCCCATGGGTCTACCTGATCGAGATCGCCGCCGGTCAGCGCGGCCACGGCCACGGCCGAACCCTGATGCGGGTCGCCGAGGCCGAGTGCCTCGGGGCCGGCGCCGACAGCCTCGGCCTCAACGTCTTCACCGACAACGTCCCGGCGATGAGCCTGTACGCGTCACTGGGCTACCGGCCGACGACGCACGTCATGGACAAGCCGCTGACCTGACGGCCGGCCCCGGAGCCGTCGGCCGCTCCCGCGTCGGCTTCCGCCCTCAGCCGCTCCCGCTCCGGTGACGAGCCGCCGTGCGGGCGTGGGTCCCGGCTCAGGCGCGGCCCAGCAGCCGGTCGGCGATCTCCTCGATCCGTTCGCGCAGTCCTTCCATGCTCTGCCCGCCGTCCAGCCGTACGCCGTCGATCACGTACGTCGGGGTGCCGGTCACGCCGATCGCCCGGCCCTCGGCCTCGTCGGCGTCGACGGTGAGCATGTGCCGCCCGTCCACCAGCGCGGTGTCCAACTCCTCGGCGTCCAGGCCGACTTCCTGCGCGATCTTGACCAGGAGGCGCTGCCCGCCGGACGCCAGCTCCTCGGCGCGCGACAGCACCGCCTCGGTGAAGGGCCAGCCGGCACCCTGGGTGAACGCCTCCTCGGCGGCCTCGGCGGCGGGGTAGGCCTGGGCGTGCTTGGCCAGCGGGAAGTGCCGCAGCCGGATGTCGAGGGCGTCGCCGTACCGGGCCCGCAGCGCGCGCAGGTCCTCCAGCGAGGCGCGGCAGTCGGTGCACTGGAGTTCGCACCAGAACTCCAGGACGGCGGGGGAGGCGGCGTCGTTGCGCGGCGCGTCGTTCATGGGACCAGTCTCTCAACACCCGCGACCCGGTCCGCGCCGGTGCCGTTCCTCCGCCCCGGGCAGGAGGCGCCCCGGAGATGTCCCTGAACCCGACCCGTAGGGCATGGCCGCGAAGCCCGCGGCGAGGCAGGATGGAAGCAGGCGGGAGAGCCGGGCCGGTTCCCCCGCCACCGAACGCGAGGGGAATGCGATGTCCGTGAACGCCATGACGGCGACGCCGAGCGTGGGGAGGCCGCCGTGCTGACCGCGGTGGTGTGTGTCGCGCTGTCCGGCGCCGGACTCGCGGTGTCGCTGCTGACCGCCTGGCGCCGCCGGTTCCGCCGCGCGGTGAAGCTGGCCGCCGTCTCCCTGCTCCCCGTCGGCCTCTACCTGGCCGGCCTCATCACCCTGGGCGGCAGGATCGGCTCCGCGGTCGGCGGCTGGGCGGCGGACCTGGTCCTCAGGCCCACCGTCTGGCTGGGCTTCGCCGTCATCGCGGTGGCCGTCGTGCTGTACCTGGCCTCCCGCATCGGCGCCAAGCGCTCCGGCGGCCGGGACACCGGCGAGGGCCGGGCGGCGGTCCGTGGCGGCGCCGACGGTGCCGTGGCGCCGCGCTCCAGCGGTGCGGCGATATCGGCCGGCGGGTCCCCGGCGGCGGCCGGTGAGGGCAGGCGCGGCAAGAAGACGGCCGGCGCCGGCGCGGAGTTCGACGACGTCGAGGCGATCCTGCGCAAGCACGGCATCTGACGGCGGTCCCGGCCCGCGGCGCACCCGCCCGGGGCCGCCGGGACCCGGCGTTCGGCACGTCTCGGCAGGTGAGACGTCCTACACGTGTGTCGCAAACCACCCCAACGAGTGCGCGTGTCAGCGTCGTGGTCCGGGTCGGCTGCGCGATGATTCGGCTCGGTCACCCGGCCAACTCCCCTGTCGCACGCGGTACTTGGCGTGCCGTCGGATGGGGACGGTTGTGCGAGGGGACCTTCTGTCGAGTGATCACGAGATCATGACCCGTTAGGCCACGCACCACATGAACCACGAGCGCCGCGGGTGCCTCTACGCGCTCTCCCAGCCGCCCCTGATGGTCTTCCTCGGGGTGATCGGCAGCCTGCTGTTCTTCGGAGCCTGCTACGACCTGTTCGGCCTGTGAGGGCCGGCCCGGGAGGTAGCCCACGAGGGAACCCGCGAAGAAGCCCGAGAAGGAGCCTGCGATGGCATCCGCGAAGAGCCCGCGCGGAACCCGCGAAGAAAAGGGACCGGACGCGAACCGCCACCGCCGTCGCACGTGAGGTGCGCCGGCGATACCGGTTCGCGTCCGGGCTCTGGGGCGTGTCTTGTGGGTCAGGGTGGATCAGGGAGCGGCGTCCGGTGCGGTACAGGGCAAGGCGCCGGAGCGTCCCGATAGTTGGTTTTACCGGGGCGTTTCGGCAACGCCGCGATGTGCTGTGCCAGGCGTCGCGAGCCCGCCGGGATCCACAAGACACGCCCTGAGGCCCGCGGCCGTCCCCCCGAGTCAGGACGGTCGCGGGCGTCCGGTGCGGCTAGCTCTCCGCGAGGATGTGCGACAACTCGGTGTCGAGGTCGAAGTGGCGGTGCTCGGTGCCCGGGGGCACCGCGGCGTCCGTCCGCTTCAGGAACGACTCCAGGGCACGGGCCGGCGCCTCCAGCAGCGCCTCGCCCTCCGGGGAACTCAGCGCGATGCAGACGACGCCCTGGCCGTGGCTCCTGGATGGCCAGACCCGGACGTCGCCCGTGCCGGTGGGCCGATGCAGCCCCTCGGCGAGCAGGTCGCGGGCGAACACCCATTCGACCGTCTCTTCGGCTCCGGTGTGGAAGGTGGCGTGCACGGCGTAGGGATCGGCCGTGTCGTACCGCAGGCCCGCTGGAACGGGCAGTGAGGATTCGCTCGACACAACGAGGCGCAGGTGCAGCTCGCAGCTGACCGTGGTGTTCATAAGCGCCAGGGCCTTTCGCTCAGTGTGCGCTCGGGGATTCGCACGTCGGCGAAATCGACATGCCACCTGCGAGGACGTTGTAAACCCCTCTGACCGGTTTGTGAAACTTCTGGTACTTCGTTCGGACCATTGTCGGCCAGTGCTGGTGGGCCGGGCCGGTGACGAAACATTTTTCGCTGGTTTAGGTGGGAAAACACGTTCCGTCACCACCGCTGGCGCTGGGAAACCAATGGCCAAGGATCTGGCTCGATCCCACCCGGTCCTCCGGCGCCGCCGAATCCCGCCCCATGAGATACGCGAAGCCGCGCGAGGGGGTCGGCGAGGGCGTTGGCGAGGGCGTTCAGGACGGTGGCGACCGTGGTCACGAGCAGCCGCCGGCTTGCGGTAACGTTCTCTGCGCGGCCGAGTGATCGGCAGGCACCCGGGCGATTAGCTCAGTGGAAGAGCGCTTCGTTCACACCGAAGAGGTCACTGGTTCGAGCCCAGTATCGCCCACTCGACGACAGGCGACCCCTGTCCGCGGAAAGCGCGGACAGCGGTCGCCTCGTTGCATTTCGGCTCGGCTTCGCCTCGCCTTTGCGGGGGGCTTCGCCCACCCGCACCCCCCGTCCGCGTCTGCCGTGGTCGGCGGAGGCGTCCTCGCGCCAGTGCGGTGGTCGCTCTGGCGTTCACCGTGGTCACCGGGGGCGTCCTCGCACCGGTGCCTTGGCTCCAGGCTCCGTCTGCCGGCTCACCGGTGCCTCCTCGCACCGGTTCCGTGGTTCCCCGGCGTTCACCGTGCGCGGCGGGGGCATCCCCGCACCGGTGCCTGGTCACTCTGGCGTCTGCCGGGCTTCGGGGGATCGTTCGCGCGGCGGTGCCGTGGTCGCCGTGGCGTCTGCCGGATCACCGGAGGTGTCCCCGCGCCGGTTCCTGGGTTGCCCAGCGTTCACCGTGCTCACCGGTGCCTCCCCGCACCGGGTGCCATCGGCCCCACCCCGCTTCCCCCGCCCCGGAACCGTCCCCGTAACGCCGTTCCGGGCTTCGTCGCGGGGTCCGGGGGAAGGCGCCGCGTATGGACTGGCACCGGTATCGATTCCACAGTGTCTGGCGGCTGGACGCGGCGCCCCGCGAGGTCTACGCGGCGCTGGAACGCGCCGAGGACTATCCGCGCTGGTGGCCGCAGGTCCGCGGCGTCGGCCCGGCCCCCGCCCCTGCCCCCGGCGGCCCCGACACCTCCGCCGACCCCGACCGTGCCGACCCCGCTCCCGACCCCGCCGCTGAGGCCGGCGCCTCCGACCCCCGCCGTGGAGCCGACGGAGTCATCCGGTTCCGGTCGGTTCTGCCGTACGAGCTGGTGGTCACCGCGCGGGAGGCGCGGCGTGATCCGGCGGCCGGCGTGCTGGAGATCTCGATGGCCGGGGACCTGGAGGGCTGGGCGCGCTGGACGGTGTGCGCCGACGGGGCGGCCGGCAGCCGTGCGGTCTTCGACCAGGACGTGGTGGTGCGCAAACCCCTGATGCGGCGTCTGGCGCTGCCCGGGCGGCCGCTCTTCCGTCTCAACCACGCGCTGATGATGCGCGCCGGCCGCCGTGGCCTGCGGTCGTCGCTCGCCGCGCACGGCCCGCTGCGAAACGGTTTGTGGCCGAAGTCCCCCGCCATGTATCGTTCACGTCGTCCGGGCGATTAGCTCAGTGGAAGAGCGCTTCGTTCACACCGAAGAGGTCACTGGTTCGAGCCCAGTATCGCCCACTCGACGACAGGCGACCCCCGTCCGCGGAAAGCGCGGACGGGGGTCGCCTCGTTGTATTGCGGCTCGGCTTCGCCTCGCCTTTGCGGGGGGCTTCGCCCACCCGCACCCCCCGTCCGCGCACGCGTGGACGGCGGGGCGTCCTCGACGTCCTGCTCACCGCGTAGCACCCCCCGTCGGCGCACGCGTGGACGAGGTCGCCTCGTCGCGTTCGCGGCCCGCCTCGGTCACCCGGTAGCGCCGGGCCGGGGCCGGGTGGGAAACGAACTTCGCCCGTGGGGGGCGGTCTCGGTACGATTCGAGCGTGCGGCGTCAGCTGCCCGGCTGCGGAACGTCCGCAGGACATGAGTCAGGAGCCCTCCCGTGTCAGACCTCCGTGTGATCATCAAACGCGATTCGGCCGAGCCGGAAGAGCGGCTGGTGACTACGGGGACCACGGCCGCGGACCTGTTCGACGGCGACCGTTCCGTGGTCGCCGCCCGGGTGGCGGGTGTGCTGCGCGACCTGGCGCACCCGCTCGCCGACGGCGACGACGTCGAGCCGGTCGTCGTCAGCAGCGAGGACGGCCTCAACATCCTGCGGCACTCCACCGCCCACGTCATGGCCCAGGCCGTCCAGGAGCTCTTCCCGGACGCCAAGCTCGGCATCGGCCCGCCGATCAAGGACGGCTTCTACTACGACTTCGACGTCGAGCAGCCGTTCAACCCGGAGGACCTGTCGCGGGTCGAGAAGAAGATGCAGGAGATCGTCAAGCGCGGCCAGCGCTTCTCCCGCCGCCCGGTCACCGACGAGGCCGCCCGTGAGGAACTGGCCGCCGAGCCGTACAAGCTGGAGCTGATCGGCCTCAAGGGGTCGGCGGCCGACGCCGCCGAGGGCGCGTCCGCCGAGGTGGGGGCCGGCGAGCTGACCATCTACGACAACCTCGACGCGAAGTCCGGCGACCTGTGCTGGAAGGACCTGTGCCGCGGCCCGCACCTGCCGACCACCCGGTTCATCCCGGCGTTCAAGCTGATGCGTTCGGCCGCCGCGTACTGGCGCGGCAGTGAGAAGAACAAGCAGCTCCAGCGCATCTACGGCACCGCGTGGCCGACCCGCGACGAGCTGAAGGCGCACCTGGAGTTCCTCGCCGAGGCCGAGAAGCGCGACCACCGCAAGCTCGGCGCCGAACTCGACCTGTTCTCCATCCCGGAGGAACTCGGCTCGGGCCTGGCGGTCTTCCACCCCAAGGGCGGCATCGTCCGCAAGGAGATGGAGAACTACTCGCGGCTGCGGCACGAGGAGGCGGACTACGAGTTCGTCTACACCCCGCACCTGTCGAAGGCCGGGCTGTTCGAGACCTCCGGCCACCTGCCGCACTACGCGGACGTGATGTTCCCGCCGCTGGAGTTCGAGGGCCAGGACTACCGCCTCAAGGCGATGAACTGCCCGATGCACAACCTGATCTTCCGGGCCCGCGGCCGCTCCTACCGCGAACTGCCCCTGCGGCTCTTCGAGTTCGGCACGGTCTACCGGTACGAGAAGTCCGGCGTCGTGCACGGCCTGACCCGCGCGCGCGGCTTCACGCAGGACGACAGCCACATCTACTGCACCAAGGAGCAGATGCCGGAGGAACTGGACAGCCTGCTGACCTTCGTCCTCAACCTGCTGCGCGACTACGGGCTGTCCGACTTCTACCTGGAGCTGTCCACCCGCGACGACTCGCCCAAGTTCATCGGCGAGGACGCGGAGTGGGAGGAGGCCACCGAAACGCTGCGCACGGCCGCCGGGAAGCAGGGCCTGGAGCTCGTCATGGACCCGGGCGGCGCCGCCTACTACGGGCCGAAGATCTCCGTGCAGGCCCGGGACGCCATCGGCCGCACCTGGCAGATGTCCACGATCCAGGTCGACTTCCAGCAGCCCAAGCGGTTCCAGCTGGAGTACACCGCGGCCGACGGCTCCCGCCAGCAGCCGGTGATGATCCACCGGGCGCTGTTCGGCTCCATCGAGCGGTTCTTCGCCGTCCTGCTGGAGCACTACGCGGGCGCGTTCCCGGCCTGGCTGGCACCGGTGCAGGCCGTCGGCATCCCGATCGGCGACGCCCACGTGCCGTACCTCGCCGAGTTCGGCCGCCAGGCCAAGGCGCGCGGCCTGCGGTTCGAGGTGGACTCCTCCTCCGACCGCATGCAGAAGAAGATCCGCAACGCGCAGAAGAGCAAGGTGCCGTTCATGGTCATCGCCGGCGACGACGACATCGCGGCCGGCGCGGTCAGCTTCCGCTACCGCGACGGCACCCAGAAGAACGGTGTGCCCGTCGAGGAGGCGCTCGCCGAGATCGCCGACGCCGTCGAGCGCCGCGTCCAGGTCTGACCCGTTCGCGCCGGCCGCACCGGCCGTCGTCCTCCCGGCCCCCGCCGTCCTCAGGTTGTCAGGACGGCGGGGGCCGGTCCTCGTCCGGGACCGGCCCGGTGGCCTGGCGGAAGCGGTTGACCAGCCAGGAGGAGAACGTGCCCATGACCGCCCCCAGCAGGCCCAGGCCGGTCAGCATCACCGCCACCCCGATCACCCGGCCCCGGGTCGTCACCGGGAAGACGTCGCCGTAGCCGACCGCGGTCAGCGTCGAGCAGGCCCACCACACCGCGTCGCCGTAGCTGCGGATGGTGGCCCCCGGCGCCGCGTGCTCGACCTGGTAGACCGCCAGGCTCGCGGCGAACCCCAGCAGCACGGTGGTCAGCCCGGTGTAGACGATGACCTGGGCCTCCAGCGTCAGCCGCGGCGGCCCACCGCGCCGTTCCCGGGCCCTGGCGTACGTCTGCACCACCCGCAGCGGGCGCAGCAGCGGCAACGCCAGCACCACCAGGTCCAGCCACCGCGACCGCGCGAACGCCGGCCGGTCCCGGCTGAGCGCCAGCCGGGTCAGGTAGTCCGCCGCGAACAGCGCCCAGGCGGCCAGCAGCACCGCCAGCACCGCCAGCCGCACGTCCCGCGGCACCCCGGTCGCCAGCACCAGCACCGCGTACGCGCCCAGGTAGAGCGCCGACAGGGTCAGCAGCGGCATCGCGGTGCGCCGTTCCCACGCGCGTACCCGCGGATCGGAGTCCATCGCCCCAGCATCGCCCGGCCCCGGCGGGCACCGCCCCGGCGACACGCCCGGCGCCGCCGAAGCCATATGCTGCACACCATGACGACCAAGCCGGAGCAGCAGTTCGGTGTCGGCACGCCCGACGCCTTCCAGCGGCTGTGGACCCCGCACCGCATGGCGTACATCCAGGGGGAGAACAAGCCGACCGGCCCGGACGGCGGCGACGGCTGCCCGTTCTGCGCGATCCCGGCCAAGTCCGACGAGGACGGCCTGGTCCTGGCGCGCGGTGAGTCGGTCTACGCGGTGCTCAACCTGTACCCGTACAACGGCGGCCACCTGATGGTCGTGCCCTACCGGCACGTCGCGGACTACACCGACCTCGACCTCGCCGAGACCGCCGAACTCGGCGAGCTGACCAAGCAGGCGATGACCGCGCTGCGGTCGGCCTCCGGCGCGCACGGGTTCAACATCGGCATGAACCAGGGCTCGGTGGCCGGCGCCGGGATCGCCGCCCACCTGCACCAGCACGTGGTGCCGCGCTGGGGCGGCGACACCAACTTCATGCCGGTCGTCGGCCACACCAAGGTGCTGCCCCAACTGCTCGCCGACACCCGCCGGATGCTCGCCGAGCACTGGCCGGCGTGACGTACGGCTGGCGCCGAACGTCCGGGTGACGCCCGGCGTGCCGACGTCCCGACATGCGACGGCCGGGACCCCCGCGGGGGTCCCGGCCGTCGTACGTGCGGGCGTCAGGCGCTGTAGTTGTCCGGGGTGCCGGGTTCGGCCGACTGGACCGCACCGCTGAGGCTCATCGCGCGGCTGGAGAACATCGTGGTGTCCACCCCGTTGTCGCGCAGCACCGCCAGCGTCGCCGCGTGCACCGCGTGCAGCACCGGCGTGGCGGTGCGCGTCACGTCGTCCGTCATGAAGCGGTGCTGCCACGGCTTGTCCGCCCAGGCGTGCCGCAGGCCGAACGGCTCCGGCAGCGACAGGCTGCCGCCCAGGTGCTCCAGGGGTTTGGGGAACCAGGTCAGCGGCGCGCGCGCGGCCAGCCGGACCACCTCGGTGGTGCTCATCAGCGGCAGCTTGACCGTGCGGGTCTCCCAGAACTTCACGCTCTTCTGCACCGACTTCGTCGGCGCGCTGGGCTTGGCCAGGAACGCGCCGTTGATCGGCCCGAGCGCGTAGCCGGACACCTCGACGCGCAGCGTGTTGGCCAGGATGCTCACCGAGGTCATCATCGTGATGATCAGCTGACCGTCCCACAGGGTGAACTGCACGCCCACGTAGTGCCGGTCACCCGAGCCCAACCCGTGCTCGTTGCATATCCGCTGTATCTCGTAGTCCTTGACCGTGAAGCCCTCGACGATGTCGCCGGTCGGACGGGTGACGGCGCCGGCGTTCTCGCCGACCGCGCGCACCACCCAGTGCCGCACCGCCGGCCGGGGGAAGCCGGGGGCGTGCAGCTGGCTGCGGTCCAGGTCGCGCAGCTTGTCGTGGATGTGGCGGGCCACGTCCCAGGGACGGAACCGGTTGAAGTCCTTGCCGTCGGCGGGCACCAACTGCTCCGCCATCTGCCACACGCCCCAGCGCGGGCCCATGCCGAGGATGCCCTTGGGGCCGGCGTAGAACACCACGTTGCTGGCCTGCTCACGGGCCAGTTCCACCAGCGACTGCCGCAGCGCGTCGGCCCGCTTGTCGGTGGGGTTGCGCGGCACCGCCTGCGGGATCTTCGCGCCCAGGTTGGGCCCCGACAGCGAGGAGGACCAGCGGTTCCGCAGGTCCAGCGCGGTCTTCTCGCAGATCTGCTTGGCGATGAACCAGCCGGCCACCGGCAGCAGCAGCAGCACCCGCAGGTACAGCGCCACCACCCCGGAGAACGGCGGATGCCACGCCAGCAGCGCCGCGAGACCGGCCACCACCGCCAGCACCGCGCCGCCCAGCAGCCCGTCCCACTGGCTCTTCTTGCGCGTCACCGTCTTGCGCAGCTGGAACGCCGCCAGCCACAGCAGCACCCCCGGCAGGAACAGCAGGCCGCACACCACCATCACCGTGGTGAGGCGGGCGTCGCGCTGCTTGCGGATCCGGCTGGCCGCCAGGCAGTGCTCCACCACGGTCTGCGGGTCCATGCCGAACGACTGCACCATCTGCTTGTGGCCGCCGCCGATCATCCGCTTTTCCAGCGCGTGGGAGAACGCCTCACCCAGGTCCGGCTCGAACAGCGACAGCCGGCCCGCCTTGACGCTGACGCCGGTCAACTTGTCGATCAGGGCGGTCATCGGACCGTCCCGGTACGCGGCCGACGACAACGCCTGGGTCGCCGCCGTCTCACCGTCCGAACCGGTCAGCGGCACCTGCGCGCCCGGGCTGAAGTCGAACTCCACGCCCGAGTAACCGGAAATCGACACTGACGCCCCCAACTCCTTCGGTTCACCGGGTGCACGGCCCGAACCGCCGTCCGGCCACCGTCCGATCGGGTAACCAGCGTATCCGGACGGTGACCGAACCGTCAGCGGTGCGTCGACAACTGGACAGCGCGGCAACCCGGTTGACGAGTCGTGCGTTCGAAGAAGGCGATACCCGGCCGAAGGGCCCCGGACTCCTCCCGCGACGTGCCGACCGCCCGCGGCGGCCCCGCAGCGCCGGCGCGCCCGCCCGTGTCCCGCTCTCCCCCCACGGCACGTCCCGTTCTCCACCGAACGGATGAACGGCGTCAACGGCCCGGTACCCGGCGCGCAACTCACCCACGCGATCCGCTTACCCCCGGCGCCACCCGCCGACCGCGCCGCCACCGTGTCCCACCGCCCCCGGGAACAGCCGCACCGGCCGCGGAACCGGCACCGCAGCAGCCACCGCACCGGCACCGCAGCAGCCACCGCACCGGGGCCGTGGGGCCGGCGGGCGGTGACGGCGGAGCCCGCGGGGCCGGGGCGTTCGTACGACGCCGCGCGGCCGCCCGTACGCCGTACCGGGCACGCCCGCCACGGCGCCCCGGCGGGCGTGACTACGATGGGGCGGCTGGGGGCCACCGGGGTCCTTGAGCGTCACCGACCCGTCGGGAAGGCCATGCTGAACAAGTACGCGCGTGCTTTTTTCACGCGTGTCCTCACACCGTTCGCCGCCATGCTGCTGCGGAAGGGGGTGAGTCCCGACGCGGTCACCCTGATCGGTACCGGAGGCGTGATCGCCGGCGCGCTGGTCTTCTACCCCTGGGGACACTTCTTCTGGGGCACCGTCGTCATCACGCTGTTCGTCTTCTCCGACCTGGTCGACGGCAACATGGCCCGCCAGGCCGGCCGCTCCAGCCGCTGGGGCGCGTTCTTGGACTCCACCCTCGACCGGGTGGCCGACGGTGCGATCTTCGGCGGCCTCGCCCTGTGGTACGCGGGCGGCGGTGACAGCCTCCTGATGTGCGCGGTCGCCATCTTCTGCCTCGCCAGCGGCCAGGTCGTCTCGTACACCAAGGCCCGCGGTGAGGCGATCGGCCTGCCGGTCGACGTCAACGGGCTGGTGGAACGGGCGGAACGGCTGGTCATCACCCTCGTGCTGTGCGGCTTCTCCGGCCTGCACATGTTCGGCGTGCCGTACATCGACATCCTGCTGCCCATCGGCCTGTGGGTGGTCGCCGTCGGCAGCGCGGTCACCCTGGTCCAGCGGGTCGTCACGGTGCGCCGCGAGTCCGCCGAGGCCGACGCCGCCGACCGTGACCGGGAGGGCCACCCCGCGTGAACGAGCGTCTGACCGACACCCTGTACGCGGCCGGCTGGGGCGCGGTCAAGCGCCTGCCGGAACCGGCCGCCACCGCCCTGGGCCGCGGCATCGCCGACACCGTCTGGCGCCGCCGCGGCAAGGGCGTGCTGCGCCTGGAGGCCAACCTGGCCCGGGTGGTGCCGGACGCCTCCCCGCAGCGGCTGGCCGAGCTGTCCCGGGCCGGCATGCGCTCCTACCTGCGGTACTGGATGGAGTCCTTCCGGCTGCCCACCTGGAGCAAGCAGCGGGTCCGCGACGGCTTCACCGCCGAGGGCCTGCACCACCTGACCGAGGGACTGGCCCGCGGCAAGGGCGTCGTACTGGCCCTGCCGCACATGGCCAACTGGGACCTGGCCGGCGCCTGGGTCACCACCAAGCTGGAGGTCCCGTTCACCACCGTCGCCGAACGCCTCAAGCCCGAGAGCCTCTACGACCGGTTCGTCGCCTACCGCGAGGGCCTGGGCATGGAGGTGGTGCCGCACACCGGCGGCTCGGCGTTCGGCGCGCTGGCCCGCCGCCTGCGGGCCGGCGGCCTGGTCTGCCTGGTCGCCGAACGCGACCTGTCCGCCACCGGCATCGAGGTCGACTTCTTCGGTGAACGCACCCGGATGCCGCCGGGACCTGCCCTGCTCGCGCTGCAGACCGGCGCGCTGCTGCTGCCGGCCACCCTGTGGTACGACGACTCGCCGGTCATGCACGGCCGCATCCACCCGGCCGTCGAGGTGCCCGCCGAGGGCACCCGGGCCGTGCGGGCCGCCGCCATGACCCAGGCGGTCGCCGACGTCTTCGCGCTCGGCATCGCCGAGCACCCGCAGGACTGGCACATGCTCCAGCGGCTGTGGCTGTCCGACCTGACCCCGCGCGAGGCGCGGGACGGCACGGCGCCGCCGGCGGGCTCCCCCGCGCCGCCGTCCGGCACCACCGGGCCGGCCGGATCGGAGACCGCGTGAGGATCGGGATCGTCTGCCCGTACTCCTGGGACGTGCCCGGCGGCGTCCAGTTCCACATCCGGGACCTCGCCGAACACCTCATCGCCCTCGGCCACGAACTGTCGGTCCTCGCCCCGGCCGACGACGACACCCCGCTGCCGCCGTACGTCGTCTCGGCCGGCCGCGCGGTGCCCGTGCCCTACAACGGCTCGGTGGCCCGGCTCAACTTCGGCTTCCTGTCCGCCGCCCGGGTGCGCCGCTGGCTGCACGACGGCGCGTTCGAGGTCATCCACATCCACGAGCCCGCCTCCCCGTCGCTCGGCCTGCTGGCCTGCTGGGCCGCGCAGGGGCCGATCGTGGCCACCTTCCACACCTCCAACCCGCGCTCGCGGGCCATGATCGCCGCCTACCCGATCCTCCAGCCCGCCCTGGAGAAGATCCGCGCCCGCGTCGCCGTCAGCGAGTACGCCCGGCGCACCCTCGTCGAACACCTCGGCGGCGACGCCGTCGTCATCCCCAACGGGGTCGACGTCGGCTTCTTCGCCGGCGCCGCCCCCGAGCCCCGCTGGCAGGGCACCGCGGACGCGCCGACCATCGGGTTCATCGGCCGCATCGACGAACCCCGCAAGGGCCTGCCCGTCCTGATGCGCGCCCTGCCGCGGATACTCGCCGCCCGCCCCGGCGCCCGGCTGCTGGTGGCCGGCCGCGGCGACACCGAGGAGGCGCTGTCCGGCCTGCCCCGGCAGCTGCACGGCCAGGTCGAGTTCCTCGGCATGGTCAGCGACGAGGACAAGGCCCGCCTGCTGCGCAGCGTCGACGTCTACGCCGCGCCCAACACCGGCGGCGAGAGCTTCGGCATCATCCTCGTCGAGGCCATGTCGGCCGGCGCACCGGTGCTCGCCAGCGACCTCGACGCGTTCCGCCAGGTCCTCGACCAGGGCGCGGCCGGCGAACTGTTCCCGGTCGAGGACGCCGACGCGCTGGCCGACGCCTGCCTGCGGCTGCTCGGCGACCCCGACCGGCTCGCGGCGCTGCGCGAGACCGGCAGCCGCCACGTGCGGCGGTTCGACTGGTCGGTGGTCGGCGCCGAGATCCTGTCGGTCTACGAGACCGTGACCGACGGCGCCTCCCGGGTCGCCGCCGACGAGCGCACCGGCCTGCGGGCCCGTTTCGGCGGAGCGCGGCCATGACGGCCCGGGCCCGCCGGTAGCGTTGCCCCCCGTGACGTTCACTCTGCTGTGGATCGCGGCCGCCCTCGTCCTGCTCGGGATCTACCTGAGCTGGACGGCGGGCCGCCTGGACCGGCTGCACGCCCGGATCGACGCCGCGCGCGCCGCGCTGGACGCCCAGTTGCTGCGCCGGGCCTCGGTCGCCCAGGAACTGGCCACCTCCGGGGTGCTGGACCCGGCCGCGTCCATCGTGCTGTACCAGACCGCGCACGCCGCCCGGCAGGCCGAGGACGAGCAGCGCGAGGTCGCCGAGAGCGAACTGAGCCAGACGCTGCGCGCGGTCTTCGCCGAGCCCGGCACCGTCGGGGCGGTCCAGGACGCCCCCGGCGGCCCGGAGGCCATCGGCGAGCTGACCTCCGCGGTCCGCCGCACCCCGATGGCCCGGCGGTTCCACAACGACGCGGTGCGCGCCGCCCGGGCCGTCCGGCGGCACCGCGTGGTGCGCTGGTTCCGGCTGGCCGGCCACGCGCCGTTCCCGCTGGCGTTCGAGATGGACGACGAGCCCCCCACCACCCTCACCGCCGACGGCACCCCGCGCTGACCTGCGCGGGGACCGGGCCCCGGGCGGCGGGCAGCGGTTCGCGGCGCCGGGCGCCACCGGCCGCGGGACCTGGCCGCACCGGCGCTGAGCCGCACCGGCACCGGCCGCACCCTCCGCCGCACCGGCACCGGCCGCACCGGCGCCCGGCCGAACCCTCCGCCGACCTCCGCCGCACCGGCGCCCAACCGCACCGGCACCCCCAAAACCCCCGCCCCGCCCCGCCCGCACCCGGAGCCGATCGGTCCACTCGATGCCGATTGGCCCTTGCCCGGTCGGCGGTGCGTCGGGTTTCGTCAGGTACGACAGCGCGGACCGGTACGGACCGTTCGCTGACCGGCGAGGCCCCTGGGGCACGACCCGGGGCACGGCCCGAGGGGGACGACCCGAGCGGCCCTGCCGGGCTTCGCCGTACTGATGCACCGATGTCCCCCGATATCCAGCCCGATGTCCAGCGAGTGAGGTCACCCCGTGTCCACCACGCCCACCAGCACGTCCGACAACGCGCCCGAGACCGGCACCGCGCGCGTCAAGCGCGGTATGGCCGAACAGCTCAAGGGCGGCGTGATCATGGACGTCGTCACCCCCGAGCAGGCCAAGATCGCCGAGGACGCCGGCGCCGTCGCGGTCATGGCGCTGGAGCGGGTGCCCGCCGACATCCGCAAGGACGGCGGCGTCGCGCGGATGTCCGACCCGGACATGATCGACGGCATCATCGCCGCCGTCTCCATCCCGGTCATGGCCAAGTCCCGCATCGGCCACGTCGTCGAGGCCCAGGTCCTGCAGGCCCTCGGCGTCGACTACATCGACGAGTCCGAGGTCCTCACCCCGGCCGACGAGGTCAACCACAGCGACAAGTGGGCGTTCACCACCCCCTTCGTCTGCGGCGCCACCAACCTCGGCGAGGCCCTGCGCCGCATCGCCGAGGGCGCGGCCATGATCCGCTCCAAGGGCGAGGCCGGCACCGGCAACGTCGTCGAGGCGGTCCGCCACATGCGCCAGATCAAGGGCGACATCGGCCGGCTGCGCGCGCTGGACAACAACGAGCTGTACGCCGCCGCCAAGGAGCTGCGCGCCCCCTACGAGCTGGTCAAGGAGGTCGCGGCGCTCGGCAAGCTGCCCGTCGTGCTCTTCAGCGCCGGCGGCGTGGCCACCCCGGCCGACGCCGCGCTGATGATGCAGCTCGGCGCCGAGGGCGTCTTCGTCGGCTCCGGCATCTTCAAGTCCGGCGACCCGGCCCGGCGTGCCGCCGCCATCGTCAAGGCCACCACGTTCCACGACGACCCCAAGGTCATCGCGGACGTCTCGCGCGGCCTGGGCGAGGCCATGGTCGGCATCAACTGCGACGTGCTGCCCGAGTCCGAGCGCTACGCCAACCGCGGCTGGTAGTCCCCGCTCACCGATGGGCAGGCCACCGCGCCTGCCCATCGGCGTCTCCCCGCACGACCGCCCGCCGGCCGCCTCCCGCGCCCGGCCGGGCGCCCGCCCACCCCCGGAAAGAGGCCACCCCGTGCCCAGCAACCCCACCGTCGGCGTCCTCGCCCTCCAGGGCGACGTACGGGAACACCTGGCCGCCCTGACCGCGGCGGGCGCCGAGGCCGTCACGGTGCGCCGCCCCGCCGAGCTCGCGGCGGTCGACGGCCTGGTCATCCCGGGCGGCGAGTCCACCACCATGTCCAAGCTGGCCGTCGCCTTCGGCATGCTGGCGCCGCTGCGCGACCGGGTCCGGGCCGGCATGCCCGCCTACGGCTCCTGCGCCGGCATGATCATGCTCGCCGACAAGATCCTCGACGGCCGCGACGACCAGGAGACCGTCGGCGGCATCGACATGACCGTGCGCCGCAACGCCTTCGGCCGGCAGAACGAGTCGTTCGAGGCCGCGGTGGCCATGACCGGGGTGGACGGCGACCCGGTCGAGGGCGTCTTCATCCGCGCCCCCTGGGTGGAGTCGGTGGGCGCCGGCGTCGAGGTGCTGGCGCGACTGGCCGACCACACCGTCGTCGCGGTGCGCCAGGGCCACCTGCTGGCCACCTCCTTCCACCCGGAGCTGACCGGCGACCAGCGCGTCCACCGGCTCTTCACCGATCTGGTGAGAAGTTCGCGGGCGTGATCCCGGTAGGATCGGTCGTTGTTGGTGAGCAAGTCTGGTGACGTGAAGGAGACAGGCAGATGTCCGGCCACTCTAAATGGGCTACGACCAAGCACAAGAAGGCCGTGATTGACGCCAAGCGCGGCAAGCTCTTCGCGAAGCTGATCAAGAACATCGAGGTCGCCGCCCGCACCGGCGGATCCGACCCGGACGGCAACCCGACCCTCTTCGACGCCATCCAGAAGGCCAAGAAGAGCTCGGTGCCCAACAAGAACATCGACAGCGCCGTCAAGCGCGGCGCGGGCCTGGAAGCCGGCGGCGCCGACTACCAGACGATCATGTACGAGGGCTACGGCCCCAACGGTGTCGCGGTGCTCATCGAGTGCCTCACCGACAACCGCAACCGCGCCGCCTCCGAGGTCCGCGTCGCCATGACCCGCAACGGCGGCTCGATGGCCGACCCCGGCTCGGTGTCGTACCTGTTCCACCGCAAGGGCGTCGTCATCGTCCCCAAGGGTGAACTCGGCGAGGACGACGTGCTCGGCGCGGTCCTGGACGCCGGCGCCGAAGAGGTCAACGACCTCGGCGAGTCCTACGAGGTCATGAGCGAGGCCACCGACCTGGTGCCGGTCCGCAAGGCCCTCCAGGAAGCCGGCATCGACTACGACTCGGCCGACGCCAACTTCGTCCCCACCATGCAGGTGGAACTGGACGAGGACGGCGCCCGCAAGATCTTCAAGCTGATCGACGCGCTGGAGGACAGCGACGACGTGCAGAACGTCTTCGCCAACTTCGACATCTCCGACGAGGTCATGGAGCAGGTCGAGGCCTGACGGCCACGCGCGACCGGACACGATGCGGCGGGCCGGCGGGGGACCCACCCCGCCGGCCCGCCGCGTTCTGCCGCGATGTCGGTGCCGCCCGATAGCCTGCTCGAACAGCGTTGGAACGGGGAACCGTTACGGGGAAGGAGCGGCACCGTGCGGGTGCTCGGCGTGGACCCAGGACTCACCCGGTGCGGGGTCGGAGTGGTGGAGGGCATGGCCGGCCGTGCCCTGACCATGCGCGGTGTCGGCGTCATCCGCACCCCCGCCGACCTGCCGGTGCCCGACCGCCTGGTGCTGATCGAACGCGGCCTGGAGAGCTGGCTGGAGGAGTACCGGCCCGAATACGTCGCCGTGGAGCGGGTGTTCGCCCAGCACAACGTGCGCACCGTGATGGGAACGGCGCAGGCCAGCGCCGTCGCCATGCTGTGCGCCGCCCGCCGCGGCCTGCCCGTCGCCCTGCACACCCCCAGCGAGGTCAAGGCCGCCGTCTCCGGATCGGGCCGCGCCGACAAGGCCCAGGTCGGCGCCATGGTCACCCGGCTGCTGCGGCTCGACGCCCCGCCCAAACCGGCCGACGCCGCCGACGCGCTGGCCCTGGCCATCTGCCACATCTGGCGCGCCCCCGCCACCAACCGCCTGCAACAGGCCGTCCTGGCCGCCAAGGAGTCCCGCACGTGATCGCCTCTGTCAACGGACCGGTCGCCGCCCTCGCCCCGGAAAGCGCCGTCGTCGAGGTGGGCGGCCTCGGCGTGCTCGTGCAGTGCTCGCCCGGCACCCTGGCCGGACTGCGGCTCGGCGAGGCCGCCCGCCTGTACACCTCCCTCGTCGTCCGCGAGGACTCCCTGACCCTGTACGGGTTCGCCGACGAGGACGAGCGGCAGGTCTTCGAACTGCTCCAGACCGCCAGCGGCGTCGGCCCCCGGCTGGCCCAGGCGATGCTCGCCGTGCACGCCCCCGACACGCTGCGCACCGCGGTCGCCACCGGGGACGAGAAGGCGCTCACCGCCGTCCCGGGCATCGGCAAGAAGGGTGCCCAGCGCCTGCTGCTGGAGCTGAAGGACCGCCTCGGCGCCCCCCGCGGCGGCGCCGTCCGCCCGGCCGCCGCCAACCGGCCCGACTCCTGGGCCGAGCAGTTGCACGCCGCGCTCACCGGCCTCGGCTACCAGCCCCGCGACGCCGACGAGGCCGTCGCCGCCGTCACCCCGCAGGCCGAGGCGGCCGGCCGGCCCGACGTCGGCGCCCTGCTGCGCGCCGCCCTGCAGACCCTCAACCGCGCCCGCTGACCGTAAGGCACACCCACGTGAACCCCTACGACCCCGCCGCCGACGACGACACCGACGGCACCGACCGGCTGGTCGGCCCGGCGGCCGACGGCGAGGACCAGGCGGTCGAGGCCGCGCTGCGCCCCAAGGACCTCGGCGAGTTCGTCGGCCAGGAGAAGGTCCGCCAGCAGCTCGACCTGGTGCTCAGGGCCGCCCGGCAGCGCGGCGCCACCGCCGACCACGTCCTGCTGTCCGGCGCCCCCGGCCTGGGCAAGACCACGCTGTCGATGATCATCGCCGCCGAGATGGGCGCCCCGATCCGCATCACCTCCGGCCCCGCCATCCAGCACGCCGGCGACCTCGCCGCGATCCTGTCCTCGCTCCAGGAGGGCGAGGTGCTCTTCCTCGACGAGATCCACCGGATGTCCCGGCCGGCCGAGGAGATGCTCTACATGGCGATGGAGGACTTCCGGGTCGACGTCATCGTCGGCAAGGGCCCCGGCGCCACCGCCATCCCGCTGGAACTGCCGCCGTTCACCCTGGTCGGCGCCACCACCCGGGCCGGCCTGCTGCCGCCGCCGCTGCGCGACCGGTTCGGTTTCACCGGCCACATGGAGTTCTACGCCCCCGCCGAACTCGAACGCGTCATCCACCGCTCCGCCGGACTGCTCGACGTCGTCATCGACCCGGTCGGCGCCGCCGAGATCGCCGGCCGCTCGCGCGGCACCCCCCGGATCGCCAACCGGCTGCTGCGCCGGGTGCGCGACTACGCCCAGGTGCGGGCCGACGGCCGGATCACCCGCGAGGTCGCGGCCGGCGCGCTGGAGGTCTACGAGGTCGACGCCCGCGGCCTGGACCGGCTGGACCGCGCGGTGCTCGACGCGTTGTTGCGGCTGTTCAACGGGGGACCGGTGGGACTGTCGACGCTGGCGGTGGCCGTGGGGGAGGAGCGCGAGACGGTGGAGGAGGTGGCCGAGCCGTTCCTGGTGCGCGAGGGGCTGCTGGCGCGTACTCCGCGTGGCCGCGTCGCTACTCCGGCGGCCTGGACGCATCTCGGTCTGACCCCGCCCGCGGCCGCTCCGGCCCGTGCGCAGCAAGGCTTGTTCGGCCCCTGACGGCGCGGGTACTCGCGGCCGGTGGAACCCGGGTGCCATGCTGGGCGTTGTTCCCAAGGTGTGGGTTCGCCTAGACTCCGCCGATGCCCTCTCTAAACGGACGGCGCGTCACCCGCACACACCCCCTGTAGTCCAGGCCGCACCCCCGGTGGCCATGCGAAGGAACCTCCCCGCTGTGAATACCACCATGCTCCTCCCCATCGTCCTGATCATCGGCCTGATGCTGCTGATGACCCGCTCGGCCAAGAACAAGCAGCGTCAGGCGACGCAGATGCGCGACCAGATGCAGCCCGGCTCCGGTGTCCGGACCATCGGCGGCCTGGTCGCCCGGGTCAAGGAGATCCGCGACTCCACGGTCCTGCTCGAGGTCGCCCCCGGCACGCACTGCGTCTACACCAAGCAGGCCGTCGCCACGGTGCTCAGCGAGGAGGAGTACGACCGGCTCGTCAACAACGACGTGCCGCTCACCTTCGACGACTCCGAAGAGGCCACCGTCGACGGTGCCGCCTCCGACGAGGAGCCGAAGAAGATCGACCTCGGCAAGTCCGAGCCCGCCGACGACACCGACGAGCCCGCCGTCATGGCGGCCGAGTCCGGCGTCCCGGCGCAGGTCCAGGAAGCCGGGAAGAAGTAGCGCACAGCTCCAGGTCATAGGCTCCGGAGTTCAACGCACACTGCGCGGCCGTACGACGGCTGATCCCCGTATCACCCCGTACGTACGGCACTTCGGTACGCCCTCATCATTCGTGGCCGTCCGGCGTGGCCTCGCCCGCCCGGAACGGTGTGGACAGGGAGAAACGAGAAGGTGGCAGCAGCCAAGAAGGGACGCAGGTCCCCGGGTGCCGACGGGTATCCCGGTCGTGCGCTGGCGATCATCCTGGTCGCGCTGGTCGCGCTGGCGTCGGCGATGTTCATCTCGAACAACAAGACACCCCGGCTGGGCATCGACCTGGCCGGCGGTACCGAGATCACGCTGACGGCCAAGAACAACCCGGGCCAGCCCAACTCGATCAACAAGACCAACATGAACACCGCCGCCGACATCATCGGCAAGCGGGTCAACGGTCTTGGTGTCTCGGAGGCGGGGGTGCAGACGCAGGGCAGCAAGAACATCGTCGTCGACATCCCCAAGGGCACGAACACCCAGCAGGCGGAGAAACTGGTCGGCACCACCGCCCAGCTGTACTTCCGCCCGGTGATCACCCTGGCGGCCGGCTCGCCGCAGCCCGCCACCACCCCCTCGCCGTCCACCTCGGGCAAGGCCACCCCCTCCGGCGCTCCCAGCGCGTCGACCAGCGGAAAGCCGGCCCCCGGGTCCACCGCCAAGCCGACCGCCACCCCGTCGGCCAGCGCCACCACCCAGGGCCGCGCGGTCACCAGCGCCCTCCAGGCGGCACCGGCCACCGGTTCCTCCGGCGCGCCCACCGCCCCGGCGATCACCGCGCCGACCCCGGCCGCGACCGCCACCGGCGCGGCCACCCCGCCGCCCAGCACCGGCAGCGGCACGACCGTGGCGCCCGACCCGAAGGCCGAAGCGGCGTTCACCGCGCTCAACTGCTCCAACAAGAAGCAGGCGGCCAACGCCGGCTACGGGGCCAAGCCGACCGACCAGATCGCGGTGTGCAGCCAGGACGGCAGCACCAAGTACCTGCTCGCCCCGGTCGCGGTCTCCGGCAAGGACGTCTCCAGCGCCCAGTCGGTCTACGACACCCAGACCGGCGCCGGCTGGATCGTCACCCTCGGGTTCGACTCCACCGGCAACAGCCAGTTCGCCAAGGTCACCGGCCAGCTCGCCAGCCAGCAGGCGCCGAACAACGAGTTCGCCATCGTGCTGGACAACCAGGTCGTCTCCTCGCCCTCGGTCTCCTCCGCGATCACCGGCGGCTCGGCGCAGATCTCCGGCAGCTTCACCCAGCAGTCCTCCGAGGACCTGGCCAACGTGCTGTCCTACGGCGCGCTGCCGCTGTCGTTCAACATCTCCACCGTCACCACCGTCTCCCCGCAGCTCGGCGGTGAGCAGCTGCACGGCGGCCTGATCGCCGGCGCGGTCGGCCTGGTGCTCGTGGTGCTGTACCTGCTGGCGTACTACCGCGGCCTGAGCTTCATCGCGGTGCTCAGCCTCGTGGTCTCCGCGGCGCTGACCTACGCGATCATGGCGCTGCTCGGCGCGGCCATCGGCTTCGCCCTGAGCCTGCCGGCGGTCTGCGGCGCCATCGTGGCCATCGGTATCACCGCCGACTCCTTCATCGTCTACTTCGAACGGGTCAGGGACGAGCTACGGCACGGCCGAAGTCTCGGTCCGGCGGTGCAGCGGGCCTGGCCCCGGGCCCGGCGCACCATCCTGGTCTCCGACTTCGTCTCCTTCCTCGCCGCCGCGGTGCTCTACATCTGCTCGGTCGGCGACGTGAAGGGCTTCGCGTTCACCCTGGGCCTGACCACCGTCCTCGACGTCGTCGTGGTCTACCTGTTCACCAAGCCGCTGCTGACGATCCTGGCCCGCCGCCCGTTCTACTCGGACGGTCACAAGTGGTCCGGTCTCAACCCGGAGAGCGTCGGCTTCAACGCGCCGCTGCGCCGGGTCCGCCGCCAGGCTCGTACCGAAGTCAAGGAGGCCTGATGTCCCGGCTCGGCAAGCTCAGCCACCGGTTGCACCGCGGTGAGCTGTCGCTGGACGTCGTCGGCAAGCGCCGCCGCTACTACGCGGTCTCCCTGCTCATCGTCGTCGTGGCGGTCGTCGGCCTGGCGGTCAACGGCCTGAACAAGGGCATCGACTTCTCCGGCGGCGCGTCCTTCACCACGCCGAAGACCTCGATCTCCATCGCGCAGGCCGAGAGCAAGACCAAGGCGCTGCTGACCGGCGACCACGACGTCGTCGCGCAGAAGCTCGGCACCGGCGGCATGCGCATCCAGGTCAGCGGGATCGACAACACCACCGCGAACAACGTGCGCGGTGACCTGGCGAAGGACCTCGGCGTGTCCGCCGACTCCATCTCGCCGCAGGTGGTCGGCCCCAGCTGGGGTCAGGAGGTCACGCAGAAGGCCGAACTCGGCCTGGTGATCTTCATGGTCCTGGTGGTCATCTACCTGGCCATCGCCTTCGAGTGGCGGATGGCCATGGCCGCCCTGATCGCGCTGGTCCACGACCTGGTCATCACCATCGGCGTCTACGCCCTGGTGGGCTTCGAGGTCACCCCCGGTACGGTCATCGGCCTGCTGACCATCCTGGGTTACTCCCTCTACGACACCGTCGTGGTCTTCGACGGCCTGAAGGAGACGACCCGCGGTATCACCGGCCAGACCCGGTTCACCTACACCGAGCTGGCCAACCGCAGCCTCAACATGACCCTGGTGCGTTCGATCAACACCAGCGTCGTGGCCCTGCTGCCGGTCGCCGCGCTGCTGTTCGTCGGTGGCGGGCTGCTCGGCGCGGGCATGCTCAACGACATCGCGCTCGCGCTGTTCGTCGGCCTGGCCGCCGGTGCCTACTCGTCGATCTTCATCGCCACCCCGCTGGTCGCCACCCTCAAGGAGGCCACGCCGGAGATGAAGGCGCTGGCCAAGCGGGTCAGGACCAAGCGGGCCAGGGCCGAGCGCGACGGGATCGACCTCGACGCCGAGGAACCGCGGGACGCCGCAGAGCAGGACGACGAGGACGAGCCGGCCGAGGCCGCCGCGGGCACGCTGGGCGGCCAGCGCCGCCAGCCGTCCTCCCGCGACCGCGGTCGCGGCCGTCCGTCCGGCAAGCGCCGCTGACCAGGGGAGGGGACCCACTGATGACCACTGTGGAAAGTACCGGGGCCGCACTGAGCGACCTGCTGCTCAGCCGGATCCGCGACGTGGCGGACTACCCGAAGCCGGGCGTGATGTTCAAGGACATCACCCCGCTGCTCGCCGACCCCGAGGCGTTCTCCGCCCTGGTCGACGCCCTCGCGGCGCTGTGCCGGGAACGCGGCGCCGACAAGGTCGTCGGCCTGGAGGCCCGCGGCTTCATCCTGGGCGCCCCCGCGGCGGCCAGGGCGGGCCTGGGCTTCGTCCCGGTGCGCAAGGCGGGCAAGCTGCCCGGCGCGACCTTCGGGCAGACCTACGAGCTGGAGTACGGCACCGCCGAGATCGAGGTGCTCACCGACGCCTTCGTCCCCGGTGACAAGGTCATCGTCATCGACGACGTGCTGGCCACCGGCGGCACCGCCGAGGCGGCGCTGGAGCTGGTCCGGCGGGCCGGCGGCGAGGTCGTGGGCCTGGCCGTGCTGCTGGAGCTCGGCTTCCTCGGCGGCCGCGACCGGCTGGCCAAGGCCCTGGGCGACGCCCCGCTGGACGCCCTGATCGCCGTCTGAGGCCCTCCTGAGGCCGCTGGACGCCCGCAGGAGCCCGCGCGGCGCCTGATGTCCCGTCCCCATCGCGGGGCCGCTCCGCACCCCGGAGCGGCCCCGCGAGTGCGTTCCCGGCCGGTATCCCGCCCGGTGCCCGCATGGCCCCGCGGGACGCGCCGCGCCGCCGTGCCCGGCACCTCGATACCATGGGAGCCGGACCCGTACCGGGACCGGACCCGTGGGATGGAGTGCCGTTGCCAGACGAGGCCCAGCCGCTCACCGCCAGGGATGCCAGCGATGGGGACCCGGCGGCGCCCGAGCAGGAGACCGCAGCGCCGCCGCAGGCCGAAACGCCGGCGGCCGGCGAAGCCGAGCGCCCGGCCGGGTCCACCGCCGCGCCCACCCCGGCGCCCGCGGCACTGACCCCCGTGCGGTCCGCCACCTCCTCCAGCCGGGTCCGCGCCCGGCTGGCCCGGCTCGGTGTGCAGCGGCAGAGCCCCTACAACCCGGTGCTGGAGCCGTTGCTGCGCATCGTCCGCAGCAACGACCCGAAGATCGACTCCGCCGGGCTGCGGCAGATCGAGCGCGCCTACCAGGTCGCCGAACGCTGGCACCGCGGCCAGAAGCGCAAGAGCGGCGACCCGTACATCACCCACCCGCTGGCCGTCACCACCATCCTCGCCGAGCTGGGCATGGACCCCGCGACGCTGATGGCCGGCCTGCTGCACGACACGGTGGAGGACACCGAGTACGGCCTCGACACCCTGCGGCGCGACTTCGGCGAGCAGGTCGCGCTGCTGGTCGACGGCGTCACCAAGCTGGACAAGGTCAAGTTCGGCGAGGCCGCGCAGGCCGAGACGGTGCGCAAGATGGTCGTCGCGATGGCCAAGGACCCGCGGGTGCTGGTCATCAAGCTCGCCGACCGGCTGCACAACATGCGCACCATGCGGTTCCTCAAGCGCGACAAGCAGGAGAAGAAGGCCCGCGAGACGCTGGAGATCTACGCCCCGCTGGCGCACCGGCTGGGCATGAACACCATCAAGTGGGAGTTGGAGGACCTGGCGTTCGCCATCCTCTACCCCAAGATGTACGACGAGATCGTCCGGCTGGTCGCCGAACGCGCCCCCAAGCGCGACGAGTACCTCGCCGTCGTCACCGACCAGGTCCAGCAGGACCTGCGGGCGGCCCGCCTGAAGGCCACCGTCACCGGCCGGCCCAAGCACTACTACAGCGTCTACCAGAAGATGATCGTACGGGGACGCGACTTCGCCGAGATCTACGACCTGGTGGGCATCCGGGTCCTGGTCGACACCGTCCGCGACTGCTACGCGGCGCTGGGCACCATCCACGCGCGGTGGAACCCGGTGCCGGGGCGGTTCAAGGACTACATCGCGATGCCCAAGTTCAACATGTACCAGTCGCTGCACACCACGGTGATCGGCCCCAGCGGCAAGCCCGTCGAGCTGCAGATCCGCACCTTCGACATGCACCGCCGGGCCGAGTACGGCATCGCCGCGCACTGGAAGTACAAGCAGGAGGCGGTGGCCGGCGCCTCCAAGGTCCGCAGCGACGCGCCCAGGTCGGCGAAGGCCGACGACGCCGTCAACGACATGGCGTGGCTGCGGCAGCTGCTGGACTGGCAGAAGGAGACCGAGGACCCCGGGGAGTTCCTGGAGTCGCTGCGCTTCGACCTGTCGCGCAACGAGGTCTTCGTCTTCACCCCCAAGGGCGACGTCATCGCGCTGCCGGCCGGCGCCACCCCGGTCGACTTCGCCTACGCCGTCCACACCGAGGTCGGCCACCGCACGATAGGCGCCCGGGTCAACGGCCGCCTGGTGCCGCTGGAGTCCACCTTGGACAACGGCGACCTGGTCGAGGTCTTCACCTCCAAGGCGCCCGGTGCCTCGCCGTCCCGCGACTGGCTCGGCTTCGTGAAGTCCCCGCGGGCCCGCAACAAGATCCGCGCCTGGTTCTCCAAGGAGCGCCGCGACGAGGCGATCGAGCAGGGCAAGGACGCCATCGCCCGCT
Organism: Streptantibioticus silvisoli; assembly: GCF_027947535.2. Classification (GTDB taxonomy): domain Bacteria; phylum Actinomycetota; class Actinomycetes; order Streptomycetales; family Streptomycetaceae; genus Streptantibioticus_C; species Streptantibioticus_C silvisoli. The sequence goes on from NZ_JAAGKO020000026.1 coordinate 35,313, forward strand.
CGATGCGCAAGCAGAACCTGCCCATCCAGCGGGTGCTGACCGGCGACTCGCTGGTCACCCTCGCCCACGAGATGCGCTACCCCGACATCTCCGCGCTCTACGCGGCGATCGGCGAGGGCCACATCACCGCGCAGTCGGTGGTCGGCAAGCTCGTCGAGGCGCTCGGCGGTGAGGAGGGCGCCACCGAGGACATCGCCGAGATCACCACCCCGCCGCGCGGCCGCACCCGCCGCCGCTCGGCCGGCGACCCCGGCGTCATCGTCAAGGGCGAGCGGGACGTGTGGGCCAAGCTGTCGCGCTGCTGCACCCCGGTGCCCGGCGATCCGATCATCGGATTCGTCACCCGCGGCAACGGCGTCTCGGTGCACCGGGCCGACTGCGTCAACGTCGACTCCCTCTCCCAGCAGCCGGAACGCGTCATCGAGGTCGAGTGGGCCCCCACCCAGTCCTCGGTCTTCCTGGTCGCCATCCAGGTCGAGGCGCTCGACCGCTCCCGCCTGCTGTCCGACGTCACCCGGGTGCTGTCCGACCAGCACGTCAACATCCTGTCCGCCGCCGTCCAGACCTCCCGCGACCGGGTCGCCACCTCCCGCTTCACCTTCGAGATGGGCGACCCCAAGCACCTCGGCCACGTCCTGAAGGCGGTCCGCGGTGTCGAGGGCGTCTACGACGTCTACCGGGTGACCTCCGGCCGCCAGCGCTGACCGGCCGGCCGGAGCCCGTCCCGCCGGCCGCCGGCCACCGCGGCCGCCAACCGTCCCGCACGACGGCCCGGCCCCGCACACGGCTCCGCCCCGGCACGGAACCCGTGCCGGGGCGGACGCCGGTGCGAACCGCGGGCGGCGGTGTCAGCCGCCGAACTCCTCCAGCCCCTTCAGCGCCTGGTCCAGCAGCGCCTGGCGGCCCTCCAGCTCACGGGTGAGCTTGTCCGCCCGGGCGGTGTTGCCCGCCGAGCGGGCCGTCTCGATCTGCGCGGACAGCTTGTCGACCGCCGCGCGCAGCGCCCCGGTCAGCCCCTCGGCGCGGGCCCGCGCCTCCGGGTTGGTGCGGCGCCACTCCGACTCCTCGGCGTCCTGCAGCGCGCGCTCCACGGCGTGCATCCGCCCCTCGACCTGCGGCCGGGCGTCGCGCGGCACGTGGCCGACGGCCTCCCACCGCTCGTTGAGCGAACGGAACGCCGCCCGGGCCGACTTCAGGTCCGAGATCGGCAGCAGCTTCTCCGCCTCGGCGGCCAGCCCCTCCTTCACCGCCAGGTTCGCGCCCTGCTCGGCGTCGCGCTCGGCGAACACCTCCGAGCGCGCGGCGAAGAAGACGTCCTGCGCGCCGCGGAAGCGGTTCCACAGCTCGTCCTCGGACTCGCGCTGCGCCCGCCCCGCCGCCTTCCAGTCCGCCATCAGCTCGCGGTAACGGGCCGCGGTGGCCGCCCACTCGGTGGACGACGCCAGCGACTCCGCCTCGACCGCCAGCTTCTCCTTCACCCGGCGGGCGTCGTCGCGCTGCGCGTCCAGCGACGCGAAGTGCGCCTTGCGCCGCTTGGAGAACACCGACCTGGCGTGGCTGAAGCGGTGCCACAGCTCGTCGTCGGACTTGCGGTCCAGCCGCGGCAGCCCCTTCCAGGTGTCCACCAGCGACCGCAGCCGCTCACCGGCCACCCGCCACTGCTCGCTCTCGGCCAGCTGCTCGGCCTCGGTGACCAGCTGCTCCTTGGCGGTGCGCGCCTCGTCGCCGGCCTTGGCCCGCTCCGCCTTGCGCTTCTCGCGACGCTCCTCGACCTGTCCGACCAGCTTGTCCAGCCGGGCCTCCAGCGCCGCCAGGTCACCGACGGCGTGCGCCCCGGTCACCGTGGAGCGCAGGTGGTCGATGGCGGCCGTGGCGTCCTTCGACGACAGGTCGGTGGTCCGTACCCGGCGTTCGAGGAGGCCGATCTCGACGACCAGGCCGTCGTACTTGCGCTGGAAATAGGCCAGCGCCTCGTCGGGGGAGCCCGCCTGCCACGAGCCGACCTCCCGCTCGCCGTCGGCCGTCCGCACGTACACGGTCCCCGTCTCGTCGACGCGTCCCCACGGGTCGCTGCTCACAGCGCCTCCTCCACGTGATGCCCGGCCGTCGCACGGGGCGGGCATCGTCCACAGTTTCTCCGGGCTGGGCTCGCCCGACCGGTCCCACCTGCCGCTTCGTCCGCCGAAGCCGGACCCGGCGGCGGCCGCCGGTGCGGGAACCCTCTACAACGCCAACATAGGCGAGAGGTGCCCCGGCTGTCCTGCCCCGGCCCCGGCGGATTTCCCCCGGGGCCGGGCAGGTGGTCACGAGGCGGTCATCGTCGCCTTGTTGATCACCACCGTGGCGTTGGGCGCGCCGTCGCCGGCGCCGGTCGACTCCCCGTCCTTGGCGATCTTCGCCAGCACCTTCATGCCGGTCGCGTCGATGGTGCCGAACGGGGTGTAACTGGGCGCCAGCGGGCTGTCCTTGTACACCAGGAAGAACTGGCTGCCGCCCGAGTGCGCCGAACCGGTGTTGGCCATCGCCACGGTGCCCGCCGGGTAGGTCACCGAACCCTTGGCGTTGGCCTTGCCGAACGCCTTCAGGTTCTCGTCCGGGATGGTGTACCCCGGGCCGCCGGAGCCGTTGCCCTTCGGGTCGCCGCACTGCAGGACGTAGATGTTGGCCGTGGTGAGCCGGTGGCACTTGGTGTGGTCGAAGAACCCCTGGCCGGCCAGGAAGGCGAAGGAGTTGACCGTGTGCGGCGCCTTCGCCGCGTTCAGCTTCAGGCCGATGTCGCCGCAGGTGGTGGCCAGCTTCAGCGTGTAGGACTTGCCGGCGTCGATGGTCATCGCCGGCTCGGTCTTCCACTGCTTCGTGGTGGGCGAACCGGCGGCCGGTGCCGCGCACGGGTCCGGCTTCGGCTTGCCCGTGGCGCTCGGCGACGGCGTCACCGACGGCGTCGGCGTGGCGCCCGCCGCGTCCGCCTTCGGGCCGGAGCTGTCGCCCAGGCCGGTCGAGGCCCAGGCCGCGCCGCCCGCCGCCAGGATGACGACGACCGCGCCGGCGATCCACACGTTGCGCTTGCGTGACTTGCTTCGCTGCCGTGTACGGCGTTGCTGCTGACGCTCGAACTTCTCGCGCGCGAGCTGGCGCCGCCGCTGCTCCTTGCTGACCACTTCAGCCTCTCCCCGGGTCCGGTGGAGCGCGAATGCCGCCATTCGCGTCGTTAGCCGGTGACAATACGGGTTGGCCCGGGTCGCGCGTGGGCCGGTAGGCTCACGATCACGGAAAAATTCCCGCGGGCCGGCCGCCGCCGGACCCGCCGGCGCCGCCTCGGCGGTCCGCCGCCGACCGAAGGACGAACGTGCTCATTGCCGGGTTCCCCGCCGGGGTGTGGGGCACTAACTGCTACGTGGTCGCTCCCGCAGCCGGCGAGGAGTGCGTGATCGTCGACCCCGGGCACAACGCGGCCCGCGGTGTCGAGGAGACGCTCGCCAAGTACCGCCTCAAGCCGGTCGCCGTCGTCGTCACCCACGGCCACATCGACCATGTCGCCTCGGTCGTCCCGGTCTGCGGCGCGCACGGCGTGCCCGCCTGGATCCACCCCGAGGACCGCTACATGATGAGCGATCCGGAGAAGGCCCTCGGCCGCTCCATCGGCATGCCGCTCATGGGCGAGCTGTCCATCGGCGAACCGGACGACGTCAAGGAGCTGACCGACGGTGCGGTGCTGCCCCTCGCCGGCCTGGAGCTGTCCGTCGCGCACGCGCCGGGCCATACCGGGGGGTCGGTGACCTTCCAGCTGCCCGAGACCGCCGACGTCCCGTCGGTGCTGTTCTCCGGGGACCTGCTGTTCGCCGGCTCCATCGGACGTACCGACCTGCCCGGCGGGTCCCACGCCGCGATCCTGCGATCGCTGGCCCGGGTGTGCCTGCCGCTGGACGACTCGACCGTGGTGCTCTCCGGCCACGGTGCCCAGACCACCATCGGCCGCGAACGCGCCACCAACCCCTTCCTGGGCGAGCTGGCCCGCGGCGACGGGCCCGGTTCGCCGGCCCCGCGACGAGGAATGTGACGAGAGAACCCCCGTTGAACACCTTCTCCGCCCCCAAGGGCACCTACGACCTGCTCCCGCCGGAGTCGGCCGCCTTCCTCGCGGTCCGCGAGGCGCTGGCCGCGCCGCTGAAGCGGTCCGGCTACGGCTACGTGGAGACCCCCGGCTTCGAGGACGTCAAGCTCTTCTCCCGCGGCGTCGGGGAGTCCACCGACATCGTGACCAAGGAGATGTACACCCTCACCACCAAGGGCGGCGACGAGCTGGCGCTGCGCCCCGAGGGCACCGCGTCCGTGCTGCGCGCCGCCCTGGAGGCCAACCTGCACCGCGGCCCGCTGCCGGTGAAGCTGTGGTACTCCGGCTCCTACTACCGCTACGAGCGGCCGCAGGCCGGCCGCTACCGGCACTTCTCCCAGGTCGGGGCCGAGGCGCTGGGCGCCGAGGACCCGGCGCTGGACGCCGAGCTGATCATCCTCGCGGTGGACGCCTACCGCTCGCTGGGCCTGCGGGACTTCCGGCTGCTGCTCAACTCGCTGGGCGACAAGGAGTGCCGCCCGGTCTACCGCGCCGCGCTCCAGGAGTACCTGCGCGGCCTCGACCTGGACGAGGAGACCCGCGCCCGGATCGAGATCAACCCGCTGCGGGTGCTGGACGACAAGCGCGAGCAGGTGCAGCGGCAACTGGCCGGCGCGCCGCGGATCAGCGACCACCTGTGCGACGCCTGCCGCGAGTACCACGACCAGGTGCGCGAGCTGCTGACGGCGGCCGACATCACGTTCGAGGACGACGTGAAGCTGGTGCGCGGCCTGGACTACTACACCCGCACCACGTTCGAGTTCGTCCACGGCCGTCTCGGCTCGCAGTCCGCGGTCGGCGGCGGCGGGCGCTACGACGGGCTGTCGCAGATGCTCGGCGGCCCCGAACTGCCCTCCGTCGGCTGGGCGCTGGGCGTGGACCGCACGGTGCTGGCGCTGAAGGCCGAGGGCATCGAGCTGCCGTCCGCCGGCCGCACCGACGTCTTCGCCGTCCCGCTGGGCGAGCAGGCCCGGCGCGCGCTGTTCGGCGTGGTCACCGAACTGCGCCGGCAGGGGGTGTCCGCCGACTTCGCCTTCGGCGGCAAGGGCCTGAAGAACGCGATGAAGTCCGCCAACCGTTCCGGCGCCCGGTTCGCCGTCATCGCCGGCGAGCGCGACCTGGCCGACGGCGAGGTCCAGCTGAAGGACCTCGAAAGCGGCGAGCAGACCTCCGTCGCGCTGGAGACGGTCGCCGCGACGCTGCGCGAACGGCTGCTCTGACCGGTCCGCCCGTCACGGGCCGGGAAATCCCCGGGTGTGCGTCAACTTACGCGGTGTTGACTCACCCTCCGGCAGGCTGGGTGATCGCTCCCGGCGGACATTCGTATGACTGGTCGCGGGTGCACAATGTTGAACCGGCGCCTACCGTTCCGCGGCGGTGCCGTGCAGGCTGGCAGACGACGCACCCAGGACACGGCCACGGAAGGCGACATGACGACTACGGTGCAGGACGACGACACGCGCAGCGACGCGGAGAGCGGGCAGGCGGACGGCCTGTTCGGCGCGGGCCGGGGCTACGCGATCCTGCTGGTGATCTGCGGCGCCCTGGGCCTGCTGGCCGCCTGGATCATCACCATCGACGAGTTCCACCTGTACCAGAACCCGTCCTACGTCCCCGGGTGCAGCATCAACCCGATCATCTCCTGCGGCAACATCATGAAGAGCGCGCAGGCCAAGGTCTTCGGCTTCCCCAATCCGATGATGGGCCTGGTCGCCTACCCGGTGGAGATCGGCGTCGGCATGGCCCTGCTGGGCGGCGCCCGGTTCCGCCCGTGGTTCTGGCGGGGGCTCCAGGCCGGCACGCTGCTCGGCACGATCTTCGTCACCTGGCTCCAGTTCGAGTCGCTCTACAGCATCGGCTCGCTGTGCCCGTGGTGCATGGTCGCCTGGGTCGGCACGATCACCGCGTTCTGGTACACGCTGGTCCACAACGTCCGCACCCGCGTCATCCCGGCCCCGACGGCGGTACGCAACCTGCTGCTGGAGTTCCACTGGGCGGTCCTGGTGCTGTGGTTCGGTGTGATCATCATGCTGATCCTGATCCGCTGGTGGTCCTACTGGTCGACGCTCATCTGACCCGGCCGTTCCACGACGGGCCGCCCGGCCGACCGCCGGGCGGCCCGTTCGCGTTCGCGGCGGGCCGTCGCCGGTACGCACGCGGCAGGTCGGGGCCGTTACTACGTACGGGGCGTGCCGGGGCCGTTACGCACGCGGCGGGCCGCGTTGTCGGTGCGGTGATCTAGGCTTCGACCCGTGGAGCCCGACCTGTTCACCGCCGCCGCCGAGGAACGCCAGGAGCGCGAACCCGGCGGCAGCCCGCTCGCCGTGCGGATGCGTCCGCGTACCCTCGACGACGTCGTGGGCCAGGGCCATCTGCTCGGCCCCGGCTCCCCGCTGCGCCGGCTGGTCGGTGAGGGCGCCGGCGGTCCGGCGGGCCCGGCCTCCGTCATCCTGTGGGGCCCGCCCGGCACCGGCAAGACCACGCTGGCCTACGTCGTCAGCCACGCCACCAAGCGGCGGTTCGTGGAGCTGTCGGCCATCACCGCCGGCGTCAAGGAGGTCCGCGCGGTCATCGAGAGCGCGCGGCGCGAGTCGGGCGCCTACGGCCGCGAGACGCTGCTGTTCCTCGACGAGATCCACCGCTTCAGCAAGGCCCAGCAGGACTCGCTGCTGCCCGCGGTGGAGAACCGCTGGGTCACCCTGATCGCGGCCACCACCGAGAACCCGTACTTCTCCATCATCTCGCCGCTGCTGTCCCGGTCGCTGCTGCTGACCCTGGAGGCGCTCACCGAGGACGACATCCGCGGTCTGCTGCACCGGGCGCTGGCCGACCCGCGCGGGCTGGACGGCGCGGTGGAACTGGCCGACGACGCCGAGGCGCACCTGCTGCGGATCGCCGGCGGGGACGCGCGCCGGGCGCTGACCGCGCTGGAGGCCGGCGCGGGCTCGGCGCTGGCCCAGGGCGAGGAGCGCCTGACGCTGGCCGCCCTGGAGGCCGCGGTCGACCGCGCGGCGGTGCGGTACGACAAGGACGGCGACCAGCACTACGACGTGGCCAGCGCGCTGATCAAGTCCATCCGCGGCTCCGACGTCGACGCCGCGCTGCACTACCTGGCCCGGATGGTGGAGGCCGGTGAGGACCCGCGGTTCATCGCGCGGCGCCTGATGATCTCCGCCAGCGAGGACATCGGCATGGCCGATCCGCAGGCGCTGCCGCTCGCGGTGGCCGCCGCGCAGGCGGTGGCGATGATCGGCTTCCCGGAGGCGGCGATCACCCTGTCCCACGCGGTGATCGCGCTGGCACTGGCCCCCAAGTCCAACGCGGCGGTCACCGCGATCACCGAGGCGACGGCCGACGTCCGCAAGGGCCTGGCCGGCCCGGTCCCGCCGCACCTGCGCGACGCGCACTACCAGGGCGCCGGCAAGCTCGGCCACGGCTCGGGCTACCAGTACCCGCACGACCTGCCCGGCGCGATCGCCGCCCAGCAGTACGCCCCGGACGCCGTCCACGGCAAGCGGTACTACCACCCCACCCGCTACGGCGCCGAGGCCCGCTACGCCGACGTGGTCGAACGCGTCCGGGAACGGCTGGCGGGGGAGTAGGGGCGCGGGCGCGTGGGGGGCGATCGGCTGCGGGGGCCGATCGCTCCGGGGGAACCGGCTGCCCGCCGCGTCCAGCTACGGCCGCCGTGCCCGGCGCCCGCTCCGGCTGCCCGCCGCAACCGCGTCCCCGCCGCGCCCGTACCTTCCCCGGCCGTCGGCTGCGGGGGGACGCCCGCTCCGGCTGCCCGCCGCAACCCGCGCCCCCGCCGCGCCCGCACCCTCCCCGGCCACCCGCCACCCCGCCGCGCCCGGCCCTCGCCCGGCCCTCGCCCGGTCCACCTCCGTTCCGCGCCCGGTCCGCGTTCGGCCGCGCCCGCGTCCCCGCCGTCCCGCCCCCTCAGCCCTGACCGGCGGCCTCGCGGGCCTGGCCGAACAGCGCGTGCAGGGCGTGGCGCAGTCCCGCCACGCCGTCCACCGGGGCGGGGAAGGCGAAGCGGGCGTCGAAGGTGCCGCCGGTGCCGGTGCCGGTGAAGCGGACCCGCAGGCCGCCGCGGTCCAGGGCCACCGGCACCGCGGCGCCGGGGCCGGTGCGGGCGTCGGCGCAGCCGGCCAGCGCGCCGAGCCGGGTCACCTCGTCGCCGTGGGCCGCGGCCAGATGCTGGAGCAGTTCCGCCTCGTGCGCGGCCAGCGGGTCGGGGGCCGCCCCGGCGGACTCGGGCGGGGCGGGGGGGGGGGGCGCCCCCCCACAGGTCGTCGACCGACATCCCGCCGGCCTCCAGCCGCAGCCAGCCGCCGTCCGCCCGCTCCCGGCACGGGGTCAGCCAGCCGGCCACCGAGGCCCGGCCGCGGATCCGGGCCGCCACCGCGACCGGCGCCACGTCCGTGATCTCCAGCACGCCGGCCAGTTCGCCGTCGTGCGCGCGGGCCGCCGCGCGGACCGCGGGGGAGCCGGCCGGCAGCCGCAGCAGCACGTCGCCGGCCGGGTCCACGGCCCGTTCCAGCGGCACCATCAGGTAGGGGTCCGCGCTGTTCAGGCCGGGAATGACCAGCACGGACGACGAGTTGCCCTCCACGAGGGTTCGCACGCGCCCGGCCGCCGCCGGCGGTCCGGACGCGGGGTCTTCCCCGGGACGCGGCCGGTGGTCCGCGCGCCGGCGACCGGCCGCCCGCACGGTGTGGTCGCTGCCGGACGGCATGGGGTTCCCGGGTCGAAGCATGCGATCTCCTCCGCTAAGGTAAGCCTTACCTAACTTACATGGAGGTCCGGAGAACGTGAACCAGTCGCGTCCCAAGGTCAAGAAGTCGCGCGCGCTCGGCATCGCGCTGACCCCCAAGGCCGTCAAGTACTTCGAGGCCCGTCCCTACCCGCCGGGCGAGCACGGCCGCGGCCGCAAGCAGAGCAGTGACTACAAGGTCCGGCTGCTGGAGAAGCAGCGGCTGCGCGCCCAGTACGACATCAGCGAGACCCAGATGCGCCGGGCCTACGACCGCGCGTCCAAGGCCGGCGGCAAGACCGGCGAGGCGCTCATCGTCGAGCTGGAGCGCCGGCTCGACGCGCTCGTGCTGCGCTCCGGACTGGCCCGCACCGTCTACCAGTCCCGGCAGATGGTCGTGCACGGCCACATCGAGGTCAACGGCCGCAAGGTCGACCGGCCTTCCTTCCGGGTCCGCCCCGACGACGTGGTGGCGGTGCGCGAACGCTCCCGCGACAAGACCCCGTTCCAGGTCGCCAGGGCCGGCGGCTGGGCCGGCGCGGGCGAGACCCCGCGCTACCTCCAGGTCAACCTCGACGCGCTGGCGTTCCGGCTGGACCGCGCGCCCAACCGCCGCGAGGTGCCGGTCATCTGCGACGAGCAGCTCGTCGTCGAGTACTACGCCCGCTGATCGCGCGCCGGCCGGCCGTCGCCGGCCCCGCCCGTGCTCGCGGCCCCGCCCGCGCTCCCGGCACCGCCGACATCCGGCGGTGCCGGTCCGCGTTCCGGGCCCCGCCGCGCCGGTCCGGGACGCCCGGACGCCCGGCCGCGCGCCGCACCGCGCCGCGCGGGTAACTCGGTACGAGGAGCCACCCCGGGCGCGATAGGGTCGGACACCTCCCGCCCGCGTGTTGCCGGACCGCACCGCGAGCGGTCCACGACCGACGTGACCCTAGGAGCCAGCAGTGTCCGGTGGAGAGGTGGCCGGCCTCATCGTGGCCGTCTTCTGGGCGATCCTCGTGTCCTTCCTCGCCGTCGTGCTGGTCAGACTCGCGCAGACGCTGCGCCGGGCCACCGAACTCGTCGCCGGCGTCACCGAACAGGCCGTACCGCTGCTCGGTGAGGCCACCGCCGCCGTCCGCGCCGCGCACGCCCAGCTCGACCGGGTCGACACCATCACCGCCGACGTGCAGGAAGTCACCGCCAACGCCTCCGCGCTGGCCGGCACCGTCGCCACCACCTTCGGCGGCCCGCTGGTGAAGGTCGCCGCCTTCGGCTACGGAGTGCGCCGCGCGATGGGCCGCCCGGCCCCCGGTGAGGCGCCCGCCGCCCGCGACGGCGCCGGCCGGGTGAGCCGCACGGTGATCGCCGGGGCCGCGCGGGCCGGCGGCCGGCGCGGATTCCGCCGTACCCGAGGGAAGGGCTGACCGACATGTTCCGCCGTCTTTTCTGGTTCGCCGCCGGCGCGTCCACCGGAGTGTGGGCCACGGTCAAGGTGAACCGGGCGGTCCGCCGCCTGACCCCCGGGGGCCTCGCCGCCACCGCGGCCGACCGGGCCACCGAACTCGGCGCCCGCGCCCGGCGGTTCGCCCTCGACGTCCGCACCGGCATGACCGAGCGCGAGGCCGAACTCGGCGAGGCGCTCGGCATCGAACCGGCCGCCGGCCCCGCCCAACTGCCCGGGCAGCGACCGCAGATCGCCGTCACGCGACACCCGCACAACCAGTCGTACAACCAGAAAGAGGGCCACTGATGGAGTCGGCAGAAATCCGCAGGCGCTGGCTGCGCTTCTTCGAGGAGCGCGGGCACACGGTCGTGCCGTCCGCGTCGCTCATCGCGGACGACCCGACCCTGTTGCTGGTCAACGCGGGCATGGTGCCGTTCAAGCCGTACTTCCTCGGTGAGGTCAAGCCGCCCGCCCCGCGCGCCACCAGCGTGCAGAAGTGCGTGCGCACCCCCGACATCGAAGAGGTCGGCAAGACCACCCGGCACGGCACGTTCTTCCAGATGTGCGGCAACTTCTCCTTCGGCGACTACTTCAAGGAAGGCGCCGCGAAGTTCGCCTGGGAGCTGCTCACCTCCGCGCAGGACGACGGCGGTTACGGCCTCGACCCCGAGAAGCTGTGGATCACCGTCTACGAGGACGACGACGAGGCCGAGACCATCTGGCGCGACCAGGTCGGCGTCCCGGCCGAGCGCATCCAGCGGCTGGGCAAGAAGGACAACTTCTGGTCCATGGGCGTACCCGGCCCCTGCGGCCCGTGCTCGGAGATCAACTACGACCGGGGCCCGTCCTTCGGCGCCGAGGGCGGCCCGGCCGTCAACGACGAGCGCTACGTGGAGATCTGGAACCTGGTCTTCATGCAGTACGAGCGCGGCGCCGGCGACGGCAAGGAGGACTTCCCGATCCTGGGGGACCTGCCCGCCAAGAACATCGACACCGGCCTCGGCCTCGAACGCCTCGCGATGATCCTGCAGGGCGTGCGGAACATGTACGAGACCGACACCCTGCGGGTCGTCATCGACAAGGCCACCGAGCTGACCGGCGTCCGCTACGGGCAGGCCCACGAGTCCGACGTGTCGCTGCGGGTGGTCTCCGACCACATCCGCACCTCCGTCATGCTGATCGGCGACGGCGTCACCCCCGGCAACGAGGGCCGCGGCTACGTGCTGCGCCGCATCATGCGCCGCGCCATCCGCAACATGCGGATGCTGGGCGCCACCGGTGAGGTCGTCGCCGAGCTGGTCGGCGTGGTGCTCGCCACGATGGGGCAGCAGTACCCCGAGCTGCTGACCGACCGCAAGCGGATCGAGACGGTCGCCCTCGGTGAGGAGGCCGCCTTCCTCAAGACCCTCAAGACCGGCACCAACATCCTGGACACCGCTGTCAGCGACACCAAGGCGGCCGGTTCCGGCGTGCTCGCCGGCGACAAGGCGTTCCTGCTGCACGACACCTGGGGCTTCCCCATCGACCTCACCCTGGAGATGGCCTCCGAGCAGGGCCTGAGCGTCGACGAGGAGGGCTTCCGGCGCCTGATGCGCGAGCAGCGCGACCGCGCCAAGGCCGACGCCCGCGCCAAGAAGCAGGGCCACGCCGACCTGTCCGCCTACCGCGAGGTCGCCGACAACGCCGGCAGCACCGTCTTCACCGGCTACACCGACGACCGCACCGAGTCCACCGTGGTGGGCCTGCTGGTCGACGGCCTGCCCGCCCCGGCCGCCAGCGAGGGCGACGAGGTCGAGGTCGTACTGGACCGCACCCCGTTCTACGCCGAGGGCGGCGGCCAGCTCGCCGACGCCGGCCGCATCCGGCTGGACAGCGGCGCGGTCATCGAGATCCGCGACGTGCAGAAGCCGGTGCCCGGCGTCTACGTGCACAAGGGCGTCGTCCAGGTCGGCGAAGTCACCCTCGGCGCCACCGCGCACGCCGCGATCGACCTGGTGCGCCGCCGGGCCATCGCCCGCGCCCACTCCGCCACCCACCTCACCCACCAGGCGCTGCGCGACGCCCTGGGCCCCACCGCCGCCCAGGCCGGCTCGGAGAACTCCCCCGGCCGCTTCCGCTTCGACTTCGGCTCGCCCGCCGCCGTCCCCGGCGCCGTGCTGTCCGACGTGGAGCAGAAGATCAACGAGGTGCTGGCCCGCGAACTCGACGTCACCGCCGAGGTGCTGCCGATCGCCGAGGCCAAACGGCAGGGCGCCATCGCGGAGTTCGGCGAGAAGTACGGCGAGCACGTGCGCGTCGTCACCATCGGCGACTTCTCCAAGGAGCTGTGCGGCGGCACCCACGTCGCCAACACCGCCCAGCTCGGCCTGGTCAAGCTGCTCGGCGAGTCCTCCATCGGCTCCGGCGTCCGCCGGGTCGAGGCGCTGGTCGGCGTGGACGCCTACAAGTTCCTCGCCCGCGAGCACACCCTGGTCTCCCAGATCACCGACCTGGTCAAGGGCCGCCCCGAGGAGCTGCCGGAGCGCATCTCCGGGGTGCTGGGCCGGCTGCGCGAGGCGGAGAAGGAGATCGAGCGGTTCCGCGCCGAGAAGGTGCTGGCCGCCGCCGGCGGTCTCGCCGACGGCGCCGAGGACGTCAAGGGCGTCGCCCTGGTCACCGGCCAGGTCCCGGACGGCACCGGCGCCGACGACCTGCGCAAGCTGGTCCTCGACGTCCGCCAGCGGGTCGGCGGCGCCGGCCGGGCCGCCGTCGTCGCCCTGTTCACCGTGGCCGGCGGCCGTCCGCTGACCGTCGTCGCCACCAACGAGGCCGCCCGCGAACGCGGCGTCAAGGCCGGCGAGCTGGTCCGCGCCGCCGCCAAGACCCTCGGCGGCGGCGGCGGTGGCAAGGACGACGTCGCCCAGGGCGGCGGCAGCAACCCGGACGCCGTCGGCGAGGCCGTCGAGGCCGTCCGCCGGCTGGTCGCCGACAAGGCCTGACCGCCCGCAGCACGACCCCGGTACCGGGGGCCGCCCCGCGCGGCCCCCGGCACCGGGTCACCGGGCGGCCGCCGCGCGGCCCCTGCACCGCCCAGTGGCACGCACCGCCCAGCACACGCACCGCCCAGCACACGCACCGTCAGCAAGCCGCGCCGCCCAGCAAGCCGCCGCCCAGCAGAGCCGCACCGCCCAGCAGAGCCGCACCGTCAGCAGGGCGCACCGCCCGGTACAGCGCACCGCCCGGTACAGCGCACCGTCAGCACAGCGCGCCGGAACCACGAGAGGACCCCGCCATGCGACGCGGCCGCCGTATCGCCGTCGACGTCGGCCAGGCCCGGATCGGGGTCGCCTCCTGCGACCCCGACGGCCTGCTCGCCACCCCGGTGGAGACCGTTCCCGCCAAGGACGCCCCGGCCGCCCGGCGCCGGATCAGGGCCATCGTCGAGGAGTACGAGCCCATCGAGGTCGTCGTCGGCCTGCCGCGCTCGCTCAGCGGCAACGAGGGCCCGGCCGCCGCCAAGGCCCGCGCCTTCGCCGCCGATGTGGCGAAGATCATCGCTCCGCTGCCGGTGCGGCTGGTCGACGAACGCATGTCCACCGTCACCGCCACCCACGGCCTGCGCGCCTCCGGCGTCAACTCCCGCAAGGGGCGGGCCGTTGTGGACCAGGCGGCCGCCGTGGTCATCCTGCAGAGCGCCCTGGAGACCGAACGCGTCTCCGGCCGCCCGCCCGGCGAGACCGTCGAAGTGGCCATCTGATCGCGGTACGGTAACGTTCCGCGCCGGAAGAGGCGGCGCCCCACCGGCCGCGCGGCCCCGCCGACCGTAACCGCCCCGCGTTCCCAGGAGTCCCATGACCGACTACGGGCCCGGCCACGGCAATGGGTGGCAACCCGAGCCATGGCACCCTGACGACCCGCTCTTCGGGGACCAGGGCTGGGACGGCGGTCAGCAGCAGCACCAGCAGCAGCAACACCCGCAGCAGCACCAGCAGACCGAGGGCTGGGACCCGTACGCCCAGCAGCAGGGCTGGTCCAACGGGCCGGAACCGCAGGGCTACCCGGCCGGCCAGGAACAGCAGGGGTATCCGGCGCAGCAGTACCCGCAGGCCCAGGTGCCGCAGCAGGGCTACCCCGACCCCGGCTACCCGCAGGGCTACCCGGCCGCCCCGGACCCCTACCTCGACGGCACCGGCCAGCAGCAGTGGCAGGGCGGCCAGGGCTACCCCGACCAGACCTACGGCTGGGACGTCCAGGCCCAGCAGCCCCAACCGGGGTACGACACCGGCCAGTTCACCACCGGCTACGGCCAGGGCTACGGCAACGACGTCTACGCCCCGGACGGCTACGGCGGCGACCCCTACGGCAACAACGCGTACGCCACCGGGCAGTTCACCGCCTACGACACCGGCACCGCGACCGGCTGGGACACCGCCGCCGGTTACGACCAGACGGCCGCCCCGCCCGTCCAGGCCCCGGCACCGGTGCCCGAGCAGCGCACGCCGCCGGCCGCCACCGCGCCGCCCGCGCCGCCGGTGCCGCGCAAGCCCGTCGAGGCCGTACCCGACGAGGACTGGAACCCGTTCGGCGAGGAGGACGCCGAGGAGAACCACCCGTTCTTCACCCGCGGCTCCGACGCCGACGACGCGGACGAGGAGTACGAACGCCGCCGCCCGCGTGATGACGACGACGATGACGACGACCGTCCCCGCGCCGCCAAGGGCCGCACCAAGGGCAAGGGCGGCAAGGGCAAGGACAAGCGCGGCGGCACCAAACGCCGCAGCGGCTGCGCCTGCCTGGCGGTCGTCGTGGTCCTGGGCGGCGGGGTCGCCGGGGGCGGGTACGCCGCGTACACCTACTACCGCAACCACATCATGCCGCCGCCGGACTGGGCCGGCACCGGAACCGGCACCGTGCAGGTCAGCGTCCCGGACTCCTCCACCCTCGCCCGCATCGGCAACATCCTCAAGCAGCAGGGCGTGGTCCGCAGCGTCGACGCCTTCACCAAGGCGGCCGGCGACAACCCCAAGGCGGCCGGCATCCAGGGCGGCATCTACCTGCTGCACCGGCACATGTCCGCCGCCGACGCGGTCGCCATGATGCTCGACCCCACCGCGCAGAGCGCCGTGATCATCCACGAGGGCTGGCGGGCGGTGCAGATCTACGCCGCGCTCGACAAGCAGCTGGGCCTGAAGAGCGGCAGCACCCTGGCGACGGCCAAGGCCACCAACCTCGGCCTGCCGTCCTGGTACCACGGCAAGAACGCCGAGGGCTTCCTCTTCCCGTCCAAG
Organism: Streptantibioticus silvisoli; assembly: GCF_027947535.2. Taxonomy (GTDB): domain Bacteria; phylum Actinomycetota; class Actinomycetes; order Streptomycetales; family Streptomycetaceae; genus Streptantibioticus_C; species Streptantibioticus_C silvisoli. The sequence goes on from NZ_JAAGKO020000026.1 coordinate 50,873, forward strand.
TACAGCGCCGCCAAGGGCAGCAAGGCCGGCGCGATACTCCAGCAGATGGTCCAGCGCGCCGACGCGGAGTTCACCGCCGACGGGCTCACCGCGCAGGCCGCCAGGATCGGCAAGTCGCCCTACCAGATCCTGGTCATCGCCAGCCTCATCCAGGCCGAGGCCCAGCAGCCGCAGGACTTCGGCAAGGTCTCCCGGGTCATCTACAACCGCCTCCAGCAGAACATGGCCCTCGGCTTCGACTCCACCATCAACTACGCCAAGGGCCGCTCCACCCTCGACACCACCGACGCCGACACCCAGTACGCCTCCCCGTACAACACCTACCTGCACAAGGGCCTGCCGCCCGGGCCGATCGACAACCCCGGGCACGAGGCGATCGAGGCGGCGCTGCACCCCACCGCCGGCCAGTGGCTGTACTTCGTCACCGTCAAGCCCGGCGACACCCGGTTCGCGGTGACCGCGGCCCAGCACCAGCACAACGTCGACCTGTTCAACGAGTACCAGCGGGAGCACGGCGGCTGATGACCACCACCCCCCAGCGGCGCGCGGCGGTCCTCGGCTCGCCCATCGCCCACTCGCTCTCCCCGGCGCTGCACCGCGCCGCCTACACCGCCCTCGGCCTGACCGGCTGGAGCTACGGACGGCACGAGGTCGACGAGGCCGCGCTGCCCGCCTTCATCGACCGGCTGCGCACCGAACCGGCGGCCGGCTGGGCGGGCCTGTCGCTGACCATGCCGCTCAAACGCGCCGTCATCCCGCTGCTGGACCGGGTCGGCGCGCCGGCCGCGGCCGTCCAGGCGGTCAACACCGTCGTGGTCGCCGCCGACGGCACCCTGGACGGCACCAACACCGACATCCCCGGCCTGGTCAACGCCCTGCGCGACAGCGGCGTCACCCGCGTCCCGTCCGCCGCGGTGCTCGGCGCCGGCGCCACCGCCTCCTCCGCGCTCGCCGCCCTGGCCGGCCTGTGCGACGGGGACGTCACCATCTACGTCCGCGGCCCGGCCCGCGCCGCCGAGATGCGCGCCTGGGGCGAGCGGCTCGGCGTCCCGGTGGTCGTCGCCCCCTGGGAGCGGGCCGCGCGGGCCCTCGACGCGCCGCTGGTGATCGCCACCACCCCGGCCGGCGCCACCGACGCGCTCGCCGCCGCCGTCCCCGCCGCGCCCGGCACGCTGTTCGACGTGCTCTACGAACCGTGGCCCACCGCGCTGGCCGCCGCCTGGGCCGCCCGCGGCGGTGCCGTCCTCGGCGGCCTGGACCTGCTGGTGCACCAGGCGGTGCTCCAGGTGGAGCTGATGACCGGCCGCGTTCCCGGCCCGCTGGCGGCGATGCGCGCGGCCGGGCTGGCCGCGTCGGCGGCCCGCTGACCGGCAAGGTCGAGTCCGATCACTGGACTGGTGCCCGCCGGGCCGCCCCCGCGTGGGAGGATCGGTCTCGTCAGGTGGACGGGCGGCACGAAGGGGAAGACCGTTGAGCAGGTTGCGCTGGCTGACGGCCGGGGAGTCACACGGTCCGGCCCTGGTCGCCACGCTGGAAGGACTCCCGGCCGGGGTGCCGGTCACCACCGACCTGGTCGCCGACGCGCTGGCCCGCCGCCGGCTCGGCTACGGCCGCGGTGCCCGGATGAAGTTCGAACGCGACGAGGTCACCTTCCTCGGCGGCGTCCGGCACGGCCTCACCCTCGGCAGCCCGGTCGCGGTGATGATCGGCAACACCGAGTGGCCCAAGTGGGAGAAGGTCATGGCGGCCGATCCGGTCGACCCGGACGAACTCGCCCAGCTGGCCCGCAACGTGCCGCTGACCCGGCCGCGGCCCGGCCACGCCGACCTGGCCGGCATGCAGAAGTACGGCTTCGACGAGGCCCGCCCGATCCTGGAACGCGCCTCCGCCCGGGAGACCGCCGCCCGGGTCGCGCTCGGCGCGGTGGCCCGCTCCTACCTCAAGGAGACCGCCGGCATCGAGCTCGTCAGCCACGTGGTGGAACTCGGCGCCGCCAAGGCCCCGTACGGCGCGGTGCCGGTGCCCGGCGACGCGGGGCGGCTGGACGCCGACCCGGTGCGCTGCCTGGACAGCGACGCCAGCGACGCGATGGTCGGCGAGATCGACCAGGCCCACAAGGACGGCGACACCCTCGGTGGCGTCGTGGAGGTGCTGGCCTACGGCGTGCCGGTGGGCCTGGGCTCCCACGTGCACTGGGACCGCCGGCTGGACGCCCGGCTGGCCGCCGCGCTCATGGGCATCCAGGCGATCAAGGGCGTCGAACTCGGCGACGGCTTCGACCTCGCCCGGGTGCCCGGCTCCCAGGCGCACGACGAGATCCTCACCGGCCCGCAGGGCATCCACCGCGGCGGCGGCCGCTCCGGCGGCACCGAGGGCGGCCTGTCCACCGGCGAACTGCTGCGGGTGCGGGCCGCGATGAAGCCCATCGCCACCGTCCCGCGCGCCCTGGCCACCGTCGACGTGTCCACCGGTGAGGCCGCCCAGGCCCACCACCAGCGCTCCGACGTCTGCGCGGTCCCGGCGGCCGGCATCGTCGCCGAGGCCATGGTCGCCCTGGTGCTGGCCGACGCCGTCGCCGAGAAGTTCGGCGGCGACAACGTGGTCGAGACCCGCCGCAACGTGCGCGGCTACCTCGACGCCATGGTGATCCGGTGACCGGCCCAGCCGCCGGCTCCGGCCCCGCGGTCGTCCTGGTCGGCCCGCCCGGCGCCGGCAAGACCACCGTCGGCCGCGCGCTGGCCGGCCGGCTCGGCACCGGCTACCGCGACACCGACGCCGACATCGTCACCGCCGAGGGCCGGGAGATCTCCGACATCTTCGTCGAGGACGGCGAGGAGCACTTCCGCGCCCTGGAGCGCGCCGCCGTCACCGCGGGCCTGACCGGGCACACCGGCGTGCTGTCGCTGGGCGGCGGCGCGATCATGGACGCCGGCACCCGCGCGCAGCTCGCCGGACTGCCGGTGGTCTTCCTCGACGTCTCCCTCGCCGACGCGATCCGCCGGGTCGGCCTGGACGCGCCGCGCCCGCTGCTGGCGGTCAACCCCCGGGCCCGCTGGCGCGAGCTGATGGAGCAGCGCCGGCCGCTGTACACCGAGGTGGCCCGCGTGCTGGTGTCCACCGACGGCCGTACCCCCGAGGACGTCGCCGACGAGATCCTTCATGTACTGGAGTTGACGAAGGCATGAGCGAGCACCAGCCGATCCGGATCACGGTCGGCGGCAGTGCGGGCAGCGCGCCGTACGACGTCCTGGTCGGGCGCTGGCTGCTGGGCGAACTGCCCGCGGTGATCGGCCCCGACGCCCGGCGCGTCGCGGTCCTGCACCCCGAGGCGCTGGCTGCCACCGGTGAGGCGATCCGCGAGGACCTGGCCGCCCAGGGGTACGAGGCGATCGCCGTCCAGCTGCCCAACGCCGAGGAGGCGAAGGCGGTCGAGGTCGCCGCGTACTGCTGGAGCGTGCTGGGCCAGACCAAGTTCACCCGCGGTGACGTCGTGGTCGGTGTCGGCGGCGGCGCGACCACCGACCTGGCCGGGTTCGTGGCGGCCACCTGGCTGCGCGGCGTGCGCTGGATCGCGGTGCCGACCACCGTGCTGGGCATGGTGGACGCCGCGGTCGGCGGCAAGACCGGCATCAACACCGCGGAGGGCAAGAACCTGGTCGGCGCCTTCCACCCGCCGGCCGGCGTGCTGTGCGACCTGGACGCGCTGGAGTCGCTCGCGGTCAACGACTACATCGGCGGCCTCGCCGAGGTCATCAAGGCCGGCTTCATCGCCGACCCGGTCATCCTCGACCTGATCGAGGCCGATCCGCAGGCCGCCCGCACCCCGGCCGGCCCGCACACCGCCGAGCTGATCGAGCGGTCCATCCGGGTCAAGGCCGAGGTCGTCTCGCAGGACCTGAAGGAGTCCGGCCTGCGCGAGATCCTCAACTACGGCCACACCCTGGCGCACGCCATCGAGAAGAACGAGCGCTACACCTGGCGGCACGGCGCGGCCGTCTCGGTCGGCATGGTCTTCGCCGCCGAACTGGGCCGGCTGGCCGGCCGCCTCGACGACGCCACCGCCGACCGGCACCGCGCGGTGCTGGAGTCCGTCGGCCTGCCGCTGACCTACCGCGGCGACCAGTGGCCGCGGCTGCTGGAGAACATGAAGGTCGACAAGAAGTCCCGCGGCGACCGGCTGCGGTTCATCGTGCTCAACGGGCTGGGCAAGCCGGTCGTCCTGGAGAGCCCCGACCCGGCCGTGCTGGTCGCCGCCTACGGGGAGGTCTCGCGGTGACCCGCCCGGTGTGGGTGCTCAACGGCCCCAACCTCGGCCGCCTCGGCAGCCGGGAGCCGGACGTCTACGGCTCCACCTCCTACGCGGCGCTGACCGAACGCTGCCGGGCGCTCGGCGCCGAGCTGGACTTCGCCGTCGAGGTCCGCGAGACCAACGACGAGGGCGAACTGGTGCGCTGGCTGCACGCCGCCGCGGACGGATCGATTCCGGTCGTTCTCAACCCCGGCGCGTTCACCCACTACTCGTACGCGCTGCGCGACGCCGCCGCCCAGCGCACCGCGCCGCTGATCGAGGTGCACATCTCCAACCCGTACGCCCGCGAGGAGTTCCGGCACACCTCGGTGATCGCCGCGGTGGCCAGCGGCACCATCGCCGGTTTCGGCATCGGCTCCTACCTGCTGGCGCTGCGTTCGCTCGCCGCCGAACAGGGCTGATCCGGCCGTCCACCGGTTCAACAACCGCGGGCCGGGGCGGTACCGTTCGGTATCGACGACCGGCCCGCGGGCCCGGGCGCGCACGGATGACCATCGGCACGAGACGGAGCAGGCCGAGATGCAGCACGCTGTGGGGGCGCCGCCGCCACCGCCCCACGGCCCGGCAGGGGGACCCGACGGCTGGATACCCCCGGTGCCCCCGGGCGGACCCGCCCCCGTCCCGCCACCGCCCCCGGCCCCGGGACAGCACTGGCCCGCGCAGCCGGCCGGTCCGCCGGTGCCGGCCAACGCGACCGGCAGCTTCCCGCTGCCGCCCTCCGCGCCGGTGCACCTGCCGCCGCCCGCGCCGGCCCCGGGGCCGATGACCGGCCCGCCGGCCGTGCTCCCGGGCCCGGTCGCGGTGCTGCTGATCGGCCCGGCCGGCGCCGGCAAGACCACGCTGGCGCGTTACTGGGCCGACCACCGCGGGGTGCCGACCGCGCACATCAGCCTCGACGACGTGCGCGAGTGGGTGCGCTGCGGTTTCGCCGACCCGCAGTCCGGCTGGAACGAGCACTCCGAGGCCCAGTACCGGCTGGCCCGCCGCACCTGCGGCTTCGCCGCCCGCAACTTCCTGGCCAACGGCATCTCCTGCATCATCGACGACGCGGTCTTCCCCGACTGGCCGGTGGTCGGCCTCGGCGGCTGGAAGCGGCACGTCGGCCCCGGCCTGCTGCCGGTGGTGCTGCTGCCCGGCCTGGAGGTGGTGCTGGCCCGCAACGCCGCCCGCTCCGGCAACCGCCGGCTGCCCGACGAGGAGGTCGCCCGCATCCACGGCCGGATGGCCGGCTGGTACGGCTCCGGGCTGCCGATCATCGACAACTCCCAGCTCGACGTGCCCGCCGCCGCCGAGGCCCTCGACCAGGCGGTACTGCGCGCGGCGTCCGGGGCCCCGGCGCGCTGAGGGTCGCGGGCGGAGGTGGCCGCGGTCGGCTGCCCGCAGCGCTTCCCGGTGCGTTGGTCCCGGGCGGTACGTGGCCGCGGCCGGCCGCCCGGCCCGCTCCCCGGCGCGTTGGCGGGCCCGGGCGGTTCGCAGCCGCGGCCCGCTCCCCGGCCGCCGACGGCCGCCGCCGCGTACCCGTCCGGCCCCCTCCGGCGGGTCGTCGCCGCCGGCAGGCCGTACGCTCGCGGCATGTCCGAGGTGCACGCTTCCCGCCGGGCGCGGCTGCGCGAGCGGTGCGCGGCCGCAGGCACGTCGGCGGCCCTGGTCTCCCGGCCCGCGAACATCCGCTACCTGGCCGGCTGGGCGCCGCCCGGCGCGGCCCTGCTGCTCGCGCCGGGCGGCGACGTCCTGGTCCACCCCCGGCCGACCGCGGCCGCCCCGCACGACGGGGAACCGCCGCGCGACCTGCGGCGGGTGGTGCTGGAGGGGACCGACGGCGACCCGGTGGTGGCCGCCGCCGACCTGGTGCGCGAACTGGGCGCCGACAGCCTGGCGGTCGAGGAGCACCACCTGACCGTGGTGCGGCACCGCGCGGTGGCGTCGGTCGCGCCGGGGGTGCGGCTGGCCGGTCTGGGCCGGGCGGTGGAGCAGTTGCGGCTGGTGAAGGACGACGAGGAGATCGCGGCGCTGCGGGTCGCCGCCGAGATCACCGACCAGGCGCTGGGGGAGTTGCTGGAGTCGATCCTGGTGGGCCGCACCGAACGCCACCTGGCGCTGGAGCTGGAGCGCCGGCTGGTCGACCACGGCGCCGACGGACCGGCGTTCGCCACGTGTGTCGGCACCGGACCGCACTCCGGGGCGCCGCGGCACGTGCCGACCGACCGGCGGGTGGAGGAGGGCGACTTCCTGACCGTGTGTCTGGGCGCCGACTACCACGGGTACCGGTGCGAGGTGGGCCGGACGTTCGTCATCGGCAGCGCGCCGGCCGACTGGCAGGTCGAGTTGTACGACGTGGTGTTCGCCGCCCAGCGGGCCGCCCGGGAGGCGCTGGCACCCGGTGTGGCCTGCCGCGACGTGGACCGGGCGGCCCGTCAGGTGCTGGAGCGCGCCGGGCTGTGCGAGGCGGCCGCGGCGTCGACCGGGCACGGGGTGGGACTCGAAATCGACGAGGACCCTCGGATCACCCCGTCGGCCATGGGTAAACTGGACGCTTGTGTGCCGGTCACCATCGAACCGGGGGTTCACTTCCCCGGGCGGGGCGGGGTCCGGATCGACGACACACTCGTCGTGCGTCCCGTGGCGGACGGCGGTCCCGAGCTACTCACCATCACGACCAAGGAACTGCTCGCGCTGTAAGACGGTAGTGTCAGCGCGTCCCTTCCGGTCCCCGATGCAGCACATTCAGGAGAATCCGCAACCGTGGCCACCACGAACGACCTCAAGAACGGCCTGGTGCTCAAGCTCGACTCCGACCAGCTGTGGTCCGTCGTCGAGTTCCAGCACGTCAAGCCCGGCAAGGGCCCGGCCTTCGTCCGTACGAAGCTCAAGAACGTGCTCTCCGGCAAGGTGGTCGACAAGACCTTCAACGCCGGCGTGAAGGTCGAGACGGCCAACGTCGACAAGCGCGGCATGCAGTTCTCGTACAAGGACGGCGAGAGCTTCGTGTTCATGGACATGGACACGTTCGACCAGATCTACGTCACCCCCGAGGTCGTCGGCGACGCCGCCCACTTCCTGCTGGAGGGTTTCGAGGCGGTCGTCGCGATGTACGAGGGCTCCCCGCTGTACGTCGAGCTGCCGACCGCGGTCGAGCTGCTCATCGAGTACACCGAGCCGGGTGTGCAGGGCGACCGCTCCACCGGCGGCACCAAGCCGGCGAAGCTGGAGACCGGGTACGAGATCGGGGTGCCGCTCTTCATCACCACCGGCGAGAAGATCAAGGTCGACACCCGCTCGGGTGAGTACCTCGGCCGGGTGAACAGCTAACCGTGGCCTCCCGCAGCAAGGCCCGTATGCGGGCCTTCCAGATCCTGTTCGAGGCGGACCAGCGGGGCGCCAGGCCCGGCACCGTCATGGCGGACTGGATACGGCTCGGCCGCTCCGACGACCGTCAGCCGCAGGTGGCCGAGTACACCATGCACCTGGTCGAGGGGTACGAGGCGAACGCCGTCCGGGTGGACGAGCTGATCGCCACGTACGCCGTCGACTGGACGCTGGACCGGATGCCCGCGGTCGACCGCAACGTGCTGCGCCTCGGCGCGTACGAGCTGATCTGGGAGGACGAGATCCCGGACGCCGTCGTACTGGACGAGGCCGTGCAGCTGGTCAAGGAGTTCTCCACCGACGAGTCCCCGGCGTTCGTCAACGGGCTGCTGGCCCGGCTGAAGGACCTCAAGCCGACTCTGCGGCGCTGACGCGCCCGTCCCGCACGAGAGGCCCTGGAGCGCTGCTCCAGGGCCTCTCGCGTGTGCTGCGGTACTGGGCGCCACCGCTGCCGTGCGCGCCGTACAGCGCCCCGGGCGGGACGTTTCTGCGCCGGTGCCGTCCGGGATCAGCCCTCGTCGTGCTGGACCGCGCGGCGGGCGTCGGAGTCCAGCACGCCCCAGCCGATCAGCTGGTCGGTCAGGACCGACGGCGACTGGTCGTAGATCACCGCGAGGGTGCGCAGGTCGTCCTGCCGGATCGACAGCACCTTGCCGTTGTAGTCGCCGCGCTGGCTCTGGATGGTCGCCGCGTAGCGCTGGAGCGGGCCGGCCTTCTCGGACGGCACCTGCGACAGCCGCTCCAGGTCGAGCACGAGCTTCGGCGGAGGCTCGGCCGCGCCGCCGGGGGCGCTGCCGGGCAGCAGCTCCTGCACCGGGACCCCGTAGAAGTCGGCCAGCTCGGCGAGGCGCTGCACGGTCACCGCGCGGTCGCCACGCTCGTACGAGCCGACCACGACAGCCTTCCAACGGCCCTGGGACTTCTCCTCGACGCCGTGGAGGGAGAGACCCTGCTGCGTGCGGATGGCTCGGAGTTTGGCCCCGAGCTGTTTGGCGTAATCGCTGGACATAAGGCTCCCCGGATGGACACGTGGTAACTCACTGTGAGGTTACGCAGCGTAATTCGGGGTCGTCAAGCCGAACGGGTCATACCCCCCTCTGACCAGGCATGTCATGACTGCCTGCTAAAGTCGGGCACGGTAACCCAGACGTCCTTTAACGACCCGTCCCGTGAGGCGGGGAAGGAGGTCCCCGACCCATGGTCGAAGACCCTGTGGAACCGGCCCGTCCGGTCCTCGAAGCGCCCGACATCGCCCGGGTGCTCACCCGTATCACCCACGAGATCGTGGAACGCGCCAAGGGCGCCGACGACGTGGTACTGCTCGGCATCCCCACGCGCGGTGTCCACCTGGCCGACCGGCTCGCCGCCCGGCTGGCGAAGATCACCGGGCGCGACATCCCGGTCGGCTCGCTCGACATCACCATGTACCGCGACGACCTGCGCCTCGGCCCGGCCCGCGCGCTGGCCCGCACCGAGATCCCCGACGAGGGGGTCGACGGCCGCCTGGTGGTCCTCGTCGACGACGTGCTCTTCTCCGGCCGCACCATCCGCGCCGCCCTCGACGCGCTCGGCGACATCGGCCGGCCCCGCGCCGTCCAGCTCGCCGTCCTGGTCGACCGGGGGCACCGCCAACTGCCCATCCGCGCGGACTACGTCGGCAAGAACCTGCCGACGTCACTGCGCGAGACCGTCAAGGTCCAGCTGTCCGAGATCGACGGCCGCGACTGCGTCCTGCTCGGCACCGCACCCGGACACGGCGCCGCCTAGCGCCGCCCCGGGCCCGGCCGCGCGCGGACTCCGCCCGGCCGGGGCCGCTCCGCCGTACCCCCGCACCCGTACCCTCCGGAGTCACATCCGATGAAGCGCCACCTCATCTCGGCCGCGGACCTCACCCACGACGACGCCACGCTGATCCTCGACACCGCCGAGGAACTCGCCCGCATCGCCGGACGGTCCATCAAGAAACTGCCCACCCTGCGCGGCCGCACCGTCGTCAACCTGTTCTTCGAGGACTCCACCCGCACCCGCATCTCGTTCGAGGCGGCCGCCAAACGGCTGTCGGCGGACGTCATCAACTTCTCCGCCAAGGGCTCCTCCGTCTCCAAGGGCGAGTCCCTGAAGGACACCGCCCTGACCCTCCAGGCCATGGGCGCCGACGCGGTCGTCATCCGGCACCCGTCCTCCGGCGCGCCGCACCGGCTGGCGACCTCCGACTGGATCGGCGGCTCGGTCGTGAACGCCGGCGACGGCACCCACGAGCACCCCACCCAGGCACTGCTGGACGCCTTCACCATGCGCCGCCACCTGGCCGGCGGCCCCGGCGGCGGTCCCACCTTCCACCGCGGCCCCGGCGACGGCACCGGGCGCGACCTGGCCGGCCGCCGGATCACCGTGGTCGGCGACGTGCTGCACAGCCGGGTCGCCCGCTCCAACGTGGCGCTGCTGACCACGCTCGGCGCCCGGGTCACCCTGGTCGCGCCGCCCACCCTGCTGCCCATCGGCGTCGAACACTGGCCCTGCGAGGTCTCCTACGACCTCGACCGGGCGCTGGCCGGCTGCGACGCGGTGATGATGCTGCGGGTGCAGAGCGAGCGGATGAACGCCGCGTTCTTCCCCACCGAACGTGAGTACTCGCGCCGCTACGGCCTGGACGGCACCCGGATGGCCGCGCTGCCCGAGCACGCCATCGTCATGCACCCCGGCCCGATGAACCGCGGCATGGAGATCACCGCCGAGGTCGCCGACTCCGGCCGCTGCACCGCCGTCGAGCAGGTCGCCAACGGCGTCAGCGTCCGGATGGCCGTGCTGTACCTGCTGCTGGGCGGCAACGAGCCCGCCGTGACCACCCACCGCACCGAGGAGAGCAAGTAACCGTGAGCACCACTTTGATCCGCGGCGCCCAGGTACTCGGCGGTGAGACGCGGGACGTCCTGATCGACGGCGGACTCGTGGCCGCCGTCGGCACCGGCCTGGCCGCCGACGGAGCCGAGGTTTACGAAGCGGCCGGCCAGATCCTGCTGCCCGGCCTGGTCGACCTGCACACCCACCTGCGCGAGCCGGGCCGCGAGGACTCCGAGACCGTGCTGACCGGCACCCGCGCCGCCGCCCTCGGCGGCTTCACCGCGGTGCACGCCATGGCCAACACCTTCCCGGTCGCCGACACCGCCGGCGTCGTCGAGCAGGTCTGGCGGCTGGGCCGCGAGTCCGGCTACTGCGACGTGCAGCCGGTCGGCGCCGTCACCGTCGGGCTGGCCGGCAAGCAGCTGGCCGAACTCGGCGCGATGGCCGACTCCGCCGCCGGGGTACGCGTCTTCAGCGACGACGGCAAGTGCGTCGACGACGCGGTCATCATGCGCCGCGCCCTGGAGTACGTGAAGGCGTTCGACGGCGTCATCGCCCAGCACGCCCAGGAGCCCCGGCTGACCGAGGGCGCCCAGATGAACGAGGGCGTCGTCTCCGGTGAACTCGGCCTGCGCGGCTGGCCCGCGGTCGCCGAGGAGTCGGTCATCGCCCGCGACGTGCTGCTCGCCGCGCACGTCGGCTCCCGGGTGCACGTCTGCCACCTGTCCACAGCCGGCTCGGTGGAGATCGTGCGCTGGGCGAAGTCCAAGGGCTGGGACGTCACCGCCGAGGTCACCCCGCACCACCTGCTGCTCACCGACGAGCTGGTGCGCACCTACGACCCGGTCTACAAGGTCAACCCGCCGCTGCGCACCGAGGCCGACGTCCTGGCGCTGCGCGAGGCGCTGGCCGACGGCACCATCGACTGCGTCGCCACCGACCACGCCCCGCACCCGCACGAGGACAAGGACTGCGAGTGGGCCGCCGCCGCCATGGGCATGGTGGGCCTGGAGACCGCGCTGTCGGTCGTGCAGCACACCATGGTCGACACCGGCCTGCTGGACTGGGCCGGGGTGGCCGACCGGATGTCGTTCCGCCCGGCCGCCATCGGCCGCCTCGCCGGCCACGGCCGGCCCATCGCCGCCGGTGAGCCCGCCAACCTCACGCTGGTCGACCCGGCATACCGTGGAGTGGTGAACCCCGCCGGCTTCGCCTCCCGCAGCCGCAACACGCCCTACGAGGGCCGTGAGCTGCCGGGCCGGGTGACCGCCACCTTCCTGCGGGGCACGGCGACGGTCAGGGACGGGAAACTCGTATGAACATCACCACATCTCTCGCGGCCTCGGCGGCCAAGCACTCGGTGGGCATCGCCGACCTCAGCGGCCACATCGCGTGGCTCGTCGGCCTGCTGGTCCTCATCGCCGTGGTCTACCTGCTGATGTGGCGCGCCTGGCGCCGCCGCGCGGCGGGCCAGTCCGACCTGCCCGAGCTGCCCGCCGTCCCCGCCGACCCCGGCACCGCGCTGGCCGAGCTGTCCGGCCGCTACCACGCCAGCACCACGGCCGGCGACTGGCTGGACCGCATCGCCGCCCGTGACCTGGGCTCCCGCAGCCTGGTCGACCTCACCCTGACCGGCTCCGGCGTCGTGGTCCGGCGCCCGGCGGCCACCGACTTCTTCATCCCGGCCGCCGCCCTGCGCGGCGCCCGGCTCGACAACGGCATCGCCGGCAAGGTCGTCCCGGAGGGCGGCCTGCTGGTGATCACCTGGGCCCACGGCGACCGGCTGATCGACTCCGGTTTCCGCTCCGAGCACCCGGCCGAGCACGGCGCCTGGGTGCGGGCCCTGACCGACCTGACCAGCACCATGGAAGGGGTCCGATGACCACCGCCCAGCGTGGCAAGCGCGTCCCCGCCGTCCTCGTCCTCGAAGACGGCCGAAGCTTCCGCGGCACCGCCTACGGCGCCGTGGGGGAGACCTTCGGCGAAGCCGTCTTCTCCACCGGGATGACCGGCTACCAGGAGACGCTGACCGACCCGTCGTACCACCGCCAGGTCGTCGTGATGACCGCCCCGCACGTCGGCAACACCGGCGTCAACGACGAGGACTCCGAGTCCCGCCGCATCTGGGTGGCCGGCTACGTGGTCCGCGACCCGGCCCGGGTGCCGTCCAACTGGCGCTCGGTGCGCAGCCTGGACGAGGAGCTGACCGCCCAGGGCGTCGTCGGCATCCAGGGCATCGACACCCGCGCCCTCACCCGCCACCTGCGCGAACGCGGCGCCATGCGGGTCGGCATCTTCTCCGGCGCCGCCGAGGCGCTGGCCGACGAGGGCCTGCTGCTCACCAAGGTCCGGCAGGCCCCGGAGATGGCCGGCGCCGACCTGGCCGCCGAGGTCGCCACCCCCGAGCCCTACGTCGTACCTGCCGTCGGGACCAAGCGGTTCACCGTGGCCGCCCTCGACCTGGGCATCAAGGGCATGACCCCGCACCGGATGGCCGAACGCGGCATCGAGGTGCACGTCCTGCCCGGCACCGCCACCCTCGAGCAGGTCTACGCCGCCGGCCCCGACGGGGTCTTCCTGTCCAACGGCCCCGGCGACCCGGCCACCGCCGACCTCACCGTGGTCCGCGGCGTCCTGGAGCGGCGCACCCCGCTGTTCGGCATCTGCTTCGGCAACCAGATCCTCGGCCGCGCGCTGGGCTTCGGCACCTACAAGCTCAAGTACGGCCACCGCGGCATCAACCAGCCGGTGCGCGACCGCGCCACCGGCAAGGTGGAGATCACCGCGCACAACCACGGGTTCGCCGTCGACGCCCCGCTCGACCGGGACAGCGACACCGACTTCGGGCGGGCCAGGGTCTCCCACGTCTGCCTCAACGACGACGTGGTCGAGGGCCTGGAATGCCTCGACGCGCCCGCGTTCAGCGTTCAGTACCACCCAGAGGCGGCGGCCGGCCCGCACGACGCGGCCTACCTGTTCGACCGCTTCGCCAGCCTGATGGAGGGCCAGCGTGCCTAAGCGCACCGACATCCAGTCCGTCCTGGTCATCGGCTCCGGCCCGATCGTCATCGGCCAGGCGGCCGAGTTCGACTACTCCGGCACCCAGGCCTGCCGGGTGCTCAAGGCCGAGGGCCTGCGGGTCATCCTGGTCAACTCCAACCCGGCCACCATCATGACCGACCCGGAGATCGCCGACGCCACCTACGTCGAGCCGATCACCCCGGAGTTCGTCGAGAAGATCATCGCCAAGGAGCGCCCCGACGCCCTGCTGCCCACCCTCGGCGGGCAGACCGCGCTGAACACCGCGATCTCGCTGCACGAGTCCGGCGCCCTGGAGCGGCACGGTGTGGAGCTGATCGGCGCCAACGTCGAGGCCATCCACAAGGGCGAGGACCGCAACCTGTTCAAGGACGTGGTCGCCGCCGTCCACGCCCGCATCGGGCACGGCGAATCGGCACGCAGCGTCATCTGCCACACCATGGACGACGTGCTGGCCGGCGTCGGCACCCTCGGCGGCTACCCGGTGGTCGTGCGCCCGTCGTTCACCATGGGCGGCGCCGGCTCCGGCTTCGCCCACGACGAGGAGGAGCTGCGCCGCATCGCCGGCCAGGGCCTGACCCTGTCGCCGACCACCGAGGTGCTGCTGGAGGAGTCCATCCTGGGGTGGAAGGAGTACGAACTGGAGCTGATGCGCGACAAGAACGACAACGTCGTGGTCGTCTGCTCCATCGAGAACTTCGACCCGATGGGCGTGCACACCGGCGACTCCATCACCGTCGCCCCGGCGATGACCCTCACCGACCGCGAGTACCAGATCCTGCGCGACATCGGCATCGAGGTGATCCGCGAGGTCGGCGTCGACACCGGCGGCTGCAACATCCAGTTCGCCGTCGACCCCGAGGACGGCCGGGTCATCGTCATCGAGATGAACCCGCGCGTCTCGCGCTCCTCCGCGCTCGCCTCGAAGGCCACCGGCTTCCCGATCGCCAAGATCGCCGCCCGCCTCGCCGTCGGCTACACCCTCGACGAGATCCCCAACGACATCACCGCCTCCACCCCGGCCTCCTTCGAGCCGACGCTGGACTACGTGGTCGTCAAGGTGCCGCGGTTCGCCTTCGAGAAGTTCCCGGCCGCCGACCCGACGCTGACCACCACCATGAAGTCGGTCGGCGAGGCGATGGCCATCGGCCGCAACTTCCCCGAGGCGCTGAACAAGGCGCTGCGCTCGCTGGAGAAGAAGGGCTCGCAGTTCGACTTCAGCGCCGCCCCCGGACAGGCCGACGTCGCCGCGCTGCTGGCCACCGCGGCGATCCCCACCGACGGCCGGATCAACACCGTCATGCGGGCCATCCGCGCCGGTGCCACCCCGGCCGAGGTCTTCGACGCCACCCGGATCGACCCGTGGTTCGTCGACCAGCTCTTCCTGATCAGCGAGATCGCCGACGAACTGGCCGGCGCCGACACCCTCGACCCGGAACTGCTGCGGCACGCCAAGCGCCACGGCTTCTCCGACGTGCAGATCGCCGACGTGCGCGGCCTGCGCGAGGAGGTGGTCCGCGAGGTCCGCCAGACCCTCGGCATCCGCCCGGTCTACAAGACGGTCGACACCTGCGCCGCGGAGTTCGCCGCCCGCACCCCGTACTTCTACTCCTCCTACGACGAGGAGAGCGAGGTCGCGCCGCGCGAGAAGCCGGCCGTGCTGATCCTCGGCTCCGGCCCCAACCGCATCGGCCAGGGCATCGAGTTCGACTACTCCTGCGTCCACGCCTCCTTCGCGCTGTCGGCCGCCGGCTACGAGACCGTCATGGTCAACTGCAACCCCGAGACGGTCTCCACCGACTACGACACCTCCGACCGGCTGTACTTCGAGCCGCTCACCCTGGAGGACGTACTGGAGATCGTGCACGCCGAGACCCAGGCCGGACCGGTGGCCGGCGTCATCGTCCAGCTCGGCGGCCAGACCCCGCTGGGCCTGGCGCAGGCGCTCAAGGACAACGGCGTACCGGTCGTCGGCACCTCACCGGAGGCCATCCACCTCGCCGAGGACCGCGGCGCCTTCGGCCGGGTGCTCGCCGAGGCCGGCCTGCCCGCCCCCAAGCACGGCACCGCCACCTCCTTCCCCGGTGCCAAGGCCATCGCCGACGAGATCGGCTACCCGGTGCTGGTGCGGCCCTCCTACGTGCTGGGCGGCCGCGGCATGGAGATCGTCTACGACGAGACCCGGCTCAAGACGTACATCGAGGAGTCCACCGAGATCAGCGCGGACCGCCCGGTGCTGGTCGACCGGTTCCTCGACGACGCCATCGAGATCGACGTCGACGCGCTCTACGACGGCACCGAGCTCTACCTCGGCGGCGTCATGGAGCACATCGAGGAGGCCGGCATCCACTCCGGCGACTCCGCCTGCGCCCTGCCGCCGATAACGCTGGGCGGCCACGACATCAAGCGGCTGCGCACCTCCACCGAGGCCATCGCGGCGGGCGTCGGGGTCATCGGCCTGATCAACATCCAGTTCGCGCTGGCCGGCGACATCCTCTACGTCCTGGAGGCCAACCCGCGCGCCTCGCGGACCGTGCCGTTCACCTCCAAGGCGACCGCCGTGCCGCTGGCCAAGGCCGCCGCCCGCATCTCGCTGGGCGCCACCGTCGCCGAACTGCGCGCCGAGGGCCTGCTGCCGGCCGCCGGCGACGGCGGCGACCTGCCGCTGGACGCGCCGATCTCGGTGAAGGAGGCGGTGCTGCCCTGGAGCCGGTTCCGCGACGCCTCCGGCCGCGGCGTCGACACCATCCTCGGCCCGGAGATGCGCTCCACCGGCGAGGTGATGGGCATCGACGCGGTCTTCGGCACCGCCTACGCCAAGTCGCAGGCCGCCGCCTACGGCGCGCTGCCCACCAAGGGCCGCGCCTTCGTCTCGGTCGCCAACCGCGACAAGCGCGCCATGGTCTTCCCGGCCCGCGCGCTGGTCGAGCACGGCTTCGAGCTGCTGGCCACCTCCGGCACCGCCGAGATCCTGCGGCGCAACGGCATCGAGGCCACCGTGGTGCGCAAGCAGAGCGAGGGCCCCGGCCCGGACGGCGAGCCGACCGTCGTGCAGCTCATCCACGACGGCCGCATCGACCTCATCGTCAACACCCCGTACGGCACCGGCGGGCGGCTGGACGGCTACGACATCCGTACTGCGGCGGTGGCCCGCGGCGTGCCGTGCCTGACCACCGTGCAGGCGCTGGCCGCCGCCGTCCAGGGCATCGACGCCCTCAACCGCGGCCAGATCGAGGTGCGTTCACTCCAGGAACACGCGCGACATCTGATCGCGGGCCGCGAGGGATGACGTCACGGGAGGGGGACACCGGCCGGTGTCCCCCTCCCGCACGAGAGCCCGCCGTCCCCCGTCACGAAAGCGCCCCCCCTGACATGTATGACATCCTCTTCCGGCTGTTCTTCCGCCGGATGGACCCCGAACGCGCCCACCACCTGGCGTTCGGCTGGATCCGGCTCGCCGCGCGGGTGCCGGTGCTGCGCGGGCTGCTGGCCGCGGTGTTCGCGCCGCGCGACCCCGCGCTGAAGGTGACCGCCTTCGGGTTGCAGATGAGCGGCCCGTTCGGCATGGCGGCCGGCTTCGACAAGAACGCGGTCGGCATCGACGGGCTGGCCATGCTCGGCTTCGACCACGTCGAGATCGGCACCGTCACCGGGGCACCGCAGCCCGGCAACCCGCCCAAGCGGCTGTTCCGCCTGCTGGCCGACCGGGCGCTGATCAACCGGATGGGCTTCAACAACGACGGCTCGGCCGCCGTCGCCCACCGGCTGGCCACCCGCACCCCCGCCTTCCGGCCCACCGTCGGCGTCAACATCGGCAAGACCAAGGTCGTCGCCGAGGACGACGCCGTCGCCGACTACGTGACGTCCGCCGAACGGCTCGCCGGGCACGCCGACTACCTGGTCGTCAACGTCAGCTCCCCCAACACGCCCGGGCTGCGCGACCTTCAGGCCGTCGACCGGCTGCGCCCGCTGCTGAGCGCGGTACGCGCCGCCGCCGACCGCGCGGTGCCGGACCGCCGGGTGCCGCTGCTGGTCAAGATCGCCCCCGACCTGGCCGACGCCGACATCGACACGGTCGCCGACCTCGCCGTGGAACTCGGCCTGGACGGCGTCATCGCCACCAACACCACCATCGCCCGCGACAGCCTCGGCCTGCGCTCCCCGGCCGCGCTGACCGCCGAGACCGGCGGCCTGTCCGGCGCGCCGCTCAAGGACCGCTCCACCGAGGTGCTGCGCCGGCTGTACGCCCGGGTCGGCGACCGGATCACCCTGGTGGGCGTCGGCGGCGTGGACAGCGCCGACGACGCGTGGGAGCGCGTCCTGGCCGGCGCGACCCTGGTCCAGGGCTACAGCGCCTTCATCTACCGCGGCCCGTTCTGGGCCCGGCGGGTCCGCCGCGGGCTGGCCGCCCGGCTGGCCGACAGCCCCTACCCGACGCTCGCCGCCGCGGTCGGCGCCGGGGTCGGCCGTCCCGAGGAGGACCCCCGATGACCCTCGCACCCTTCGGCACCCGGCTGCGCCGGGCCATGGACACCCGCGGCCCGCTGTGCGTGGGCATCGACCCGCACGCGGCGCTGCTGGCCGACTGGGGGCTGCCGGACGACGCCCGGGGCCTGGAGCGGTTCGCGCTGACCGTGGTGGAGGCGCTGGCCGACCGGGTGGCGGTGCTCAAGCCGCAGTCGGCGTTCTTCGAACGGTTCGGCTCGCGCGGCGTCGCGGTGCTGGAGCGCGCCGTCGCCGAGGCCCGGCAGGCCGGGGCGCTGGTGCTGATGGACGCCAAGCGCGGCGACATCGGCTCGACGATGGCCGCCTACGCCGCCACCTACCTCGACCCCGGCAGCCCGCTGTTCTGCGACGCGGTCACCGTCAGCCCCTACCTCGGCTACGGCAGCCTGCGCCCGGCGGTGCAGGCGGCCCGCGCGTCCGGCACCGGACTGTTCGTGCTGGCGCTCACCTCGAACCCGGAGGGCGCCCAGGTGCAGCGTGCGGTGACCGCCGGCGGTCCGACGGTGGCCGGTGCGGTCCTTCAGGCGCTGCGGGCGGAGAACGCCGGTGAGCGGCCGCTGGGGTCGTTCGGCGCGGTGGTCGGCGCCACGCTGGGCGGCACGGTGGCCGGCGCCGGCGTCGACCTCGACACCGGCGGCCCGCTGCTGGCCCCCGGCATCGGCGCGCAGGGGGCGACCCCGGCGGACCTGCCGGCCGTCTTCGGCGACGCGCTGCGCAACGTGCTGCCCACCGTCAGCCGTGATGTTTTGCGCCACGGACCCGATCTGGCCGCCCTGCGATCGGCGGCTCAACAGGTCGCTGTCGAAATCCACGCGGTCACCGCGGCCTGAACCGGCCCCCCGTCTGGCCGGAAACATGCGGTCGATCCGGGTGTTATGTCCGCCGATGTCCGCTAGGATCGCCGCGGGATGGAGTCTGACCAGGACTTTTCGTTCGTTCTCGCTGACGGGGGGCCTCGGGAGCGCTAGTCTCCGACGAGAGAACGCAGGGAAGCGCGTTGCTCGTTGCTCCGTGCGAGCGGAACAACTAGGTTCCACACCGGTCAAGTATCCGACAGTTCTACATCCGAGGTGACGTAGGCGTGGCTCTTCCGCCCCTTACCCCTGAACAGCGCGCTGCCGCGCTTGAGAAGGCCGCCGCGGCTCGCCGGGAGCGCGCCGAGGTCAAGAATCGTCTCAAGCACTCCGGCGCCTCGCTGCATGAGGTCATCAAGTCCGGCCAGGAAAATGATGTCATCGGCAAGATGAAGGTCTCCGCCCTTCTGGAGAGTCTGCCGGGCGTGGGCAAGGTCCGCGCCAAGCAGATCATGGAACGCCTCGGCATTTCCGAGAGCCGTCGCGTCCGTGGTCTCGGCTCGAACCAGATCGCCTCCCTGGAGCGCGAGTTCGGCGGCGGCGCGGCCTGACCGCGCTGCCCGCGCGGCCGGGGATTTTCCGCTCGCGCGGGGAACCGCGATAATCAGTGCATGGCCGCACACACCGGGGGGTCGCAGACCCCCGTGCCCCCGGGCACGAAACCGCGACTGACCGTGCTCTCCGGCCCCTCCGGGGTCGGCAAGAGCACGGTCGTCGCGTTTCTGCGCAAACTGCACCCCGACATCTGGCTGTCCGTCTCGGTCACCACCCGCAAGCCGCGCCCCGGCGAGCGGCACGGGGTGGAGTACCACTTCGTCGACCATGACGAGTTCGACAAGCTGGTCGCCAACGGCGAGCTGCTGGAGTCGGCCGAGTTCGCCGGCAACCGGTACGGCACCCCCCGGCTGGCCGTCGAGCAGCACCTCGCGGCCGGTGAGCCGGTCCTGCTGGAGATCGACCTGCAGGGCGCCCGCCAGGTCCGCGAGTCCATGCCCGACGCCCACCTGGTCTTCCTCGCCCCGCCCGGCTGGGACGAACTGGTCCGCCGGCTCACCGGCCGCGGCACCGAGTCGCCGCAGGTGATCGCCCGCCGCCTGGAGGCCGCCAGGATCGAGCTGGCCGCCGAGTCGGAGTTCGACGTCACCCTTGTCAACACCTCCGTCGAGGACGTAGTGCGCGAGCTGCTAGCCTTGATGACGCGTATCTGAAGGGGATCTGGATCCCCGGAACCCCAGCAGAGACCAAGAGAAAGGCACAGTGTGTCCTCTTCCATCACCACGCCCGAGGGCATCATCAACCCGCCGATTGATGAGCTGCTCGAGGCCACCGACTCCAAGTACAGCCTGGTGATCTACGCGGCCAAGCGCGCCCGCCAGATCAACGCGTACTACTCGCAGCTCGGCGAGGGCCTGCTGGAGTACGTCGGCCCGCTGGTGGACACCCACGTCCACGAGAAGCCGCTGTCGATCGCGCTGCGCGAGATCAACGCCGGCCTGCTCACCTCCGAGGCCGTCGAGGGCCCCCAGTAGCGGCAGACGTCACTTCGGCACACCCCGCGGGTGTGTCTTCCAGGGCCCGGCGGATGTCCGCTGGGCCTTTTGGTGTTCACTGGCGACGACGACGGGGACCCGCAGGCGGGCCCCGAACGACATCGGGAGTCGTGATGGACAAGCCACGGGTGGTCCTCGGGGTCAGCGGCGGTATCGCCGCCTACAAGGCCTGCGAACTGCTGCGGCGGCTGACCGAGTCCGGCCACGACGTGCGCGTGGTGCCCACCGACAGCGCCCTGCACTTCGTCGGGGAGGCCACCTGGTCCGCGCTGTCCGGCCACCCGGTCTCCACCCGGGTGTGGGACGACGTCCACCAGGTGCCGCACGTGCGCATCGGTCAGCAGGCCGACCTCGTGGTGGTCGCCCCCGCCACCGCCGACACGCTGGCCCGCGCCGCCCACGGCCTCGCCGACGACCTGCTGACCAACACCCTGCTGACCGCCCGCTGCCCGGTGGTCTTCGCCCCCGCGATGCACACCGAGATGTGGGAGCACCCCGCCACCCGGGAGAACGTCGCCACCCTGCGCCGCCGCGGCTGCCTGGTGATCGAACCGGCCGTCGGCCGCCTGACCGGCGCCGACACCGGCAAGGGCCGGCTGCCGGACCCCGCCGAGATCTTCGAGTTCTGCCGCCGCGTCCTGGCCCGCGGCGCCCTCGCCGCCCAGGACGCCGCCGACCTGGCCGGCCGGCACGTGGTCGTCAGCGCCGGCGGCACCCGCGAACCCCTCGACCCGGTCCGCTTCCTCGGCAACCGCTCCTCCGGCAAGCAGGGCTACGCGCTGGCCCGGGCCGCCCTCGCCCGCGGCGCCCGGGTCACCCTGGTGTCCGCCAACGCCGCGCTGCCCGGCCCGGCCGGCGCCGACGTGGTCGCGGTCGGCACCGCGCTCCAGCTGCGCGAGGCCGTGCTGAAGGCCGCCGCCGACGCGGACGCGGTGGTGATGGCCGCGGCGGTCGCCGACTTCCGGCCCGCCGCCTACGCGGCCGGCAAGATCAAGAAGAAGGACGGCCAGGAGCCGGCGCCGGTCGCGCTGGTGCGCAACCCCGACGTCCTCGCCGAACTGTCCGCCTCCCGCCCCCGCCCCGGCCAGGTCGTGGTGGGCTTCGCCGCCGAGACCGACGACGTCCTGGCCAACGGCCGCGCCAAGCTCGCCCGCAAGGGCTGCGACCTGCTCGTCGTCAACGAGGTGGGCGAGCGGCTCACCTTCGGCGCCGAGGAGAACGAGGCCGTCGTGCTGGACCGCGACGGCGCCGAGACCCCGGTGCCGTACGGACCCAAGGACGCGCTGGCCGACGTGGTCTGGGACCTGGTGGTCCGCCGCTGGTGACGTGACCCCGTCACCCGCCTCGGGCCCCGCCCGGCCCGCCGGTCAGCCGGACGGCCCTGCCGTTCCTTAGCGGAATCCGGTCCCGCCCGGGGCCCGCGGGCAGGCCGCGGGGGCGTCGGAGGGGCGATACGTCATTCTCTAGGGTTTCGATCACATTCGATCCAGTACTCGAGATGACATGCCGCTTTCTGGACACGACCGATAAACTGGCCGTCGTCCGGTGGGGTGCAGCCCTGCGTCCGGACACCCAATATCAGCCAGCAGCCGCTGCAACCCCCAGGGAGCGATGTGTCCCGCCGCTTGTTCACCTCGGAGTCCGTGACCGAGGGACACCCAGACAAGATCGCCGACCAGATCAGCGACAGCATCCTCGACGCCCTGCTCAAGGACGATCCGACCTCCCGCGTCGCGGTCGAGACGCTGATCACCACCGGCCTGGTCCACGTCGCCGGAGAGGTCACCACGAAGGCGTACGCCGACGTGGCGACCCTGGTGCGCAACACCGTCCTCGGCATCGGGTACGACAGCTCCAAGAAGGGCTTCGACGGCGCCTCGTGCGGCGTGTCGGTGTCCATCGGCTCGCAGTCCCCCGACATCGCGCAGGGCGTGGACAGCGCCCACGAGCACCGCGTCGAGGGCGACGAGGACGAACTGGACCGGCAGGGCGCCGGCGACCAGGGTCTGATGTTCGGCTACGCGTGCGACGAGACGCCCGAGTTCATGCCGCTGCCGATCACCCTGGCCCACCGGTTGTCCAAGCGCCTCACCGACGTCCGCAAGAACGGGACCATCCCCTACCTGCGTCCCGACGGCAAGACCCAGGTCACCATCGAGTACGACGGTGACAAGGCCGTGCGCCTCGACACCGTCGTGGTCTCCTCGCAGCACGCCTCCGACATCGACCTGGACTCGCTGCTCGCCCCCGACATCCGCGAGTTCGTCGTGGAGCCCGAGCTCCAGGCGCTGCTGGAGTCCGGCATCAAGCTGGAGACCGACGGCTACCGGCTGCTGGTCAACCCCACCGGCCGGTTCGAGATCGGCGGCCCGATGGGCGACGCCGGCCTGACCGGACGCAAGATCATCATCGACACCTACGGCGGCATGGCCCGGCACGGCGGCGGTGCCTTCTCCGGCAAGGACCCGTCCAAGGTCGACCGCTCCGCCGCGTACGCGATGCGCTGGGTCGCCAAGAACGTGGTGGCCGCCGGCCTCGCCTCGCGCTGCGAGGTCCAGGTCGCCTACGCCATCGGCAAGGCCGAGCCGGTCGGCCTGTTCATCGAGACCTTCGGCACCGCCAAGGCCGAGGTCGACAAGATCGAGCACGCCATCTCCGAGGTCTTCGACCTGCGCCCGGCCGCCATCATCCGCGACCTGGACCTGCTGCGCCCGATCTACGCCCAGACCGCCGCCTACGGCCACTTCGGCCGTGAGCTGCCGGACTTCACCTGGGAGCGCACCGACCGCGTCGACGCCCTGCGCGCCGCCGTCGGCCTGTAGTACCGAGTACCGCCCGGCCCGCACCGGCCGGCCCGCACGTGCCCGGCCACCCGGCCCGGCCGGACCGCTTGGCGGGGTCCGGCCGGGCCGGGTGCTGTTCGGGGGCGCTGGCTCCGGAAACCCTTGAGCCGGCCGGACCGAGTGCCGTTCGGCGGCGCCGGGTGGAAACCCTGATCCGGGGTGCTGTCCGGAGAAGGTGCCGGGTGGAAATCCCGGTCCGGCCGATCCGGGGTGCCGTCCGGGGGCGGCGCCGGGCGGAAACCCGGGGTGAAACGCGCCGCGGACCGCACCGGCCGCACCGGCCGCCCGTGCGTCGCCCGCTCCCCGGCCCCGGCAGGGGGCGCCGCTCCGCGGCCGGGTGTCGCAGGGGTCTGATAGGACTGAGCCGTGAGCAGCGAGAACGACCGGACCGGGTCCGGTGCGGCCGCGCCGGGGGATGTCGCGGGGGAGCAGCTCGCCCTGATCCGGGACACGGTCCGCAAGGCCAAGGAACCGCGGGCCAGACCGCGCACCTGGCGGGGGGCCAAGCTGGCCGACCCCCTGCCGGTCGCCCGCGTGCTGGTGGACAAGGGCCTGCTGCACCTCGACCAGTACTTCGACTACGCCGTGCCCGAGGCGATGGACGCCGACGCCCAGCCCGGCGTCCGGGTCCGGGTGCGGTTCGGCGCCCGGGTGGTACGCGGCCGCCGCGAGGGCGGCGAACTGCACGACGGCTTCGTGGTGGACCGCCTCACCCATTCGGATTACTCCGGCCCGCTCGCGCCGCTGGCCCAGGTGCTCTCCCCGGAACCCGTGCTCGGCCCCGACCTGCTGCGGCTGTGCCGGGCGGTCGCCGACCGGTACGCCGGTGCGCTCGCCGACGTCGTCCAGCTGGCCGTGCCGCCGCGCCGGGTCCGCCCGGAGGGCCGGCCGTCCGCCGACCCGCTGCCGCCGCCCGCCGCCCCGCCGCCCGGCAGCTGGACCCGGTATCGCGACGGCACCGGTTACCTCGACGCCCTGGCGGCCGGCGCCGCACCGCGCGCGGTGTGGACCGCGCTGCCCGGACCGCACTGGCCCCGGGAACTGGCCACCGCCCTGGCCGCCGCACTGGCCGGCGGACGCGGCGCGCTCGCGGTGCTGCCGGACCGCCGCAGCGTCGCCCGGGTCGACGAGGCGCTGACCGACCTGCTCGGTGCGGGGCGGCACGTCGTGCTCACCGCCGACAGCGGCCCCGAGGAGCGCTACCGCAGCTGGCTCGCCGTCAACCGCGGCGCGGTCCGCGCGGTCGTCGGCACCCGGGCGGCGATGTTCGCGCCGGTGCGCGGCCTGGGCCTCGCCGCCCTCTGGGACGACGGCGACTCCAGCCACGCCGAACCGCACGCCCCGCAGCCGCACGCCCGCGACGTGCTGCTGCTGCGCGCCGCCGACGAGGGCGCCGCGTTCCTGCTCGGCGGGCCCTCGGTCACCGTCGAGGGCGCCCAGCTGGTCGACAGCCGCTGGGCCTCCCCGCTGGCCGCCGACCGCGACCAGGTACGCCGCGCGGCACCCCTGGTGCGTACCGTCGGCGACGCCGACCAGGCCCGCGACTCCGCCGCCCGCACCGCCCGGCTGCCCACGCTGGCCTGGGGGGTCACCCGGGACGCGCTGCGGCACGGCCCGGTGCTGGTCCAGGTGCCCCGGCGCGGATACGTGCCCCGGCTGGCGTGCGAACGCTGCCGGGAGGCCGCCCGCTGCGGCCGGTGCGCCGGACCGCTGGAGCTGGGCGAGTCCGGCCCGGCGGCCGGCGGCACGCTGCACTGCGGCTGGTGCGGCCGGCCCGAGGCCGGCTGGCACTGCGCCGCCTGCGGGGCGACCCGGCTGCGCGCCCAGGTGGTCGGCGCCCGCCGCACCGCCGACGAACTCGGCCGGGCCTTCCCCGGCGTGCCGGTGCGCACCTCCGGCCGGGACGCGGTGCTCGACCGGGTGCCCGGCGAACCGGCCCTGGTCATCGCCACCCCGGGCGCCGAACCGGTCGCGGCCGGCGGCTACGCGGCGGCGCTGCTGCTGGACGGCTGGGCGCTGCTCGGCCGCCCCGACCTGCGGGCCGGCGAGGAGGCGCTGCGCCGCTGGCTGGTCGCCGCCAGCCTGGTCCGCCCCGCGAGCGGGAACGGCACCGTCGTGGTGGTCGCCGAGCCCACGCTGCGCCCGGTGCAGGCGCTGGTGCGCTGGGACCCGGCCGGCCACGCGGTGCGCGAACTGGCCGAACGCGCGGAGCTGGGCTTCCCGCCGGTCTCCCGGATGGCGTCGGTCACCGGCACCCCGGCCGCCGTCGCCGACCTGCTGCGTACCGTCGAACTGCCCGACGGCGCCGACGTCCTGGGCCCGGTGCCGTTGCCGGTGGCACCGCCCGGCAGCCCGCGCCGCACCGGTGAACCACCGCCGGGGGAGCGGTGGGACCGGGTGCTGCTGCGGGTGCGGCCGGGCACCGGCGGCGCGCTGGCCGCCGCCCTGAAGACGGCGCAGATCGCCCGCATCGCCCGCAAGGCCGCCGACCCGGTCCGCGTTCGCGTCGACCCGCCGGACATCGGCTGACGCGGGTCGCCCCCGGGGCCGGCCCGCGGCCGTGCGGTGCGGCCGCGCCGGGAGCGGCTTCCGCCCGGGGGAGCGGTGCGTGCCGCGCCGGCGTCACCCGACACGCGCCGGCCGTCCGGCGCCGCCCGGCGTCCCCGTTGCGCGTGAGCCGCCAGCCGCCAGCCGCCAGCCGTGAGCCGTTGACGTCAGCCGTTGCGCGGGCCGGGGAAGGCGCCGCCGGAGAGGCTGTCGTCGCGGGCCGACTGCGCCGGGGGGCCGGCGAGCGGCGGCGGGGTCAGGGCCGAGGAGACCGAACGCGCGGCGGGGACAGTCGCGGCGGCGGTGGCCGTCACGGTGCCGGACGGGTGGGCGCCCTCCTCCCGGGCCGCGGCGGAGGCGGCCGCCCGGCGCGCGCCGTACCGGCGGTGCACCGCCTGTTTGGTCACGCCCAGCGCGGAGCCGACCGCGTCCCAGGAGAAGCCGAGGGAGCGGTCGAACTCGACGGCCGCGGTGACCAGGGTCTCCACGCTGTCGCGCAGCTCCTGCGCCAGGCGGACGGTCGGGGCGGGCGCCCGGCCGTAGACGACGAAGCCCTGCGAGGGGCCGCTGCGCCGCGGGCGGTAGACGTTGCCCAACTGGGCGGTGAGGGTGCGCAGCGCGTCCACCTGCCGGCGGACCCGTTCGATGTCCCGTACCAGGAGGTGAAGGCTGGCCCGTGCCTGGGCGTCGTGGGTTGCGTGGTCGGCCATGAACAAGCCTCTCGGAACCGGTGTCATATCGGTCAGTGGGTCACAACGGGCGGTACGGGAGGGGCCTGCCGGGCGGACCGCTCACCGGTCCGGAGCCGGCGGACCGTCAACCCGGTGGCCCGGTGTGGGTCAAGCTCATTTGACCAACGCGTCAGGCTGCCGCGGGGTCACGCGCAAGGGGCGTGCCGACGTGCGCAGGGGGCGCGCGGCATCCGGTACGCCCCCTGGCACGCCCTCACCGGCGGTCCGGGCCGCATAGACTGGCGGGCCCCGGAGCCGGCAGGGCGTCCCCGCCCGGCCCGCACCGGTCAACGTTCCGCCGTGCCGTCCCTCGTCAGGAGCCCGCCCTTGTCCGTCCTGCCGATCCGCATGTTCGGCGACCCGGTGCTGCGCATGAAGGCCCAGCCGGTCACCGTCTTCGACAAAGAGCTGCGCACCCTGGTCAAGGACCTCACCGAGACGATGATCGACGCCCCGGGCGCCGGCCTCGCCGCGCCCCAACTCGGCGTCTCCCTGCGGGTGTTCACCTACCACGTCGACGGTGAGACCGGGCACCTGGTCAACCCCGACCTGACGCTCACCGACGAGGAGCAGTTCGGCCCCGAGGGCTGCCTGTCGCTGCCGGGCCTGAAGTACGACTGCGGCCGCGCCTTCGGCGTGGTGGCCAAGGGCTTCACCATGTACGGCGACCCGGTCACCATCGAGGGCACCCAGCTGCTGTCCCGCGCCATCCAGCACGAGACCGACCACCTCGACGGCATCATCTTCATCGACCGCCTCGACCCCGAGCTGCGCAAGGCGGCGCTCAAGGCGATCCGCGAGGCCGAATGGGCCGACGGCACACCCCCACCGGTGAAGCTCTCCCCGCACGGCGGCACCTTCGGCACCGCCCGCTGACCCCGCCCGGGGAGGTACCCGGGGCGACGGGCGATCCGGTCCGTCGACCGGCCGCACCGTCCGGATCACGCGCGGCGGCCCGGCCGACCGGCCGCACCGCCGGCGCCGACCGCCGATACCGTCCGTCGACCGGCCGCACCGCCGGCCGACCGCCCGCACCGTCAGCCGGCAGCCCGCGCGCCGGGCCCGCCCCCGCGCCGCCCGCCCGCCGTACCGTCGGCACCGGCGTTCCGTACCGCCGACGTCCCGTACCGCCGGCGCCAAGGTCCCCTACCGCCGGCGCCGAGATCCCGTACCGTCCGGGCCGGCCCCCCGCCGACCGGCCGCACCCGTGGCCCCCTCCGTTGAAGAAAGGCACCCCACCCACCATGAGGCTCGTCTTCGCCGGCACCCCCGAGGTCGCCGTTCCCGCCCTGGACGCGCTGCTGGCCGCCGGCCGGCACGAGGTGGTCGCGGTCGTCACCCGGCCCGACGCGCCGGCCGGCCGCGGCCGCAGGCTGGCCGCCAGCCCGGTCGCCCAGCGTGCCGAGGAGGCCGGCATCGAGGTGCTCAAGCCGAAGCGGCCGCGCGAGGAGGACTTCCTGGCCCGGCTGCGCGAGATCGCCCCCGACTGCTGCCCGGTCGTCGCCTACGGCGCGCTGCTGCCCAAGGCCGCCCTGGACATCCCGGTCCACGGCTGGGTCAACCTGCACTTCTCGCTGCTGCCCGCCTGGCGCGGCGCCGCGCCGGTGCAGCACGCGGTCATCGCCGGCGACGAGGTCACCGGCGCCTCGACGTTCCTCATCGAGGAGGGGCTGGACTCCGGGCCGGTCTACGGCGTGCTCACCGAGGCGGTCGGCCCGCGCGACACCAGCGGCGCGCTGCTGGAACGGCTGGCCGGCTCCGGCGCCGGACTGCTGACCGCCACCATGGACGGCATCGCCGACGGCACCCTGGTGGCCCGCGAGCAGCCCGCCGACGGCGTCTCGCTCGCCCCGAAGATCGCCGTGGAGGACGCCCGCGTCGACTGGACCGCGCCGGCCCTGCGCGTCGACCGGCTGATCCGCGGCTGCACCCCGGCCCCCGGCGCCTGGACCCTGCACCACGGCGAACGCCTCAAGCTCGCCCCGGTCCGCCCGGCCCCCGGGTTCGACGGCCCGGCCCCGGCCCCCGGTGAGCTGGTGGTCGGCAAGAACTCCGTGCACGTCGGCACCGGTTCGCACCCGGTGGAGCTGACCGACGTGCAGGCGCAGGGCAAGAAGCTGATGCGGGCCGCCGACTGGGCCCGCGGCGTCCGGCTGGCGTCCGGCGACCGGCTGGGGGAGTGACCGCGCCGACGCCGTAGCCTGGAACGCGCGGGGCGAGCCGTCACCGGCGGTCCCGCGCGCCGAACCCGCCGACATCCGGAGCACCTTCCCGCTGTGAACGACCAGCCACGCCGCCGCCGCCCCCAGCACTCGTCACGGCCCGGTTCCGGCCCCCGCAAGCCCTACCGCAGCCCGTCCCCCGACCCGGTGCGCCGGCTCGCCTGGGACGCGCTGCGCGCGGTGGACGAACGCGACGCCTACGCCAACCTGGTGCTGCCCGCCCTGCTGCGCGAGGCGGAGAAGAAGGGCCCGTTCGACCGCCGCGACGCCGCGCTGGCCACCGAACTCGTCTACGGCACCCTGCGCCGCCGGGGCACCTACGACGCGGTCATCGCCGCCTGCGTCGACCGGCCGCTGCGCGAGGTCGACCCGCCGGTGCTCGATGTCCTCTCCCTCGGCGCCCACCAGCTGCTCGGCACCCGCATCCCCACGCACGCCGCGGTCTCCGCCACGGTGGAGCTGGCCCGCGAGGTCGTCGGCGACGGCCGGTCGAAGTTCGTCAACGCGGTGCTGCGCAAGATCGCCGCCGACGATCTCGACGGCTGGCTGTCCCGCGTCGCGCCGCCCTACGACGAGGACGCCGAGGACCACCTCGCCGTCGTGCACTCCCACCCGCGCTGGGTGGTCTCCGCGCTGTGGGACGCCCTCGGCGGCGGCCGGGCCGGCATCGAGGAGTTGCTCACCGCCGACAACGAACGCCCGCAGGTCACCCTGGTCGCCCGCCCCGGCCGCTCCACCGTCGACGAACTCGCCGACGCCGTGGGGGAGTTCGCGGAGCCGGGGCAGTGGTCGCCGTACGCGCTGCGACTGGCCGACGGCGGCGACCCGGCGGCGCTGGACGCGGTGCGCGAGGGCCGGGCCGGCGTCCAGGACGAGGGCAGTCAGCTGGTCGCCCTGGCCCTGGCGGCCGCGCCGCTGGACGGCCCGGACCGCCGCTGGCTGGACGCCTGCGCGGGCCCCGGCGGCAAGGCGGCGCTGCTGGCCGCACTGGCCGCCGGCCGCGGTGCCGCGGTGGTCGCCTCCGAGAAGCTGCCGCACCGCGCCCGGCTGGTCGCCCGCACCCTGGCCGGCAACCCCGGCCCGTACCAGGTCGTCACCGCCGACGGCACCCGCCCCGCCTGGCGCGAGGGTGCCTTCGACCGGGTGCTGGTCGACGTGCCGTGCAGCGGTCTGGGCGCGCTGCGCCGCCGCCCGGAGTCCCGCTGGCGGCGCCGGCCGCAGGACGTGGCCGCCTTCGGCCCGCTCCAGCGCGACCTGCTGCGGTCGGCGCTGCGCGCGGTACGGGTCGGCGGCGTCGTCGGCTACGCCACCTGCTCCCCGCACCCGGCCGAGACCCGCGTCGTGGTCGACGACGTGCTGCGCGGCCGCTCCGGCACCCCGGCGGCGGCGGCCGAACTCATCGACGCCCGCCCCCTCATGCCCGGCGTCCCCGACCTCGGCGACGGCCCCGACGTCCAGCTGTGGCCGCACCGGCACGGCACCGACGCGATGTACCTGGCACTGCTGCGGCGCACCGCGTAGCGGCGGGGGAGGGCCCCCGCCGGGCACCGGCCGTCACTTCCGGTGCGGTGCTGCGCCGGTGCGGCGAGGCGGCGGTGCGGTGCTGCGGCGGCGGTCCGGCGGGGTCCGGTGAGGCCCCGGTGCGGTGCTGCGGCGGCAACCCGGCGGGGTCCGGTGAGGCGGCACGGGGACGCGGCGGGTCGCCTCCTCCGGTGGGCTGTTGACCTTCACCCTCGGGGAAGCCGCACAGTGGTCGGGACCGGGCACCGCCCGGAGCGAGGGAGCCCGTCCATGAGCCTGGTCAGCATCGGTGAGTTCTCCCGGCTGTCGCGACTGTCACCCAAGGCGCTGCGGCTGTACGACGAACTCGGACTGCTGGTGCCGGCGCGCGTCGACCCCGCTACCGGCTACCGCTGGTACGCGGCGTCGCAACGGGACCAGGCCCGCCTGGTGGCGGCGCTGCGCCGGATCGGCGTACCGCTGGCCCGGATCAGGGACCTGCTGGCCCTGGAACCGGCCTCGGCCGCGGAGCTCGTCCGCACCTATTGGGCCGGGGCCGAGGCCGAGCACGCCGCCCGGCGGGACCTCATCGGGCACCTCGTCGACCACCTTCACGGAGAGAAGCCCGCCATGTACGAGGTCGCCGTCCGCGACATTCCCGCCCGCAGCCTGCTCAGCCTCATGCGGCGCGTGCACGAGGACGAACTGGAGGAGCGGACCCGGGAGCTGTTCATCCACCGGCTGTTCGGCGGCGGTGTGCCGCGGATCGAGGGGATCGCCGGAGCACCGTTCACGATCCACCACGGGCAGGTGAGCGGGGACAGCGACGGCCCGGTGGAATGGTGCTGGCCCGTCCCCGGCGATCGGGCGGACGAGGTAGCCGCCGGATTCCCCGATCTCACGCTGCGCACCGAGCCCGCGCACCAGGAGGCGTTCGTCCGCCAGGGCGTGCCGGGGCGGTGGGTCGGCGGGGCCCAGGTGGAGATCGCCGTGGAGGCCCTGTTCGCCTGGGCCGGGGAGCGAGGACGCCAGCCGGCCGGGGGCGTGCGCAGCGTGCTGGTGCCCAACCCCGCCAACAAGGGAGCCGGGCCGGACTGCGAGTTCGCCGTGGCACTGCGCTGAACCGGCCGCGCGGCACGCCGCACCCCCGGCGCGCTCCCGCCGCCACATCGCTCCGGCACCGCAGCATCCCCCGCCGCACCGCTGCACCCCTTAAACGCCGCGCCCCCGCCGCCGCACCGCTCCCGCAGGCCGCGCGTGCCGGCTCCCGTTCACCGGGCGCCGGTGATCGTCACGGAGTCGCTCGCCGACCGCCTTCGGGCTAAGGTGCGTCGGGAACGGCCGGCAGGGGGAGGCACGATGGACGTGACCGTGCGTGACACCGCGAAGGACACACCGCCGACGGGGTCCACGCTGGAGTCCGTGGTGGTGTACGCGGCGGGAGCGGTGTGCGTCCGGCGGGCCCGGTGCGTGCTCGCGGCGGGCGCGGGCGGCACCGTGCGGATCGACGGCCTGCCGGTCACGCTCGACGAACACACCCTGCGCGCCCGGGTGGTGTCCGGTCCGGCCGGCCTGCGGGTGACCGACGTACGCGCCGACCTGGCCGTGACGACCCGGCGCGGGGACCGGCTGCCGGGCCTGCGGCTGGACCTGGAGGACGCCGAGGACCAGGTGTCCCGGCTGGCCGACCGGCGCGACCGGCTCGCGGCGGAGGTCACCGAGGTCGCGGCCTTCCGCGCCGAGCCGCCGCAGCCCCGGCGCGGCGAACCGCCGCGCTGGGCACCCATCGAGTCGATCCTGACGCTGGCCGGTTTCGTCGACACCCGCCTCGCCCTGCTGCACGACCGGCTGCGCGCCGCCGAGGACGAACTCGCCCGCGCCGAGCACGACGCCGACGTCCTGCGCCACCGCCTGGAGCAGGCGTCCACCGCGCTGCGCACCGATCGCGCCCGTCCGGTCCTCACCGCGGTCCTGACCCTGGCCCACGACCCCTCCGCAAGCGCCCCCGACGCCGCAAGTCCCTCCGCCGGCCCCGGCGACCCCGCCCCCGCGACCTCCCGCGACGTCCCCCCGGACTCCGTGGCCGCGGACGTGGAGGTGAACGCGGGCGTGGACCTGAACGCGGACGCGGAGCTGGAGCTGGAGCTGGAGTACCGCGTGCCCGGGGCCAGTTGGGCGCCGGTCTACCAGTTGCGGCTGGCCGGCGGCGGTACCGGGGACAGCACGCTGGTGATGCGCGCCAGCGTGGCCCAGCGCACCGGCGAGGACTGGACCGGCGTGCGGCTGGGGCTGTCCACCGCCGACCTGCTGCGCCGCGCGGACCTGCCGGAACTGCGGTCCCTGCGGATCGGCCGCGGCCAGCCGGAACCGCGCACCCACGGCTGGCGGGAACCGCCGGCCGGTCTGGCGGAGCTGTTCACCGGCTACGACACCGCCGTCGCCGCCCGCCCGGCCGACGAGCGGTCCGCCGCCCTCCCGGTGTCCCTGCCGCCGGCGTTCCGCCCGCCGCCCGCGCCGGCCGCCTACGGCGCGGCGTCCCCGGCCGCCGTGGACCGGCCCGACGAGGACGACGGGCCGCTGATGGCCGGTGGTTCGCCCGGCGGCCCCGTGCGGGCCCCGGCGCCGGTCGCCGCCGCCGCGCCGCGCGCCGCGCGCCACCACGCCAAGCGGTACGGGCCGATCGCTCCCGGCGGTGCCCCGCCCGCCGGAGCGCCGGCCGACGCGCCGCCCGCCGACGACCTGCTCGACTACGCCCGCCTCACCCTGGCCGGCCCGGACGCGCCGCGCGCCCGCGGCACCCTGCGCCCGGACCCGGCGAGCCCCGACGCGGTCGTCGCCGAGTACCGCGGCCGGGCGGAAGCGGTGCGGCGGCTGGCCCGGCCGGCCCACGCGGCGGACGTGCGGGAGTCGGCCGGCGCCTTCGACTACCGCTTCGACACGGCCGCCCCGGTGGACGTCGTGGCGGACGGCGCCTGGCACACCGTGCCGGTCTGCGAGATCCCGGCACGCACCGAGTCCGCCTACGTGTGCGTGCCCGCGGTGGACCCGGCGGTCTACGGCACCGTGCTGGTGACCAACACCTCCGCGCACGCGCTGCTCGCCGGCCCCGCCGACGTCGTGGTGGACGGCGACTTCGTGCTCACCGCCGCGCTGCCCACCCTCGCCCCGGGCGAACGGCAGGCGGTCGGCGTCGGCGTGGTCGAGAGCGTGCGGGTGGCCCGCCGCACCCACATGCGCGAGTCCACCGCGGGCCTGCGCGGCGGTACGACGGTGCTCGACCACACCGTGGAGGTCGAGATCGCCAACCGCCTTCCGCACCCGGTGACCGTCGAGGTGCGCGAACGGATACCGGTCTCCGCCGACAAGGACGTCCGGGTCGAGGAACACCGCGCCACCCCGCCGTGGGCCGCGCCCGACGAGCCGTTGGCCGGCCAGGACGACGCCCTGGTCCGTGGTGCCCGGGTCTGGCACGCCGAGGTGGCCGCCGGCCGCACGACCACGCTGAACGGCGGCTACGAGATACGCCTGCCGGCCGGCAAGGCGGTCGTCGGCGGGAACCGGAGGAGCTGACCATGACCGACACGCACCCCCAGGACCCCGGCTTCGACGCCGCGGCCGCCCGCAACGCCGGGTCCGCCGACGGCACGCCGACCGGCAGCGCGCCGGGCGACAACGGTTCCGGGGCCGCCGGCCGCGGCGACAACGGGTCCGGGGCCCCGCCGTTCGACGCCGCAGCCTCCGTCGAGCGGGCCTTCGGCGCTCCCGGCTCCCGCCGCACCGGCCGGGAAACCCCCGCGACCGGCGGTGAAGGCGTCACCGGCACCCCCGACGGCCTCCCGGGCACCCCTGACGGCACCCCCGACCGCTTCCCGGGCACCCCCGACGGCACCTCCGGCGATCAGCCGGCTTCCGACGGCACCCCCGGCTCCGCCGCCGACGCCGACATCACCTCCGGCGACCAGCCGGGCACCGGCACCGGCGGCGGCAACGGCACCGCCGGCCCCGCTGAAACCGGCGGCGCCGCTGCCGCCGTGTCCCTGCCGATCACCGCTGTGACCTGCCTGGAGGACCGCGCCCAGGTCGAACGGTCCGGCACCGTGCGGCTCGCCGCCGGGGTGGTGCGGCTGCGGGTCGGGCCGGTCACGCCGCTGGCCGTCGACCGTTCGCTGCGCGCCGAGCTGTCCGCCCCGGACGGCGACCGGGCCGGCGCGGTGGCCCACGTGGTCGACGCCCGCGTGGTGCGCGCGTACACCCCCGCGCCGCCCGGTGAACCGGCCGCCGGCGCCTCGCAGTTGAGCCGTGACGTCGAGGAACTGGAACGCGGCGTCCGCGACACCCGCCGGCAGCGGCAGCGGGTGGAGAGCCGGCTCGCCGTCATCCGCCAGGCCAAGGCCGACCTGCACCGCGACATCGTGCAGGGCGCCGGGGCCGGCGACGCCGACCCGGAGCGCTGGGCCGACCGGCTCGACCGCGTCGACGAGGAGGCCGAACCCCGGGTCGCCGAACTGCACCGGCTGGGGCGGCGGTTGAAGGACCTGGAGGAGGAACTGGACGAGGCTCGGAGGGCGTTGGAGGCCACCGAGGGCGAACCGCTCCGGCTGACCGCGTACCTGGAGCTGGTCGTCGAGGCCGAGCGGGCCGGCGAGGCCCGGCTGAGCGTCGTCCACCTGGTGCCGTGCGCGCTGTGGCGGCCCGCCTACCGCGCGACCCTGGCGGGCGACCGGGGGTCGGTGCTGGTGGAGACCGACGCCTTCGTCTGGCAGGACACCGGTGAGGATTGGCACGGCGTGCGGCTGTCGCTGTCGACCGCCCGGCCCACCCTCGCCGCGAGCCCGCCGCGCCTGACCGAGGACGTGCTCACCGTGCGGGAGCGCTCGGCGGAGGAACGCCGCACCGTCGAGGTCGACCTGCGCGAGGAGGAGATCCGCACCACCGGCGGTCCCTCGCCGGCCGGCGCGGACGACGCGGTGCTGCCCGGCCTGCACGACGGCGGCGAGGTCCGGGTGCTGACCGCGCCGCACCCGGTCGACGTCGCCTCCGACCGGCGGCCGCACCGGGTGCGCCTGTCGTCGTTCACCGCGCCCTGCCGCACCGAGGACACCTGCGCGCCGGAGCTGTCGCCGCTGGTGGTGACCACCGCGCGGTTCACCAACACCGCCGGGCACGTGCTGCTGGCCGGGCCGGTCGACCTGCTGCGCGGCAGCGGCTTCACCGGCCGGGGCCGGCTGGAGTTCGCCGGCGCCGGTGCGCAGGTCCGGCTGGCGTTCGGCAGCGAGGACACCTTCCGCGTCGTGCGCCACGTCGAGGAGAGCCGCGACACCGCCGGCCTGACCGGCATCAACCAGCGCACCGTGATCACCCGCGAGGTGCGGCTGTTCGTCTCCCGCCTCGACGCCTCCGACGACACCGCCGAACGGGAGGTCGTGGTCCGCGAACGCGTGCCGGTCTCCGAGGTCTCCGCCGTCGAGGTCCGGCTGCGCCAGGACGCGTGCCGCCCGGCACCGGACGAGACCGACGCCGACGGGGTGGTCCGCTACACCCTGCGCCTGCCGCCCGGCGCCCGGCGCGAGATCACCCTCGTCTACGACCTCACCGCTTCCGGCGCCGTCGTCGGCCTGTGACGGGTGGTGGGTGACGGGTGACGGCTGGCGGCTGGCGGCGGTGGCGGGTACCGTTCCGCCGTCGCTGCGCCGGACCGGCACCGCTCCGTTGCTGACGGCGGCCGGCCCGTACCGTCCGGCGGCCCCGGCGGTGGCCCGCCGCCCGCGCCCGTTCCGTCCGGCGACCCCGGTGCCCGTACCGTCCGGCGTCCCCGCCGGCCCGCACCACCCCCGGACGCGGGTTTCTCCGGTCAGCGGACGCGGTCGCCGATGACGTGCTCGACCAGGTCGGCCACCGCGCCGCCCGCGCACGGGCCGACCACCAGGCCGGCGGCGGCGCGTACCTGCGGGTGGCCGTCGCCCACCGCGGCGCCGAGCCCGGCGGTGCGGAGCATGTCGGTGTCGTTGGGGTTGTCGCCGATGGCCGCGATCCGGTCCAGCGCGACCCCCTCCCGCTCGGCCAGCACCCGCAGCGCGGGGCCCTTGCCGGCGCCGGGCGGCAGCATCTCCAGGTAGGTCGCCTCCGACTGGAGCAGCCGGACGTCCGGGCAGTACCGGGCCGCCAGTCGCGCCAGCGGTTCCAGACCCGGCCGCTCGGCGATCAGCATCACCTTGGTCGGCGCCTGCCGCGGCTCGTCCTCGCGCAGTTCGATCCGGTCCCGGCCGGCGTACTCGGCCAGCACGGGCGCCTGCCGCAGCACGAAGGCCCGCTCTCCGGCGAACGCGATCGCGCCGACCCCGTGCGGCAGCGCCGGCACCAGCCGGTCGCGGAGCGGCTGCCAGGAGGCGCCCAGGTCCAGGTCGAGCAGCCGGGCGCCGGAGTGCCGGTCGGTGATCCGGGCGCCGTTGCAGACGATCATCGGTGTGGTCAGGCCGAGTTCGCGGTGGTAGAGGCCGGCCGAGACCTCGTTGCGGCCGGTGGCGACCACCACCGTGCCGCCCAGTTCCCGGTAGCGGCGCAACGCCTCGGCGCTGCGCCGCACGATCCGCAGGTCCCGGTCGACGAGCGTGCCGTCGAGGTCGGTGACGATCCAGTCGTAGGCCAGGCCCGGTACGGCGGACGTCAGCACGCGCTCCCCTCCGTCCCGGTGGTGGCCTCGGCCAGCAGCGCGCGCAGGCCGTCCGGACCGGCGACGACCGCGTCCGGCTCGGCCCGCACCGGGTAGGGCCGGTCGTAGGTGCCGGGGGCCTCCATCAAGATGGTGGCGCCGACCCCGGCGCGGCGGCCGCACAGCACGTCACGGTCGTAGTTGTCGCCGACGTACCAGCACCCCGGCGGCTCGACGCCGAGGGCGCGGGCGGCCAGCCGGATCATCTCCGGGTTGGGTTTGCGCACCCCCGCCTCGTCGCTGTAGACCTGCGCCGCGATCCGCTCGGCGAAGCCGTGCGCCGCCAGGAAGTCGCGGTGCACCGGGCCGGACAGCGCGTTGCTGACGATGGCCACCGGGACGCCGGCGCGCTCGGCGGCGCCGAGGAGCCGGTCCGTGCCGGGCCGGGCGACCCGGTGCTGCCGCAGTTCGGCCACCCGGCGGCACAGCGGCCCGGCGTGCGCCGCCACGTGGGCGCGGGCGGCGGCCGGCCAGTCGGCGGCCACGAACTCGGTCCAGAACCGGTGGTGGGACATCTCCTCGGGCGCCGCCGGCCGCGACATCGCGTTCCGCCAGTGCGCGTCGGCGGCGGCGCCGGCCCGCAGGTCGGCCTCGATGTGCCCGGCGTCCGGCCCGCCGCAGCCGGCCGCGGTCAGCGACCGGTGGACTTCGGCGGCCAGCTCCGCCGCCCAGCCGGGCCGCGGGGTGCCCGTGACGACCACCCCGCCGAAGTCGAGCAGCAGTGCGGTGGGTCGGGGCAACGGGCCCATGTCGCGGTCCTCTTCCTGGTTGCTGCGGGACCGCGGGCCGCCGGGCCCGCGCGGGTGCGGGCGGCGCGGCGCGGGCCGGGGTCAGTGCGCGGCGACCGTCATCTCGAACGAGTAGCGGGTGGCGCGGTAGACGTGCGCGCCGTACTCCACCGGACGGCCCGAACTGTCGTACGCGGTACGGGTCATGGTCAGCAGGGTGGCGCCGCGGGACTCGCCGAGCAGCCGGGCCTCGGCGGCGGTGGCCCGGCGGGCGCCGATGGTCTGCGCGGCGGTGCTCAGGTCCGTGCCGGACCGGCGCAGCAACTGGTAGAGGCCCTGCTCGGACAGCGCCTGCTCCGACAGCTCCAGCAGGCCGGCCGGCAGGTGGTTGCGCATCAGGGCGATCGGCTGGTCGTCGGCGTACCGCAGCCGCCGCACGGCGACCACCTCCAGGCCCTCGGCGACCCGCAGCGCCGCCGCGACCTCGGCGGAGGCCGGCACCGTCTCGATGGACAGCACGTCGGTGCGCGGCCGGCGGTCCTCGCGCTCCAGGTCCTCGTACAGGCTGGTGAGTTCGACCTGCCGGCGGATGCGGTTGGTGACCACCTGGGTGCCCACCCCGCGCTTGCGGGCCAGCAGTCCCTTGTCCACCAGGTGCTGCATGGCCTGGCGCATGGTCGGCCGGGACAGTCCGAACTGGTCGGCCATGGCGATCTCGTTGCTCAGCCGGGTGCCGGGCGGCAGGACGCCGGTCTCGATGAGTTCCTGCAACTGCTGGGCGACCTGGAAGTACAGCGGCACCGGACTGCTCCGGTCGATGGTGATCAGCTTCGCGAACGACTCCACGTCACCCTCCTGGGGACTGTTCTCAACCGCGTCAGTATGCCTCATGGCCGGTTAAGCTCTGAACGTCCATATGTCATAACAAACACTTGCCCTGCGGGCTGCCGGAGGGTAGAAAGCAGGGGAGCCGCTCCCAGGTCCCCGCACGAAAGGCCCCCGCATATGCGTATCGGACTCATCGGTACCGGGCGTATCGGCGCGTTCCACGCCGAGACCCTGGCCGGCCTGCCGGCCGTGACCGGGGTCGTGGTCCACGACGCCGACGAACGCTCCGCGCGCGCCGTGGCGGACCGGATCGGCGCGACCCGCGCCGCGGACCTCGACGGGCTGCTGGGCTCCGGCGTGGACGGCGTGGTCATCGCCGCGCCCACCTTCGCCCACGCCGAACTCATCCTGGCCGCGGCCCGCGCCGGACTGCCGGTCTTCTGCGAGAAGCCGGTGGCCGGCACCCTCCAGGAGACCGACGCGGTCCTCGCGGCGCTCGACGGCACCGGCGTCCCGCTGCACATCGGCTTCCAGCGCCGCTTCGACGCCGGATACCTCGCGGTGCGCGAAGCGGTCGCCGACGGACGGCTCGGCTGGACCCACACCCTGCGCGCCTGCACCTCCGACCCGGCCCCGCCGCACGCCGGCTACATCCCCGGCTCCGGCGGCATCTTCCGCGACTGCTCGGTGCACGACTACGACATCGTGCGCTGGGTCACCGGCCGCGAGGTCGTCGAGGTCTACGCCACCGGCGCCAACCGCGGCGAGGAGTTCTTCGCCGCGGCCGGCGACGTCGACACCGGCGTCACCCTGCTCACCCTGGACGACGGCACCCTCGCCACCTGCACCGCGACCCGCTACAACGGCGCCGGCTACGACGTGCGCCTGGAGGTCTGCGGCTCCCGGGGCACGCTGGTCGCCGGCCTGACCGACCACAGCCCGCTGACCTCCGCCGAGGGCGCCGCCTGGCCCGCCGGCACGCCCCACCCCGGCTTCATGGAGCGCTTCCTCGACGCCTACCGCGCCGAACTCAGCGCGTTCACCGAGGTGGTGGCCGGCACCCGGCCCAGCCCCTGCACCGGCCGGGACGCCCGCGCCGCGCTCGCCGTCGCCGACGCCGCGACCCGCTCCCGCGCCGAGGGCCGCCCGGTGCGGCTGGCGACGGTGGCGGCGTGATCCGCCTCGCCGGCGCCCCCATCTCCTGGGGTGTGTGCGAAGTGCCCGGCTGGGGGCACCAGATGGCGGCCGGCCGGGTGCTGGCGGAGATGCGCCGGGCGGGGCTGACCGCCACCGAGTTCGGCCCCGGCGGCTTCCTGCCCGCCGACCCCGCCGAACGCGCCGCGCTGCTGGCCGCCCACGGCCTGGAGGCGGTCGGCGGCTTCGTGCCCGCCGTCCTGCACGACCCCGGCCACGACCCGCTGCCCGGCGTCCGGCACGCCCTGGCCGGCTTCGGCACCGCCGGCACCCTCGTGCTGGCCGCCGCCACCGGCACCGACGGCTACGACACGCGGCCCGAGCTGACCGAGAAGGGCTGGGCGGCGCTGCTGGGCAACCTCGACCGGATCGCCGCGTACGCCGCCGGAGCGGGCGTCACCACGGTCCTGCACCCGCACGTCGGCACCATGGTGGAAGGCCGTGCCGAGGTCGACCGGGTCCTCGACGGCAGCGGCGTCCCGCTGTGCCTGGACACCGGCCACCTGCTGGTCGGCGGCACCGACCCCGCCGACCTGGCCCGCCGGGTCCCCGACCGCGTCGCGCACGTGCACCTCAAGGACGTCGACGCCGTACTGGCCGCCCGCGTCCGGGCCGGCGACCTCACCTACACCGACGCCGTGCGCGGCGGGATGTACCGCCCGCTCGGCCGGGGCGACGTCGACATCGCCGGCATCGTCGCCTCGCTCACCGCGGCCGGCTACGACGGCTGGTACGTCATGGAGCAGGACACCGTGCTGGACACCGGCCCCGCCGAGGGCGCCGGCCCGCTCGCCGACGTCACCGCCGGCCTGGACTACCTGCGCGCCGCCGTCCCCGGCTGAACGCGGCGCACCGGGGGCGGAAGGCGCCTTCGCGGCAGGCGGCGGGGGAGGCCGTCACCGGAGCCGGTCAGGGGGGCGGGGACGACCGCGCGGCGCCTTCGCGGCAGGCGGCGGGGGCGGCTGTCACCGGAGCCGGTCACCGTTCCCCGGGACCGGCCAAGGCTCCGTCGACACCGGCCACCGGTCGGCCAGCGCCCGCGCCAGCGCCGGCGCCACCGCTGGCGCCGCCCACCCCCCGCCCGGCGAACACCCCCCGCCCGCCGAACACCCCCCGCCCCCCGAACTCCCCACCGCCAGCGGCCTGTTCGCCCCTCAGGGCTGGTGGTAGACCAGCAGGGCGACGTCGTCCGCGTGGTGGCCCTCGGCGAGCAGTTCGGCGCAGACGTGGTCGACGACGGCGTCCGGGGTGAGGTGGAGGCTGCCGGCGAGGGCGGCGGCGGCCCGGTCGATGCCGGCGTCGATGACCTCGCGGCGCCGTTCGACCAGGCCGTCGGTGTAGAGCAGCAGGTGCGAGCCGGCGGGAATCGGGGTGGCC
Source organism: Streptantibioticus silvisoli (assembly GCF_027947535.2). Classification (GTDB taxonomy): domain Bacteria; phylum Actinomycetota; class Actinomycetes; order Streptomycetales; family Streptomycetaceae; genus Streptantibioticus_C; species Streptantibioticus_C silvisoli. The sequence goes on from NZ_JAAGKO020000026.1 coordinate 92,017, forward strand.
GCCTCGGCGCGGGCCCGGCCGGTGGGGACGGCCAGCGGCGCCGACTGCGCGTCCTCCAGGCGGCGCACGGCCGCGCCCGGCTCGGCGACGAGCGCCGGCGGGTGCCCGGCGCTGCTGTACCGCACGGTCCGGGCGGCCGGATCGATCACGGCGCAGAACACCGTGCTGCAGAAGGCGCCGGGCAGCAGGTCGCTGAACCGGTCCAGCGCCTCCAGTACGCGGGCGGGGCCGTTGTTCTCCAGCAGCAGCGCGCGGGCGGCGCTGCGCAGCTGGCCCATCGTGCTGGCCGCCGACAGGCCGCGGCCGACCACGTCGCCGACCACGATTCCGTAGCGCCGGCCGGGCAGTTCCACCACGTCGTACCAGTCGCCGCCGACCTCCAGGGTGGAGCTGGCCGGGTCGTAGCGGACGGCGAACCCGGCGGGCAGCCCGGTCGGTCCGAGGATGGCGCGTTGCAGCGCGAGGGCGACCCGGCGCTGCTCGTCGTTGGCCCGGGCGCGGCCCAGCGCGCGCTGGAGGTGGCCGGTGAGCTGGACCATCAGCGTCCGGTCGGCGAGCGGGAACGGGCGCGGGCGGTCGAACTCCAGCCACAGCAGCGCCTGGTGGACGCCGTCGTAGACGGGGGCGCCGACCGCCGGGACCGCGGTGTCCGGCCACCCGGAGGCGGTGTCGTGGCCGGCCGCGGTGAACAGGATGCCGGAGCGGGCCTGCTCGACGGCGTCCGGCGGCGGCAGGGCGGGACCCGACGGCGTGCCGGGCCCGGTGGTGGCGGTGGTCTCCACGGCACCGGAGGCGTTCCAGCGCAGCAGGGACAGCCGCTGGCCCTGCCAGACGTCGCGCAGTTCGGCGAGCCCGACCCCGAGGACCTCGGCGCTGTCGTCGACCGCGGTGAGCAGCCCGGCGAGGCGGGCGACGGCGGCGTCGCGTTCCGCGGCGAGGTGCTGGGCGGTGACGTCGCGCAGCGTGCCGACCAGCAGCTGGCCCCCGCCGCCCTGGTCGCGCAGCGAGTCCAGCGACACGTCGACCCACAGCCGGTGTCCGTCCAGGTGCCGCAGCGGCAGGACGAAGCGGCCGCGTCCCTCGGCCCGCACGGTGGCGATGCCGGCCTCGACGAGGGCGAACCCCTCCGGGTCCTGCTCGGCCGTCGGCCACCACGGGTGCGGGACCGGCCAGGGCAGCTGGGGCGCCTGGTAACCGAGCAGTTCGGTGAACCCCTCGTTGATCTCGATGACGGCCAGGCTCTCGTCCGCGACGAAGAAGCCGTCCTGCATGGCGTTGACCAGGGCGGTGCGCCAGGCCGACTCGTGGTTGCGCAGCCGCGCGAGGTCGAGGTTGGCGCGGACCCGGGCCAGCAGGTCCGTCGAGGAGAACGGCTTGGCCAGGTAGTCGTCGGCGCCGGCCGCCAACCCCTCGACCGCGGCCTCCTCACCGGCGCGGGCGGACAGGAAGACCACCGGGGTGTGGGCGGTGGCGGGGTCGGCGCGCAGGGCCCGCAGCAGCGCGAAGCCGTCGAGGCCCGGCATCATGACGTCGGTGAGGACGAGGTCCGGGCGCAGCCGCCGGGCCAGGCGCAGCGCCTGAAGGCCGTCGGCGGCCACGGTGACCGCGTAACCGGGCTCCAGCAGCCCCGCCAGGTACAGCCGCAGGTCGGCGTTGTCCTCGGCGATGAGCACGGTGCTGGTCCCGGTGGGCGCGGGCGGCCCCGGGAGCCCGTGGCCGGCGGTGGCGCCTGCGGGGCCGGCGGAGGCTGCGGGGGCGGTCGAGTCGGCGGGGGCCGCGCGGTCCGGCTCGCTCCAGCGGACGGCCTCGGCGGCGTAGTGCGCGGCGGCGTCGCGGCCGCGGACCGGCCCGGCCGGTGCCGCGGCGGTGCGGGCCGGCAGGCGCACGGTGAACGTCGTGCCCCGGCCGGGCCGGCTGGCCGCCGTGGCGTGGCCGTCGTGCAGCGCGGCGAGTTCGCGGACCAGCGCGAGGCCGATGCCGGAACCCTCGTGGGACCTGCCGGCCGCTCCCCGTACCTGCCGGAAGCGCTCGAAGACGTGCGGGAGTTCGTCCTGCGCGATCCCCACCCCGGTGTCGCTCACCGTCAGCTCGACGGTCTCGGGCGTGATCCGCAGGGCGAGCCGGACCTCGCCGTTCAGCGTGAACTTCACCGCGTTGGACAGCAGGTTGAGGACGATCTGCTCCCACAGCTCCGGGTCGACCAGGACGGCGCCCGGGTCCGGCGGGCAGTCGACGGTGAACCGCAGTCCGGCGCGCTGCACGGCCGGGGCGAAGGACTGGGCGATCCCCCGGGTCAGGGAGCCGAGTTCGACCGCCACCGGCTCGGGCCGCAGCTGGCCGTCCTCGATGCGGCTGAAGTCCAGCAGGGTGTCGACCAGCCTGCGCAGCCGCCCCGCGTTGCGGTGGATGATCTCCAGGCGCTCGCGCTGGGCGGGGGCGAGCGGGTGCGCATCGTCGGACAGGCCGTCGCGGGCCGGTCCGCTGATCAGGGTCAGTGGTGTGCGCAGCTCGTGGCTGACCCCGGTGAAGAACTTCGTCTTCGCGCGGTCGAGTTCGGCCAGCTCCTCGGCCCGGCGCAGCTGGACGGCCTGGGCCCCGGCGTCGGTGACGGCGGCCGTCAGATGGTCGGCGGAGAGGCTGAGGAACTCCCGGTAGGGGGCGTCGAGCACGAGGTTCGGGCTGACGCCGAGCACCACCACGCCGCGCGGTCCGTCGCCGCCGGCCGCGCCGAGCGGGAGCGCGACCGCGGTGTCGGCGCCGCCGGCCGGCTCCGCGTCCGGCGCCGTCGTGGCAGGCGGTCCCAGGGCCAGGCCGGTGCGGGTCTGCGGCACGCCCGTGGCGAGCGCCTGCCGGATCCAGTCGGCGTCGTCCTCCGCACCGTCCTGCGGCCGCGCCGGGGTCGGCAGGCGGATGTCGGCGGGCAGGACCGCCGGGCCGGGCCGCGGTGCGCCGAACGCGGCGACGCACCGGGCCCGGTCGCCGTCCTGCGCCAGCAGGTAGACGGCGCCGAACGGCACGTCCTCGTGGTGGGCGTCGAGCACGCGTGCCGCGGCGGCGCACGCCTGGCGGACGTCGGACACCTGGGTGGACCGGGCCTCGCCGAGTTCGCGCAGGGTGCGCATCCGGCGGGCGCCGAGCACCTGGCGGGTGGTCTCGGTGACGACGGTGAACACCCCGCCCACCCCGCCGCCGGACGCGGGGATCGCGCTGTAGGCGAAGGTGAAGTGGACCGCCTCGTCGAAGCCGTTGCGCTGGAGCAGCAGCCGCAGGTCCTCGTGGTAGGTCGACTCGCCGCACCGCATGACCTTGGTGATCATCCCCCCGACCACCGGCCACGCGTCGGACCAGACCTCCCGGCACGGCAGGCCCAGGGCGGGGTGCCGGGCGCCCAGGATCGGGACGAAGGCGTCGTTGTAGACCATCGACAGCTCCGGTCCCCACATGACCATCATGGGGAAGGGGGAGTTCAGGCAGACGCCCACCGCGGTACGCAGCTCCGGGCTCCACCCGCGCACCGCGCCCAGGGCGGTGGCCGACCAGTCGGTGTCCGCCATCAGGCGGTTCACCCCGCTGTCGGAGGCCGCCGCCAGCGATTGCGGCGGCAGGTCGCGGGCGTCCCCGGACGGGGTCTGCGACACCACAGCATCCGCCTCCCCTGCCTTGCCTGTTCCCTGCCTACATCCTGCCCCGCCCGCTCACCCGGCCCGGGCGCGTCATCGCGGGCGGGGCCCCGGTCGCGTCACCGGTCCGGTCCAGGCGCCCGCCCGCCGCGGGGGCGCCGCGGTCGGCTCGCCGGGTACGCCGCCCGGTCAGGGGCGCGGGGAACCGGCCTGGGCGGCCCGGACGCTGGGGTAGAGGCGCAGCACCGAGTCGACGCCGATCAGCTCGAACAGCCGGGTCACCACCGGTGGGGCCGCCGCGATCCGCAGGTCGGTGCGCTGGTGGGTGCTGAGCACCAGCCGCAGGAAGGTGGAGTCCCCGAACGTGATGCCCCCGGCGTCCAGGATCACCCCGGGGTGTCCGGCGGTGGCGGCGTCCAGGTCGGCGGCCAGCGGGCCGAGGGTGTCGGCGTCCAGATCGCCCGTCGGGGCGACGACCGGCAGGGACGCCGGAGCGCCCTCGTTCGTAGACATGGAGGGGATTATGTCGAAGAACCTGGGCATCCGACCAGAAGCGATGTCCCCTGCTGCGGCGAGGCGACGCGGAACCCGTACCGGCGGGACCCGCGGCCCACCGCGCCGGAGACCGCGTCGAGGAACGGAGTACCCGCCCGGGTAACGTGGACGGCGAAGCAGCCGCCCGGGCGTCGTTGCTGAACCCTACGGAGACGGTGCGGTGCGAACGAGCGAAGTCTACGGGCGCGAGCCGGGCACCATCGCGGCCGCACGCCTGCTCACCACGGCTTTCCTCGCCCGCGTCGGCGAGCGGATCGCGCGCCCGCTCCCGCAGCGCACGATCGACAACGCCCGACTGGTCGTCAGCGAACTGGTGACCAACGCCGTGAAGTACACCACCGGGGCGTACGGCATCGACCTGGAACTGGTGGACGGGCACGTCCTGATCACCGTCTGGGACACCTCACCGCAGGCGATCACCCCCATGGCCCCCGACCCCGGCCGCGTCGGGCAGCACGGCATGGAGATCGTGCTGGCCCTCTACGGCAGCTTCGACGCCGTCACCACCCCCACCGGCAAGCGGATCACCGTCCGGGTCGATCTGAGCGCGGCGGCTTGAGCGGTACGGCTGCCCGAGGGGTGCGGCTGGGTGCCGCGGCTCGAACGGCGGCTGGGCGTCGCGGCCCGAGCGACGCGCGCCGGCCGGCGGGAAGGCCGCCCGCGCCGGTGTGATCGGGCCGTACCGGTGGCGGGGCGTGCCGGTGCCGGGCGTTCGGCCATAATGGGCATATGCCCGCGCAGATCAACCCCAGCATTCTGTCCGCCGACTTCGCCCGGCTCGCCGACGAGGCCGAGGCCGTCGGCGGCGCCGACTGGCTGCACGTCGACGTCATGGACAACCACTTCGTGCCCAACCTGACCCTGGGTGTGCCCGTCGTGGAGTCGCTGCGCAAGGCCACCGGCACCCCGCTCGACTGCCACCTGATGATCGAGGACCCGGACCGCTGGGCGCCGGCCTTCGTCGAGGCGGGCGCCGGGTCGGTCACCTTCCACGTGGAGGCCGCCGCCGCGCCGGTCCGGCTGGCCCGCGAGATCCGCGCCAAGGGCGCCCGCGCTGCGATGGCCCTGAAGCCCGCCACCGCGATCGAGCCCTACGAGGACCTGCTGCCGGAACTCGACATGCTTCTGGTGATGACGGTTGAACCGGGCTTCGGCGGCCAGGCGTTCCTCGACATCATGCTGCCCAAGATCCGCCGCACCCGGGAGCTGATCTCCCGGCACGGACTCGACCTGTGGGTCCAGGTCGACGGCGGTGTGTCCGCCGAGACCATCGAGCGCTGCGCCGAGGCCGGCGCCGACGTCTTCGTCGCCGGTTCCGCGGTCTACGGCGCCGACGACCCGGCCCGCGCGGTCGCCGCCCTGCGTGCGCAGGCCGACGCCGCCACCGCCCGCGCCCCCTGGGCCTGCGCCCACTGACACCCGGTCCGCGCGGCGCCCTGCCTCCGGTGCGGCGGACGGCCTGCGCTGCGGCGGCCGGGCGGGAACGGGCGCGGGTGCGGCGGCCGGGTGCGGGGTGCGCCGGGAGCGGTGCGGGGTGCGGTGCCGCGGTCGCGGTCGGGCCGTCCGGCGCCGCTCCGCCGGGCGTGCGGGGGTGGCCGGCGGGACCGGCCGGGGCGCGGTGCCGCGCCGTTTTCCCGTATGTTGGCTCATGGATGGAACATGGCGGTCGCAGACCGGAAACACCCATCACATCCATGGCGCCGCACGGGCGACCCAGCGCCCGATCATCTGCAAAGATGAGCGCGTAGGTAATCAGATGAGCACTGGGGAGGGTGACGTGACCACAGGCCGCTCACCGGTCCGCATGGGCCCCGCCGAAATGGTGCAGGCGGCGGCGATGGCCCGCCGTTTCTACCTGGAGGGCAAGTCCAAGATCCAGATCGCCGAGGAGTTCGGCGTCAGCCGCTTCAAGGTGGCCCGGGTCCTGGAGTCCGCGCTGGAACGGGATCTGGTCCGCATCGAGATCCGGGTCCCCGCCGAACTCGACGCCGAACGCTCCGACGCGCTGCGCGCCCGCTACGGCCTGCGCAACGCCGTCGTCGTGGAGTCCCCGACCGACCGCGCCGAACTGGCCGGCGACGCCCCCGACCCGGAGAACCTCGGGGTGGTCGCCGCGGGACTGCTCGGCGAACTGGTCAACGAGGGCGACGTCCTCGGGCTGGCCTGGGGCCGTTCCATCATCACCATGGCCAACGCCCTGGAGTCCCTGCCGCCCTGCACGGTCGTCCAGCTCACCGGGGTCTACGACGCCGGCACCGCGGAACGCGGCTCGGTCGAGGCGGTCCGCCGTGCCGCCCAGGTCGCCGGCGGCGAGGCGCACCCGATGTACGCGCCCATGGTGCTGCCGGACGCCGCCACCGCCGCCGCCCTGCGCCAGCAGACCGGCATCGCCGCCGCCATGAGCTACTTCGACAAGGTCACCGTCGCCGTGGTCTCGATCGGTTCGTGGGAACCGCGGGTCTCCACCGTCTACGACGCGCTGTCCGACGCCGAGCGCAAGCACTACGCCGAGCTGGGCGTCGCGGCCGAGATGTCCTCGCACCTGTTCGCCGCCGACGGCCGCCGCGTCGGTCACGACCTGCGCGACCGCTGCATAACCGTCGACACCGACCGGCTGCGCCGGGTCCCCGAGGTCGTCGCCATCGCCGGCGGCATCCGCAAGGCCAACGCGGTGGGCGCCGTACTGCGGTCCGGGCTGGTCACCAGCCTGGTCACCGACACCGCCGCCGCCGACCACCTGCTCAACCGGCAGGCGCCCGCCGCCCGCCCCGCGCTGGACCGCGCCGACCCCGGCGAGGCGTGAGGGCCCCGGCCGGCGTCGCCGCCACCCGCTCCCGGCCGGTCACAGGCCGGGAGCGCCCCACACCGGGAACCAGCGGCTCAGGTCGTCCTCGACCTTGAGGTCGTTGACGATCATGGCCTTGACCTGGAGTTCCACCGCGTTGTCCCGCTTCTCGCCGGCCCGCGGCGCGAACGGGTAGAAGGTGCCGCGCTTGTAGAGGTAGACCAGCGCCAGCGACTTGCCCTCCGCGTCGCGGAACGTCACCAGCGAGCACAGCAGCTGCGGGCCGAAGCCGCCCTCCTGGAGGATGGTGTTGACCGCGTGCAGGTCGTTGACCAGCCCGGCGATGTCGTCGGCGGAGTGCCGCGAGTGCAGCCAGGTGTAGCCGTAGGAGTCCCGCACGAACTCCACCGGCACCCCGCCGCCCGGCACGTCGGCGTCCAGCAGCCCCTGCACCTCCTCACGGGCCTGTGCGAACGCGCCGCCCTCCACCGCGGCGAAGCACACCGAGCCCTCACCGGTCGGGCTGTACCCGGCCGCCGCGGTCAGGGTGACGGCCGCCGACGGCAGGCCGAAGAGCTGGTCGAGGTCCGGGCGCACCGGCTTGCTGCGGCCCAGCAGGGTGTCGAGGAAGCCCACGGGAGAGACGCTCCTGGTCGAGACGGGGAAAGCCGGAAAGGGGGCCGGGAGAGGCCGGGGGAGGCCGGCGGGAGCCCGGACGGAGGAGGGGAGTCGGGAGGAAGCCGGACGGGGGAGGGGAGCCGGGCGCCGGGGCCGGTTGGGGACCGGTGGATCGCCCGCCGACCGACGGTACCGGGGAACCGGCCGCCTGCCGAGCCTCTCGGTGGATGATCGGCTCGGAAGATGATCCGATCATCCACCCACGCCCCACCCGCAGCCCCGCACCCGCAGCCCCGCACCGGCCAGGCCCGCACCGCACCCCACCGCTCCGGCAGGCCCCGCCACCCCGGCAAGGCCCGCCCGCCTCCTCCCCCGTCAGCGGTTCAGCTCGGCGGAGATGCGGCCCAGCTGCTCCAGCCGCTTGTCCAGCGACGGGTGGGTGGACAGCAGGTTCGCCAGGCCCTGCTTCGAGGCGATCGCCGGGGTGAAGAAGAACGCGTTGAACGGCTGCGCCTTGCGCAGGTCCTCGGTCGGGATGCTCGCCATCGAACCGGTGACCTTGGTCAGCGCCGACGCCAGTGCCGAGGGCCGGCCGGTCAGCTGGGCGGCGGAACGGTCCGCCGACAGCTCGCGGTAGCGCGACAGCATCCGGGTCAGCAGGAAGCTGATCGCGTAGACCGCGACACTCACCCCGGTGACGATCAGCGCGATCGGCACCGCGTTGCTGTCCCGGCTGTCGCGGCCGCTCAGGCCGCCCCACAGCGCGATCCGGGTGATGATGCCGGCCAGCACGCCCAGGAACGACGCGATGGTCATCACCACGACGTCCTTGTGCGCCACGTGCGACAGCTCGTGGGCCAGGACGCCCTCCAGCTCCTCCGCCTCCAGCCGGCGCAGCAGGCCGGTGGTGGCGCAGATCACCGCGCGGTCGGCGTTGCGGCCGGTGGCGAAGGCGTTCGGGATGTCGGACTGCGCCACCGCGACCTTCGGCTTCGGCATGTCGGCCAGCGCGCACAGCCGGTCGATGACCCCGTGCAGCTGCGGATACTCCTCCGGGGTCACCTCGCGGGCGCCCATGCTGAACGTGGCGATCTTGTCGCTGAACCAGAACTGCGCGATGAACAGCCCGCCGGCGATCACCGCGATCCACGGCCAGGCGCTGCCCAGCACCACCAGCAGTACGCCGACGAAGACCACGTACAGCAGCCCGATGAAGAACATGGTCAGCACCATGCGGGTCGACAGCCCCCGGTCAGGAGCGAAGCGTGTGCGGTTCATGTCCCCTCCCGGGGGTCCTGGGCCCGGCCGGTCCGCCGGTGGCGGACGCCTGCGTCGATTGTCCCTCCACGGGGGACGGATGGCGGCCCCCGGGCGGCGGCGCGCCGTAACGGGATCCCCGTCTCGGATCTTGTCCCGAGAACGCTTTGCGAACCCCGGAGGTTCCTCCGAACCGGTTTTGCCCTCCCGGCGTGTGAAAATCAAGTACGTGCGATTCCTCAATGACACCCGGCCGCCGTACGACCTCACCTACGACGACGTCTTCATGGTCCCCTCCCGGTCCGCGGTGGTCTCGCGGCAGGCGGTCGACCTCGACTCACCGGACGGCAGCGGCACCACGATCCCGCTGGTCGTGGCCAACATGACCGCGGTCGCCGGCCGCCGGATGGCCGAGACCGTGGCCCGGCGCGGTGGTCTGACGATCATCCCGCAGGACATCCCGATCCCGGTGGTGGCCGACGTCATCGCCTGGGTCAAGGGCCGCCACCTGGTGCTCGACACCCCCATCACGCTCGCCCCGCACGCCACCGTCGCCGACGCCATCGGCCTGCTGTCGAAGCGGGCGCACGGCGCCGGGATCGTGGTGGAGGACGGCCGCCCGATCGGCGTGGTCACCGAGTCCGACCTGGCCGGCGTCGACCGGTTCACCCAGCTCACCGAGGTGATGTCGCGCGACCTGCTCGTGCTGGACGACGCCATAGACCCGCGGGAGGCCTTCAACCGGCTGGAGGACGGCCGCCGCAAGCTCGCCCCCGCGGTGGACGCCGCCGGCCGGCTCACCGGCATCCTCACCCGCACCGCCGCCCTGCGCGCCACCCTCTACACCCCGGCCACCGACGCCGGCGGCCGGCTGCGGATCGGCGCCGCGATCGGCATCAACGGCGACGTGGCCGGCAAGGCGAAGGCCCTGCTGGCGGCCGGCGCCGACGTCCTGGTGGTCGACACCGCCCACGGCCACCAGGAGTCGATGCTCGCCGCGGTCGCCGCCGTGCGCGCCCTGGACCCGGCCGTCCCGGTGGTGGCCGGCAACGTGGTGTCCGCCGACGGGGTCCGCGACCTGGTCGAGGCGGGCGCCGACATCGTCAAGGTCGGGGTCGGCCCCGGCGCGATGTGCACCACCCGCATGATGACCGGCGTCGGGCGCCCGCAGTTCTCCGCCGTCCTGGAGTGCGCCGCCGCGGCCCGCGCGCTGGGCCGGCACGTGTGGGCCGACGGCGGGGTGCGCCACCCCCGGGACGTGGCGATGGCGCTGGCCGCCGGCGCCTCCAACGTGATGGTCGGTTCGTGGTTCGCCGGCACCCACGAGTCGCCCGGCGACCTCCAGCAGGACGCCGGCGGGCGGCTGTACAAGGAGAGCTTCGGGATGGCCTCGGCCCGCGCGGTCCGCAACCGCACCGCCGAGGAGGGCGCCTACGACCGGGCCCGCAAGGCGCTGTTCGAGGAGGGCATCTCCACCTCCCGGATGTACCTCGACCCGGCCCGCCCCGGGGTGGAGGACCTGATCGACTCGATCATCGCCGGGGTGCGCAGCTCCTTCACCTACGCCGGGGCCGCCTCGTTGCAGGAGTTCCACGAGCGGGCGGTGGTCGGCGTGCAGAGCGCGTCCGGCTTCGCGGAGGGCAAGCCGCTGCACTCCAGCTGGACCTGAGGCGGCGATGAAGCTCGACCGCCTCGACGAGTCCATCGTCCACGCGCTGGCCTCGGACGCCCGCCGCTCCTACGCCGACATCGGCACCGCCGTCGGCCTGTCCGCCCCCGCCGTCAAACGCCGCGTCGACCGGCTGCTGGCGGCGGGCGTCATCACCGGCTTCACCGTCCGCGTCGACCAGGCCGCCCTGGGCTGGGAGACCGAGGCGTTCGTCGAGCTGTACTGCCGCCACAACACCTCGCCGTCCGACATCCGGCGCGGCCTGTCGCGCTACCCGGAGGTCGTCGCCGCCTCCACCGTCACCGGTGAGGCCGACGCCGTGGTGCACATCTACGCCGAGGACGTCCGGCACTTCGAACGGGTGCTGGAGCGCATCGCCGGCGAGCCGTTCGTGGAGCGCACCAAGTCCGTGCTGGTGCTGTCCCCGCTGCTGCGCCGTCACAGCATGGGGGCGCCTTCGTAACGCGCCGGGAGCACGCAACGAATCGCCGCCGGGCGCCCGAAAGACGCAACGGATCGCGCCCGGCGACGCAACGGCCGAGCCTTGCCGCCCAGGTCGGCGCGGTCGTACCGTCGAGTCGTCATACCGACGCATGCCCACGAGCCGCCGGACGGCCGCGCCGAGCACCGCGCGGCCCGGCGGCGCACCCGACGACCGACAGCGACCCGAGGATTCATGAAGCCGTTGCGTATCGCGCTGTACCAGGGCCCGGCCGGCGTTCCCCGCGACACGGCGGTGAGCCTGGACGCGCTCGACGAGGCGGCCGGGCGTGCCGCGGCCGGCGGGGCGGGGCTGCTGGCGGCGGCCGAGATGTACCTGACCGGGTACGCGGTCGACGCGCCGGCCGCGGTCGCCGAGCCGGCCGACGGCCCCGGGGCGCGGCGGGTCGCGGCCATCGCGGCCCGGCACGGGATCGCGGTGGTCTACGGCTACCCGGAGCGGGACGGCGACGCGGTGTACAACTCCGCCCAGCTGATCGGCCCGGACGGCACCCGGCTGGCCAACTACCGCAAGACGCACCTGTTCGGCGACTTCGAGAGCGCGCACTTCCGGCCCGGCGACACCCCGGTCGTGCAGGCGGAGCTGGGCGGACTGACCGTCGGCCTGCTGATCTGCTACGACGTGGAGTTCCCCGAGGCCGTGCGGGCGCACGCGCTGGCCGGCACCGACCTGCTGCTGGTGCCCACCGCGCTGATGCGGCCCTACGACTTCGTACCGCTGACCCTGGTGCCCGCCCGCGCCTACGAAAGCCAGCTGTACGTCGCCTACGCCAACCGGTGCGGCCCGGAGGGCGAGTTCGACTTCACCGGGCTCAGCTGCCTGTCCGCGCCGGACGGCGTCACGCGCGCCCGGGCCGGGGCCGGCCCCGACCTGGTGTTCGGCGACGCCGACCCCGCGCTGCTGGCGGCCTCCCGCACCGAGCTGCCGTACCTGCGCGACCGGCGGGCACCGCTGTACCGCTCGCTGGTCTGACGGCCGCGGGGGCCGCCCGCGTTCCACCGTGATCCAAGGAGAACCACCCTCATGACCTCCACCGTGCCCACCACCGTCCACGACGAGCTGGGGCCGGAGGCGGCCCGCCCCGTGACCATGTTCGGGCCGGACTTCCCCTACGCCTACGACGACTTCCTGGCCCACCCGGCCGGCCTGGGCTCGGTGCCGGCCGCCGCGTACGGCACCGAGGTCGCGGTGGTCGGCGGCGGTCTGTCCGGCGTCGTCGCGGCGTACGAGCTGATGCGGATGGGCCTGCGGCCGGTGCTGTACGAGGCCGACCGGATCGGCGGGCGGCTGCGCACCGTCGGCTTCGACGGCTGCGAGGGGCTGACCGCGGAGATGGGTGCGATGCGGTTCCCGCCCAGCTCCACCGCCTTCCAGCACTACGTGGACCTGGTGGGCCTGCGGACCCGGCCGTTCCCCAACCCGCTGTCGCCGGAGACCCCCTCGACGGTGGTGGACCTGAAGGGCACCTCGCACTACGCGCGGACGCTGGACGACCTGCCGGACGTCTACCACCAGGTGATGGACGCCTGGAACGCCTGCCTGGAGGGCGGCGCGCGGTTCTCCGAGATGCACGCGGCGATCCGGGTGCGGGACGTGGCGAAGATCCGGGAGATCTGGTCGGAGCTGGTGGCGCGGCTGGACAACCAGACGTTCTACGGCTTCCTGTGCGACTCGCCGGCCTTCGCCAGCTTCCGGCACCGGGAGATCTTCGGCCAGGTCGGCTTCGGCACCGGCGGCTGGGACACCGACTTCCCGAACTCGATCCTGGAGATCCTGCGCGTCGTCTACACCGGCGCCGACGACGAGCACCGCGGCATCGTCGGCGGCAGCCAGCAGCTGCCGCTGCGGCTGTGGGACGCGCAGCCGGCGGACGCGGCCCACTGGCCGGCCGGCACCTCGCTGTCCTCGCTGCACGGCGGCACCCCGCGACCGGCGGTCACCCGGCTGCACCGCACCGCCGGCAACCGCACCACGGTCACCGACGCCTCCGGCGACATCCGCTCCTACCGCGCGGTGGTCTTCACCGCGCAGAGCTGGATGCTGCTGTCGAAGATCGACTGCGACGACTCGCTCTTCCCCATCGACCACTGGACGGCGATGGAACGCACCCACTACATGGAGTCGTCGAAGCTGTTCGTACCGGTCGACCGGCCGTTCTGGCTCGACCCCGACCCGCGCACCGGCCGCGACACCATGAGCATGACGCTCACCGACCGGATGACCCGCGGCACCTACCTGCTCGACGACGGCCCCGACAAGCCGGCGGTCATCTGCCTGTCGTACACCTGGTGCGACGACAGCCTCAAGTGGCTGCCACTGTCGGCGACCGAGCGGATGGAGGTCATGCTCAAGTCGCTCGGCGAGATCTACCCCGGCGTCGACATCCGCAGCCACGTCATCGGCAACCCGGTGACGGTCTCCTGGGAGAACGAGCCGTACTTCATGGGCGCGTTCAAGGCCAACCTGCCCGGCCACTACCGCTACCAGCGGCGGCTGTTCACCCACTTCATGCAGGACCGGCTGCCCGCCGACCAGCGCGGCGTCTTCCTGGCCGGCGACGACATCTCCTGGACCGCCGGCTGGGCCGAGGGCGCCGTGCAGACCGCCCTCAACGCGGTCTGGGGCGTCATGACCCACCTCGGCGGCGGCACCGACCCGGCCAACCCCGGCCCCGGCGACGTCTTCGACACGATCTGCCCGGTGGAGCTGCCGGAGGACTGACGGCGGTGGGCGCCGGCGCCCGCGGGCACCGGCGCCGGGTCACAGCGGGGTGAGCAGGCAGCGGTTGACCAGGCCGACGCCGGTGTCCAGCCCGTGCGCGAACTCCGCGTACAGGCCGGGCAGTTCGCGCAGCCGCCAGAGCAGGCCGGCCGCGGACCAGGCGGCGGTGCGGGCGGCGTCCAGGCTCCACACGCCGGCGAGGTGGGTGAGGGGATCGGCCAGCTCCAGCAGGTCGGGGCCGGGCATCAGCTCCTCGCGGACGCGTTCCTCGATGGCCGCCAGCACGTCGCCGACGCGTTCGAAGTCCCGTTCCACGTCGGCCGGTTGCAGCCCCAGCAGGTGGCAGGTGTCGACCACGGCGAGCGCGAGGTCGTGGCCGACGTGGGCGTTGACCCCGGCCAGGGCGAACTGCAGCGGGCGCACCGCGCGGTGGTGGCGGGCGGCGAACAGCGGGCGCCAGCAGGCCGGTGCCCGGCGGCCCTCGGCGTCGGCCTCCACCGCCGACAGGTAGCGCAGCGCGAACGCCGCGCCCAGTTCGGCGGTGCGGTGCGGATGCCGGAACCAGCCCTCGTCCACCCGCCGGGTCAGCTCGCGGGTCACCGACAGGTAGACCCGGTTGAAGACCGCGACCCCGTCGCGGTCCGGCAGGCCGGCCGACAGCGCCCGCATCCGCGCCGCCACCGCCGCCACCCGCGAGGAGGCGGGCACCAGGCGCTCACTGGAGGTCATGCGGGCCAGCCTCCCAGCGCCCGGCGCGCGGCGGCGCGCGGCACGGCCCCGGTTCGTCCCAACGAGCGGCTCTATACATTCCAGCTGACGACTGTCATGCTGACGGCCATAAGAGCAACGGTGGTGCGGTCCCACGGGACCGTCACCCGGCGGTCGGGGGGAGACCGCGGCCGGTGCGGCCCTGGGCCGCCGCCGATGCTCCGGGAGCACGTCCGGAGACTGGGACCGGGCGTGCTTCCGCACGTCGGGGCCGGTGCGCCGGCCGGCCGCCCCGGGCGATCCTGTGAGCGGTGCCACAACAGGCCGCCGACCGCCCCGCGACCGGGCATGGCACACTGAAGGCGTACCAGTGACGTTCAGCGCACTCCGGGGTCGGTGCAATTCCGAACCGGCGGTTACAGTCCGCGACCCGTCCGCAGCCAGCGGACGGTTGAGCAGGTGGGATTCCTGCACCGACGGTTAAAGTCCGGATGGGAGGCAGTGCGCGGCGGCACCGGACCGTTCGTCCGCCGCTGCCGGTGGGCCTCGCGACGCGTTGCGCCGTGACCGCCCCGCCGCCCCGGTTCCGACGTCGACGGTCCGGTCGCACGCTCGGTTTCCCAGCGATCCCCGGAGTCCGTGCCCGACGAGGCAGGAGGACCCGGGTGGCGACCCCCGCGCATCCCGAAGCGCCGTACCGCGGCGCCGCAGCGCCATGTCCGCACCCCGCGCGCCGCCGCGTCCCCGCGGCCGCCCGCGCCCTGCCGCCGGCCGGCCGGCGCCCGTGCGACCACCCCCGCGGCCCGCTGAGCGACCGCACCCCCCGCGTACCGCGGGTGCCCACGTCCACCGGCGCGGCCGGGCCCCGGCACCGCGCCGCCGCGCGCGCCGCCGCCCGCACCCGCCTGCCCAAGGAGAGCTGACCTGTGTTCACCGGAATCGTCGAGGAACTGGGCGAGGTCACCGCGGTCGAGGACCTCGCCGACGCGTCCCGCTTCACCCTGCGCGGACCGCTCGTCACCGAGGGGGCCGGGCACGGGGACTCCATCGCGGTCAACGGCGTGTGCCTGACCGTCGTCAGCACCGCGGACGGCACCTTCACCGCCGACGTGATGGCCGAGACCCTCAAGCGCTCCAGCCTCGGCGCCCTGCGCCCCGGCTCCCGGGTCAACCTCGAACGCCCGATGGCGCTCGGCGGCCGGCTCGGCGGCCACCTGGTCCAGGGCCACGTCGACGGCACCGGCACCATCGTGGAACGCGTCCCGGCCGAGCACTGGGAGATCGTCCGCGTCTCGCTGCCGGCCGAACTGTCGCGCTACGTCGTGGAGAAGGGCTCGATCACGGTGGACGGCATCAGCCTCACCGTCGTCGAGGCCAACGCCGGCGACTTCACCGTCAGCCTGATCCCCACCACGCTCGCGCTGACCACCCTGGGCCGCAAGGGCCCCGGCGACCCGGTCAACCTGGAGGTCGACGTGCTGGCCAAGTACGTCGAGCGGCTGCTCGGCGACCGCGCGGGGACCGGCGCGTGAGCACCGTCGACTCCCTCAACTCGGTCGCGTTCTCCGTCTTCGGCGAACACGTCAAGTGGGCTGACATGACCGGCAACCTGCTGGGACTGGCCGGCCTCGCCCTCGGCTGGCGCCGCTCGGTGACCGCCTGGCCGGTCCAACTGCTGTCCGGCGCCGTCCTGGTGATCGCCTACTGGTCCGCCCACCTGACCGGCGGCGTCGGCAAGCAGCTGCTGGTCGTGGTGACCGCGCTGTGGGGCTGGTACCGCTGGCAGCGCGGCCGGCACGACGACGGCGGCGTCCAGGTGCGGTTCGCCAGCTGGCCGGAACGCGCCGTGCTGATCGGCAGCACGGTGGTCGGCACCCTCGCGGTGGTCGCGCTGTTCACCGCCTTCCCCTCGCTGTCGTGGAACCCGTGGCCGGACGCCTACATCTTCGTCGGCACCCTCGCCGCGATGTACGCGATGGCCCGCGGCTGGGTCGAGTTCTGGTTCGCCTGGCTCGCCGTCGACGTCGTCGGCGTGCCGCTGGCCTGGAGCGGCGACCTGAAGTTCTCCGCCCTGGTCTACGTCGTCTACTTCGTCCTGGTGGTCGCCGGGCTGCGCTCCTGGTGGCTGCGCACCCGCGAACACCGCGGACCCCTCCCGGAAGGAGCGCCGGCATGAGCACCGCGCCGGACACCTGCCAGCCCGTCAGCGGGATCCTCGACCCCATCGAGCGGGCGATCGCCGACATCGCGGCCGGCCGGCCCGTCGTCGTGGTCGACGACGAGAACCGGGAGAACGAGGGCGACCTGGTCTTCGCCGCCGAACTCGCCACCCCGCAGCTGGTCGCCTTCATGATGACCGAGGCCCGCGGCCTGATCTGCGCGCCGATGACCGGTGCGGACCTCGACCGGCTCGACCTGCCGCAGATGGTCGCCCGCAACGACGAACCGATGCGCACCGCCTTCACCGTCAGCGTCGACGCCGCCCCCGCGCACGGCACCACCACCGGCATCTCCGCCGCCGACCGGGCGGTGACCCTGCGGGCGCTGGCCGACCCGGCGAGCGCCGCCGCCGACTTCGTGCGCCCCGGCCACGTCTTCCCGCTGCGCGCCCGGGCCGAGGGCGTGCTCGCCCGGGCCGGCCACACCGAGGCCGGCGTCGACCTCGCCCGGCTCGCCGGCCTGCGCCCGGCCGCGGTGATCTGCGAGATCGCCAACGACGACGGCACCATGGCCCGGCTGCCCGACCTGGTGCTGTTCGCCCGCAAGCACGGCCTGGCGCTGATCTCCATCGAGGACCTCATCGCGTACCGCCGCGCCGAGCCCGCCGTCCCGGTCCCGGCGGACCTCGCCCCCGCCGCGACCGCCGTGGCCGCCGCGACCGCCGTGGCCGCCGCTGCCGCCGCGACCGCTGCCGACGCCGACGCCGGTGCCGCGGACGCCGTGCCGAGCGTGCGCCGTGAGGCCGTCACCCGGCTGCCCACCGCCTACGGCGACTTCCGCGCCTACGGCTACCGCAGCGGGCCGGACGGCGTCGAGCACATCGCCCTGGTGGCCGGTGAGATCGGCGACGGCCGCGACGTGCTGGTGCGGGTGCACTCCGAATGCCTCACCGGTGACGTCTTCGGCTCCCAGCGCTGCGACTGCGGACCGCAGTTGCGCGCCTCGCTGGAACGCGTCGCCGCCGAGGGCCGCGGCGTGGTGGTCTACCTGCGCGGGCACGAGGGACGCGGCATCGGCCTGCTGCACAAGCTGCGCGCCTACGAACTCCAGGAACGCGGCCGCGACACCCTGGACGCCAACCTCGAACTCGGCCTGCCCGCCGACGCGCGCGACTACGGCGCCGGCGCCCGCATCCTGGCCGACCTCGGGGTGGCATCGGTCCGGCTGATGACCAACAACCCCGACAAGGTCGCCGCCCTGGAGCGCAACGGCCTGCCGGTCACCGCCCGCGAGCCGATGCCGGTGCGCGCCGGCGAGCACAACGTCCGCTACCTGCGCACCAAGCGCGACCGCATGGGCCACGACCTGCCGTGGCTGGAGACCGGCCAGACCGGCGTGTGCGGCAACCAGTGACCGCCGAGCACGGCACGAACCACCGACCCAGCACCCGTACCACCGAGGAGAGACGTTGAGCGGCAAGGGCGCCCCGGAACTGACCGTCAAGAACTGCGCCGACCTGCGGGTCGCGGTGATCGCCGCCCAGTGGCACGAGAAGGTGATGGACGGCCTGGTCGGCGGCGCGCTGCGCGCCCTGGGCGAGCTGGGCATCGACGAGCCGACCGTGCTGCGGGTACCGGGCAGCTTCGAACTGCCGGTGGTCGCCAAGGTGCTGGCCGGCCGCGGCTACGACGCGGTGGTCGCGCTCGGCGTGGTCATCCGCGGCGGCACCCCGCACTTCGACTACGTCTGCCAGGGCGTCACCAACGGCCTGACCCAGGTGTCGGTGGACACCGGCGTCCCGGTCGGCTTCGGCCTGCTCACCTGCGACACCGAACAGCAGGCGCTGGACCGGGCCGGACTGCCCGGCTCGGCGGAGGACAAGGGGCACGAGGCGGTCACCGCCGCCGTCTCCACCGCCGCCACGCTGCGTTCGGTCTCCGAACCGTGGCGCTGACCGGCGGCGACGGACCGTTACGCTAGGAGCACCATGGCCAACAAGACATTCGAGCAGCTCTTCAGCGAACTCAGCGACAAGGCAGCCACCGGGGACCCCGCCACCTCCCGCACCGCGGAACTGGTGGGGGCCGGGGTGCACGCCATCGGCAAGAAGGTGGTCGAGGAGGCCGCCGAGGTGTGGATGGCGGCGGAGCACGAGGGCGCCGACCGGACCGCCGAGGAGATCTCCCAGCTGCTGTACCACCTTCAGGTGATGATGGTCGCCCGGGGAATCTCACTGGACGACGTATACGCTCACCTGTAAGCCTATGCGGAAGGCGCCGTGTCCGGCGGCGCCTCCCCCTCCCGGACCGGCGACCGCGCCGGCCCGGCCCCGCCGACCACGAACCCGTACCGAACCGCGAAGGATCCGCTCCCCATGCTGCGCATCGCCGTCCCCAACAAGGGTGCACTCTCCGAGCCCGCCTCGGCGATGCTCCATGAGGCCGGATACCGCCAGCGCAAGGACCGCAGGGAACTGGTGCTCGTCGACGGGCAGAACCAGGTCGAGTTCTTCTTCCTGCGGCCGCGCGACATCGCCACCTACGTCGGCTCCGGCCGGCTCGACATCGGCATCACCGGCCGCGACCTGCTGCTGGACTCCGGCGCCGGCGCCGAGGAGATCCTCCAGCTCGGCTTCGGCTCCTCCACCTTCCGCTACGCCACCCGGCCCGACACCGTCACCGACGTGTCGCGGTTCGGCGGGCTGACCATCGCCACCTCCTTCCCCGGCCTGGTGGAGAAGCACCTGGCCGAGCACGGGGTGCAGGCGGCCGTGGTGCAGCTGGAGGGCGCGGTGGAGACCGCCATCCAGCTCGGCGTCGCCCAGGTCATCGCCGACGTGGTCGAGACCGGCACCACCTTGCGGCAGGCCGGCCTGGAGATCATCGGCGAGCCCATCCTGCAGTCCGAGGCGGTCGTCATCCGGCAGATCGGCGCCGAGGCGGAGGACCCCAAGGTCCGCCAGTTCCTGCGCCGCATGCAGGGCGTCCTGGTCGCCCGCCGCTACGTGATGATGGACTACGACATCCGCGCCGAGAAGGTCGAGCAGGCCGTCGCGCTCACCCCCGGCCTGGAGTCGCCGACCATCTCCCCGCTGCACCACGAGGGCTGGGTCGCGGTCCGTTCCATGGTCCCCACCGGCGAGGCCCAGCGGATCATGGACGACCTGTACGACCTCGGCGCCCGCGCCATCCTCACCACCGGCATCCACGCCTGCCGGCTGTGACCGGCGGGGCCGCCGGGGAACCGCCCGCCGACGTGCCGGGCGCCGACCGGCTCACCCCGCTGCCGGTGACGTTCCGCCCGGTGCGCACCCGGCTGGTCCTGCTCTCGGTGGGCTTCGCCGTCCTGGTGACGTTCACCACCGTCGCCCTGCTGATGCCGCCGCCCTACGCGGCGGCCGCCCGGGTCGAGATGCCGCCGGCCGGGCTGCTGATCTGTGCGCTCATGGTGCTGCTCAGCCGCCCCAAGGTGGTCGCCGCCCCGGACGGCGTCACCGTGGTGAACCTGCTGGTCAAACGCCGTCTGGCCTGGGCCGAGGTGCTCGGCGTGCACCTGCGCAGCGGCGACCCGTGGGTCTACCTCGACCTGGCCGACGGCACCAGCATGGCCGCCATGGGCATCCAGCCCGGCAACGGCAAGCGGCTCGCCCGGCGCGACGCGGCCCGGCTGCGGGACCTCGCCGAGGCCTACGGCACCGGGCATCCGGACGCCTGACCCCCCGGGCAGCCCACCGGACCTCCCCTCCCGGCGGTCCGTTCACTACTCTGGTACGGCGCGGCGCCGTCAGCGCCCGTCCCACCGCCAGATCCGCCCGCGAGTATTCCGGGCGCGCGGGGGACCACCACGATTCAAGGAGTGACTCCTTCCCGGCGATGGACGAACCGTCCTGTAGTACCTGCGCCGCCCCCACGCCCAGCGCTCATCGCGTGGCGGTGGCGGCATGACCGCACTGCTGCCGCTCGCCGCGGCCTTCCTGCTCATCCTGGCCAACGGATTCTTCGTCGCCGCCGAGTTCGGCCTGGTGACGGTGGAACGCCCGGAGGCCGAGCGGGCCGCCGCCGAGGGCGACCGCCGTGCCGACAGCGTGGTCGCCGCGTTGCGCAAGCTGTCCTTCCAGCTGTCCGGCACCCAGCTCGGCATCACCATCACCTCGCTGGTCGTCGGCATGCTCGCCGAACCGGCCCTGGGCCACCTGCTGGCCGGCCCGCTGGTCGCCGTCGGCCTGCCGCACGCCTGGGCGCCCGGGGTGGCGGTCGTCGTCGGCATGCTGGTGGCCTCCGCCGTCCAGATGGTGATCGGCGAACTCGTCCCGAAGAACTGGGCCGTCTCGCGCCCGCTGGAGGTCGCCCGCGTGGTGGCCGGCCCGCAGCGGGTCTTCAGCCGGATCTTCCGGCCCGTCATCGAGCTGCTCAACGGCGCCGCGAACCGGCTGGTCCGGGCGCTGGGCGTGGAGCCCACCGACGAGCTGGCCTCCGCCCGCACGCCCACCGAACTGGTCTCCCTCGCCCGGCACTCCGCCCGGGCCGGCGCCATCGAGGAGGACACCGCGGACCTGTTCGTGCGCACCCTCAACCTCGGCGAGCTCACCGCGCAGTCGGTGATGACCGCCCGGGTCAAGGTCAGCGCGCTGGAGGACACCACCACCGCCGCCGACGTGCTCAACCTGACCCGGGCCACCGGCCTGTCCCGCTTCCCGGTCTACCGCGAGCGGCTGGACGAGGTCGTCGGCATGGTCACCCTCAAGGACGCGCTGTCGGTCGAACCGCACCTGCGCGACCGCACCCCGGTCGGCCGGATCGCGGTGGCACCGCTGCTGGTCCCGGAGACCCTGCCGGTGCAGAGCCTGCTGGAGCAGCTGCGCAGCCAGCAGCCGATCGCGGTGGTGGTCGACGAGTACGGCGGCACCGCCGGCGTCGTCACGCTGGAGGACATCGTCGAGGAGCTGGTCGGCGAGGTCCGCGACGAGCACGACGACGAGGACGACGGGCTGCCGGAACTGTCGCAGGCCCCCGCCCAGGACGGTCACCCCGCCTGGGACGCCGACGGCAGCTGCCGGGTCGACATCCTCGCCCGGATAGGCCTCGACGTGCCGCAGGGCCCGTACGAGACCGTGGCCGGGCTGGTCGCCGACCACCTCGGCCGCATCCCGGTGCCCGGCGACACCGCCGCGCTGCCCGGCTGGCGGCTGCGGGTGCTCGACGTCGGCCACCACCGCGCCGAACGCGTTCGGCTTGTCCGTCACCCGGCCGGGCAGGAGTCCGAACGATGAGTGTTCTGCAACTGCTGCTGGCCCTGCTGCTGGTGCTGGTCAACGGCTTCTTCGTCGGCGCCGAGTTCGCCATGGTCTCGGTGCGCCGCAGCCAGATCGAACCGCTGGCCCGCGAGGTCCGCCGGGCCCGCACCGTGCTGCACGGGCTGCAGAACCTGCCGCAGATGATGGCCGCCGCCCAGTTCGGCGTCACCGTCTGCTCGCTGACCCTGGGCGCTGTCGCCGAGCCGACCGTCACCAAGCTGCTGGAGCCGGTGTTCGCCGCCACCGGCCTGCCCGCCGGCCTGGTCCACCCGATCGGCTACGTCATCGCGCTGGCCCTGGTGGTCTTCCTCCACCTGGTCATCGGCGAGCTCGTGCCGAAGAACCTGGCGATGGCCGCCCCGGAGAAGGCCGCGCTGTGGCTGGGCCCCGGCCTGGTCGCGTTCGCCGGCGTCTTCAAGCCGGTCATCGTGGTGCTCGGCGCGTCCGCCCGGCTGATCCTGCGCCTGTTCCGGGTCGAGCCGAAGGACGAGGTCGAGGCGGTCTTCACCAGCGAGCAGCTGACCTACCTGGTGGAGGACTCCGGCCAGGCCGGGCTGCTCGACCCCGGTGAGCAGGAACGGCTGTCCGACGCGCTGGAGCTGGGCAGCCGCCCGGTCACCGACGTGCTGCTGGAGCCGGACAAGCTGGTCACCCTCAGCCCGTCGGTCACCCCGGCCGAGGTCGAACGGCTGACCGTCGCCACCGGGTACTCGCGCTTCCCGATCCAGGGCCCCGACGGCGACTTCCTCGGCTACCTGCACGTCAAGGACGTGCTGGAACTCCAGGACAGCGACGAGGCCGGCCGGCCGGTGCCGGCCCGGCTGTGGCGCCGGATGGCCACGCTGCGCGGCGACCTGCCGCTGGACGACGCGCTCACCGCGATGCGGCGTGCCGCCTCCCACCTGGCCGCGGTGGCCGGGCCGGACGGCGCGGTGCTGGGCCTGGTGGCGCTGGAGGACGTGCTGGAGGTGCTGGTCGGCGAGGTGCACGACCCCTCGCACCGCAAGGCCGACCCGATGCCGGCCCCGCTGGTGGCCGCCCGCCGCAAGGCCGCGGCCACCTCCTCGGCGCTGGCCCGCTGACGCCGCACCGGGGCCGCCGCCGCCGTCACCCGGTCGGCGGCAGCCCCGGTCCCCGCCCGGCCAGCACCTCGCCGTAGGCCTGCATCAGGTCCGGCAGCCGCAGCGTCGACAGGTCGGCGCGGTCCGGCGTGCCGGGGTAGCCCGACAGCCGCAGGTCGCGGTAGGCGCAGCTCTTCTCGTACAGGGTGCGCAGGAAGCGGCCGTTGCCCAGCTCGTCGATCCACGTCTCGGCGACCACGTGGCGGCTGATGCTGCGCAGTTCGTCCAGCGCCTCGGGGTCCCAGCGGTCGCCGCCCTCGGTGGCCAGCGCCTCACCGATGCGGGTCAGCTCCGGCGGCCGGTAGCTGGGGAAGTCGACGCGGGTGGTGAAGCGGGACGACAGGCCCGGGTTGGCGGCCAGCAGCCGGTCCATGCCCTCGGGGTAGCCGGCCAGGATCACCACCAGCCGGTCCCGGTTGTCCTCGGCCCGCTTCAGCAGCACCTGCAACGCCTCGTCGCCGTACGCGTCGCCCTTGCCGTAGCCGGGGTTGGCCAGGCTGTAGGCCTCGTCGACGAACAGCACGCCGCCGAGCGCGGAGTCGATCAGGTCGTTGGCCTTGACCGCGGTCTGGCCGAGGAACTCCCCGACCAGGTCGGACCGCTGGGCCTCCACCAGGTGGTCGCCGCCCAGCAGGCCCAGGGCGTAGAAGACCCGGCCCAGGATGCGGGCCACCGTGGTCTTGCCGGTGCCGGACGGGCCGGAGAAGACGAAGTGCCGTTTCGGCGGCTGCACCGGCAGGCCCTGGCCGGCCCGCAGCCTGGCCATCCGCAACTGCGCCGACAGCGCCCGCACCTGGCGTTTGACCGGCTCCAGGCCGACCATCCGCTCCAGTTCGCCCAGCGCCTGCTCCAGCAGCACCGGATCGGCCGAGCCGACCGGTATCCCGGCCGCGAACATCGGCGCCGGCGAGGGGGCGGCCCGTAACGCGGTGCCGTCCGCGGTGGCCGGCAGCGCGGCGCCGGCCGGACCCGGGTCGAGGGCGTCGGCCGGGTCGATGCCCAGCAGCCTGCTGTCCACCGGGGTGCGGCCCGCGCCGGCCGTGCCGGTCCCGCCGTCCTCCCGGCCGAAGGCGGCCGCCGCACCGCCGTCACCGGAACCGCCGGCCGCGCCGTTCACCGTCCCGTTGGCCGCCTCGCTCGACGGGCCGTAGCCGGCGGTCGGCGCGGGCGGGGCGTACTGCCCGGGGGCGTCGAGGTCGTCCTCGCCGACGGTGATGGCGGCCAGCCGGGCCTCGGTGTCCATGAAGGCGGCGTCCACCCCGTGGACCGCGCGGTACAGCGGCAGGGCCGCGGCGGTCCGGCCGTTGCCCTCATGGGCCCGGGCCAGCCAGTACCGCAGCTCCTTGCGCTGCGGCTGCTCGCTGCGGCAGCGCATCAGGGCGTTGGCGAGTATCGGCTCGGCCTGGCCGCACATCTCCAGCCGCACCCGGGCCATCCCGGCGAACAGCCCGGCCTCCACGCCCAGCAGCGCGTCGTCCAGCAGCGGCTGGGTGTGCCGGACCAGCGTCTCCCACTCCTTGAGCAGGTAGGCCCGGCAGGCGTGCAGGAAACGGGTGCGGGGGTCCTCGTCCGGGCTCGGGCAGCCGGCCAGCGCCCGGTCGAGTTCGGCCAGGTGCCGCTCGTCCAGCCAGTGCGAGGCGTAGGCCAGTGCCAGGTCCTGTTCGCTCTCCAGCACCGGCTGCACCCACCAGCCCAGCCAGTACCACGACCCCAGCGACCTGCCGTACCGGGCGCGCTGCTCACCGAAGCGGTCCCGGTGCCGGTGCATGCGCAGCAGCGCGCCGGAGGTGTCGGCGCGCAGCGCGTGCAGCCCCAGCCAGCCGTCCGCCATCCCCGGGTCGAGCCGGACCGCCTCGCGGAACTCCTCCTCCGCGCGGCCGTAGGCGGCGACGGTGTAGGCGTCGACGCCGCGCAGCCAGGCCTGATCGGCGGGGGCGCCGGAGCGCTCCGGTCCGAAGTCCATCGAATCCCCCCACAACCGAGCCCCCGGTCTGCCCGCCGTTACCCGACCGGGCCACAACCGCCTTCTCTGGTCCACGAGTTGGCGCCGGAGCGCGCCGAGTGACAGCAACCGGCCACGCCCTTGCGCATGGTACCCGCGGTCCTCCCGGAGGGAAGAGGCCGTCGTCGTCGTACCCGCCACGGCGTCGTGACGCAGGGTGAGATCGACGCCGGGGAGCAAAGGGGCAAAGGGCGGATTCCGCACGCCGGGAAAGGACGAAGCCCCCGGTCACGGGGGAACAACCGGGGGCTTCGCGCTTGTCGGCGGCCCGCTGTCGGCCGCGCATTGAGAACGTAAGTCCTGTACGCCCCCCGGGTCAACCCTGCTCGGGAGCCGGACCGGAGCCGGCGTCCGGTTCGCAGCGCACCGGCCGCGACACATTACGCTGTGTCACTGAAGTCCGGATCGAGGACGGCTCGTGGCCCCGGGGTGATCGCATAGCCGCCGGTGCGCCGCGACACCGTCGCGTGGGCGAACGGCCGGGTCGGGTCGGCGGCGAAGTGCTCCCGTTCGGCCCGCGTCCAGCGCGCCCAGAAGGCGTCCAGCTCCGGCCCGTCGCGCAACCGCCCGGCGGCCCCGGCGGTCTCCTGGTCGACGTCCATCCACAGCACCCGTGCCAGGTACGGCCGCAGTGCCGCCCGCCCGGCGCCCACCCCCTCGATCAGCACCAGCGGCGCGCACGGCACCCGCACCGCCGGGCCGAACCGCCGCGCCACCCAGTCGTACACCGGCACCTCGGCGTCCGCCCCGCGGGCCAGCGGCTCCAGCAGCGTCGCCCGCAGCCGCCGCGTCCAGCCGAACAGCTCGTCGTGCGTGGCGACGTCGTCCAGATGGACCACCGGCACCTCCCCGCGCGCCAGCCAGTCGGCGAACGTGCTCTTGCCGGACCCCGCGTGACCGTCCACCGCCACCAGCCGCACCGGCCCGCACGACGGCGGCACCCGGCCCAGCGACTCCGCCAGGGCTGCGGCCGACACCGGGATGGGGGAG
>NZ_JAAGKO020000027.1 GCF_027947535.2 Streptantibioticus silvisoli
GACTTCCCTACCGCCGGAGGCGCCCCATGTCCGTTCCCGCTGATCTTCTGCTGTCCGCGTTCGCGGGGTGCGACTGCGGGTGCGAGGACCACGGCGGGGGGCCACTGACCGCGGAGCAGGGGACGGTCGACGACGTGCCGCTGACCAGCGAGCCGCCGCTCGCCGCGGTGCCCGCCCTCACCAGCGAGCCGCCGGCCGCGGTGGAGCCGGCGCTGACCAGCGAACCGCCGATGTCCGCGGAGCCGGCCCTGACCAGCGAACCGTCGTCCCTCACCGACCCGGAGATCTGATGACCGGACCGGCCACCCCCCAGGACGAGACCCCCGACGACGGCACCACGCCCGACGCCGCCACGCCCAACACCAGCGCCCCCGACGACAGCGGCACCCCCGCACCGGACGACAACGGCACCCCCGACGACAACGGCACCCCCGCGCCGGACAACAACGGCACCCCTGACGACAACACCGCCCCCGCCATCGCCGCCGCCGCGTCCGCCGAGGCCGCCGCCGAGGCCGCCCACGCGGCCAGCACCGCTCCCGCCGCCCGGAACGCCCCCGCCGACCCCGACCTCGCCCGGCTCGCCGCCCTGCACGGCGTCGACACCGCCTACGAGCCGGTTCCCGGTCGTCCGGTCCACGTGCCGCGTTCGACCGTGGTCGCCGTGCTGGCCGCGCTCGGGGTGGACGCGTCCGGGCCCGGGGCGGTGCGGGCCGCGCTGGCCGAGCGTGCGGCGCACCTGGCCGACCGGCCGCTCCCGCCGTGCCTGGTGGTCCGCGCCGGCGCGCCCGTGCCGCCGCTGGGCCTGCCGTCCGGCACCGCCGCGGTGGTCACCCTGGAGGACGGCGAGGTCCGCGACGGGCCGCCCGGCGACGGCCTGCCGCTCGGCCACCACACCCTGCGGGTCCGCACGCCCGACGGCCGCGACGCCGCCTGCCCGCTGATCGTGGTCCCCGACCGCGTGCCGGTCCCGCCGGGGCGGTCCTTCGGCTTCATGGTCCAGCTGTACTCCCTGCTGTCGCGCCGGTCCTGGGGCATGGGCGACCTGGCCGACCTCGCCGAGTTCGCCGGCTGGGCCGGGCGGGAGGCGGGCGCCGGATTCCTCACCGTCAACCCGCTGCACACCGCGCTGCCGCCGGGCGACGGCCCCGGCGACCCGTCCCCGTACCGGCCGTCGTCGCGGCGCTTCCCCGACCCGGTCCACCTGCGCGTCGAGGCCGTCCCGGAGTACGCCTACCTGCCGCCGCGGGACCGCGCCGAGGCGGACCGGCTGCTGGCCGGGGCCGAGCGGCTGCGCGCCGGGGTGCTGGAGCGCGGCGAGCCCGTCGACCGGGACGCGGTGTGGCGGCTGAAGTCGGCCGCGCTGGAGCTGGTGTGCCGGGTGCCGCTGGGCCCCGGGCGGCTGGCGGCGCACCGGGACTTCGTCGCCGGGCGCGGTACCGCGCTCGACGACCACGCCACCTGGAGCGCGCTGGCCGAGCGGCACGGCCCCGACTGGCACGCCTGGCCGGCCGGGTTGCGCGACCCGCGGTCCGCCGCGACCGCCCGGGCCCGCGAGGACCTGCGCGACCGCGTCGACCACCACCGCCGGCTGGCCTGGCTGACCGACGAGCAGCTCGGCACCGCCCAGCGTGCCGCGACCGCGGCCGGCATGCCGGTGGGCATCGTGCACGACCTCGCCGTCGGCGTGCACCCGGCCGGCTCCGACGCCTGGGCGCTGTCCGGCGCGCTGGCCGCCGGGATGTCCACCGGAGCGCCGCCGGACGCCTTCAACGCCCACGGCCAGGACTGGGGTCTGCCGCCCTGGCGCCCGGACGCCCTGGCCGCCGCCGGCTACGCGCCCTACCGCGACCTGCTGCGCAACGTCCTGCGGCACGCGGGCGGCGTCCGGATCGACCACGTCATGGGCCTGTTCCGGCTGTGGTGGGTACCGCAGGGCCGGCCGCCGACCGAGGGCACCTACGTGCGCTACGACGCCGAGGCGATGCTGGGCGTGCTGGCCCTGGAGGCGCACCGGGCCGGCGCGGTGGTGATCGGCGAGGACCTGGGCACCGTCGAGCCCGGCGTGCGCGAACGGCTGGCGGAACGCGGCGTGCTGGGCACCTCCGTCCTGTGGTTCGAACGGGCCTACCAGGGCCGTGACGACCTCGGCGCGGCCGAGGCCGACGGCCGCCCGCTGCCGCCGTCGGCCTGGCGCACCGACTGCCTGGCCACCGTCACCACGCACGACCTGCCGTCCACCGCCGCCCGGCTGACCGGCGAGCACGTGGAGCTGCGGCACCGGCTGGGGCTGCTGACCGGCTCCCTGGCCGCCGAACAGGCCGCCGACTCCGCCGACGTCACCGAGTGGCTGGCGTACCTGGTCTCCCTCGGCCTGCTGCCGGAGGGGCCCGCCGACCAGGAGGGCGCCATCCGCGCGGTGCACCGCTTCCTGGCCCGCACCCCGGCCCGGATGGTCGGCGTCTGGCTGCCGGACGCGGTGGGCGACCGCCGTCCGCAGAACGTCCCCGGCACCACCGACAGCTACCCCAACTGGCGGCTGCCGGTCGCCGACGGCACCGGACGCCCGGTCACCCTGGAGGAACTGGCCGCCTCCACCCGGCTGCGCGACCTCACCGCGGAACTGCGCCGGGGGCTGGCGGGGGCCGAATGACGACCCCGGACGCGCGGGGCCGGGGAGGCTTCGCTACGTTGGGACACGTGGTCAACAAGAACGCGCTGCGCGCCGGCACCCTCGGGGCCGTGACGACGCTGATGATGCTGCTGTCGCCCGCCGCCTTCGCCACCACCGGCGACGACCCGGGCCCCGGCCTGTCCGTGGCCCAGACCCTCGGGCTCTATGTGGCGATCCCGGTCGTGGCGTTCGCCGTCATCGCCGGGCTCGTCGTGCTGAGCGACAAGTCCCGCAAGAAGCCGCAGGCCTGACCGCGCCGGAGGCGGCCGCCGCTCAGCCCGCCGCCTCCGCCGCTCAGCCCGCCTCCGCCGCCAGCCGCTTGAACAGGTGCACGTCCTCGTGCCCGCCGGGCAGACCGAGCATGCGGCCGGTCTCGCGGTAGCCGTGCCCGCGGTAGAAGTCCGGCGCCTGGAAGGTGAACGAGGACACCACCGCGCGGTCGCAGCCGCGCCGGGCGCCCTCCTGCTCGGCGGCCCGCAGCAGCGCGCTGCCCCAGCCGGCCCCGCGGGCGTCCTCGCGCACCCACAGCAGGCTGATGCCCAGGCAGCCGCCCCAGGTCCACGCGGTCAGCCCGCCGACCAGTTCGCCGTCCGGCTCCCGCACCGCCACCGAGAACGCGTCGCGTTCCGCGCCGCCGGTCGCCGCGTCGTTGAACGCGGTCAGTTCGCTGTCCAGCCGTTCGGTCAGGGCCGGATCGCGTTGCCCGACCGTCAGCCGGGCCGTCTCGTCATGCGTCACGCCCCGCAGTATGCGGCCCCGCCCCGGCCGGCGCGAACGGTTTTGACGCCGCACGCGCCGCGGGCGCGGTCCTCGGCCGGGCGCGGTTCGACAGCCTCCGGGATCGACGCCGCACGCGCCGCGGGCGCCCTCCCCACCGGGAAGGGCGCCCGCGGCCGGGTGCGTCAGGCGCGCGAGGCCGCCGCGCGGTCCGCCTCCTGGGCCCGCAGCGCCCGCTCGACACCGGACCGGGCCTCGGTCACCAGGCGGCGCAGCGCCGGGACCGGCTCGGCCGACGCCAGCCACGCGTCGGTGGCGTCCAGCGTGGCCTGCTCGACCTGCACGCGCGGGTACAGGCCGGTGGCGATCTGCTGGGCCATCTCGTGGCTCAGCTTCTCCCAGGACGGCTTGACCGACGCGAAGTACTTCTGCGTGTACGGCTCCAGCAGCTCGCGCTGGTCGAACTGGACGAAGCCGGCGATGACCTTGGCCTGCGTGTGGTTCGGCAGCCCCTGGTCCTTGCCCGCCTCCACCACGGCCGCCCAGGCCGCCGCCTTCGCCTCGGCGGTCGGCATCGCGGCCCGCGCGCCGGCCGCGTGCTCCTCGCCGGCCGCCGTCGAGTCACGGGTCAGCTCGGCGGCGATCTCCGCCTCACCGGCCTTGCCGGTGGCCGCCAGCCGGCCCAGCAGCGCCCAGCGCAGCTCGGTGTCGACCGCCAGCCCCTCCACCGTGCGGGTGCCGTCCAGCAGCCCGGCCAGGAACGCCAGGTCCTCGTCGGAGCGGGCGGTGGCGGCGAACGCCCGGGCCCACGCCAGCTGGTGGTCGCCGCCCGGCTCGGCCGCCAGCAGCTGCCGCAGCGTCCCGGCGGTCCAGCGCGCCAGGCCCTCGGCCCGCCACTCCGGCGCCGCGTACAGGTCCAGCGCCAGCTTCACCTGGCCGTGCAGCGACTGCACCACGCCGATGTCGGACTCCTTGACGATGCCGGACAGCACCAGCTCCAGGTAGTCGCGGGTGGCCATCTCGCCGTCCCGCGTCATGTCCCAGGCCGCCGCCCACACCAGCGCGCGCGGCAGCGACTCGGTGAAGTCGCCCAGGTGCTCGCGCACGGTGGCCAGCGACACCTCGTCCAGCCGGATCTTGGCGTACGACAGGTCGTCGTCGTTGAGCAGCACCACCGCCGGGCGCCGGGTGCCGGCCGGCACCTCGACCGGCGTCAGCTCGCCGTCCACGTCCAGTTCGACGCGGTGGGTGCGCTCCAGCTGGCCGTCGACCAGGTCGTAGAAGCCGACCGCGATCCGGTGCGGGCGCAGCACCGCCGCACCCTTGACGCCGGCCGGCAGCGCCGGGGCCTCCTGGCGCACCGCCAGCGACACCAGCGTGCCGTCGGCCGCCGTCTCGATCTGCGGCCGCAGCACGTTGATGCCGGCCGTCTCCAGCCACGCCGTCGACCACGCCTTCAGGTCGCGCCCGGAGGTCTCCTCCAGCGCCCCCAGCAGGTCCGACAGCCGGGTGTTGCCCCACGCGTGCCGCTTGAAGTACTCGCGCACCCCGGCGAAGAACGCGTCCTCGCCGACGTAGGCCACCAGTTGCTTGAGCACCGAGGCGCCCTTGGCGTAGGTGATGCCGTCGAAGTTGACCAGGACGTCGTCGAGGTCGTTGATCTCCGCCATGATCGGGTGGGTCGACGGCAGCTGGTCCTGCCGGTACGCCCAGGTCTTCATCGAGTTGGCGAACGTCGTCCACGCCGCCGGCCACGAGCTGCCCGGCGCCGCCGCCTGGCAGTGGATGGAGGTGAAGGTGGCGAACGACTCGTTCAGCCACAGGTCGTTCCACCACTCCATGGTGACCAGGTCGCCGAACCACATGTGCGCCAGCTCGTGCAGGATCGTCTCAGCACGCATTTCGTACGCGGAGTCGGTCATCTTCGACCGGAACAGGTACTGGTCGCGGATGGTCACCGCGCCGGCGTTCTCCATCGCGCCGGCGTTGAACTCCGGCACGAACAGCTGGTCGTACTTGGCGAACGGGTACGGCATGTCGAACTTCTCCTGGAACCAGTCGAAGCCCTGCCGGGTGACGTCGAAGATCGCGTCGGCGTCCAGGAACTCCGCCAGCGACGGCCGGCAGTACACCCCCAGCGGCACGCTGCGCTCCTCGCCCTGCCAGCTGCCGTGCACCGAGGTGTACGGGCCGGCGATCAGCGCGGTGATGTACGAGGAGATCGGCGGCGTCGGGTCGAACGTCCACACCCCGTCGACCGGCTCCGGCGTCGGCGCGTTGGACACCACGGTCCAGCCCTGCGGCGCCCGCACGGTGAACTGGAAGGTGCCCTTGAGGTCGGGCTGCTCGAAGACCGCGAAGACCCGCCGGGTGTCGGCCACCTCGAACTGCGAGTACAGGTACGTCTCGCCGTCCACCGGGTCGACGAAGCGGTGCAGGCCCTCACCGGTGTTGGTGTACGCGCAACTGGCGTCCACCGTCAGCTCGTTGGCGCCGGCACTGAGGGTCAGCGCGATCCGGGAGTCGGCGAAGACCTCGGCCGGGTCCAGCTCCTTGCCGTTCAGCACCACCTGGTGCACCTCGGGCGCCACGAGGTCGGCGAACGTCTGCACGCCCTCCTCGGTGCAGTCGAAGCGGACCCGGGTCCGGGACCGGAACGTGCCGCCCTCCTTCGCCCCGCCGAGATCCAGCTCGATCTCGTAGGAGTCGACAGTGAGCAGGCGCGCACGCTGCTGCGCCTCTTCGCGGGTGAGGTTCGTGCCCGGCACAGGGGCTCCTTATAGGGAGATACGTGGATGTTCGGCCGTGGTGGCGTCCTCCTGGGACGACCGCCGCCATCCTGCCACGCGGCTTCGGCGCACCGGAGGTGAACTCCCGGTGAGCGCCGCCGGGCCGCCCGCCGCCGGGCCGGTGACCGCCCGGCGCACCGCCGGACCGCGACCGGCGGCCGCCCGCGGGCGTTCCAGCGGCGTTGGCCCGGGCGTCACCCGCGCTGCGCACCATCCCCAGGAGGGCCGCACCGCGGTCCGCGCCGACCGGCACCCACGAGGGGACCCCCACATGTCCGGTTCCGCCCCCGCCCCGCTGCTCCCCGCCGCCGCACCCGCCCCCGCGCCGCCGCGCCCGCCCGGCCGGCGTGCCGTCCTGATGGCCGGCGGCCTGGCCACCGCCGCGGCCGGCGGCGGCCTCGGCCTGTGGGCCGGCCCGGCCCGCCCGGCCGCCGCCCACCGGCCCGTCATCCGGCCGCTGGCCCCCGTCCGCCCGGCGCAGCCCGCCGGCCGCGGCCCCTACACGGCCGGCACCACGCTGGAGACCGTCGCCGCCCCGCGCGGCACCGGCGGCTACCGCCGGCTGGCCGACGGCCCCGGCTGGCAGCGCGTCGTCCGCACCGACCTCGCCGCCGGCCACCCGGCCCGGGCCGGCCGCCGCACCGCGCTCGCCGCCTTCGTGCAGATCACCGACCTCCACCTGTGCGACGCCCAGTCACCGCTGCGCGTCGAGTACCTGCGCGCCGCCGACACCGGCACCTGGCGCCCCCAGGAGGCCCTGAGCGTCGCCGGGGCCGCCGCGCTCGTCGAGCGCGTCAACGCGCTGCCCGGCGGCCCGGCCACCGGCCACGACCTGTCCTGCGTCATCACCACCGGCGACAACTGCGACAACAACGAGCGGGTCGAACTCGACTGGTTCCTCACCGTGATGAACGGCGGCCGCGTCGTCCCCGACACCGGGGCCGCTGGCGTCTACGAGGGCGTGCAGGCATCCGGGCTGCCGCTGTACTGGCAGCCGGACGCCGCGCTGCGCGACCACGACAAGCGCCTCGGCTTCCCCCGCGTCCCCGGCTTCCTCGACGCCGCGGTCCGCCCGGTCGACACCCCCGGCCTGCGCCTGCCCTGGTACTCCACCGCCGGCAACCACGACGGCCTGGTCAGCGGCTGCTTCGCGCTCGGCGGCGCCTCCTTCGGCGCCGTGGCCACCGGCACCCGCAAGCTGGAAGAGGTCACCCCCGCCGAGGCCGCCAAGGTGCTGGCCGCCGCCGGCGCCGGCCGTGAGGTGCGCGGCGAACTGCTGCGCGACCTGTACGAGGCCCACCGCCGCGACCTGCGCACCGTCACCGCCGATCCGCGCCGCGCGCTGTTCACCCGCGAGGAATACCTCGCCGCCCACCTCGACCCCGCGCACACCGGCCCCGGACCGGTCGGCCACGGTTACACCGCCGCCAACCTGGCCGACGGCCACCTGCACTACGCGTTCCGCCTCGCCGAGGGCGTGCTCGGCGTCAGCCTCGACACCACCGACCGGGCCGGCGACTCGCCCGGTTCGGTCGGCACCGCGCAGCTGGCCTGGCTCGACGCCGTCCTGACCGGCGCCGCGGACCAGCACGTCATCGTCTTCAGCCACCACACCGGCCGGACCATGACCAACACCCGCCCCGACCCCGAGCGCCCCGGCGAGAAGCGGCACACCGGCGCCGAGGTCCTCGACGTCCTGGGCCGGCACCGCAACGTCCGCGCCTGGATCAACGGCCACGTCCACGCCAACGAGATCCACGCCCGCGACGGCTTCTGGGAGATCAGCACCGCCTCCCACGTCGACCACCCGCAGCTCGCCCGCGTCGTCGAACTGGCCGACAACCACGACGGCACCCTGTCGCTGTTCACCACCCTCGTGGAGTCCGCGGCCCCGCACCGCACCGACTTCACCGACCTGAGCACCACCGGGCTCGCCTCGCTGTACCGCGAGATCTCCTTCAACCGCCCCGGCGGCAGCACCACCTCGACCGGCCGCCCCACCGACCGCAACACCGAACTGCTGCTGCGCCGGTGACCGGCGGGCGGCCCGCGGCCCTCAGCGCGGCAGCACCACCAGGTACGTGCGCGGCGGCCGGCCGCAGGCCGTCATCAGCGCGTCGCGTACCTGCGACGCCTGCCGGGCGGGCGCCGCCCGCAGCTTGGCCGGGGTGGTGCGCAGCACCCGCACCCCCAGCCGTTCCAGCCGCTGCCGGCTCCCGGCCGGCGGCGGACACGGCACGGCGTCGTCGGCACCCCAGGGGCCGGCGTCCAGCTCCAGCGCCACCGCCTGCCGCGGCCAGTAGGCGTCGACTCCGCCGAGGCGGGGACCGCCGGGCAGCGCCAGCTCCACGTTCCACACCGGGTCGGGCAGCGCGAACTCCCGCACCATCGCGTACAGCCGCTCCTGCGCCACCGCGCGCGCCTGCGCCAGCAGCGCGTCGACCGCGTCCGCCACCTCGGCCCGCTCCAGCAGCCCGGCGGCGTCCAGTTCGCGCAGCACCGCGTCCGGTTCGCAGTCGCCGGTGCGCACCGACTCCACCAGCAGCGAGCGC
This sequence comes from Streptantibioticus silvisoli, assembly GCF_027947535.2. Lineage (GTDB taxonomy): Bacteria > Actinomycetota > Actinomycetes > Streptomycetales > Streptomycetaceae > Streptantibioticus_C > Streptantibioticus_C silvisoli. The sequence goes on from NZ_JAAGKO020000027.1 coordinate 8,733, forward strand.
ACCGCGGCCGGGCCCCGCACCGCCGCCACCGCGTCGGCCACCGCCCGCGGCACCGGCGCGCACGGCAGCCCGCCCACCAGCCGCGCCCTGGGCAGCACCCGCGCCCGGCGCACCGCCACCGCGCGGGTGTCCGGCAGCCGCCGGCCGCGGGCCACCAGCACCTCGGCCCGCTCCAGCGCCCGCGGCACCGGCACCCCGGGGAAGCCCAGCAGCGACAGCGCGGTCAGCCCGGTCAACATCGCCCGCCCGTCGACCTGTTCGCCGCGCGGGGGCCGGGTGGCGTACCGCAGTGCCTCGCGCAGCCGTTCCACCGGGGCGGACGCGGCGGCCGGGCGGGGCAGGTGGTGCAGGGGAGTCGTCTCGTGGTTCATGACCGCAGGATTCCCGTGCCCGGTACGCCCGTTAACCCCTGTTACGCCCTTGTTGACAAACCGGGACATCCCCGGGCTGAAGCCGCCGGGCCGGACGACCGAGAAGGCCGCCCGCCCGCCACCGCGTCCACCGCCCCGCCCGCCACTCCGCCCATCGCCGCGTTCACCGGCGCGGGACCGCCCCGCCCGCCGCTGTGGACCGTCCCGCCCGCCGCGCGACCGCCGTCCCCGCACCCGCCGGAACGCCACCTCCGTCCGGCGCGGAAACGTCACGCCACCGCCGCGTCGCACTCCTGCGCCCGCAGGTCCCGGGCCAGGTCGTCGCGCTCCTCGGCCACCAGCCGGCGCAGCGCGGGGGAGACGTCCTGGTGGGCGGCCAGCCACGCGTCGGCCGCCTCCAGCGTCGCGGTGCGGGCCTGGAAGGCCGGGAACAGCCCGCGGACCACCGCCATGCCGATCTCGATCGACCGCTCCGCCCAGACGCGTTCGATGGCGGCGAAGTAGGTGTCGGCGTACGGCTCCAGCAGCTCGCGCTGGCCCGGCTGCTCGAAACCGGTCAAGGTGGCCTCGACCATCGCGTTCGACAGCGCGTCGGACTCCACCAGGTCGTGCCAGGCGGCGGCCTTCACCACCGCCGACGGGCGGGCGGCCAGGCAGCGGGTCTGGTGGCGGCGGCCGGATGCGGTGTCGTCACGGGCCAGCTCGTCGGTGATGGCCTCCTCGCCGGCCGCGCCGTGCCCGGCCAGCTGGGCCAGGAACGCCCAGCGCAGCTCCTGGTCGACCTCCAGCCCTTCGACGGACCCGGTGCCGTCCAGCAGCGACCCCAGCAGCCCCAGGTCGTCCGGCGACGTCGCGGTGGTGGCGAAGAACCGCGCCCACGCCAGCTGGTGGCCGCTGCCCGGCTCGGCGCGCTCCAGCTCCTCGCGGGCCGCCCGCGCCAGCAGCGCCCCGGCCCGCGTGCGGCGCCCGGCGGCCGTGTAGTGGTGCAGCGCGGTGCCGGCCCAGGTCATCAGCATCTGGAGCACGCCGACGTCCGGTTCGCGGCCGGCGAAGTCGCGTACCAGCGACAGGAAGTCGGTGGCCGGCATCAGCCCGTCGCGGGTGAGGTTCCACACCGCCGACCAGCACAGCGCCCGGGCCATCGGGTCGGCCAGGTCGCCCAGCCCGGCGCGCACCGCGGCCAGCGACTCCTCGTCGAAGCGGACCTTGCAGTACGTCAGGTCCTCGTCGTTGACCAGCACCAGGTCGGGGCGGTCGGCGCCGGCCAGCTCGGCGACCACCGTGCGCGCGCCGGCCACGTCGGCCTCGGCACGGGCGTACCGGGTCAGGGCGCCGTCCGCGTCGCGCCGGTAGAGCCCGATCGCCACCCGGTGCGGCCGCAGCACGGGGTGGGCGGCGTCCGCGTCCTGCCGCACCGCCAGCTCCGCCACCGCGCCGGAGTCGTCGTAGCGGACCTCCGGGGTGAAGGAGTTGACGCCCGCGGTCTCCAGCCAGGAGCGCGACCAGCCGGACATGTCACGGCCGGAGACCTCGGCGAGCACCGACAGCAGGTCGGCCAGCCGGGTGTTGCCGTACGCGTGCCGTTCGAAGTAGCGGCGCGCGCCCTCCAGGAACGCCTCCAGGCCCACGTAGGCCACCAGCTGCTTGAGCACCGAGGCGCCCTTGGCGTAGGTGATGCCGTCGAAGTTGAGCTTGGCGTCCTGAAGGTCGTTGATGTCGGCCACCACCGGGTGGGTGGACGGCAGCTGGTCGGCGCGGTAGGCCCACTGCTTGCGGCGGTTGGCGAAGGTCACCCAGCCGTTGGTGAACCGGGTCGCCCCCACCTGCGCGAACGTGCCCATGAAGTCGGCGAACGACTCCTTGAGCCACAGGTCGTCCCACCACTCCATGGTGACCAGGTCGCCGAACCACATGTGCGACATCTCGTGCAGGATGACGTTGGCCCGCGACTCGTACGACATCTGCGTCACGTTGCCCCGGAAGACGTACTCCTCGCGGAACGTCACCAGGCCCGGGTTCTCCATCGCGCCGAGGTTGTACTCCGGCACGAACGCCTGGTCGTAGGTGCCGAACGGGTACGGGAAGTCGAAGTGGTCGTGGAAGAAGTCCAGGCCCTGCTTGGTGATGGTGAACACGTCGTCCGCGTCGAAGTGCTTGGCCAGCCCCCGCCGGCACAGCGCGCCCAGCGGGATCTCCAGCACCGAGCCGTCCGGCAGCTCACGCCGGTACACGTCGCGCTCCACGTGGTACGGGCCGGCCAGCACCGCGGTGATGTACGTGGAGATCGGCAGCGTCGGCACGAAGCGGTGCGTCCACCCGCCGTCCTCCAGCACCTGCGGGCCGCCGTCCGCCGCACCGTTGGACAGCACCGTCCAGCCGGCCGGGGCGGTCACGGTGAAGGTGAACGGCGCCTTCAGGTCGGGCTGCTCGAAGTCGGCGAACACCCGCCGGGCGTCGGCCGGTTCGTACTGCGTGTAGAGGTAGACCTCACCGTCCTCGGGGTCGGCGAACCGGTGCAGGCCCTCCCCGGTGCGGCTGTAGGCGCACGCGGCGTCCACCGTCAGCTCGTTGGACAGCTCCAGGCCCTCCAGCGCCACCCGGGAGCCGTCGAAGACCTCCGCCGGGTCCAGCGGCCGCCCGTTGAGCAGCACCGCGTTGACCCGCGGCGCCAGCAGGTCGACGAAGCAGGAGGCGCCCGGCCGCGCGCAGCGGAACCGGATCGTGGTCACCGAGCGGAACGCCGGCTCGTCCGGATCGGTCGCGGACCGCAGGTCCAGCGCCACGTCGTAGCTGTCGACAGCGATCAGCCCGGCCCGCTCGCGGGCCTCCTCGCGGGTCAGGTTCTCGCCGGGCACAGGGACTCCCTCGTCTAGCCATATCCGGTCGTTCCAACGGTTCCGCATCATCGCACGCGGCCTTCGCGGCACGGCGGGAGAACCGGTCGAGGCGCTCCGGCGGCCGCCGCGGACCGCCGTGGCGGCCCCGGGAATGTGGGACGGGTCACCCGGTGTTGTCGCAGCGGAGGGGCTATCCCCGCCGTCCGCGATCCGGAGAGAAGTGACGACGACGTGACCGAGAACAGCACCGAGACCACCCCCGCCGACTTCTGGTTCGACCCGCTGTGTCCCTGGGCCTGGATGACCTCCCGCTGGATGCTGGAGGTGGAGAAGGTCCGCCCGGTCACCGTCCGCTGGCACGTGATGAGCCTCGCGGTGCTCAACGAGCCCAAGCTGGACGAGCTGCCCGAGCAGTACCGCGAGTCGCTGCTCCAGGCCTGGGGCCCGGTGCGGGTGTGCATCGCCGCCGAGCTCAAGCACGGCTCCGACGTGCTCGGCCCGCTCTACACCGCGCTCGGCACCCGCTTCCACAACCAGGACCTGCCCAAGGACCGCGCCACCATCGTCGCCGCGCTGGAGGAGGCCGGCCTGCCCGCCGACCTCGCCGACGCCGCCGACAGCGACGCCTACGACACCGAGCTGCGCGCCTCGCACGAGGCGGGCATCAGCCTGGTCGGCACCGAGGTCGGCACCCCGGTCATCGCGGTGCCCGGCGCCGACGGCGAGCAGGTCGCCTTCTTCGGCCCGGTCGTCACCCCCGCCCCCAAGGGCGAGGCCGCCGCCAAGCTGTGGGACGGCACCCTGCTGGTCGCCGCCACCCCCGGCTTCTACGAGATCAAGCGCACGCGCACCGTCGGCCCGATCTTCGACTGATCCGGCCCCCGGCTCTCTCCCGCGGTGCGGCCGCCGGTCCGGTCACCGGAACCGGCCACCCGCCGCGGACTGCCACGTGCGGCCGCCCCCACTCCGGAGGGCGGCCGCACGTCGCGTTTGTACGGAAACCACCAAGCCCGCCATCGGGCCTTTGTCCCCCAGGCCCCATGTCACCGGCGGGGACGGTGGGTTAACGTCGTTTTGTTAACGTTCGCTCACCCCCACCTCGCGGAGACCCGATGAGCCTCGCCGCCACCGGCACCACCCTCGTCCGTCCCGGCCAGGTCCTGGCCGACCTGCTGCCCGCCTCCACCGCCGCGCGCACCCGGCTGCGGGACGCCGCGCTGGTCCTCGGCGGCGCCGCGCTCACCGGAGTGGCCGCCCAGATAGCCGTCCCGGTGCACGGCTCCCCGGTCCCGGTCACCGGCCAGACCTTCGCCGCGCTGCTGGTCGGCACCGCCCTCGGCGCCCGCCGCGGCCTGCTGTCGCTGCTGCTGTACGCGGTCGCCGGGGTGGCCGGCCTGCCGTGGTTCGCCGGCGGCACCAGTGGCGCCGGCTCGGCCAGCTTCGGCTACATCGTCGGCATGATGCTCGCCTCCGCGGCCGTCGGCGCCCTCGCCCGGCGCGGCGCCGACCGCGGCGTCCTGCGGACCGCCGGCGCGATGCTGGTCGGCGAGGCCCTCGTCTACGCCGTCGGCGTGCCCTACCTCGCCCTCGCCGCCCACCTGTCGGTGAGCCAGGCCGTCGCGGCCGGCCTGACCCCGTACCTGATCGGCGACGCCCTCAAGGCCGCCCTCGCCATGGGCCTGCTGCCCACCGCCTGGAAGCTCGTCGGCCGCCGCGAGGGCTGACGCCTTCGAACCTGCCGCCGGGGGCCGGCGCCCCGCCCCCGGCGCCCGGCGCACCCGCAGGCCGCCCGCCACCGGGTCCGTCACCTCCGCGGCCGTACGCCGCCGGTGCGTCCGGCACCTCCGCCGGCCGCCCGCCGCCGGTGCGTCCGGCGCCACGCCGCGCCGCCTGCCACCGGATCCGGCACCTCCGCAGCCGTACGCCGCCGGTGCGTCCGGCGCCTCTGCCGACCGCCCGCCACCGGTGCGCCCGGCGCCGCGCCGCCGGCCGCCGCCCTGCCCGTTGCCGCACCGCGACCCCGCGCACGCCACCGGCTCGCCGGGCGCGGGGGCGCGAACTCCCGCGTCCGGTGCCATGGCAGACTGCACGCATGCGCGTGTACCTCGGCTCGGACCATGCCGGCTACGAACTCAAGAACCACCTCGTCGAGTGGCTCACGGCCGAAGGCCACGAGCCCGTCGACTGCGGACCGCACGTCTACGACGCCGACGACGACTACCCGCCGTTCGTCCTGCGGGCCGCCGAGCGCACCGCCGCCGACAGCACCAGTCTGGGCATCGTCATCGGCGGCTCCGGCAACGGCGAGGCCATCGCCGCCAACAAGGTCCGCGGCGTGCGCGCCGCCCTCGCCTGGAGCGAGGAGACCGCCTCCCTGGGCCGTGAGCACAACAACGCCAACGTCATCAGCGTCGGCGCCCGGATGCACACCACCGAGCAGGCCACCCGCTTCGTGGAGGTCTTCCTCAACACCCCGTTCTCCGACGGCGAGCGGCACATCCGGCGCATCGACATGCTCAGCGCCTACGAGCTGACCCGCAACCTCCCCGACATCCCGGCCCACCACCCCCGCGTGGAGAACTGACCCGCCGATGCCGGAAGGCCACACGATCCACCGGCTGGCCGCCCAGCACCGCACCCGGTTCGCCGGGCACCCGGTGCTGGCCTCCAGCCCCCAGGGCCGGTTCGCCGCCGGCGCCGCCCTCGTCGACGGCCGCGAGCTGGAGAGCGCCGAGGCGCACGGCAAGCACCTCTTCCTCGGCTTCGCCGGCCCGGCCGGACCGGACTGGATCCACATCCACCTCGGGCTGTTCGGCACCTACGCCCTCGGCGACGGCACCCCGCCACCGGCCACCGACACCGTCCGGCTGCGGCTGGAACACGACGGCGCCGCCTGGTCCGACCTGCGCGGGCCGACCGCCTGCGAACTGCTCACCGACGCCGACAAGAAGGCGATACACGACCGCCTGGGCCCCGACCCGCTGCGCGACGGCACCGACCCCGAACCCGCCTGGCGCCGCGTCACCCGCAGCCGCACCCCGGTCGCCACGCTGCTGATGGACCAGCGGGTGGTCTCCGGCGTCGGCAACGTCTACCGCGCCGAGGTGCTCTTCCGGCACGGCGTCGACCCCTACCGCGCCGGCCGCGACCTGGACCGCGCCACCTTCGACGCGATGTGGGACGACCTGGCCGCCCTGATGCGCGAGGGCGTCCGGCTCGGCCGCATCGACACCGTGCGCCCCGAACACACCCCCGAGGCGATGGGCCGCCCGCCGCGCGTCGACGACCACGGCGGCGAGGTCTACGTCTACCGCCGGGCCGGCCTGCCCTGCCTGTTGTGCGGCACCGCGATCCGCACCGCCGGCCTCGGCAACCGCAACCTTTTCTGGTGCCCGCGCTGCCAGCAGCCGTGAGCCGCCGGAGCCGCCTGGCGCGCCGCCGACCGTGATCCGGTGACCTGACCTGCCGCAAGCCCCTGAAGCACCACAGGCCGTCCCCGGCAACCATGACCCGCCGGCGACCGCTCGATTTCGGTCAGATCGAGCCACCTCCGCGTTCGGCCACCGGACCGCCCACCCATTCGAACATGCGTTCCCTTCGGGCGTACCATCGTGCGCACCGGGCGGATCAGAAAATCCCGGGCCCCATCGGCACACACCCCTGCGTACCAGCGCTTTCCCGTCGAGTCGGCCGGATTCGCCGTCCGGCCGGTACGCAGCGCACATGCCACTGACACGCTCCGGAGCCGAACAGGCAACAGCGGGAGGGGAATCGACGTGCCACCGAACGGGTGGATAGGCTCGCCGCACATGAGACAGGGGCGGGCGGGTACGGAAGCGGTGACGACCCGGTGGCGCAGGGCGCTGCACCGGGCCCGAACGGTGCTGCGCAGAACCGCCGTCGACTACTTCCGCGGTGACGCCTCCGACTGGCTGCCGTTCACCGCCCTGCTCGCCTGCGTACCGCTGCTCGGCTGGGCCACCGTCGGCGTCCCCGTGTGGTGCCCGCCCACCGCCCTGGTCTTCCCCGTGCTGCTCGGCGGCCTGCTGCTGCGCCCCGCCAGCCTGCTGCTGCTCTACGTGGCCGCCGCCGGGGCGCTGGTCGTCGAGGACGCCGTGCTGGGCCCCTACCAGGACGCCGCGGCCCGTGAGGTGACCCCCGGCACCGTCCTGGTGGTCAGCGCGGTGGCGTTCGCCGGGCTGATGATCGCCCAGTTCCGCAGCCGGGTCGGCGTGCCCTGGCGGCGCGGCGGCACCATGCTGTTCGACCTGCGCGAACGCCTGCGGGTGCAGAGCCGGCTGCCCCAACTGCCGGCCGGCTGGCACGCGGAGATGGCGCTGCGCCCGGCCGGCGGCCAGTCGTTCTCCGGCGACTTCGTGGTGGCCACCCGCAGCGCCGACGGCCGCTACCTGGAGGCGGTCCTCACCGACGTCTCCGGCAAGGGCATGGACGCCGGCTCCCGCGCGCTGCTGCTGTCGGGGGCGTTCGGCGGCCTGCTCGGCTCACTGCCGCCGGGCCAGTTCCTGCCCGCCGCCAACGGCTACCTGCTGCGGCAGAAGTGGGAGGAGGGCTTCGCCACCTCCGTCCACCTGGTGCTCGACCTCGACAGCGGTGACTACGAACTGCTGTCGGCGGGCCACCTGCCGGGCATGCAGCTGAGCGCCGGCACCGGCTGCTGGCAGGAGAAGGCCGCCGAGGGACTGATGCTCGGCGTGGACGAGGACGCCGAATTCGGCGGCGTGAAGGGCACGTTGCGCTCCGGCGACGCCCTGATGCTCTACACCGACGGCCTGGTGGAGGCCGCGGGCCGGGATATCACCGAAGGCATCGACCGCTTGGTGGGGGCCGCGGACCACTACGCGGGCACCGGTTTCCAGGGTGCCGCCTGGCTGCTGATCGAGGCGGTGGCCAAGGACGTCAACGACGATCGGGCCCTGCTGATCATCTCGCGCGACTGAATGGCGAGTTGAGCATGTGTAAGGAGCTTTACGGCCCCACACATGGGCATGTTGATGGCACGATGGTGACCGTGGGGGAGCAGAGGGTGGCAGCGCAACCCCCGGTCCGTATTTGGAGCGAGCGAGGATGTGATCCCGAGTGGCCATCTCCCTGTCCGTAGTGGTGTTGATGCTGGTTCTGTTGGTGGTGATGATGCGCAACGGGTCCATCAAGGGCGGTGGAGCGGTGGTGGCCATCCTTTTCGGCTTCTTCCTCGCCTCCACGGGGATGGCGCCGGGCATCAACCGCTTCCTGAACTCCCTTGCGAGCTCTATCGCGCAGATAAAGTTCTGAGCCCGTAGGGCCCCGGCCGGGGGAACGCCTCCGGCCACCGCCCGGTGCGGCGCACCACGCGACACCGACCGGCTACCCGGCGCGGCGCGTGGTGAACGTCATGCGGCCGCACAAGGCTGAAAAGGGCTCCGCGAGCACACCGGGTTCCGCGAGTACCAGGTCGCCGCAGCGCCGGGCGGCCGCGGCAGCGTGCGGGAACGGCCAAGGCCCAGGGGCGGGATGAAGATCCCTCACCTGGGCCTCGGTCACTGGAGCGGGCGACGGGAATCGAACCCGCGTAGCCAGTTTGGAAGACTGGGGCTCTACCATTGAGCTACGCCCGCGACTGCCAGTCAGTGTGGCACACCGATCGTAGCCGATCGACCGGGGCGTTCGCACCGGCGTTGTCCCGGGCCTCACCCGTGCGGGCGGTCGGCAACGGGCAGGTGTCAGGGCATGTACGCTACGTGTCGCACTGAACGGGGTGTGGCGCAGCTTGGTAGCGCGTCCGCTTTGGGAGCGGAAGGCCGTCGGTTCGAATCCGGCCACCCCGACCCATCTTCCGGCCTGTCCCGGTCCTTCCCGCCTGCCCCCGCCCGTCCGGGGCCCGTATCAGGCCATTTCGGCCCCGCCGGTGCCTCCGGCCCTGCTCAGGGCCCGCGGCACCGCCCTTTTCCGGCCGCGGAGCCGGGCCCGCGGTGGTACCGGTACTATGCAGGCTGGCCCTCACATGCGGGGCGACGTAGGGGGCGCAACCCCGGGTAGTACGTCTCGTCGGCCAGCCCAAGCCCCCAATGTCAGCCCCAAGGAGACCCAACCGTGAAGAGCGCCGTGGAGACTCTGAACCCGACCCGGGTTCGACTCACCGTCGAGGTGCCCTTCGAGGAGCTCAAGCCCAGCCTCGACGCGGCGTACAAGAAGATCAACCAGCAGGTCTCGGTGCCGGGGTTCCGCAAGGGCAAGATCCCCGCGCGCATCATCGACCAGCGGTTCGGCCGCGGCGCGGTCCTCGAAGAGGCCATCAACGACGCGCTGCCGAAGTTCTACACGGACGCGGTCAACGAGGGTGAGCTGAAGGTCCTCGGCCAGCCCGAGATCGACATCACCGAGTTCAACGACAACGAAGAGCTGAAGTTCACCGCCGAGGTGGACATCCGCCCGGAGATCGAGATCCCGGACTACACCGGCATCGAGGTCACCGTCGACGCCGTCGAGGTCTCCGACGAGGACATCGACAAGTCGGTCGAGCAGCTGCGCGACCGCTTCGCCACCACCACCCCGGTCGAGCGGGCCGCCGCCGACGGCGACGTGATCGTCGTCGACCTGGAGGCCGTCGTCGACGGTGAGGTGCTGGAGGACGGTGTCGCCAAGGGCGTCACCTACACCATCGGTTCCGGCCAGCTGCTCGACGGCATCGACGAGGCCGTCATCGGCGTCGAGGCCGGCGGCACCGCCACCTTCACCTCCGAGCTGAAGGGCGGCTCCGCGGCCGGCAAGCAGGCCGAGGTCAAGGTCGACGTCACCGCCGTCCAGGCCCGTGAACTGCCCGCCCTGGACGACGAGTTCGCCCAGCTGGCCAGCGAGTTCGACACCCTTGAGGAGCTGCGCGCGGACAGCGTCAAGCGCCTGGAGCGGATGAAGAAGTACGACCAGGCCACCCAGGCCCAGGAGAAGGTGCTCGACGCCCTCCTGGAGCTGGTCGAGGTGCCGATCCCGGAGAAGCTGCTCGCGGACGAGGTCGAGACCCGCAAGCACAACCTGGAGCACCACCAGTTCCCGACGATGGGTCTGGACTGGGACAGCTTCCTGGAGCGCGAGGGCAAGTCCCAGGAGGAGTACGACGCGGAGCTGGAGTCGCAGGCCGTCAAGGGCATCAAGACCCAGTTCATCCTCGACGAGCTCGTCACCCGTGAGTCGCTGTCGGTCAACCAGGAAGAGCTGACCGAGCACCTCATGCGCCGTGCCGCCACCTCCGGCATGTCGCCCGACCAGTTCGCCCAGGCCGTCGTCGAGGGCGGCCAGGTGCCGATGCTGGTCGGCGAGGTCGCCCGCGGCAAGGCGCTGGCCACCGTGGTCGAGGCCGCCAAGGTCGTCGACAGCAACGGTGAGGCCGTCGATCTCGAGGACGACGAGGACGAGACCGAGGGCGCCGAGACCGTCGAGGCGGTCACCGCCGCCGCCGAGGACGCGCCCGCCGAGGACACCGCCGCCGAGGACGCGTCCACCGAGGACGCCGCCGGCAGCGAGGACTGATCCGGCCGCGGACCGGCCCCGCCGGGCCGGTCCGCGCCGGGACGCACGCCCGGGTCCGGACCCACGCGATCGCGCGGGTCCGGACCCGGGCGTTTCCCGGGCCGCGTGGCCCCGGCCGGCGGCAGGAGCCTGCGCTCACAGCGAACAGTTTCGCGTGCGGGACTGCTGGGCCCGACCTGCGCGTTAGGGTCACTGGTAACGAGGGCAGGGGAGACCCTGGGTGGTGACGCGCTCAGCGTTTCCCGTGTTCCCCGTGCCCTCACGAGAAGACGCGACGACGGCGGGCCGCCGTCCGACTGACGAGCAGGTGGATACGTGACGACTCCGCAGATCCAGACGCCGGGACTCCTGATGCCCACCGCCAACGGCGCCGCAGGCGGCGTGGGACTGGGCGACGCGGTCTACAACCGACTGCTCGACGAGCGCATCATCTTCCTCGGCCAGGCCGTGGACGACGACATCGCCAACCGGATCTGCGCGCAGATGCTGCTGCTCGCCGCCGATCCGTCCAAGGACATCTACCTCTACATCAACTCGCCCGGCGGTTCGGTCACCGCGGGCTTCGCGATCTACGACACGATGCAGTACCTGAAGAACGACATCGTGACGATCGCGATGGGTCTGGCCGCCTCCATGGGCCAGTTCCTGTTGACCGCCGGCACCCCCGGCAAGCGGTTCGCCCTGCCGAACGCCGACATCCTGATGCACCAGGGTTCGGCCGGCCTCGGCGGCACCGCCTCCGACATCAAGATCCAGGCCGAGCAACTGCTGCGCACCAAGAAGCGCATGGAGCAGCTGACCGCCCAGCACAGCGGCCAGTCCGTCGAGACGATCAACCGGGACGCCGACCGCGACCGCTGGTTCACCGCGGAAGAGGCCAAGGAGTACGGGCTGATCGACGAGGTCATGTACAGCGCCTCCGACGTCCCCGGCGGCGGCGGCACAGGCGCGGCGTGAGCCCCCTGTCCCCGCTTCCCACTCCGCGCACTCCTCAGGACGGTGAACCCATCATGAACACCCCCATGACCCCTGCTCTCGGCCTTGACGCCCGCAGTACGCACTCCGGCATGGAGTCGCGGTACATCGTTCCGCGCTTCGTGGAGCGCACCTCGCAGGGCATCCGGGAGTACGACCCGTACGCGAAGCTCTTCGAGGAGCGGGTGATCTTCCTCGGCGTGCAGATCGACGACGCCTCGGCCAACGACGTCATGGCGCAGCTGCTGTGCCTGGAGTCGATGGACCCCGACCGCGACATCTCGATCTACATCAACTCCCCCGGTGGCTCGTTCACCGCGATGACCGCGATCTACGACACCATGCAGTTCGTCAAGCCCGACATCCAGACGGTGTGCCTGGGCCAGGCGGCCTCGGCGGCGGCCGTGCTGCTGGCGGCCGGCAGCCCCGGCAAGCGCATGGCGCTGCCGAACGCGCGGGTGCTGATCCACCAGCCGTACACCGAGACCGGCCGCGCGCAGATCTCCGACCTGGAGATCCAGGCCAACGAGATCACCCGCATCCGCCTCCAGATGGAGGAGATGCTGTCGAACCACTCGTCGCGTTCCGCGGAGCAGATCCGCGAGGACATCGAGCGCGACAAGATCCTCACGGCCGAGGACGCGCTGGCCTTCGGCTTCGTGGACCAGATCACCTCGTCCCGCAAGACCACGGCGTAGGGACGGCCAAGGTACCGTGCTGACCGGGCCCCCGTTGGGTCCGACCGACGAGTCGGTTCAAGGGGGGCCCGCACACCGGGCCCGGCAAGGTACCGTCGGATGGGGGTCCAGGGGTTCTCCCCCGGACCTCCCAGTAGGAACCAGGCCCGTCGAACTGACGGGGCCCAGGCGAAGGGGAAGCACCTCGTGGCACGCATCGGTGACGGCGGCGACCTGCTCAAGTGCTCGTTCTGCGGGAAGAGTCAGAAGCAGGTGAAGAAGCTCATCGCAGGTCCGGGCGTCTACATCTGCGACGAGTGCATCGACCTGTGCAACGAGATCATCGAGGAGGAGCTGGCCGAGTCCTCCGAGGTGCGCTGGGAGGACCTGCCCAAGCCCCGGGAGATCTGCGAGTTCCTGGAGGGCTACGTGGTGGGCCAGGAGCCCGCCAAGAAGGCGCTCTCGGTCGCGGTCTACAACCACTACAAGCGGGTCCAGGCCGGCGAGAACGGCCGCCCGGGCCACGACGACGGCATCGAGCTGGCGAAGTCCAACATCCTGCTGCTCGGGCCCACCGGCTCCGGTAAGACGCTGCTGGCCCAGACCCTGGCCCGGATGCTCAACGTCCCGTTCGCCATCGCGGACGCCACCGCCCTCACCGAGGCCGGCTACGTCGGCGAGGACGTGGAGAACATCCTGCTGAAGCTGATCCAGGCGGCCGACTACGACGTCAAGAAGGCCGAGACCGGGATCATCTACATCGACGAGATCGACAAGGTCGCCCGCAAGAGCGAGAACCCGTCGATCACCCGGGACGTCTCCGGCGAGGGCGTGCAGCAGGCCCTGCTGAAGATCCTGGAGGGCACCACCGCCTCGGTGCCGCCGCAGGGCGGGCGCAAGCACCCGCACCAGGAGTTCATCCAGATCGACACCACCAACGTGCTGTTCATCGTGGGCGGCGCGTTCGCGGGTCTGGAGAAGATCATCGAGTCGCGGGCCGGCGCCAAGGGCATCGGCTTCGGCGCGACCATCCGTTCCAAGCGCGAGCTGAACGCGATCGACCAGTTCGCCGAGATCATGCCCGAGGACCTGGTCAAGTTCGGCATGATCCCCGAGTTCATCGGCCGCCTGCCGGTCATCACCTCGGTGCACAACCTCGACCGTGAGGCGCTGCTGAAGATCCTGGTCGAGCCGCGCAACGCGCTGGTCAAGCAGTACCAGCGGCTGTTCGAACTCGACGGCGTGGAGCTGGAGTTCGACCTGCCGGCCCTGGAGGCCATCGCCGACCAGGCGATCCTGCGCGGCACCGGCGCCCGCGGACTGCGCGCCATCATGGAAGAGGTGCTGATGTCGGTGATGTACGAGGTGCCGTCCCGCAAGGACGTCGCCCGGGTCGTCATCACCGACGAGGTCGTGCACTCCAACGTCAACCCGACCCTGGTGCCGCGCACCCGGGCCGGCGAGCCCGGCGAGCGGCACGAGAAGAGCGCGTGACCGCGTTCTGAGCGCACCCCGCCGCACGCCGGCGTGGGCATGAGCATGACGAAGGGGCACCCGGGAGGATTCCGGGTGCCCCTTCGTCATGCCGCCGGACGGCACGTGTGCCGGGCGTCGAGCCCGCCGGACCTCAGGCCCGGGCGGGCGTCGCGCCGGGGCGGGGAGCAGGTCTCGGCCGGTCTGCCGTCCCGGCCGGGACCGTGGCGCGCGCGGGGGTCAGGAGATCCGGACCCGGGTGTCGGTGCGGACCTGGGCGGCGATCGTCGCGCCCTGGTCGATGCTGACGGTGCCGCCGGTCACGACGGTGGTGCCGTCCACGTAGGCCACCATCGCCACGGTGCTGCCGTCGCCCCAGATGCAGATCGGGAACTTCACCGACATGCCGTCCTCGCTGGTGTCGAAGATCTGGCACTCCATGACGGCCCCGTCGTCCAGGCCGGCCGGGGTGACCGCCTGCGGGCTGCCGACGGCCTTGCCGTCACCGGAGGTGGCGCTGGAGCTGCTGCTGTCGATCTGCGCGAACGCGGCGGCCACCGCCTTCTGCGGGTCGGCCACCGTGCCGTAGGCGCCGATGAAGTCGATGCGCTTGGTGGAGCCCTGCTGGTACTCCGCCTGCACGTCGTGCGCCCCGGTCATACCGGGCACGTCGTCGAGGCTGCCGCTGTCGCCGGCGTCGGAGTCCTTCTGCTTGGTGTAGTCGCCGGCCACCGTCTGCGGCGTGGTCAGCTTGTACTTCTGCGCGGACGGCCCCCCGCCACCGGTGCCGCCCGAGCCGGAGTTGGCGACCACCAGCACGATCACCACCGCCACCACGACCACCGCGGCGATGACGCCGACGATCAGGCCGGTCTTCTTCTTCGGCGGTGGCGGCGGCACCATCCAGCCGCCGCCGGGCTGCTGCCCGTAGGGGCCGGCCTGCTGGCCGTACGGTCCGGGCTGCTGCGGCGGCACCTGGCCGTACTGCGGCTGCTGCCCGTACGGACCGGGCTGCGGCGGCTGCTGCTGGGGGTAGCCGTACGGTCCGGGCTGCTGGGGCTGCTGCGGGCCGCCGCCCTGCTGCGGGTAGCCGTATCCGGGGGGCGGGCCGGGTTGCTGGGGCGGCCCGCCGTAGGGGTTCGGCGGCGGCTGGTTGAAGCTCATGGGCTTCGGTCCCTCCCGTTGATTCTTATCCGCTTCACATCCTTCCCGATGAGCCGACCCCCTGGTAACCCGGGGGAGGTGCGCGGTTACAGCTTCAAACCGGTTCGGAGACCTTCCCGTGCCGCCCTAGAATCGGTGCCGTGACCGACATGAACCAGCGCCCCGGCGGCGACGCCCCCAGCAGCCCGGAACATCTGCCGACCCAGTTCTCCCCGGCCGACGTAGAAGGGCCGCTGTACGAGCGCTGGGTGGAGCGCGGTTACTTCGAGGCCGACGCCAAGAGCGACAAGCCGCCCTACACGATCGTCATCCCGCCGCCGAACGTCACCGGCAGCCTGCACCTGGGCCACGCCTTCGAGCACACGCTGATCGACGCCCTGACCCGCCGCAAGCGCATGCAGGGCTTCGAGACGCTGTGGCAGCCGGGCATGGACCACGCCGGCATCGCCACCCAGAACGTCGTCGAGCGGGAACTGGCCAAGGAGGGCAAGTCCCGCGACGACCTGGGCCGCGAGGCGTTCATCGAGCGCGTGTGGCGCTGGAAGGGCGAGTCCGGCGGCCAGATCTCCGGCCAGATGCGCCGCCTCGGCGACGGCGTCGCCTGGTCCCGCGAGCGGTTCACCATGGACGAGGGCCTCTCCCAGGCCGTCCAGACCATCTTCAAGAAGCTCTACGACGACGAGCTGATCTACCGCGCCGAGCGCATCATCAACTGGTGCCCGCGCTGCCTGACCGCCATCTCCGACATCGAGGTGGAGTACCAGGACGACGACGGCGAGCTGGTCTCCATCCGCTACGGCGAGGGCGACGACGCCATCGTGGTGGCCACCACCCGCGCCGAGACGATGCTGGGCGACACCGCCATCGCCGTCCACCCCGACGACGAGCGCTACCGCCACCTGGTCGGCACCGAGGTCGAACTCCCGCTCACCGGCCGCCGCATCCCGATCGTCGCCGACGAGCACGTCGACCCGCAGTTCGGCACCGGCGCGGTCAAGGTCACCCCGGCCCACGACCCCAACGACTTCGAGATCGGCCGCCGGCACGACCTGCCGTCGATCACCGTCCTCGACGAGCACGCCGTCATCACCGCCCACGGCCCCTTCCTGGGCCTGGACCGGCTGGAAGCCCGCTCCGCGATCGTCGCCGCGCTGCGCGCCGAGGGCCGGATCGTCGCCGAGAAGCGGCCCTACAGCCACTCCGTCGGGCACTGCTCGCGCTGCCGGACCACCATCGAGCCGCGGCTGTCCATGCAGTGGTGGGTCAAGGTCGGCCCGCTGGCCACGGCGGCCGGCGACGCGGTCCGCGACGGGCGGGTCACCATCCACCCCAAGGAGATGGAGTCCCGCTACTTCGGCTGGGTCGACAACCTGCACGACTGGTGCATCTCACGGCAGTTGTGGTGGGGCCACCGCATCCCGGTCTGGTACGGCCCCGACGGCGAGACCGTCTGCGTCGGCCCCGACGAGCAGCCGCCGTCCGGCGAGGGCTGGCGCCAGGAGACCGACGTCCTCGACACCTGGTTCTCCTCCGGCCTGTGGCCGTTCTCCACCCTCGGCTGGCCGGAGCGCACCGAGAGCCTGGAGAAGTTCTATCCGAACTCCGTGCTGCTGACCGGCTACGACATCCTGTTCTTCTGGGTCGCGCGGATGATGATGTTCGGCCTGTACGCGATGGACGGCACCCCGCCGTTCTCCACCATCGCCCTGCACGGCATGGTCCGCGACCAGTTCGGCAAGAAGATGTCGAAGTCGTTCGGCAACGCCGTCAACCCGCTGGACTGGATGGACACCTACGGGTCGGACGCGCTGCGCTTCACGCTGGCCCGCGGCGCCAACCCCGGCACCGACGTGCCGATCGGCGAGGACTGGGTCCAAGGCTCGCGCAACTTCGCCAACAAGGTCTGGAACGCCACCCGCTTCGCGCTGATGAACGGCGCCACCGTCGAGGGCGAACTCCCGCCCGTGGCACGGCAGTCGGCGACCGACCGGTGGATCCTGTCGCGGCTGGGCGCGGTCGTCGCCGAGGTCGACGCGTTCTACGACGACTACCAGTTCGCCAAGCTGGCCGACAGCCTCTTCCACTTCGCGTGGGACGAGGTCTTCGACTGGTACGTCGAACTGTCCAAGACCACCTTCCAGGCCGGCGGCGAGGCGGCCGACGCCTCGCGCCGCGTGCTCGGCGAGGTGCTCGACGTCACGCTGCGGCTGCTGCACCCGGTGATGCCGTTCGTCACCGAGACGCTGTGGACCACCCTCACCGGCGGCGAGTCCGTCGTCATCGCCGACTGGCCGCGGGCCGCCGCCTTCCGCGACCCGGCCGCCGAGGCCGAGATCGCGCTGGTCAAGCAGGTCGTCACCGAGGTGCGCCGGTTCCGCGCCGACCAGGGCCTCCAGCCCGGCCAGCGGGTCCCGGCCCGCCTGGAGCTCGACGGCACCCCGCTCGCCGCCCACGAGCCGGCCATCCGCGCCCTGCTGCGCCTCCAGCCGGCCGGTGCGGACTTCGCCGGCACCGCGTCCCTGCCGGTGGCCGGCGCCGTCGTCACCCTGGACCTGTCCGGCGTCATCGACGTCGCCGCGGAGCGCAAGCGGCTGGCGAAGGACCTGGCGGCCGCCGAGAAGGAGCTGGCGCAGACCTCCGCCAAGCTGGGCAACGAGGCGTTCATGGGCAAGGCCCCGGAGAAGGTGGTCGACGGCATCAGGACCCGCCGGGCCACCGCCGAGGCCGACATCGCCCGCATCACCGCCCAGCTCGCCGCGCTCCCGCAGGCCTGACCCACCGCCCGCGCGGGGCCCGCAACGGCTCCCGCGCGGGCCTGACCGCTGACGGCGCGGGCCGCTGACGGCATGGGCCCGACCGCACAGGCCCGACCGCGCGGACCAGGCCGATCGCGCAGGCCCGCCCCGGCTCCCGCGCGGGCCCGGCCCGCTGACCGCGCAAGCCCGCCCGCGCGAGCCTGACCGCACAAGCCCGCCCCGCCGCTGCGCCCGCACCGGCGGCCCGTGTCAACCCCGTGCCCCCGCCCCGCCCACCCCGGCGGTGCGGGGGCACGGCGTTTCGCATCCGCCCCCGTCCGTAGACTGGGCGCCGTGAGCCAGCACCCCGACGACGACGCAGCGGCGGCCTTCGACGACATCGTCGACACCGAGACCGACCGGGACCCCGACCTCGCGGTGATCGAGGCGGGCAGCCGGACCCTGCGCACCGGCGCACCGCTCGACGCGCCCACCGAGACCGCCGCCCGGCCCCGCACCCCGCAGGAGGCCGAGGCGCTGCGCGCCGTGGAGGCCGACCTGGCCACCCGCTGGGGCGAGACCAAGATGGAGCCGTCGAAGGACCGCATCGCGGCCCTGATGGACATCCTCGGCGAACCGCAGCGCGCCTACCCGGCCATCCACATCACCGGCACCAACGGCAAGACCTCCACCGCCCGCATGATCGAGACGCTGCTGCGCGCCTTCGAACTGCGCACCGGCCGCTACACCAGCCCGCACGTGGAGTCGGTGACCGAGCGGATCAGCCTGGACGGCGAGCCGATCTCCGTCGAGCGGTTCGTGGCCACCCACGCCGACGTCAAGCCCTACGCCGACATGGTCGACGCCTCCCAGCCGTACCGCCTGTCGTTCTTCGAGATGCTGACCGCGATGGCCTACGCGGCGTTCGCCGACGCGCCGGTGGACGTCGCGGTGGTCGAGGTGGGCCTGGGCGGCGAGTGGGACGCCACCAACGTCATCGACGGCCAGGTCGCCGTCGTCACCCCGATAGGGCTGGACCACACCGACAAGCTGGGCTCCACGCCCGGCGAGATCGCGGTGGAGAAGTCCGGGATCATCAAGCGCGGCGCCACCGCGGTCATCGCCCAGCAGCCGGCCGACGCGGCCACCACGCTGCTGAAGCGGGCCGTCGAGGTGGACGCCACCGTGGCGCGCGAGGGCATGGAGTTCGGCGTCACCCACCGCGAGGTGGCCGTCGGCGGCCAGATGCTGACGCTGCGCGGGCTCGGCGGCGAGTACGAGCAGGTCTACCTGCCGCTGCACGGCGCCCACCAGGCGCACAACGCGGCCGTCGCGCTGGCCGCGGTCGAGGCGTTCTTCGGCATCGGCTCCACCCGGCCGGGCCGCCTGCTGGACCTGGACACGGTGCGCGGCGCGTTCGCCGCCGTCACCTCGCCGGGCCGCCTGGAGGTCGTGCGGCGCAGCCCGACCGTGGTGCTGGACGCCGCGCACAACCCGCACGGCGCGCTGGCCGCGGCCGCCGCCGTCCAGGAGGCGTTCGGCTTCAGCCACCTCGTCGGGGTGATCGGGGCCAGCGCAGACAAGGACGTGCGCGGGGTGCTGGAGGCGTTCGAGCCGATCATGGCCGAGGTCGTGGTGACCGCGAACACCAGCTTCCGCGCGATGGACGCCGACGCCCTGGCCGCGCTGGCGGTCGAGGTCTTCGGCGCCGACCGCGTCCAGGTCGAGCCCCGGCTGGACGACGCCCTGGAGGCCGCCATCACCCTGGCGGAGGAGGAGGGCGAGTACGCGGGGGCCGGCGTGCTGGTCTTCGGTTCCGTGATCACCGTGGGAGAGGCCCGGCTGCTGCTGGGCCGGAAGTGAGTCCTCGATGCGAACCCTGTGCGCCTCCACGCTGATCGGCGAGGCCTTCGTCATCGGCTTGGCCGGCCTGGTCGCCATGAACCTGTCCGGCTACCCGGCGTCCACCGTGTGGGCGGTGTGCGGCAGCGCGATGGTGCTGTGCGTCCTGCTGTGCGGCCTGGTCACCCGCCCCGGCGGCGTCGCCGTCGGCTGGGCGCTCCAGGCCGGCCTGGTCGTCTCCGGCATCGTCGTGCCGCTGATGTACGTCCTCGGCGTGGCGTTCGCCGCCCTGTGGTGGACCGCGGTGCACTTCGGCCGCAAGATCGACGACTTCAAGCGGCAGCACGAGCAGCCGGCCGCCGACCCGGTCACCGCCGCGCCGTAGGACGTGACGGCCGGGCGCCGCGCGGCCGCGGGGGCCCGCGGCGGGCGCTGATCATCGCCGTGGCGACGCCCGGTAGGGTCGCACAGCGATACGCGACCGTCTCAACGTCAAGGAGCCGCAACCATGAGCCAGCGTTCCCTCGTCCTTCTCAAGCCCGACGCCGTACGGCGCGGACTGGTCGGCGAGCTCATCGGCCGCGTCGAGCGCAAGGCGGGCTGGAGCCTGAAGGCGCTGGAACTGCGCGAGCTGGACCGCGCCACGCTGGAGCGGCACTACGCCGAGCACGTGGGCAAGCCGTTCTACGAGCCGCTGGTGGAGTTCATGTCCTCCGGCCCCGCGGTCGCGCTGGTCGTCGAGGGCGAGCGGGTCATCGAGGGCCTGCGCGCGCTGGCCGGCCCCACCGACCCGATCGCCGCCGCCCCCGGCAGCATCCGCGGCGACTTCGGCACCATCGTGCGCGAGAACCTCATCCACGCCTCCGACTCCGAGGAGTCCGCGCGGCGCGAGATCGGCATCTTCTTCCCCGCCCTGGTCTGACCGGCCGACGAGCCGGCCACCGGGACCGGACGTTCCTGACGCACGGTCGGACGGTGCCGCCGATTGACATCGAGGATCAATCGGCATGACCCGGCGCGTGGCGGGAACCATTAACGTCGATCCGGCGTCACCAATACGGGGGACCGTAGACCGCGCCGCAGACACCGACCGAAGCGCACCTCACGCCCGGCCCGTCGCAGCGCACTTAAGATGAAAGCTCGACTGCGGGTTTCCGCGGGATTCCGCAGCACCTCATCCCGCCGCGCCCTGAAAAACCCCCATCGTTCCAGTCCGGGAAGGCCAGACGTATCCTCATGGCGAACAACATGTCGTTCATCGGTCGTGACATGGCTGTCGACCTCGGCACCGCCAACACGCTGGTGTACGTCAGGGGTCGCGGGATCGTCCTCAACGAGCCCTCGGTCGTCGCCATCAACACCAACACCGGCGGCATCCTCGCGGTCGGCGCCGAGGCCAAGAAGATGATCGGCCGCACCCCCGGCAACATCGTCGCGGTCCGCCCGCTCAAGGACGGGGTGATCGCCGACTTCGAGATCACCCAGCGGATGCTGCGGTACTTCATCGTCAAGATCCACAAGCGCCGCTACCTCGCCCGCCCCCGGGTCGTGGTCTGCGTGCCGTCCGGCATCACCGGCGTCGAGCGCCGTGCCGTCATCGAGGCGTCGCAGCAGTCCGGCGCCCGCCAGGTGCACATCATCGAGGAGCCGATGGCCGCCGCGATCGGCGCCGGGCTCCCGGTGCACGAGGCCACCGGCAACATGGTCGTCGACATCGGCGGCGGCACCACCGAGGTCGCCGTCATCTCGCTCGGCGGCATCGTCACCGCCCAGTCCATCCGGGTGGCCGGCGACGAGATGGACAACGCGATCATCCAGCACATCAAGAAGGAATACAGCCTGCTGCTCGGCGAACGCAGTGCCGAGCAGATCAAGACCACCATCGGCTCCGCCTACGAGGTGGACGACGACGAGCACACCGAGATCCGCGGCCGCGACCTGGTCAGCGGCCTGCCCAAGACCGTGGTCATCTCCGCGGCCGAGGTCCGCAAGGCCATCGACGAACCGGTCAACACCATCGTCGACGCGGTCAAGACCACCCTCGACAAGTGCCCGCCGGAACTGTCCGGCGACATCATGGACCGCGGCATCGTCCTGACCGGCGGCGGCGCCATGCTCCGCGGCCTGGACGAGCGGCTGCGCCGCGAGACCGGCATGCCCATCCACGTCGCCGAGAACCCGCTGGACTCGGTGGCGCTCGGAGCCGGCAAGTGCGTCGAGGAGTTCGAGGCCCTCCAGCAGGTGCTGGACTCCCAGCCGCGCCGCTGACACCCGGCCGGGCCACTGCCCGGCGGCACCGCGGCTCGTTGAACGGTATGACGGCCCGTCCGGCCCCCACCCGGCCGGACGGGCCCACCCCAGCTACGACATCGCTGACCGGCCTCGGCCCGCGGGCGGACCGGTCCGACGAGGAAGGCACGGCCGCCGCACGTGAGGGACACTCGAGAGAGCCGCCTGCTCTTGGTTCTACTGGTCGTCATCGCGTTCGCGCTGATCACCGTGGACATCCGCGGCGGTGACGCCTCCCCGCTGGGCAGCGCCCGCAGCGTGGCCGCCGGCGTCTTCGGCCCGGTGGAGAACGGTGTGGCGTCCGCCGTCAACCCGGTCGGCAACGCCATACAGGCGGTCCGCGACTCCGGGACGCGGCACAACGAACTCGCCTACTACCAGCGGCAGAACGAACTGCTGAAGGCGAAGCTCGGCGACAGCGACACGAACCGCAACCGCGCCCGGGAGCTCGACACGATGCTCCGGGTGGCCGGCGCCGGCCAGTACGGCATCAAGGGCGCCCAGGTCATCGCGATAGGGGCGGCCCAGAACTTCTCCTGGACCATCACCATCGACGCCGGCAGCGCCGACGGCATCCGCCGCGACATGACCGTGCTCAACGGCGACGGGCTGGTCGGCCGGGTCACCACCGTCAGCTCCTCCACCGCCACCGTCCTGCTGGCCTGCGACCCCGACTTCACCGTCGGCACCCGGCTGGAGGACTCGATGGAACTGGGCTTCGGCACCGGCCAGGGCGACCGGCCGATGAAGGTCCAGCTGCTCAACGGCAACGCCAAGGTGCACCTCGGCGAACGCCTGGTGACCTTCGGCTCGCAGAACGACGAGCCGTTCGTGCCCGGCGTGCCCATCGGCACCGTCGTGCGCATCGACCCGGCGGCCGGCGGCCTGACCCGCACCGTGGAGGTCAAGCCGTTCGCCGGCTTCACCCGGCTCGACGTCGTCGGCGTCGTCGTGGTCCCGCCGCGCAAGGACCCGCGCGACACCGTGCTGCCGCCCGCCCCGCACGCCAAGCCCACCCCGACGGTCACCGTGACGGCCTACCCGTCCGGCGCGCCGTCCGGAGCCCCCTCGGGCAACCCGTCCTCGTCCGCCTCCGACGGTGGGGAGCGCTGAACCCATGCGCGTCAACCGGATCGTCCTGTCCGCGGCCCTCGTGGTCGTCGCCCTCGTACTCCAGGTCAGCGTGCTGGCCCGGCTGCACCTGCCCGGCGCGGTGCCCGACCTGCTCATGCTGGTCGTCCTCGGCCTCGCCCTCACCTACGGCCACGTCGCCGGCTGCCTGGTCGGCTTCGGCGCCGGCCTGCTCGCCGACCTTGCCCCGCCCGCCGACCACGCCGCCGGCCGCTACGCCCTGGTGCTGTGCGTCGTCGGCTACGCGGCCGGCCTGCTGCGCCCCGACGGCGGCCAGACCCGGTCCGCGGTCATGCCGCTGGCGGTGGTCGCGGTCGCCGCGATCGCCTCGACCCTGCTGTACGCCGGCGTCGGCGCCCTGGTCGGCGACACCGCCGCCCGGCACGTCGGACTGGTCAAGCTGCTGTTCACCGCCACGATCTACGACCTGCTGCTGGCGCCGTTCACCGTTCCGTGGATCATGAAGCTGGCCCGCCGGCTGGACCGCGACCCGCTGGCCGGCGACACCCTCGGCGGCTCCGGCAACTCCCCGATCCGCTGGGTCAGCACCTCCGGCCGTTCCGGCACCGGTCTCGGCCCCCAGCGTGGCGGCCTGCTGAAAGGTCTGAAGAAATGACCCGCCCCCTCAACGGAAGCGCCGCGCGCTCATGAGCAACATCCCGGAGACCGGGCGGACCACGCGGGTCAAGATAAGGCTGGTCATCCTCCAGATCCTGGTGGTGTCCCTGCTGCTGACCCTCGGCGGACGCCTGTGGTTCCTCCAGATCCGCGACGGCCAGCAGTACACCGCCGAGGCCAACAGCAACAACATCCAGCAGGTCGTCGTCCCCGCCGTGCGCGGGTCGATCCTGGACTCGCGCGGGGTACCGCTCGCCGACAACGAGACCAAGCTGGTCGTCACCGTCAGCCGCACCTCGATGCTGTCGCAGGAGGACGGAGGCGTCTCGGTCCTGACCCGGCTGGCCGGCGTGCTGGGCATGACGTACCAGCAGATCGCCGACAAGGTGCGGCTGTGCGACGCCAAGACGCCGCCGCCGTGCTGGAACGGCTCGCCCTACCAGCCGATCCCGATCACCGACACCGCCACCACCCAGCAGGCGCTGCAGATCATGGAACGCCGCGAGGACTTCCCCGGTGTCGCCGCCCAGCCCACCGCGGTCCGCCACTACGGCAGCCCCAGCGGCGCCAGCGCGGCCCAGGTGCTCGGCTACACCGCGCCGGTGACCGACCAGGAGATCCAGTCGTCCATGAAGGACGGCCAGCCGACGCTGACCCGGTCCGACCAGGTCGGCGCCTCCGGCCTGGAACACACCTACGACAGCCAGCTGCGCGGCACCGACGGCATCACCCGCTACACCGTCGACAACCGCGGCCGGGTCATCGGTGAGGCCAACGACACCCCCGCCAAGGCCGGCTCCACCCTGGTCACCAGCATCGACTCCCGGGTCCAGGCGCTCACCGAGCAGCAGCTCAACCTCGCGATGGTGGACGCCCGCAAGACCTACGACCCGGTGACCCACAAGAACTTCAAGGCCGACTCCGGCGCCGCGATCGTGATGAACGTGCACACCGGTCAGATAATCGCCATGGCCAGTGAGCCGACGTACAACCCGAACGAGTGGGTCGGCGGCATCTCGGAGAAGGACTACAAGGCCCTCACCGGCGCCGCCTCGGACTACCCGCTGCTCAACCGGGCCATCCAGGGCCAGTCGGCGCCCGGCTCGACGTTCAAGGTGGTCTCCACCTCGGCCGCCGCCCAGGCCGGCTACGACCTCGGCGCCAGCGACTACCCCTGCACCTCCAGCTTCAACATCGGCAGCCAGGTCTTCCACAACGACGAGAACGAGAGCTACGGCAACATCAGCATCGGCCGCGCGCTGGAGGTCTCCTGCGACACCGTCTTCTACGGCCTGGCCTACCAGCAGTGGCTCAAGGACGGCGGGAACCACCCCAAGGACCCCAAGGACTGGTTCTACAAGACCGCCCACGAGTTCCAGCTCGGCCAGACCACCGACGTCGACCTGCCCGGCGAGGTCCCCGGCCGCATTCCGGACCGCAAGTGGAAGCAGGACTTCTACGACGCGATGAAGACCACGTGGTGCAAGGAGGCGAAGTCCGCCAAGCACGACTACGTCACCGACATCGCCCGCGAGGACTGCGCCGACGGCTACGTCATGCGCGCCGGTGACTCGGTCAACTACGCGATCGGCCAGGGCGACACGCTGGTCACGCCGATACAGGAGGCCAAGGTCTACTCGGCCCTCGCCAACGGCGGCACCCTCTACCAGCCGACCATCGGCAAGGCCGTCGTCAGCCCCGACGGCAAGAAGGTCTCGGTCATCAAGCCGAAGGCCGTCGGCCGCCTGCCCGACAGCAAGGCCACGCTGAAGTACATCAACCAGGCCCTCGAAGGCGTCATCACCGAGGGCACCGCCGCCTGGAAGTTCGGCGGCTGGCCGCAGGACAAGATCCCGCTGCACGCCAAGACCGGCACCGCCGAGGTCTACGGCAAGCAGTCCACCTCGTGGTTCTCCACGTACAGCAAGGACTACGCGATCGTCATGACCATCTCGCAGGGCGGCACCGGTTCCGGTGGCTCCGGCGAGGCGGTCCGCCACCTGTACGAGGCGCTCTACGGCGTGCACGGCAGCACCATCGACAAGTCCAAGGCGCTGCTGCCGAACCCGGAGGCCCCGCTGCCCAGGATCGGCGCCGGCGGCGTCGTCCAGCAGTCCTCCGACGTGCTGCCCGCCACCGCGCCGGCCCGGCTGCCGGCCGCCGACGCCACGTTCCTCAACACCCCCGGCGGCTCCGGCCTCCCGCCGGTGGCCGGCACGCTCGCCGCCCTGCCGCCGGACCGCAACGAGAAGCTGCTGCTGGGGCGGAGGTACCAGACGTGACCAGCACCAGCAGCTTCGGCGGCTACGCCACCCGCCGCTACACCCCGGACCGCGGCACCATCGGCCGGATGCTGGCGCGCGACTCCATAGTGCGCCGGATGGACTGGGTCATGATCGTCGCCGCGATCGTGCTGTCCGGCATCGGCTCGCTGCTGGTGTGGTCCGCCACCCGCGGCCGCACCGCCATCAACCACGGCGACCCGCAGTACTTCCTGATCCGCCACCTGATGAACCTGGCGATAGGGATCGCCCTGTCGATCGGCACCATCGCACTCGGCCACCGCCGGGCGCGCGCCATCATCCCGATCATCTACGGCCTGGCGATCCTGCTGCTGCTCGCGGTGCTGTCACCGCTCGGCTCCACCGTCAACGGCGCCCACTCCTGGATCGTCATCGGCGGCGGGTTCTCGCTCCAGCCCTCGGAGTTCGCCAAGATCGCGATCATCCTCGGCATGGCGATGATCCTGTCCGGCCGGGTCGACGCCGGCGACCAGCTCACCCCGGACCACCGCTCGGTGCTCCAGTCGCTGGGGCTGGCCGTGGTGCCGATGGGCATCATCATGATGATGCCCGACCTCGGCTCGACCATGGTCATGGTCGTCATCGTGCTCGGCATCCTGCTGTCCTCCGGCTCGCCCAAGCGCTGGGTCTTCGGCCTGATGGCGGCCGGTACGACCGGCGCCATCGCGGTCTGGCAGCTGCAACTGCTGAACAAGTACCAGATCGACCGGTTCGCCGCCTTCGCCAACCCGGCGCTCGACCCGTCCGGCGTCGGCTACAACACCGCCCAGGCCCGCATCGCCATCGGCTCCGGCGGCCTGCTCGGCAAGGGCCTGTTCCACGGCTCGCAGACCACCGGCCAGTTCGTGCCCGAGCAGCAGACCGACTTCGTCTTCACCGTCGCCGGCGAGGAACTCGGCTTCGTCGGCGCCGTGGTCATCATCCTGCTGATCGGCATCATCCTCTGGCGCGCCTGCCGCATCGCCCGCCAGGCCACCGACCTGTACGGCACGGTCATCGCGGCCGGCGTCGTCGCCTGGCTGTCCTTCCAGTCCTTCGAGAACATCGGCATGACCCTCGGCATCATGCCGGTCGCCGGCATCCCGCTGCCGTTCGTCAGTTACGGCGGATCATCGATGTTCGCGGTATGGATCGGCATAGGGCTCCTGCAATCGGTCCGCATGCAGCGCCCGGTCTCCGCATAGGTCACGGTCTCCGCAGCGCGCGCGTCCTCCGCGTGGCGTGCGGGGACGTACGAGGGCCGGCCACCGCGGCGTCGCGGGGGCCGGCTTTCGCGTTGCGGGGTTCGTGGTGCGGGGAGCGGTGTGGCGGGGCTAGCGGTGTGGTGGGGCTTGCGGTGCGGCGTGTCGGGCGTCGACCGTGCTCGCGCCGTTCCGCCGCGTCCTGAAGCCGTCCTGCCGGGGCCCGTGCCGCCGTGCCCCGCCCGCAGCCGTTGCGGGGGTCCGGTGGCCCGCCTACGGTTTCCCCATGGCCGCAACCTCCCAGGTCACGCCGTCCCCCGGCGCCGGGCGCGTCCACCTCGCCGGCAGCGGGGAGGGCGCCCGTGCCTCGGACGGCGTGCCCGATCTGACCGCGGTGCCCGGCGTCGCGTCGGTGGACCGGCCGCCGTGGCGGGAGCGGATCACCGACTGCTTCGACACCGCCGACCTGCGTCTCGCCGCCCACGGCATCACCCTGTGCCGCGACCGCGACGGCGAGCACCCCGGCTGGCACCTCACCCGCCCCGGCACCGCGGGCGAGCTGCACGCCCCGCCGGCCAGCGGCACCGCCCGCACGGTCCCGGCCGGCCTCGCCGCCGAAGTCGCGGCCGCCGCCCGGGGCCGGCCGCTGACCCGGATCGCCCGCGTCGTCGACCACCGCGTACGCCTGCGGCTGCTGGCCGCCGACGGCACCGTGCTCGCCGAGGTCGCCCGGGACCACCTCACCGCGGCCCCCGCCGAGGGGCCCGCCGTCACCTGGGACCAGGCCGACGTCCAACTCCTGTCCGGCGAACGGAAGTTGCTCGCCGCCGTCGCGGAGCGCCTCACCGCGGCAGCCGGCCTGCGCCCCGCCGAACCCACCCCACCGCTCACCGCGCTCAACGAGGCGCTCGAGAACGGGGGAGCGGCTGCTGGCGCTGGAGTGGCCTCCGGCGGTGGAGTGGCCTCCGGCGGTGGCGTGCCCGACGGTGAGGTGGCCTCCGACGGTGGCGTGCCCGACGGTGAGGTGGCCTCCGATGGTGGCGTGGCTTCCGGCGGCGTCCCCGTCTCCGACGGCGCCGGCACCACGTTCGACGTCCTCGCCCCCGGTACCGCCGGGCACCTCGCCGTGGACCGGCTGCGCCGCCAGGTCGACGCGCTCACCGCCCGGGACCCCGCCGTCCGGCGCGGTGACCGCGACGCCGTCCGCCGCCTCGGCGTCACCGTGCGGCGGCTGCGCGGCGCCCTGAACACCCACCGGCGCGTACTGGACCCCGGCGTCACCGGTCCGGTCACCGACGAACTCACGTGGCTGGCGCAGGTATTGGGCGAGCATCCCGACCGCGGGAAGCCGGCCCGCCGCCCCGACACCGCAGCCGCCGCAGCCCCGGCAGACCCCGGCACCGGCCGTACCGGTGGCGCCGCCCGTACCTCTGGCGCAGCCCGTACCCCTGGCGCCGGAGCGGCCGGTCCCGGGGCCGGGGGTGCGGCTTCTGACGCCGTACGTCCCCCGAAAAACCCCACCCCCGGCCTCTCCCCGGACCGGAGCCCGGACCGGAGCCCGGACCGGAGCCCGGACCGGAGCCCGGACCGGAGCCCGGACCGGGCCCGCGTGCTGCGGGTGCTGCGGGGGCGCCGGTACTTCGCCCTGCTCGACCGGCTCGACGCGCTCCTCGCCGATCCGCCCCTGCTGCCCGGCGCCGCCGGCCGGGACGACGCAGCGTCGGCCGCCGCGCTCCGGCGCGAGCACCGCGCGCTCGGCCGCCGCATGCGCCGCGCCCTGCGGACCCCGCCGGGGCCGGCCCGGGACGCCGCGCTGTCCGACGCCGGTGAGGCCGCCGAACGCGCCCGGTACGCCGCGGACGACGCCGTCGCGGTCCTCGGGCGGCCGGCCCGCACGTACCGCCGGCGGCTGAAGGCACTGCGACAGGCGCTGGAGGAGCACCGGGAATCCGTGGCGGCCCGTCGCGCGATCGGTGCCGCCGCCGATGCCGCCCGGGCCGCCGGGGAGGACACCTTCGGCCACGGCATGCGGTACCAGGCCGAACTCGACCGGGCCGGCGCCGTCGAGGCCGCCCTGCCGAAGACCTGGCACCGCGCCGACCGGGGACGTCCGGCCCGCTGACCCGTTCGGAACCGGCACGTGACCGACGCGGAACCGGCACGTGACCCCCGCGGAACCAACGCGGAACCAACGAGGAACCGGCGGCGGAACCGGTGCGGGAGGACAGTGCTCCGGGACGCGTTAGCCTTGGGGGGTCTGTCCTGCCGACCCCCGGTCCACCGTGACCGGCAGCACGGACCCGGACCCCTTGGTCATCCCGCCAGCTCATGAGAGACACCGCGATGCCTGTCGAGTCGGTCTTCCCGCGCCTGGAAGCGCTGCTGCCGCACGTCCAGAAGCCGATCCAGTACGTCGGTGGAGAGCTCAACTCCACTGTCAAGGACTGGGACGCCTGCGACGTGCGCTGGGCGCTGATGTACCCCGACGCCTACGAGGTCGGGCTGCCCAACCAGGGCGTCATGATCCTCTACGAGGTGCTCAACGAGCGGGAGGGCGTGCTGGCCGAACGCACCTACAGCGTCTGGCCGGACCTGGAGGCGCTGATGCGGGAGCACGACGTCCCGCAGTTCACCGTCGACGCGCACCGGCCGGTCAAGGCGTTCGACCTGTTCGGCCTCTCGTTCTCCACCGAGCTGGGCTACACCAACATGCTCGCCGCGCTCGACCTGGCCGGCATCCCGCTGGCCGCGGCCGACCGCACCACCGACGACCCGATCGTGGTCGCCGGCGGCCACGCCGCGTTCAACCCGGAGCCGGTCGCCGACTTCATCGACGCCGCCGTCATCGGCGACGGCGAGCAGGCGGTGCTGGAGATCACCGAGGTCGTGCGCGCCTGGAAGGCCGAGGGCATGCCCGGCGGCCGCGACGAGGTCCTGCTGCGGCTGGCGAAGACCGGCGGGGTGTACGTCCCGCGGTACTACGACGTGGAGTACCTGCCGGACGGCCGCATCGCCCGTGTGGTGCCCAACGCCTCCGGCGTGCCGTGGCGGGTCTCCAAGCACACCGTCATGGACCTCGACGAGTGGCCGTACCCCAAGCAGCCGCTGGTGCCGCTGGCCGAGACCGTGCACGAGCGGATGTCGGTGGAGATCTTCCGCGGCTGCACCCGCGGCTGCCGCTTCTGCCAGGCGGGCATGATCACCCGCCCGGTGCGCGAGCGCAGCATCACCGGCATCGGCGAGATGGTCGAGGCCGGCCTGAAGGCCACCGGTTTCGAGGAGGTCGGCCTGCTGTCGCTGTCGTCGGCCGACCACACCGAGATCGCCGACGTCGCCAAGGGCCTGGCCGACCGGTACGCCGAGGACAAGATCGGCCTGTCCCTGCCCTCCACCCGCGTCGACGCGTTCAACATCGACCTGGCCAACGAGCTGACCCGCAACGGGCGCCGCTCCGGCCTGACGTTCGCCCCCGAGGGCGGCAGCGAGCGCATCCGCAAGGTCATCAACAAGATGGTCTCCGAGGAGGACCTGATCCGCACGGTCTCCACCGCCTACGGCAACGGCTGGCGGCAGGTCAAGCTGTACTTCATGTGCGGCCTGCCCACCGAGACCGACGACGACGTCCTGCAGATCGCCGACATGGCCACCCGGGTCATCGCCAAGGGCCGCGAGGTCTCCGGGCAGAACGACATCCGCTGCACGGTGTCCATCGGCGGGTTCGTGCCCAAGCCGCACACCCCGTTCCAGTGGGCGCCGCAGCTGTCCGCCGAGGAGACCGACGCCCGGCTGCGCAAGCTGCGCGACAAGATCCGCGGCGACAAGAAGTACGGCCGCTCGATCGGCTTCCGCTACCACGACGGCAAGCCCGGCATCGTCGAGGGCCTGCTCTCGCGCGGCGACCGCCGGCTCGGCGCGGTCATCCGCGCGGTCTACGAGGACGGCGGCCGCTTCGACGGCTGGCGCGAGTACTTCAGCTACGACCGCTGGATGGAGGCCGCCGCCAAGACCCTGCCGTCCGTCGGCCTCGACGTCGACTGGTACACCACCCGCGAGCGCACCTACGAGGAGGTCCTGCCCTGGGACCACCTCGACTCCGGCCTGGACAAGGACTGGCTCTGGCAGGACTGGCAGGACTCGCTCGACGAGACCGAGGTCGAGGACTGCCGCTGGACCCCGTGCTTCGACTGCGGCGTCTGCCCCCAGCTCTCCACCGAGATCCAGATCGGCCCCACCGGCCAGAAGCTCCTGCCGCTGTCGGTGAAGTAGCCCCCGGCGCGTTCCGCCCGCCCCGGGCCCCCGTCGACCGCGGTCGGCGGGGGTCTTCGCCGTTCCGTCCGGCCGAGCAGCCCCGGGAGCGCGTCGGAACGCCGCTTCGGGTTGTGGGGTTGGAGCAGGGGCCGGCTATTCCGTGATCTGGTCCATCAGCGCCAGATCGGCCTGTGCGTGCTGGCAGGGCTGCCGTGCTTCGGAGAACACGACACGTCGGTAACCGCGGGGCAGAGGAGTCGGTTTGACCTGGGGAACGGCCGCGATCTCGGGGCCGGCGTCGAGTT
The DNA here is from genome assembly GCF_027947535.2 of Streptantibioticus silvisoli. Lineage (GTDB taxonomy): Bacteria > Actinomycetota > Actinomycetes > Streptomycetales > Streptomycetaceae > Streptantibioticus_C > Streptantibioticus_C silvisoli. The sequence goes on from NZ_JAAGKO020000027.1 coordinate 40,406, forward strand.
CCGCCCAGATGATCTTTCCGCCCTTTTTCATGGTCATCGCACCGTAGCCTTTGCTCAGTGCCTGCACGATGGCGAGCCCACGCCCGACTTCGTCATGCTCCTTGGCAGACGGGGGCGGGCTGGCGGGCTTGTTGCTGTCGTTGTCCCACACCTCGATGAACAGCGTTTCGCCCGCCACGCGCACCTGCACCGCGAGCAGTGCCAGCCGTTCCAGGTCGGCGTACGTCGGGTTCGGGTCGGTGATCCCGGTGGCTTCGACGGCGTTGGTGACCAGCTCCGACACGATCACTTCTGCGTCGTCCACGAGGTTTTCCAGCAACCACGACCGGAGCGTGTGGTTGACGAACGCGCGTGCGCATCCGGGTGCCGTCACCGTGGCCGCGCACTTGAGGCGATTTACCAGCAGTTGCATTGCCTACCTCCGAGAATGGCCTGTTCGGCGAGCGGGTGCCGAGAGTTCGGATGCGAAGTCGACGAGGGTGTAGTGGTCGAGCTTCACGACCAGTTGTGCGGCGTGGATGAGGCCGATTCGGGTGTCCGCGAAGGGCATAGTGCCGATGGGGTGGGTCGCGTCAGGGATCGGAACCGTTCCCGACCGGGGCATGTGCATGACCCCGTTCACCCCGTACAGGCGCGGTGCGCGGCAGCGAATGCCGACGTAGTCGTCCCTGAGGTGTGGGCATGCGCTCACGGAGACCGGTACACAGCGAATGCAGACCGGCGGATGAGTGATCTTGATGGGTGCGGGCCATGGCTGCCACTCGTAGTCAGTGCGGCTCAGCAGGAACAGGACTCCGTCATTGGTGGCTTCAGGTCGGGTCGGGGTCCCGCAGACCTGACAAAGGAGCCCGCCCATGGCGCGACGCTGCCGCCCGGCGTGGGTTTTGCCGAACAAAGGTTTCCCCTGCCCCGGCTTGTTTGCCGCGCGCCGCCACAGCACCCCGAAAGCGTCACGGTCGCGCGGGCGTTCGTTCGCGAACCCGATCCGATCGCCGCGCCACACGAGGCGCGGCTGGGCGCGGACTTCACCGCTCCAGGCCGTGATGAACGGGACCTTCCTGCGCAGGCGATCAGATGCAGGGGCCGGGGTGTACCTGCCGATCGGTGGCACGTCGTGCGGGGCCACGCCTGGCGCATCAATCATCAGTTGTCTCCCTTGTGGAAACCCCGCCCGGGTCACGTTGCCCGGTGGCGAGGGAGTCGGGCCCCAAACGTGCTGGCTGCGGCGTGTCCGGGCGGCCACCGCCTTGCCTCGCGGCGTGCGGCGTGATCGTTCGACGCAGGCCCATCCGCTGCTCTCCGTAGCATCTCCGCTACCGGGCACGGGTTCAGAGTGGAGCAGGACAGGGAAGTCTTCAACTTGCGTAAGTTGAACGAAGAGTTGGATGGAAAAGGTTGAACCGGAAAGACTTGGACCCTGAGGAGTCACCAGGGGCGGCATTCGGCGAACGTCTGCGCAGATTGCGAGATGATCAGGGCTGGACGCAGGATGAGTTGGCGGACCGGATCGGCTACTCCGGGACGCACATCTCGGCGGTAGAAACTGGCCGTCGTTCCCCAACTCCCCGTTTCGCGGCGGCCGCTGACAAGGCGTTCGGGACTGGTGATCGCTTCGAGCGTCAGAGTCGTGCGGTACGGCATACGGCATTGCTGGAGGGGTTCCCTGAGTACGTCGCTCACGAGCGACGTGCAACGGAGATCAGACTGTTCGAACTGGGCATCGTTCCGGGGCTGCTTCAGACCCCGGAGTACGCCGCTGCCATCACCAGGGGTGCTGTGAGGCGGGGGGCCATCACGAAGCAGCAAGCTGAGGAACGGCTGTCACTGCTCGCAGACCGCCAAGCGTCCTTGACGCGGTCCCCGGTCCCGCTGGTGTACGCGGTTCTGGACGAAAGCTGCGTTCGGCGTACGGTGGGCGGCTCCGCGGTGATGGCCGACCAGTTGGACCGACTCGTCGAGTTCGCCGAACAGCCGTCCACAGTGTTTCAAATCGCACCATATGATCTTGGAGAACGACGAGCGTTTGACCTGCCTCTGTACATCTTGACGATGCCGGATCGTTCGCTTGTGTCGTACGCCGAGTCTGCACAGCAAGGGCGTCTGGAGCGTGATATGAGCTTCGTGCTGCCCTTGATGACGGCCTACCATCAGCTACAGGCCGAAGCGTCCCCGCAGGCGGACTCGGTAACCATGATCACCCGGTTACGAAAGGGCACTCCGTGACGACCGAATCCCCCCTTTGGTTCAAGAGTTCGCACAGCAGCAACGGCGGCGCGTGCGTCGAGATCGCCACCAACCTCGTTGCCCCTTGCGGCATCGTTCCCGTCCGGGACTCCAAGGACCCGGACGGCCCGGCGCTGACATTCGCCGCCGAGACGTGGTCGGCGTTCGTGGACGCGGTGGGCGCGGGCCGGTTCGGCGCCGTCTGAGCTTCTCGGCGTCCGGGGCGCAGGGAGCCCCAGTGCGACCATGAGGCTTGAAGATCCAGGAGATCGCGGTAGTACTCGCTGACTTAGCCGGGCTGAGGGCGGCGCGGCGGCCTTCGTTTGAGGAGTCAGGTTCCGACCATCCACCTGGATTCACATTTCCTTCACATTCCTGCCATGATGGCCCCTCAGATCTCAGTTCCGTGGGGGGATTCATGTCTGACCACACGCCATCTTGGGCGCAACCACCAAACGAAGAAGGCCCACGGCAGGCCCCCGTGAGCCTTCCGGCCCCGCCGCAACCCCAGTTCTTCCCCGGCCCGCAAACAACCAGCGGCGGGTCCGCGTACGGTCCGCCCGGCCAGGTCCCACCGCCGTGGATGACTGCCCCGGCCGGCGTCCCGAAGAAGAACCGCACGTGGATCAAGTACGCGGCGACAGCGTTCGTCGCCATGTCCATCGGTGTCGTCATGGGTGAAGGCGGGGGCGCCGCGCCGAAGACGGCCACGGCCGTACCCGCCCCGACCGTAACGGTGACGGTGGCGCCTCGGCAGGCCACGGCGAAGCATCCCGTCAAGCAGAAAGCGCAACCGGCCGCGGCGGTCACGCACCCGACGCACAAGCCTGTCCCGCCCGCGGTATCGAAGGACACGGTGACCTACGTGGTGACCGGCAGTTCGGCGGAGGTCACCTACGGGCCGGCCGGGTCGGACTTCAACGGGCATGTGCCGATGACGGTGTCAAAGAAGTTGGGATCTCCGTCGTACTACGCGATCAACGCCCAGTTGCAGGGCGGCGGCACCGTCACCTGCAAGATCGAGGTGAACGGAAAGACGATTTCCCACGCCACGGCGTCGGGCGGCTACAACATCGCCTCCTGTGAGATCACGCAGGACCTGTTCGACTCGGGCTGGCAGGACGCCAACGGCTGAGCCCCCGCCCGTACGAGAGCGGCCTCCCTGTGCGAGGCCGCTCTGCGTTGCCGGGTGAGGGGCCGCCGGTCACGATGCCCGGTTCTTCGCCGCTGACCACACCGGTCCGACCGGTGGATGCCAGTGCGGTGCCCGGCCGTCGACGATGAACGGAAGACCTCCGCTCGCGCGGGGCCGACACTTGCCGACCGGCCGGCATCGCGTACCACCAGCCCGCTTCGCATCCGCTTCGAGGAACGCCTCATGCCCGGCCGGAGCCGGGGCGCGGCGAGGGCCAGGGCCGGTGGGCGGGCCAGCGGTAGTGATGACCTCTTCCCCGGGTGGAGGCCCCCGCCGGCGAATGCGACACGCTGCGCGACCGGCGGGGGCCCGTCCTGAACGGTGCCCGGCACGTTCGACTCCGTCGGTACGCCACGGACCCGGCCCACGCATTCCGGTGACTTCGACGCAGGGATCGGCCGGAGCGGCCGGCGATTCGGTCGGTGGTTCGGGGCGTCCGCCGCGGAGGGTGTCGTCCCGCTGACGCCGGGAGGGCCGGCCGGCCGGTTGCGTGTGCGGGGTCCGGCGCGGACCGCGTAACCTTGGAGGGGAACGACCCACCGCACGAGACCGTGTAAGGACTGACGACACTGGGCAAGCGACAGCCCGAAGGCCCGCCGCCCGCACCCGCGGTGCAGCGCATCCGACTGCGCTACACCAAGCGCGGCCGCCTCCGGTTCACCAGCCACCGAGACTTCCAGCGCGCGTTCGAGCGGGCCCTGCGCCGCGCCGAGGTGCCCATGGCGTACTCGGCGGGCTTCACCCCGCACCCCAAGGTCTCCTACGCGGGCGCCGCCCCCACCGGCGTCGCCAGCGAGGCGGAGTACCTGGAGATCGCCCTCACGCAGACCCGGGACCCCGAGGCGCTGCGGCTGCTGCTGGACGAGTCGCTGCCGGCCGGCCTCGACGTCACCGAAGCCGTCGAGGCGCACACCCCGGGGCTGGCGGACCGGATGACCGCGTCCGAGTGGACCCTGCGGCTGGAGGGCGTCGAGCCCGCCGAGGCGGAACGCGCGGTGCGGGCCTTCCTGGCCGCCGAGACCGTCGAGGTCAGCAGGAACACCAAGAACGGCCTGCGGACCTTCGACGCCCGCAGTGCCGTCACCGCGCTGTCGGTCGCCGATGGTGCGGAATCCGGTACCGATAGGCCCGCGCCGGTAGCTTGTGCGATACTGCGCCTGGTGGTTCGGCATGCAACGCCTGCCGTTCGACCCGACGACGTCCTGTCCGGCCTCTGTTCGACGGCCGACCTCGCGCCGCCGGTCCCCGCAGCGGTGACCAGGCTGGCGCAGGGGCCGCTCGACGAGGGGACCGGCACGGTGACCGACCCGTTGGCGCCAGACCGCGACGCCGCCGAGGCCGCCGCTTCCACGGCCGCCGAGATGTCCGTCGCGACGGCACCGGGTGGTTCCGCGTAGGAGCGGTCGTCGAGCGCCACCGCCGAACCGGGAGCCACCCGGGTCCGGTGACGCACCGACCAGCAGACTTTCGCCGACCCGCGAGGCGGGCCCGGCGAGCGAGACGATAGCTCCCGTGTGGCGCACGCGCCCCGGACGGCGGCGCCGCTCTTCCAGCGGCACCGTGGCCGGAACAGAGCGCGGCGCCCGGGAGCGTGACGGGAGACAGGCCCGCATGCTCGACAACGAGCCCGACAACTCGGCGTCCCAGGCGCCGGACACCAACGAAGCGACCGCCGCCCCGCGCCGCCGTCGCCGTGCCGCGTCCCGGCCCGCCGGACCCCCCGCCGCCACCGCGGCGGCCCCGGAGGCAGCGGACAGCACCCCGGCCGCCGCCCCGGCGCCGGAAGCCGCACCGCAGGCGGCCGCCGCCGAGCAGGCACCGGCGGCCAAGACACCGCGCCGCCGCGCCACCCGCAAGACGGCCGCCCCGGCCGCCGCGGAGCCCGCCGCCGAGGCACCTGCCCCGCAGGCCGAGCCCTCCGCGCCGGCCCCGGCCGACACCCCCGCGCAGACCCCGGCCGCCGCGCAGCCGGACGAAGCCCCCGCGCCGCGCACCCGCCGCCGCGCCACCCGTAAGGCCGCCTCCCCGGAGCCGCAGCCCGAGCCGGCCCCCGCCGCCCCGGCCGCCGCCGCACCGGCCCCCGCCGCCCAGCCGCAGGCCGAGGCCCGTACCGAGGCCCCGCAGCAGCAGGCCGCGGCCGCCGACGACAAGCCCACCCGGGCCCGTCGCACCCGCAAGAAGGCCGCCGCCGCGCCGGCCAAGGCAGCCGACGACAGTTCGCGCCGCCTCAAGCCCGGCGCCCTCGCCGACCAGGGCACCCCCGCCGAGTCCCCGGCGCCGGTCACCCAGGCCGCCCCGCCGGCCCCGGTCGCCGAGGCCGAGCCCGTGCAGCGCGCCACCGGCAAGCGGGCCTCCCGGCGCACCACCAAGGCCGACACCGCGGCCAAGGGCGACACCGCCCAGGCCGACAACGGCAAGGCCGACACCGGCAGAGGCGACACCGCCCAGGCCGACCGCGCCGCCGAAACCGCACCGCAGCAGGCCGCGCAGACGCAGGCCGCCCGTCAGCAGGCCCCGCAGGCCAAGGCGCCGGTCTCGCAGGCCCCGGCCGCCGACGACGCGCCGCAGGCCGATGCGCCCGCCGCGCCGGAGCGCACCCGCCGCCGCGCGGTCCGCCCGCCGACCGCCGTCTTCCAGGCCCCGGTCTTCACCGCCCCCGACTTCACCGCCGCCGCCGAGCCCCGGCAGCAGCCGGAGCGCGCCGCCGAGCAGCGCGCCGCCGAGCAGCCCGACCGCGACGAGCGGGACGCGGGCGAGGAGCCGGAAGGCGGTTCGCGCCGCCGGCGCCGCCGCCGTTCCGGCAGCTCCGAGGAGATCGCCGCCGCCCGGGAGGCCGCCGCCGTACCGGAGCCGGAGGCCGAGCCGGAGCCGGAGCCGGAGGAGGCCGACGAGGCCGACAACGGCCACGACCACGACGACGACCACGAGGACCGCCCGTCCTCGCGCCGCCGCCGCCGGGGCGGCCGCCGCCGCCGTCGCGGTGAGTCCGCCGACGGTGACGACACCGACGGCGACCACGACGGCGACCACGAGTCCGAGGCCGGCCACGACGCGGACGCCGACGGCGACCACGGCCACGGCCACGACGACTCCGACGAGCAGGACCACGACGAGGACGACGACGCGCACGGCTCCAGCAGCAGCCGCCGGCGCCGTCGCCGGCGCCGCCGCGGGGGTGACGGCGGTGACACCGACGCCCACGAGGGCACCGGCGCCGACGACCCGGAGCGGACCGTCGTCAAGATCCGCGAGCCGCGCAAGAAGTCCGAGCCGTCCGACGAGGTCCAGTCCATCAAGGGCTCGACCCGCCTGGAGGCGAAGAAGCAGCGCCGCCGCGAGGGCCGCGAGCAGGGCCGCCGCCGGGTGCCGATCATCACCGAGGCCGAGTTCCTGGCCCGCCGGGAGGCCGTCGAGCGCGTGATGGTCGTCCGGGAGAACGGCGACCGCACCCAGATCGGCGTCCTTGAGGACAACGTGCTCGTCGAGCACTTCGTCAACAAGGAGCAGGCCACCTCCTACGTCGGCAACGTCTACCTCGGCAAGGTGCAGAACGTCCTGCCGTCGATGGAGGCCGCCTTCGTCGACATCGGCAAGGGCCGCAACGCCGTGCTGTACGCCGGCGAGGTCAACTTCGAGGCGCTCGGCATGTCCGGCGGCCCGCGCCGCATCGAGGCCGCCCTGAAGTCCGGCCAGTCCGTGCTGGTGCAGGTCACCAAGGACCCGATCGGCCACAAGGGCGCCCGCCTGACCAGCCAGGTCTCGCTGCCCGGCCGCTACCTGGTCTACGTGCCCGAGGGCTCGATGACCGGCATCAGCCGCAAGCTGCCCGACACCGAGCGCGCCCGGCTCAAGCAGATCCTCAAGAAGATCGTCCCTGAGGACGCCGGCGTCATCGTGCGCACCGCCGCGGAGGGCGCCTCCGAGGAGGAGCTGTCCCGCGACGTCGAACGCCTCCAGGCGCAGTGGGAGGAGATCCAGCACAACGCCAAGTCCGGCAACGCGCCGACCCTGCTGTACGGCGAGCCCGACATGACCGTCCGGGTGGTCCGCGACATCTTCAACGAGGACTTCTCCAAGGTCATCGTCTCCGGTGACGACGCCTGGGAGACCATCCACGGCTACGTCCACCAGGTCGCCCCCGACCTGGTCGACCGGCTCCAGCGGTGGAACTCCGAGGTCGACGTGTTCGCCACGTACCGCATCGACGAGCAGCTGCTGAAGGCGCTGGACCGCAAGGTGTGGCTGCCCAGCGGCGGTTCGCTGGTCATCGACCGCACCGAGGCGATGATCGTGGTCGACGTCAACACCGGTAAGTTCACCGGCCAGGGCGGCAACCTGGAGGAGACCGTCACCAGGAACAACCTGGAGGCGGCCGAGGAGATCGTGCGCCAGCTGCGGCTGCGCGACCTCGGCGGCATCATCGTCGTCGACTTCATCGACATGGTCCTGGAGTCCAACCGCGACCTGGTGATGCGCCGCCTGCTGGAGTGCCTGGGCCGCGACCGCACCAAGCACCAGGTGGCCGAGGTCACCTCGCTGGGTCTGGTCCAGATGACCCGCAAGCGGGTCGGCCAGGGCCTGCTGGAGTCGTTCTCCGAGACCTGCGCGCACTGCAACGGCCGCGGCGTCATCGTCCACATGGACCAGGCGACCACCATCGGCGGTGGCGGCAAGCGCAAGAAGAAGGGCCGCCCCGGCGCCGGTGTGGTGCCGGAGCCGGAGCTGGTGCTGGAGTCCGCCGACGTCGGCCAGGACGACGCCGACCTGGAGGAGCCGCAGGTCGCCGACGAGGTGGTGGCCGAGGCCGAGGAGGCCGTCGAGGAGTGGTTCGGCAGCGCCGCGGAGGCCGAGGCCGCCGCGATCGCCACCGCCACCCGCCGCGGCGGCCGCAACCGCCGCCGGGCCACCCGCGCCGCCACCGCGCCGGCCGGCCCGCCGCCGCAGGCCGCCGAGCCGGAGGCCGCGGTCGTCGTGGTCCCCGTCGCGGAGGAGCCGGTCACCCCGGCGCCCGCCGAGCCGGAGCCGCAGGCCGAGCCGGAGCCCGTCGCGGAGCCGGCCCCCCGGCGCCGCCGCGCCACCCGCAAGGCCACCGCGCCGGCCGGTGCGCCGCCGGCCGCCGAGGCCGCCGAAGCCGCCGTGGTGGTCGTCGCGGCCACCCCGGTCGCCGAGGAGCCGGCCGACGTGCCGCAGCCGCAGGCCGAGCCGGAGCCCGCGCCCGCCGCGGAGCCGGCCCGTCCGCGCCGCCGGGCGAGCCGCAAGGCGTCCGCGCCGGCCGGCCCGCCGCCGTCCGCCGAGGGCGAGGCCGCCGTGGTCGTCGTCCCGGCCGCCGCGCCGGACAGCGAGCCGCAGCCCGCGCCGGCCGCCGCACCCGAGGCGGAGCAGGCCCCGCAGGCCGCCGCGGCCGACGAGGCCGGGCAGCCGGAGCCGAAGAAGCGCGCGGTCCGCAAGACCGCCGCGAAGAAGACCGCGGCGAGCGCGGAGCCGGCCAAGAAGACGGCCGCCAAGAAGACCGCGGCGAAGAAGGCCGCCCCCGCCAAGACGGCGGCCAAGAAGGCGGCCACCAAGACCGCCAAGAAGGCCACCACGAAGAAGGCGGCGGCCAAGCGGACCTCGGCGGCGGAGCAGGACGGCCCGGCGGTCGTCACCGTCTCCACCGACGAGGCCTGAGACACCGGCCCGGGGCCGGCGGACCAGCGTCCGCCGGCCCCGGGCCGTCGCCCGTTCGACCGCCCGGTGCCGCCGGGGAACGGGTGAACGACCCCGGTCCGCACCGGACCCGCAGTCAGTTTGACCCGTGTCACGGGTCAAACGTAATGTTGACCCTCGGCGCTTCAGCGCCCCCGCACCTGAGCACATCCCTCCCGGTTCTTCCGGGGGAGGCCCCCTTGTTCTCCGGACGCCGCCTGTGGCGCGCGCCGGTTCGCGGTGGCTGGCATCAGGTGTGCCATCCGAGCAGAGAGTGAGATCCGCGTGTACGCAGTTGTGCGCAGCGGTGGCCGTCAGCACAAGGTCGCTGTCGGTGACATCGTTGAGGTTGACAAGCTTCCCGCCAACAAGGTGGGCGACACGGTCGAGCTCTCGACCCTGCTCGTCGTCGATGGCGAAGCCGTCACCAGCGACCCGTGGGTCCTGGCCGGCGTCAAGGTCGAGGCCGAGGTCGTCGACCACCACAAGGGTGCCAAGATCGACATCCTGCGGTACAAGAACAAGACCGGTTACCGGCGCCGCCAGGGCCACCGTCAGCAGTACACGGCCCTGAAGATCACCGGTATCCCGACGGCTGCGAAGTAAGGGACTGACAGATGGCACACAAGAAGGGCGCATCGTCCACCCGGAACGGTCGCGACTCCAATGCCCAGATGCTCGGCGTCAAGCGTTTCGGCGGCCAGGCCGTCAACGCCGGTGAGATCCTCGTCCGCCAGCGCGGCACCCACTTCCACCCGGGTGTCAACGTCGGCCGCGGCAAGGACGACACCCTGTTCGCCCTGTCCGCCGGCGCGGTGGAGTTCGGCACCCGTCGCGGCCGCAAGGTCGTGAACATCGTCCCGGCCACCGTCTGACGGCTCGTCGCGACACCACGCACCACCCGAGGGCGGACGCCGCATCCCGTTGATCACGGGAAGCGGGTCCGCCCTCGGTACGTTCACCACCTCGCACCGTCAGAACGCCCTAGGAGGCACCCGTCATGACCACCTTCGTGGACCGCGTCGAGCTGCACGTCGCCGCGGGTAACGGGGGCCACGGCTGCGCCTCCGTCCATCGGGAGAAGTTCAAGCCGCTCGGCGGCCCGGACGGCGGCAACGGCGGTCGTGGCGGTGACGTGATCCTGGTCGTGGAGACCGCGATCACCACGCTGCTCGACTACCACCACTCGCCGCACCGCAAGGCCACCAACGGCAAGCCCGGTGAGGGCGGCAACCGGTCCGGCGCCGAGGGCCGCGACCTGGTGCTGCCGGTACCGGACGGCACCGTCGTGCTCGACTCCGAGGGCAACGTGCTGGCCGACCTGGTCGGCCACGGCACCGCCTACATCGCCGCCCAGGGCGGCCGCGGCGGCCTGGGCAACGCGGCGCTGTCCTCCGCCCGCCGCAAGGCCCCCGGCTTCGCGCTGCTGGGCGAGCCGGGCACCTCCGGTGACGTGGTCCTGGAGCTGAAGACGGTCGCCGACGTGGCGCTGGTGGGCTACCCGAGCGCCGGCAAGTCCTCGCTCATCTCGGTGCTGTCGGCCGCCAAGCCGAAGATCGCCGACTACCCGTTCACCACCTTGGTGCCCAACCTCGGCGTGGTCACCGCCGGCTCCACCGTCTACACCATCGCCGACGTCCCCGGGCTGATCCCGGGCGCCAGCGAGGGCAAGGGCCTGGGCCTGGAGTTCCTGCGGCACGTCGAGCGCTGCTCGGTGCTGGTGCACGTGCTGGACACCGCGACCCTGGAGTCCGACCGCGACCCGGTCTCCGACCTGGACGTCATCGAGGCCGAGCTCGCCGCGTACGGCGGCCTGGGGGACCGGCCGCGCCTGGTGGTGCTCAACAAGGTCGACATCCCCGACGGCCAGGAGCTCGCCGACCTGATCCGCCCCGACCTGGAGGCCCGCGGCTACCAGGTCCTCGAAGTGTCCGCGGTCTCCCGCCAGGGCCTGCGCGAGCTGTCGTTCGCGCTGGCCGGCATCGTGGGCGCGGCCCGCGCCGCCAAGCCGGCCGAGGAGGCCACCCGGATCGTCATCCGCCCGAAGGCGGTCGACGACGCCGGCTTCACCATCACCCGTGAGGATGACCTCTACCGGGTGCGCGGCGAGAAGCCGGAGCGCTGGGTGCGGCAGACCGACTTCGCCAACGACGAGGCCGTCGGCTACCTCGCCGACCGGCTCGCCCGGCTCGGCGTGGAGGAGAAGCTGGTCAAGGCCGGCGCCCGGGCCGGCGACGAGGTCGTCATCGGTCCCGAGGACGACGCCGTGGTCTTCGACTGGGAGCCGTCGCTGGCGGCCGGCGCCGAGATGTTGGGCCGGCGTGGCGAGGACCACCGCTTCGACGCCCCCCGCCCGGCCGCCCAGCGCCGCCGGGAGCGCGACGCCGAGCGGGACGACGCGCAGCGCGAGTACGACGAGTTCAACCCGTTCTGATCCGCCCCCCGGGCCGCCCGCCGCCCGCGTCCCGCCCCTCGGGACGCGGCGGCGCGGCCCGGCCGGCCCGGCGTAGATTTGCCGGGCATGGGCACGGAAGCCGGAAAACGGCGTGAGGTTGGCGGGGTACCAGGCGTGGCGGGCGGTTACCAGGACGGCGTCGACGGTCGAAGCACCTCGGACGGCACGGGCGGGGCGACCGGCGCCGGCGGTCTGCGCGAGGACGTCACCGGGGCCCGGCGGATCGTCGTCAAGGTCGGCTCCTCCTCGCTGACCACCGCGCTCGGCGGCCTCGACGCCGACCGGGTGGACGCGCTGGTCGACGTGCTGGCCAAGGCCGGCGGCATCGGCCGCGAGCCGAGCCTGGCCCGGGAGATCGTGCTGGTCTCCTCCGGCGCCATCGCGGCCGGCCTGGCACCGCTGGGCCTGTCGCGCCGCCCGCGCGACCTGGCCCGCCAGCAGGCCGCCGCCAGCGTCGGGCAGGGCCTGCTGGTCGCCCGCTACACCGCCTCGTTCGCCCGGTACGGCGTGCGCGTCGGCCAGGTGCTGCTGACCAGCGACGACATCTCCCGCCGCACGCACTACCGCAACGCGTTCCGCACCCTGGACAAACTGCTGGCCATGGGCGCGCTGCCGATCGTCAACGAGAACGACACGGTGGCCACCGACGAGATCCGGTTCGGCGACAACGACCGGCTGGCCGCGCTCGTCGCCCACCTGGTCCACGCCGACCTGCTGGTGCTGCTCTCCGACGTCGACGGCCTCTACGACGGTGACCCGCGCCGCCCCGGCGCCCGCCGGATCGCCGAGGTGGCCGGCCCGGCCGACCTCGAAGGCGTCGAGACCGGCAGCGCCGGGCGGGCCGGGGTGGGCACCGGGGGCATGGTGACCAAGGTCGAGGCGGCCGGGATCGCGGCGGCGGCCGGCATCCCGGTGGTGCTGACCTCCGCGGTGCACGCCGCCGACGCGCTGGCCGGCCGGCCCACCGGCACGCTGTTCCGCCGCACCGGCAAGCGCTCCGCCGACCGGCTGCTGTGGCTGGCGCACGCCTCCACCCCGCGCGGCGCGCTGCGGCTGGACGCCGGCGCGGTGCGGGCGGTCGTCGAGCGGCGCACCTCGCTGCTGCCGGCCGGGCTGACCGGCGTCGAGGGCCGGTTCACGGCCGGCGACCCGGTGGACCTGCTGGACGAGCGGGGCAACGCCGTCGCCCGCGGCCTGGTCAACTACGACGCCGCCGAGCTTCCCCGGCTGCTGGGCCGTTCCACCCGCGACCTCGCCGCCGAACTGGGCCCGGCCTACGAGCGGGAGGTCGTGCACCGCGACGACCTCGTCGTCCTGCGCTGACCGGGGTCGCCCGCACGGGGTGGTCGCACGGGAGCGGACGCGGGGGCGCGAGGGGGCGTTCGCACCGGTGATCCGGGGTCTTCTTGCCGAAAACGGCCCCGTGGTCGGCTCCGGGCTGGTCCACTGTGAACGGGGGACCGCGCGGTGCGCGGTGTCGGCCAGGAACCGCCGCACGTACAGGAGGCCGCCGTGGGACGAGGGCGCCCGGGAACCCCGCCGTGGACGGCGGGCCCCTCCCAGCCCCGCGGGGCCGAGCGCACGCTGGCCAGCGTCGGTGACCTGCCCGGGGACCGCCCGGGCCCCGGCCCGGCCCGCCCGGCGGCCGTGCGCGCCGCCGACCGGCCGGCGGAGCGGCTGTGGCACGTCACGCTCAGCCTGTCCGGCGACGAGGCGCCGCTGCCCGAGGTCAGGCGGGCGCTGGAGCAGCTGGCGCACGACCACCCGTTCCTGCTGACCAGCCGGTACGCGGCCGACCACGCCGAGATCCGCTACTGGGAACAGGCCCGCGACCTGCACGACGCGGCCGCCATCGCACTGCGCCTGTGGGGCGAGCACAAGGCCACCGCCCGGCTGCCGCCGTGGGAGATCGTCGGCCTGGAGGTCATCGACCGCGCCACCTGGCACCAGCGGGTCGCCGAGGGCTACGGCCCCCCGCCCGCCACACCGGTGGGTGTGCACCCGTACTGACGAACACGGGGGCCACTCGTCCTGACGAGCGCGGCGGGTGCGTATTCGTGTTGACGAACGCGGTGGGTGTGCACTCGTCCTGACGAACGTGGTGGGTGCGTACCCGTGTTGACGAACGCAGTGGGTGTGCACTCGTCCTGAGGAACGGGGTAGGGGCCACCCGTGCTGACGAGCGCGGTGGGCGTCCACCCGTACTGACGAACGCCGCCGTGCTCCCGGTGACCGGCCCGCGCCGGCCCGTGCCGGGGACAGCGCGGCGCGGCGGGCCGTGCGGTGTCCCGCATGCCGGAACACCCGCCGGGGGCGGTCCGCGGGGTCAGTACCCTTCGACCATGACCACCAGCGCATCCTCCGACGTCCTGGACACCGCCCGCCGTGCGAAGGCGGCCGCCGCCGAACTCGCGCCGCAGCCGTCCGGCGTGCGGGACGCGGCGCTGCTCGCCATCGCCGACGCCCTGCGGGCCCGCACCGGCGAGATCCTCACGGCCAACGCCGCCGACGTCGCACGGGCCCGCGACAACGGCACCGGCGAGGCCATGATCGACCGCCTCACCCTGACGGCGGAACGGGTGGCCGCCATCGCCGCCGACGTGGCCCACGTGGTGACGCTGCCCGACCCGGTCGGCGAGGTGCTGCGTGGCTCCACGCTGGCCAACGGCCTGGAGATCCGGCAGATCCGGGTGCCGCTCGGTGTGGTCGGCATCATCTACGAGGCCCGCCCCAACGTCACCGTGGACGCCGCCGCGCTGTGCCTGAAATCGGGCAACGCGGTCCTGCTGCGCGGCTCCGGTTCGGCGTACGCGTCGAACACCGCGCTGGTCGGCGTGGTGCGCGACGCGATCGGCACCGCCGGCCTGCCCGCCGACGCGGTCCAGCTGGTGCCGGGCGAGAGCCGCGACTCCGTCAAGGAGCTGATGCGCGCCCGCGGCCTGGTCGACGTCCTCATCCCGCGCGGCGGCGCCTCGCTGATCCGCACGGTCGTGGAGGAGTCGACCGTCCCGGTGATCGAGACCGGCACCGGCAACTGCCACGTCTACGTCGACGAGCACGCCGACCTCGACATGGCGCTGCGCGTGCTGGTCAACGCCAAGGCATCCCGGGTCAGCGTCTGCAACTCGGCGGAGACCGTGCTGGTGCACGCCGCGGTGGCCGGCGCCTTCCTGCCCCGCGCGCTGTCCGCGCTGGCCGGCGCCGGGGTGACCGTGCACGGCGACGCGGCCTGGCAGGCGGCCGGTGACGCGGTGCTGCCGGCCACCGACGAGGACTGGGCCGCGGAGTACCTCTCGCTCGACATCGCCGCCGCCGTGGTGCCCGACCTGGACGCCGCGGTGGCCCACATCCGCCGCTGGTCCTCCGGCCACACCGAGGCCATCGTCACCCGCGACCAGGCCGCCGCCCGCCGCTTCGTCGCCCAGGTGGACGCCGCCGCCGTCATGGTGAACGCCTCCACCCGGTTCACCGACGGCGCCGAGTTCGGCTTCGGCGCCGAGATCGGCATCTCCACCCAGAAACTGCACGCCCGCGGCCCGATGGGGCTGCCCGAGCTGACGTCCACCAAGTACGTCGTCACGGGCGACGGCCACATCCGCTGACGTCCTCGGGGGCGGTTGGTGGTGCGGCCGGTTGCCGGTGGGGTGGCCGGTCATGCGGTCGGCGGGGAGACCGGTGGGGTGGCCGGTGGGGCTGCCGGTGATGCGGTCGGCGGGGCTGCCGGTGATGCGGTCGGCGGGGCTGCCGGTGATGCGGTCGGTGGGGCGGTCGGTGGGGTGATTCGTAACATTGTCGTCCTGTGGTATTTACCCGGCGTCCCCTGCCCATGACGGCGGTCGCGGGCTTACGCTGGTTCCGTGCCCGAGGATGATGGCGGTAAGCCGTTCCCGGAACGAGACGACCACGGCGCGGACGAGGAGTTCGCATCCGTGGTCTTCGACGAGGCGTTCGTCAAGGCGGCGTCCTTCCACGAGCCCAGTGCGCGCGAGCGCCTGCTGGCGCTCACCCAGGCCCGTGCGGCGGCCGAGGCGGCCCGGCTGCGGGTCGGCGGCGCCGACGAGGAGCCGCACGCGGTGGCCGGCGGCTACGACGGCGACCTCGGCCTCTACGGCGGCCACTACCGGCTGCGCCGCCCCTACGGCGCCACCGACCGCTGGCACCGCAGCGTCGCCTGGCTGCTGGCGCTCATCATGGGCCTCGGCGTGGTCGCGCTGACCTTCGCCGCCGTCTACCGCGGCGCCTCCTCCTCCCGCCAGCCGGCCCCCGCCCCGCCGCCCGCCACCGGCAGCGCCGGCGTCTCCCGCCCCCCGGCGGTCGTCGGCACCGCGGACCGCCGCTGAGGTGATTCCCGGCCCCGGATCGGGCCGGGACCGGCGCGTTCCTTTGACGTTCCGTCAGAAATTGTTTGCCGTCGTGGCGTTCACCCGGGTGCCCGCCGACCTACTCTTGTCGTATGAGCGGGTACGGAGGCCCTCCCGGGGGGACGCCGATGGGTGTCCCGGGAGGCGGGGATGACGACTACCGCTCCATCGTGTTCGACGAGTCGTTCGTCCGGGCCGCCCGCATACGCGAGTACTCCGCCGACGAACGCCTGGACGACGGCGGCCGGGCGGTCTCCCCCCGGCACGCCTGGGACCCGTTCTCCCGGCACCGCCAGGCGTTCGCCCTGGTCCTGCTGATGGCGCTGGCCTTCGGCACCGCGATCTTCCTCGGCATCCGCCACCCCTACCGGCCGGTGGCCGTGCCCGCCAGCGGACCGCTGCGGGTCAGCCTGGTCGCCCTCACCCCGTCCGGACCGGTCCCGGCCGCCGAGGACGACCAGCTCTACGCGCAGTCCGGCGCCGGACGCTGGGCGGTCGGCGCGGCCGGCATCACGCTGCCGCGCGCCCACGCGGTCGGCCGCTACTCCGCCGACCAGGTCCTCGTCGCGCTGGACATCGCCAAGCGCTACCTGACCGCCTCCTCGCTGGACACCGCCGAACTCACCGACGGTGACCTCAACGAGGTGGAGGACCTGCTGGCGCCGGGCGAGCTGGACCAGTTCAAGCGCAGCCTCACCAGCCCCGCCGACGACGGGCGGCACGCCGCCACGGGCTGGCTGGTGCGCTTCGACCTGCCCCACGTCGTGCTCGCCGACGACCGCATACGGGTGCGCGGCACCGTCTCGGTGACCGGCGGCACCCGCGACCTGGAAGTCCTCACCGACCACACGATGGTCTACACCGTGCGCCCGGCCGGCGACCTGACCCGGCCGCCGTCGCTGTTCACCGTCCGGCGCGAACTGCGGATGTCCTTCACCCGCGAAGACCTGCTGACCGGCCGGGTCGAGGTCGACCAGGCCGCCGTCGAGGCCGGACCGCTGGCCTGCGGCACCCGGCTCGCGGCGTCCTTCGAACCGCTGATGGCCGGCCAGAGCGCGCCGCCGCCCGCCGGTACCGACCCCTACCGCCGCACCACGGCCGTCGCCGCCGCCTGCCACCCGATGGCCACGCCGCCCACCCCGGCCCCCACCGCCACCCAGCCCGCCCCGCACGGCACCACCGGCC
Organism: Streptantibioticus silvisoli; assembly: GCF_027947535.2. GTDB lineage: Bacteria > Actinomycetota > Actinomycetes > Streptomycetales > Streptomycetaceae > Streptantibioticus_C > Streptantibioticus_C silvisoli. Next base: position 57,510 of record NZ_JAAGKO020000027.1, read on the forward strand.
GCCACCACTGATCGCGGCGCGATGGCGCGGCGGTGCGGCAGCGGGGCGGTGCGATAGCGGCGGGTGCGGTAGCAGCGGCGGGTGCGGTGGCGGGGGTGAGGCGGTGCGCGGCGCGGACCCGGGGGAGTGCGCGGCGGTGAAGGCCCGGTGCGCGGAGCGGTGGTGGGTGCGGCGCGGACCCGCGCGCCGGTGAAGGCCCGGTGCGCGGCGCGGTGCCGGGCGGGCGGTGGTGGCCGGCGACGGTGCCGCCGGCCTACTCCGGTTGCGGGCCGCCGTCCTGGCCGCCGGAGGCGTCCGTGCCGTCGGCACCCGCCGGGCGCGACCCGTTGCCGGCGAACTTGTCGCGCAGCTTGCCGCCGAGGTCGCCGGCGCCGCTGGAGATGTCGCGGATCAGACCCATCAGCGGGTCCTTGCTGCTCTTGACCTGCTCGCCGTAGTGCCCGGCCGACTCACGGAAGGCGTCCCGCACCGAGGCGTCCTTGTCCTCCTCGCGGCGCGGGTAGTGGCCGTCCATGATCCGCTGGAAGTCGCGCCCCTCGGACCAGCGCTTCAGCTCCGCCGCCCGCACGGTGGTGAACGGGTGGCTGCGCGGCAGCACGTTGAGGATCTTCAGCACCGAGTCGCGCAGGTCGCCGCCCGCCTCGTACTCCTCCGCCTGCTGCAAGAACGCGTCGACGTTCATCTCGTGCAGGTGGTTGCCGCCGGCCAGCTTCATCAGGCCGCGCATCGAGGCCTGCGCGTCCTGACCGACCAGCAGGCCTGCCCGGTCCGCCGACAGCTCCGACTTGCGGAACCACTCGCGCAGCGCGGTGACGATCGCGGTGACCGCCACCGTGCCCAGCGGGATCCAGGCGACCTTGACCGCCAGATTCGTCAGGAAGAGCAGGACCGTGCGGTACACCGCGTGACCGGACAGCGCGTGGCCCACCTCGTGGCCGACGACCGCCCGCATCTCCTCCTCGTCGAGCATCTCCACCAGCCCGGTGGTGACCACGATGATCGGCTCGTCGAGACCGACGCACATCGCGTTCGGCTTCGGGTCCTGCGTGACGTACATCGGCGGGACCTTCTCCAGGTCCAGGATGTAGCAGGCGTCGCGGATCATCGCGTGCAGGTGCGGGAACTGCAACTCCCCGACCCGCACCGAGTCCGACAGGAACAGCAGCCGCATCGAGCGCTCGGGCAGCAGTGAGCTGAGCGCCTTGAAGACGGTGTCGAAACCGGTCAGCTTGCGCAGCGCCACCAGCGCCGAACGGTCCGCCGGATGCTCGTAGGCCCGCGAGGAGATCGCGGGGAACCGCCTGCGGTTGCGTCCGGGCAGCCCGCCCTCCGGCTCACCTGAACCGCTCGTGTCGTTCGGCACGGACATGGGTCCTCCCCCTGCGTCGCCGACGCGTTCCCGCCCCTTCGGCCCCCACCTTAGGGCCCGCCACCGACAGGTCTAGTCTGGTCGGTATGCACACCCCCGCATCGCTCCACCCGGCGACGCTGCTCGCCGTGGCCTCCGACTCGGCAGGGCCCGGCTGGCTGCTGCGTACCGTGATCGTGGTCTCCGTCCTGGGCGCCGCGTTCCTCGCGTGGTTCCTTCTGCGCGGCTACGGCAACAACGACTGAGGTCCGACGGAAAGATCCGCTGAGGTCTGACGGACGGTTACGACCGGCTTCCTGGTAGACGTGTACACGTACTGCGTACACACCAAGGACGTGCGGAACCCGCGCAGGGTTCCAACCCGCCCGGGCCTTACCATGTGGCACGATTTCCCAGCTGACGACTTCTCCGACCGCAAGGGGTCCCGCAGACCATGACACATATCGCCGCAGCCGTGGCTCCGCTCGCCGAGGGCGGCAACCACCCGAGCCTGAGCCCGTTCCTCACCGGTGGATCGGCCCTGTTCATCCTGCTGCTCCTGCTGTGGATCACCAGCCGCTTCAACCGGGACCGCTGACCGCCCCTCGGCGCGCTCCCGACGGACGCGAAGTAGGGTGTGGCCGGATGGGAGACCGGCAGCGTCCGTACGCCCCTCCGCGATCGGTCAGATCAGGGACGGAGGGGCCGGACCGGTGAAGAAACGACTCGGCGTGATGGGCGGGACCTTCGATCCCGTCCACCATGGCCACCTGGTGGCAGCCAGCGAGGTCGCGACCAAGTTCCACCTGGACGAAGTGGTGTTCGTACCCACCGGCCAGCCGTGGCAGAAGGAGACCCAGCAGGTCTCCGCGGCCGAGGACCGCTACCTGATGACGGTCATCGCGACCGCCTCCAACCCGCAGTTCTCGGTCAGCCGCATCGACATCGACCGCGGCGGCCGCACCTACACCCTCGACACGCTGCGGGACCTGCGTGCCGAATACGGCGACGTGGACCTGTTCTTCATCACCGGCGCCGACGCGCTCGCCCAGATCTTCTCCTGGCGCGACGCCCGCGAGCTGTTCTCCATGGCGCATTTCATCGGAGTGACCCGCCCGGGGCACACTCTGACCGACCCGGGCATCCCCGACGGCGGCGTGTCGCTGGTCGAGGTCCCGGCCCTGGCCATCTCCTCCACCGCCTGCCGCAAGCGGGTCGCCCGCGGCGAACCCGTCTGGTACCTGGTGCCGGACGGCGTGGTCCGGTACATCGACAAGCGCAAGCTGTACCTGGACGCCGGATAGGGTCGTACATCCACACGACCGGCCCGGAACCGCCCGGCGCCAAGTCATCGATCGGGAGGGCGCTGGTGAGCGAGCAGGAGCGATACGGCCAGGAGCCTGAGGAGGCCCGGGAGCCCTACGCCCCCTACCCGCCCGGATACCCCGCGCAGGACCCCCGCGGCGCCGCGGATCCCCGGCAGGGCCAGGCCTACGACCCGTACGCCGGCGCGCCGCAGCAGGGGTACGACGGCACGCCGCAGCAGGGCTACGACACGGGTACGCATCAGGTCTACGACCCCGCGTACTACCAGCAGGGCTACCCGCAGCAGCCCTACCCCGCCCAGCCCGGCCACGACCGGCAGGCGGGCGGCTACGACCCGTCCGGCGGCTACGGCGGCCAGGCCGGCTGGACGCAGCAGCAGACCGGCTACCAGGACCCGGCCGCCCACCAGGGGCAGCCCGGTGCCCAGCAGGACGTGTACGGCGGCCGGCAGACCGGTTACCAGGACCCCGCGGCCCACCAGACCCACCACAACCAGCAGGGCGCCCCCGCCGCGTCGCAGACGCGGACGCAGGGCCACATCCCGCCGCAGCGCGACCCGTACCCGCAGACCGGCCACTCCGACGCCGGACCGTACCCCGGCAACGCCCACCACACCGGTGCGGACAGCGGTACCACCGCCGAACAGGACGTGTACGGCGGTCAGGACGCATACGGCGGTCAGGACGTGTACGGCGGCCCGGGCGGCGGCTACCCGGACGCCCACGGCGCCGCCGGCCCCGACGGTGTACCGCACGCCGCGGCCGGCGAGGACGGCGAGCAGCACGCCGAGGAGTTCGCATTCGTCGAGGAGGAGGACGAGCAGGCCGAGGACGTCATCGACTGGCTGAAGTTCTCCGAGTCGCGTACCGAACGCCGTGACGAACGCAAACGACGCGGCCGCAGCCGCACCCTCGCGCTGGCCCTCGTCGTGGTGCTGGCGGTGGCCGGCGGCGGCACCTACGCCTGGAAGGCCGGCCTGATCCCCGGCCTCGGCGCGGGCGCCGCCACCCCGCTGGCCGCGCAGAAACGCGACGTCATCGTCGTCCACCTGCGCGAGGTCGACAGCAACGACTCCTCGACGATCCTGCTGGTCCGCAACGAGACCACCGGCCGCGGCAGCACCGTACTGCTGCCCAACTCCCTGACGGTCAGCACCGACGACGGCGCGATGACGCTCGGCAAGTCCGTGGTCTCCGAGGGCGCCGGACCCACCCGCGACGGCCTCGACACCCTGCTCGGCGCCAACATCCAGGGCACCTGGCGGCTCGACACCCCGTTCCTCGAAGTGCTCGTCGACGCCCTCGGCGGCATCGAGATGACCCCGGACGCCACCGTCACCCAGGCCGGCAAACCGGTCGTCACCGGCGGCAAGGACCAGAGCCTCAACGGCAAGGCCGCCGTGGCCTACGCCACCTACCGCGCCCCCGGCGAGACCGCCGCCGCCCAGCTGACCCGGTTCGGCCAGGTCATGCGGGCGGTCCTCATGCAGGTCCCCAGCAGCGGCACCGCCGCCACCAAGATCATCGACCAGGTCGGCTCGGTCCCCGACCCCTCCCTGTCCGACGGCCAGCTCGGCGCGACCCTCGCCGCGCTGTCGGACCTGGTGAAGTCCGGGCACTACGCCACCACCGGCCTGCCCGTCGAGACCAACGGCACCCTCAGCCAGCAGGCCACCGACACCGTCGTGAAGCAGATCCTCGGCGGCACGGTGAAGAACACCGACACCAGCGGCATCCCCACCGTCTCCGTCCGGGACGCCACCACCGGCTCCAAGGCGGCCGCCGCGGCACAGGTCCAGGTCATCGACGCCGGCGACACCTACATCGACGGCGGCCGGCAGACACCGCGCGCCACCTCCCAGGTCCTCTACGGCACCGCCAAGCAGAAGAGCGCCGCCCAGCAGCTCGGCAAGACCCTCGGCCTGCCCGCCTCCGACGTCGTGCGCGGCACCGGCGCCGCCAACGCCGACCTCACCGTGGTCCTCGGCGCCGACTACCACCTGCCCGCCGACACCCCGCAGGCCTGACCCGCCCCGGAAAACCCGGGGCGGCGGGCTCGGTGCGGCATGAGACCCTGGTGGGGTATTCGTCGCCGACCGGAAAGCCTCCTTGTGACCGCCACGGACCGCTCCATCGAGCTGATCAAGGCCGCCGCCCAAGCGGCCGCCGACAAGCTCGCGCACGACATCATCGCGTACGACGTCAGCGACGTGCTGTCGATCACCGACGCCTTCCTGATCGCCTCCGCGCCCAACGACCGCCAGGTCAAGGCCATCATCGACGAGATCGAGGACCGGCTGCGCGACGAGCTCGACGTCAAGCCGGTGCGCCGCGAGGGCGAGCGCGAAGGCCGCTGGGTGCTGCTCGACTACGTCGACATCGTCGTCCACGTCCAGCACGCCGAGGAGCGGGTCTTCTACGCCCTGGAGCGGCTGTGGAAGGACTGCCCCGAGCTGCCGCTGCCCGACGACGCGCTCGCCACCCGCGGCAAGGCCGCCGAGCACGCCGCCGCGCACGGAGTGGAGGACGGCGCCACCCAGGACGGAGCCTTCAGCTGACCCCCGCCGCCGGCGCGGCGCCCACCAGGGGCCGCCGCGTCGTGCTGTGGCGGCACGGCCGGACCGAGTGGAACGTGGCGGGCCGCTTCCAGGGCAGCACCGACGTCCCGCTCAACGACACCGGTCTCGCCCAGGCCCGCCGCGCCGCCCGGCTGCTCGCCGCGCTGCGCCCGGACGCGGTCATCGCCTCCGACCTGAGCCGGGCCGTGCGCACCGCCGCCGAACTCACCGCCGTCACCGGCCTTCAGCCACGGCTCTACGAGGCCCTGCGGGAGACCTCGGCGGGCGTGTGGGAGGGGTTGACCACCCCGGAGATCATCGAGCGCCACGGCGAGGACTACGCGGCCTGGAAGCGCGGTGAGCCGGTCCGGCGCGGCGGCGGTGAGCTGGAGACGGAGGTCGCCGACCGCACTGTCCCCGTGGTCCTGACCGAGGCCGACAAGCTCCCCGACGGCGGCACGCTCGTCGTCGTCAGCCACGGCGGCGCGATCCGCGTCACCATCGGCCGGCTGCTCGGGCTGCCCGCGCCCACCTGGGAGGCGCTCGGCGGCCTGTCCAACTGCTGCTGGTCCGTCCTGGGCGAGGAGGCCCGCGGCTGGCGCCTGCTGGAGCACAACACCGGCACCCTCCCGGAGCCGGTCCTCAGCGCCGGCGACTGACCCGTCGCCCGCCGGCGGATTTCGTCTCCGGGCGGCGCACACGCTAAGCTCCTCTCAGGTCGCGGGGCTATAGCTCAGCTGGTAGAGCACTTGCATGGCATGCAAGGGGTCAGGGGTTCAAATCCCCTTAGCTCCACTCGCAACTCGACGACAGGCGGTTCCAGTTCGCGCAGCACGCGCGGGCCGGGACCGCTTCGTTGTTTCCGCCCCACGCCGTCCCGTGCCGCCTCGCGCGATGCGGACTTCGCCCCCGCACCCCCGCCGTACGCCGGCCGCTCCGAGGGGGGGCGTCTGCGTTGGCGGGCGGACGGACGTACACGTCACGAAGCTCAGCAGGCAGGCGTATACGTCACGAAAGGTTCGGCAGGCGGACGTACACGTCACGAAGCGCGCCGTGCCGAGTCCGGGGCGCCGGTGTGCGCGCGACGCGGGCGCCGGGCGCTGGGCGGAGTCGTCTTCCGGGCCGCGGCCGAGCCGGGTGCGGCTGGGCGATCGATCGATCACTGACGGTGATTGCGGGTCACGGGCCCCGATCACGGTGAGGACCTGCGGGGATGGAGGCGCCTGTGGAGCCCCCGCGGTCACAGAGAGGCGAGCAGCGCGAGCTTCTCCGCGCTGTCGCTGCCGGGATGCGGATGCCAGATGACCAGCAGTTGGCCGGAAGGCCCGCTGATCACCAGCTTCTCCCGCATCAACTGCATCTCGCCCAGTTGGGGATGCGTCAGGCGCACCGGCGGCGTGCCGACCCGCGGCCGTACGTCGTGGCGGCTCCACAGCTCGCGGAAGCGCTGACTGCGCAGCGACAACTCACCGACCAGCTCCACGGTCCGCGCGTCGTCCGCGACGTCGGCGACGCTGGCGCGGAAGGCCGCGACCAGGTCCGCGGTCACGGCTTCCCAGTCCGGAAACAGCGCGCGCTCCTCCGGGGCCAGGAACATCGACAGCAGGCGGTTCTGCCCGGCCTGGAAGCTCGGCGACAGTGCCTCGGCGAGCCGGTTGGCGGCGAGCACGTCGAAGTGGTCGTCCTCCACGAACGACGGAAGGTTCAGCGATTCGACAAGAAGGCGGATGGTCGCCGGCGTGGAGGTCCGCCGTCGGCGGCGGCGCGTCGAGGACGGACGGGACGCCGCCACCCGCCGGAGGTGTTCGTTCGCCGCGTCGTCCAGGTCCAGCGCGCGGGCCAGGGAATCCAGCACCGCCGGTGAGGGATTGCGATTGCGTCCCTGTTCGAGCCGCAGGTAATAGTCGGCGCTGATACCGGCCAGCAGCGCGACCTCTTCACGGCGAAGGCCCGGCACGCGCCGGTTGTCGTCCGACGGCAGCCCCACGTCGCCGGGATGAATCCGCTCCCGCCGCGCCCTCAGATACTCACCCAGCAGATTGCTGTTGCTCACACGACGATTATGGCTCGACGGGCGGCCTTCTGCCTGGTCCTGTCGGCCCCAGGGTCAACAGGGACTGCCCCCGAAGGACATCACCCCTTTAGCGTGGAAAGCAGGTCGGCGATCGTCGGATCGTCCACGTGAGCAGAGGAGGGTCATGATGACGGAATCCAGGACAGCGAATGATGGCGCCACCCGGCGGGTGGCGGTCGTGACGGGCGGTAGCCGCGGCATCGGTCGGTCGGCGGTGCTGAATCTGGCCGCGCGAGGAGTCGATGTCGTCTTCACCTACAACTCCGACGCGAGTGCCGCGGAAGAGGTGGCCGCCGAAGGGCGCAAGCACGGTCGGCGCGTGAGTGCGCTGCAACTGGACGCGAGCAGGATCGACGGCATCGACGCGTTTGCCGGCCGGTTGCGCGCCGAACTCGCGGAGCTGGGCACGGACCGCTTCGACTACCTGGTCAACAACGCCGGAATCTGGCACACCGCCTCGTTCGAGGAGACCACGCCAGAGGATCTCGACAGGCTGTACGCCGTCAACATACGCGGAGTTTTCTTCGTCACGCAGAAGCTCGTTCCGCTGCTTCGCGATCAGGGCCGCATTCTGAACCTGTCCTCGGGGCTCGTCCGTTTCGTGTTCCCGGGCAAAACCGCGTACGCGGCGAGCAAGGGGGCGATCGAGCCGCTGACCAGGTATCTCGCCACCGAACTCGCTCCGCGCGGTATCCGGGTCAATACGCTGGCACCCGGTGCGACGGCGACCGACTTCAGCGGGGGCGTCATCCGGGACAACCCCGAGTACCGCAAGCGGGTCGGAGCCATCACCGCGCTCGGCCGTCCTGCCGAACCCGACGAGATCGGCCCGATCGTCGCCGCGGTGCTGTCGGACGACTTGCAATGGGTGAACGGCGAGCGGATCGAGGCATCCGGCGGCATGCGGCTTTGACCTCGGGCTGTGGGCAAGTGGCTTGCCCACGGTGTGATCGAGGACGGCAGCATTACTTCTGGCGTGCGACGGCGGGAATTTCCCGAGATTCTCCTCGCCCCGGCGTCCGGAAATGACGCTGAGCTCTTGCGGTCGAGGGGCGTCCGGTGATCGCCACATCGATTCCGCGGCGAACGCGCGCTCGATGGCCTTCGCCCTTGATGGTCGTCATGCGGCAGGCGGCGTCGGCCCGGGCCTTCACCCCGGCCTTCACCCCGGCCTTCTGTGAGGCGGCGAAGTACCCGTAGCCGGTCTCCCGCGGGACGAACTCGTGCGGGAGGTGCCCACCAGGGGCTTCCCCCGGTCGACGCAGCGGACGGCGTCCCTGAGCTGGCGCAGGGCCTGCTCCGGCGGCCGCCCGATGTCCAGGCCCTTCCCTCTCCGCCCAGCCCGCCGGGCCGATGGGGTGGACGCCGGAAATTTCCACCAGGCATCGGACACGTAGCTGGACACGTCGGTCGGATGCGGGCGCTTTCGTTGGTTCGCCTTTCGATGTTCCGTCGGCTGGCGGCTCGCCCCAGGGTGTGGATGGTGGCGAGCGGGGACGGCCTGGGATCAGCCAGGAGCGGAAGGGCGGAAACGGGACTTCAATTCAGCGAGGAAATCGAGGAGACCGGGGAATGGCACGTACGGAAAAGCGACGAGTGATCGCTGTCGAGGAGCACTTCGCCACTGAACAGTATTGGCGTGAGATCGAGGACCTCGCGGTAGCGCCGGGGGAGGAGATCGAGCAGGAGTTCGTCCTCAACTTTCCGAAGAACCCGCGGATGCGGCTGCGGCTCAGCGACATCCCGACGCGACTGTCGGAAATGGACACGGCCGGCGTCGACCTTTCGGTCCTGAGCCTCAATCCGCCCGGCGTACAGCTCTACGCGGACGCCGCCCGCGCCACGGAACTCGCCCGCGGGATGAACGACACGCTCGCGGACATCATCCGCCGCCATCCCGGGCGGTTCGCGGGCCTCGGGGCCGTCGCGCCACAAGATCCCGAAGCGGCGGCAGCCGAGGTGAGCCGCGTGATGGGGACGCCCGGATTCGGCGGCATACTCATCGGCTCCCATACGCACGGCCATTACCTCGACGAGCCGGAGATGGAGCCGTTGCTCGCCGCGCTTGAACGCGAGGACGCGACGCTGTATCTGCATCCGCGGTCGCCGAGTCCGCAGATGCTGGCGCCGTTCAGGGACTACGGCATGGTCGCGGCGCTGTGGGGTTTCCAGGCGGAGGTGGGAACGCACGCGATCAGGCTGATTCTCAGCGGCACGCTCGACCGCCACCCGAACCTGAAGATCGTGCTGGGGCACCTTGGCGAGGGACTGCCGTTCTGGCTGTGGCGGCTCGACAACATCCACGAGAAAACCTATCGCTGGGCCGGCGATCTGCTCGGCATGGCCGAGCTGGAACTCAAGCCGAGCGAGTACGTGTTGCGTAATTTCACGTTCACCACCAGCGGCATGTGCGACCCGGACGTCTTCGCGTACACCCTGGGCAAGGTCGGCGCGGAGCGACTCATGTTCGCGGTCGACTACCCGTACGAGGACAGCCACGTGGCCACCGCATTCCTGGACGCCCTCGACCTGACCGACGAGCAGCGTGCGCTGGTCAGCCATGCCAATGCGGAGCGGCTGTTCCGCGTCCCGGGAACGGCTACGCGTGAATGAGCACGCGCAACTCGACAACAGGCGATCCCTGTTCGCGCGGACCGCTCGGACCGCGCGGACCGGGATCGCCTCGTTGTTTCCGCCCCGCTCCGCCTCGCGCGGTGAGGGCTTCGGCTTCGGGCCTCCGCTGTCCGCCGCCCGCCGGTGCTCCTGGCACGGGTCGGCGTACGCGTGACGCGGTACGTCCGTGCCGGCCGGCCTGGGGGTGGGCGTGGCTGTTTTCCGGCTCCGTCGCAGGCGGACGTATACGTCACGATGAGTTCGGCACGCTGACGTGTACGTCACGAAGGGAGCCGTGGCGCGTCCGGGCCGCCGTAATGCGCGCGACGCGGGCGCCGGGCGGTGCCATGGTGAGCGGATGAGCGAACTGACGGATCGCGAGGCGTGGTTGGCCGCGCTGTACGAGGTGCTGAACCCCTGGGGCGGCAAGCCGGACGACGCGTTCTACCTGGAGTGGGTGATGGGCGCCGGCTCGGTGCTGGACGTGGGGTGCGGAACGGGCACGCTGCTGCGGCACGCGCGGGAGGCGGGGCACACCGGGCGGTTGTGCGGGCTGGATCCGGCACCGGTCATGCTCGCGCGGGCACGTGAGCGCGCGGACGTCGCATGGGTGCTCGGCACGGCCCGATCGGCGCCCGGCGACGGGGAGTTCGAGCTGGCGGTGATGACCGGGCACGCCTTCCAGCAACTGCTGACCGACGAGGAGGTCGCCGCGTCCCTGACCGCGATACGCCGGGCACTGACCGTCGGCGGCCGCTTCGTCTTCGAAACGCGCAACCCGGCCCACCGTTCCTGGGAGCGCTGGACCCCGCGGCACGGGACCGATGTCGTCGCGCCCACCGGGGAGCGCGTACGGGTCGAGCACGAGGTGTGCGTCCCGTTCGACGGCGACACCGTCACGTTCACCGAGACCTGCCGCGGCCCGGACCTGCCGCAGCCGCTGGTGAGCCGCGCCACCCTGCGGTTCCTCACCGCGGACCGGCTCGACGTGCTGCTGGCGGCGGCCGGGCTGGCGGTCGAGGCCCGGTACGGCGACTGGACGCGCGATCCGCTGACCGACGACAGCCCGGAGATCATCACGGTGGCCCGCCGCACCGGCTGACGGCGGCGGAGGCGAGGTGGCGCGACGGGTTCGCGTGCTGGCGGGCGGCGGAGGTGGGGTCGGCGGGCCGGATCGGGATGCTGGTGGGCGGCGGAGGTGGGGTCGGCGTGCGGGGTTCACCCGCTGACGGGCGCCGGATCAACGCGACGGGTTCGCCGGCTCACGGACAGCGGGCGCCCGATCAGCGTGACGGGCTCGCCGGCTTTCCCCCGCGGGCGGCCTCGCGGCGCTGCCGTTTGCCGAGCGGCGCCTGCGAGAGGTCCTCGGACTGCGCGGTGAGGTTCTTGAACGGCAGTCCCCGCTCGGTCAGCCAGGCCCGCGCGGTCCCCAGCGCCCGCTCCTGTGCCTTCAGGAGGTCCTCATCCGCCTCGCCGCCGTCCTGGAACCGGAAGGTGAAGAACGGCCGCGCCACCACGTCGTAGCTGAGGTGGCCCTCGGGGGTGAACGCGGCGAACAGCACGTCGTGCTCCGCCGCTCGCGCCAGCAGACCGGCCCGCTGCTCCGGCGTGAGGTCGTCGAAAGCGCCGCGGACGGTGATACGGAAGGTACGACTGCTCATGGCCCGAGCGTACGTGCGCGCCCGGACCGCGTCGCGTCAATTACGTGTACGTACGGGTACCGGCGGGCCCGCTGCATATACGTACGGGTCCGGCCGGCTCGCCACGCGTACGTATCGGATAGCGGGGAGTTCGTTACGTATACGTACGGGTACCGGTCGACCCGCCACGTGTACGTACCGGGTACTGGCGGGGCCCGCCACGCATACGGCGGGTCCCGGCAGGCTCGCTACGTATACGTACGGCCCGACCCGCCCGACGGCGCGTGCCACAGGCCCTCTGACCCCACCCGACCCGACGGCGTGGGCCGTGGGACCCGCCCCCACCCGACCCGACGGCCGGGTGCCGTGTACCGCGCGGTCGGCCTCGGCGCGCTTGAGTGGTCGGTCAGTCCGCGTAGGCGAGGTCGCCGCGGTCGGTGTGGGCGCCGCCGGTGCGGCCGGTCTGCCCGGGGATCACCGGCCACGGTGTGCGCAGCGCCCGTACCGCCTGGAAGCCCGCGACCGCCAGGAACACCAGGCCCACCAGGGGATAGGTGGCCGACAGCAGCATCTGGCCGGCGTTCTGCCGCAGTTCGTGGTGGCCGGTGGCTGCGTGCGGCACCAGCCACAGCGCGAACGAGCAGAACACCACCGCGGCCGCCGCCGCACCCACCCGCCACGGCACGGACCGCCGGCGCTGCGCCTCGGACGCCAGCAGCATCACCATCGGCACGCACCACACCCAGTGGTGCGACCAGGACACCGGGCTGACGAGCAGCGCGGTCGTGGCGCACGCGCACGCCGCCCAGGCCGGCCCGGACGGCAGCCGTTCGCCGGCCAGCGCGGCCGCCACCGCCACCGCCAGCCCCAGCAGCCCCACTAGCCCCGCGGCCAGCGCCCACGAGCCGTCGGGGTGCGTGGTGTGCAGCAGCCGGGCCAGTACGCCGCGCACCGACTGGTTGGCGGTGTCCTCCACCCGGCCGACCCGGTTCGCGGCGAAGATCATCCGGGTCCAGAAGGTCCGCGAGTCCGCCGGCAGCGCCAGCGCCGCCAGCGCCGCGGTCGTCGCGAAGGCGGCCAGCGCGACCCCGGCCCGCCGCAGCGCCGGGTTCCACACCGTCCGCCCGGCCCGCAGGCCCCGCCAGCCCTGTACGACGCCGACCAGCGCGAGGAACACCGCGAACAGCGCCGGCGTCAGCTTGATCCCGGCGGCCACCCCGATGCCGACGCCCGCCCAGCGGTGCCCGGAACGCCGGGTGAGGTCCCACAGCACCAGGACCGCCAGCAACAGGTTGATCTGGCCGTAGCGCAGCGTCGTCCACACCGGTTCGCACCACACCGCGACCGCGGCCGTGGCCAGGGTGGCCGCGGCGACCGGTATCCGGTGCGGCCGTCCGATCAGCCGCAGCGACAGGTGTACCACCGCCAGCAGCAGGCCGAGGTTGAACACGGTCGCGAACGCCCGCATCTCCGGCACCCGCATCCACGACAGGGGCTCGAACAGCAGCGCGGCGAACGGCGGATAGGTCGTCGGCAGGTGTGCGCTGGTGGCCACCATCGCGTACAGGTCCTGCCCGGTCCGTACCGTCCAGCCCTCGGCCCGGTACACCATGAGGTCGACCATCGACACCCGCGCCGCGTGCTGCGCCAGGCAGAACGCCGTGAACGACAGCAGGCACGCCACCGCGGCGACCGCTGTCGGCCGGCGGGCGACGTACCGCCGGACTCCGGCCGGGCGCGGGGCGGCGATCACCGGCTGCGTCGCGGTCACGGCTGCGCTCCTTGATCGGCTGGCGGGTCCGGGCCGGAGGCGCGGAAGCCCGACAGTACCCCGCACCCCGCCGGCGGCGGCAGGGTGCCGGGCCGGCCCCCAGCGGAACGATTTGGCGAAAGGGGGGCCGGTCCGTGTAATGTTTCCGTCGTCGCCAGGGAAACCGGGCGGTGACTGACCTGGGGCTATAGCTCAGCTGGTAGAGCACTTGCATGGCATGCAAGGGGTCAGGGGTTCAAATCCCCTTAGCTCCACTCGAAAACTCGAAACATTCGGGGATCGTTCACGGATGTTCTCGGGAACGTTTGGCGAGATCCCGTTCGGCTGAACAGGCCGGGCGGGATCTTTTCGTTGTCCGGGCCGTTCCCCGGGCGCGCCGGTGCGCTGTCCGAACGCGTGACGCCCCGGCATCACGCACACCGGGGCCCGGACAGCGCAGCTGCCCGGGCCCCGCGAACCTGCCCCGCCGTCCGCCCCGGAGGCGTTGCGGGGTCAGATCTGGTTGAAGATCTTCGAGTAGGCGTAGCCGACGGCCTTGTCGTACTCGTCGACCTCCCAGAACGACAGCTCCTGCACGCCCTTGGACGCGGCGAAGCTCTCCAGCGTGGAGGCGTCGAACTGGCTGAAGTTCTCGTCGTCGTCGTTCTGGCCGGCGATCGGGGTCAGACCCATGCGGGCCCAGTTGTCCGCGGCGGAGCCGCCGTAGATGTCCGCCAGCTGCGAGGCGGTGGCGTTGGCTCCCGACTCGGCGTCGTTGAGCGCGTTCTCGCCGTCACCGAAGTCCATGGTCATGATGTTGACCAGGTTGACGTTGACGCCCGCGGACTTCGCGTCCGACAGCATCTGCTGCGCGTCGGACTCCAGGCCCGAGGGGGCCACCGGCACCGTGAAGTCGATCTGCACGGAGGGGTCGGCCTGCTGGAGCGCCGCGAGGGCCTGGTCGCGGCGCTGGTTGGACGCGGTGTCGTCCATGGCACCGCCCTCGATGTCGAAGTCGAGGCGGTTGACGCCGTAGGTGGAGACCACGTTCTGGTACGCGGCGGTCAGGTCGGAGACCGACGTACACGACTGGGCCAGCTCGGTGCTGCCGGCGCCGCCGAACGAGATGATCACCGAACCGCCGGACGACTTGAGGTCGTTGATCTGCGAGGTGTACGCGCCGACGGGGTCGCCGCCGTCCTCCCACTGGAGGGTGCAGCCGGACGACGAGGTCAGGAAGGCCAGCGTGTAGTAGTTCAGGCCGGTCGCCGACTGGTCGGCCGCCATGTCGCCGACGGTGTCGCTGCCGAGCTGGAGGTAAGGGGCGGCGTACTGCGACGGGAACGAGTCCGCCGCCTGGGCCTGGCCGGCGGTGCCCATCAGCAGCAGTGCGGGGGTTGCTGCGACGACGGCGGCGAGGCAGGTACGCGCGAGGTTCTTGGTCATGTGGGGGGAGACCCTCTCAAGTCCGCGTAGCTGTTAGGAAACCTTCCTAACTTGGCGACGATGGTGTTCCGCGTCGTGATGGCTGTCAAGACATCGGACAGGAACGGGATTTGCGCCGCGGACTCCCGAACGCGCGGCGGAACGGTCCGCCGCGGGTGCCGTGGGCCGGCGTTCGGCGCAACCGGCGCCGACGGGACCGAAGTTGACGTGCGGCGCTCGCCACCGGGTTCCGTCGCGGACCGGAGCCCGCTGTCACCAGGCGGTTCACCGGTGCCGCGGGAAAAATCAACGTGACACCGAACGAGCGCACTTGACCATCTCTTGACGCAATCATGATCCTGACGTGAACAGATCAGCGCAAGAGTTTCGCGAGTGGCACGTGTACTCACTGGTATCCGGTGAGCCGTCCCACATCACGCGACGACTTGTTTCGCTGGGGGTTTCATGAAGCTGGACCGCTACAGAACTCGCGCCGGACTGGCGGTGGCGGCGACGCTGCCGCTGGTGGCCGGTGCCCTGGCCATGGGGATACCCTCCGCCCAGGCCGCCTCGCACACCCGCGAGACGATCGCCGACACCAAGCCCGCCTGGGCCACCGCCTCGGCCGACCGGGGCACCGCCTCGTCCTCGACCACGGTGCGCGCCCGCGTCTACCTCGCCGGCCGCGACGCCCAGGGCCTCGCCGCCTACGCCCGCGGCGTCTCGGACCCCTCCTCCGCCACCTACGGCAAGTACCTGAGCGCCCAGCAGGTCAAGGCCCGCTACGGCGCCACCCGGGCCCAGGTCGCGGCCGTCACGGCGTGGCTGAAGTCCTCCGGGCTGAAGGTCACCGCCAGCACCGCCCACTACATCGCCGTCAGCGGCGACCAGGCGGCCGTGCACAAGGCGTTCGGCACCACGCTGCACAACTACACCAAGGCCGGCCGGACCTACCACGCCCCGGCCGGCGACGCCACGGTGCCGGCCTCGCTCGACGGCGCCGTGCTCACCGTCACCGGCCTGGACAACGCCCCGGCGCTGGCCACCCACGACGGCGTCACCGGTGCCGGCACCACCCGCGCCGCGGCCCCGCAGACCGCCACGCCCGACGTCATGCAGCCGACGGCCAAGCAACTGCCGCCGCCGGAGGCCGCGTTCGTCAACGCCGGTCCGTTCTCCTCGTACTACGGCTCGAACACCGACAGCAAGCTCCCCGAGGCGTACGGCAGCCACGCCGCCTACGTCGTCAAGGGCTACACCGGCACCCAGCTGCGCTCGGTATACGGCGCGGGCAAGTACACCGGCAAGGGCGCCACCGTCGCCATCGTCGACGCCTACGCCTCCAGCTACATCGCCTCGGACGCCGCCACGTACGCCAAGCGCAACGGCGACGCCAAGTACGCGGCCGGCCAGCTCACCCAGGTGCTGCCCGCCAAGTACAACAGCATCGCCTCGTGCGGCGCGGCCGGCTGGTACGGCGAGGAGACCCTCGACGTCGAGGCGGTGCACGCGCTCGCCCCGGCGGCCGGCATCACCTACGTCGGCGCCGCCTCGTGCAACGACGACGACCTGATGGACTCGCTGTCGAAGATCGTCGACAACCACCTGGCCGACATCGTCTCCAACTCCTGGAGCGGCTCGGAGCTCGGCGAGACCGCCGACCAGGTCGCCGCCTACGACCAGATCTTCCAGCAGGGCGCGGTCGAGGGCATCGGCTTCTACTTCTCCTCCGGTGACGACGGCGACCAGGCCACCGCCACCGACCCGGCCAACGTCGGCAGCCCGGTCAACTCCGACTGGGTCACCGCGGTCGGCGGCACCTCCGTCGCCATCGGCAAGAAGAACAACTACGAGTGGGAGACCGGCTGGGGCACCGACAAGGCCGCCCTGTCCGACGACGGCACCCAGTGGACCGGGTTCCCCGGCACCTTCAACGGCGGCGCCGGCGGCGGCACCAGCACCCTGGTCGCCCAGCCGTACTACCAGAAGGGCGTCGTCCCGGCCGCGCTGAGCAAGGCCGGCGGCGGCAAGGCCATGCGCACCGTGCCGGACATCGCGGCCGTCGCCGACCCCAACACCGGCTTCCTCATGGGTGAGACGCAGACCTTCCCCGACGGCGTCCGCTACGGCGAGTACCGCATCGGCGGCACCTCGCTGGCCTGCCCGGCGATCGCGGCCCTCCAGGCCGACGTCCAGCAGGCCCGCGGCGGCATCCCGGTCGGCTTCGCCAACCCGGCCATCTACGACCGGTACGGCACGCCGTCCCTGCACGACGTGACCGACCACCCGCTCGGCCAGAACCAGGGCATCGCCAACGTCCGCGTCGACTACGCCAACAGCACCGACGCCAGCGGCGGCCTGCTGACCTCGATCCGCACCTTCGGCACCGACACCTCGCTGCACGCCACCGTGGGCTACGACGACGTCACCGGCGTCGGCACCCCCGGCGACGGCTACGTCGCGTCGTACAAGCCGAACAAGGGCTGACGCCCACCGGTGCGCCCGGGAGACCCGCGACAGCCGCGACGGCTGAGGTCTCCCGGGCGTACCGGACGCCGGCGCCCGCGCCCGTCACGCGATGCCTGCGCCCGCACCGCATGCCGGGCCGCACCGGACGTCTGCGCCCGCATCGCGTATCGCGTACGCCGGTAAACGCTCCGCGTACCGCGTGCACCGGTGAGATCCCCGGACGCCGCGTACACCGGCGGGCCCACATATCGCGCGCACCGGCGAGGCCCCCGCGTGCCGTGTACGTCGGTACAGGTCTCCGATCGTCACGTATACCGCCGCACGCCCCCCGGACGCCGCGTATACCGGTGAGGTCCCCGGCGTGTGTGCGGTAACCTGACCGCATGCGTGCCGTACGCCTTCTCCTTAGCAAGCCGCGCTGACAACGATCCACGTCAGTGCGGCGCCCCCTCCTGAGTGAGGGGCTTTTTTGTTTTGGGGAACCGGATCGGCCGCCACCCACGGGCGGCGCGGCTGCCATCCGCAGGCCGAGCACCGCAGGGCCTGCCACGACATCACGGAGCTTCGACGGACATGAGCGAGACCACCCCGAGCGCCACGCCTGAGCGGGCCGTGCCCTTCAAGTACGAGGCCGCCCTGGCCGCCGAGATCGAAGGCCGCTGGCAGGACCTGTGGGAACGGGAGGGCACCTTCGAGGCGCCCAACCCGGGCGGCGGCACGCTGGGCGGCTCCGCCGAGGTCACGGCGCGGCCCAAGAAGTTCATCATGGACATGTTCCCGTATCCCTCCGGTGCCGGGCTGCACGTCGGCCACCCGCTGGGCTACATCGCCACCGACGTATACGCGCGATTCCAGCGCATGACCGGCCACAACGTGCTGCACACCCTGGGATTCGACGCGTTCGGCCTGCCCGCCGAGCAGTACGCCGTGCAGACCGGCACCCACCCCCGGCTGACCACCGAGGCCAACATGCTCACCATGCGCGCGCAGCTGCGCAGCCTGGGCCTGGGCCACGACAAGCGCCGCTCGGTCGCCACCATCGACCCGGAGTTCTACCGCTGGACCCAGTGGATCTTCCTCCAGGTCTTCAACTCCTGGTACGACGAGTCCGCCGGCCGGGCCCGCCCGATCGCCGAACTGGTCGCCGCGTTCGCCTCCGGTGCCCGCCCCACCCCCGACGGCCGCCCCTGGGACGAGCTGACCGCCGTCGAGCGCGCCGACGTCCTGAGCGGCCACCGCCTGGCGTACGCCTCCGAATCGCCGGTCAACTGGTGCCCCGGGCTGGGCACCGTGCTGGCCAACGAGGAGGTCACCTCCGACGGCCGTTCCGAGCGCGGCAACTTCCCCGTCTTCAAGGCCAAGCTGCGCCAGTGGATGATGCGCATCACCGCCTACGCCGACCGGCTGATCGACGACCTGGACACGCTGGACTGGCCCGAGGCCATCAAACTCCAGCAGCGCAACTGGATCGGCCGCTCCGAAGGCGCCCGGATCGACTTCGCCGTCCCCGCCGACGGCCGCCAGGACGCCCGCATCACCGTCTTCTCCACCCGGCAGGACACCCTGTTCGGCGCCACCTACATGGTGCTGGCCCCCGAACACGACCTGGTCGACGCGATCGTGCCGGACGCCTGGCCGGACGACACCCGCCCGGTGTGGACCGGCGGCCACGCCACCCCCGCCGAGGCCGTCGCCGGCTACCGCAAGCAGGCCGCCGCCAAGTCCGACGTCGAGCGGCAGGCCGACGCCAAGGACAAGACCGGCGTGTTCACCGGCGCGTACGCGATCAACCCGGTCAGCGGCGAACGCGTCCCGGTCTTCATCGCCGACTACGTTCTGATGGGCTACGGCACCGGCGCCATCATGGCCGTCCCCGCCCACGACTCCCGCGACTTCGCGTTCGCCCGCGCCTTCGAACTGCCCATGCGCTGCGTGGTCGAGCCCTCCGACGGCCGCGGTACCGACCCCGACACCTGGGACGCCTCGTTCGACGCCTACGACGCGCGGATCATCAACTCCGCCGGCGCCAGCGTCTCCCTCGACGGGCTGGACGTCACCGAGGCCAAGGCCACCATGGCCGCCTGGCTGTCGGACAACGGCATCGGCGAGGGCACCGTCAACTTCCGGCTGCGCGACTGGCTCTTCAGCCGCCAGCGCTACTGGGGCGAGCCGTTCCCCATCGTCTACGACACCGACGGCGTCGCCCACGCGGTGCCGGAGTCGATGCTGCCGGTGGAACTGCCCGAGGTCGAGGACTACAGCCCCCGCACCTTCGACCCCCAGGACGCCCACACCTCCCCCGAGACCCCGCTGTCGCGCAACGAGGACTGGGTCAACGTCGAACTCGACCTCGGCGACGGCCGCGGCGTCCAGCCGTACCGCCGCGAGACCAACACCATGCCCAACTGGGCCGGTTCCTGCTGGTACGAGCTGCGCTACCTCGACCCCGCCAACAGCGACCGCCTGGTCGACCCGGACGTCGAGTCGTACTGGATGGGCCCCCGCGAGGGACAGCCGGCCGGCGGCGTCGACCTGTATGTCGGCGGCGCCGAACACGCCGTCCTGCACCTGCTGTACTCCCGCTTCTGGCACAAGGTGCTGTTCGACCTGGGCCACGTCTCGTCGTTCGAACCGTTCCACAAGCTGTTCAACCAGGGCATGATCACCGCCTACGTCTACCGTGACGAACGCGGCTTCCCGGTGCCCGCCACCGAGGTCGAGGAGCGCGACGGCGCCTTCTTCCACCAGGGCCAGCCGGTGCGCCGCGAACACGGCAAGATGGGCAAGTCCCTGAAGAACGCCGTCACCCCCGACGAGATCTGCGCCGAATACGGTGCCGACACGCTGCGCCTGTACGAGATGGCGATGGGCCCGCTGGACGTCTCCCGCCCGTGGGACACCCGCGCGGTCGTCGGCTCGTACCGCTTCCTCCAGCGCCTGTGGCGCAACATGGTCGACGAGACCACCGGCGAGGTCACCGTCGTCGACGACGAGCCCGACGAGGCCACCCTGCGCGCCCTGCACAAGGCCATCGACGGCGTCCGCCACGACATGGACAACCTGCGGTTCAACACGGCCATCGCCAAGGCGACCGAGCTGAACAACCACGTCACCAAGCTGGACCGGGTGCCGCGCACGGTGGCGGAGAGCATGGTGCTGCTGGTCGCCCCGCTCGCCCCGCACATCGCCGAGGAACTGTGGCGCAAGCTGGGCCACCCGCACTCCCTCACCCACCAGGACTTCCCGGTGGCCGACCCCGCCTACGTCCAGGACGAGACCGTCACCTGCGTCGTCCAGGTCAAGGGCAAGGTCAAGGCCCGCCTGGAGGTCGCCCCGGACATCACCGACGCCGACCTGGAGGCGCTGGCACTGGCCGACGCGGGCGTCGTCGCCGCGATCGGCGCCGCGGCCGTCCGCAAGGTCGTCGTCCGCGCGCCGAAGCTGGTCAACATCGTCACCGGCTGACGCCGCGAGGTGTGCAAGGGGTCGTTCCCGGATCCGTACGGAACCCGGGAGCGGCCCCTTTCGTTTACCGGGGGAGCGGCGCCTGCTGCGTTGTGCCGGGGGAGTGGCCTCCCGCCTTCGCCGTGGGGGCGGCTTGATGCGGTTGGCGTGGGAGCGGCTTCCTGCGGTTACCGTGGAGGAAGCGAAAGCCCGGACGCGGGCACCGGATGCGGGCGGGCATCGAGACACAGAAGCATCGAGGCACACAGGTACCGAGGCACAGAGACACAGAGGCACCGACGGAGGGGACGCCATGGAGGCCGTACTCGGCGTGATCGCGCTGTTCATGATCGTCGCTGTGTCCGTCGGCACGTTCCTGCTGGTCAAGGCGGCCCGCGCGGTCCAGCGCGGCGTCGAGCGCACCAGCGTCCAGGCCCGGCGGGTGGTCGAGGAGACCACGCTCAAGGCGAAACGCGTCCAGCCCGGCCCGGCCGGCCAGCTCGCCGCCCTGCGGCTGGAACTGCGCACGTCCATGGTCGACACCCGGCACGCGCTGGAGTCCGGGATACCCGCCGACCCGTCGCTGACGGAGGCGCTGGCCCTGCTGGAGCGGCTGCGCGCACACGCCCACGCCCTCGACGATGAGCTGCGCCTGCTGGAACGCGAACCCGACAGGACCCGGCTCGCCGCCCGGCTGCCGGAACTGCGCGAGCGGACCGGCCGCGTCACCCACTCGGCGGACTCCCTGCGCTGGGCCGCCCAGGACCGCGCCCGCCAGTTCGACGACGACGACCTCGCCGCCCTGGGCCGCCAGATCGAGGTCGAGGCCGGAGCGCTGCGCCACTGGGTCCCTACCGATCTCTCCGAGGGTGAGGGTGAGAGTGCGGGGCCGGGGCAGGTTCCGGGGTCCGGGCAGGTACCGGGGGCGGGATGGATTTCGGGGGCGGAGGAACGCGGGAAGTTGCGGTAGTCGTTGCGGCGGGCGGGGCCGGGGTCGGCTGTGTGGCTGTGACCGTGGTCGGAGTCGGGTCGGAGTAGTCGGAGCCGGAGCGGGGGCGGCGTTGGTGGCGGGGCGGGCGGCCGGGCCAGAGCGAGAGCCGGAGTCGGCATCGGAACGGCTGCCCAGGCCAGAACGGGAGCCAGAATCGGAGCGGGAGCCCGAGCGGGAGCCGGGGGCAGCGCTGGTGGCGGGTGGGGTGGGTGGTTCGCCCGGTCGGCGCCGGGTAGGCGCGGCATCGTGGAGCGAACGGGCCGGCGGGCTGTGAACGTGGTCACGTCGTGACCGAACGGGAAGAGCGATCTGATGACAGATCGGGCGTTCGGTATGCCCGTTGGTGGAGGCGCACCTCCCCGGCCGGTAATCTCCCGCTCATGTCCGCCCATGTCGCCATCGTCACGGATTCCACGGCCTACCTGCCGCCGGAGGCGCTGGCCCAGCACCGGATCACGGTCGTGCCGCTCGCCGTGATCATTGGTGACGAGGCACTGGAGGAGGGCACGGAGGTGTCCGCCCGTTCGGTCGCCGCCGCGTTGCAGCGCCGCCGCCCGGTCACCACGTCCCGCCCGGCGCCCGAGGAGTTCGCCGCCACCTATCGCGCCGCCGCGGCCGCGGGGGCCGGGGCGGTGGTCTCCCTGCACCTGTCGGCCGAGTTCTCCGGCACCTACGAGGCCGCCTGCCTGGCCGCTGCCGACGCGCCGCTGCCGGTGCGGGTAGTGGACACCGGGATGGTCGGCATGGCCCTCGGCTTCCCGGTGCTCGCCGCCGCTGAGGCCGCCGACGCCGGCGGCACGCCCGACGACATCGTCGCCGCCGCCCGCGCCCGCGCCGCCGAGACCTCCGCGTACTTCTACGTCGACACCCTCGACTACCTGCGCCGCGGCGGCCGTATCGGCGCCGCCCAGGCCCTGCTGGGATCGGCCCTCGCGGTCAAGCCGCTGCTCCAACTGACGGACGGGCGGATCCAGTTGATGGAGAAGGTCCGCACCGCGTCCAGGGCCGTCGCCCGCCTGGAGGAGATCGTCGCCGACCGCGCCGGGGACCACCGCGTCGACATCGCCGTCCACCACCTGGCCGCCCCCGACCGCGCCCACGCCCTGGCGGAACGCCTGCGCGCCCGCGTTCCCCACCTCATCGACCTGCACGTCAGCGAGGTGGGCGCGGTCATCGGCGCCCACACCGGCCCCGGCCTGCTCGCAGCGGTGGTCTCTCCGCGCTGAGGCGGAGGCTTCTCCGCGCTGAGGCGGAGGCTTCTCCGCGCTGGGGGTGGTCTCTCTGCGCTGGGCGGAGGCCGCTCTGCGCTGGGGAGTGGTCTGCTTGCGCTGAGGTGAATGGGGTGCCGGGGTGCCGGAGCGATGGGGTTCCGGGGTGCGGTGGATTGGCTTTGCGGGGCGGGAGCGATGGCTTACGTGGTGGGGCGGCCCTGTAGGGGGGAGGGCGACGATCCCGCGGTGGGGTGAGGGGCTTGCGCGGGGTCTGCGCACCGGGGGTGGTGGGGTGGTGGCCTCAGGGGCAAGGGTGAATTCGCCTCAGCAAGGATGAACCGTCCCGCCAGCGAGTGAATTGCCGCTGGTGGCCGGGTAGTGGACCGAGTGGGGGCCGCCTCGACCGGGTGACGAAGTTATCCCCAATTGGCAGACTGTCCACCGAATTTCACCACTTTTCCCGTGATGCCCAGATCGCGCTTACGGTCGATCGCATGGGAACTAATTTCGCGGCCACAATCCAACGACCAGCCTTCGCGACACCGGCTCAACGGCCGGGCTTCGCGGCCACAACGGAACGACCCGCTTTCGCGGCCACGGCCACAACACACCGACCACGCTGCGCGGCCACGAGGCAACGACCACCCTTCGCGGTGACAACGGAACGTCCGGCCGACCTCCGGGACCTCATCCACCCGGGCGCCCATGCCCGGCAACGTGCGCGAGCGATGCTGGCGGCCGGGCCGGACGGGGGCGAACCCCCGGCCGAACTCCGCGGCGCTCACCACGACTTCCACGACAACCTTCACCTCGCCCCTCACCACGACCTTCGGCACAAGGAGCCGGCGCGAAGCCCCGACGCCGCCGAGCCACCCCGCACGTCGCCCGTCACGGCTGACTGGTCCGGCGTGCCCGACGCCTGGGGGCACTTGCCGCCGACTCCCGTTCAGTCGCGCGGAGCGGCCGGCCGGGTCCGACATTGGCGGGAGACCGTCTGCGAACGGCTGCCGGTGTGGGTACGGCTGCGCTGCGGGCTGGAGTTGCGCACGGTCGTCGCGGTCGCCGGTGTCCTGCTGGTGGCGGCCGGGCTCGCCGTCCACCACTTCGTGGCCGGCCGCCCCCACACCATCGCGGCACCCCCGCCCGTCCGGGGAACGGCGATGGCTCCCGCCGCGCACGCGTTGGAGTCCGGGCCCGCCGACTCCGCAGACACGGGGGATACCAGGGAGCCCTTGGGACCTCCGGGGGCGCCGAACGGGCGGTTGCCCGGGGCCGTGGTGCCGCCACCGGGTTCCGTGGCGCCGCCGGGCGTGGTGGTGGACGTCACCGGCAAGGTCCGCTCTCCGGGTGTGCTGCACCTTGCCGCCGGCGCACGCGTCACCGACGCGCTCACGGCGGCCGGCGGCGCGAACCCCGGTACCGACACCAGCTCCCTCAACCTCGCCCGTCCACTCGTCGACGGTGAGCAACTGGTCGTCGGCCGCCCGCCCGGCGCCGCAGCGCCCGCCCCCGCCCCACCCGTGCCCGGTGCGGCCTCCGCCCCCGCGCAGCCCGTCAGCCTCAACACCGCCACCGTCGACCAACTCGACGCCCTCCCCGGCATCGGCCCGGTCCTCGCCCGCCACATCATCGAGTACCGCACCCAGCACGGCGGTTTCAGCTCCACCGCCCAACTCCGCCAGGTCTCCGGCGTCGGCGAGCCGACATGTTCGCAGTAACCTACCTATATGAAGCCCAGCAGAGCCGTGCTACTCCTACGCATCTCCGACGACAAGGCCCAGGACGCCAAGGGCGTCGGCCGCCAGGAAGAAGACGGCCGGGTACTCGCCGACCGCCTCGGCTGGGGCATCGCCGAAGTCGTTATCGAGAACGACACCTCCGCATACAAGCGCCGCCGGATCAAGCTTCCCGACGGCACGACCGCCCTGCGCACCGTCCGCCCCTGGTTCCGCGGCATCATCGACAAACTCACCAGCGGCGAACGCGACGGCCTCCTCGCCTACGACCTCGACCGCGTCGCCCGCGACCCGCGCGACCTCGAAGACCTCATCGACGTCGTCGAGTCCCGCGACCCGCGCATCCCCGTCGAGAGCGTCACCGGCTCCCTGCGGCTCGCCACCGACGCCGACGTCACCATGGCCCGCGTCATGGTCGCCATCGCCAACAAATCCAGCCGAGACTCCAGCCGACGCGTCGCCCGCAAGCACGTACAGCTCGCCCAAGAGGGCAAGCCCGGCGGCGGCGGATTCCGCGGCTACGGCTACGACCGGCAGAACCTCACTGTCGTCGATACCGAAGCCGCGATCGTCCGCGAGATCGCCGCCCGCATCCTCGGCCGCTGGGACGGCTACACCCCCGAACAGGCCGCCACCATCAACCCGGCCGCCGGCGAATCCCTCAGCTCAATCGCCGCCGACCTCGAACGCCGCCAGATCCCCACCGTCACCGGCGCACGCTGGAACAACCGGTCCGTCCGCTCGGTAGTCACCAAAGCCCGTGTCGCTGGCCTGCGCACCCACAAGGACGAGGTCATCGGCGAAGCCACCTGGCCCGCGATCCTCGACCGGCAAACCTGGGAAGACGTGTGCGCCCGCATCGCCGAACGCGTCGACCCCGAGCGGTCCGGGAAGCTCAAACGCTGGCTCACCGGCGTGTTCGGCTGCTCACTATGCGGCCACATGCTGACTGGCGCCCAGGGCAAGCCCGGCGACGGCCCCCGCTACTGGTGCGCGACCACCAAGGGCGGCTGCGGCAAGATCGCCATCAACGCCGAGCGGTCCGAAGCCGAGGTGCAGCGGCAGATACTCGAACTCCTTGGCCAGCCCCGCATCCTCGAACAGCTCCGCTCGCTGTCTACCGCGGAGCACACGGCTGAGGCCCGGAAGGAACTCGCCGACGACGAGCAGCAGCTCAAGGAACTCGCCGGCATGTGGGCGCGCAAGCAGATCACGTTCCCTGAGTTCGCCGAGGCCCGCAGCATCATCAACGCCCGCGTCACGGCGTCCCGGGCTCTGCTCGTCTCGGCAGCCCCGCGGATTCTGCGGTCGCTGCTCGTCGGGGATGTCGCCGAGAACTGGGAACGGTTGGAGCCGGCGGAGAAGCGCGAGGTGACCCTTGCGATCGTCCCCGGGTACGACGTGCTGCCGTTCGACCGGGAGACGATGCACGGCTTCGACCCGAGCCGCCTCCGGCCCTGCGACCCGCAGAGCGAGGTGGCCGAGAAGGGGCCCGGCGGCCAGTTGGTGCAGTTTCCCGTGAACACGCAGGGCTGACCAGGCTTCCCGATGCCAGCCTGCTTATCCTTCAACGGCCCGACCTGAGACAGCTTGTCCGTTGCGGACGAGCAGCACCAGCGGACGCGGAACGTCGTGGTCTTCCAGGCCGCCGTCAGGGATGCGGGGGCCGCCGAACTGGGACCGTGTGCTGCCCTCGTCGGGGTAGTCCCATACGAAGAGCGGGTGTTCGGAGCGCATCCTGAGGTTGCCGTCGGCGTCGAGGACGACGTCTCCGGGCTGCCAGGTGTCGTCAAGGCTGGTGATGTTGTGGACGTCGGCCATGACGGCAGTATGTCGGGTGGCACTGACGGAACGCGGCGGTCTGGCGTCTCGGGGGTACCCAGATCGTGGGTACCCCTCCCCAGCACGGACCTTCGCGGCGAGGTCGGGGGCGTCACGTTGCACCGCTTTCGCCTGCTGGACTGCGCGTCCGGAGGCACCAACGACCTTCGCTGCGCGCTCGCTCGACTTACGCTCGCGGACTTTCCGAACCTCCAGCCCGACCCACACATCTTGCTGTCGCAGATCTGCGACACTTTTCTCACCCTCGGTGGCTGACCGCTCCGAAGAGTCACCGATCGGTCGGCCCTGGGGTTGGGATGCGGCGTAATACCGCTCGTACTCCAACGCCATCAACGCCCGCTGCCCGGGGTTGAGCTGGCGAGAGAGTTTTCAGGGCATCCGCTGAGAACTTAG
This sequence comes from Streptantibioticus silvisoli, assembly GCF_027947535.2. Classification (GTDB taxonomy): domain Bacteria; phylum Actinomycetota; class Actinomycetes; order Streptomycetales; family Streptomycetaceae; genus Streptantibioticus_C; species Streptantibioticus_C silvisoli. The sequence continues at coordinate 84,329 of NZ_JAAGKO020000027.1, forward strand.
GCTGCTGGCACTCCCCGCCACCGTGCGGGTGCTTGGGGACAGCCGGGCGCCCCGATGACGCCCGGCGACCCCGTGCCTGGAACGCGTCGCCGTCGGCGCCAGTTGTGACCGTCTCGGACACGACTGCCCGTGAGCGCCCCTTCGAGCCCCGCAGGCAAGGGACGGATCGGAAGGATGTCCATCTCGCGCGTCTTGCCGTCCGACAACGCAGAGAAGGCGACGCGCCTTCTGGAGGAAGACGAAAAGGGTACTCAGATTGTGGGTACCCCTGGCGGTGAGCAGCGGCTTTCCGTCATCTACGAGGACGGCATGTGGGAGCTGATCTTCCGCAGCAGCAACCGTGGCGATATCGCTACGAATGGCCCGCGACCGTGCGGGCCGCCTGACAGACTCTGTCCCCGAGAACTGATTCCAGGGGGGACCATGCGCACCCGCACCATTCCGGCCGTCGCCGTCTTACTGCTCGCCACCGCCGGATGCGGCCCCACCGTCACCCACGGCCACGGGCCCGAGAAGACCGCCGCAGCGGCGCCAAAGGCCAAGCCGAAGCCGAGCGCGCCCGCCGAGTCGTGTTCGCCGACCCGTGACGTGATCGTGTGGACGAAGGAACCCGGCCTCGCCGCTACAGCTCAAGTGCTCGGGAACTACGACATCCAGACGTGCCAGACCACGTTCGCGTCGCTTCCGCACAGCTCGCCGACGGAGGCCGGGTACTGCACCGAGGCTGCCTACGCCAGCGACAACCCGGGGTACAACGCCGACGCCACCCCGGCGAAGCGGCCGGAGCACGTACAGGTCACGGTCGGACCGGCCTGCTGAAGCGGGGACAAGCGAAAAGGGTCAGCAGATAGTGCTGACCCTTTCGTCGTCTGCGTTCAGGCGCGGAGCAAGCTACAAGGGTCAGCTCTCTTGGGCTTGTACCGCGAGTTCCTGGAGAAGGTCAGCGGTGGTCATGCTCGAATGACCAGCATCATGCACTTCTGCGAGACGAAAGAAGACCTCGCAGAACTTGGCAACGACCGTCCCAAACGCTGGGGCAGCCCCCTCGTACACGGCCCTGGCTATGTCCGCGGGGGTTGCATCGGTTGGCACATTCAGGGCCGGGAACATGCCCTGGTACAACTCGGCGGCCAGTGGCAATGCCCCGGCCTCTGCCTTCACGGCCTCGACATCTTCCCTGCCAACCCACCCGAGGTGGCGGGTCAGGATGCCGATCACGCGGGTTGTCACTTCTCGATCGTCCACTGACTATCCGTCCTAGAGACTGCCTGTCGGAGGCGCGGACTCCGTCGTCGCTTGGGCGCCCCGGCCGCCCGCTATTTTGCCGGTGCCTGGTAGAAGCCGGTGAGCTTGTAGGCGGCGTGGTTGTTGAGGTCGTTCACGCGGTGGTCGTACAGCTTGGTGGTGCGCGGGTCGGCGTGCCGGGCGAAGGTCTGGGCAGCGTCGAGGCCGGCGTCGGAGGACAGCACGCCGGTGATGGCGGTGTGGCGCAGGTCGTGCGGTCCGACGTCGTCCCACTGCTTGATGCCCGCGGCCTTTGCGAGCCGCTGCACGGTGCGGTGGGCGTGCCGGCGGTCCATCGGCTTCCCGGTCGACGTGCACAGGATCAGGCCCTCGGTGCGGCCGTCCTCGACGGCTTCGACCGCGTGGTGCGTCGGCGGGGCGAGCGGCACCTTGTCCTCGTCGCCGCCCTTCGAGGTGATTGTCAGGACCCGGTGACCCTTGTCCCACCCGAGGTGCTCGATGCGGGCGGACAGCGCTTCGGAGACGCGGAGCCCTTGGTAGAGGAGCAGCGAGATCAGCGCGAGGGACCGTGGCCCGTCGGCGGTGGCTGCGGCGAGGAGCGCGCCGCCCTCCCCGGCTGTGAGGGCCCGGGACGTCGACTGCCGCCGGTTGACCTTCGGCCGGCGCACGGCCTTTGCCGGGTTGCGGGTGACGACGTCCGTCGACTGGGCGTAGGCGTAAAGGCTGGAGATCGCGGCGAGCCGTCGGGCGAGGGTCCGCGGGGAGTCACCCTTCTTCTCCGGGTCGGCCGGGTCGCGGCGGCGCTCCTGGGCGAACCGGTCGACATCGCGCCGTTCGGCCTTCAGCGGGTCGAGGCCCTGGGATTCGCACCAGGCCGACCAGACGCGGGCCTCCCGGGCGTAACCGGCGACGGTGCGGGGCGACGCGTCGTAGGCGGTGAGCCAGTCGTCGACGAGTGGCCCCCACGACCGGACGGCCTCGGCGGCTGCCGAGGGAAGCACGACACCGGACAGCGCTTCCCGCAACTTGCGGGAAGCGTCGTCGTCGAGGGGCACGGGAACGTGAACGGTCGTCATGAACCGAGTCTAGTACCCCATAACCGGGATTGTGGGGTACTTGCCTGTGCTCCTAGGAGATCACTCGGCCGGGCCCTTTCGAACGCCCGTCCGGATGGTCCCGGCCGGCATTGTCCACCGCGGAGGCGAGCAGCCTGTCGCGCTCGTTGTCGTCCAGGCCGAGGACATCAGCCAGCGTTCGGGCGACCGTGACCGACGGGCAACGCTCCCCGGCTTCCAGCGCGCGGACGTAGCTGTACGACAGGCCGAGCCGGCGAGACGCCTCTCGGAGCGACCAGCCGGCCCGGTGCCGTGCCGCGTTGAGCACCGCCCCGTACCCCAACGGCGGGAGGCTGCGTTCACGGATCAGATCAGCCACGCCAGCCCCCTACTGCTTGTAGATCGGTGGGCATGCGGCGTCCCTCACGTGGCCAGCGAGTTGTCGTGCTCGCGGTTCCAGCGGAGCTGATCGCCCAGGGTCCACACACGGCGGCCCGCCAGGGCGTCCGCGTACTTGCGGTCCTCCGCGGCCCTCTGGGCGGCTTCACGGCCTGCTGCCGCGGCTTTCCGGGCCACGTCCTGCCGGAGCTTGGTCACCGCTTCGGCCTTCTCCAGCATCTCCGCCGTCTGAACCACCGGCGTGACCCGTGGAGCCGCCGGGTTGCTGCGGCGGATCTCCTCCGCCTTCTCCAAGCACGCTGAGGCCAGAACACCCGTGTGCGCCGCTGCCGCCTTGGCCACCCACTCACGGGCCAGCAGCTCCGTCTCATCACGGGGCTCGGCCTTGCAGAGCAGACGGGCCTTCTCGTGGTAACCGATGGCCAGGTAAGGCGTCTCCGCCTTCGCGGCCTTCGTGTGCAACCGCTTGGCCTCGGCGAGCCGGTCGAGCAGTTCCTCCTGGGGGAGCCGCGTGATCATGTCGGACGGGATCAGACGTATCTGGCCGCCGTACTCGGCCCGCACCTCCGGGGTAATCACACCCATGTCAACCTGCCTGCCTCACCTCGTCTCTGCCGGCCTTCCATGCCGCCACGGCGCTCCCGTCAAAGACCCATTCGCCTCTGCGGCCCGTCTGTGACGCTTGGACGTCACCTCTGCGGGCCAGCCTTCGCAAATACGAGTCACTGACGCCAGTCAGCTCCGCGGCCTCCTGCGTGGAGAGCCGTTCTGTCGAGATCAAAGGTCGCTGGACGGAACCGGATTCGTCGCGTGCGGTTCCGGAACCGCCATCCACCAGCACGGACGTGCGGAACTCTGCCGCCTTCTGGTGGATGAGCGCGACGACCTCCTCAACGTCGTGAGGCACACCGCCGTCGCGACGGGAGATGCGCACGAGAGCATCGACCAGCACCCCGTCGATCCGGGCGCAGTCGACAAGCGTCAGGTGAAGGCCGGGCGGCAGGGAACGGGCCATCAGGCTTTGCCTCCGCCGTCACGGTGCGGCAGGCGGGCCACCGCAGAACCCAGATGGGGGAGCAGCCCCGTGAAGGGCAGCGCTGCCGCAGCGAGGGCAACCAGAGCGGCGAGGGCTTCCTCGACCGTCACGCCGTCGAGGAGTTCGTCCTGCGTCATGCTCACGTTTCCGGCTTCAGCGGCGACCAGAGTGATCGCGGCACGCAGCCCCCGTGTGCTGATCGTGTCATCTCGCACGACGCCACCTCGGATCGGCGAGCAGGTCCCGCAAGGCCATGGCCCCCCGCAGCTCTTCCGCGAGCGTCAACGGCTCTGTGCGGGCCTTGGCGGCGAGTTCGGCGACTGTCTCCACGGCGGCGTCCTGACGGCGCTTCACTGCCTCCTTGAGGGCGGTGAGGCCGCCGTGATAGGCGCACGGCCCCGCGCCGGGGGTGTCGGTGCCGGCGCCAGCCCACGCCTGGCACGGACGGCCGTTCCGACGGGGCCGCCCGCAGCGCTCCAGGGGAGGCTTCGGGGCTACCGGCGGCCGGGCGGCTGCACGGGCGGCACGGTCGGCGGTGTTCCACCGGTCCCGCAGGGCGTACTCGAAGGGTCGAATCCGCCAGATGTCACCGATGAGGGTGATGGACCGGGCCGTTCGCAGGCGGGCCGCCAGGCGGTCGGGGTCGAGTTTGTCGGCATCCCGGCCGGCCCACACCGTGACGTCACCGTCGGCGGACTCGACGATGGTTCCGGGGGCCGGCCCGGTGTCGTCCTGGGGCCAGCAGCGGGTGATCCGGGGACGCTGCGGGAGGCGGATAGAACCTGCGGGTTTCGGGTTTCGCGGCTCACTGGTGCGCGGCACATTCGGGCTGTTCATGGGGGCCTGCCGGTGGTCTGGTCGTGCTGGTTCGGGAGAGGCGGGGGAGGGCGGTTGCTATGCGGCGGACTCCGCGGCGGCGTCCTGCGGGCTGGTTGCTTCCGTCGGGCTGACGGAGGCAGTGGGCGACTTCGGGTTTGCGGGGTCCTGCTGGGACCTCGCAACGGTGAGGGACTGGGGTCTTTCCGGGACCTTTGTTGGGTCCTGCTGGGCCCCAACGGTCGTGATGCCATCCGGATTTTCGTTACGGATTTCGTTACGAAGCTGATCAGCGTCGGCCAGGTGCCGGAGTTTGGCGGCGTGTCGGCGGGCGAGGCCGGCCCGGCGTGCGGCGGCTGTCTCGGCGCGTTGCTGGCGGGCGGCTGCGACCTTGCGGGCGGCTTCCTCGATCCGGATGCGTATGACGTCCTCAACGTTCACGGTGACTCCTGTCGGTACTGAGTGGGAGGCCGGGCCCGATTCCCGCAGGCCCGGCCGGCGACGTCAGAGCCAGTTGAGGTGCTGGCCGGGGAAGTCGAAGGCGCGGATGCCGTCCGGCCGTTCGCGGCCCGTCAGCACGAAGAACAGGTCGTGGCTGGCCTCGCACCGATGTGCGTCGCACGAGGGGATGCGGACGATCGCGTCATCCTCGTTCCGGGCGTAGTGGACCCCCGTGGCGTTTTCGCCCTCGCTGGTGAGTTCATCGATGGCGAAGGTGACGAGGGTCGCGGGTCGGGTGCAGCGCCGTTCGCCGTCCAGTTCGGTGCACTGGTCTGCGCGGTGGTGCCCCGGGACGCGCTCGATGCGGGTCTGCAAGACGGCGTATCCGTGGTTGCGGATGTCTTCGGCGAGCGCGGTGGACGGGGCGTCGGTACGAGTGCGCTTCGTCATGGCTTTCTCCGTTCAGGTGCGTAGGGGATGCTGGGCAGGTGGCCGGCCCTGGTATCAGCGGGGCCGGCCACCTGCGTGGGCGTCAGGCTGCGGGCACGTTGACGGTGAGGCTGAAGGGCTCGGGGGTGTGCTCGCGCAGGTCGTGCTCGGTGAACACGTCGCCTTGGAGGCTGAAGGCGGGCTGCACCTGCGTGGAGGCGGTGCCGTCGTTCAGGCGGGCGTAGACGACGGTGGAGTTTTGTCATTTCTGTCAGGCACTTCTTAGGCGTGTTTCTGGAACCTCCTCCTTCTCTCTCCATTCGGGGTTCCAGACGAGGGGATGCGGGGAGTACTTGACGCCCGGGGGGCGTCCCCGCTGGCCTTCCGGTCGTGGTGGGGGCGGTAGCGCTACGGCCCATCCGCGGTCCACCAAGACGTCGACCGCGCTCTGCACGGTCTCTGCCGTGATGCCCTCGGGGCCCCACGCGTTGCCGTCGACACCCCGCTGGACGTCTCGAACGGTGAACGGCGTCTGCCGCTTGTCTTCCTTGCGGCGGCGGAGCCAGTCGAGGACGTCGCGGGCCGGGGTCAGCTTGGCGTCCTTGTTGGCGCCCATCAGGTCCAGGCACAGGCGGGCGTGGGCGATGAAGTACGGCGCCAGATCCAGGGCCGCGCGTAGCCGTTCGACGCCGATCTCGGTAGCTGACGGTTCGCTGTACAGGGTCGTCAGGGCGGCGATTCGAGCGAGCTTCCCCGGCAGTTTGCTGGCCCATGAGGCCATCTGGTGGAGGTCCCCACCGCGCCGGAGTCGTTCTTGCTGGCGTTCTTGGAAGACGTACATCTCTTCGCTGGCCTGTGCGGTGAAAGTCAGGACTCGGGTGGCGCTGCTTCGCCACAGCTCGTTAACCAACCGCCGGACTCTGGCGTCGAACGTCTCCAGGATTTTGGGCGGGATGGGCTTCGAGCTGCGTGGGTCCTGGTAGCCGAGGTTGGAGGCAGGAAATCCGTACAGGAAGCGCTGCACGAACCCGTTGTGCAGCATCTCGTCGTCCTTTTTGCGGCCAAGCTGTTCAAGGATGACCGGCTGGATGAGCAGCCCGATGGTGAGGTGGGCGCTCTCCATCTCGATGGAATCGCGGCCCACGCGGTCGACGGGCATGGCCTTGCCGTCGTAGGCGTCAAGGGCAAAGCCGGTCTCCGGGGTGCCGTTGTTGTACAGGCCGGCCATCTGCTTGATGAGCGTGCCTTCGGAGTGGATGACCCCCATTCGGCCGCCCTGCTGCGAGGCTTTGATCGGCATGGCCGCGGGGGTGATGTCGCCGAAGAGCAGCCGGGGCGGAGCCGGTACCGGGTCGAGATCGAGGATGGCCTGCTTTGCGATCTTGGCTTCGCTGAGCTTCAGCGCCATGTTCTCCGGCTTCGCCTTGATCGCGGCCTTCTCGGCGTCCTCGTATCGAGCGTGAGCGACTCTCGCCGCCATCTCCGCCATCTCGATCTCGGGGATGGCCTCGATACGCAGTTCCTTCTCAACGGCACGCAGAACGTCACTGAACGGGTTCTCCGCCGCGCTCTTGCGTTCACCAGCGCCAGCAACGGTGGCGGTCCACAAGGATGAGGCTTCGGCCCAACCGTCCCGAATCTTCACCTGCGCCCGGCCGCCCACCGCTACGGCGACTGCGGCGAGGGCGATCATCGCGGGGATGTCCGGCGCTACCTGTACCTGCTCGGCGACTGCATCGACCATGGCGGCCAGGTCAGCACCGAGCTTCGCGGTGGGGAAAACGGCGAGGCGGGGCCGGTCGATGGAGATGGGCGTCTCCCACCCAACCTCTTCCCCCTCGGAGTGCCTGACAGAAATGACAGAAACCCCGGTGTCTACGGTGTTGCCCCAGTCCTGCGGTGGCTCCTCTGCGGTCATGCAACGCCGCTTGACCTCGTTCAAGACGGCGAACCCCAGGCGGCCGGCCGGGCCGCGGGAGCTACGGCCTGCGGCAGCGCGCAGGATGTCCCGAGCGGCCTCCGCTGTGTCGCCGCCGTAGTTCAGATGGGCATAAAGGGTTCCGATGGTCAGTTTGTTGCCCGACGCGAGCGGACCGACGGGCAGGTCCGAGCGCTCGGACCAGTTGATGGCGACGTGGTCGTTGCACAGCAGGCTGTAGGCACTGCTGGCACGGTCGCCACCTGCGGCGGGGCGCAGCCACTTCTGGCGGCCGTCGTTGTGCTGGCCTTCGTAGGTGAAGCCGGCGGGCTCCAGGACGTCCTGGAAGGTCAGTACGTCGGCGAGGACATCCAAGGGCCCGTCACCGCTGGCGGCCCGAAGGTTGCCCCGGCTGGGGGCCTGCCGGGAGAGGGGCGCGACGCCGAGGCGCTTGTTTCGACGTTCTTGCTTCTCCTTCGCCGCCTGGGCGACTAGTTCGTGTGCGGCGGGCGCGAGGCGGGAGGCACAGTCGGCAACCTCCTCGATGCCGTACATGGCTCCGCTGCCGGACGTGATGGCGGTCGGCCGCTCCAGTCCTTCCTTGCGGTTCACGCTGCCGGGCAGCTTCATCAGGCGGTCGAGGTTGCCCACCTCGACGTCCCAGGAGCAGCCGTTGAGGGCGGCGTGCGCGGCGATGATGGCCTGCCAGTCGGTGGTCAACGTTTTGGCGCGAGCCCGTACTTCGTCGTCCAGGATCAGGACCGTGTCGTCCAGGACCCAGCAGGGGTTGAGTCCGCCACCCGAGTGGGACCAGAGGGTGGGTTGTGGCAGGCCGGTCTCGGCGATGATCTGCGCGACGACGTCGGCCGTCGCGGGGGCCGGGAGGTCATCCGGGCCGGGCTTGTGCCCGACGGTACCGAAGTCGCCATCCGCCCAGAGGTGAGTGAGGCCGTAGGCGAGGTCTTCGCCGCCGCGTCCGCTGGCCGGGTTCTCTCGCAGGGTGGTGACCTGGGTGTAGACGCCCTTCGGGTGCCGGCGGTCGAGGCTGACTGCGTACTGCACTGCGTCGGCGATGCCCGGCTCGTTGGTGGCGAACCGTCGCCCGGCCCACTTGTCGGCGTCGGAGCACACGCTGAGGAGTCCGGGGCGCCCCAAGTACAGAGTCGTCATCCAGGACTGCATGACGTCTGGGTCTGCGGCAGCGGAGTGCTGTTCGATGCTCACGCGGCGTTCTCCATGGTCTGGTCCGCGAGGAGGCTGCGGAGTCGGTCGTGGGCGCGTGCGCTGGCGGCGTGCGCCTGGCGGGCCCGGAGAATGAGGCGGGCGGCGGCTGCCACGTCGGTGAGGCTGTTGAGATCCTCGGTGGGTGCGCCGTAGTGGGCCTTGCGGAGTTCGGCGTCGAGGGCTCGGGAGAACTCGGCGAGCCGTTCGTCGGTGAGGTGGTGCAACCGCTCTATGACGGTGTTGACGTCTATGAACATGGGTGTGGTCCGTTTCGCGAACGGTGCTGTGCTGCTGGCTGCTGCTGTAGCTGGGGGCGGGAGGGATGTGCCGGGCCCTGGCCAATGGAGTGGCGTTGCGGGCCCGGCGGTGCCCTAGTTGCCGCTGTCTTCGAAGTGGCCGTCGACAACGGGGCCGCGACGGGCGCGACGCATGGCCTCGTCCTTCGTCATCCCGTGGGTGTCGAGCAGGACGTCGCGGACGTTGCCGAGCGGCATGCCGTTCAGATCGACGGCCGGGATCTCGGTGAGCTTGTCGCCCCAGATGCCGAGGACGGCGTGCGTCATTGCGGGCTTGACGTTGCTCATGAACTCTTTGCCCCACGGGCTGTCCAGGAGCATGACGAAGACCCGGTCGCGGGAGATGAGCCAGTCGCCGGCGGCGGAGTGCTGCTGCCCGCCGTCCGGCTTGGCCTCGGGGTCGTCGATGATGGCGTCGATCCGCAGGTCGAGGTAGTCCCGCATGCACTCGTATCCGAGAAGTCCGTCTCCGCGTTCCTCGTCGAGTTCCCGCTGATCCTCGACCGCGTGCAGGTACTGCCGGCGGGCCCAGGCGACGGCCTTGTGGTTGGGCCAGCCGAGGGACTCGGCGCCCTCCGCCAGGAGCAGGTAGTCGTCCCATTCGCTGCGGAAGTGGATTCGTGCCTGGCCGAACCCGGCGAGGTCGATCACCGTGTCGTACACGGGTGTGAGCGGGGTCGTCTTGGCGAAGTCCGTGATGCGCTGAGCGACGCGAATGCGCTGCTCGTCGGGTCCTTCGTCCACGAGGGTGGCGTGCCGTTCGGCACGGTCGACGACCATGGCGGCGAAGCTCGCGATGCTGCTCGCGAGAGCTGTTTCTGTCATGATGAACGTGGTGGTCCTATCTGGTTTGGTGGCGTGGCCCCGGGTCGCTGGCGAGCGATGAGCCCGGGGTTTTCGCATGTCTGGGTGGGCTGCTGTGGCCCCTGCCGCGCTGGTGTTGGTAGCACCGGCGGTCTGGTGGGGGCCGTCTTCGTGTCAGGCGGCGTCGGCCGGCCTGGCGGTGCGGGGTTCGGTGAGCCGCAGCAGGACGACGAGCTTGCGAAGCTGGTCCTGAGTGAGGTCCCGGTTGGCGTACACGTCCACGAGGGTCCGCTGCTTCGCCTTCTGCTTCACCGGGGTCGGTTCCGGGGCAGGGTCGGCGGTCACGCGGCCGGCTCCCTCTCGCCATTGATCCAGGCGAGGACGGTCTGCCGGGAGTAACGGACCCTTCCGGCCCGGCCGGGGCTGATCTTCTTGTAGGCGGGGCCCGTCTTCCGTGCGCGCCAATTCGCGAGCGTTTGGACGGTCACCTTCACTAGGCGGGATGCCTCCTGGGGCGTAACCCAGTCGTCGACATCGCCGAGCACTTCCTGTGGCATGAAAACTCCAAGGTGAGCGGCATGGCTGTCGCTTTTGGCGAATGAACTCGCCGTTGTGTGGAGTATAGGCAAGTAGCTTCCGGGATGTCTACAACGTGTGACAGAATCTCCATCATGGCTTCCAATGCGGTGGTGTCCGGCCCCACCTCAATGTGCGTGGCGAAAAACCTTGAGCGCCTCCGCAAGGCACGTCAGCTCAACCAAAAAGACCTATCCGCCCTGCTCAAAGCACTGGGCCGACCGATGCTCCCAACGGTGGTGAGCAAGATCGAGCGCGGCGACCGCCGAGTCGATGTCGATGACCTCGTCGCTCTCGCCCTCGCGTTGAACGTCTCCCCGCTCAGCCTGCTGCTGCCAGCCGAGTCCGGTGACGAGCCCGTCGAATTGACGGACGGCTTCCAGGTGACCGCCCGCACCGCATGGCACTGGGCCGAGGGGCAGCGGACCGCAATGGACTGGGAGCCGGGGGCGGCCGTGGCCCTGGGCTCCCCCGGCGCAGACCCTGCCGCCGCAGAGGATGCCTACGAACGCGACCAGGAGTACGGGCGCCGCCAGGCCGAGTACAAAGCTCTTGCGCTTCCCGAGAAGCTTCGTCGCACCGCAGACCACCCCGCCGTTCGGCTCGTCCAGCAGCTCGAAGAACTCGTCACGGACATCGTCGCGCCCGAGGCTGGAACCGACCGTGCCACGCTCGCCGCCCGTGGTCGCATGGCCAGGCGGCGTCATGCTCAACTCGGTCTCGACATCGAAGAGATCGTCGAAGGACTTCCGCCCCTTCACCCCGGCATGCCCCTGGTGCAGCCTGTCGACGAGGGCGGCTCGTAAGGGTTCCGCGCGTAACGAAAGCCCCCGACCGATGGTCGGGGGCTTTCGCGTGCGCAGTGTCGGACGGGTCGGCTGGCCTCAAGCCTGCGGCGGCTGGCTGTATCGGTTCAGGGTGGTCTTGTCGGTCGACGCGCTCTGCAACGCCAGTTCCCACGGTCCGGTGTTGACGTCCATGTCCTTGCCGAAGCCCACCCACTTGCCGACCATGCGCCGGCCGGTCGGTTCGGCGAGCATCTGCACGGACCCGTGGTAGCGAGCGCCGCGGTAGTAGCCGTCCTCAGCGGTCTGCTCGACCCACGTGCCGGTGACGACGCTGCCGTCGACCGTCAGGTCGAAGGTCAAGGGCGAGTCGGGGTTGGAGGACGCGTTGGGGAGGCTCCGGCCGCTGATGCGGTTGCCGTGCTGGAGCAGCACTACGTGGTGGAGCCCGACGAGTGAGGCGTCTCGGCCGCTTGAGAAGTACTCGTAGCGGGACAGCCAGATGCCGGTGAAGCCCTCGTGCGCGTGCACCTTCGCGGCCGGCTTGGTAGCGGGCGGGCTGCCGGGGGGCATGGCCATGTCGTGTCCGCCCTTGCCGTCGGGCTGGACGCGGGCCTGGGGTTCGTTGAAGCCGAGGGAGGCCACGGGGAGGCCGGTGACGACTTCCAGGGCGGAGATGTAGATGCCGCGGGGTGCGGCAACGCCGCCGGCTTCCCAGCGCTGTACGAGGCGTTTGGTGGCGTCGTTGGGTCGGCCGAGCCGGTGGCCGGCGTCGCGGATGACGCGGGCGAACTCGTCTTGAGACAGGTTCATGCCAGTGCGGATAGCCCGAAGTGTGGTGTTAGGGGTCGTCATGCCCTTAACGGTAGCGCGTTAGAGACGTCTTTGACGCCCCCAATTTCGCCGAGCCGACGCCCGCTCTGACGCCGCGCCAGTGGGTGGCGCGGCGTCACCGTGAGGACATGAACACGATCGCTCTGTGGCGGTGCGAGCCGTCAGGCTTACTCGTCTCCGTTGGTGCCGGTGCAGGCGGCTTTCCCGGTCGAGGACTCCTTCTTCCCCTTCGTGCTGAGGCTGAGCACGCTGTCGCACCGCTGGCACTGCCACTCGCGACGGCCGTCCTTCTCGATCACCTTCTCGTCGTCCAATGCGGCCACGTGCCCGAACGAGGCGAACCACGTCATCGCCTCCTGCTTGCGCAATGTCAACCAGTCGGCAGCCGCTGGCCGCGTCGGCAGGTGAGATCCCGGTCGTCGCAGGTACCACCGGATCAGCTCCCGCACGACTTCGGCTCGCTTGCTGTCCGATGCGGTGTCGAGGTCGGCCCAGTCGTCATCCAGGGCGCGGACGTGCTGGATGGGCATCTCGCCTGTTCGCGGCCGGGCCACTGTGTCTCTCCTGCGGGTCGCCTGCTGTGTACACGTCGTCATGATGACTACCTCTTCGATCGTCTGGGTTGCTGTGTACACGAGAATATCGGCGAAGGGCTTGCAAAGCCAGAGCTGCGATGTCTAATCTGTGTACACGGAAACGCGGCCGATCTGGAAAACCAGAAAGGCCCTGGCGGGTGTGCGACCACCCATCCAGGGCCTAGGCCATACCCCTCTGCGATAGGGAGTCCAGCCATGCGCACAACCGTACCGCCTGCCCCCGCCAAAACCCCCTCCGCCACCATCCCGGCCCAGCCCACCCAGTCCACCACCGGGGTTCCGGCGACTTTCCTGCCGATGTCGGACCAGTGCGAGCTGCACGTGTGGTGCATCAAGGTTCCCGGTCACGACGAGGAGTGCCGCGGCACCGAGGTGTCGTTCCCGGTGCCGGGTAGCACGGTCGGCGACATCCTGAAGGCCACGATCATCAGCGAGCCGGAGATCGGGAAGACGGTGATCGAGTACACGCCGGATGGCGACTACGGGGATTACGTCACGGCCGACCGTCTGCGGGGGGATGCGGCGAAGGTTCGGGCGACGGCGGCCCGCCTGTACGCCCTGGCTGACGAGTACGACGCGATCACCGAGGCGGAGGTCACCGCCCCGACGCGGCCGGCCGTGACCACCGTCTCGGCTCCGGCCAGTGCCCCGGTTGAGCTGCGAAAGCACGACTTGACGCTCAACAGCGGTGGACCGAGTCAGACCGTGGTGTGTCCGTCGTGGTGCACGAAGTCGCACTCCGAGTCCCTGGTGTTCTGGGAGGAGTTGGAGCACGAGGGCGCCCTGGTCGCCGGTTTCCCGCTCCGGGCGGTCGCCGACGCCAACGGTGGCAAGCCGGCGTCGTTCCAGATGTTCGAGGCGGAGATCAGGCAGGTCCCGTTCAGTGCCGACCCGCGGTCGACGGTTCCGGCCGCGACGGTCGCCGTGATGACGTCGGACAGTGACCTCGGGGCGGTGGCCTTGGAGGGGTTGGCGCCGGAGGAGCTGATGGTCGTGATCGACCGTATGCGTTCCAGCGTCGCCGAACTCACCCAGATCCACGCTCAGCTGGTCGAGGCCCGCGCCGAGTTCAACCGGGCCCGGTCGTGAAGCGCCGGCTGCCGGACTTCATGGCCTCCACGTCCACGCACCACCTGCTGTATCTCCTGGACGTGGACCCGTCCGACCGGGGCGCCGTGATGCTGGTCCTCGCGTACCGCCTGGCCGCCCAGTTGGAGCGCCGCGGGGCGATCTGGGGAGACCCCGGGACGTGCGTGCTGTCCGTCGGCTACCCGGTCGACGGTGTGTGCCTGGAGATCACCGCCCGGATCGCGGACGGGGGTGCGTGATGGGACACGGACCTTCCAACGTGCACCGTCCGACGGAGAACGCGGCCACGTCGGGCAAGTACTCCCGGCCGCTGCCGCCGGTGTCGCGGCTGCGGGAGCTGATCGCGATGTCCCGGGCGAGTCGTGACCGGTGCGGCATGCAGTTGTTCGGCTGCATGTTGGAGCGGCACCAGGTCGCCGAGGCACCCGCTCTGTCCGACCGTGGCGTGTTGGCTCTTGTCCGCCTGGAAGCGGCGTTGGGCGGCGTGCGGTGAGCAGGGTGGGCAAGCCCGGCCGTCAGGAACGGGACGCTTTGCATTGCCAGCTGAAGGCCCGTGACGGGTCGCGCTGCTTCTACTGCCGTCGCAACTTCAAGGCTTCTCCGATGCGGCGGAAGACCCTCGACCACTACATCCCGTACTGCCTGTGGCAGACGTGGGAACTCGACAACCTCGTGCTGGCCTGCGAGGGCTGCAACCGCAGCAAGGACAACGTGTTGCCCTGGCCGCTGGTGTGGCTGCTGCTCGCGACCGCCCCGCAGCAGGCCCACTTCGCGCCGGCCGCCTGACCTTTCACCCGTGAACGGCCCGCCTGTCTGGGCGTCTGCTGTCGATCAACCATCACCCGATTGGAGCGACACATGCCCGTGTACGCCCTCGTCCCGATCATCATCTCCACCCTGCTCTTGGCCTGGGGCGACTGGAACCTCATCAAGGCCGTCATCCGCCTGGCCGACCGCGTGAACGCCCTGGAGAGCGCCACCAAGCAGTCCACGGACGCCTGACCCGAACGTGAAAGCCGCCCCCAGGGGTGCGATCCCTGGGGGCGGCCGTGGCCCAACTCCACCCACCCACACAAGGCAAGAGGAAAGGAAGGCCATGACCATTCTGGACTATCGGCCGGCAGGAACCCAGTGGCACGCCGAGCCGATCCCGGTCGCTTACCCCACCCACGCGGTCAACGGCTGGTGCGAGGGCGAGAAGGACTCGCTGGCCGTCGTACAGGTGGCAATCAGCCTCACCCGAGACGAACTGCTCACGGCCCTCGACGACGAGCACGCCATGGCCGGGTTCGACGCCGACCAGCTGTCCGTTCAGGAGATCCGCGCCTGGGTAGAGCAGGGTGTTTCCATGGCCGGCGCGTTCGAGCTGGGTGAGCGGGCGGCCCGCTTCTGGGGCAGTTACGGCACGTGGACGGCTGAGGAGAAGGCCAACGTGGCGGCCATGGCGCGAGCCATCGACCGTGCCTACCCGGCCGCCGCGATCTCCACGACGGTTGTGAACGGAACCCCGTCCCGCCCGTCCGTGGCGTGCACCGCCTGCCCCTGGACGGTCACCGGAGAGCACGTCGAGCCGCTCATGGCCGACGGTGTCTCCCACTCCGCGACCCACGGGGAGCGGTGACCGTGACCATCATCGACTCGCGCCCCACGACCGCGTTCGCCCCAGTGAGCACGCCGACGATGTACCACCCGCAGGACGACGGGACACTCATACTCATCCCCGCCGCCGACGCGGCCGTTCTCGACCGGTACCGCGACGGCGACGAGCCCACCGCCGAAGACTGGCCCGTGGTCGCCCGCTACTACCCCGTCATGCCGCTCGTCTACGAGCCCCAGTTCTTCGGCGACCCGTTCCCGCTCTACCCGCTGATCGACGAGGTCACCGAGACAGAATGCGGCGGGCTCAGCTACATCTGCTATCCGATGCCGGGCACCGTCACGAAGGGCCCCGGCGGCTCGACCACGATCACCGTCACGATGGGACCTGAGTCCTTCACGCCCAGGGCGTCGGGGGTGGCGGCATGAGCGCCACCGTCGTGTACGTCCGTCTGGAGTCCGGCCGTATCCGCCAGGTCGACTCCTCGCCGCTGCCGCCGCAGCGGTTCGGCAACGGGCACTTGTGGATGTTCGACGGCGGCGTCTCCGACGTGGAGGACCCGTACACGTGCGGCCTGTGCGGCCAGTCCAAGTGGCGGTCCTACAACACGCCGTGCGCCGAGGGCAGGACCCCGGATGATCTGAACGCGGAGCGGGCCCAGTGGATCGCCGACCACCGGTTCCACGGGTTGGTACCCCACTACCTGCGCGAGGACATCGGGGTGGCGGCATGAGCTTCCGTCCCGTCGACCACTGGAACGGCGAACTCGCCTCCGCCTTGCAGAGCGCCCTGCGCATGACGAACGAGGGATTCGCCGAACACCTCGGCGTCGGAGTCCGCACCGTGGCCGAGTGGCACCGGAGCCCGCGGATCACCCCGATGAAGTGGGTGCAGTCCGTCCTGGACACCGCGCTCGAACAGGCCGCCGAGCACGACCGGCAGCGCTTCACGGACATCGCGAGCATCGGCCGGCCGCCAGTCGCCGTCGTACCGGCTGTCCCGCCGCCGGACCGCGGCATGACCGTACTGGCCCTGGAGGTCGAACTCCTCAAGGCCCGGCTCGACCAGATGCAGCAGGAGATGGTGGAGCTTCGGCGGACCGTCCCATCCTTCGTGCGTCGCGACCAACTGGCCGCCATTCAGGCAGGAAAGTCCCGGTGAACGGCTGCCGTGAGAGCGCCGCAGACGACCGGGCCCGTTCCAGCCGGCTGCTGGGGGCCCTGGAGACGTCGACCGAGGCACCGGGCCACGCCGGTGACCTCGACGAGTTCGAGCAGGTCGTGATGTTCGGGATAGCCCCGGAGTTCGAGGGCCTGCCGTACCCGCCCGCCGGTCACACCTACCCCCGCCGCTGAACAACCCGCTTCGGCCTACGCCTTCAGGAGGAACCGTCATGACCACCTATCAGCCCGGTGTGTACGCGTTCAACATCGTCGTCTCCGACCCCCAGCGGCAGTGTCTCGAACTGGAGGTCAGCAGCTACATCACCGTGGACCGGGTCATGGATCACGACCAGGTCGCGCAGGTCATCATCGACGCGATCTCCGCCCAGGCCCCGGACGTGCCGGTGCTGCACCTGGCACCGCCGACCTACCGGCTTCAGCTCGTCCGCCGCTGACGACCAGCCCGTCCGAGGAGAGCTGATGCGCATCCACCCCGCCATCGTCCTGTTCGTGCTCATCCCCGTGATCGTCGTGGCCTTCATCTACGGCCACACCCACGGCTGACCGGTAGACCACGCCGCAGGTCCCGCCTGCTGGTACCTGCGGCCTGGTAGTCCCTCAGCCCCCACCTCCGTCTTGACCTGGAAGGACTCCGTCATGAAGTACCGCCACCTGCTCCTGTGCCTGTTGTTCGGCCTGCTGGTCCAGTTCCCGCCGGCCGCCGTGATCGTCGTGCCGTTCCTCGCCCAGCCCGCCGTCGCCGGTCTCCTCGGCGGCCTGTTCCTCCACCACCACCGGCACAACCGCGCGGGGGGCACGCGATGACCATCGAGATTCTGCGCGCCACCGATGTGTCCGACTCGCCGATGGTCCGTCGGGCCCGTGCCGCCGTCGCCGACGCGCTGGGCGAGCCGGTACCCGAGTGCACCGTGCTGCTCGGCTCCCGCGCCCTGGCCGCGTGCATCCTCTCCCCGAACTACTGGTCGCTCAGCGGGGCTCGGGAGTGGCTGAGCACCTGGTGGGGTGACCGCCGCAGCTACGGCCAGACCATCACCTGCGCCGGCGGAGAAGACCCCGTCGTCATGGTGCACACCACCTCCCGCCAACACCTGTGGCCCACCCTCGTGCACGAGCTGGTCCACGTCGTCCAGGCGGGTCGGCCCGACGCCCGGCGCGACGACACGATCAACGCCGACGAGGACGAGGCGTACCGCATCGAGCACCTGATCACCACCGGCGCCCAGCGCGCCCCCCACACCCTGGAGATGACCGCATGAGCGACTGGAGCGAGGAGCGCCGCCGCAACAAGGCCGCCGACGCCGAGCAGACCCGCAAGGACGCTGACGCCGCCGCCGCCCGCCGGGCGAAGAGCCGCCGCGAGGAAGACGAACGGCGCCGGGCGAACGCTCAGGCCGACAAGGCGCAGGCCCGCGCCGAGAAGTTGCAGGAACGCCGCGACAAGGCCAACCGGCGCCGGGAACGGGCTGCCGCCTGGTCGAAGGCGACGACACCGGGTCTGATCTACCGGCGCGGCACGCTCGCCCTGGTGACCGCGTCCGCGCTGGGCTCGCTGCCCGCGCAGATCGCCCACTTCGCCGGCATCTCCCTGATGCTGCTGCCTCTGCCCTTCGCGCTGGAAGGCGCGGCGTGGGTGATGGCCGCCGGCGTCGCCTACGCCGACGAACGCCACCTTCCGGGGTGGGTGCGGTGGATGCTCCGCGGGTTCTGCCTTGCGGCTGCCGGATTCGCCGCCTACATCAACTACGGGTACGGGGCTGCGGAGGCGTCGGCCGCCGGGTACGGGCTCGCCGCCGTTTCTCTGCTGGGCCCGATGTTCTTCGAGGTTCGCCAGTGGGTCGGCACCCTGTCCGAGTCCGCTGTCACCCCCGAGGCGAAGGCTGAGGTGAAGGCCCGGGAGGCTCACGCGAAGAAGCGGGCCAACGATCACAAGGACGTCGTCGCCCTGGCGGACCGACTGGTGTCGGCGGCCCCGTTCGGGACGCTGTCGCCTGAGGATGCGTTCGCTCAGGCGTGGGAGATCAAGAACGGCACGCGGCTGCCGGGCATGACGCCCGCTCTCCATGTTCAGGCCGCGCAGTCCCGGGTGTCGCTCGCCGCGTCGCTCGCCGCGGTCGACACCAAGAAGCACGGCATCAGCCCCGAAGCCGCAGCGGTCGAACTGTTCCTCGCCGACACCTTCACCCCCGGCGGTGAGGATGGCGACGGGACAGCCACCAGTGGGCCGCAGACGAGCCCGCAAGGACCCGGTGGCGTCGACTCGCAGGCCGCTCCCGGGAAGCCGCTCAAGAGGCTCACAACCCTTATCGGTAAAGGGAAGCGGGCGGTTTCCGAGGACGACGAACGACCCCTCGCCGAGGACGACCTGACCAAGGTTCGCGCTCTCGCCGACGAACTCGGTGGCGCCCACAAGCTGTCCGCCACGAACGTCCGCAAGTGCATCGGCTGCCGCACCGCCTACGCCTCGCGTCTCCGCGACGCGGTTAAGGCCGAGCAGCAGCAGTAGCGGCCCGGGGCCGGCCCAACCGACCAAAGCAGCGGCCGGCCCCCACCGCTCACCCAACCCCAACCCTTCAAGATCGAGGAGCAGCCCCAGTGTCCTCCATGACGAGCACCCCCGCCGAGGAACCCGCCAACAACGCCACCGTCGTCGACATGACGAAGCGACTGCCGCACCCCCCGGAGCCGGCCGCCGCACCGGCCCCCGCCTTCACCGCCCCCCGCGACGACGAGGCACCCCTGATCCCCGAATGGATCAAGAGCCGCGAAGGCCGCCGGGCCGCCCGCCGCCAGATGCAGCGCCAGGCCCACAACACCGGACGGCGCTGGGTCCGCCGGCAGAAGACCGAACGCGGCCACCACGCCCAGATCGGCCGCGGTGTCATCCGCGTGCACAGCTGGGTCGTCGGCGTCGAAGGTGTTCACGCCCACGCCGCCAAGCACCACGCCCACATGGCCACCAAGGACGCCCGTGCCACCGCCCGACAGGCGCGGTTCACCGTCGTCGGCCGCGACAAGGCCCGTGCCGTCGCCATGAAGCACCAGGAAGAGGCACAGCACGCGGTCGCCGCCCACAAGAAGGCCCGCCGGGAGGTCAGCCGGGGGCGGATGGTCCGCGGCGTGGTCGCCTACGGCCTGCCCGCCGCTGCCGACGCCGCCGCGTTCGTCGAAGCCGGGTGGCTCGGCGGCATCGGAGCCCTCGCCACGCTCGGCGGCCTGGCCCTGATCGGCCGCAAGCCGTTGCGGGCCGAACGCTGGGACCCGGAGCGCCGCAGCATCGGCGACGGCGACTCCATGAACGACACGATGCTCAACGACGCGTTCCGCCGCGCCGGGATCATCGCCAAGGACGCCGTACTGACCGTCGTACACCCGTGCGGCTACGGCCGCGGGGCGTGGCAGGCGACCGTCGACCTGCCCGACACCACGGTGACGGCCGCCATGAAGCGCACCGAGGAACTGGCCGGGCAGCTCGGTGTGGAGACCGTGCAGGTGTCCCTCAGCCGTGCCGGCCGGGCGAACCGGCTGCACATCTGGGTGTCCACGACGGTGCCGTTCACCGGTGACCCGGTCCGCGGCCCGCTGCTGGGCATGGACAAGCCCATGAGCCTGTGGGGCCGGGTGCCGATCGGCCCCACCCTGCGGGGCGACGCCTATACCGTGTCCCTCATCGAGCGCTCTGGCCTGGTCGGTGGCGAACCCGGCGCCGGCAAGTCCGCCTCCGGCAACAACATCCTGCTGGCCGCAGCACTGGACCCGCACTGCATCCTCTGTCTCGCGGACGGCAAGGGCGGCGGCGATCTGGAGCCGTTCGAGCCGCTGTGCGACCAGTACGAAGGGGAGGCCGACCCGGAGGCGTTCTTCGACCTGCTCGGCGACGTGATCGTGGACATGAAGCTGCGGTACGCCCTGCTGAAGTCGTTGGGCAAGCGCAAGGTCACCGAGGCGCTGTGCCGGGAGTACCCGCTGCTGCGGCTGAAGCTGCTGTGGGTCGACGAGCTGATGTTCTTCACCACCGATGAGGAGTGGGGCCGGAAGATCACCGCCCGGTTGCGGAACATCGTCAGCCGTGGCCGGGCTGCCGGGATCATCACGTTCTGCGCCACGCAGAAGCCGGGCTCCGATGTCGTCGCCACCAGCCTCCGTGACCTGCTGTCGATCCGGTGGGCGCTGCGCTGCACCACCCCGCAGGCGTCCGACACGATCCTCGGCCAGGGCGCTGCGTCCGCAGGGTTCAACGCGAAGGACATCGAGGCGTCGATGCGGGGCGCCGGGTGGCTGTACTCCGAAGGTTCCGCGCCGGAGATGGTCCTCGCCTACTACTACTCCGACGACGAAGTGACGGACCTGATCGAGCGGGCGTACCGGTACCGGGCGGCGGCTGGAACGCTGCCGACTGCCGCGCCCACGCTGACCGACCGGTTGCGTGCTGCGGGCGGCGACGGGGTGGTCCTGGCCGTACTGCTGGAGGAGTACACCGTCGGTGACGGCGCCGACTGGCTGCCCACCTCGGTCCTGCTGAAGGCGCTGGCGGACGCCGGGCAGCTCGTCACTGACCGGCGCCTCGGCGACCTGGTGGTCCGCTCCGATGAGGACAAGGTGAAGCGGCCGTGGGAGGGCGCCCGGGTGGCCGGCTACTCGCGGCAGCTCGTCGCTGACACCGCTGAGAAGTGGCTGGCCGACCGCTGAACCACCCGGACGCGACCCGGAACGACCCGGAAACCCGCAGGTCAAACCCGGACGCGACCCAGCCGCACCACTCGCCCACCCGGACACGCCCGTCCGGGTCGGCACCCCCACCGTCCGAGTCGCGCCAGGGTTTGACCTGCGGGTTTCCAGGTCTGTCCGAGAGCGCGACTGGGTTCAAACCACCGCAAAAACCCCCGCTTCGATAGGAGACGTCATGTCCCTGTTCCGCAACCCCAAGACGGCCGCCCGCGACTCGATCCGGTCCGCCGGGAGCACCGTTCAGGCCACCGCGACCCGACAGAGCCTCGCCGCCTACCGCCGTCTGATCGAAGCCATCCCCGCCGCCGCGGTCGACATCCTCGACAACCAGCTCACCACCCGCAAGGCCATCCGCGAGGACAAGCGGGCCGCAGCCCGGTTCGTCGGGTCAGCCCGGGTCGGCGACGAGCTGTACGCGATCGACGGGTCCGCCATGTTCTACCGGCTGACCCGCAAGGGCACCAAGTGGTCCGACTCTCTGGGCGGCTTCCACCGCATGCCGATGACCGCGGCCGGGATGGACGTCGAGCAGATCTGGCGCCAGCACGGAACCCACGTGACCGACCGTCGGCCCGCCGGCTGGGTGTCCGCCGCAACCCTGGCCGCCGCCAACTACGGCGGTCTGGACGGTGACGACCTGTACGCCTGGGGCTGGCGGAACGACCGCGATGTCGACCTCGACATCGCGCAGGCCATGGAAATCCGCCGCTCCCACCCGAACTACCTGACCGGCGCCAACATCGCCGTCACCATCGTTCAGCGCGCCATCGCGGTGGCCGCCTGACTGGCTGGAGCCGTCTGCACGCGCTGACACCAACGCCAATGGAAGGACATATCCATGCCCGACTACAGCAACCCTGCCACTCCGCTCACCGCCCACAAGTACGGGTGGAGCATCACGATCGGACGCGGCCCTCTGCGCTACGGAAACAACCCGACCCAGGACTGTACCGGGGCCTACACCACGCAGCCCGGCGCCACCGTCGGGTCTCTCCTCGCAGGGATCACGACTTGGTACGCCCGGGAGAACAGCATCCCTATCGACGATCTGGTCCTCGTCCGCTACTCGCTGCGCGAAAAGTAGTCCAGCCGGGGCGCCCCCTCACGCCGGCAAGCACCGGGGGCGCCCCTCCCAACCGTCAGCCCGCAGACCACCGGAGGTTCCTCCATCATGCCCGTGATCACCCGCTTGCGAACTGACGCCCCCACCGTTGACCAGGCGCAGATCAACGCTCTCATCAGCGACATTGAGCAGTACCTGTCGCAGCCCGGCCGGGCCACCGCCCACCCCCTCGTCACCAAGCCGACCTCGGCCCTGGTTGCCGAAGCCCTCGCCCAGACCCCCGACAGCGGGAAGCTGCCGGACGCCGGCCTGCGAACCCCCTCACGACTCCTGCGCCACCTCCCCGACTGGCTGTTGCCCGTCCTCCGGCCGGTCGCCGGGCCGCACCGGAACGTCACAGTCGCTGATCATCTTGAGCTGACCGCCCGCATCATCGAGTCCTACGGATGGGTGTCCGACGACCGCACCCGCCTGTCCCTCACCGGCCGGCGGGCCACAACCGGACGGCTCCGCACCCCCGGCGGGCGGCGCTGCATCCTCGGCGCCCAAGCCGTCCTGTATCGGCTGGGATACGGCGACGAGCACACCGTCGACCAGGCGGAGAACCATATTCAGGCCGTTCTCGCCGACCGTGGCATCCGCCGGCCGTACAGCGAGTGGAACGACGCCCGATCCACCTCGCAGGCGCAAGTCCTCACCACGCTCCGCGAAGCCGCCACCCGCGCACGCTGAGCCGGTTCCCGCCCCGCAACCAGAGCCCACCCCCACCAGAGAGAACCCCACGTGACGACCCCAGACGAGGCCATCAACGGCCTCCGTGCAGCGGACCAGCGGCGGCAGGGCCGCGTCGAAACCCCCGACACCGGGCCCATCACCGCCGAACGCCTCACCGAGGTCGAAGCCATCGCCCACACCATCCGTGCCTGGAACCCCAGCATCATCCCCGGCCTGCTCCAGACCATCCGCTACACCCTCGGGGCTCTCGCCCTGGCCACACCGGCGCTTCCGGCCGAGGAAACCCAACGCCGGGCCCACCAGCGGGCCGCCCGCATCGACGCCTTCCTCAAGCGCTGGGTCGACGGCGACCCGGTCGAAGCCCGCTTCGTCATCGGTGAGCAGGCCATCACCCGGCCCATCGCCGCCCCGCAAGCCCACCGCCGACAGTTGCGGCACCTGTTGCACCTGGTCGACCTCGACAGCCTCAGCATCCAGGTGATGCCCGAAGCGGTCACCACCCCCGGCAGGCTGGGCCAGTTCGCCCTGTACGCGCTCCGCGGTGATGCGGGCCGGGAAGGCGGCCGGCTCGGCTACGTCGAAACTCCGGTCGGCGCCTGGTACACAACCCGGGCCCAGGACGTGGCCCGCCTCTACGCTGGCTTCGACGACATGACCGCCCACGCCCTCAGCACTGACGAGTCCCGCACCTTCATTCAGGAGGCACTGTGACCACCGAGACCCTGGTCTACCGCAAGTCGTCCTACTCCGACCCGGGTGACTGCGTCGAGGTCGCCGACAACCTTCCTGCCGTGCACGTCCGCGACTCGAAGAACCCCGACGGGCCGGCGCTGACGTTCACCCGGGAAGCCTGGGGCACGTTCCTTGCCGAGATCCCGCAGGGCTGACGCACGAGAAGGACCCCACCGCATTCCCCGCGGTGGGGTCCTTCTGCGTTCCGGTCGGCGTCAGGCGGCGGCGAGCCTGGTGCACGTGATCGGGGTGACCGTGGCGAGGCCGAGGAGGTCGGCCTGCTCGATCAGCCGGTCGGCGACCCGTTCCCGGGCGAACGCCCAGCCGGCGGCGTAGTCGTAGCCACGGTCCTGGCGGACTCGGGGCAGGTTCTGGGCGGTGGCCGCGCGCATGTCTGCGGCCGTCTGGCGAAGAACGTCGGCGGTGTTCATCGGGTCGCCTCCGTCCCGGCCGCGTCGAGCATCCGAGCGCCCCGGCGGATGGCGTCGGCGAACGCCTCGAATTTGGCGGCCATCGCCTCGGCCGCAGCCGGGTCGGACGTGCACATCAGGTCCGCGCCGTGTGAGTCCTCCCACACCTTCAGCTCCGCAGGCGCGTTGGTCGACACGTTCACGGTGAGGCACAGGTCCCCACAGTCCTCCGGGGTCTTGATCTCGGCGAGTTCCATCCCGCACAGGCCCTCGTCGTGCCAAGAGCCGTCGCAGCTCTGAAGGCGGCAGTCCGTCACCGGCACGTACTGTTCGCGGGCCGCGCGGTCGGCGGCCTCGGCGATCAGCAGCGGGTTGGAGGAGAACGACCAGTCGACCCATGCGGCGTGCGTCGCCTCACGGGCCTGCCGGTAGATGTCCTCGCTGTGCAGCGCGGTCCGGTAGGCCAGCGCAGCCGGGGACGACAGGGCGCCGGCGAGACGGTTCACCTCGGCCTCCCTGGTGGCGAGTTCCGTGTTGAGCATCGCGAGGCGGGTCTTCCAGTCGTCCAGCACCTTCAGCAGCGCCTCGACGTGCTGGCTGGGGGAGTCGCAGTCCCCGTTGGCCTCCAGGCGTCGCAGGTGGTCGCCGTTGAGGCCCTCGAAGCGGACGGGGTAGTCGGCGACGGCCGTGTTGTAGTCGGTCAGCAGGGCGTACAGGGGCGGGCGAGTCTTCATGGCGTCTCTCCGGTTCGCGGTGGTGGGTGGTCAGGCGGCGAGGCGGTGGGCGGCCTGGGCGAACCGGGAGGCGGCGGCGGTGTCCTTGGGGCGGTACACGGCGAGGCGGGCGTTGAACGCCGCGGTGTCGTAGAGCTTGACCGGGACGGTCTTGGTGACGCGGCCCTTGAGCTTGATCACGCCGGTGCCGGTGGTGGTGGGGGTGACGCTGCGGGAGAAGGCGCCGGAGAACCGGTGGGCGTCGGTGGGGGACAGGCCCGCGGCGGTCAGGTGGGTACTGGCGGCCTGCGGGGTGCCGGTGGCGACGGCACGGACGGCACGGCGGGTGGCGCGGGTGGTGTTGGCCCGGTCGCGGAGGATACGGGCGGCGGTGCGGGTTTCCTGCCGGCGGGTGGTGGGGCGCATGAGAAGCTGGTTCACAGCGGACTCCTGGTTGACTCAGGTGTTTCCGTCAGGCCCCGCCCTGGTGCTCTAACACCTCGGCGGGGCCGCCCCTTTCTCCGGGGCGGTTAACCTTGTGGCTACACAGTACCGCTGAACCGTGTAGTCACACAAGCCTTGCGTTGGAGAATCCCTGTGGGAACATGAGGTATGGCAGACGACGACCACACCTACGTCACCCGGTTCCGCATCCCCAAGCGCATGTGGGACACCTACGGCCGCATCGTCGGCGACCGCGAACGCTCCGACGACCTCCTCAACCACGTCCGCGCCGTCATCGCCGAACGCGGCACCGACCACGACCGCACCGAACTCGCCGCAGCCGAAGAGGAACTCGCCGGCCGCCGCTCCCGCAAAGGCGGCCGGCCAAAGAAGACCGAGGCCCCGGCCGTACATGCCGACTGACCCGAACCTGCATCAACACAACGAAGCGGGGCCGCCCACCAGGGACGGCCCCGCTTGTGCGCTCCGGTGATCCGGTCCGCCGACCTGCTACCGCTGCCGCACGTTCACATTCACCGTGACGCCGCCCGCAGCGGCCACCCCGGACACAGCTACCGCCGCCGCCGTGTGGCCGGTGAGCCCGAGGGCGACCCCGGCTGTGATGGCGAACGTCGCCACCATCGCCGACCATGCGATCTGACGCCGGGAGCCACCGCCCATAAGAGTGGAAGTGGTCTCTGATTGCTCGGGGAGATCCGTCATTGCAGTACCGTCGATGTGTGTCACGGTCGACTATTCCTCAGAGTGGAGTTGGCCAGGACGCAGGGGCTCGGTCAGCCGCCAAGCATCGACCGGGCCCCTCTCGCCATCATCGCAGTCATTCCTGCCTGGCACGGGAATTCCTGTTGCCACCCCTGAATCCTCACGTCTATAGCGACACCAAAATCCACCCGAACAAGCTATAGCCTCGAATTCGCCTTGAACGGCCCGCCCCCGCGAGGGCCGCCGCTGGCCCGTCAGCCCTCTGACCAGGGCATATTAGGTAGGTCCCTCAGGACCCGTCGGCGACCGCCGCTACCAGGACCTCCGCCCCCTGGTCCAGCCATGAAACGCGTGAACCCGATCCGCCGGTCCGGGGGGTCTGCCGGGGGAGGACGGGCAACGTCGGCGGGTCGGGAACGGGCAACGTCGGCCGACCTGCGCCGGGCAACGTCGGCGGGGGCACCGCTGTCGGCCGGCCGAACGGTGGCGTCAGCGCGGGCGACGGTACGGGAGAGCGGGCGGAGGCCGCTCAACGCGTCGGCGAGCCATGACCGGCGGACGTCTGCCACGGCAGCGGTGCGCAACGGCCGGCGCCCGACAGCTACGGCACCGGCGAGCCATGACCGGCGGACATCAGCCACGGCACCGGTGCGCGACGGCCGACGGACGTCAGCGACCATGCCGCCGCCCAGCGGCCAACGCCCGACAGCCACCGCACCGGTACCCAGCGCTTGGCGTACGCCCCCCACCGCACCCGGCGCTCGGCGTACCTCACCCACCGCACCGGTGCGCGACGACCGACCTCAGCCATCCGCCCCACTCGCCCCCCTCACCCCCGCACCCCCACCCCGCACCCCCGTGCACCGGGCTGCCGCGAATCGGCTGGGGGCTTCCGAGCCGAAGCAGGAGGGGCCGGCGGATCTGCGGACGGTGCCGTTGGCGTTGGCGACGTGGGCGGCGGCGGGGCTGGCGTTGGGGTTCGCGCCGGGGGATGCCGCTGTCATGGCCGTCGTGTGCCTGGTCGCCGGGCTGCCGTCGCTGGCGGTGCTGCTGGCAAGGCGGTGCGGTGGCTCGGGAGTGCGGGCGTTCGGGTCGGTCCACGGTGTGGTGGCGGGTGCGCTGCTGTGCGCGTGCGTGGCGGCGGCGGTGAGTGGGCTGACGGTCGCGGAGGCGCGGCGCGGGCCGGTGCCGGGGCTGGCCGCGGCGCACGGCGGTGCGACGGTGGACGTCCGGTTGACGGGCGACCCGAGAGCGGTACTCGCGCGGTCGGGGGCGCCGGGCGGCGGGTCGACGGTGGTGGCCGAGGCGGAGGCGGTGCGGGTCGACGCCGGGGGAGTGGTGACGGCGGTGCGTACGCCGGTGCTGCTGTCGGCGCTGCCGGGGCGGTCGGCCGCGCGGTGGCTGGAGTTGCTGCCGTCGACGCGGTTGCGGGTGCGGGCCCGGCTCGCGCCGCCGTGGCGGCCGGGGGACCGTGAGGTCGCGGTGTTGCGGGTGCGGGGCGCGCCGGAGGTGATCGGGCGTCCGGCGGCCGTGCAGCGGGTCGCCGGGACGTTGCGCGGTGGTCTGCGGGCGGTGACGGCCGGGTTGCCGGCTGACGCAAGGGCGTTGCTGCCGGGGCTGGTGGTGGGGGACACCTCGCGGATGACGCCGGAGTTGCGGGAGGCGTTCGAGGCGACGGATCTGCTGCACCTCTTCGCGGTGAGCGGGTCGAACCTGACGGTGCTGCTGGCACTGCTGATCGGGCCGCCCGCTCTGGCCTCGCGGGCCGAACGCCGGGGTCTGGCCGCCAGGTTGGGGCTGTCGTTGCGGGCGACGGCGCTGGTGGGCGGTGGGGTGACGGTCGGGTTCGTGGTGTTGTGCCGGCCGGATCCGAGCGTGCTGCGGGCGGCCACCTGCGGGGTGATCACGCTGTGGGCGATCGGAACGGGCCGACGGCGGGCGTTGCTGCCCGCACTGGCGGCCGCGGTGACCGTGCTCGTGCTGAACGATCCGTGGCTGGCGCGGTCCTACGGTTTCGCGCTGTCGGTGGTGGCGACGGCGGCGTTGCTGACGCTGGCGCCGCGGTGGAGTGCGGCGCTGGTGCGACACGGGGTGCCGGAGCGGTGGGCGGAGGCACCGGCGGCGGCTGCGGCGGCGCAGGTGTGCTGTGCGCCGTTGGTGGTGGTGCTGGCGGCCCATGTGAGCCTGGTGGCGGTGCCGTGCAATCTGCTGGCGGAGGCCGCGGTGGCGCCGGCGACGGTACTGGGGTTCGCGGCGCTGACGGCGGCGCCGGTGTCGATGACGGTGGCACGGGCCGCCGCGTGGCTGGCGGGGTGGCCGGCCGGGTGGGTGGCCTGGGTGGCCCGCAAGGGTGCCGCGTTGCCCGGCGCGGGGCTCGACTGGCCGGGAGGCTGGACGGGCGGGGGGCTGCTGGCGTTGGTCACACTGACGCTGGTGCTGGTGGCCGGGCGCCTGCTGCGGAACCGGTGGTGGATGGTGGCCGTCGTGGTCGCCCTGCTGGTCACGGTCGTGCGGCCCGCGCCGCTGGGGAGGCTGGCGTCGGGCTGGCCACCGCCGGGTTGGCGGCTGGCGGTGTGCGACGTCGGCCAGGGCGACGCGCTGGTGCTCAACGCCGGCGAGGGCGCGGCGGTCGTGATGGACACCGGTCCCGAACCGGCGCCGGCCGACCGGTGTCTGCGAGCCCTCGGGGTGCGGACGATCCCGTTGCTGATCCTCACGCACTTCCACGCCGACCACGTCGGCGGGCTCTCCGGGGTGCTGGCGGGCCGCCGCGTCGGGGAGATCGAGACGACCACGCTGGACGCCCCCGCCGGGGAGGCGGCCCACGTCCGGCGTCTGGCGGCCGCCGCGCACGTGCGGGTGGTGCGGGCCGCCGCGGGGGAGTACCGGCGTATCGGCACCTTGGACTGGCGCGTCCTGTGGCCTCCGCCCGAGCCGCCGCAGCGGTGGCCCTCCCCGCCCGGGCAGATGGTCCCCTCGTCCCGGATCGCCTTCCGATCGCAGCCGGTTCCCCTGTCCCGGACGGCATCCCAGATGGCCTCCCGATCCCGGACGGCCCTCCGATCGCAGACCGTCCCCTCGCCCGGTACCTCGGCCCTACCCGGGGCGGCCGCCGCACCGCAGACGTCAAGCCTGCGGACGCCCGTCCCACCGCAGACGTCAAGCCTGCGGACGCCCGTCCCACCGCAGACGTCAAGTCCGTGGATGGCGGCGTCACTTCAGACGTCGAGCTTCCCCACGACAGCAGTCCCACCCCGGACGCCGCCCACCCTCCTGCCGGACGGTGAAGTCCCCCCGGACGGCGACCCCCGTCCGGATGGCGACCCCCTTCCGGACGGCGATCCGAACGACGCCAGCGTGGTGTTGCTGGTCCGTGCGGCGGGGTTGACGTTCTTGCTGCTGGGGGACTTGGAACCGGTCGCGCAGGAGGAGTTGCTGGACCGCAATCCGTGGCTGGCCGGGGTGGACGTGCTGAAGGTGGCGCATCACGGGTCCGCCTACCAGGACCCGGAGTTGCTGCGGAGGCTGCGGCCGCGGCTGGCGTTGATCAGTGTCGGCGCCGGCAACACCTACGGTCATCCGGCTCCCCGCACGGTCGCGGCGCTGCGGTCGGTCGGAGCCGTCGTGCTGCGTACGGACACCGACGGGCCGATCGCCGTCACCGGTGACGGGCCGGCGACGTTGCGCGCCGTCGTGCGGGGCGGGCGGGGGCCGCCGTGAGGCCGCCGACCGCGTTCGACCCGCCACGCATACGGTCGCGGTGGTCAACGGGCGTATGCGGGGCGGCGGTTCACAGCAGCCGGGCGCCGTCGCGCAGGAGGGTGCGGCCTCGCATGTCGGTAACGGTTCCCCATGCCTGGAGGCCGAAGGGGTGACGCGGTGGAAGACGCAGGACGGATGGTCACGGCGCGGGTCCCAGCCGCACGTCGCCACGGACGCATCCGGCGCGGCGGCGGGGAGGCCGGCGCCGGTGGGAGGTCCCGCAGCCGGTCCGGCGCGTCCCGCTTGCGCTGTGCCGGGCTGCGGGGAACGTTGCGCGTTGCGTCGGTGCCACTCATACGCCGCAACGCGCAACGATCCCCCGCCCGGTGCGCCTCCGTCGGCGGACGGAGGTCGTTCGGCCTGGCCCCGGGACGGGGGTCGTGCGGATCTCCGCGGGTTCACGACGGTCGGTACGGTGCCCCGCCGCAGTCCCGCAGTCCCGCAGTCCCGCAGTCCCGCAGTCCCGCAGTCCCGCAGTCCCGCAGAGCTGGTGGGCCCCGGCGAAGGCAACCGCCGGGTGGTTCCGGTGTGTTGCGCAGCGCCGTGCCGGATGTCGCCGGCTGGTCCGTCCTGACCCGCACGACACGCCCCGGGCCGACCGTGAACGACGGTGCGGCGGGTGGGGCGGGGGTCATTCCGACTCGTACCAGCCGCCGTATTCACCGGCCAGCTCGTCGAGTTCGTCGCGGGAGAGCTCGCCGGTCTCGTCCTCTATGACGACGAGCCACTGGGCGTCCTCGGCATCGTCCTCACCGGCCAGCGCCTCGCGGACGATCTGGGGTTCCTCATTCAGGCCGAAACGCTCGGAAGCGGTCTCGGCGGCCTCCCCCGCGGCATCGCGGTCGGCCACTACAAGTAGGTGTCTCACAGCACTCACCAGCGCATTCTGCATGACGTTCGCAGGACGCACAGCCGGGCCCCCGAATTTTGCCCACCCCTGACCGGTCCCATACCGGTCGTCACCCTCCGCGGACGGTCGCGAACGGACCGGTACGTGCCGAAAGGGGACCGGCGGCGCCCGAACGTGCCCGGCCGGCAGCCTCGGCCGGCGGCAACCGT
The DNA here is from genome assembly GCF_027947535.2 of Streptantibioticus silvisoli. Classification (GTDB taxonomy): domain Bacteria; phylum Actinomycetota; class Actinomycetes; order Streptomycetales; family Streptomycetaceae; genus Streptantibioticus_C; species Streptantibioticus_C silvisoli. Next base: position 115,019 of record NZ_JAAGKO020000027.1, read on the forward strand.
TGGTGGCCGATGACGTGACCGATGACGTGGTCGGCGGTGGGCGGTGGGCGGTGGGCGGTCGGCGCTGTCGGTGGGGCGTGGGATGCTGGGCGCGATGGCCAAGAAGAACGCTTCCGACGACCTGCTCGCCCCGGTCACGCTCGCCGTGGGCCAGGAGGATCTGCTGCTGGACCGTGCCGTCGGCCAGGTGGTCGCCGCCGCCCGGGCCGCCGACGCGGACACCGACGTGCGCGACCTCACGCCGGACGCGCTGCCGCCGGGGGCGCTGGCGGAGCTGGTGAGTCCGTCGCTGTTCTCCGAGCGCAAGGTCGTCGTGGTGCGCAACGCGCAGGACCTGTCGGCGGACACGGTCAAGGACTTCAAGGCGTTCCTGGCCGCGCCGGTCGAGGAGATCACCCTGGTCCTGGTGCACGCGGGCGGTGCGAAGGGCAAGGCTCTGCTGGACGCGGCGCGCAAGGTGGGGGCCCGGGAGGTGGCCTGCCCGAAGATGACCAAGCCGGCGGACCGGCTGGCGTTCGTGCGGGGCGAGTTCCGGGCCGCGGGGTGTTCGGCGACCCCGGAGGCGTGCCAGGCGCTGGTCGACGCGCTGGGTAGCGATCTACGGGAACTGGCCTCTGCCTGTTCGCAGTTGGCGGCCGACATCGAGGGACCGGTCGACGAGGCGGTGGTGGCCCGTTACTACACCGGCCGTGCCGAGGCCACCGGCTTCGAGGTCGCCGACTTCGCGGTGACCGGGCGGGCCGCCGAGGCACTGGAACGCCTGCGGTGGGCGCTGGCCGTCGGACAGCCGTTGCCCGGCATCACCTTCGCGCTGGCGTCCGGAGTCCGGGCCATCGGCAAGCTGGCCACCGCCCCGCGCAACGCCCGCCCCGGCGACCTGGCCCGTGACCTCGGCATGCCGCCGTGGAAGATCGACCGGGTCCGCCAGCAGATGCGCGGCTGGTCCGCGGACGGTGTCTCGGTCGCCCTGCGTGCCGTCGCCGAGGCCGACGCCGCGGTCAAGGGCGCCGCCGCCGACCCCGCTTACGCCCTGGAGAAGGCGGTCGTCATCATCGCCCGCGCGGCCCGGTCCCGCGGCTGACGTTCACCGCCCGGCACCCCGGAAACCGCATCGGGAAGAACTCTCCCGTGCAGCGAAAACCCGAAGGCCCCGCACCGGGGAATGACGGTGGGGGCCTTCGGTCGAGACTTGTCGCGCCGCGCCCGCGTGGCGAACGCATCGTGCGCGGCGGATTCCGCTTGACGCGGAGGTGGCCGGTCCGGGAGCGGTAGAGGGGCCGCTCGGTTCCGTCGCCGGCCGGGGTGCCCGGAGGCGGTGGATCAGGCCTGCGAGGTCAGCGACTGCGCCAGGGCCGACTTCTTGTTGGCGGCCTGGTTCTTGTGGATGACACCCTTGCTGACGGCCTTGTCGAGCTTGCGCGACGCGACGCGGACGGCCTCGGCGGCCTTCTCGGCGTCACCGGAGGCGACGGCCTCGCGGGTACGGCGGATCGCGGTCTTCAGCTCCGACTTGACGGCCTTGTTGCGCTGGCGGGCCTTCTCGTTGGTCTTGATCCGCTTGATCTGGGACTTGATGTTCGCCACGTATAGCCTCTGGGAGATCGATGGTTTCGTGAACAACGCCTCCGCCCGGTAACAACGGGCACGAGGCGCGATGGTCCAGGCTACCAGCCGCCCACCAGCCGCCCAAAACCGCTCCGCCGCCCCCGGCCGTGCGCCCGCCGCGGCCCACGCTCCCGCCCGCCGCGCCCCCGCCCGCTCGCCATCCGCCCCGCGCCGGCGGCACCACGCCCCCGGCCCCGTGCCGCCCCGCCCGCCACGCCACCGGTCCCGCGCCGGGGGCACCCCGCGCTCCCCCCACCACCGCCTCCCCGGGTGCGACCCCGCCACCGCTCCCCGGGTACGACCCCGCCACCGCTCCCCGCGAGCGCCCCCCGCCACGCCCCCCCCCGCCGCCC
>NZ_JAAGKO020000028.1 GCF_027947535.2 Streptantibioticus silvisoli
CCCCCGCCCGGAGAGTTATCCACAGGCCTGCACGGCTGTCGGTCCGCAGAGGTAACGTCGGATCACCTCGAAGCCGTGATCCACACGGTCCGGGGAGCGTTGTGCCGAAGGCGTCGCGGAAGTCGCAGGAAGTCGCGGAAGTCGCGAAGCCGTAAAAGGTCGTGGGAGCGGGAAAGGGGGCACGCCATGAGTGCCGCGCAGGTGGGGACACGTGCCCCGGGGGAAGCGCCGAGGTTCGCCGTGCTGGAGGGCGTGCTGGAGCGGATCACCTACGCCAACGAGGACAACGGCTACACCGTGGCCCGGGTCGACACCGGCCGGGGCGCCGGGGACCTGCTCACCGTGGTCGGCGCGCTGCTGGGCGCGCAGCCGGGGGAGTCGCTGCGGATGGAGGGGCGCTGGGGCTCGCATCCGCAGTACGGCAAGCAGTTCACCGTGGAGAACTACCGGACGATCCTGCCGGCCACCATCCAGGGCATCCGGCGCTATCTCGGCTCCGGCCTGATCAAGGGGGTCGGACCGCGGATCGCCGACCGCATCGTGGAGCACTTCGGTACGGACACCCTGGACGTCATCGAGCACAGACCCGAGCGGCTGATCGACGTCCCCGGGCTCGGGCCGAAGCGCACGAAGAAGATCATCGCGGCGTGGGAGGAGCAGAAGGCGATCAAGGAGGTGATGGTCTTCCTCCAGGGCGTGGGGGTGTCCACCTCCATCGCGGTGCGCATCTACAAGGAGTACGGCGACGCGTCGATCTCCGTCGTCCGCAACGAGCCCTACCGGCTGGCCGCCGACGTGTGGGGTATCGGCTTCCTCACCGCCGACCGGATCGCCCAGGCCGTCGGCATACCGCACGACAGCCCGGACCGTGCCAAGGCCGGCCTCCAGTACGCGCTGTCCCAGGCCACCGACAGCGGGAACTGCTTCCTGCCCCAGGAGCGGCTGATCGCCGACGCCGTCAAGCTCCTCCAGGTCGACACCGGACTGGTCATCGACTGCCTGGCGGACCTGGTGGGGGAGGAGGGCGTGGTCCGCGAGGCGGTGCCGGACCCGCAGGGCGGCGACCCGCTGACCGCGGTCTACCTGGTGCCGTTCCACCGGGCGGAGATCTCGCTGTCGGGGCAGGTGCTGCGGTTGCTGCGCGGCCAGGAGGACCGGATGCCGGCCTTCCGCGACGTCGACTGGGACCGGGCGCTGCGGTGGCTGGCGGGCCGCACCGGCGCGGATCTGGCCCCGGAGCAGCGCGACGCCGTCCGGCTGGCGCTCACCGAGAAGGTGGCGGTGCTGACCGGTGGACCGGGGTGCGGCAAGTCGTTCACCGTGAAGTCGGTGGTGACGCTGGCGCGGGCCAAGGGCGCCAAGGTGGTGCTGGCGGCGCCGACCGGCCGGGCGGCCAAGCGGCTGGCGGAGCTGACCGGTGCCGAGGCCTCGACGGTCCACCGGCTGCTGGAGCTGCGGCCGGGCGGCGACGCGGCCTACGACCGGGACCGGCCGCTGGACGCCGACCTCGTGGTGGTCGACGAGGCGTCCATGCTGGACCTCATACTCGCCAACAAGCTGGTCAAGGCGGTGGCGCCGGGAGCCCACCTGCTGTTCGTGGGCGACGTGGACCAGCTGCCGAGCGTGGGCGCGGGGGAGGTGCTGCGGGACCTGCTGGCGGAGGGCAGCCCGGTGCCGTCGGTGCGGCTGACCCGGATCTTCCGGCAGGCCCAGCAGTCGGGCGTGGTGACCAACGCGCACCGGATCAACTCCGGACTGCCGCCGGTCACGCAGGGGCTGCCGGACTTCTTCCTCTTCGCGGAGGAGGACACCGAGGAGGCCGGGCGGCTGACGGTGGACGTGGTGGCCCGGCGGATTCCGGCCAGGTTCGGGCTGGACCCGCGCCGGGACGTCCAGGTGCTCACCCCGATGCACCGCGGCCCGGCCGGCGCCGGTGCGCTGAACGGCCTGCTGCAACAGGCGGTCACCCCGGCACGCCCCGACGTGCCGGAGCGCCGGTTCGGCGGTCGGGTCTTCCGGGTCGGCGACAAGGTCACCCAGATCCGGAACAACTACGAGAAGGGGGCCAACGGGGTTTTCAACGGCACGGTCGGCGTGGTGACCGAGCTGAGCGTGGAGGAGCAGCGGCTGACGGTGCGCACCGATGAGGACGAGGAGGTGGGGTACGACTTCGACGAGCTGGACGAGCTGACCCACGCCTACGCCGTCACGATCCACCGATCGCAGGGCAGTGAGTACCCGGCGGTAGTGATACCCGTCACCACCGGCGCCTGGATGATGCTCCAGCGGAACCTGCTCTACACCGCTGTAACACGCGCGAAACGGCTCGTGGTGCTGGTCGGGTCACGTCGCGCTCTGGGGCAGGCAGTGCGGACGGTGTCGGCCGGGCGGAGGTTCACCGCACTCGACCACCGACTGAGTGGTGGCGGCCGAGGTGTGCAAGAGGGGCTCGTAGGGGGAAGATAGGCACTGCGTGCCATTAATGGGCCGCAGTAATGACCCCGGGTGCACGTACGTGTGGCAAATGGGGGATGGTAGAAGCAGTCAGGGCACCTCGAAGAAGAGGCACAACGTCGGTGAGGGATGACGTGAGCGACAACTCTGTAGTACTGCGGTTCGGGGACAGCGAATTCAGCTACCCGGTGGTCGACAGCACTGTCGGTGACAAGGGCTTCGACATCGGGAAGCTGAGGGCCCAGACCGGGCTCGTCACCCTGGACAGCGGATACGGGAACACCGCGGCTTACAAGTCTGCGGTCACGTACCTCGACGGCGAGGAGGGGATTCTCCGCTACCGCGGCTACCCCATCGAGCAGCTCGCCGAACGAGGGTCGTTCATTGAGACGGCGTACCTGCTCATCAACGGGGAACTGCCCACCGTTGACGAGCTGAGTACGTTCAAGAGCGAGATCACGCGGCACACGCTGCTGCACGAGGACGTCAAGCGGTTCTACGACGGCTTCCCCCGTGACGCCCACCCGATGGCGATGCTGTCGTCGGTGGTCAGCGCGCTGTCGACGTTCTACCAGGACAGCCACAACCCGTTCGACGCGGAACAGCGCGACCTGTCGACGATCCGGCTGCTGGCCAAGCTGCCGACGATCGCGGCGTACGCCTACAAGAAGTCGGTCGGCCACCCGTTCGTCTACCCGCGCAACGACCTCGGGTACGTCGAGAACTTCCTGCGGATGACCTTCTCCGTGCCGGCCCAGGACTACGACCTGGACCCCGTCGTGGTCAGCGCGCTGGACAAGCTGCTGATCCTGCACGCCGACCACGAGCAGAACTGTTCGACCTCCACGGTCCGCCTGGTGGGCTCGTCGCAGGCGAACATGTTCGCCTCGATCTCGGCCGGCATCAACGCCCTGTGGGGTCCCCTGCACGGCGGTGCGAACCAGGCCGTGCTGGAGATGCTGGAAGGCATCAAGGCGGACGGTGGCGACGTCGACTCCTTCATCCGCAAGGTGAAGGACAAGGAGGACGGCGTCAAGCTGATGGGCTTCGGCCACCGGGTCTACAAGAACTTCGATCCGCGCGCCAAGATCATCAAGGCCGCCGCGCACGACGTGCTGTCCGCGCTGGGCAAGTCCGACGAGCTGCTGGACATCGCCCTGAAGCTCGAGGAGCACGCGCTCAGCGACGACTACTTCGTGAGCCGCAAGCTCTACCCGAACGTGGACTTCTACACCGGTCTGATCTACCGGGCGATGGGCTTCCCGACGGAGATGTTCACCGTGCTGTTCGCGCTCGGCCGGCTCCCCGGCTGGATCGCGCAGTGGCACGAGATGATCAAGGAGCCGGGTTCGCGCATCGGCCGTCCGCGGCAGATCTACACCGGTGTCGACCTGCGCGACTACGTGCCGGTCGAGAGCCGCTGACCCACCGCCCGCCCGGGTGGCGTGCCGTGCCGTTCGCGGCGGCCACCACCGGGTGCGGACCGGGCGCGCGTGCGGCGTACCCGGTGAGCAGTGTGAACGTGTGACGGCCGCCCCCGCGAGGAGGCGGCCGTTCGTGCGTCCGGGAGCCGTGGAAAACCGGTGCGCAGCCGGGCGGCGGCAGCCTCGGGCGTGTCGTCGGCGTGTCTGCCGGGGATGACGACACGATGCCCGGGGCCGGCGTCCGGGCGGTAGGCGACCAAGTCCTCGGCGCCGGCCTGCCCGCCGGAGGACGGCGCGAAATTGCCGGGTGTGAATCGCGGAGTCGGGGGCATGAGCGGCTTGAGCAGTACTGCGGTGAAAGAGCGAGCGCCCTGGACCGGATCCCCCCACGGGTCCGGCGCAGGGCGCCCTGGTCCCGAATACGGATCCCCCCACGGGTCCGACCGGGATGTCAGTGGTTGAGCGAGCGCCCTGAGCCGGATCCCCCCACGGGTCCGGCGCAGGGCGCCCTGGTCCCGAAAACGGATCCCCCCACGGGTCCGACCGGGAAGTCGGTGGTCAAACGAGCGCCCCGGGCCGGATCCCCCCACGGGTCCGGCACGGGGCGCCCTGGTCCCGGAAGCGGATCCCCCCACGGGTCCGTACCGGGCGTCTCAGAGCGCAACGACGGGTTACCGTCGGTCGCGCCATGCCGGGACGAAATCTACCGGGAGGGCCGCTCAAAGCTCTCCGATACTTCGCCCCGGCTACGCGGACACCCCGCCCCCAAGACGGGCTGTCCATCGTCGTCACCAGATCCGCCGGGAAGCTGGTGATCGCAGGGTTAGACCAACGACCCCCTCATATGGTTACGTTGTGAAGACTGTGATCTGGGTCACATCTTCCAGGGGGCGAATGCGGCGAAAGCGGTACGGAACCCGCCGGATGCCCGAGGTGACCGCGGCCGCCCGCTCGTCTGCCCCCTGCGCGGGGCGTGCCGGACCCATCGCGTAGCGTTGAACGCTCAGTCCGGGAGCGGGTGTTGGGGCGGTCGGAGTACATGGCGCAGATCGATACGGACGACGTGGCGAGCGGCACGGCCGTGGCCGGAGCGGCGGGCGCGCGCGCCGCGGTGCCGGGCCCGGCCGCCGGGACCGCCACCGCACCCCTGGCGCGGACCGCACCCCCAGCACCCCCGGCGCGGACCGCCACCGCACCCCCGGAATCCACGGCACCCCCGGAACCCGCCGCACCCCCGGCGCGGACCACCGCGCCCCCAGCACCCACCGCGCCCCCGGAACCCATCGCACCCACCGCACCCGAGGCTGTCGCGGTGCAACCCGGTGCGGGGCGCGACGCCGGCCCCGGAGCGCGTGCCGCGGTCCTGGAGGCCGCCATCGCGCGGCCGTGGGACGGGGCGGCGGTGCGGACCGTCGTGGTCACCGGGGGCGGAACGGGGATAGGGCGGTCGGTCGCGGAACGGTTCGCGGCCGCCGGGGACGAGGTGGTGATCGTCGGCCGGCGCGAGGAGGTCCTGCGGGGCGCGGCGGCCGAGCTGGGCGCGCGCAACGGCGGCCGGGTCAGCGCGCTCGCCTGCGACCTGGCCGACCCCGACCAGGTCCAGGCGGCGCTGGAACGGCTGCCGGCCCGGATCGACGTGCTGGTCAACAGCGCGGGCAGCCGCGAGCTGGCCCCCGCAGCCGGGCCGCACGGCGTGCTGGCCCGCTGGCGGGGCGATTTCGAACGCAACGTGCTGACCGCCGTGCTGCTGACCGAGTCGGTGCGGGACCGGCTCGCGCCGGACGGCGGGCGGGTGGTGACGGTGACGTCGCTGGCGGCGTTGCGCGGCGGCGGGTCGTACGGCGCGGCGAAGGCGGCGCTGCACGCGTGGAACCACTCGCTGGCCGCGCAGCTCGGGCCGCAGGGCGTGACCTGCAACATCGTGGCGCCGGGCACGGTGGCCGGCACCGGGTTCTTCGGCGCGCGGCTGGACGAGGCGGAGCTGACCCGGCGGGCGGGGCGCACGCTGGTCGGCCGGGTGGGCCGGCCGTCGGACGTGGCCGCGGCCGTGGTCTTCCTGGCCTCCCCGGACGCCGGGTTCATCACGGGCGAGATCCTTCAGTGCAACGGTGGCGAACTGCTCGGGCGCTGAGCGCCGCCCGCACGGGCCCCGCCCAGGTGTCGGACGGGTGCTGAACGGGTGCAAGGCGGGCGCCGGACGGCTGTGGAACGGGTGCCGGGCGGGTCAGGCGCGGCCGGTCAGTTCGTAGCCGGCCTCGTCGACCGCGGCGCGCACCGCGTCGTCGGACAGCGGTGCCGCCGAGACGACGCTGACCTGCCCGGCCTTGGCGTCGGCGGTCACCGAGGTGACGCCGGGCAGCGCCGAGATCTCCTCGCCGACGGCCTTCTCGCAGTGGCCGCAGGTCATGCCGGTGACGGTGTAGACGGCGGTGGTGGCGGTGTCCTGGGCGGTCATGGTGTGCTCCTCACGCGGTGTCGTTACGGGTCCACCGTACCCCCTGGGGGTATGTGCTCCGGGAGGGCGTGGCGAGAGGTGGGCGGTCCGGCCCGCGGGCGCCCGGCCGTCCTGCCGCCCGGGTGGCGGGAGCGGTGGCGCGGCCCGGCCGGAGCGCGGTCGCGGGGGAATGGCGGTGACGAGTCCGGCGTTCAGGTCATTGTGGGCGTACTGGACTCGCTGGACTTCACCTCAGAGCTGGCACGGCACATGGCGGGCAACACGCTGTGGGCCTACGGACTGCTGGCCCTGACCACGATGCCCCCGCTCATCCCGAACTCGGCGCTGCTGGTCACCGGGGGAGTGCTGGCGGCGCACGGGCAGCTGGACCTGGGGCTGGTGCTGCTGGTGGTGGCCGGTTCGGCGCTCGTCGGCGACATGGTCATCCACCGCGGCGGCCGGGCGCTGCGCGGTCCGGTGATCGGCCGGTTCTACCGCAGCGAGCGGCGCCGCCGGCTGCTGGAGTGGGCCGCGACGCGCATAGAACGCCACGGGGTCCCGTTCGTCATCGCCTGCCGTTTCCTGCCCAGCGGGCGCCTGCTCGGCGGGGTCGCGGCCGGCGTCACCGGCTACCCCGCGCGGCGCTACCTGATCGGCGCGGGCATCGCCGAGGCGTTCTGGGCCACCTACTCCGTCGGCCTCGGCTACCTCGGCGGCCGGGCCACCGGCAACGCCTTCTCCGCCATCGCGGTCGGCCTGGGCGTCTCCTTCGCCGTCGGAGCGCTCGGTGGCCTCGCGCAGTACGTCGCCCGCCGCCGCGCCGAACGCGCCGCGCGGACCGGCGCCGGCGCCGCAGGCCCGCTGGCGCCCGCCACAGCACCGCTGCGTGCGGCCGGGGCACCGCGACCCACCGCACCCTCCGGAGCCACCGCGCTGTCGCGCACCCCCGCGGCCTCGCGATTCCCCGCGGCCCCGCGCACCCCCGCGGCCCCGCACCCGGCCACACCGCCAGCCACCTCACCCCCACCGCCAGCCACCTCACCGCCAGCCACCTCACCCCCACCCCCGGAACCCCCGCCCCCGCCACCCATCGCTCCCGAGCCGCGCAGCGCCGTCCTGTCGGCGGTGGTGGCCGTGCTGGCGATACGGGTGCCGTTGTCGCACGTGCCGGCCGTTCAGCGGGCCCGCAGTCCTACCGGGGCGATCCGGGAGCCGGTCGAGTCGTCGGCCGACCCGACGCCGTCGCCGCGGGAGTGCGGGGCTGCGTCGGACCGGTGGGAGCACGGGCGGGCCGGACGGCCGGCCGGTGCGGCGCGTCGGCGGGGTGTGCCCTGTGCGGCGGAACGATCATCGGATCGGTGTCGTCGGTAGCCGGGTCGGCGGTCCGCCGCGCGGGCGCCGGTGCGGGAGCGGCCTGCCACGAAGGTGCTGGCGCTCCGCCGACCTCGAACGCCTCGTCGCCCACCGCACCGAGGGCCTTCGCCGAGCGCGGCCACGGGGGGTCAGCGCCGCGGGTCGCGGGGCCGGTTGCCCGGTCGCTGCGCGCTCCATCGGCGAACGGTGTCGGCGTACCAGAAGGGTCTGCCTCCTTCGACGGCGTCCGGAGGTGGCAGCAGTCCGTGTTTGCGGTAGGAGCGGACCGTCTCCGTCCGCACTCCGATGTGGGCCGCGATGTCCGCGTAGGACCAGAGTGTCCGGTCAGCCATCTTCGCACCTCCCAAGTGAACAGCGGGTGTCACCTGGTCACCCTGTGCCCTGGGAACGACACTCCGCGTCACGGGAACGCGTTTGTTGATCTCCTGTGACGGAGAACCGGCGGAACGGTGACATTCGGGCCGTGGCGGAGGAGATATGACCGGTTCGTACCGCCGGTCGGCCCAGCTCTCCCGACCCCCGTAGGAAGCGGTTCACGCCGCCGGTGCCGTGTGTCGGCCAGGTGTCGCGCTGGACCGCGCGGGGCCGCGGGCCGTGTGGTGGACTGCGCAGGTGAGATCGCCCTGCTGGGAGAGCGCGGTGCGGGCCGGACGGTGGGTGCGCCGCTGGGTGGCGTCGGCGCCGGGCACGTACATCTGGCTGCTGCTGCTCGCGGTCACCGCGTTGCAGTTCCAGCAACTGCCGCCGCGGCTGCGCCGGGTCGTGCTGCACGTGGACAGCACGAACCTGTTCCAGCTGGCCCACCACCCCCTGCACGTGCTGGTGCTGAGCGCGCTGTGGACGCAGGCGTCGGCGCTGGGGGTGTTCGTGGTGCTGTTCACGCTGATCCACGCGCCGGTGGAGCGCTGGCTGGGTACCGGGCGGTGGCTGGCGGTGGTGGTGCTGGCGCACGTGGGGGCCACGCTGCTGAGCGAGGCGGTGGTGTGGCTGGCGATCCTGTCCGGGGTGGACGGGCGGCGCATGCAGTACACCCTCGACATCGGCGTCAGCTACGGGCTGGCGGGCGTGGCCGGGGTGCTGGCGTACCGGTTCCGGCCGCCGTGGCGCGAGGTCTACCTGGTCGTGGCGCTGGGCTACCTGGGCGGGCGGGTGGTGCTGTTCCACACCTTCACCGACATAGGGCATCTGGTCGCACTGGCGATCGGCCTGTGCTGCCGGCCGCTGACCCGCGGCGCGCGGGGGCGGGACGCCTGGCGCGGCCGGTTCGCCGCCCGGCCCCGCGACCGCCGTCGCCGTACTGTGCGCTGAGGCCGTCCGGCGACGTACCGTTCGGTCAAGGGCATGGGTGCAGCGCCCCGAACGGGTGCGGCGCGACGAGGTGTGTTGACGCAGCCGAAACCGACCCACCGCCTGGCGGCACTGGTCCGTTGACTAGCATGCAGCCCGAACGAGGGGGTGTTGTCGTGGTGATGCGGAGTCTTGGTTCGCGGGTCGCGTCGTGGATGGGCCGCCGGTATCTGGCGAAGGCCAAGGGCCTTGACCTGTCCGAACTGGCGTTGTTCCCGTCGGCGGCTCTGATGCCGCTGCGGCGCGACGGGCTGGACCCCGTGCCGGAACTGGGCAAGCTGCGCGAGGAGGCGCCGGTCAGCAAACTCGTGCTGCCGTTCGGCGTCAACGTGTGGCTGGTGACCGGGTACGAACCGGTCAAGCAGGTGCTGGGCGACGCCAAGGCGTTCAGCAACGACTTCTCCAACATCATGGGGCGGGCCGGCACCGAGGACAGCCGCAACCCCGGCGGCCTGGGGTTCGCCGACCCGCCGGTGCACACCCGGCTGCGCAAGCTGCTGACGCCCGAGTTCACCATGCGGCGCCTGGCGCGGCTGACGCCCGGCATCGAGTCGATCGTGCGCGAGCGGCTGGACGCCATGGAGGCGGCCGCGGCGGGCGGCCGGCCGGTCGACCTGGTCGCGGAGTTCGCGCTCCCCATACCCTCGCTCGTCATATGCGAACTGCTCGGCGTGCCCTACGGGGACCGCGAGGAGTTCCAGCACCTGAGCATGGCCCGTTTCGACCTGTTCGGCGGGGCGGGCGCGTCGTTCGGCTCCATATCGAAGTCGCTGGAGTACCTGCTGGAGGTGGTCCGCCGCCAGCGGACCGACCCCGGTGACGGCCTGATCGGCCAGATCATCAAGGAGCACGGCGACGAGATCGAGGACGAGGAGCTGGCCGGTCTCGCCGACGGCGTGCTGACCGGCGGTTTCGAGACCACCGCCAGCATGATCGCGCTGGGCGGGCTGGTCCTGCTCCAGGACCCGGTCGCGTTCGGCCGCGTCGCGGACGGCGGCGAGGCGGCGGTCTCCGACTTCGTCGAGGAACTGCTGCGGCACCTGACCGTCGTCCAGGTCGCCTTCCCCCGGTTCGCCCGCCAGGACGTGGTGATCGGCGGCGTGCCGATCGGCAAGGGCGACGTGGTCGTCACCTCCCTGAGCGCCGCCGACCGCGACAGCGTGCTCGGCCCCGGGATGGACGTCATCGACTCCCACCGCGCCGCCACCTCGCACCTCGCCTTCGGCCACGGACTGCACCGCTGCATCGGCGCCCAGCTGGCCCGGATGGAACTGCGCGCGGCCTACCCGGCCCTGGTCCACCGCTTCCCCGGCATGCGGCTGGCCGTGCCCCCGCAGGAGCTGATCTTCCGCAAGTCCTCGATCGTCTACGGCGTGGAGTCGCTGCCGGTGCGGTTGTCGTAGGTGCGGTTGTCGTACGGATGCCGGGGGGCCGCCGACGGGGAGGTGTGGACGTCGGACCGTAGGCGTCCAGCTGCGGAACGGCGTTGACCGGCCGCGTCGTTGAGGGGGCGCGTCGTTGACCGGCCGCATCGCTGATGTCAACGGGTCGCGCCGCCGAGGTCAATCCGCGCTGACGCCGGCCGCTCACATCACTGACGCCGTATCACTTTTGTCAACCACCCCCGGTGCAAACCCTGTTGACCGCACACCGGTTCCCCCCTCGCCCCCGTCCGGAGCTGCCGGACCGCCCTCCCCGGATTGCCTGTCGTGTACGCGACAGCGTGGCTAGGGTGACGAGCGCGTTTCCGAACCTACGACATCGTGCCGTCGCGCCCCCCGCCGGCGGGGCGAGAAGGGCCAGCAGCCATGCGTACCAGACGGACGGGTCTTCGCAAGCGGGTCGGCGCGGTCGCCGCGCTGGCGGTGGCCGCGCTGACGACCGCCGGAGCCTCCCAGGCGACCGCGGAGCAGGCCACCGCACGCCCGGCCCCGGCGACGATCGCCCCCGCGCAGGCCGCCCCGGCGACAACCGCCCCCGCGAAGGCCGCCCCCGGCGCCTCCACCTCCGCCCCGGTCAGCTGGACCGTCGCGCTGGGGCACGGCGGCAGCAGCGCCGTCAACGTGCGCTACGCGGCCGGTGCCCTCCAGGTGCGGTCCGCCGGCTTCTCGCCGGCCGGTGAGCGGCCCGACCAGGGCTACGGCTCCCAGGTCTACCCGGCCCACGCCGTCGGCCACCCGGTCAACCGGGTGCGGGTCGCGCTGACGGCCACCACCCCGGCGTCCACCCGGGTCACCGTCGACGTGCGCGGCCGGGACGGCAGCGGCGCGTGGACCGAGTGGCGCGCGGTGAACGCCGCCGGCAGCGCGGTCCTGCCGCGGGTCGTCGACGCGGTGCAGGCCCGCGTCGACCTGTGGTCGCACGCCGCGGCCGTCCGGGTCCGCGGCCTGCGGCTGACCGCCGACACCACCCCGGTCGCGGCCGCCGCCGGCGCCGTCCGGCCGGCCGCCGCCGAGAGCTACCAGGTGTACGCCACCCGCGAGGGCCTGGTCGGCGGCACCACCGCCAACGGCCACGTCATCCAGACCAACGACCACTTCGTGGCGCTGCCCTCGGACCGCGCGCTGTCGCCCAACGGCAGCTCGGCGTACTCGGTGACCGTCTGCGGCCCGGCCCGCTGCGAGACCGCGCCGGTGTGGGACGTCGGCCCGTGGAACACCACCGACGACTACTGGAACCCGGCCGGCACCCGCCAGTCGTGGACCGGCCTCGCCCAGGGCATGCCCGAGGCGGAGGCGGCCTACCAGAGCGGGTACAACGGCGGCCAGGACCAGTTCGGCCGCAGCGTGTCCAACCCGGCCGGCATCGACCTGGCCGACGGCACGTTCTACAACGTCGGCCTGAACGACAACGGCTGGGTCACCGTGACGTACAACTGGACCTCCGGCGGCGGCGCGGGCACCAAGAACTTCCCGACCTGGGGCACCGGCGTGAACATCCACGGCCAGGCGAACTCCACCTCCGGCGTGGTCGCCGTGCTGGCCGGTCCGACCACGGTGGCCGTCCAGTGCCAGGTGCACGGCCAGAGCATCACCTACGACGGCATCACCAACGACGGCTGGTCCTACCTGCCGGCCTACGGCGGCTACATCTCCAACATCTTCATCAACGTCCCGCAGGCGTGGCTGCCCGGGGTGCCCACCTGCTGAACCCCGCGTGAACCCCGGGGGCGGTCCGCGCGGCGGGCCGCCCCCGCGGCGTACACCCTCCCAGGGGCGCGGTATTCACGCTGGTAGGGTCCGATGCCGACGACCGGCGGACGCACGACACGCCGGCAGGCTGAGGGGTACGCACCATGAAGGTTCTGATCGCCGGGGGCGCCGGCTACATCGGCAGCACGGTCGCTTCGGCCTGTCTGGACGAGGGCATCCATCCGGTCATCCTGGACAACCTCGTCACCGGGCGGCGCGAGTTCACCGCCGGCCGGGACTTCTACGAGGGCGACATCGCCGACGGCGCGCTGGTCGACCGGGTCTTCGCCGACCACCCCGACATCGACGCCGTGGTGCACTGCGCCGCGCTGATCGTCGTACCGGACTCGGTGGCCGACCCGGTCGGGTACTACCGGGCCAACGTGGCGGCGAGCCTGGAGTTCACCGAGCACCTGCTGCGCAACGGCTGCGGCCGGATGATCTTCAGCTCGTCGGCCTCGATCTACTCCACGCCCGAGGACTTCACCGTCACCGAGGACTCCCCGCTGGCGCCGCAGAGCCCGTACGCGCGCACCAAGGCGGTCTGCGAGGGCATGTTCGCCGACATCGCGGCCGGCCGGCCCATCCGCATCCTGTCGCTGCGGTACTTCAACCCGATCGGCGCCGACCCGAAGATGCGCACCGGCCTGCAGCTGCGCCGCCCCAGCCACGCGCTGGGCATGATGATGAGCGCCCAGGAGGAAGGCGTGCCGTTCCGGGTCACCGGCACCGACTACCCGACCCGGGACGGCTCCGGCATCCGCGACTACGTCCACGTGTGGGACCTGGCCGCGGCGCACGTCGCCGCCCTCACCCGGTTCGACGCGGTGCTGCCCGACAGCCCCGACGCGCCGTCCTCCACCGTCATCAACCTCGGCACCGGCACCGGCACCACCGTGCGCGAACTGGTCGCGGCGTTCAACTCGGTCGCCGACGTCCCGATCACCTCCGTCGACACCGGCCCCCGCCCCGGCGACGTGGCCGGCGCGTTCACCAGCGGCGACCGGGCCCGCGAACTGCTGGACTGGCGGCCGAGGTTCACCGTCGCCGACGGCATCCGCGACTCGCTGCACTGGGGCACGCTGCGCGACGGCGTCCTGAACGGCTGACGGCCCCGGCACGTTCGCCCCGGGCGGTCGTCCCACGGCGGCGCCCCGCCCGGGGGCCGTACGGGACCCGCCGCCCGTACGGAGGCCCGGCGACGCGGAAGGCGCGGCACCCGGTGAGGGTGCCGCGCCTTTGCCGTGCCGCCATCAGGTTCCGTGTACCGCGGTCAGGCCGCCGGACGGCTCAGGGTGCTCACGGCGCGGAGTTCTTCACGTTGGGGCTGATCTCGTACGCGTGGACCGGCGTCATGCCGTACGGGGTCGTGGCGGTGGTGACCTGGCCGGCCCCGGTCGCGCCGATGGTGCTGAAGTGGCTGACCTGGGCGCAGCCCTTGTTGTCGCCGCCGTTCTGCACGCTGGCGCCGCCGAGGGCCTGGGCGGTGTCGGCCGGCGCCGGCTTGCCCTTGCCGCCGGGGAAGGTGTTGCCGGTGGGCCAGTCGTTGCCGATCAGCAGCGTGATCTGGCTGCCGGTGCCCTGCTTGAGCGCCGAGGACGGCAGGCCCAGCGTGCCGGCGACCGCCTTGGCCTGCGCCTTCTGGCTGGCCGGGTAGGTCAGCAGGGTCGTCGCGGCGCTGCCGCCGTTGCCGCCGGCGGTCTGCTGGCTGTAGCCCTTGGCGATCAGCGCCTGGGCGATCGCGCCGGCCCGGCCCGGGATCGTCGTGCCGTTCTGCACCTGCACGGCGATGTTGCCGGTGGGGATCGCGGTGGCGGACGAGGCGGCCGTCGACTTCTTGCCGCTGGCGGTGGTCAGCGACTGGTCGTCGGAGACGGTCTGGAACAGCGTCTGCGCGCCGGGGCCGACGACCAGCCGGCCGCCCATGCCGGGGGCCGGGTCCTGGCCGGTCTGCATGGTGGCGAACGTGATGCGGTTGGCGGGGACCTTGTTGACGTCGCCCGCCAGGCTGATCATCTTCGAGATGCTGTTCAGACCGGTGTCGACCGTCAGCGACTTGGTGGCGGCGTTGGCCAGGCTCCAGATCGCGCTGGGGTTGGTCAGGGTGCCGGCGCTCTTCAGCTTGCTGATCAGGCTGGACAGGTACAGGTGCTGCGCCACGGTACGGCCGGTGTCGGTGCCGTCGCCGAAGCCGTGCCGGGTGCGCAGGAACTCCAGGGCGGCGTCACCGGTGAGGGTGTGGCTGCCCTTCGACAGCTTCAGGTGCGAGTACGGGTCGTAGACGTTGTCGCTGACGCAGACCTGCACGCCGCCGACCGCGTCGGCCATGTTCACCACGCCGGAGAAGTCGACCATCATGAAGTGGTCGATGGGTATCCCGGTCAGCTGGTGGACGGCCGCGACGCTGCATCCCGGGCCCCAGTTGAGCGCCGAGTTGATCATGTCGGTGCGCGCCGGGGTGCTGGTGTGGTTGTCGTTGTCCGTGCAGGCCGGGAGGGCGGTCTCCAGGTCGCGCGGGATGCTCATCACGGTGGCGTTGGACCGGTCGGCGGAGATGTGGACCACCATCTCCACGTCGGCCCGCGCGCCGCCGCCGGGGGTGCAGGCGCCGCCGAGCTTGCAGTCGGCGGCGTTGGTCCGCGAGTCCGATCCGATCATCAGGATGTTGATCGGCGTGCGGCCGAACGCGTCCGCCTTCTCGTGGCCGGCTCCGGCGCCGGTGCCCGAGTACAGGTCGTCCGAGTGGATGTTGCCGTTGAGCTTGTTGTACGCGTACGCAACGCCGACGCCGCCGATGACCACCACGAACCCGACCACCATCGCGGTGATCTTCAGGCCCTTGTGCTTGCGCCTGCGGTTCTTGCGCGCCGCGGCCCGCCCCCCCGAGGCGGCGGAGGTGTCCTGCGCAGGGGCGCGCCGGCGTGACGACGCACGGCCTGGCGGAACACTCGGTGTCTCTGTCACGGCCACTTCCTGTGGACATCGAGCCCGGGAGGGGCTTCCTGGATCTGTGAGGAGGGGCTGACGAAGGCGTCAGCGGTCGGGTGCGGCCCACAACGTAACAAGCAATTCTGCATATGATCCACGAGCCGGGATTTGGACAAGTCGCATGATTTACGGTCAAATGCGCCTGACTTGGCGAGATTAAAACCGTTGCCAAATCATTCCCAGACCTGTTTCGAGCCGCCGCAGTCGGGCTCGGACCCGCCGCGGCCGGTTCCGGCACCGTTGTGAACGACGTCACGCACGCGCGGCGGCCGGCGGACGAGGCCGAGTACCGCGCCGAAGACAGCCATGTCACGCACGCACGCACGCGCGGCGGCCGGCGGCTCTCGCGGACCTCGGGGCTCTCGCGGACCTCGGCGGGTCTCGCGATCCCGGCGGCTCCCGCGGTCCCGGTGACGTCACGGGACCGGCGCGCGCACGACGGGCCGCCGCCCGGGCCCGCCATGTCCACCGGTGTCCCCGCCCGCGGCGGTGGCCGTCGCCGCGGTGCCGATCGGCTGGCCCGGGCTGCCCGCCGGCGCCGGCGGGAGGGCGGCACAGCGATCACATATATAAGGACAGGCGGCAGCGGGACGGGAAACGTCAACACCGCGTCCCGGCACGGCGGTTCGGCCGGTCCGGTGCGCGGTGCGGCGGGTGGGCCGCCGCCGGGCCGCAGCCCGCCGCCGGCCCGCCGGTCACTCGTCGGCCGGCAGCGGCTGCGCGGTGTCGAGGAAGAACGTGTCGATGCTGTGCACCGACTGGATGAAGTCGTCCAGGTTGACCGGCTTGGTCACGTACGCGTTGGCGTGCTGCGCGTAGGCGTTGTGGATGTCGTCGGGCGCGCCGGAGGTGGTGAGGACGACCACCGGGATGACGCTGAGGTCCGCGTCGTCCTTGAGGATGGTCAGCAGCTCGCGGCCGCTCATCCGCGGCATGTTGAGGTCCAGGACGATGAGGTCCGGGCGGGCGTTGGCCGTGTCGCGCAGGTATTCCAGCGCGGCCACGCCGTCCTCGACGCGGTGCACGGTGCGGGTCATCTGGCGCTCGATGAGCGCCTCCTCGACCAGCAGGGCGTCGGCGGGGTCGTCCTCGATCAGCAGCACGTTGTAGGGGCGGGCGGGAACGAGAGCGTGCACGGCGGTTCTCCGGATCGTGGGGGTGGCGGGGACGGGTGTCGTTGTGCGGGCGCCGGGGGCCAGCCCTGGCCACCTGCGTCGGGCACCTTGTCGGCTCATACCCCAGGCGGTCCCCAGTTGGGGATAGCCGGCGCCGGCGTGCGCGGCCGCCTGGGCCTCCAGGTCGGCACGCCGCTCGACGGCCTGCCGCAGCTGGGCCAGCGCGTGCAGGCGAGCGAGTGCGCCGGCCGGTTCCGGCGCGGCCACCTGGCCCGGGGACTGCCCCGGCCCGGCCGGCTCCGCCGGTGCGGTACCGCCCGCCGCCCTGGCGCCGGGTCCGAAGTCGAGGCCGGCCAGGTAATGGGCCAGGTCCTCGACGGCACGGTCGGCGAAGGCGACGAGATCGTTCGGTTCGAGCCTGGGGGTAGCGGGGGTAGGAGTGTGATCCGTACGGCGCACTTCCGTAGGGTACGCGCCCGGTCGAACACCCGACAACAGGAGTTGTCATCGACTGTATGCTCTGCCCCGATCGGCGCCCGGCCGGTCGGGCGTCATCGACGTGCTGAATCGACGTGCTGTGGGGAGGGGCTCGACATGGCGAGCCACGTTGACGGGCCCGGCCCGGACATCTCGGCGACGCCGGGCGCGGCACCGCCGGGCGCGAGACCGCCCGCCGGCCACGACACGGCACCGGCCCGCTCGACGGGAACGCCGGCCCCGGCACCGGCCCCGACGCCGGCCACGCAACCGGCACCGTCGAGCACGGCACCGTCGAACACGGCACCCGCGGCCTCCGCCCCAGCCACCGCCACCGCACCGTCGAGCACTCCGCCGTCGTCCGGCTCCCGCCGTTCCCGCCGGACCACCCAGCAGCTCCTCACCCGCGGGGTCTGCGCCGCGCTGGCGGTGCTGGCGGTGCTGTCGGTGGTCGGCATGGTGTTCTTCGCACGGGCCACGTCGGTCAGCGACGACCTGCTGGACCGCACCACGCCCGCGCTGGTGAACTCCGCGAACCTGGAGAGCGCGCTGATCAACCAGGAGACCGGCATCCGCGGCTACGGCCTCAGCGGACAGCGGGACTTCCTCCAGCCGTACACCGAGGGCGCCACCCAGGAGCGGCAGGCCGTCGCCCAGCTGCACCGGCTGCTGCCGGCCGGTTCGCCGGCCTCCCGCGACCTGACGGCCGTGCTGAAGGTGGCCGACCACTGGCAGGACCGCATCGCCCGGCCGATCGCCGCCGAGCCGGCCGGGGCGCCCGCCCCGCTGGCCACCCAGCGCGCCGACGAGGGGCGCAAGGACTTCGATGCCGTCCGCGCCGCCCTGACCGTCCAGCAGACCCGGCTGCGCGCCCAGCAGGTGAGCACCCGCGCCGAACTGAACCACATCGACACCGAACGCGACGTGGTCTTCGTCGTCATCGCCGGCGTCGTGCTGCTGCTGGCCGTCCTGATCTTCGTCGGCCTGCGCCGCGTCGTCACCGGGCCGCTGGACCGGTTGTCGCAGGACGTGCGGCGGGTCTCGCGCGGCGACTTCAACCACCCGGTCGAAGGGGCCGGCCCGGCCGACCTGCGGCGGCTGGCCTCCGACGTCAACACGATGCGCGAACGCCTCGCCGCCGAACTGGTCTTCACCAACCGTGCCCGCGACCAGCTGGACGAGCAGGCCGCCGACCTGCGCCGCTCCAACGCCGAGCTGGAGCAGTTCGCCTACGTCGCCTCGCACGACCTCCAGGAGCCGCTGCGCAAGGTCGCCAGCTTCTGCCAGCTGCTGGAACGCCGGTACGCCGCCCAGCTCGACGACCGTGCCCGCACCTACATCGGCTTCGCGGTCGACGGCGCGAACCGCATGCAGGGGCTGATCAACGACCTGCTGGAGTTCTCCCGCGTCGGCCGCCTGCACGCCGAGCACGGACCGGTGGACCTGGAGGAGGTCCTCACCCGCGTCGAGGACTCGCTGAGCATCGCGATCGACGAGTCCGGCGCCGACGTCCGGCACGATCCGCTGCCCACCGTCACCGGCGACCGCACCCAGCTGAGCATGCTGATGCAGAACCTGCTGAGCAACGCGATCAAGTTCCGCTCCCCGGACCGGCCGCCGCGGCTGGACGTCACCGTGGTGCGCCGCGGCCCGGTCTGGGAGATCGCGGTGGCCGACAACGGCATCGGCATCGAGCAGGCGTACGCGGAGAAGGTCTTCGTCATCTTCCAGCGCCTGCACACCCGTGAGACGTATCCGGGCAACGGGATCGGGCTCGCGCTCTGCAAGAAGATCGTGGAGTACCACGGCGGCACCATCACGCTGGACCCCGACCACGGTCCCGGCGCCCGGCTCGTCCTCACCCTGCCGGTGATGGACGACGCCCCGCCGGCCGCGGACGACGAGCCGCTCGCACCGGCCGGCGCCGAGGCCGCGGGGGAGCGGGCATGACCGACGCCCCCGGTCCCGCGGCGACCCGCCACATCGTCCCGCGGCCCGGCGCCCCGGACTCCGACTCGCACGTCTACCGCGTGCTGCTGGTCGAGGACGACGCCGGCGACGCCCTGCTGGTGGAGGAACTCCTGGCCGACACCGGCCTGTCCGTGGTCCTCCAGTGGGTGCAGACCTTCGCCGAGACCCTCGTCGTGCTGCGGCGCGACGAGACCCCCGACTGCGTCCTGCTCGACCTGCACCTGCCCGACGCCTCCGGGATCGGCACCGTCAACGACGTGCACCGCGCCGGGCCCGGTGCCGCCGTCATCGTGCTGACCGGTATGACCGACACCGGCATCGGCGCCGAGGCCCTGGCCATCGGCGCGCAGGACTACCTGGTCAAGGGCCAGGTCACCCCGGAGCTGCTGGACCGCTCCCTGCGCTACGCGGTGCACCGCAAGCAGGCCGAGCGCACCGCGACGCAGTTGCGCGAGAACCGGTTGCGCGCCCAGGAGAACATCCGGCTGGAACGCGGCCTGCTGCCGGCGCCGTTGCTCGCCCCGGGCACCGTCACCCCGGTCACCCGTTACCTGCCCAGCCGCGAACACGCCCTGCTGGGCGGTGACTTCCTCGACATCGTGCAGACCGACGACGGCGCGGTGCACGCGGTCGTCGGCGACGTCAGCGGTCACGGGCCGGACGAGGCGGCGCTCGGCGTGCTGCTGCGCATCGCCTGGCGCTCGCTGGTCCTCGGCGGCCACCGGGGCGCCGAACTGCTGGCGTTGATGGAACGCATCATGGTCGCCGAGCGCCCGTACGCGGAGAAGTTCGCCACCTGCGTGACGCTGTCGATGGACCCGGCCGGCGCGTTCGCCGACATCACGCTCGCCGGGCACGACGCGCCGCTACTGATCAGCGACGGCGCCCGGTCGCTGGAGTGCCGGGCCGGCCTCGCGCTGGGCCTGCTGCCCGGCGCCCACAACTGGACCACCAGCCGGGTCGGCCTGCCCGACCACGGCGCGCTGATGATGTTCACCGACGGCCTGGTCGAGGGGCACCGCGGCCCCGGGCGGGCCCGGCTCGGGGTGGCCGGACTGGTCGAACTCATCGACGCCGCACCGCACTTGGCCGGGAACGCTCTGGTCGACCACCTGGCCGCCACCACCCGCGGCATGGACGACGGGCGGCACACCGACGACCTGGCGGTGCTGCTGCTCAGCTGGACGGCGGCCGGCCGGACGCCCCGGGCGGCCGTGGTCGGCGACCACGGCGACGCCGTCGTCTGACCGTTGGACCCCGCCGGGCCGCACCGGCGAACCCGCCGACCGAACCGGTGGGCCCGCCGTCCGAACCAACAGGACCGCTGTCCGAACCGGCGAACGCGTCGTCCGTCCCGCTGCACACGCCGTACGAACCGGTAAACCCGTCGTCCGAACCGGTAAACCCGTCGTCCGAACCGATAAACCTGCCGGGCGGGACCCGCCGGTGAGCAACCGGCGATTTTCAGCCAGTCCTGGGGCCGGTCGGCCGAGCGCGGTCCGGCCCCCGCGGGCGTCGTCAGCCGACGGCCGGCAGCAGGTCGTCCCCGCCGGTGAGCACCGAGTCGTCCTCCGGGCGGGCGCCCGGCAGCCGGTGCCGGGCGATGATCATCGCGGTCTCCACGTCCCGGGTCCCGGTGGAGACGCACAGCGTGTAGGCCAGGTCGTCCATCCGCTGCCGCACCTCAGGGGTGCTCTGCTCGCCGTGCAGCGCGAGCAGCGTGCGGTACTCCGTCATCAGGTTGCTCAGCACCAGCGGGTGTGCCATCAGCACGGTGATCTCCTCAGACCGTCCGGTCACTCGGTGCCAGATCGGCGGGCACCTCCGCTCGTCTACCCCGGCCGGGCCGCGTACACGCGGAAGCCGTTGCCGACCACCGGAATCCAGCCGCTTCCGCACGAACCCCGCATCGACGCGTCATTGCTGGGTATGGGCACAATGGAGCGCCACGCGACGATGACGTGGACAAGTGAACGGAGAGTTCCGAATGCAGACCCCGCACCCTCCTGCCCTGCGGAAGCTGATCACTCGGTACGAGACCCTGCGTGCCGCGTACGTCACCGCAGGGGACCCGCAGGCACGCAGTGTCATGAACGAGGCGGCCTACACGCTGTGCCTGGCCACCGGCACCCGGGACGTCGACACGGCGCTCCTCGTCGGCCAGCACCGGCTGTCCGGACCGAAGAGCTGACCGGTCCCACCCGCTGGCCGGAACCGGTCGGCACACCACCCGCCAACGCCCTGTTCTCCGGCCAGGTCTAGCGTTTTCCCCACCAGAGGGGGGAACTCATGGAGGACAGCACCGGCCCACGTGGGGCCGAGCACCGAGCGGGACCCGCCGGGGAATCCCCGGCGTGGGAGTCGCGGATCCAGGCATTCGCCGTCCGGCGCCGCGGCAAGGCGGTGCGTTGGGCGGTACTGGCGTGGCTCGTCGCCTCGTTCGTGCTGTTCACCGTCGAACAGAGCCCGATCCACAGTGACCCGAACGGCCTGGCCGATGATGTCCAGGCCGGCAACACGTCGGTGGTCCGGGTCCACACCGACTCCTCCCGGCTGTACGTGCACTGGCGCGACGGCCCGTTACTCTCCAAGACGCTGTCGCAGCCCCTGGGTGACGACCTGTCGGCCCAGCCCGCCGGGTTCGAGGACCACATCCGCTTCCTGCTGCGGGACAGCGGCCGCAGCGTCCGCTTCACCGGCGGCGACAGCGCGGTCGACGGCCCCGGCGCCCTCAGCGCGATCCTGCCGGCCGACTACCCGTTCTTCCTCAGCCCGGTCTGGACGGCCGCCGGCACCGTCACCATCGGCCTGCTGCTCACCGTCGCCGCCTTCTGCCTCCCCGGCCGCCGTTCGTCGTTCCGGCCCGCCTGGCCCGCGCTGACCCTGCTGACCGGCGCCGGCTTCTTCACCTACCTGTGGATGGAACCGGCGCCCCTGCTGCGCCTTCCCTCCCGCCGCGGCAGCCCCGCCTCCGTCGCCGGCGGCCGCTCCTGCCTCGGCGTCCTGCTGACGTTCGTGCTGATGGGCGCCGGCGCCTACGCGATCCCCGTGATCCTGGGCCTGCTGTACGGCTGACCCGGCGTCACGGCTGGGCGTTCCGGCGGGAGCGGCCGGCTCGCGCCGCCGGCCACGCCGCCGGGGTCGCCCCGGTACCGCCGCCGGGTCTCCACGCCTCCCGTGCCGCAAGGCGCCCCCCTCGCACCGCCCGGGCCCGCACCCGCGCCGCCCGGGTGCTCCCTCGCGCCGCGGGCCGTCCCCCCGCGACGTCCCCCGCCTCACCCCGCGATGACCGCGACGCCGACCCGGCCGCCGTCCACGTCCAGCACCGTGCCGTGGACGAACGCCGCCTCGTCGCAGGCCAGGTAGACGGCGGCGTGGGCGACGGCGCCGGGCGGGCCGACGGTGCCGGCCGGGGTGCCGTTCATCATGAAGGCGCCGGGGAGGACCTGGCCGGCCGGGGCCGGGGTGTGGACGACGCCGGGGGAGATGGCGTTGACGCGGATGCCGCGCGGCCCGAACTCGGCGGCCCAGGCCCGGGTCAGCGTCTCGACCGCGCCCTTGGAGGAGCTGTAGAGCCCGCCCGTCGGGACGCCGAGCCGGGCGATCCACGAGCCGAGGTTGACGATCGCGCCGCCACCCGCCGCGATCATGCCCGGCACGACGGCCGCGGTGAGGAAGAACGGCGCCTTGACGTTGACCGCGTACACCCGGTCGAACGTCTCCTCGTCGGTGTCGAGGGTGCTGGCGGCGGGGTAGATCCCGGCGTTGTTGACCAGGATGTCGATCCGGCCGCCGAGCAGACCGCCGGCCGCGGCGGCGAGTTCCCGCCCGGCCCGGGCCGACCCGTCGAGGTCGGCCGGGGCGAAGTCGGCGCGTCCGCCGGCCGAGCGGATCTCGTCCAGCACGGCGGCGCCGCGTTCCGCGTCCCGCCCGGAGACGACGACGTGCGCGCCCTCGGCCGCGAACGCCACGGCGATCGCCCGCCCGATGTTGCTGGTCGCCCCGGTGACGAGGGCGGTCTTGCCGGCCAGACGTGCGGGCATGGGGTTGCTCCTTCTGAGGTGGACGCCGCGGGCGCCGGTCGCGGGACGCGGCGGGGGATCCCGCCGCAGGGCGCGGCGGACTCACGTCGCGGGACGCCACGGACCCCCATCGCGGGACGCTGCGGGGAGCGGTCGCGCGAGACGTTCGTTGGACCGATCGGTCCAACGCTAACTCATGATGGACCGAACGGTCCACTGTGCTGGTTCTCGTGTGCCCGGAGTCGGGGGATGGCGCTGGGATCGTCGGTGCCCCGGGGCCTGTTGCGCGCTCAGGGTCCCGGTGGGCACGTGGACGCGTTGGGTGGCGCCGGTGTGCGCGCCCGCGCGGTGGCCCCGCCCGGTC
The DNA here is from genome assembly GCF_027947535.2 of Streptantibioticus silvisoli. GTDB lineage: Bacteria > Actinomycetota > Actinomycetes > Streptomycetales > Streptomycetaceae > Streptantibioticus_C > Streptantibioticus_C silvisoli. The sequence goes on from NZ_JAAGKO020000028.1 coordinate 23,162, forward strand.
CTCGGTCGGTCGGTCGTCGGTCAGTCCTGGGCGGTCGCTTCCTGCGGGGGGTCGAGGCCCAGGACTCCGGCGGTGAAGTGCGCCAGCTGCGCGCGCAGTCTCTCGCGCGGTACGCGCTCCTGGCCGGCCAGGTGCTCGACGAGGTCGGCCCGGGTGGCGGCGAGCAGGGCGTGGGCGGTGAAGCCGGTGTCGGCCAGGCCGGGGATCTGCTCCAGTGCCGCCCGCAGCAGGGTGTGCCAGCGCTCGTAGTGCTCCGCCTGGTACGGGCTGCCGCTCCCGCTCTCCTCCAGGGCCAGCGCGAGGCGGCGGTTGTCGAGCTTGAAGCACAGGACCGCGTCGAGCAGGGCGGGTACCCGCTGGCGCGGCGCGGTGGTGGGCCCCAGCGGCGGCGGGCCCGCCTCGGCGGCCGCCCTGACCGGTTCGAGCCGCGCCTCGTACAGCGCGCGGAGCAGTCCGGGGCGGTCGCCGAAGGCCCGGAAGAGCGTGCCCTTGCCGACGCCGGCCGCCGCGGCGATGTCGGCCATGGTGACGTCCTCGGGGCTCGCGTGGCGGGCGAAGAGGGCGTCGGCGGCCACGAGGACGGCCTCCCGGTTGCGGGCGGCGTCCTTGCGGGGCTTGCGCTCGGGCATGCGGCTCCTTCGTTCGTCCTCTGCTTGCAAAGCGGACCCCGGGTCCGTATCGTCAAAGCGGACCCTGGGTCCGGATTCTACGAGATGGAGGACACCCGTGTCCGCACCGACTTCCCCGGCCGATCTGTACCGCCGCGGTCTGCGGCTGCTGCTGGACAAGGACATCGCCGGCTGGGTCGGCCTGTGGGCCGAGGACGGCGTCATGGAGTTCCCCTTCGCCCCCGACGGCCGGCCCGGGCGTCTGGAGGGCCGGAAGGCCGTCGCCGACTACATGCGCGACTACCCCGACCACATCGACCTGCACGGCTTCCCCGCCCTGCGGATCCACCGGACCACCGATCCGGCGACCATCGTGGCCGAGATGCGCGGCGTCGGCCGCCTGGTGAAGACCGGCCGCCCGTTCGACATGACCTACATCGCCGTCGTGACCGCTCAGGACGGCCGCATCACCTCCTACCGCGACTACTGGAACCCGCTCGCCGTCCTCGAACCCGGCGCCGACTTCGCAGGGAGCGGCCGATGAGCACCGCCGGCACCACGCTGGTCATCGGCGCCACCGGCACCACCGGCAGCCGCACCGCCGCCCGGCTGACGGCCGCCGGCCACCGCGTCAGGGCCGCCAGCCGCCACGCCACCGCGGTCCCCGGCGCCGAGCCGGTCGCCTTCGACTGGTACGACCCCGCCACCCACGCCGCCGCCCTCGGCGGGGTCGACCGCGTCTACCTCGTACCGCCCCCCGGCGACCCCGATCCGGCGGCGGTCATGCTGCCGTTCCTCCGGCGTGCCCGCGCCGCCGGCGTGCACCGCGCGGTACTCCTCAGCTCCTCGGCCATCCCCGAGGGCGGCCCGGCGGTGGGGATGGTGCACCGGGCGCTGCCCGGCCTGTTCGACCAGTGGGCGGTGCTGCGGCCCTCGTGGTTCATGCAGAACTTCACCGGCGGCCACGCGCACGCCGTGAGCATCCGGCAGGACGGCGCGATCTGGACCGCCACCGGGAGCGGCCGGGTCGGCTTCGTCGACGCCGAGGACATCGCGGCCGTCGCCGCCCATGTCCTGACCGGCGAGCACGCCCCCGGCACCGACCTCGTCCTCACCGGACCGCAGACGCTCGACCACGACGACATCGCCGCGATCACCACCGAGGTCACCGGCCGGCCGGTGGTCCACCGCCGGCTGTCCCCCGCGCAGCTGCGCGATCGCCTCGCGGCGCTGATGCCGCCGGAGTTCGCCGCCCTGCTGGCCGACCTGGACCGGGCCATCGCGCACGGGTCCGAGGACCGCGTCACCGACACCGTCCCGCGCCTGACCGGCCGCCCCGCGGGCACCTTCCGCGCCCTGCTGGAACGGGAGACGCGCTGAGCGGTCGATGTTCGGGAAGGGGCGGCGGTCGACGTTCCGCGGCGGTCGACGTCCCGGGACGGTCGACGTTCCGGGACGGTCGGCGGTTGAGGTACGGGGACGCTTCACCTCCGGCGGCACGCTTTCCCCGCAGCGCCCCACCGGTCACCGGGAGCGTCGCCTAAGGTGAAAGGCATGGAGCGAGTGCTGACCGAGCGCGGCCGGGCGACCAGGGACCGGATCGTGGAGGGCGCGGCACGGCTGCTGCGCGAACGCGGCGTGCCCAACGTCGGCCTCGACGACATCCGCGCGGCGACCGCCACCAGCAAGAGCCAGCTGTTCCACTACTTCCCCGACGGCAAGTCCGACCTGCTGCTCGCGGTCGCGGAGTACGAGGCCGCGGAGGTCATCGCCGACCAGCAGCCGATGCTCGGCGACCTCGTCGACCTGGCCACGTGGCACGCCTGGCGCGACCGGGTCGTCGAGCGCTACGCCGCACAGGGCGACCGCTGCCCGCTGACCGCGCTGACCGCGCAGCTCGGCCTGGCCGACCCCGCCACCCGCACGATCATCACGCGGATGTACGACCGCTGGCAGTCCCATCTCGCCGACGGCGTCAGGGCGTTGACCGCCGCCGGCGCGATCCCGCCCGGCGCCGACCCCGACCGGTCCGCCACCGCGATCCTCACCGCGATCTGCGGCGGCGCGACCATGCTCCAGGCCACGAACCGCATCACGTACCTCGAAGTCGCCCTCGACGACGCGCTGTCGACGCTGGGCGTCGGACGGGGATGAGCACCGGGCGTCGAGCGGGTCAGGGGGGCGGCTCGGCGGCGGTCATGTCCGGTGGGGGAGGGGCGGCTCGGCGCCGGCCACGTCCGGCGGGGAGGCGGGACGGGGACGTCCGTCCGGATTACGCGCAACGGTGACCCCCGTCCCCCGGCGCGCGGCACCGAACCCCCGTGCCGTCGGCGCCCGGCGCCCGTAGCATCGGCTGATGCCCCCCGTGGACGGTCGTGACATGGACAGCCGTGACGTCGCCGCCGCGCTCGCCGAGGCGACGCGGACGCTGGCGGAGCACGCCGACCGGGACTGGTCGGTGCCCGCCGGGACGCTGGAGTGGGACTGCCGGGCGACGGCGGCGCACATCGCCCACGATCTGCTGGCGTACGCGGGCCAGGTCACGGCGATGCCGTCCGACGCGTATCTGCCGATGGACCTCACCGTGCGGCCGGCCGCGGCGCCGCGCGACGTGCTGCGGATCGTGACGGCCGCCGCCGGACTGCTGATCGCCGCGCTGGACGCCGCCGGGCCCGGGATGCGGGCGTGGCACTGGGGAGCGTGCGACGCGGCCGGGTTCGCGGCGATGGGGGTCGCCGAGATCCTGCTGCACACCCACGACATCACCGCCGGCCTCGGCATCCGGTGGCAGCCGCCCGCGCCGCTGTGCGCCGCCGTCCTGCAACGGCTCTTCCCCGACGCGCCGCCCGGCGATCCCGTCCCCGTCCTGCTCTGGCTCACCGGCCGCGGCGAACTGCCCGGCCGTGACCGCCGCACGTCCTGGACCTGGACGGCGGCTCGTACGACCTGACATGACGCCGGTTCAGGTCTGACGTTCCGTCAACTCGTGCGCCGGAAAGGCCCCTTCGGGCGGTGGTCGAACGGTGCCACCGCGACCGTCACCGGGACGCCCGGCTCAGCAGGCCGGCCGTGCCCATGCGCAGTTCGTCCGCCAGCACGCTGTTCGCCAGGTAGGAGCCGACCTCGGGCCGGCCGGCGCCGGTGCGCAGCGGGGCGAGGCCGACCAGCACCGCGACCCGGCCGCCGCCGCGCACGAACTCGCTCCACCGCGCTCCGACGGCGACCTGGATCACGTGCCGGCACCGGTCCACCCGCAGCGCGGCCCGCCGTTCGCCCAGCAGGCCCACCCGCCGCCCGCAGTCCGGCACGTCGTGCCGGGACGTCCCCAGCGTCAGCAGGTCCGCCAGGCCGTTCAACGCCGGTGTCGCGACCGGCGAATCGTGCAGCGCCAGCAGGACGAACGCCAGCGGTCCGATCCCGGTCTGCTCCAACCAGCTCCACGAACCCAGTGAGTTGACGAACTCCCTCGACGGTACATACGCGTTCATGCCGCGCCCCCGCATCCCCGGCCGCGCACCGGCTCCCTCACGTACAACGCACTGAAAGCGTGTACATCGCTCGTTCCACTGTGCCGTGCCAGCGGGCCCGCGCGCGCTCCGTGAACCCAACTGCCGTCCCCGTTGGCCGACGGGACGACCGGAAGGTCCCGGTCAACCGGCCGCGTTCGGACGGGCGTTCGTACGGGCGTTCGGGCGGAGGTCCGGGCGGGCGCCGGGGTGGCGGCCGGCCGGGGCGGCGTCACGGGCCGGCGACGTGCGGCAGGTGGGTGATGGGGAAGCTGACCGAACGGGCCACGAAACACAGGGCGTTGACGTCGTCGTGCAGGGCGTGGGCGCGTTCCAGGTCGGCCGGGTCGGCGACGGTGACCTCCGGGCTGAGGACGACACCGGTGATCCGGCCGCCGCCCCCGGTGGCGTCCACGGCCAGTACCGCGCGGGCCCGGTCCTCGTAGCCGGTGACGACGACACCGGCGGCCGCGCACAGGTGGAGGTACCACAGCATGTGGCACTGGGCGACGGAGGCGAGGAGCAGTTCCTCGGGGTTCCAGCGCGCCGGGTCGCCGAGGAACGCCGGGTCGGACGACGCCGCGATCGGCGGCTTGCCGTCGGCCAGCACCTCGTGGTCGCGGCCGTAGGCCCGGTAGTCGCTGGTGCCGCTCCCGCGGTCGCCGGTCCACTCGACGGTGACCTCGTAGCTGTGCGTCGTCGTCATACCACCGACCCTAGGAGGCGGCCGGTACCGGCGACCAGACCCGTGCGCCGACGGACACCGGCGGACACCCGCCCCGGCCCCGTTCCTGGTCCGGTCCCGCCCCGTCAGTCCCCGCAGCCGCAGCTCTCGCGGCGTACGACGGTGACGGGGAGCATGACGGACTCGGGGGCGCGGGTGGGGTCGGCGAGGCGCTGGACCAGCAGGTCGACGGCGTTCTCGCCGAGCCGGCCGGCCGGCTGCCGCACCGTGGTGACCGGCGGCCGGGTCAGCCGGGTCAGCGGGATGCCGTCGAACCCGGTGACCGCGATGTCGTCCGGCACGCGCAGGCCGCGGTGCTCCAGTACCCGCAGCGCGCCCACCGCCATCTGGTCGTTGGCGAACAGGATCGCCTCCGGTGCCGGGCCCGGCCGCGCCAGCAGCGCCTCCGTGGCGGCGCGTCCGTCGGCCTGCGTCAGGTCGCCCCGCGCGTCGGGTGCGTCCGGCACCGGCAACCCGGCGTCCTGGCAGGCGAGTTGGAAGCCGTGGAACCGCGCCTGGGCGTCCGGTGAGTCCTCGGCGCCGCCGACGAACGCCAGCCGGGTGCGGCCGTGGTCCTCGATCAGGTGCCGGGTCAGCTGGCGCTGGCCGTCGGTGTTGGCGACCTCGATGTGGTCCAGGTGGTCCATCTCCCGGGGCCCGGCCAGCATCACCACCGGCAGCCGCCGCGAGACGATCTCCAACTCCTCGGTCGGCACGGTCCTGGCCAGCACCGCGAACCCGTCCACCCGGCCGGCCACCTTCGCCACCAGGCTCTCCGTGCCGCCGGCCAGCGAGGCCGCGATCAGCAGCGCGTACCCGTGGCGGCGCGCGGCGCGTTCCATGCCGCGGATGATCTCGTCGGAGTACAGCGTGATCTCGCCGTCGTCGACGCCCGCCGTGCTGTCGTCGTAGTCGGGGAAGCACAGCCCCAGCACGCCGGTGCTCCGGCTGGCCAGACCGCGGGCGCTGCCGCTGGGCACGTAGCCGAGCTTGCGCGCGACGGCCATCACCCGCTCGCGGGTCGCCTCCCGCACGGCGTCCGGTTTGCGGAAGACCCGGGACACGGTGGCGATCGAGACGTCGGCCTGCTCGGCCACGTCGTACACCGTCGGAGCACTCACCCGGACGTCCACTCTGTAAGCGCATTCATGGGCTGTACAACCTAGCGCGTTCCGGGCTGGCCCGGCAACCGGCGCCGGCGGCGGTTGCACGGGGCTCGCGGGGCGGTGGATGGCGTCCGCGGTGCGGGTTCGTGGGGTGCGGGCGGTGTGCGGTGCGGTGGTTGACGTCCGCGGTGCGGGTTCATGCGGTGCGGTGGCTCGTGCGGTGCGGTGGCTGACGTCTGCGGTGCCTGGCTGCGCCTGCGGTGCGGTGGTTGACGTCCGCGCCGCGTGGCTCGCGGGGCGGTGGCCGGCGTCTTACGCGCGTGGCCCGGGTCCGGTGCGGTGGCTTGCGGTGTGCTGCGCCGGGTCGGGCTCGCGCCGGGGGTGTGCGGCGTCCGGTGCGGTGGGTTCGCGGTGCGGTGTGGTGCCGTGCGGCGGTGGCCGGTGGGGTGGCCGCCGTCCCGGATCGACGGGTGTCCTTGCCTCGGCGTTGAGCTGGCGTGAACTTGCCTCGGCATTGAGGGGTTCGCGCTTCATTTCAGCTTAGTGCGTTCAACTCCCGCGCGGGCGGCTTCTGGTGGGAACTGTCCGGTGGATCATGGTTGACGTCCTGGCGGTCCGGTGATGCTGAACGGCGCGGCCGGCGGGTGCGCGTCGCGGCGGCGGGCGTCCCGCGTGCTGCCCGGCTCCGGTCCTGCGCCGGTGAAAACCGCGGTGACCCCGGCACGCCGCCCGGATAGAGTCGGGCGGTGCCCGAGCTGAAGCGGCTACAGGCCGGCCATGCCCCGGCGGTCCTGGCTTTCGAGCTGGCGAACCGCGCCTACTTCGCCGCTGCGGTCTCCGACCGCGGCGACGAGTTCTTCCACCGGTTCGCCGACCGGCACAGCGCCTCGCTGGCCGAGCAGGACGCCGGCGTCTGCGCCTTCTACGTGCTGGTCGACAGCGACGACGGCTCGGTGCTGGGCCGGTTCAACCTGTACGACGTCGCGGACGGTACCGCCGTACTCGGCTACCGGGTCGCGCGGCACGTCGCCGGGCGCGGCGTGGCGACGGCGGCCGTCGTGGAGCTGTGCGGGCTGGCGGCGGCGCGGCACGGGCTGTCCGTACTGCGGGCCGCCGCCGCCCACGCCAATCCCGCGTCCCAGCGGGTGCTGACCAAGGCCGGCTTCGTCCCGGTCGGTCCCGCCGACCCGGCCCACCTCGGCGGCAAGCCCGGCACCTGGTTCCGGCGCGACCTGCTGCCCCAGCCGTAGCCGCGACCCGGCCGGCGGAGCGGCAACGCGTGGCCCGCGCCGACCGGCCGCGCGGCGCGCGCGACCAGCGTCCGGCGACCGGGCGGCGGTGACAGCCGGTGACCGTCGCGCACGGCCGCGTTTCTCAGGAAACTCACAGCAGGACGCCAGCTCGCTCTCACCCCCCGCGGGCAGGATGGCGGCCATGTCTGTCATACCTTCCCCCTCTCCCGGCGGCCGCACGGAGCTGACGCGGCCGGACGGCAGCCCGGTGCGCGTGCTGGTCGTGGACGACGAGGCGCCGCTGGCGGAGCTGCTGTCGATGGCGCTGCGGTACGAGGGGTGGGACGTGCGGACCGCCGCGGACGGGGCGGGCGCGCTGCGGACGGCGCGGGAGTTCCGGCCGGACGCGGTGCTGCTGGACATCATGCTGCCGGACCTCGACGGGCTGACCGTGCTGTCGCGGCTGCGGGCCGACGGGACCGACGTGCCGGTGCTGTTCCTGACGGCGAAGGACGCCGTGGAGGACCGGATCGCGGGGCTGACGGCCGGCGGCGACGACTACGTGACGAAGCCGTTCTCGCTGGAGGAGGTCGTCGCGCGGCTGCGCGGCCTGATGCGCCGGTCCGGCGCGGCAGCGGCCCGCGCGGAGTCGATGCTGGTCGTCGGCGACCTCACGCTGGACGAGGACAGCCACGAGGTCACCCGCACCGGCACGCCGATCCACCTGACGGCGACCGAGTTCGAACTGCTGCGGTACCTGATGCGCAACCCGCGCCGGGTGCTGTCCAAGGCGCAGATCCTGGACCGGGTGTGGAGCTACGACTTCGGGGGCCAGGCCAACGTCGTGGAGCTGTACGTCAGTTACCTGCGCAAGAAGATCGACGCCGGCCGCGCCCCGATGATCCACACCCGGCGCGGCGCCGGTTACCTCATCAAGCCGGCGGAAGTCGGCTGACCGGTGAAACGCCCCTCCCTGCACCGCGGTTGGTCGTTGCGCAGCCGGCTGCTCGTCTCGTCGGTCACGCTGATCGCGGTGGTCTGCGCCATCGTCGGGGTGGTCACGACGGTGTCGCTCCAGGCCTACCTGTACACGAGGCTGGACAGCAGCGTCGACGACGTCGTCGGCCACGTGATGCACGCGCCCGGCGGCGGGCCCGCGGCCGGGCGGCCCGGCGGGTTCCCCGGTGGTGGCCGGACCGCCTTCGACCCGCGGAAGTTCGTCACCCAGGGCGGCCAGACGGCCGGCACCCTCAGCGTCGTCTTCGGGCCCGACGGACGCGCGTTCCAGGGCGCGTTCAGCCGCGACCAGGCCACGACCGGCCAGTTCGGCTCGACCCCGCTGACCGCCGCGCAGCTGTCCGCGCTGTCCGGGCTGCCGCGCGACGGCGACGACCACACCGTCACGGTGCCCGGCCTCGGCGACTACCGCATGAAGTACTTCGTCGTCCCGGGCGCCGGCACCCGGCTCGCCGTCGGACTGCCCACCCTGCCGGTCAGCGACACCGTCGACCGGGTGATCCTGGTCATCATCTGCGTCACCGCCGCCGGCCTGGCCGCCGCGGGAATGGCCGGCGCGGCGATGATCCGCTACGCCCTGGTGCCGCTGCGCCGGGTCGCGGTGATCGCCGGCCGGGTCAGTGAACTGCCGCTGTCCCAGGGCGAGGTGACGCTGTCGGAACGCGTCCCGTCGGCCGACACCGATCCGCGCACCGAGGTCGGACAGGTCGGATCGGCGCTCAACCGCCTGCTGGGGCACGTCGAATCGGCGCTGGAGTCCCGGCAGGCGAGCGAGACGCGGGTACGGCAGTTCGTGGCCGACGCCAGCCACGAACTGCGCACGCCGCTGGCCTCGATCCGCGGCTACGCCGAGCTGATCCGGCGCGGCCCGGAGGAGCAGGGGCCCGGCACCCGGCACGCGCTGGGCCGCATCGAGTCCGAGGCCGGCCGGATGACCACGCTGGTCGAGGACCTGCTGCTGCTCGCCCGGCTGGACGCCGGCCGGCCGCTGTCGTACGACACGGTCGACCTGTCGCCGCTGGTCATCGACACCGTCAGCGACGCGCGGGCCGCCGGACCCGGCCACCTGTGGCGGGTCGACCTGCCCGACGACCCCGCCCAGGTGCGCGCCGACACCGCCCGGCTGCACCAGGTGCTGGCCAACCTGCTGGCCAACGCCCGCACCCACACCCCGCCCGGCACCACCGTCACCGCCCGCGTGCTGCCCGGCGACGGCGTCGTACGGCTCGACGTGGAGGACACCGGCCCCGGCATCCCCGGCGACCTGCTCCCGCACGTCTTCGAACGCTTCGCCCGCGGCGACGCCTCCCGCGCCCGCGCCAACGGGGTTGCCCCCGGCGGCAGTTCGGGCCTCGGCCTGGCCATCGCGCACGCCGTCGTCACCGCGCACGGCGGCACCATCACCGCCGACAGCGCCCCGGGCCGCACCGTCTTCCGCCTCACCCTGCCGGCCACCGCCGAAGCCTGAGCGCTTCCCCGCAGAGCGGCGCAGGGACGGGGACGGGGGCCGGGACGGCGACAGGGGCCTGCCCGCCGCACCGGGGGCCGCGACGGCGCCCGCGACGGCGATGGCCGCGCCGGGGACCACGACGGCGCCCGCGACTCGGCCGGGCCGCGCGGCCTTTGACGACGAAGGTGAACGGCCGCGGCCGTCATGCGTGTTGGCGCGCGCCGAACCCCGTGCGAGTCGGTGCGGCGCCCCCGCGCGGGTCCGTTCGGCGCCCCCCCCGCGCGAGGCCCCCGCGCGGGTCCGTACGACGCCGCCGCTCGGGTCCGTTCGGCGCCCCCGCCCGGGTCCCCACGGCACCCGCCAACCACCCCCGCCCAACGCCGAGTTGCGCGTCGACCGGGCCCGTCGGCGACTCACAGGTCAATCCAAGGTTCAGCACACGGTGATGACAGTGCCGACTCGCACAGTGATCGGTATGAAGACCTTGACCTTCCCCCCGGCCGGCGCCACCGCGTCCGGGCCGCTCGGGGCGAGCGGGCTTCCGGCCCGCGTCCCGCTGGCCGCCAACGGCGGCTCCCCCCGCACCGGAACCCTGCTCGACGTGGTCATCCCGGTCCACAACGAGGAGGCCGGCCTCGAACCCTGCGTGCGCCGCCTGCACACCTACCTGACCGACACCTTCCCGTACGGCTTCCGCATCACGATCGCCGACAACGCCAGCACCGACCGCACCGCGCTGGTCGCCCGCGCGCTGGAGAACGAGTACGACGAGGTCACCGCCGTCCGGCTGGAGGCGAAGGGCCGCGGCCGGGCGCTGCACGCGGTGTGGTCGGCCTCCGACGCGCCGGTGCTGGCCTATATGGACGTCGACCTGTCCACCGGCCTGAACGCGCTGCTGCCGCTGGTCGCCCCGCTCGTCTCCGGCCACTCCGACCTGGCGATCGGTTCTCGGCTGGCCGGCGGGTCGCGGGTGGTGCGCGGCGGCAAGCGGGAGTTCATCTCCCGCGCCTACAACCTCATCCTGCGCGGCAGCCTGCACGCCCGGTTCTCCGACGCGCAGTGCGGGTTCAAGGCGATCCGCGCCGACGTGGCCCGCAGCCTGCTGCCGCTGGTCGAGGACACCGGGTGGTTCTTCGACACCGAGATGCTGGTGCTCGCCGAACGCGCCGGGCTGCGCATCCACGAGGTGCCGGTCGACTGGGTCGACGACCCCGACTCCCGGGTGCACATCGTGCGCACCGCCGCCGACGACCTCAAGGGCGTGTGGCGGATGGGCCGCGGGCTGGCCGCCGGCGCGCTGCCGCTGGACCGGCTGCGCCGCCCGTTCGGCGACGACCCCCGCGACCACGCGGCCGGCGTACCGGCAGGCCTGGCGCGGCAGTTGGCCGGGTTCGCCGTCATCGGCGGGCTGAGCACCGTCGCGACCCTCGCGCTGTTCACCCTGCTGCGGCACGGCACCGGACCGCAGACCGCCAACGCGCTGTCGCTGCTGGTCTGCACGTTCTTCAACACCGCCGCCAACCGCCGCTTCACCTTCCGGGTGCGCGGCCGGGACCGCGCGGTGCGCCACCAGGCCCAGGGCCTGGTGGTGTTCGCCATCGGACTGGTGATGACCTCCGGCTCGCTGGCCGCCCTGCACCTCGCCTCGCACGACGTCTCGCGCACCGCCGAACTCACCGTCCTGATCGCCGCCAACCTGGCCGCCACCGCGGTCCGCTTCCTGCTCTTCCGCGCCTGGGTCTTCTCCGACCAGCGCGACGGGAGCACCGCCGGCTCCGCCCCGAGCGCCGAAGCCGCCGGTTCCCCGAGCGCCGAAGCGACCGACTCCCTGAGCGCCGTGAGCGCCAACTCCCCGATGGGACAAGCCCGATGACCGTTGTGACCGAGTCCGCGACCGCCGTGACTCCACCGGGGGACGCCGCAGCGCCGGACCCGAGGTGGGCCCGGCCCGCCCTGTGGGGGCTGCTGCTCGCCACCGCCCTGCTCTACCTGGTCGACCTCAGCTCCTCCGGCTACGCCAACTCCTTCTACTCGGCCGCCGTCCAGGCCGGCAGCAAGAGCTGGAAGGCGTTCTTCTTCGGCTCGTCCGACGCGGCCAACTTCATCACCGTCGACAAGCCCCCGGCGTCGCTGTGGCCGATGGAGCTGTCGGTCCGGCTGTTCGGCCTCAACTCCTGGTCGGTGCTGGTCCCGCAGGCCCTGATGGGTGTCGCGACCGTCGCCGTGCTGTACTTCGCCGTCCGCCGCCGCTTCGGCCCGGCCGCCGGCCTGATCGCCGGCGCGGTGCTGGCGCTCACCCCGGTCGCGGTGCTGATGTTCCGCTTCAACAACCCGGACGCCCTGCTGGTGCTGCTCATGGTCTGCGCGGTCTACGCCGTGCAGCGGGCCCTTGAGGCCGGACGCACCAAGTGGCTGGTGTTCGCGGGGGCGTTGATCGGCGCCGCCTTCCTGGTCAAGACCCTCCAGGCGTTCTTGATCCTGCCGGCCCTCGCCCTGGTCTACGGCTTCCTCGCCCCGGTGCGCCCGCTCAAGCGGCTCGGCCAACTGGCGCTGGCCACCGGCGCGTTGGTGGTCACCGGCGGCTGGTGGGTGGCCATCGTGCAGCTGTGGCCCGCTTCCTCCCGCCCGTACATCGGCGGTTCGCAGAACAACAGCTTCCTCGAACTCACCTTCGGCTACAACGGGTTCGGCCGCATCACCGGTGACGAGACCGGCAGCGTCGGCGGGGGTGCCCCCAGCGGCGGAACGGGGGCACGGGCCTCAGCCGGAGGCGGCACCGGCACCGCCGGCACCGGCGGCTCGGGGGCTGGCGGTACGGGGGCTGGCGGTACGGGCACCAGCGGCGCCGGCGGCACCGGCACGCATGCGGTGACCGGTACCCATGCGGCCACCGGGACCGGCACCGGCGCCGGTACCCATGCGGCGACCGGCGCGCACCAGGCGTTCACCGGTGGGGGCGGTATGCCCGGCGGTGGCGGCCAGGGCGGCGGCATGTGGGGGCAGACCGGGATCACCCGGCTGTTCGGCTCCGAGATGGGCGGCCAGATCGCCTGGCTGCTGCCGGCCGCGCTCATCCTGCTGGTCGCCGGGATCGTGCTGACCTGGCGGGCCCGACGCACCGACGCCGACCGGCAGGCGTTCCTGCTGTGGGGCGGCGCGCTGCTCACCACCGCCGCGGTCTTCAGCTTCATGGCCGGCATCTTCCACCCGTACTACAACATCGCGCTGGCCCCCTACATCGGCGCGGTCGTCGGCATGGGATCGGTCGCGCTCTGGCGTCGCCGTCAACACCCGCTGGCAGCCTGGGCGTTGGCCCTCACCGTCGCGGTCACCGGGTACTGGGCGTACACGCTGCTCGGCCGTACTCCGCAGTGGCTTCCGTGGCTGCGCTGGACGGTGCTGGTCGCCGGCCTGGTCGCGGCGGTCGGTCTGGGCCTCGGCTCGCGGATCGCGGCGCTGTTCGCCGCCCGCTCCCGCCGCTCGGCCCTCGCCGCGGCCGGCACCGTCGCGGGCCTCGCGCTCGCCGCCTGCCTCGCCGGCCCGGCGGCCTACGCCGTCGACACCGTCTCCACCGGCCACACCGGCTCCCTGCCGTCCGCCGGCCCCGGCGGCATGGGCGGCCCGGGCGGCATGGGCGGCGGCCACGGCTTCCCCGGCGCGGGCGGCGGCACCGGTGCCGGCCGGACCGGCGGCAGGCAGGGCGGCTTCCCCGGTGCCGGCGCTCCCGGCGGCACCGCGCAGGGCGGCACGCCGCAGGGCGGGTTCCCGGGCGGTACGACCGCCGGCGGACCCGGCGCGTGGGGCGCCGGCGCCGGGACGCGGGGCGGCCGCGAGGGCGGCATGGGCGGCGGCATGGGCGGTCTGCTGAACGGTACGCAGGTCAGCGCGCCGGTGAAGGCGCTGCTGGAGAAGGACGCCTCGTCCTACACCTGGGTGGCGGCCGCCATCGGTTCGCAGAACCAGGCCAGCTTCCAACTCGCCACCCAGGACCCGGTGATGGCCATCGGCGGCTTCAACGGCTCCGACCCCGCGCCGACGCTGGCCCAGTTCGAGAAGATGGTCGCCGCCCGGAAGATCCACTACTTCATCGGCGGCGGCGGCATGGGCCAGGCCATGGGCATCGGCGGCACCGACCCCGCCACCCAGATCTCCACCTGGGTGTCCGCCCACTACACCGCCAAGACCGTCGGCTCCACCACCGTCTACGACCTCACCACGCCCAAGTCCTCCTGACCGCGGGCGCGTTCACCACGCATGCCGGGGCGCCGTCCACCCAGGACGGCGCCCCGGCATCGTTGCGTGCGCACCCGTGCCGCACTCGGGGGAGGGGCGGCCCGCCCTTGCGGCGCCTCCGTCGCCCGGACGCCCCGCCCGGCGGCGTACACCGGCGGCGGTACGGCTCCGTGCCTCCGTCGCCCGGACGCCCCGCCCCGTCGCGCATATGACGCAGCGTCAGCTACGCAGGTGCTCCCACGCGGTCAGCAACTCGGCCTCGTGGGACGGCAGGAGGCCCAGTTCCGTCTCCCCCTGGCGGTACGGCTCCGGGGACGGGCCGCGGGCGGACAGCCAGGCCATCGTGTCGGCGACGGTCTCCGCCAGCGGCCGGCAGCGCAGGCCCGCGGCGTGGGCCCGGTCCGACGACGCCTGCCAGATGCCCGCCAGGTCCGGCATCCCGGCGGGCACCCACAGCGGCAGGCCGGTCCACGGCTCGACGCCCGCCGCCAGCAGGAAGTCGTCGTCGACCCAGGTCGGTTCACGGTCGGCACCGGCCACGCGGGCGCAGGCGGCGAGCAGGTCGCCCAGGGTGTCCGGCCGCGGCGGCCCGGTCACCAGGTACCGCCCGGCGTCCCCCGCCTCGACCCGGTCCAGCCCGAAGGCGGCCAGGTCACGGGCGTCGACCAGCCGCACCGGGCGGTCGGCCGCCCCGGGCGCCAGTACCCGCCCGCCGCGCGCGAACCGTTCCAGCCACCACAGCAGCCGCCCGGTGCTCTCGCCGGGACCGGTGACGGCGCCGGGGCTGAGGATGAGGACGTCGCCGCCGAACTCCTCCTCGACGGCCCGTTCGCAGCCCGCCTTCAGCGCGTTGTGCGCGACGGTGCCGGCCGCGGCGTCCGGCGGGCAGGCGTGCCGGGGTGAGGACTCGTCGACCGGAGCGGCCGGCCAGTCGGCGCAGGCGTGGACGGCGGAGACGAACACGTAGGTGCCCGCGCGCGCCGACAGCAGCCGCGCCGACTCCCCGACGACCCGCGGCTGCTGCCCGCTGGTGTCCACCACGACGTCCCAGCGCCGGTCGCGCACCAGGCGGGACAGGTCCGCCGCCACCGTCCGGTCGCCGCGTACCGCCTTCACGCCCGCCGGATCGGGGCCGGAACGCCCCCGGTTGAAGACCGTCACCTCGTGACCGCGCTGCCGGGCCTGTGTCGCGAACGCACGCCCGACGAAGACCGATCCGCCCAGAACCAATATCCGCATGCGGCGATCATCCCGCCGCCCCGCCCGCCGCGCTGTCACTTCCGCGACACGCGCTGTCACCGGTGCTCCGCCGAAGTGTGGGGGGACCGGCAGACCCGTCCGGTTCCCCTGCGGTCGGCGGTGCGGCTCGTTAGAATCGCCCGGTTGGAGGGGCCCCGCATCCGGTCCGCCGCGGCGCCGCTCCCCGGCCGTTTTCCGCTCATGACGGAAGTGGGGAAGAGCATGGCGCGCACGGTGAAGGTCGTCGGCATAGGCGGGTCCGCGCGGCCCGGCTCGACCGCCGAGAGGGCCCTGCGGATCACGCTGGCCGAGGCCGAACGTCTGGGCGCGCACGTCAGCCTGATCAGCGGCGCGGACCTCGCCATGCCGCTGTACGACCCGCGCGAGGGCGCGAACTCCCCGCAGGCGCAACGCCTGTTGGCCGAGGTCGCCGCCGCCGACGGCCTGGTGCTGGCCAGCCCCGCCTACCACGGCACCGTCTCCGGCCTGGTGAAGAACGCCCTCGACCACGTCGAGGAGTTGCGCGGCGGCGACCACCCGTACTTCACCGGCCGCGCCGTCGGCTGCCTCGCCGTCGGCATGGGCTGGCAGGGCGCCGTCAACACGCTGACCGCGCTGCGGGGCGTGGTGCACGCGTTGCGCGGCTGGCCGACGCCGCTCGGGGTGGCCGTCAACACCGAGAGCACCGGCTTCGGCCCCGACGGGACGTGCACCGACGACCGGGTGACCGCCCAGCTGGCCGCGATGGCCGGCCAGGTCGTCGACTTCGCCCACCGGTCGCCGGCCGCCCGTGAACTGACCCCCGTCACGTGACCTCGGCCCCCGCTCCGCTCCGGCTGGCCGGCCTGTGCGGGAGCCTGCGGTCCGGTTCGCTGAACGCGGCGGTGCTGGCGACCGCCGCGCGGCTGGCCGGACCGCGGGCCGTGCTGACCGTCCACCCGGACCTGGGACGGCTGCCGTTCTTCAACCACGACGTGGAGATGGCGGGCTGCCCGCCGCAGGTGGTGGCGTTCCGCGAACTGGTCGGCGCGGCGGACGGCGTGCTGGTGGCCAGCCCGGAGTACGCGCACGGCACCTCGGGGGTGCTGAAGAACGCGCTGGAGTGGCTGGTCGGCAGCGGCGGTGTGGTGAACAAGCCGGTAGCGGTGGTGACCGCGTCGCCGTCCATGACCGGCGGGGACCGCGCCCAGGCATGGGTGCGCGAGACGCTGGAGGTGATGGACGCCGTCCTGCTGCCCCCGTTGCTCATCCAGCGCGCGAGTGCCCGCATCCGCGACAACGCGGTCCACGAACCGGAGGCCCTCGAAGGGCTGCGAAGCCTGGTGGACGCGTTGACCGACGCGGCCGGCAAGATGGCTGCGGACGAGCACTTCTGACGGCGAATCAAATACCGCGTGTGCGGAGGCGGTTGGGGGTGAACGGTCGCCCGCGCGGTCGGACCTTCGCGCGTCGGTCGCCCATCTCACGCGCCGGAGACGGATGTTGGACGGTTCCGTCGCCCACGAGGACGCCGCTGCCGTACGCCGGGGAGCGCGGCGCCCGATCACCGCAGGCTGGGGTGGAGTTCCGGTGGTCCGCCCTGCGTGTACCGCAGTGAGCGCGGTGCGGTGCCGTCGAGTTCCGTGACGCCGAGGTGGGCGCCCAGTTCGGCGCCGATCAGCGCGCGGCCGGACAGCGCCATCAGCTCGTCCGACGCGTAGAGGGCGGCGATCACCCGGCCGGTGAACCCGGGGGACTCACGGGACCGTTGGGTGTCCAGGCCGCCCATCCGGACGGCTCCGGGACCGGCTCCGGGCGCCGGTCCCGCCCGCGGATGCTCAGACCTGGGTGATGCCGCCGTCGACGAACAGTTCGGCCCCGGTGGTGAAGGAACTCTGGTCCGAGGCCAGGTACAGGGCGGTCGCGGCGACCTCCTCGGGGCGTCCGACCCGGCCCAGCGGGATCGCCGGCCCCTGCGGCTGCGGCGTCCCGCCGGTCATGGTGGCGCGCAGGCCGTCCCCGCCGGGCGAGGTGACCGGGCCGGGGGTGATGGCGTTGACGCGGATCGACCGGTCGGCGAGTTCGGCGGCCCAGGTGCGGGCGAAGCTGCGGATGGCCGCCTTGGTCCCGGCGTACATGCTCAGCCCCGGAGCCGCCCGCAGCGCGGCGCTGGAGGACAGCAGGATCACCGAGCCGCCGTCGGGGACGAGGGGGAGCGCCTTCTGGACGGTGAAGACCAGTCCCTTGGCGTTGATGTCGAAGGTCTGGTCGAAATGCGCCTCGGTGATCTCCCCGAGCCGGGCGAACTCGCCGGTGCCGGCGTTGGCGACGACGACGTCGAGCCGTCCGCTGCGCTCCTCGACGGTGGCGAAGAGCCGGTCCAGGTCGGCCAGGTCCGACACGTCGCCCCGCACGCCGATCGCCCGCTCGCCGACGGCCTCGACGGCCGCGTCCAGCTCGGGCTTGCGCCGTCCGGTGATGTACACCGCCGCCGCCCCTTCCTCCGCGAACCGGCGGGCCACGGCCAGGCCGATGCCGGTGGTACCGCCGGTGACCAGGGCCACCTTGCCGCTGAGCTGTGCCATCGCGATCTCCTCCATGTAACTGCTTCGGTTACGTCAATGGGTGTGGTTTCCCCGGGAGCGTGCGCTGCCGCTGGAACGGGCCGGGTTCCGCGATGCCGTCGACCGGCCGGGTTCGGTCGCCCGGTCGCCCGTTCTCCGTGGCGCGGCCGCCGGATCGCCCGGTCGCCCCGCCTCAGCGCTCGGCGAGGATGTCGCGCAGGACGTCGTCCATCGTGGTGCGGATCAGCTCGTCCCGTACGGCTTGTTCGGCCCCGTCGTAGACCCTCTGCATGACGGGACGTATCCCGAAGCCGACCGGGCACTCCTGGCTCGGCGTCGCGCGGTGCGTCGCGAACAGGATTCCGGGCTCCACGGCCTCGTAGACGTCCAGCACGGTGATCGCCGCGAGTTCACGGGCCAGCGTCCAGCCGGCCCCCGCGCCGCGCCGGGAGGCCACGAGACCCGCCCGCCGCAGATCGGTCAACAGGCGCCGGACGACCACGGGGTTGGTGTTCACGCTCCCCGCGATCTGCTCCGACGTGGCCACCTCGTTCCCGTAGCGCGTGTTGAGCTCCATCCACGCCAGCGCGTGGACCGCGATCGTCAGCCTGCTGTTGGCACTCACGTCGACCTCCCGCTTTTGATGTAACCATAAAAGTTACGACTGCGCCAGCGGAGGGTTGCTTTCCGAGGGGCAGGTCCACGGGCTGTGCCGGTGAGGTGAGTTGGGGGTCGGAAGCCGAGGGGTGGGGGCCGGGGGCGTGGGCCGGCGTGGGTCGGGGTCGCGACGAGATCCGCGGCGCCCCCGGGAAGGCCGACGGCTCCGCCCGGACCCCCCACCCCTGGGGCGCCGAACGGAGCCGTCCGCTGTCCTCGCTCCGGCAACGCGTCTCCGCGGTGCCACGCTGTCCGTCTGTCCGCTCCCGCCCGGCGGAAACGCTTTGGTGTGCAAGCGAACACCCGGCGATGACCCCGCCGAGCCCCCGGTCGGCGACCCCGCAGGCGGCGGCGCCTCGGACGACGTGCCCGGCACGACGCCCGGCGTCCACCCGGCGATCGGCGGCCGGGCCCGGGGGGTGTCCGGGCCCGGCCGCCGTCGGGTCACTGCGAGGCGCAGGTCTTGCGTACGTAGTCGCCGGAGCTGGGGGTGTTCACGTCCTCGTCGCGTTCGACGATGCTGATCTGACTACCCCACTTGGAGCACGCCGCCGCCAGGCCCTTGTCGGTGTACTCGATGTCGATGACGTGGGAGCCGTAGGCGTCGATGTAGCCGTCGCACTCGTTGTAGTAGCCGCACTCCTCCGCGATCGCGAAGTCGAGCCCGGTGGTGGCGTGGTCGGGGGCCAGTTCGACGGTGTTCTTCTGGGCGATCGCCAGCCCGTCGGCGTGGGCGTGGGCCGCCAGCAGCGTGATGTAGTCCTCGGCGTTCCCCGCGGTCAGCAGGTTCTCCGACCGGGTGTAGGAGTCGTAGTTGTCCGGCTCGATCGCGTTGTAGCCCTTGGCGGCGCAGGTGTCGATGATCGCGTCGATCTTGGCGGCCACCTGCTGCTGCTTGGCCGCGGTGGAGATGTCGAGCAGGGCCTCGTTCCAGTCCTTGTCGTACACGACGGCACCGTTGGCGTCGTGCAGCAGCAGGTCGCCCCACTGGTCCTCGTCGCCCTCCTGGGCCTGGAACGCGTTGATGTAGCAGATGTTGTACAGCCCCGGGGCGGGCGCGTCGCCGTTGTCCCGGCTGACCACGGTGACGCCGGAGGGCGGTGTGTACGCGCCGCCGATCTGGTAGTCGAAGTCCGCGTGCACCGGCGGCAACGCCGGCCCCGCGGCATTGGCCTGGCCGCTCTGCGCGAGGAAGGCCACCACGGCGGCGCCCGCCGTCAGCAGACGCATCCGGTTCGGGGTCAGCGAACGCCTGCGGGCGGCGCCTGAGGATCTTTCGTTCATGGGGGGACTCCGTGGGGGTGACGGGCGCCCGGACAGGACGCGGAGGGGGAAGGGGTCGGTTTCGGATTCGGATTCGGGGAGGGGACGGCTCGCGGAGGGTGGTTCGCGGACGGGGACGGACTCGCGCATGGGGGACGGACTCGTGCACGGGCGCGGGAACGGCTCCGGCCGCACTCGGCGGGGGAGGGCAGGACGTTCCCCGAATTATGAAGGACTCCAGCGTAAATTCGTCAAGACCTCGGCGGCGTGGAGTGGATTTACCGGCCGTTCGGGGTGGCCTGTGTCGGCAGGCGTTCCAGGGTTCTGCTGTCGAGGGGGAAAACTCCCGCGATCACGCTCGCCGGTGGGGGACGGTGCCGGGTGGCTGAACGGAGCCGGCCGGTCGGGGCGCAAGGGCTCAGGGGGGCGGGGCCCCGGAGGCTCAGGGCCCCGGAGGCTCAGGGGCCCCGCAGGCTCAGCGGCTCAGCGGCTCAGCTCACGGGGGACTCGGGTCACTAGGGACTTTCATCGTCGTCGTCACCCGGCCCGACCGCGATCATTGGCGACGCCGACGTGATCAACCCCCCACGCGACAGGAGGATCCGATGATCTCCAGACGCTCGTTCATGGCCGCCGCCTCCGCTGCGGCTCTTGGTGCGCCACTCCGGAAAGGAACGGTGTCGAAGGCTTTCGCCGCGTCAGCCTCGACGGCCTTCTCGATAGACCTGGTCAACAGCTCCGGCAGTGCCGACGCGGTCGCCTACATCACCGGGCAGGACGACTCCGGCACGCCGTTCTTCGTGCTGGCCGACGGGACGACGCAGAAGATGCCGGACCCGTCGGCACCGATGACCCGGGTGGCCGACTACTCCATCCCGCTGGACGCCACGGGCAGGGCGACGACCGTCCCCGTTTCGGGCGACATCATTTCCGGACGCCTGTGGTTCTCGACCAACGGGCCCATCGCGTTCTACGTCAACCCGGGGCCGGCGCTGGTGCAGCCGTCCTTCGACAAGGACGACCCGACGGGCAACTGGCTGACGGACTGGTCCTTCTGCGAGTTCACCTACAACAGCGCCGGTATCTACGCCAACATCAGCTACGTCGACCTGGTGGTCTCGCCGATCTCCATGCGGACGCTGTCCACCGGCGGCACCACGCAGACCGTCAGCCCGCTGCCCGACGGCGCGCTGGCCGCGATCGCCGCCGACCTCACGGCACAGGCGGCCTCCGACGGGTTCCCGTGGGACACGCTGGTCGCCACCGACAGCGGCGGCAACATCCTGCGGATCGTCTCCCCCCAGCACGCGGCCAGCGGCTTCGACGACTACTGGACCTCCTACGTCGACCAGGTGTGGAGCCACTACGCGAGCACGCCGCTGACCGTGGACACCGACAGTGCGGGATTCGGCTCGTTCACCGGCCAGGTCTCGGGCGACACCCTCGTCTTCGCCGGTCTCGACGACGACGGCACGCCGTTCACCAAGCCCGGCGCGACGGACATCTTCGGCTGCAACACCGGGCCGTTCCTCAACACCGGCTCCGACGCCAGGGGCGCGGTCGCCGCCCGGCTCGGAGCGGCGATCAACCGCAGCACCCTGCTGGCGTCCGGCGGCGCCAGCCAGCCCGACGGGGTGCCCACCTCGGCGTACTACGGCAACGGCGTCACCAACCACTACTCCCGGATCGTCCACGACCGGGCCACCGTCGGCTACGCCTTCCCCTACGACGACGTCGGCCCGACCGGTGCCGTCCCGGTCGACGGCCACATCCAGGAGGGATCGCCCAGCACCTGGACCGTCACCCTGGGCAACGGCTCCGCGAGCTGACGCCGACCGCCGACCCCCACCGGCGAGGCCGCGCCGGTGGGGGTCGCACCCGGTCGGGGCCTTACCCGGTGGGGGCCTTACCCGGTGGGGGCCGCGCCGGCGGTCCGCACCGGTGGGGGCGTGACCTCGCCGGTCGCGGCCCCCACGGCGGGGTCAGCCGCCGTTCTGCACGTGGTCGCGAAGTTCCCTCCGGTTGCGGACGCCGAGCTTGGTGAAGATGCCGCGCAGGTGGTACTCGACGGTCTTCACGCTGAGGAAGAGCGCCTCGGCGATCTCCCGGTTGGTGCGGCCGCGGCCGACGAGGGAGGCGACCTCGCGTTCCCTGGCGGACAGCGGGGAGTCCCCGAAACCGGTGCCGCCGCCGGGGAGGCCGAGGTCCACGACGTCGTCCTGGCACCGCCGCAGGAAGGGCAGCGCCCCCAGAGCGGTGAACGTCGCCCCGGCGAGGCCGAGTTGGCGCCGACCCTCCTCCCGCCGGCCCAGCAGGACCAGGCAGCGCCCGGAGTGGTGTTCGAGCAGCCCGCGGTAGAGCGGCACGTCCTGGCCGCCGCGCCAGGCCGCGCCGGCCGCCCGGTACGCCTCGTCCGCCGCCCGCAGGTCGCCCTCCGCCTCGGCGAGCCGGCCGGTCAACCAGCCGTACGCCGCCGCGAGATGCCCGACCTGCTCCGCCGCCGGGGCCAGGAAGGCCATCGCCATCCGGGCCTCCGGCAGCCGCTCGCAGCCGATCAGCGATTCGATGAGGAACGGCAGCCACCAGGCGGCGAAGAGCCGGGAGCGTTCCGGAAATGCGGAGTTCCCCGCGACGCCGCTCAGCGCGTCGAGCACGCCGTGGTGGTCGCCGCGCGCCCGTGCGCCCATCGCGCGGGCCAGCGCGATGTGGAAGTACGGGCCGACGTAGTCGAGCGACCTGGCTTCGTCGGTCGCGTCGCCGATGTGCCGTTCGGCGTCCTCGTGGTCGCCGCGCGCCGCCTCGACCGTGGAGAGCAGCGAGTAGAGCACGGCGCGGTCGAAGCTGCGGCCGCGCGACCCGGCCATGGTCAGGCCGATCTCCGCGTCGCGCGCCGCACGGTTCCAGTCGCCGGACAGGAAACGGCAGGTCCCCAGGTGGATCCTGCTGCTGAGCCCCAGCACCCGCGCCCCGCCCGGCCGGGTCCGCGCGGTGGCCGCGGTCAGGTCCGCCTCGGCCTCGGCGAACCGGCCCGCGCCGACCCGCAGTTGGCCCCGGCAGACCAGGCCGGGCAGGTCCTCGTCCGCGACGCTGTCCGGCCGCAGCGGAAGGTAGTCCAGGGCGTCGAGCCCCCGCGTCCCGTCCCCCTGGAGCGCGCGCCCGTAGGCATGGAACGCGCGGGCCGACCCCAGCATGCCGGGCGGCACCCAGGCCCTCCCGAACGGGTCGCCGCCGGCCGCAGTGGGGTTCGGAGCGGTCGCCGCGGTGCGGTTGCGGGCGGTTGTCGTGGTGCGGTTGCGAGTGCTCGCCGCGGTGCCGTTCTGGGCGGTTGTCGCGTGCGCCGCGGCGTCCGGGGCAGTCTTCGCGTCCTCCGCGGTGTCCGTGGCCGGGGCTGTGGCTCCCTCCGCTGCCTGGCTCGCCGCCGCGTCCGGTGCTCCGTCGGTGGTCCCGTCCGCGGCTCCTGCCCTGGTCTCTTCCACCGCAGCGTCCGCGGTCCCTTCCACCGCCGCGCCCGCCGCTCCGTCTGCCGCCGTGTCCGCCCCGGCATCCACCGACCCGTCCGGTGCCCCCTCCGCCGTCCCACCGGCGGCGCCTTCCGCCGTCCCGCCGGCGGCGCCTTCCGCCGTCCCGCTGGCGGTGCCCTCCGCCGTCCCGCCGGCGGCCCCCTCCGCCGTCCCGTCCCGCCCCGCGAGGTCCATCGCTTCCCCGGCGATGCGTTCCGTGTCCTCGATCGCGCCCAGGACCAGGCAGACGGCGGCCAGTTCGATCGCCACCGCCACCGCCTCCGGGGGCTGCCGGGGCTGCGCCCGCAAGCCGTCCCTGGCCCGGCCGAGCAGGGTCTGCGCGCTGGTGAGGCGGCCGACGGCGATCTCCAGCAGGCCCATCGCCTCGTCCCGCAGCGGTGACGGGGGCAGGGCGGCGGCCTCGTCGAGCAGCCGGAGGTTCTCGGCGTCCAGTCCGGCCCAGAACTGCAGCCGTATCGCGCCGCACAGCAGCCTGCCGCCCGCCGGATCGCCGCCTTCGCCGGGCGCCGGGCCGAGCAGGCGCGACGCCCACAGCAGGTGGGTCGCGGCCTGCGCGAGCAGTCCCTCGGCGGTCTCCTGCGCGGCCAGGTCGCACAGCTCGGCGGCGAGTCGCGGGTCGCCGGCCTGTGCGGCGGCCACCCGGTGGGCCAGCGCCGACGGCCGGTCCAGCACGTCGGCCGCCGCGAGATGCAGCGAGCGGCGGCGGGCCGGTGACATCGCGCGGTAGACCGCCTCGCGCTGCAACGCGTGGTGGAAGGAGACCGCGGGCGGCCCGTCGCCGCCGGCGGCCCACTCGATCAGCCCGGTGTCCACCGCCGCCTCCAGCGCGGCGGCACACGGTTCGCGGCCGTGCACCGAGGTGAGCAGCGGCAGCGGCACCGTGCCGTCGAGCACGGCGAGCACGTCGAGTACGGCGAGCACCTCGGCGTGCTCCCGCGGCAGCCCGGTGACCTGGCGCAGGATCGCCGCGGCGAGGTCGGGCGGCATGCGCGCGCCGCCGCCGGGACCCGCCTCGGCCGCGCCGGACCGGTCGGCCAGCAGGGTGCTCAGGTAGAGCGGGTGGCCGCCGGTGCGCGCGTGGAGCGGCCCCGCGGTCGCCCGGCCGACGGCCGCACCCCGTACGGCCACGGCCATCGCCTCCACCTCGGCGGCCGTCAGACCGGCCAGGTGGATCCGGCTGGTGTGCTCCACGCCCTCCAGGGCCTGCCGGACGCGCTCCTCCCAGGGCGGGGGCCAGTGCGGCAGGGTCAGGATCGCCAACACCCGTTCCTGCCACAGGCGTTGCAGCGTGAACGCCAGCACGTCCAGCGAGGCGGCGTCCGCCCACTGCGCGTTGTCCAGCACCAGGGCCACCGGAGCGGCGCGCTGGAGCCGGTCGACCAGGCGCAGCAGTTCCGCGCCAACGGCCGGCGCGGCGGCGTCGCCCCCGGCACCGGACAGTGTCGGGAACCCGGCGCGCTCCGGCGCCGGCAACCGGGCGGTCAGCCGCTCCACGCTCGCGTACGGCGTCTCGCACACGTCCTGCGTCGCCCGGCCGGCCAGCACGGTGAAGTCGGGGATCTCGTCGGTGAACCGCCTGACCAGGGCGGTCTTGCCGACCCCGGGCAGCCCGTGCAGCACCACCAGGGACGGCACGCCGCGCCGGGCACCGTCGGCCGCGGCGTGCAGCCGCAGCAACTGCTCCCGCCGGCCGAAGAAACCCGGCGGTGTACCGGGGCCCTGGGCGGTCTGCGGCGAGGGAGAGGGGGCACGCGGGCCGGGCTGCTGGACTTCGGTCACCTCCTGATCGGATGACCCACCGGGTCTGTTCCACCACCGTCGGCTGGCCGGAAAACGACCACAGAAAACGAATACCACGGGACGGCGCCCCTGGTCACGGGGTCTCCGGTCACGAGGTGGTGCCATGGGGGCAATGGTGCGGGAGGGACGGGAGGGGCGGGGTGGGATTGCGCGGGAGGTGCGGGCGGCGGCGGTGGGCGCCGACGGGCACCACGTCATCGGGGCGAGGTCGCCGGCGCGAGGCCGTCGGTCGCCACGTCATACCGCGAGGTCGTCGGCCCCCACGCCAACGGTCCCCACGCCATCCGTTACGAAGACATCGTTACGAGGACACCGTTACGAGGACACCGGCGGCGGCGAGGCGAGTTGGCCGCCGACGCCGAGGTCGGCCACGTGGTCGAGGGCCAGCCGTGCCGCTCCCAGCGCGACCGCGCGGTCCCCCAGCGTGGACAGCCGGATCTCGGGGATGCGCAGGCACCGGCGTTCGAGCTGCCGCCGGAAGGGCTCCACGGCGACCTCCCCGGCCTCGGCGAACCGCCCGGCGAGCAGGACCAGTTGAGGGTCGAGGGTGAGGACCAGGGCCGCGGCGCCCACCCCGAGGTCGCCGGCGTAGCGCCGTACGGCCGCCTTCGCGGAGCTGTCGCCGGACCCGGCCGCGCCGAAGACGTCCGGACCGGGCCCGCCGGGACCGCCGACCGTTTTCGGCCGCCACGACGCCAGCCGTTCCCCGGCCCTGGACCAGCCGAAGGCCGGCAGGACGCCGAGCCGGCCGGCGGCGTTGCCGAAACCGTGGTGCAGGCGGCCTTCCACCATCAGGCCCAGGCCGACCGTCTCCCCGGCGTACAGGCCGACCACGTTGTCGGCGTAGCGGGCGGCGCCGTGCCAGCACTCGGCGAGCACCGCGAGCCTGCTGTCCTCCTCGACCAGGACCGTGCCGGGAACGGTGCGTCCGAGGTGCGCGCGCAGGTCACCGCGGGCCCGCCCCGCCACCGCCCCGGCCGCCCGGTCCGCGATCTGCTCCCGGTCCGGAGCCTCCCCCTGGCCCGGGATCTCTCCCTGGCCCGGGATCTCTCCCCGGTCCGGGATCTCCGCCCGGGCCGGGGTGCCGACCCCGGTGGCCCAGATGTCGCCGCCGCGCAGCCCGGCCCCGGCCAGCGCCAGGGCCACGGCCTCGTCGACCGCCGCGAGCCGGGCGCCGTGGTCCTGCGCCGGGGTGGCCGCCACCCGCGCGGACTCCAGCACGACGCCGTCCAGGTCGCAGACGACCGCCACCACGCGGCGGGCGCCCGCCTCGACGCCCAGGACGCGGCCCGCCTCGGCGCGGAAGCGGTAGCGGCGGGCCGGGCGGCCCACCTTCCCCGAGGTCGGGACCGCCTCGGTGACCCAGCCGCGGGCGCACAACTCGGCCACGACGTCCTCGGTCGAGGCACGCGACAGCCCGGTGCGGCGGGAGATCTCGGTCAGGGTGAGGCCCGGCTCACCGCGCAGGACCCGCAGGACGGAACGGGAGTTGAGCTGACGGAGCCGGGGCAGGCCGCCGCCGCGAACGTCGTCAGCCATCGGTTCCCCCACGGTCGTCCTGGTGCCGCCGATGATAATCGAGCGCCGGCCGGCCGCCGGGGACCCGGCCGCCCGCCGGCCGCGGGACCGATCCGGCAGGTCTTCGCCCCATCGGTCCTGTTCGTTCCAACCACACCTAGGGACTTCCACCGGTGTCCCGCTCCCCGGCGACTGGCACGCTCGGAGCCCCGAATTCCGCAAGCGCGCTCATCGCGGGACGAGCCGCAGACCAGGAAGTGGTGGACGACATGGACGAGACCCCACCTGGACCATGGCCGCCGCGGGAGACGTGGCGCATGCTGCGGTCGATGATCCGCGTCCGGCACTTCGAGAAGGCCGCCGCCCTGCTGGCCGACCGGGGCCTGGCGCCGGCGGTCCGCCCGTTGCCGTACGGGGGCGAGGCGCTGGCCGTCGGCTCGTGCGCCGCGCTGCGGCCGGGCGACCGGATCGCGGCGGTGGACTTCGGCCACGGGCCGCTGATCGCCCGGGGCGCGCGGCCGGACCGGCTCCTGGCGGAACTGCTCGGCGGGACGGACGGGTACTGCCGGGGCGCCGGCGGCCCGGCGTTCGCCTTCGACGCCGGACTCGGGTTCATCGGGGCCAACGGACCGGGGGAGCGGGCGTTGCCGGCCGCCGTCGGTGCCGCCTGGGCCGACCTGCGGCTCGGCCGCGGCCACGTGACCCTGGTCCTCTGCGGGGAGCGGGAGGACGCCGCCGCGGAACTGCACGAGTCGCTGCGGTTCGCCCGCGACCTGGGCCTGCCGGTCGTCCTCCTCCACCAGGTCCGCGCGGCGGCCCCTGCCGGGGACGGCGGATTCGTCGACGGCCACGACGTGGAGGCGGTGCGCCGCGCCGTGGACCGGGCGGCGCGCACCGCCCGGGACGGCGGCGGACCGTGCCTGCTGGCGGTGGGCACGGCGGGCGCCGAACGGTTGGCCGGTGAGTCGCCGGCCGGTGCCGTCGCCGCGTACGCCGAGCGGTTGACGGCCCGCGGGGTACTGGACGCCGGGAGCCTGCGGGCGATCGAGCGGGAGGAGTCCGCCGCCGCGCGGGCCGCGATCCGGTTCGCCGAGGCGAGCCGGTCCGCCGACCCCGACCAGGCGTTCCACCGCCTGTTCGCCGAACCGCGGCCGCGCACCCGCCCGTCACCGGCACGCGACCGGCCGCGGGCCGTTGCCGCCACCGGGCCGCACGACCCGGCGCGGACCGCCGCCGCCGTGACCGCCGCGGTGTGGGACGGGCTGGGGGACGCCATGGCCGAGGACGACTGCGTGGTCGTGGTCCGGCAGGGCGGGCGGTACGGCGAAACGCGGGGCGGGCGGGGAGCGCGGGCCGACGGCGCGTTCCGGGCCCTGGAGGCGGAGTTCGGCGGGGACCGGGTGCGTGAGGCGCGGATGTCCGGTGCCGTGCTGCTCGGCGTCTGCGCCGGAGCGGCGGCGCTGGGCCTGCGTCCGGTGGCCGACCTGCTCGACGGCGACGCGGTCGCCGAACTCGCCGGTCCGCTGGAGCACGCCGGACGGCTGCGTTCGATGTCGGGCGGCGCCGTCGATGTGCCGCTGGTCTGCCTGGTGGCGGCGGCGGACCGGGCGCCGGCCCCGTCGCGGGCCGCGCACGCCGTGCTGCTGGGCATCCCGGGGCTGAAGATCGCGGTGCCGTCGACCCCGGACGACGCCCGGGGGCTGCTGCTGTCCGCGGTGCGCGACCCGAACCCGGCGGTGCTGGTGGTCGACGAGGACGGCGCGGGCCGCGTCACGGGCGCGAACGGCGCCGGTGGCGCGGGCACCGCTGACGGTCCGGCGCCGGTGCCGGACCGGACGTACGCCGTCGCGCTGGGAGTGGCCGGGGTCGTCCGGCCGGGCGACGACGTCACGGTGGTGGCGGTCGGCTCCCTGGTGCCCGAGGCGCTGCGGGTCGCCCGGCGGCTGGCGGGGGACGGGATCTCGGTGGAGGTGATCGACGCGCGGACGGTCGCCCCGCTGGACCTGGAGACCGTGCTGGAGTCGGCCGCCCGCACCGGCCGGCTGGTCGTGTGCGACAACGCCCACCGGACGGGCTCGTTCGCCGCGGTGGTGATGGCGGCGGCGCAGGTCGTGCATCCCGCGCTCAAAGCGCCGCCGCAGCACGTGGCCTGGGAGGACCTGCCGGTGGCCTACGCACCGGTCCCCGACGCCCGTCGCCTGGTCGGCGCCGCCGACATCGCCGCCGCGATCCGCCTGACCCTGATGGACCGCCCGGTCAGCCTGTGGGCGTGAGGTTGACGTCAACCGGGCGGCTGACGTCACCCGTTGGGGGTGAGGGTGACGCCGGCCCCGGGGGCTGACGTCAACCGGCGGGGCTGCGGCTGACGTCAGCCGTGGGAATGGCTGACGTCAGCCGCCGGGCGTGACCTTCAGCCCGTCGGCGTGAGGTTGACGGCGACGTTCGTCAACCGGGTGCTGGTATCACTCCCCTTGTTGCTCGCCACGATCTGGATCGCGGTGAGCTGGGCGTTCGCCGGCAAGGTGCCGTCGGCGTTGCCCAGGTAGGGCGCGTACTGCTTGAGCAGGGCGGTGAAGTCCACGGTGACCGTGCCGTCGGCGCCCGCCGTGAGCTGCTGTCCCGGCACGGTGAGGCGGCAGCCTCCGTCGCAGTTGTTCCACCAGTAGTAGCCGCCCTGCTGGATCGGCGTGAAGTGGCCCGGGTCGAAGTGCACCACCGACAGCACGTAGGTCTGCGAGCCGACCGAGTAGATCAGGTCGGTGGTCAGGATGGCGCGCTTCTCGCTGGCGCAGGTGAAGCCTCCGTTCTGCTGGATGTCGGCGTCGTAGGAGACGGTCAGGTCGCCGTCGGTGAGCTGGTAGGCGCTCCAGTCCGGCTTGCGGCGGATCGAACTGGACGGGTACTCGTACGAGAAGGCGGTCTCGCGCAGCGTGCACGGGTCGGCCGTCTCCGCGTTGTCGTTGTCCATCGCGATGGTCAGCGGTGCGCCGCCGGTCACCTGGAAGTCGTACCCGGGGGTTCTGCCGAAGTCGTCGGTGTAGTCCCAGTCGTAGGTGTGCAGCCGCCACGCCGGGCAGTCCGGGTACGCGAAGTCGGCGCAACTGGTGTCGTCCCGGGTCGGGTCGGCGTCGGCGGCGCAGCCGCTGGAGTCCTGGAGCGGGGAGAGGGCGGGCAGCGGGTTCGGGTCGTCCTCCTGGACCAGTTCCCAGCAGCGGTTGGTGGGTCCGGGGTCGTAGACGACGGACACCGGGCCGGCCGCCGAGGCGGCGGCCGACGCGGTCAGTCCGAGGGGGACGGCGAGCGCCGCCACCATGATGACGACCAGGGTGCGGCCGCGCAGTGCCCGGCGGACGCCCGCGATCCTCGGTCGCACCGGCTTGACGCGGTTCACGGGCTTGACGCGGTTCGCGGGCTTCCCGTGGTTCACGGGCCTGTCGTCGCTCACCGGATTCTCGTCGCTCATGGGCTTGTCACCGCTCTCACGTGCCTGGTGTCCCGTCCCGGTCAGCCGGCGTCGGACAGTTCGCCGGTCCAGTACGAGGCGAGGGTGTCCCAGGGGTTGTCCAGCACGTCGTCGGTCACGTAGACGTAGCCGGCGTTGCGCGACTTCGACAGCGACATCGCCTGGTCCAGCTGCGACTGGCCGGAGGCGTCGTAGACCAGGTGCCAGATCTGGCTCGGGGCGGCCGACGCCTCCCAGGACGGCGGGGTCCAGGCGGTGTAGTCGGAGTAGCTGCCCTCGAAGGTCACCAGGGTGTCGGCGGCCTGGGTGTAGCACTGCTCGGCGCCGGTGCCCGGGTTGTCGACGACGTAGGCACCGCTGTGCTGCTTGACGTAGTCCTTGACGTCTATGTACAGCTGCACGTGGGCGTTGCCGCTGCCGCAGTCGGCCAGCGCGTCGTCGAAGAAGATCCCGTCGAGGCCGTCACCTCCGTAGAGGCTGTACCAGGTGTCGACGTCCTGCTCGACCTGGGTCTGCCACGCGCTGACCGAGGTCTGGCCGGACCGGGTCTCGCGGCCGCTGGTTCCAAAGTATCCGGTGTCGACGTATCCGAGTACCTTGACCCCGGCGTCGTGGGCCGACCGGATGGCGTCGGCGTAACCGCTGTCGAAGTCCTGGCCCGGCCCGGAGTCGGGATTGGCGACCGCCAGCCCGACGGTCCCGGCGCCCTGGGTGAGCGTGTCCCACTTCTGCCCCGGGTCGAAGTACGCGGGAACGGCGATCTGCTGGGAGCCGGCGGCGGCCGGGGCGGCGCCGGCGGAGGGGGCGCCGGCGGAGGGGAGGGCGCTGGCGGGCGAGCCGCCGAAGCCGGCGACGAGCGCGATGGCGAGCGCCGCACCGGCGAAAGCGGTGCGTATCGGTCTTCTCATGAGAGGTCCTTCGGTGTCGGAGGGGGGAAGTGCGACGACGAACGGACTGCTGAGGCAGGTCTTGCGGATACCGGCGGACTCGCGACGCCCGTTACGGAGCATCGCGGCGTTGCCGTAACGTCCCGGTGCGACCGACGGTCGGAACGCTCCGGCGCCTTGCGCGGCACGTCAGTGCGGCGCGCCGGACGGCACGGCACGGCAGTGCGCCGCACCGGACGTCGCTCCCTGATCACCCCGATCCGCGGAGACGGCCTGGGTGCTGCGGGAGCCGAGTACCCGACTTATAATCCTGGAGACCAGTGAAATTGGTCAAGACAGCGGCGCGATGTGCGGGAGAGCGTTTCCAGTGAACGAGGAACCCGAAGGCGGAGACCTGTCGCGGCTGCGTCAGCTCAACGCCAGGGCGGTCATCGGCGTACT
Source organism: Streptantibioticus silvisoli (assembly GCF_027947535.2). GTDB lineage: Bacteria > Actinomycetota > Actinomycetes > Streptomycetales > Streptomycetaceae > Streptantibioticus_C > Streptantibioticus_C silvisoli. Next base: position 54,370 of record NZ_JAAGKO020000028.1, read on the forward strand.
GCGCGGTGAGGCGCCGCTCACCCTGACCGAGATCGCCGGCCGCACCGGCCTGTCCCGCGCCTCCACCGAGGACGTGGTGCGCGAACTGGTCGGCCAGGGCTGGCTCGCCGAGGCGGAGCGCACCACCGGCACGGTCGGCCGCCCGGCGCGGCGCTTCCGCTTCCGGGTGGACGCGGGCCGGGTGCTCGGGGTGGACGTCGGCGGCCACAAGGTGCTGGCGGTGCTGGCCGATCTGGACGGTGAGGTGCAGGCCGGCGCCCGAACGGCGGTGACGCCCGGGATGGGCCGCAGGCAGCGGCTCGCCGCGGTGGACCGGGTGATCGGCGAGTGCCTGGAACGGGCCGGGGTGGCCGCCGAGGACCTGTGGGCCTGCGGGGTGGCGACCACCGGCCTGGTCGACGGCACCGGCCGGGTGATGTTCTCCGACTCGCTGCCCGAGTGGACCGGCGTCGACCTGGCCGCGCACGTGGGCCGGCTGGTCCCCGGGCGGGTGCTGGTGGAGAACGACAGCAAGCTCGCGGCCTACGCCGAGCGCTGGCGCGGCGCGGCCCGGTTCGCCGACGACGTGGTCTACCTGCTGGCCGGGCTGCGCACCGGAAGCGGCCTGATCGTCGGCGGCCGGCTGCTGCGGGGGTTCGGCAACGCGGCCGGTGAGATCCGCACCCTGCCGGAGGCCGGCTGGATCCGCGCCCCCGAGCACCTGCACGCCTGGCTGGCCGCACACGGCACCGGGGCGGTGGCCGGTGACCCGGACGCCGGTCCGGGTGCCGATCCGGACGCCGACCCCGGCCTGGGCGCGGTGTTCGCGGCGGCCCGCGACGGCGACCGGTCCGCGGTGGCGGCGGTGCGCAGGTACGTGCGTGACCTGGGCGTCGGGGTGGCCGCGCTGGTGCTCATGCTCGATCCCCAACTGGTCGTGGTCGGCGGCGGGTTCTCCCGTTCCGCGGACCTGATCGTCGAGCCGCTGGTGGCCGAACTCGACCGCTGGTGCGTGCGCACCCCGCAGGTGCGGGTCTCCACGCTGGGCGACGAGGGGGTGGTGCTCGGCGCGGTACGGCTGGCCCTCGACCACGTCAGCGAGGGATGGCTCGGGACACGGGGTGGGCCGGCCGGACCACCCGGCGGCGTGGGGGACGCCGGGGAGCCCGGCCGGCCGGGGAGCGGTCAGCCCGTGGTGTAGCTGACCGGGTTGTAGGCGTTGGCGCAGCCGCCACCGCAGTCGGAGGGCAGGTCGAAGGTGTAGGTCCGGCCGCCCTGCACGAGGTCGCCGTCCGCGTCGTACACCCGGATCGTGTACTGCGTACCGCCCGGTGAGTCCGGTTGCAGGACGTAGGACTGGCCCATGTCGGAGTTCATGCTCGCGCTGTGCCAGGAGCCGCCGTCGAAGTAGTCCACCCCGTGGATGCCGTTGGGGAGGTGGTTGACGGAGACGGCCGGCCAGTCGGCGGAGGCGTTCTGCATGAACGCGACGGAGATGTCCCCCGAGTAGTCCGGCGCCGGCACGAACGACCAGGAGATCTGCCGGTTGTTCCAGTGGTCGGGGTACAGGTCGCCGACCGGCGAGCCGTTCAGCGTGAACCGGTTCAGGCTGCCGGTCGCCAGGTCGAGGTGGCCGGGGTCCTGGCGGCACCAGGCGTTCGGGTCGGCGCAACTGTCGGCGACCAGCATGGTCAGCGTCGCGCCGTTGTACGCGTCCGCCGTCCAGCCGCCGCCGTCGCGGCAGAACGGCTCGTTCCACGCGCCGTCGTTGGTGCCGTCGCAGTAGTCGCCGATGTTCACCCGCACCCAGCGCCCGCAGTTGAGGCCGTTCTGCCAGCTGCCCATCTTGGCGGCGTCCTGGGCCGGGACGGGACGGGTGTTGTAGTCCGGGTCGTCGGGCGTGTTGAACACGTTGAGCGCGACGAAGTCCTGCGAGTCGAGGTCGGCCTGCGGGATGCCGCACCCGCCGTACGGGGTGCCGAGCCCGTCGAAGTGCGTGGCGTTGCCGGTGGTGGTGGTGTCGTCGGCCGGGGTGTCGTCGGCCGGGGTGGGGGCGGGGGTGGCCGCGGCTTGAGCGGTCGGGGTCGCGGTGGTGGCCGCTGCCGTCGGGGTGGCCGAGGCGGTCGGTGGCAGCAGTGCGAACAGGCAGATGGCGCCCAGGACGCTCAGCCATCTCCTGGCGTGGGTGGATCTCATGAGTCCCATGACGTCTCCCTGGGAGGTGCGGTGCCGTGGCCTCCGGCGGCGCGGGTGGGGGGCCGCGCCGCCGGAGGAGCTCAGTCGGTGGCCAGCGCGTAGGCCAGATCCGGGTCGAAGACCCCGGCGCCGTCGGCGCACCCGTCGGACTCGCCGGGCGCCTTGACCCACAGGTAGGCGTCGATCAGCGGGTCGCCGGTGCCGGTGGTCGGCGCGGTGCCCAGCGAACGGCCCTGCGGGTCGCACCAGTTCTGGTCGGGGGAGGGCCCGGCGCCGTTGCGGCTGGTGTCGACGACGGCGTGCAGCGCGGCGTCACCGAGGTCGGCGAGCACGGAGGTGTCGTAGGTGACCTCGTCGGAGGTGGTCTCGAAGTTGGAGACGTTGGAGAAGATCCCGTCGCCGTTCGTCGTCACGCCCGCCGCGCGCAGCCGGTTCGCCTGGTCGGCCGGGTCGTGCCAGTCGGAGTGGCCGGCGTCGTAGTAGACCCGGGCGTCGGGGTCGGCGGAGTGCAGGGTGGCGCCGGCCTGGGAGAGCGCGGCGTCCCGGTCAGCCAGCCCCTGCGCGTCCAGGCAGTCGGTCGACGACAGGGAGTCCGGCTCCAGGATCACCACCACCGGTCCGCCGCCGAGCCCGGCCGCGAACCCCTGCATCCAGCTGTCGTAGCTCGCGACGTCCGGTGCCCCGCCGGAGGACAGGCCGCCGCAGTCGCGGTCCGGGATCTCGTACGCCACGAGTACCGGCGTGGTCCCGTTCGCCGCCGCGGCCGAGGTGACCGCGCCGACCTGCGAGGTGATCGTGTCGGGGTCGTAGTCGGCGAACCAGGTGGCCTGCGGCTGCGAGGCGATCCGGGAGGCGATCGCCGGCTCCCGGGAGTCACCGGGATTGGCGCCGACCCACTGCGCGACCTGGGAGTCGGGGTTGACGTAGAACTGCGTGCCGGCGGGAAGATCCGCTCGGCGCGGGGCCTGAGGGGCGACGGCCTGCGGCGCGTGGGTTGCCGTTGCGTGGGCTGCTGTTGCCGGGGTCGCCGGGGCTTGGGTGGCCGTTGCTTGGGCGGCGTGGGCCGGGGGGCTCATGGCCAGCGCGGACAGCGACAGGGCCAGCGCGACGGCGAGCCGGCGCGCGGTGACCGCCCGTCCGCGGGTGGGGAGGGGATCGGAACCGGGGTGTGGGGGTGGGGTCGACATGAGTACTCCAAGCCGGAGAGTGGGCCGCGGGAACGGACGGACCGCCCCTTGAGCACAGGACCGGACCACGGAGGGGTCGCTGTCCCGGGCTCGCCGGGGTAATACTCATGCTCTCCAGTGAAATTGCGCAAGGGGCGGAGGGGAATCTCTTCGGTCGGCGGTCGGCGGTCGGCGGTCGGCGGTTGGCGGTCAGCGGTTGGGGGATTTGGTGGTGGGTCCGGTGGGGTCCGTCTTCTTCCGCTCCGCCGCGGGGCGCGTGACGCGTGTCGCGTGTCGCCGGTGGTGCGTCGCCCACTGCCGGGAGCGCTGCGCGGGGTGGGCCGCTGCTGGGCAACGGAATGCCGACGGCCGGCCGGCTGGAGCGGGCTCCGCGGATGTCGTCGGCCGCGAAGGTCGCTGCACGCGGACTGTTCGACGGGTGGCTGCACGCGGACTCGTCGAGCGGGCGTGCCCGGTAGCTCCTGAGGCCGCTTGCGGCGGACCATGCGGCGCCGCGGAAACTGGCGGCGGACCGTGCGGCGCCGCTGAACCGTGTCACGGGACCATGCGGCACCGCGGAAACCGGCCGCCGACCGTTCGGTGCCGTTGAAACGTGCCCCGAGCCATGCGGTGCCGCGGAATGCGACCTGTATGTCCATGTGTAATGATTATTGACCAAGTATCATTATGAATATGCGAGGAAGTCCATGCACGCACTGATGCTGCGCGAGTTCGGCGCTGCCCTGGAGCCGGCCGAGATCGCCATGCCCGAGGCCGGTCCGGGCCAGGCTCTGGTGCGGATCCATGCCAGCGGGGTGAATCCGCTGGACACGAAGATCCGTGTCGGCAAGGCCGCGCACGCCGAACGGGTCCTGCCCGCCGTGCCGGGGCTCGACCTGGCCGGTACCGTCGAGGCGGTCGGGGCGGGCGTGGAGCGCTTCGTGCCGGGCGACGAGGTGTTCGGCCTGACCGGTGGCGTCGGCGACCTGCAAGGTTCACTGGCCGAGTACGCGGCTGTCGACGCGGACCTCCTCGCCCACAAGCCCCGGGTGCTGACGATGCGTGAGGCGGCCGCCCTGCCCCTGGTGACGATCACCGCCTGGGAAGGACTGGTGGACCGGGCGGGCGTTCGCGCGGGGCACAAGGTGCTGGTCCACGGCGGCGCCGGAGGCATCGGGCACGTGGCGGTCCAGATCGCCCTGGCCCACGGCGCCGAGGTGTTCGCCACCGGAGGCCCGCGGAGCCTGCGGACCATCAAGGACATGGGAGCGGTCCCGATCGACTACACCGCCACGGACCCGCCCGCCTACGTCGCCGAGCACACCGGCGGCGAGGGGTTCGACATCGTCTTCGACACCGTGGGCGGTGCGACCCTCGACGCGTCCTTCACGGCCGCGCGCTACTACACCGGACACGTGGTCAGCGCTTTGGGATGGGGCACCCACAGCATCGCGCCGCTGTCGTTCCGCGGAGCCACCTACTCGGGCGTCTTCACCCTGCTGCCAATGCTCACCGGCCGCGGGCGGGCCCACCACGGCGAGATCCTGGAACAGGCCGCCGCGCTCGCCGAATCGGGCCGACTGTCCCCGCGGGTCGACCCCGGGCACTTCACGCTCGAGTCGGTCGTGGACGCCTACCAGGCCGTGGAGAACGGCACCGCGCAGGGCAAGGTCGTCATCGACGTCATCGCCTGACCTGGAATTCTCGCTCGACTGGGTGTTATCGCCTGCCTTGCCATGTTCCCGGGCCGCCTCACAGGGCACTCCGGGAATCCGAGGAATGCGAGGGGTCCGAGGAATTCGAGGGGTCCGAGGAATCCCCCGACATCGATCGTCGAGGTGCCGGGGGTGCGCCGATGGTCTGGTGGTCGGCAAGGATGTTGTCGTGCACCTCCTGTGTGGGGGTGCACGTGCCGAAGTCGGGGAGTGTGAAGGTGGCGCCGTCGAGGGTGACCTTCCCGCCGGGGTTCCAGCCAGCGGCTTCGAGGTCCTGGGCGGACAGGGAGTGGCCGCCGCCGTCGGCGTCGGCGAGATTGGTCGCGGCGTCGCTCGAGATGGCGGCTCCGACTTCGGGGAGACCTGGTTGCCCGTCAGAAGGAAATGGGATGAACGAAGTTTCCGCGAGTGCGCTGATCGCCGCATTCGATTCTGACTCCGAGGCCGGCAGTCGGGCCAAGGATGCAGTGATTTCTGGAGCGCCTTTCGAGATCTGGCTCGATCCCCTGCTGGGGTCAAGGCTTCGGGGCATCCTTCGCGGGAGAGGGAAAAGCTTGCAGCGGCGTGGTAAGCCGATTATCGGGGTTGCTGAATGCCTTGCAAGTCTTGCCGAAAAGGGCGAACGGGGACTTCTTGTGGCCTACGTGGACGATCGCGAACGAGCCGGATACCTATTTCCTCTCTATCTCGATCCACAACCGCTCAAAGTGGTCGGATGTATAGGATTTGGCTCCTCCCCCAAAAGGGGCCCCAATGCCGGTCCCGAATAACACTCCGCAGAGGGGAAGCCTCACAGTGTCCCACTGGGATCTGCTTGCCGGTGGGGCCTCTGCGGTGTCTGAAGGGAGTAGTTGACGACAATGTCAACGGACGGGTGCTGCACAAAGCGGTGATTCATCGCCGCCGTCGGGTCGGGCGATGGGCTGGTGGGATGCGAAGGGCGTTGCCGAGAAGGTCGATGACGTCTCGCTGGAGGCGGAGTCGGACGTGGGCGTACACCATCGGTGCGCGCGGCCAGTCGGTCAGGGCCGCCGTACAGCGGCTCGAGGGACGGAGTCAGGAAGGGGTTGCCGGGCGGTTCACCGGCTTGGCCTCCCCCTCCGGGAAGCGTTGGCAAGAGAAGCGTTGGCCCGCGTGGTGGGCGGTGGCCTCGCGCAGCCATCGGCGCGTCTGACGGCGGCTGCTGAGCAGCACGACGTCGGCGTGCCCGGAGGCGAATTCCTCGATCTTCGCCAGCACGCGGGGTCGCATCTTGTGCCGGTAGGTGGCCACGTACTTGATGACGCCCCAGGTGATCCGGTTGTGGATGCCGTTGCCCTGGTGGCCGGCGCCGTGCCGGAGCTGCCGCGAGATGATCCCCCACAGGGCGGCGGGGGTGGACACGTCCATGAGCACGACGGTGTCGCAGGCTTCGAGCCGGATCGGCAGGGTGGAGTTGTAGTTCCCGTCGATCACCCATCGCGGCTCGGCCACGAGGGCGCGCTGGGCTGCGGCGAACTTCTCCATCGGCAGCGCGTTCCACTCGTCGTCGAAGTAGACCGCGTCCAGGTGCGTCACCGGGGCATCCAGCGCGGCCCCGAGCTGACGGGCCAGGTGAGACTTGCCGCTGCCGCCACAGCCGACGATGGTCACTTTCCGCATTGCGCTTCACTTTGGAGGGGATGGGCGGCCTGGGCAGGAAGGATCTCACCGCTCTGTTCCCGGGCCAGCGGCCGCAGCCGGCCAGGACCGCCTCGAAGAGCCACTGCGTCATCTGCTCGGCTGCGGCGTACCGCTCAGGCAGCAACAGGAGCGTTGCGAGCGATCGCCCGTAGAACCGGTGAACCTCGGTGAGGGGGACACGCGCCAGGAACGCGACGTGTGGCCCACGCCGACGTACAAGGCCACTAGCCGACGACCTGGTGGGGGACTTGCCGGGCCGCCGGCGCGAAGAACACGGCGCCCTGCGTGAATTCGCCACCGGATTCGGGACCACCCCCGCGGGCGCGGGGACCACAGCACGGGCGGAACGGCCACCGCGAAGCTCGCGGGACCACCCCCGCGGGTGCGGGGACCACCACGATCACGGTGCGGACCTGGTCACCAGCAAGGGACCACCCCCGCGGGTGCGGGGACCACGTGCGACCCGGCCTACGACTCCCTGATCGGACGGGACCACCCCCGCGGGCGCGGGGACCACCCACGCGCCCAACGCGTTGCCGTGAAGCCCTTGGGACCACCCCCGCGGGTGCGGGGACCACACCAGCAGCGCGAGCACGGCGACGTTGATCTTGGGACCACCCCCGCGGGTGCGGGGACCACTAGCGATCCCTTGACATCACTAGCGAGGATGCGGGACCACCCCCGCGGGTGCGGGGACCACTTGCCGGAGCGGGAGGCGCCGACGGCGTTGACGGGACCACCCCCGCGGGTGCGGGGAGCACGTACTCGTGGCTGCGGGCGTTGATCCGGGCGAGGGACCACCCCTGCGGGTGCGGGGAGCACAGGCGTCGACCTGCGACTTCAGGCGAGTCGGCAGCAAATTTTACCCACTTTGCCAAAGAGCGACTTCTCGGACAAAGCATCCCTGGTGGGTGCTACTTGCCGAAGGCCGTCAGTTGGCAGCCTCGCTCCATCCCTGCCGAGGGGGCAAATTGAAGGAAGGGGAGGCCTTCGCAGTCGGAAGTAGCATTGTGGTCGTGAGTGCTCAAAGTGAACCCCAGTTTTGTTTTCGCCTTCACCGCCAACCACAGCTGCCAGACGGTCCATTGAGTGTCTTGAACTCTCACGTTGTCGATCGGACACTGCCCCGACGGGCGACCCGCTGGTTCGCCCGGGAGGCGGGTTCAGGGAGTATCCGGGCGGAAAATGGGGCGTCGGTTGTAGCCGACAGCAGGGTCATTGGCGCGGTGTTTGATGATGTATTGCGTCTCTTGCCGACGCACCTCGTTGTCGGAGGCGCTCTCGGACTCCCAGAGGATTTGCTTGCGGATGGTGAAGTCCCGGAGTGCTTCGCGGTCGGTATCCCGTTCAAGCAGTTCCCGTGAAGCGCTGCCGAAATAACCAAGCCGGGTGTCCGTGAGGTCCGACCCGACGTAGACCTTGCCGTTCGGATACGTGATCTTGTAGACGACCTTCATGGCACGAAAAGTAGCGCCCTCAACTCCGACCGCCGGAAGAATTCAGCCACTTGCTACTCAACGCAATCGGAGGTAGTGAGCCCAGACGAGTCCGAACATCGGCCGTGACAGCGTCTCAAGAGCGACCCGATACCCCCGTTCGCGTCAGGTCGCAGCCAATGCCCTCGTGGCAGCCTGACCAATCGCCGTCGCTGCCTGGGCCGGGTCGGTCAGTTCGAGGACAGTGATGCCGGGAAACGGTGTGGGATCCGGAGCAAACGCCAACCACAGCATGGCGCATCCGGCCGCGCGCAGCCGTGCCACCCGCGCGGTTCCGGCAGCCCGTTCCTCGTTCCGGTAGTAGCCGTCCGAGGCGATGACGAGAAGGCGGGCGGCTCCGGGGCGAGCAAGTCCGACTCCAGCGGCGAGGGCGTCGATGGCGCCGCCGATGTCGTGGCCCGTCGCGGTGGCGTCGAACTCTGTCACCTTCTTCGGCACTCGGCCCGGGGCCGTGATGGGGTTCAGCGAGCGGCCGTAGGCAACGGTCGCGCTGCGCGCCTCGGGGTCGGTGAGTGCGCAGGCCCTTGCCAGAATCCACGCCGCCGAGGCGATCGGTCCGGTCGCGGCCCCCATAGAGCAGGAAACGTCCACCGCGATTCCCACCCGGAGGACCGGAGTGGGGTCCGGCTAAGACGTCGTCTCATTTGGGTTATCGGCGGTAGCAGATGAGGGTGCAGGCGATGCTGGCGAAGGCGAGGAAGTGGTCGGCCTTGCGTTCGTAGCGGCGGTGGAGGCGGCGACAGCCGGCGAGCCAGGACATGGTGCGTTCGATGGTCCAACGGTGTCGGCCAAGCCGTGTAGAGGACTCGATGCCCCGGCGGGCAATGCGGTGGGTGATGCCCCGGCCGCGCAGCCATCGCCGCAGGTTGTCGTAGTCGTAGCCCTTGTCGGCGTGGAGCTTGGCCGGTCTGCGTCGGCGCGGTCCTCGGCGGTAGCGGATGGGCGGGATGCCGCGGACGAGTGGTTCGAGGGCCTGGCTGTCGTGGAGGTTCGCGCCGGAGATGCCGACGGACAGGGGCAGACCGGTCCGCTCGGTGATCAGATGGGTCTTCGAGCCCTTCTTGCCCCGATCCACAGGATTCGGACCTGTCAGATCCCCCCTTTCAGGGCTCGCATGTTCACCGAGTCGACCGCGCAGCGGCTCCAGTCCAGCCCGCCGCGCGAGCCCAGCTCGTCCAGGACCAGGCGGTGGAGCTTTGCCCACACCCGCGCCCGCGTCCACTCGGAGAACCGACGGTGGGCAGTCGGTCCCGACGGCCCGAAGGACGGCGGCAACTGCCGCCACGTGCAGCCCGACGTGGCCACGAAGACGATGGCTGCCAGAACTTCGCGGTCTCCATACCGACGACGACCACCACCTTGCGGCCTCGACGGCGCCGGCGGCACCACCCGCTCGAACAACTCCCACAGCTCATCCGGCACAAGCCGCTCAACGATTCCCACACCAACAGACTACCGAACACGCCAAATGAGACGATGTCTTAGGCGAGGAAGACGCCGACCTGGGTGTTCTCGATGCGTTCTGCGGTGCCGGTGTACTGGCGTTGCACGCCTGCCGAGGCGGTGCCCTTCTTCAGGAAGCCGGTGTCGTCCACGATCAAGACGCCGTTGTCGGTGCCGAGGTGTTCGAGGACGTAGGAGCGGATGTCGTCGCGGACGGCGTCGGTGTCCCAGCGGGCGCTTCGCAGCAGCCGCTGCATCGGCCCGGGCCGGGGGTGTCCGGCCTGCTCGGCCAGCCGCCGGCAGTTCTTGCGCTCGATGCCGGACAGCAGGGCGAGAACGAAAGCGCGGGCCGTTGCCCGCGGCTCCACCCGCGTGAGCCGTCCGGCGATCCGGGCCATGGCCTGGTCGAACATCGCTTGCCAGTGGGCGGCGTCCACGCCCTGGCTGACGGCTGTTGCGTGATCTTCAAGAGTCCTCACGACCATCGATGATCACCTCGACCCCCTGGAGATGGGCACCCGGTCCGGGCGCGGGCTCGCCACCCCGGCCCGGTGCCGCTCCGGCCGAGGAACCCGCGTTCGGATTCTTGCCCGTGCGGCGGACTGGCGAGGCCTGCTGTTACGCCCCTTGCGCCGCGGGCGGAGCGTGGGCTGGCTCGCCTGCGGTGGGCGGGCGCTGACTGCTCCGGCTGGCCGGAATGCCTGTGGCGGGCTCGGGTGTTCACCTTCAGGGGTGGTTGCGGGGTTCTACAGTAGGGGTGTTGACGGGTCGTCGGATGGGGGCGGGTTCGGTGGATATTCCTCTGGTGGATGCGGTGGCGGCGGTGCGGGACGAGCTGATCGAGGCGGCGGCCCGGGGTGGGGACCATCCGGAGGTGGTGTTCGCGGTGGGGCCGGTGGCGATGGAGTTCGAGGTCGAGCTTCGGGCGGACGCGAAGGCGAAGGCCGGGTTCAAGCTGTGGGCGGTGGGCGCGGAGGCGGAGGCCGGGCTCTCGCGCGGCCGCACGCACCGGGTGTCGTTCACGCTCACGCCGAAGAATGTGCGGGGCGGCGACCTGCTGGTCAGCGGTTCGACGCCACGGCCTGACGGTCCCGGTGACGTGTCGGGTCGTATCCCGGACTGACCAGGGTCGGGTGTCGCCGGCCGTCCGGCCCCGGAGGGGGGCCGGACGGCGGCATGCCGCGGTATGCCGCGGGGCGAACCGACGAATCGGTGGGATGGGAGGGGCTGGGGTGGAGCGGGCGCGGGTGGTGGGTGTGACCGGGCCGGGCGGGCCGGGGGCGGGGTATGGGGTGGGCGAGCGCCTGGTGCTGACGTCCGCCCACGTCGTGGCCCGGGCCGGTGAGCGGGTCCAGGTGTTCCGCCCCGGTTGCGCGGGCACGTTGGGCGGGCGGGTGGTGTGGTGCGGTACCCCGGGTGGGGGGGATGACGCCGCGCTGGTCCTGCTTGACGACGCCCTCGTGTGGCAGGTGCCGGAAGCGGTGGTGCGGTGGGGGTGGATGGCGACTGACCGGCCCGGCACGGTGTGCCGGACGTGGGGGGTGCCGGACGTGGCCCAGCGGTTCGGGCAACCGGTCGAGGCGGCTCAGCTGACGGGGACGATCAACCCGGGCACCGGATTCGTCGGCAACCAGTACGTGATGGACATGCTCCAGCACCCCCCGCAGTGGTCGCGGGAAGACACCTCGCCGTGGGGCGGGCTGTCGGGGGCGGCTGTGTTCTGCGACCGGCTGCTGGTCGGGGTGGTGGCCTCCGACCGCGCGAACTCCGGGCACGGGCAGCTGAACGTCGTCCCCGCCTACGTCCTGCACCACGACCCCTGCTTCCGTGCCGCGCTGGCCGAGCACGGTTGCTCCGTGAGCGGTCTGGAGGCTGTGGAGCTCCAGCACCTGGCCGACTTCGAGCCCGCCGGGGGCCGGGCGGCAATCGGTTCACCGGCCGCGCTGCTGCAGGCCGGCCGGCAGGTGGTTCCCTTCCACGGCCGCGAAAACCTGCTCGCGGACCTGCTCGCCTGGTGCGGCCGGGACGGGTTCGGGGCGTGGCTGCTGCACGGACCGGGCGGGCAGGGCAAGACCCGCCTCGCCCACCACCTGGCCGCACTGCTGGCCGCCAAGAAGTGGGCCGTGCTGTGGCCGGGTGCGGACGCCACCGCGGCCGACCTGCGGGAGCTGCGTGATGTGGTCAAGCCGCTGCTGGTCCTCCTCGACTACGCCGAGGCCCGCACCGGGCAGCTGACGGCGCTCGTCGAGGCCGCCGCCCACCACCCCGGCAGCACGCCGTTCAAGGTCTTGCTGCTGGCCCGTACCGGTGGTGACTGGTGGACCTACGCCAAGAGCGCCACCCGCCTGGCCGAGGACTACCTCGACCGTGCCCCCTCGATGTTGCTGGAGCCGCTGGAGCAGGACCCGGGCCCGCGCCCGGAGGCCTACCGCACCGCCGCCCGCGCCCTGGCCGGCGCCCTGCCGAACGTGGAAGGCCTGGCCGGACACGACTGGCGCGCCGCCGCCGACGCCCTGCCCACCCCGGGCTTACTGGACCACGACGGGTTCGCCAACGCGCTGACCCTGCAGATGACCGCGCTCGCCGACCTCCTCGACACCGCCACCCCCGGCACCTCCGGCAGCACGGGGACGGTGCCCCTGCCTGCCGATCAGGTGCAGGAGGTGGAGGACAGATTGCTCTGGCACGAGCGCCGCTACTGGAAGCACGGCGCGGCGGCCCACGGTCTCACCCGGTCGCCGAGCCGCGGCACCCTGGAGACGGCTTTGGCCGCCGCCCACCTGGTGGGCGCGGCCGACCGCGAACAGGCCGACCGGGTGTGGTCGGCAATCCCGGCGCTGGCCGACCAGCCCCGCGACCGGCGCGATGCGGTCACCGCCTGGATCACCGCCCTCTACCCCCCCGCAGACTCGAGCCGGCTCTGGGGTGCGCTGCAGCCCGACCGGCTCGCCGAACGCCACATCGGACGCGTCCTGGTCGCTGAACACACCCTGGCCGAACGCCTGGTCGACGGCGCAGACGATGCGCAGGCCGCACAACTCCTGACGGTCTACAGCCGCGCCGCCGCCCACTCCGTCTTCGCCGGCCGCCTCGACAGCCACCTCACCAGCCTGTGCGTAGGGCGCCATGACCGACTCGGCTTCCACGTCATCGCCACCGCTGTCCAGGCCGACCACCCTCAACCCCTCGTCACCGCCCTCGATACCCTCATCGCCGACCCCGCCACCGCACTCGGTACTCTCGCCACCCTGCACGGTCAGTTTCCGCACTCCAGCAGGCGCCTCGCGCGCACCGCCGTCCACCTCGCCCAGGCCCTCACCAACCGCTACCGCACCCTCGCGAAGTCAAATCCGGACGCCCACCTGCCCGCCCTCGCCATGTCCCTGAACAACCTGTCCGTCCGGTTGGGGGAGGTAGGGCGGCGGGCGGAGGGACTGACCGCGATCGAGGAAGCCGCACGCCACTACCGCACCCTCGCCGAGGCGAACCCGGACGCCTACCTGCCTAACCTCGCCATGTCCCTGAACAACCTGTCCGTCGATCTCGGGGAGGTGGGGCGGCGGGCGGAGGGACTGACCGCGATCGAGGAAGCCGCACGCCACTACCGCACCCTCGCCGAGGCGAACCCGGACGCCTACCTGCCCGACCTCGCCATGTCCCTGAACAACCTGTCCCTCCGGTTGGGGGAGGTGGGGCGGCGGGCGGAGGGGCTGACCGCGATCGAGGAAGCCGTGGCCATCCGCCGCACCCTCGCCGAGGCGAACCCGGACGCCTACCTGCCCAACCTCGCCACGTCCCTGAACAACCTGTCCGTCCGGTTGGGGGAGGTGGGGCGGCGGGCGGAGGGGCTGACCGCGATCGAGGAAGCCGTGGCCATCCGCCGCACCCTCGCCGAGGCGAACCCGGACGCCTACCTGCCCGACCTCGCCACGTCCCTGAACAACCTGTCCCTCCGGTTGGGGGAGGTGGGGCGGCGGGCGGAGGGGCTGACCGCGATCGAGGAAGCCGCACGCCACTACCGCACACTCGCCGAGGCGAACCCGGACGCCTACCTGCCCGACCTCGCCATGTCCCTGAACAACCTGTCCCTCCGGTTGGGGGAGGTAGGGCGGCGGACGGAGGGACTGACCGCGTCCGAGGAAGCCGCACGCCACTACCGCACCCTCGCCGAGGCGAACCCGGAGCGGTTCGACGCGGATCTGCACAGCTCGCTGGAGATCGCTGCTTGGCTCAAGTCTCTTCCGGAGTAACAAGCATCGCCCGGCCGAACCGGAACCTCCAACAGATGGTGGGGCGGTGTCTACGTGCTCGGCGAGTGTCGCTTGTTTAACCGCTGCCGATGAGGCCAGCTTCAAGCGGGAACCTCGCCATCGCAAGCAGTTTCTTGTCCGCTCGTCCAATAGGTCACGAAGTCGCACTGGAGTACTAGGCATTCTCCAATTCGCCGGTCATTGTGGTCCCCGCACCCGCGGGGGTGGTCCCGGCGAACACCGGTTTCGAGGTCGCCTCCCCCTGTGGTCCCCGCACCCGCGGGGGTGGTCCCGCCGAGGCGATCCTCCGGCACGTGCGAGGAATGTGGTCCCCGCACCCGCGGGGGCGGTCCCTCACCCGGCAGGACGTGAAGCAGGGCAGCAACGTGGTCCCCGCACCCGCGGGGGTGGTCCCATGGCCAAGATGACGGGCCTGTACCCGCTCGCGTGGTCCCCGCACCCGCGGGGGTGGTCCCCCGGTGCTCGACAAGTCGGACCGGGCCCGCCGGTGGTCCCCGCACCCGCGGGGGTGGTCCCGGGGGTTCGTCGGCGTACCGATGGGGGCGCAGGTGCTCCCCGCACCCGCGGGGGTGGTCCCGGCACCAGGAGGCAAGCACAGAACCTGGGGGCGTGCTCCCCGCACCCGCGGGGGTGGTCCCCGGGTGGCGGCCTGGGCCAGGGCCGGGAACGAGTGCTCCCCGTGCGCGCGGGGCCGACAGCAAATCAGTGAGCAGATGTCTGGGTCGCCAGGGACCACCCCCGCTCGCGCGGGGCCGACTCGGTCACGTCCGCTGGAGTGGTGTAACGACGGCCACTCGGTGATCTTGTTGGGAGGCTGTGCGGTGAGTTCGGTGGGCAGGGTGGTTTCGTTGTCTTCTGACTCGATCGGGTGGCTGGCCCTGGCCAGCAGTTCGCGGCTCATGTAGCGGCGGGCTTCGGTCCATTCGTCGTTCTGCTCGGCCAGGACCGCGCCGACCAGGCGGATCAGGGCGGTGCGGTCAGGGAAGATCCCGACGACGTCGGTGCTGCGGCGGATCTCCTTGTTCAACCGCTCCTGCGGGTTGTTCGACCAGATCTGCCGCCAGATCTCTCGGGGGAAGGCGGCGAAGGCCGGCAGGTCTGCCTGGGCGGTGTCGAGGTGGCCGGCAGCCTTGGGGAACTTCGCCTCCAGGGCGTCCAGGACGTGCCGCATCCGGGCGTGAACAGCGTCGGTGTCGGGCTGCTCGAAGACCGTCCGCAGCAGGGTCGCCACCCACGGCTGGGCGGATTTCGGGACCTGGCTGAGCAGATTCCTCGCGTAGTGGGTGCGAGACCTCTGCCAGGACGCGCCGGGCAGGACCGCGGCGATCGCGTTGACCAGGCCGGTGTGGGCGTCGGAGACGACGAGCTGGACGCCGCCGAGGCCTCGGGCGGTCAGCGAGCGCAGGAAGGCCGGCCGGCCGGCGCCGTCCTCGGCGGTGGCGACGTCGATACCGAGGATCTCGCGGTGGCCGTCGGCGTTGACGCCGACCGCGACCAGCGCGTGGACGTTGATGATCCGGCCCTCCTCGCGGACCTTCTGGGTGAGGGCGTCGACCCGGACGAATGCATAAGGGCCTGCGTCCAGCGGCCGGTTGCGGAACGCTGTCACCTGCTCGTCCAGGTGCTTGGCCATCGCGCTGACCTGCGACTTGGACAGCTGGGTGACGCCGAGGGACTGCGCGAGCTTTTCCACCCGGCGGGTGGAGACGCCCAGCAGGTGGGCGGTGGCGACCACCGGGATGAGCGCCTGCTCGGCCCGGCGGCGGCGTTCCAGCAGCCACGTCGGGAAGTAGCTTCCCTGCCGCAGCTAGGGATCGCGAGTTCGACGGTTCCGGCGCGGGTGTCCCACTCCCGCGGGCGGTAGCCGTTGCGGTGGTTGACGCGTCCTTCGCTGACCTGCCCGTACTCGGCATTGCACATCGCGTCGGCCTCGGCCGACATCAACGCGTCGGTGAACGTCTTGACCATCGCGCGCAGCAGATCAGGACTCGCCGAGGCCAGGGCGTCCTCGGTCAGGGCGTGCAGGGGCAGACTGTCTGGTGCGGTCATCGTGCTGATCTCCTTCGAGGCTTCGACACTTCGAAGATCAGCCGGTGGCCGTTCGTCTATGCGGGCACCAACCCGAACGCCGGGACAAACCCCCGGATCAGGTCCAACCCGCTACACCACTTCCAAGGACGCAACCCCCGCGGGTGCGGGGACCGCTGTTTGTTGTCCGCGGACAACAAGCCCTGGGAGGGACCACCCCCGCGGGCGCGGGGACCACGACGGCCGTCTCGACCTGGAGGAGGCCCAGGAGGGGCTACCCCCGTGGGTGCGGTGGGGGTCGGTCCAGGCGATCGTGGACGCGGGACCACCCCCGTGGGTGCGGGGACCACCCCCGCCTACTGGTTCGGCGAGCCCCTGCTGGCATCTGCGAACTCTCTGTCCGCTTGTCCCAACTGTGCGCGGCGGACAGATGCGGCGGGGGCATCGAGCAAGGGGTTTGCTCGATGCCCCGCCGCAGGTCTGCTGAGGAACGGTCCGGATCAGTAGGAGAGGTTCAGATCCGAGATCGCTCCGGTCAGTTGACCGGTGAGCGTGGTTCCGTCGGTCGCGGCGGCGCCGATGGTGACATCGTCGTTCAAGCTGCCGGGGTCGTTGGAGTCGTCGGGAGCAAAGGCAGCCGGAGTGAGCGCGGCGGTTCCGGCCTGGACGCCGTTGACGTCCAGGTAGGCGGTGCTGACGGATTGGTCGTAGGAGGCGGTGAGGTGCACCCACGTGCCGGCGGTGGCAGTCGGGCCGCTGATGGCGGTCACCGAGCCGTTGGAGTCCAGAGCGGCGAAGGTCCACTTCTTCGTGGTGCCGCTGTATCCGAGGGTGAGGGCCTGTTGGGTGTCGGAGTTCTCGGTCACGGCCCATTGATCGGCCGACCCGGTGCTGTCGAGCTTGACCCATACGTCGACGATGTAACTCTGTGTGGGGTCGATGAGCGGAGCGTCCACCTGGCCGTAGGACGTCGAGCCGTTGAAGGCCGGTCGGATGCCGTCGGGGTTGGCTGTCTTCTGGGACGCGTCGGCTGTGGGCAGGGCGGGATCCTTGCCCCAGGTGGTGCCGTTGAGGCTCAAGGGCATGGCGTTCCCGCTGCTGTCGACCGATATGTTCCCGGTGCCTTCGTCCAGGAGCCACCGGTATTGAGGGGTCACCGGCGGCAGGGGCAAGGGGATGGTGCTCAACGTGAGGCTGGCGGTCTGGAAGGCCGGCGGCAGACCGATGGTCGCGCCGCCGGTGGGGTTGATGTTCACATGGTCCCCCGTGTCGTACGCGGTCGCGAGGACCTCCGGGGAAGCGGTGGGATCGGCGCTGACCGCGTGGTCGGCGTCCTCGGTGTCCACGGTCTGCAGGAGCCCGGGTGTCGTGGTCGGCCAGGAACCACGCATCATGCCGTTGAGGTCGGCGCGTACGGTCTCAGCGCCGGTGGTGCAGTCGGCGTTGCCGCCGCACGGGGTCATGGTGGTGAAGACGACCTTGATGCCCCATGCGTTGAGTTCACCGGCCAGGGTCACGTAGGCGCTGACCAGCGAGTCCTCAACTGTATCCGGTTTTTGCTGTCCCATGGACAGGACGTCCGTGAGTCCTTCCTCGATCACCACGGTCTGAAGCCCGGGTTCGCTGACGATGTCGCGGTCGAGCCGGGAGAGGACGGACTTGCCGTGGACGTAGTTGGAGTCGGCGATGAGGCTGTTGTCCTCGATTCCGGCGTTGACGACACCGTAGTCGGGTACGGCGGTCTGGCCGGCCAGGGCCGCCGTCAGGGTGTCGGACAGGCGGGGACCGGCCGAGGAGTACACGGGTGTGTCGGCGGTGCTGCCGTCCGGGTGGTAGATGCCGTCGCCGAGGACGGCGACGGTCCTGGCCTCCGTCGTGGTGGTGACGTCGACCCCGGAGACGATGTCGATGCCTTCGCCGGTGATGCTCCCGCTCGCGGTGTACGGGGTGCCGGTGGTGTCCGTAGTGGTGTCACCGGCGCCGGCGGCGGTGATCCACTGGCGTTCGTCGGTACCCCAGCTGTGTCCGGAGAGCACGGCCGCGTCCGTGACCGCGGTGCTGACCAGCAGCGGGCTGCCCGCGGTGACCGTGATCCCCGCGCTGATCGGATTGGAGTAGAGGTCCCCGCCGGCCGGAATCGTCACCGACGTGCTGTCGCCGCTGCCGAAGGTCGCATCCACTGGCGTGCCTTGGGGAATCGGGCTGAGGCCGGACGTGGTGATGGTCTGCCCACCGGCGGTCGTCGTGGCACTGGCGGCGACGGGCTTCTGGTCGGCGACGGTGACGTGGGTGATGGTCACCGGGATGTTCGACTGCTGGTTGGACAGGTGGATGCGGACACTGGAACCGCTGACGCTGGGCACGATGGCGTCCCGCATGGTCATGTTGGTCCAGTGGGCGCCGCCGACGTAGGAGTACGTGTCGTCCGGGTCGCCCGACCACGCGCCGGTCCAGGTTCGACCGGACCCGGCGGAGGTGGTGTCGCGAACGGCGATGCCCACGACGTGCAGCGCGGGTATGCCCAGCACCGGCGCTCCGGCGGCGTTGCTCGCCCCCTTGGCGGCTCCGGAGATGTCGGGCAGCGTGATGGAACTGACCGCTTTGCCCGGTTCGAGGTGAACGGCGAAGGCGTACAGGTACATCGCCTGGGTCTGCTGCGTGCTGCCGGAGACGTTGCGGTGGGGCAGCGCCAGGACCGCGGTCGAGTTGGTCACCGCGTTCCAGTCCGGCGTGGACAGGTAGTACGGCTCGGAGCCGTTGGTCCCCACGCTGCTGTCGGCGTAGTTGACAGTGCCGGAGGCAGGCTGGCAGTCGTCGGTGTTCACCGCGGTCGTGCTGTTGTTCATCGTGCAGTCCGAGCCGACGATGTCGGTGCCCGGTGCCACGTGGGGCAGCGTCGAGTCACCGGTGACGTCCTTGGCGGCCTGGTAGTCGGCCCACGTGCCGAACGCCAGCATCACCAGGGAGTCACCCGAGGCGTCGCCGAGGCCGATGGTCTGGTTGTCGGCAAGGATGTTGTCGTGCACCTCCTGCGTGGGGGTGCTTGTGCCGAAGTCGGGGAGCGAGAAGGTGGCGCCGTCGAGGGTGACCTTCCCGCCGGGGTTCCAGCCAGCGGCTTCGAGGTCCTGGGCGGACAGGGAGTGCCCGCCGCCGTCGGCATCGGCGAGACTGGTCGCGGCGTCGCTCGAGATGGCGGTATTACCGGTGCTCGTCGCGCCGGTGGCGTTCAGCGCGGTGGTGAAGTCCGGGTAGGACGTACCGGTGGCGCCGGCGACGTCGAGCGTGACGCTGTTGGCGTGGCTGGCGTTGCCGGCGCTGTCATAGCCGATCACGTTGAGGGTGTGGATGCCCGGTCCCGGCGGGGTGACGGTGATGGTGGCGGTTCCGTTGACGACGTTCGACCCGCTGACCGTCTCGCTGGCCGGGGCGTTCGAGGTCGGCGGCGGGGTGTCGAGCTGGTAGACGTACTTGACGGCGACGTCGTTCGGGTCAGTGCTGGAGGCCGTGATCCTGACCGGAGTGTTCTCGGGACTGGCGGTGGCGCTCTGCGGAGTCAGCTTGATGGTGGGGGTGTCGGGATAGACGGTGAAGTGGCAGACGGTGCCGGTGGGGGCGGTGGTTGTCTCCTCGCCGTCGGTGACGCTGGTGGGCTGCCAGTCGACGGTGGTGCCGTCGGTGAGACCGCTGATGAAACTCCCCGGGATGGTGCCCTGCGCGGTGCCCGGACTCGCCACCCCGTTGGCGGACAGGACGGTTGTCCTGGTGGAGGAGCCGCTGATCCAGTACTGGTAGGTGGTCTGGGTGCTGTCGCCGTCCGGGTCGTCGGCACGGTCGGAGAGGGTGACCGGTGACACCGAGTCCGTCTTGCCCACCAGCGGGTATCCGCTGCTGCCGGTGGCGCAGCCGAGATCGGTGCCGCTCACTTTCGCGTCGCGGTTCGACGGCTGGTCGGGGGCGTGGTCGTACTCGATGCTCAAGGTGGGGTTGGTCGCGAAGCGTTTGAAGTCGAGGCTGTTGGACTCGGAGGAGTTGAACACTCCGAGGGTGAGGTTGGACCAGCGATCGGTGGCCGCCTGCCGCACGGTCGTGGTGAGGTCGAAGCCGGTGGACGGCTGCGAGGTACACGCCGGGCCGATGCTCTGCGACTTCACCGGGCTGTGGCTGTGACCGGGTTGGTTGGGGGACCAGTCGGTGGAGGAGTGGATCACCGCTGACAGGTAGAGGTCCACGGTCGAGCTGATCGAGCAACTGGCGCTGTAGCTCTCCCTGAGGTTGAAGGTGGCCTTCTCGACGGCGCCGCCGTAAATGGTGGAGGGGATGCCGAGCTGGTAGAAGGCCCGCTCGACGCCGAGGCAGCCGCTGTAGGCGTTGTCGCCGACACCCGGGTCGCCATAGGCGGTGGAGTCGAAGTTCTGGGCGGACGGGCAGCCCTGCTGCACCTCGTCGAAGTGCTGCTTGTAGCCGGTCTTCCACAACGCCGTCCACGTCGGGCCCGCGTAGAGCGGGAAGACCTCCGACTTCGAGGTGAGCAGCGTCCTGTCCGGGGCCAGGGAGATCTCGCCCTTGGCCGCGCGGACGCGTATCGCGGCCACCCGGGCCGCGCTGCCCGGTGCCGTTGCCGTCGAGGCGGTCGCCGGTGCGGCAGCACGCAGGTCGGCCGGCTTCCGGGTGCCCGGGGCATCGGCTGCCGCCGTCGCGGGCTTCGTGCTGCTGTCCCACATCTCGGGGGCGGGTGCGTGGAAGACGAGGTCTCCGTCGGGAGTCGTCGCGTTCAGGTTGCCGTGGCCGTCGTCGGAGACCTTGATCCCATGGGCGCGGACGCCCAGCTTCAACGTCGCCAGCGCCGCGTTCCTGGCGGCTGCCGCCGTTTTGACGACCAGCGTCTCGTGGAAGCCTCCCTCGTCCGTCGCGGAGACCACCAGGTCCACGGACGGCAGGACGGAGGGATAGGTCAGCGTGGCCCCGGAACGGAAGGGTTTGGGCAGCGCCGTCGGCCAGGTCAGCGCGAGCGACGTGCGTTTCGGGCCGGCCATCGTGGCCAGGGGCATGCGGCCGCCGCCGGAGAACACCACGGGCGTGGGCGTGGCCGCCGGGGTGTAACCGCCGCCGGGCGACGAGGTGAGGGTGGTGTCGACCGGTACCCAGTCCTTGCCGCGCCTGACCCGTACCGGTAGTACGGAGGACTCGTACGTCACGTGGCCGGAGGGTGCGACGCTGACGGTGGAGGTATCCGTCGTCAGGGCGGTGACGGCGACGGTCTTGCCCGTCCTGGCGGCCTTCGAGCGTGCGGAGTCGATCGCGGCCCGGTCGGCGGCGGACATCTGCTCGGCAGCCGGGTCCGGCAGGGTGGAAGTGCCCGGCGGAGCAACGTCGTTGACGGTGTTGTGCGTGGGGGTCGGTCCGGCCCCCGGGTCGGTGTCGGCGGCAGCCGCGCTCGCGGCCCCCAGGCTCAGCGCCGGGAGTGCCGGTCCGATCAGCAGGGCCGCGGTGACGAGGACGGCTGCCTTCCGTCTGCGCCGGGGGTCGGAGCCCCGAGAACGTATTCGAAGGCGCTGGCGCATAACGGTTCCCTGGTTCGTGAGAAGGCAGGCCGCCCGGATGGCGACGCAGAAACACTCGAAAGTATCAGCGCCTTGAGAATCCGGCCAATTAATTTTTACGTACCTGAAAAGTCCGGAACAGATGATTCCTCTTGAGCGTTGAGAGAATTGCTGAACACTTCCGGAGGGGATAATTCCGGATTGAGGGCCTCCCCGAGGGTGCGCTTCAGTACCGTCTGGCCGGGCTATAGGCCACTTGACGTGCGTGAACTGATCCGACATCAGAAAAGGCCATGTGGATGGTTCCATAAAAAAGTTGACTTCTCTTCACGCCAGCTTTACGCTCTGTCGCCGAGCTTCCAATGGCATTTTCACGTCGATGGGGAATAATTGATGAGTGGCGGTCCGTTCCGTCCGAGCTCTTTCCGCCGCAGATTTCTCCATCGCCGTATACGGCATGCCACAGCCTTTGTCGCGGCCGCCGCGGTGCTGGTGCCCATCGCGGTGGCCGGGCCCGTCATGGCCGCGGCACCGTCGTCCCGCCTCGCGTACCGGACGACCGCTCCGGCCACGAAACCGGTCGCCGTGACGCCGGTGCCGCAACATCTCAAGGCGAGGCCATCGGTCCACGAGCCGGCCACTCCGCTGCACACGGCATGGCCGAAGGCCGGCACCGCCGAAGTCACCCTCGCGTCCCCGCAACCACCGGTCGGCCCGACGGCCGCTCGGTCGTCAGCCGTGATGTCGGCCGGACCGGGCGCCAAGGCGGTCAAGGCCGGCTCCCTGCCGGTGTCCCTGACTCCCGTCGCGGCCGCCGCGACGGTTCAGCCGCACGGTATGGTGCCGCAGGCCGTCCCCGCGGCACCGGCGACCGCCCGGGTCCAAGTGGCGTCCCGGACGACGAGCTCCCGCCTGGGAGTGCGCGGCGTGGTGCTGTCGCTGTCCCGGACCGACACGGCGACCGGCGCCCGATCGGCGGACCTCGCCCTGGACTACCGTGCCTTCGCCGACGTCTACGGCGCCGGCTGGGGCTCCCGGCTCAAGCTGTACGCCCTCCCCGCCTGCGCGCTGACGACGCCGAAGGCGGCAGCGTGCCGCAAGCAGACTCCGCTGCCCACCACCAACTCCTCGGTGTCCGGCCGGGCTTCGGCACTCGTGACGCTGCCGGCCGCATCGGCGGTCGGGCCGACGGTGATCCTGGCGCAGGCCGACGCCTCGGGCGACGGCGGCACGTTCACCGGGGCGAGTCAGCTGACGCCCGACGGACAGTGGTCGGGCGGCTCCGGCTCCGGCAGCTTCTCCTGGTCCTATCCCATCCAGGTGCCGACCGTGCCCGGCGGACTTCAGCCGACGGTGGACCTCAGCTACGACTCCCAGTCGGTCGACGGACGCACCTCCGCCACCTCACCGCAGGCGGGCTGGGCCGGCGACGGCTGGTCGGACACCCAGTCCTTCGTGGAGCGGGACTTCGTCCCCTGCTCCCAGGACTCCACGGACGCCAACAACACCCCCAAGACCGGCGACCTGTGCTGGTCGGACGCGGCCGACTCGATCACCTTGTCGCTCAACGGCTCGTCCACCACCCTGGTGCAAGGCTCGAACGGCACGTGGCACCCGCAGAACGACAACGGTGAGACCGTCCAGGTCGAGACCGACACCGTCAACGGGGACAACGACAACGAGTACTGGGTCGTCACCGCCGGCGGCACCTCCTACTACTTCGGCCTGAACCGGCTTCCGGGTTGGGCGACGGGAGACGCGACCACGAACTCGGTGGCCACCGTCCCGGTGTACGGCAACGACGTCAACGACCCGTGCCACGCTTCCACGTTCGCCGCCTCGTCCTGCCAGCAGGCGTACCGGTGGAACCTCGACTACGTCGTCGACTCCCACCAGGACGCGATCAGCTACTGGTATCAGCAGGCGGCGAACTACTACGGGGCCGACAACGGCACGACACCGGTCAAGTACACCCGCGACACCTGGCTGGACCACGTCGACTACGGCCAGCGCGCCGGCCACGTCTACGACACCACCGAGCCCGCGGCCGCCGTGGTGAACTACACGGTCGCCGACCGCTGCGACCCCGACGCCCCGGCCGACTGCGCTACCGCCACCCTGGAAACGAGCCCCGCCTCCGACTTCCCCGACGTGCCGTACGACCAGAACTGCGGGTCGACCGGAAGCTGCGACAACCACGGGCCGTCGTTCTGGACCACCAAGGAACTGACCAGGATCGCCACCACGGTCCTGGTCGGCACCGCGCAGAAGCCCGTCGACTCCTGGGATCTGACCTATTCCTTCCCGCCGACCAATGACGCGACCCCGAAGTCGCTGTGGCTGGCCCAGATCAAGCACACCGGCCTGGCCGGCGGCAGTGCGAGCACGAACCCGGTGACGTTCACCCCGAGGATGCTGGCCAACCGCGTCAGCTCCCTGGCCGGCTACCAGCCCATCACCCGGGGCCGGCTGTACCGGATCACCACCGAGACCGGCAGCGTCATCCAGGTCGACTACGCCGACTCCCAGGCCGCGTACGGCAGTTCACCGGCGATTCCGGAGTGCGACAACCGTGCCGGCACCAGTGTCGTGCTTCCGCCCGGCGAGGACAGCAACACCTGGCTGTGCTACCCGGCCTACTGGACCCCGCCGGGGAAGGCCGACCCCATCGAGGACTGGTTCAACAAGTACGTCGTCACCGGCGTCACCCAGTCCGACCCGACCGGCGGCTCCCGCGGCACGGAGACCGACTACTCCTACGCGGGCGGCGGCGCGTGGCACTTCGACGACAGCCCGGGCACCCAGGCGAAGTACCGCACTTGGGACCAGTGGCGCGGTTTCGCCGGGGTCGACACCCGCACCGGCATATCGGGCGACCCCGTCACCTTGAACAAGGCCCTCTTCTTCCGCGGCATGGACGGCGACAAGACGAAGACCGGCACCCGCAGTGTCAGCCTCAACGACCACGAGGGCGACGACCCCCAGACGGACAACGACGCCCTGGCCGGCGAGGTCTACGAGACACTGTCGTACGACGGTGACGGCGGGGCGCTGCTCGCCGACACCGTCACGGACCCGTGGCTGGGACCGGTCACCGCGACCCAGGACCGCAGCGCCGTCGGACTCGACCCGCTGACGGCCCGGCAGGTCAACACCGCACGGGTGACCACGACCACCACCAAGCAGGACGGCACCAAGCGCACCTCGGTCACCACGACCACGTACGACAGTGCCACCGGTCTGCCGACACAGGTCGACGACAAGACCGACACCGACGAGCTGTGCAGCCGGTCGCAGTACGCGCAGGACGCCTCCGGCGCGAAGCTGCCGGACCCGGTGCGGGTCACTACGGTGTCGGTGGCGTGCGGGGCCACCCCGGTCTACCCGAAGGACCTGGTCAGCGACGAGCGG
Organism: Streptantibioticus silvisoli; assembly: GCF_027947535.2. Lineage (GTDB taxonomy): Bacteria > Actinomycetota > Actinomycetes > Streptomycetales > Streptomycetaceae > Streptantibioticus_C > Streptantibioticus_C silvisoli. The sequence continues at coordinate 79,277 of NZ_JAAGKO020000028.1, forward strand.
GTGTTCTACGACGGCTCCACGACCTTCGCCGCCGCGCCCACCTCCGGCAACGTCACCGAGGTCGACAAGGCCGGCTCCGTCGCCACGGACGGAACCCCGACCTGGGTGACCGCGCAGAAGCAGACCTACGACGAGTACGGTCGCCCGCTGACCTCCACCGACGGCGACAACCACACCACCACCACGGCCTACGTCCCCGCCACCGGGGCCGCGCCGACCGAGGTCGACGTCGTCGAGCCCGAACTGCTCGGCCAGACAGCCGGGTTCACCACCCGCACCTCCTACGACCCGACCCGCGGTGAGGCCACGAAGACCGTCGACGCGGCCGGCTACACCACCACCTCCGCCTACGACCCGCTCGGCCGGCTGACCGCGGTGTGGGATCCCGGGTTCTCCCAGACGGCCAACCCGAACCAGCCCAACACCCGCTACAGCTACGACCTGTCGAAAAACGGGCCCTCGACGGTCACGACACAGGTCCTCAACGACGACGGCACCTACCGGACGCAGATCCAGCTCTTCGACGCGCTGCTGCGCTCCCGCGAGACCCAGACCGGCACCGAGGACGGCGGCCGGACCGTCACCGACACCGTCTACGACTCGCACGGCTGGGTGCAGAAGACCGACGACGCCTACTACACGACGGGGGCCCCGTCGAACATCCTCGTCCAGGGAGCGGACAACCAGGTCCCTTCCTCCAACGGCACGGTCTACGACGGCGCCGGCCGGCCGACCGACCAGATCGCGTACCACGACGCGACGCAGACCTGGGACACCAAAACCGCTTATCCCGGCTCCGACGAGACGATCGTCACCCCGCCGTCCGGCTCCGCGAAGACGGCGACCTGGGTGGACGCCCGCGGGCACACCACCGAGCTGCAGACCTTCAACCCGAACTCCCTCACCCCCGACACCGTCACGTACGGCTACGACGCCTCCGGCAACCAGGTCGGCCAGACCGACCAGGCCACCGCCGGCATCCCGTCCCACACCTGGACCTCGACCTACAACCTGCTCGGGCAGCAGACGTCCAGCACCGACCCGGATACCGGTACCACCACCACGACGTACGACAACGACGGGCTGGTGCTGTCCACCACCGACGCACGCGGCCAGCAGGTCTCGTACACCTACGACGCGATGAGCCGCAAGACCGGCACCTACAACACCACGACGCAGAAGGTCAAGACCGCGGCCAACCGCGTCGCGTCCTGGACCTACGACACCCTCGCGAAGGGTGAGCCGACCTCCTCGACCAGCTACTACAACGGCAGCCCGTACACCACCGCCGTCTCCGGCTACGACACGCACGACTGGCCGCAAGGCAGCTACACGACCATCCCCGCCTCCGAGGGCGCGCTGGCCGGCACCTACGGCACCGGCCTTTCGTACACCTACACCGGCCTGGTCAACAGCAGCACCGACGGTGCCGCCGGCAACCTGCCGTCCGAGACGGTGAACTACGGCTACACCGAATACGGACAGCAGAACAGCGCCAAGGGCTCGTGGGACTACGTCGACGGCATCGCCTACGACGAGTTCGGCAACCCGCAGAGCCTGACGTACGGGCCGTCGACGAACTTCGTCCGGCAGACACTCGGCCACGACGAGCAGACCCAGCGCCTCACCGACTCCCGGGTGGCGGCCGGCACCGGCCAGGTCATCGACGACACCGGCTACGGCTACGCCAACGGCCAGGTCTCCGCCGGTTCGGGCCTGATCACCTCGATCACCGACCAGCAGAATCCCGGCGGCACCGGCGCGGCCACCGACACGCAGTGCTTCGCCTACGACTACCTGCAACGGCTGTCCTCGGCGTGGACCGCGACCGACGCCTGCGCGGCCACCCCCGCGGCCGGCGACTCCGCGACCGTCGGAGGGCCGAACCCGTACTGGCAGTCGTGGACCTACGACCAGCAGGGCAACCGCCTCACCCAGACCGACCACGACACCACCGGCGCCACCGCCAAGGACGTCACCACCACCAGCATCCCGGTCGGAGGATCCGGCAACACCGCCACCGGCACGGCAGCAGGATCTCCCGCCCACGGTATGGCGAGCTCCTCCAGCGCCAACGCCGCCGGTCCGATCGCCGGGTCCTCCATCACCTACGGCTACGACGCCGACGGCAACACCCTCAGCCGCACCAGCCAGGCCAGCACCGACACCCTCACCTACGACGTCCAGGGCAATCTGTCCTCCCTGGCCACGACCGGCTCGTCGACCGGGACGACGAACTACAAGTACGACGCGTCCGGGAGCCTGCTGATCCGACAGGACGACCAGTCCACCACGCTCTACGTCGGCGACGAGGAGGTCACCCTCGCCAAGGGCTCGACCTCCCCGACCGCCGTCCGCCACATCACCGCCGCCGGAATGGCCGTCGCCGTCCGCGACGGCTCCGGCACGGTGGACTACACGATCCCCAACCAGCAGAACACCACCCTGATCGAGATCAACGCCTCCGACACCACGCAGGTCGACCGGCGCTCCTACACCCCCTTCGGCCAGCAGCGCACCGCGGCCGGGACCGGCTGGCTCGGCACCACCGGCTTCGTCGGCGGCCAGCAGGACGACACCACCGGGCTGACCAACCTCGGCGCCCGCGAGTACGACCCGGCCACCGGCCGCTTCCTCACCCCCGACCCCCTCATCGACGCGGGTGACCCCCAGCAGTGGAACGCCTACGCCTACGCCGACAACAGCCCCGTCGCCAAGTCCGACCCCACCGGCCAGATGTGCGCCGGCGGCGTCTCCAGCCCCGGCTGCCTGCCGAACGGCAACGGCGCCGACGTCCACCAGGGCGACCCGGGCGGCAGCGGTATCGACACCGGCTCACCGACCTACCAGAAGCCCAGCGTCGAGACCACCGCCGCGATCGACAAGGCCGCCCAGGAGGAAGCCGCCGCCGAAGCCGTGGCCGAGGCCCACCAGGCCGCCGCCGCCCACGCCGCGGCGAACGCGGCCAGGGCCGAACAGGAGGGCCTCGGGCACCGCATCCTCAGCCTCGTCGGTGACCTGATCGGCGTGAACGACGCCGTCAGCTGCTTCACCAAGGGCGATGTGATGGGCTGCATCTCCACCGCCCTCAACTTCGTCCCCTGGGGCAAGGTCTTCAAAGCCGTCAAGGTGGGCGTCGAAGCCTTCAAGGTCTGGCACGCCATCGAGGACGCCGAAGAAGTCCTCAAGGGCGCGGAGGACCTGGAGAAGGCCGCCGACGCCGGTGAGGACGCCGCACGAGCCGAGGCCGACGCCGCGCAGGCCGACGCGGCGGCCGACGACACCTCCGGGTGCGCCGCGGCAGCCCACAGCTTCGTCGGCGGGACACCGGTGGCCCTGGCCGGCGGGGGGACGAAACCGATCCAGAACCTGCACGCCGGCGACACCGTCCTCGCCACGGACCCGGCCACCGGCACCACCGAGCCGGAGAAGATCGTCCGCCTCATCACCACCACCACCGACCACGACTTCACCCAACTCACCCTCGCCACCACCGGCCACGGCGCCCACGCCCCACCCGCCACCCTCACCACCACCAAACACCACCCCTTCTGGAACGCCACCCTCCACCGCTGGACCAACGCCAACCAGCTCACCCCAGGCACACGCCTCCGCGAACCGAACGGCACCACGGCCACCGTCAAAACGGTCCGGAACTACCACGCCGTGGCGGTCACGTACGACCTGACGGTTGCGGCCCTGCATACGTACTATGTGGTGGCCGGGACGACGCCGGTTTTGGTGCACAACTGCGATCTTCCCGAAATAGCAGCTAATCATCGAGCCAGCGCAAATGGCGGCCTCGGCGTTAAGGCGAATAAAAATATCGCGGTTGCGCGAGTGCGAATTGATGGGTCGGATGAAGTCATGACGGCGACGAGCGGGAAGCATGCCAACCCGGGAGAGACCGGCATGCCCGCCACGCGGCAGTTCGATCCCGGAACTCGGCCTTACGACTCGGAGACGCATATTTTTGAAACCGTAGCGCAGCGCCTTAGTCCCGAGTCCCAGGGTACGATAGATCTGTACTCAGAGCGTCCCGTGTGCGACAGCTGTGAGGGCCTAATCAATCAGTTCAGTCAAGTGTTTCCTGGCATTCAAATCGACATTACGACGGGATAGGGATGATGCTTTCTATCTCAGATATTGCTGCGGGCCTGCGGAGGGCTAACCCCGAATCTGTTGCAGGACTGACTGATGCGGAGATGAAGTGCGTTCGCGAACAATGGGGAATTCGGAAATTTCCTGCGCGGTATGAGGAATTCCTTTCTCTGATGGGGCGTGGTGCTGGCCGGATCCTTCTTGGGACCGATGCATTCTTCCCTGAAATCCTCGAGATGCGGCGAGCTTCTGATGAGTTTTTCGCTGATAATCCTGAGGGGATGGATCTTCCTGATGGTGCCGTAGTATTCGCCATGCATCAGGGATATCAAGTCTACTGGATGGATTCGTCAACTCTGCAGGATCCGCCGGTTTCCCTCTGTATGGAAGGGGAGCGTGCTCCGATGGCTCACTGGGCCTCCTTCACGGAGTTCTTGAACTCTGAATATTTGAACGTCCACCCGGGATTTTGATATTCCTGGATTTTTTGCGACGCGCCTGGCTGTCGCAGATGGGTGAGTTGGGCGGTGATGACATTTATTAAGTGGCGGCAGCCCGCACCTTCGTCGGCGGAACGCCGGTGGCACTGGCGGCGGTGGGACGAAGCCGATCCAGAACCTGCACGCCGGTGACGCCGTCCTCGCCGCGGACCTGGCCACCGCGTCACCGAGCATGGTTGGTGGTGACCAGGGGATGGCGGATTCGAGCGAGTGCGAAAAATCCATGCCAAGGGTTCGGAGGAACCTGGACGGATTTGAGCGCGCCATTGCAAGAGTCCGTCGAACTCATGGCGGGTTTGCATTTTGAGAGGTTCGCCAGGCCCTTTTGGCAGCATTGGATGTGGAACGGCTGACGGCCTGGAATGAAGTAGTGGATGACGCGGCTCGCCAAATTGCTGATGGTGAGCTGTGATAGCGAATGGTAATTCCTTGAAGTCCGAGTCTCTTTTCTCTTTCTAAAATCGGCCCTGGGTGTAGAGGCAATTCCACATGCGCACGTTTTTGAAGTATTTTAACTGACCGGTTTGAACGGGCCGATTAATGGCGGGCTGTAGCTGGATGATGGACAGACAGAAGCCTCGCCGATTCGGCTCCAATGGGGCTTCCGCACTGCTTGATGGCAGTATTTGACGGCAACGTCAGCGGACGGGTACTCCAGCGGTGGTTCGTCGCCGTCGTCGGGTCGAGTGGTGGGCTCACACCGCCGTCCCCGAGGTCGGGAGGCGCTGGACGGACTCCGGCGAGATCCGCGACGCTCGCGAGCGGGGCGTCGCTGTGCTCCTAGTCGGGACCACCCCCCGCGGGTGCGGGGGCCACTGCCCGGGCCAACTGCCTACCGGCGGGGCGGAGGGCCCCTGCGGTTGCGGAGATCACACGGCCGGACCGTGCACGCTCCTGTGTTGCCGGGGGCTACCCCCGCGCTTGCGGGGGTAGCTCGTCGTCGCCGTGGGCACCGGCTACCTCACGCTGCCAGAGGTGGGCGGAGGGAACGGTGGGGCGAGCTGCTGTTCCACGCTGCTGCCCGCGAGGTCGGGAAGTGTTGAGCGGACTCCGGCGAGCTCCGCGATGCCCGCGACGTCCGTGACGCCCGCGACCTGAATGGCCGGCCCGAGGCGAACGTGCTGCCCGTGCCGTGTCATCCGGTCCTGGCTGCGATCCTCCGGGAGCGCATCGCGGTCAGGGGGCTCAAACCGGCCGGCCGCCAAAGGGGGAGCTGGGCGGTTGGCTCGCCGGGGCGGTGTTTCGGGGGTGTGGGGCAGGGGGCGGCGGGTGGTCTTCACATCTCGCCAGGGTCGATTCGCCGGTGAGGAGACGGAGGTGCGGCCTGCGGTGTGTCTGTCTGATCACCGGGTTGAACGGTGGCGTTCCGCCGGTGCAGGTGGCGGGGTGGGCCGGGAACGGCGTGCCGGTGCTGTTGTCGGCCTGTGTGCGGTGCGCGTCGGGGTGGCCCTGGGCTCGGCGGGGGCTGGGCGGGGTGCGTGAGGCGGTGGTCTTCCTCATCGGGTTCCTGAGATCTCGTTCGCGAGCTGTCGGCGGCTACTCGCGGGAGCCGGGCCTGAGCCGGAGGCGGCTGGAAGGCTCCGCCCCTGCCGGGTGGTCCGTTCCGGCTTGCGCCGGGCCGCGGAACGTGCCTGCTGACCTGCGAAAACGATTCTCCTGCTGGGCGGGAGAAGGTGGTGCCCCCGGCAGGAGCCGGAAACGCGGGCTGGTGGCGTGACGAACCATCCGTCCCGCGGGGACTCGCTTCGTATCGAGCAGACGCTGCACCTGCCGAAGACACGCGCCATGTGAGGTCCTGCCGGAGTTCGCTGAATCGGAGGTTCGCTCCCAGCTTTCGGGTGCGGAGTGATGGCAGTCGACCGGGGGCACCCCGTTGGGTGCGGGGAGCACCACTTGCGCTTCCCGCGCCACCAGGACCTGACGGGACCACCCCCGCGGGTGCGGGGACCACCAGGTCCTAGCTGTTCCTAGCTGTTCCTGTAGGGGACCACCCCCGCTCGCGCGGGGCCGACGGCCGTGCGCGACAGCCCCAGCCGGGTGCACAGGGACCACCCCCGCTCGCGCGGGGCCGACGTACTGGTTGTACTGCGGTGGCGGTGCGGGACCACCCCCGCTCGCGCGGGGCCGACCTGTGAGGGCCGAGATGACGTCCACGAACGTGGGGACCACCTCCGTTCGCGCGGGGCCGACCCCTGCCCACAACTGAGCCGGGGGCGCACTGCGGGACCAGCCCCGCTCGCGCGGGGCCTACAGCTGGAGCACGATCTCGGCAACTGCAACTGGGGGACCACCCCCGTCGCGCGGGGCCGACGCGGTGATGATCGGCAACGACTCGTCGTCCTCACCCCCGCTCGCGCGGGGCCGACCCGGACTGCCTGGGTCGGCAGGGACCGCCGGAGGGACCACCCCCGCTCGCGCGGGGCCGACTGAGGATCTCGTCCGTGCGGGCACCCACATAGCGGACCATCCCCGCTCGCGCGGGGCCGACCTGCGGGACGCTCGGGCGCACCGGGCGACCGTAGGACCACCCCCGCTCGCGCGGGGCCGACGCTGGAGTTCTAGCGTCGCGGGGCGCCGCACCTGGACCACCCCCGCTCGCGCGGGGCCGACCCCTAGCTGAGGGCGTTTACGCTGCTCAGACCAGGACCACCCCCGCTCGCGCGGGGCCGACTCCTCCGCAACGGAACGGACCCCGCCGACGTCTACCGCCAGCCGGGACCACCCCCGCTCGCGCGGGGCCGACTGGCAGTGGTGGCTACCCCGTCCGAATGCACCGGGACCACCCCCGCTCGCGCGGGGCCGACCCGAGGAGGATCGGGAATCGGTCGCCTCCCACCGGACCACCCCCGCTCGCGCGGGACCGACTCACGGACCGCCCTCAGCTCCGCGTAGACCTCGGGACCACCCCCGCGCGCGCGGGGCCGACTCCTCGATAGCGGCCATCGCGTCGGCGGTCTTGGGACCACCCCCGCGCGCGGGGCCGACGACAACGCCATGAGCTGGCTCATGGCGGAAGGGGGACCACCCCCGCTCGCGCGGGGCCGACTCCTACCTCTACAGGAGGCATAGATGATCCCCCGGACCACCCCCGCTCGCGCGGGGCCGACGCGCCGTGACCGAGGGGTTCGGCGACCAGGTGGGGACCACCCCCGCTCGCGCGGGGCCGACACAGCCCGCGTTCCACCGCGCGCGCATCGCCGAGGACCACCCCCGCTCGCGCGGGGCCGACGGTGCGGCGGGGGAAGGGGTGGTCATGGCGGGAGGACCACCCCCGCTCGCGCGGGGCCGACGGTGCGGCGGGGGAAGGGGTGGTCATGGCGGGAGGACCACCCCCGCTCGCGCGGGGCCGACCCCCGAAAGGCACCACCCGTGATCACTGCACTCGGACCACCCCCGCTCGCGCGGGGCCGACGTCGACGTGTCCATGGCCCGCACGGGTCCGTTGGGACCACCCCCGCTCGCGCGGGGCCGACAGGCGCTGGATGGTGGCAGCGACGTCGTGACGCGGACCACCCCCGCTCGCGCGGGGCCGACGGCGGCCTTCTCTTCGGCGGCAATCCGGGCGGCGGACCACCCCCGCTCGCGCGGGGCCGACGCCTTCAGGCGGGGCAATACGTCCGCCAACCACGGACCACCCCCACTCGCGCGGGGCCGACTTCGCGACGACGGGGACCCGTCAGGTCCAGTGCGGACCACCCCCGCTCGCGCGGGGCCGACCATGCCGACGGCAAAGACGACCTGTCCCGCCAGGGACCACCCCCGCTCGCGCGGGGCCGACGGCGACCGCGTACTCGTCCGCACCCACACGCGGGGACCACCCCCGCTCGCGCGGGGCCGACACAGCATCCATCCCGGAAAAGGTAAGCCGGGAGGGACCACCCCCGCTCGCGCGGGGCCGACACGGTGTGTCCCACTCGCGTGCTGTCTGCCCCAGGACCACCCCCGCTCGCGCGGGGCCGACGCTGCCGTCCCGTACGGCGCGGACCCGCGCGAGGGACCACCCCCGCTCGCGCGGGGCCGACCACGACGCCGCCCCCAACCCCGACATCACCACGGGACCACCCCCGCTCGCGCGGGGCCGACAACTCCACGCCCGGGTCCGTGGCCACCAGCACCGGACCACCCCCGCTCGCGCGGGGCCGACGGCTGCTCCGGGCTCCGCCCACGCCCGTACGTCGGACCACCCCCGCTCGCGCGGGGCCGACAGAGGGCCGCTGACGGCGACGTCGCCGCCCACCGGACCACCCCCGCTCGCGCGGGGCCGACCACACCCCCGGCCACCTCCAAGGGGGAGGCGATGGACCACCCCCGCTCGCGCGGGGCCGACCCGGTGGTGACCGTGGCGCCGCCCGCGATCAGCGGACCACCCCCGCTCGCGCGGGGCCGACACACCGCACGCCGGGCCGCCAGGCCGAGCCCGCGGACCACCCCCGCTCGCGCGGGGCCGACTCGGATGCACCGCTTACACAGATGGTCACCGAAGGACCACCCCCGCTCGCGCGGGGCCGACCGCGGTGGTGCTCATCCGGACGACGCGGCCCCGGGACCACCCCCGCTCGCGCGGGGCCGACTCGCCCTCGGGCACGCGGTAGGTGAAGGGCACCGGACCACCCCCGCTCGCGCGGGGCCGACTCTTCAAGACCGGTGCACTGCCTCGCACGGGTGGGACCACCCCCGCTCGCGCGGGGCCGACGAAAGGGCGGCCATGCGCGAGGTCGCCCGCAAGGGACCACCCCCGCTCGCGCGGGGCCGACAAGATGAAGAGCGTGTGCTCCGACGAGAGACGGGGACCACCCCCGCTCGCGCGGGGCCGACGTCGGGTCGGCGTCGGCGAACGGCGACGGCGGGGGACCACCCCCGCTCGCGCGGGGCCGACAACGCCGCCCGGACCGCGGGCCACGTGCTGGTGGGACCACCCCCGCTCGCGCGGGGCCGACGCGCCCGTCGAACTGGAGGCGTGGGCGCACCAGGGACCACCCCCGCTCGCGCGGGGCCGACAGGATCACCGCGCACAGCCGGGTCCATGACGGGGGACCACCCCCGCTCGCGCGGGGCCGACCGGGGACGTCGAAAGGGGTGCTGCGGAGGCGACGGACCACCCCCGCTCGCGCGGGGCCGACGATGGTGAACTGGTCGACACCGGTCGCAGCGGCGGACCACCCCCGCTCGCGCGGGGCCGACTCCATCCGGCCAAAATCGTCCCGTTGTCAGCTAGGACCACCCCCGCTCGCGCGGGGCCGACCGCCGGCGAGGAGGACGGCGGCGGTGATCAGGGGGACCACCCCCGCTCGCGCGGGGCCGACCGGACATGCGCCGTGTGGGCGCCCACCTGGGCGGGACACCCCCGCTCGCGCGGGGCCGACCCAACGACCGGACCACGCGGTACTGAAAGCCCAGGGACACCCCCGCTCGCGCGGGGCCGACGATCTTTCGAGACGACCGACCTTAGGCCGATCCGGGACACCCCCGCTCGCGCGGGGCCGACCCGAAAGGCGCTGGCAGAGGCGCACGGGGTCAGGGGACACCCCCGCTCGCGCGGGGCCGACCCGACCCTGGGGGTGCCGTTAGGGCCGGCCGTGGGGACACCCCCGCTCGCGCGGGGCCGACCGCTGACGCCGGGGTGAGCGTGCCGGTGCGCAGGGGACACCCCCGCTCGCGCGGGGCCGACTCGGGACTTGCAGTCCCCCCGTGACGAGGGAGCGGGACACCCCCGCTCGCGCGGGGCCGACCCGTGCTGGATGTCGAGACGTCATCACAGCAGCGGGACACCCCCGCTCGCGCGGGGCCGACGAGGCTGCTGCATCCGGGCCTCGGGCGACTCGAGGGACACCCCCGCTCGCGCGGGGCCGACCACGACGGGCTCGGCCATCGGCGCCACCTGTGCGGGACACCCCCGCTCGCGCGGGGCCGACTTAGAGGCGGGCGGGGCGGCCGTCAGTGACTGGGGGACACCCCCGCTCGCGCGGGGCCGACCGCCGTGGCGAGCTTCCGCACGTCCACCCCGGCGGGACACCCCCGCTCGCGCGGGGCCGACAAGTAGTCCGTCATCATCGCAGGTCAGATACGGGGGACACCCCCGCTCGCGCGGGGCCGACATCGAGTACACGCCGTGGCGCTTGCTCGACAGCGGGACACCCCCGCTCGCGCGGGGCCGACCTGCGCGGCGACAAAGAAGAGCTGCGCGCCACCGGGACACCCCCGCTCGCGCGGGGCCGACCCCGATCCGCAAGGCGTAGGACCTACCCGACAGGGGACACCCCCGCTCGCGCGGGGCCGACAACTCCGCCGGCCCCGGCCTGGGTGAGGCCGGGGGGACACCCCCGCTCGCGCGGGGCCAACGGGCCGTCGTGTACGCGGCCGCGGTCACGGGACACCCCCGCTCGCGCGGGGCCGACGTCGGGAATCAGGAGAGTCGTCACCGTCACACCGGGACACCCCCGCTCGCGCGGGGCCGACCTTCGCAGGTCAGAGGGTTGCCGACACAGAATGGGGACACCCCCGCTCGCGCGGGGCCGACTCTTCCTGACCAGCAACGTTACCGGACGCTAGCGGTGTTCTCCTTCGGTTGGATTCAGTGAAGGAGAGCACGTCCCGCCCCGCGTTCGTTGTCGAAGCCGATTGTCCAGCTTCTTACGTGAGTTCCCGTCACCGCCCTCGGGGAGGGCGATTGTCAGTGGCGGGGTTTACGGTGCGGGACATGATGAGGTACCAGCTGGTGAGCGGTCAGGCACAGTGCGTGGGCGAGGGGTGCTCGCCGGAGGTGGTGGCCGCTCTGGGGGCGTTATGGGGGAAGTCCGCCGAGAAGGCGGGCGGGGTGATGAATCTGTTGCTGTCGCACATGCTGGACACGGCGGCGGTGGCGGAGGTCGTGTGGGACCGGTTCCTTGCGCCGTCGACGAAGGCGTCGTGGGACGAGGTGGCCGGCGGCGTGGGGAGGGGGCGGGGGCTGTTCGCCTGGTTGTGCGGGGTGCACGACTGCGGGAAGGCGACGCCGGCGTTCCAGTGGCAGTGGGCTGTGGGGGCGGCGGGTGTGCGGGCCGCCGGGCTGGCGTGGCCCGAGGCGTTCGTGGCGAAGTGGGCGCGATGGTGGCGGCATGACCGGGCGGGCGGGTTCATCCTCGCGCGGGTGTTGCGGGAGGCGGGGTGGGGGGCGAAGAAGATCGGCTGGGTGTGGCCGCTGGTGGCGGGGCACCACGGCACGTTCGCCGGTGAGTGCGGGCCGCCGGAGAAGGCGCGGGGGCAGTTGGAGGGGGGTGGCCTGTGGGCGCAGGTGCAGACGGCGCTGGTGGATGAGTTCTCGCGGGCGCTGGGGTTCGACGGTGTCACGAGCGTGGAGCCGCAGGGGACGCTGCCGTCCCGTGCGGCGCAGTTGCACGCGAGCGGGTTGGTGGTGATGGCGGACTGGATCGCCAGCGGGCCGCACTTCGGCGGCATCAGTGATCTCGCGAAAGTGAGTATGGGCGGTGCCCGGGAGCGTGCCGGTCGGGCGTGGGACGCACTGGGTCTGCATGGGGGCTGGGGCCGGCTGGCCGAGCCGGACGACGCGGTGTTCGTGGACCGCTTCGGGGACGATCCCAGGCTCTCGCAACAGATGGTTTTGAAGGCGGCGCGCGACATGCCGGCGCCAGGGCTGCTGGTGGTCGAGGCGCCGATGGGGGAAGGGAAGACCAAGGCGGCGCTGGCGGCGGCCGAGGTGCTGGCCGCGAGGTTCGGGGCCGACGGGGTATTCGTGGGGATGCCGACGCAGGCGACGTGCGATCCGATGTACGGGCAGGTGCGCCGTTGGCTGGAGGGGATCGATCCGGATCTGGCCGGTCAGGTCGCGTTGCTGCATGGCAAGCGGCGCTTCAACAAGGAGTGGCAGGCGCTCACGGAGCTGGGCGGAATGGACCCGGACGCGGCGTTCGCCGGCGTGGACGAGTACGGCATGGAGCGCGGCAACGACTCGTTCGGCATGGACGAGGAGTGTTGCGAGGAGATCGGATCCGGGCGTCGCGGGCCGGCGCAGTGGTTTCTGGGGCCGAAGCGGGGGCTGCTGTGTCCGTTCGTGGTGGGCACGATCGATCAGCTGCTGTTCGCGGCGACGCGGACGAAGCACGTGATGTTGCGGATGGCGGGGCTGGTCGGCAAGGTCGTGGTACTCGACGAGGTGCATGCGGCGGACGTCTACATGTCGCAGTTCCTGAAGGAGTGCCTTCGGTGGCTGGGGCAGGCGCGCGTTCCGGTGGTGCTGTTGTCGGCGACGCTGGCGGCCGGTCAGCGGCAGGCCCTCGTCGAGGCATATCTGTCAGGTGCTGCTTCCCGTGAAGAGTACGCGCTGGACGAGCCGTTGAGGGCGGAAGGCTATCCGTGCGTAACGTCGGCCTGGTGCGAGCCCCGGGAGAACGAGCCGGTGGCGACGACGCGGACGGGTCATGCCCTGTCGTGGCGGGCCGACCTGCCGGTCACCGTCGAGGTGATGCGTGAACCGGTCGCTACGGAACAGGCCAACGAGGGCGGAGCCGGCGACGAGCTCGTGGCCGGGTTACTGGCGGAGCGGCTGTCGGAGGGCGGGTGTGCGCTCGTCATCCGTAACACGGTGGCCCGCGCGCAGTCGTTGTTGACGGCGCTTGGGGAGCGGTTCCCTCCGGACGAACTCCGTCTGCTGCACGCCCGGTTCAGTGACGGCCATCGAGCGGACGCGACCGCGGAGTGCCTGAATCTGTTGGGCCCGCAGCCGCGCGAACGCGGACACGAGCGACCGAAGAAGCTGATCGTGGTGGCGACGCAGGTGGCCGAGCAGTCCTTCGACGTGGACGCCGACCTGCTCGTCACGGATCTGGCGCCGGTCGACCTGCTGCTCCAGCGCATCGGCCGGCTGCACCGGCACGAGGGCGTGGAGCGCCCGGCGCGAGTGTCGTCCCCGCACGTGGTGGTCACCGGCTACGACCTGCAGGATGGCGGCTCGGCAGAGTTCCCCGCTGCGGCAGAGGCCATCTACAGCCGCTATCTGCTGCTGCGTTCACTCGCCGTCGTCCTCGGAGCGGCGCCGGCGGCCCCCGGCGCGGCCCCCGCACCCACCGCCGCAGAAGCGGCCTCCGCACCCGGAGTTCTACCGGCTGGGCCTGTCGGCACGTGGGAGATCCCCGGTCGGGTGCCGGAGCTGGTCGGCGCTGTCTACGACGTGCCGACGGCGCTCGCCGGCACGGTGTGGGAGGCGGACGAGGAGAAGGCGCTCTCGTTCTGGACGAGGAAGCAGCTCTCGCGCGCCGACGAGGCGGCCGGCCTGCTGCTGACCCGGCGCGGGGAGCACGAGCGTCCGACGCTGGCCGGACTGCACGACGGAGCTGTCGGCACACGGAGCGGGACGCAGGCCGAGGCGTTGGTGCGCGACGGCGAGATGGGCGTCGAAGTCGTTCTGGTCGTGGGGGACGAGGAGCGGTGGACGACGCTGAACGGTCGCGTGCTGGGGCCGAACGGAGTGGTCGCGGACGAGGTCCTGGACGATCTGCTGTCCGGAGCCGTGCGGTTGCCGGCGAAGTTCACAGCTGTTGCGGCGGAGCTGCGGCCGTTGCCCGGCTGGCTCCAGCACCCGTGGTTGCGGTACAGCCGCGCGCTGGTGCTCGATGGCGAGCGCAGGACGCTGCTGGGCGGCATACCCGTCAGCTACGACGACCGGCTCGGCCTGGTCACCGGCGCTGGGCACCCGCAGACCGGCCGATGAGCCGCTGAACCGATCGGCGACCATCCCCGCACCGCGGGGCCGAGCTCCATCCTTCTGCTTGAGCTGTCGGCAGGCACGGATCATGCCCCTCACCAGAGGCTTCTCACATCCCATGATCCGCTGAAGCGGATGAAGTTTCATCGGATTTCACGAAATACCTGCGGCAGGTGAATACTTGGTGTCACGCTGCATGAGCACTCGGTAGGCAGTTGGAGGAATGGCGTTGTCGTTCAATCTCATTGACGAGCCCTGGCAGGACGTCCGGCCGGTGGACGGGGGACCGGCGCTGTCGGTCGGGCTCCGCGATGCCATTCTCCGAGCCCACGAGTTCGCCGACCTGGTGGTGGAGCTGCCGACGCAGAAGCCCGCGCTGCTGCGCCAGGTGCTGCTGCCGGTGGTCGTGGACGCCCTGCGGGACGTTGTGGACGCTGAGGTATGGGCGCGCGTCATGAGCGCGGGAAGGTTCGAGGGAGATGCCGCCGACCGGATCGGCCGGTACCTCGACGAGCACCGGGAGTTGTTCGACCTGTTCCACCCGGTGGACCCGTTCGCCCAGGTGGCGGGGCTTCGGACAGCCAAGGACGAGACGAAGGGTGCCGCACTGCTCGTGGCGACCGCCTCGTCCGGCAACAACGTGCCGCTGTTCGCCACCCGCACCGAGGGTGATCCCCTTCGCCTGTCGCCGGCGCAGGCGGCCCGCTGGCTGCTGCACACCCACTGCTGGGACACCGCCGCGATCAAGACCGGTGTCGTGGGCGACCCGCAGGCCAAGGCCGGGAAGACCACCGGCAACCCCACCGGCCCTCTGGGGCAGTTCGCCACGGTGACGCCCGGCGGCCGGAACCTGTTCGACACGCTGATGCTGAACGTGCCGACCGGGCACACCCTGCTGTCCGACGACTTGCCCCAGTGGCGTCGGCGCGCTATCTCGGGGCGCGTTGACGAAACGCTTTCCGTGGCCACGCCGGAGTGGCGGACCCGGGCGCCGAGGGGCTATCTGGACCTGTGGACGTGGCAGTCGCGACGCATCCGGCTGGTGCCGGAGGAGACCGGGACCGGCATGAGTGTTTCCCGGGTGCTGATCGCGGCCGGCGACCGGATGAACCGAACCCCGGACTTCGAACCCCACACGTCCTGGCGCACCGAGGCCACCGGACGGACGAAGAAGAGCACGGGCGTCACCACCGAACGCCCCCGCCGCCTGCAACCCGGAGTGGCCGCCTGGCGAGGAATGGAAGCCTTGTTGGAGACCGACCGACGCGATCGCACGGTGGGCACGAGGACGGACGGGTTGCGCCCCAGCACCTTGCTGCGTCAGCTGCGCACCGACAAGCAGCTCCCGGACGGCTACTCGCTGCGCGTCGAACTGACGGGCATCGCCTACGGGACGCAGTCCGCCGTGATCGACGACGTCATGGCCGACGCGATCCCCCTGCCGGTGGCTGCCCTGCAACCAGGCCAAGTGCGCGGCGCGCTCCTAGAGGCCGCCGACCAGGCCGACACGCTGGCCCGTGCGGTCAACACGCTGTCCGCCGACATCCGCCGCGCCGCAGGGGCCGAGCCCATCCCGTGGGACAAGGGGCAGCGACCGGGCGAGATCCTGCTGCACGCCCTGGACCCACTGGTCCGCCGGCTTCTGAGCGACCTGCGTCCGCTCGGCGACGACTTCGAAGCGGTCGAGGAACGGATGCTGCTGTGGGAGAACGCCGCCCGTGAGCAGGCCCTGATGGCCGCCGACACCGTCGCCGCGGCCGCGCCCCCCGGCACGTTCAACGGCCGCACCATCCGTAAGGACGGCAAGGATCGCACGTTCCGGCAGGCGGGCGCCGAAAAGTCCTTCCGGTCGTGCCTGAAAGGCACGTTGACCCGGGCCGCCGAAGCGGCGGAAGCCGCACGGGCGGAACGCGCCGAAGCCGCCGAAACGACGGACGAGCCCGTTCCGGAAGCCGTCTGACGTATCACCACGAGAGGCAGCACCACGTGTCCACCACCACCGAGGTCCAGCGGTACTGGGACCGGCACGCCCGCCAGGACGGCTCCTGGCGCTTCGATCCCCACACCCAGCAGGAACGGCGCCCGCGCGGTGAAGACCTGGCCGCCATGCGCTCCGGTCTCGGCCGCGAGCCGGTCACCGTTCCGGCGCTGTGGCCCCACTACACCTGCCCCGTCGACGACCGCCTCGCCCTTCTCGGGGAAGTCTCCCGTGAGCAGCGGGCCGAGCACGGCGCCCTCACGCTGTACGGCCTGCACCAGCAGGGCAAGAAGGACTCCATGCACCGCCACGGCGTTCAGCCGGCCGCCGCCCTGCGGCAGTTGCGGCGCAGCGGTACATGCAGCGAGGAAGCGCTGGACGCGCGCGTCGGCGCCACCTTGCAAGCGTCATCGACCAGCGCGTTCCTGCGCTGCCTGCGCGGCCTGGTCACGCAGCTGCGCGGCGCCAACCTGGGCTTCGACTACAACCAGTTGATGACCGACATCGCCGCCTGGGACACGCCGTCGGCCCGTCCGCGGGTCCGTCGCGCCTGGGGCATGGCTTACCACGTCTGGGACCGCCGCGAGGACAACGAGCCCGGCGACAACTGACCACCATCGCACCGTCCGACCGGTGCTCGCCAGGCGCGGGCACCACGATCCGACCTGCCCGAAACAGGAGCACCATCATGGCCCCGCGCCTCTACATCGACGTCCACATCCTGCAGACCGTGCCGCCCGCCAACCTCAACCGCGACGACCAGGGCAACCCCAAGGAGGCCTACTTCGGCGGCGTCCGCAGGTCCCGCGTCTCCTCGCAGGCGTGGAAGCGCGCCACCCGCAAGGCGTTCGCGGAACAGGTGCCCGAGGCCGACCTCGCCGTCCGCACCAAGAAGATCGCCTCCCGCCTGGCCACCGGCATCGGCAAGCGCACCGGGCTCGACGAGGAAGCCGCCGCCCGGCTGGCCGGCGCCCTCCTGGCGCCCCTCGGCATCAAGGCCGGCCGCAAGGCCGGCGACACCGCCTACCTGCTGTTCTACGGACGCCGACAGCTGGAGACCGTCGTCGACCTCGTCGCCGACCGGGCGGCGGAGCTGACCGCGCTGACCGACGACGACCTCGCCGAGCAGATCAAGAATCTCGATGTCGCCGGAGCCTTCGGCACCGGACACCCCATGGACGTCGCCCTGTTCGGACGGATGGTCGCCGACATCCCCACGCTGAACGTCGATGCCGCCACCCAGGTCGCCCACGCGCTGTCCACCCACGCCACGGAACTCGAGTTCGACTATTACACGGCCGTCGACGACGAGAACGAGAAGGAGGAGACAGGCGCCGGCATGATCGGCACCATCGGCTTCAACTCCGCCACCCTCTACCGTTACGCCGCCGTCGGCCTGCACCAGCTGACCGACAACCTCGGCGGCGACACCGACGCCGCCCTGGCGGCTGTCGAGCTGTTCGTCGACACCTTCGCCCGCTCCATGCCCACCGGCCACGCCAACTCCTTCGCCCACCGCACCCGCCCCAGCCTGGTCGCCGTCGTCGTCCGCGAAGACCAGCCCGTCAACCTCGTCTCCGCCTTCGAACGCCCCGTCCCGCCAACCGCCGGCCTGGCCACTGAATCCGCCGACCGCCTCGCCCGTGAGTACGGCGACGCCGTCCGCGCGTGGGGCGACACCCCGCTGTACAAGGCCGCCTGTCACACCTTCGGAGAAAGCGAACAGACCACCAGCCTTACCAAGGCATTCGGCGTCGGCGTCACCTTCTCGAACTTGCTGACCGGCCTGCGCGCCGAGCTGGCCGCAGCCGTCGAACGGGATCAGCGGTGACCGGCACCACCCCGACGGACGAAGCCGTGCTGGTGCTGCGATTCGCGGCACCCTTGCAGTCCTGGGGCGGGCGCAGCGCCTTCAACCGCCGCGACACCCGGGCCGAGCCCACCAAGTCCGGTGTCCTCGGACTCCTCGCCGCCGCGGCCGGACGGACGCGCGAGCAGCCCATCGAGGATCTGCTGCCGCTGCGCCTGGGCGTCCGGGTCGACCAGCCGGGCACCCTCCTGCGCGACTACCACACCGTCAGCGACTACCGGGAACGGCCACTGCTCCAAAGCGCTGTCAACGCCAAGGGCGTGCAGAAGCTCACCTCTCCGGCCAAGAACACCCACCTGACCACGCGGTACTACCTCCAGGATGCCGTTTTCGTGGCCGCGATCGCCGGCCCCCGCGACCTCATGGCCACTTTGGAAACAGCGGTCCGCCGCCCCGCCTTCCCCATTGCCCTTGGACGGCGCTCCTGCGCCCCCACCCAGCCGGTGGGCCTCGGCCTGTACGGCGGCGGTCTCGACGACGTCCTGACCGCGCTCCCTTGGCAGGCCGCCGAACACGTGCGCCACTCGTGGGCCCGACGGCGGACCGACCCCACGACGACCGATCTGGCCGCCACCGTCGAAGACCCGGCCGGCGACGACGTCCTGGACGACGTGCCGACCTCTTTCGACCCGCTCCGGCGGGGGTTCACCACCCGCAATGTGCGGCACACCTGGCTGACCGTGCCCACCGGCCTGCCCCGCACCGCCCGTGACGACGACGGTCCCGCCCATGACCCCTTCGCCCTTCTGGGCTGACCCCACGGACCAGTGATGAGCTACCTATCCCGCATCCGCATCAACCCGCTGCGCTCCGCGAGCCGCAAACTCCTCGCCAGCCCGCGCGCCATCCACGGCGCCGTCATGGGCGGACTGCCCGACCACAACCCGGACGACCGCATCCTGTGGCGGCTCGACAGCGACAACCCGCACCGGCCAGAACTGTTCGTCCTCACCGCGTCCCACCCGGACTGGACCCACGTCGTCGAATCCGCCGGTTGGCCCGGCGCCGAGGGCGAACACGCCGCCGTCCGCGACTACACCCCCGTGCTCGGCCAACTCGCCGCAGGCCGGGAGTTCGCCTTCCGCCTCACCGCCAACCCGGTCCAGAACACCCGGACACCGGACAAGCCCTCGCCTCAGCAGGCGGCCCGCCCGGACCGACCCCGCTCCTTCCGCATCGGGCACCGCACCGCGAGCGCCCAGCTGAACTGGTTCCTCGAACGCACCGAAAGCTGGGGCTTCCACGTCCCCGCCCCGCCGCCCTTCACCGACACCACCAGCACCCAACCCGACCCGGCCGAACTCCGCGATGTCCGCATCACCTCCCGGGACCGCCGCACCTTCACCAAGAACGGCCGCGGTGCCCCCGTGACCCTGCACACCGCCACCTTTG
The DNA here is from genome assembly GCF_027947535.2 of Streptantibioticus silvisoli. Classification (GTDB taxonomy): domain Bacteria; phylum Actinomycetota; class Actinomycetes; order Streptomycetales; family Streptomycetaceae; genus Streptantibioticus_C; species Streptantibioticus_C silvisoli. The sequence continues at coordinate 98,815 of NZ_JAAGKO020000028.1, forward strand.
AGGGGCGTCTGCGCATCACCGACCCCGCTGCCCTGCGCGACCGCCTGCTGACCGGCATCGGCCCCGCCAAGGCCTACGGCTGCGGACTGCTCACCCTCGCACCGCTCACCGCCAAGGCGGCCTGATGGCCGACATCTGGTGGAAGGCCCACCCCCACGACCTGAACCGCCTGGCCGACCGCGTCTCCAGCGTCTACGTCGAACGCAGCCACCTCGACCGCGACGAGAACGCCGTCGTCATCATCAACAAGCGCGACACCGTCCGCGTCCCCGCCGCCATGATCGCCGTCATGCTCCTCGGCCCGGGCACCCGCGTCACCCACGGCGCCATCCGCCTGCTGGCCGACTCCGGCACCGCCGTCTGCTGGGTCGGCGAACAGGGAGTACGCATGTACGCCGCCGGCCTCGGCCCCAGCCGCGGCGCCGGCCTGCTCCACCGCCAGGCGCACCTCGTCACCCGCCCCAAGGAACGCCTCGCCGTCGCCCGCGCCATGTACGGCATGCGGTTCCCCGGTGAGGACGTCTCCACCTGCACGATGCAGCAACTGCGTGGACGCGAAGGAGCCCGCGTCCGCAAGCTCTACCAGGCCCACGCCAAACGCGCCGGCGTCCCCTGGAACGGCCGCGTCTACAAAGCCGGCGACGCCTTCGCCGCCGGCGACGACCTCAACCGCCTTTTGTCCGCCGCCAACGCCGCCCTCTACGGCATCTGTCACGCCGTCATCACCGGCCTCGGCGCCAGCCCCGGCCTCGGCTTCGTCCACACCGGCGCCGCCACCTCGTTCGTCATGGACATCGCCGACCTCTACAAAGCCGAGTACACCATCCCCCTCGCCTTCGACCTGGCCGCGAAGGGCCTCATCGAAGAACGCGACGCCCGACTCGGCCTCCGCGACCGCATCGCCGCTGACCGCCTCCTCGGCCGCATCGTCAACGACGTCAAAAACCTCCTCAACCCCGAAGACGCCGACTTCGGCGACATCGACACCAACGAACTGTGGGACGAACGCACCGGCTCCGTCGCCGGCGGCACCAACTACGCCCAACAGGCTTTGCGCAGCGCGGACATGGGCGAACAGCACATCGCCGTCATCGGCCCGGAATTCGACGAGCCGGACCCTCAGGCCGACGCCTCATGACCGTCATCATCCTCATCGCCGCCCCCGACGGCCTCCGCGGCCACCTCACCCGCTGGATGATCGAAGTCAACGCCGGCGTCTTCGTCGGAAACCCAAGCCGCCGAATCCGCGACCGCATATGGGAACTGCTGTCCGCCCGTATCGGCGACGGCCAGGCCGTCCTCGTGGAGCCGGCCTCCAACGAACAGGGCTGGACCGTCCGCACCGCCGGCCGCGACCGCTGGCGACCCGTCGACTTCGACGGGTTGATCCTGTCGGCGCGCAACCACCGATAAATTTCACCCCGTTGATCCTGCCGGACGGTCAGCGGTGCCGGACAAGATATGGGGGTACGTCCGGGAACCGTGAGCTGCGATGCCGGGGGAACCGGCAATGGCCGCCACGAGCTGCGCACGGCGACGCGAGTCCGGTGACGACTTGCGGGACGGCCCCGGTGTCGCGGTGTCACGCGGGCATCGGACTCTCCCGGGCGGTGTGGCCCGCAGGGCGCAGCGACGGCGTGGCCGACGTGGCGCCGTCCGGATGCCCGGTGGACGGATGCGGCAGGCGTGACCTGCGGTCGGTGATCGCGTCGGCCAGGGTGCGCAGGGCGTCGATGGCCCGGTCGCGAACGCGCCGCTGGTTCTCGGCCGCGGTGCGGTCCGTCACCGGATCGGGTCCCGGCGTCGTTTCCTCGACGAGGCGGTGCAGCGCGCGGACGACGTCCTGCGGGAGTTGCGGGTTGCCGTCCTGCTGTTTGCACTCGCGCAGGAGCGTCCGGCCGATGTTCGCCGTCAGCAGGCCCGGCAGCTCGAACGTGTGGGTGGTTCTGGGACCGGGGAGGGCGGCGATCTGCTTCGCCTGTATTCGCCAGTGCCGCGCGTCGCGGTGTTCAGAGCGGGCGCGATGGTGGAGGAAAAGGCAGAACGCCCCTCCGTAGACGCCGGCCCCGGCCGCGAATCGCCACCAAAACCTGGCATGGTCATCATGTCCTATCAGATGGAGCATGCAGGCGAATACCAGCGCGCCCTCCGGCGCCAGTCGCTGGTAGAGCAGTTCTTCCAGCAGAATGGTGACCTGCGGAACACTGACGAACAGGCTGGCCATCAGGTCGAGGTCGTGTCCGGCCTGCTCCTCGTCTGTGGCGAACAAGGTCGGCTGGACCAGGATGTCCGGTTGGCCCTCAGCCGGGTCCCGAGGACCTTCGGCCCGACCGGGGCCTGGCAGCACCCGCGGCATCTCCAGCTCGCGCAGCGCGAGCGCGCAGAGCTCCTCGACGTCGGCGTCGCTGTACTCGTCCTGGAGGACCGCGGCGTCCTCCAGCAATTCGTCTATGGTCGGCAAGTCGGTCATTTCACCCTCTCTTCCGTGTGCAGAACGCCGGACAGCCTTCTGGTCAGGTTTTCCTTCGCGGCGCGGATGTTGGTCGACACGGTGTTGGTCGTGATCCCGAGGTACTCGGCGATGTCCTCGATCGACTCCTGCAGGACGAAGCGCAGCACGATGACGTCGTACTGCTGTTCCGGTAGATCGGAGATGGCGCTGTACAGCCCCAGACGGCTCTCCAGTAGCGCGAAGCAGCCTTGCGTCTCCCACAACATCATCTTGCGCACCGCCGCCTGGAACGCGGCCGTCTCCGGCATGCGGGGCCCGCGATCGTGTTCGACCAGCCACCGCTCGACCTGCGCCGTGAAGACCTTGCGGATGTGAGCGGCGACGGAGGGCTGCCGCAGGACGGAGGGCCAGGTGCGCCCGAGTTCCGTTGCGGTGGCCCGCATCACGTTCATCGCGGCGTCGCGGCTCCCGGTGTGCAGATGGGCGTAGCGCAGCCAGGCATGGCCGTTCCGGCGGACGACGGAGTCGAGCGTGAGCGTCAGGTGCGGATCGGGGCCCATGGAACGGGTGGTGACCATCAACGGCCTCCGGTCACGTCGAATCCGAAGCATCCCAGCGAGTCCGCATCGGCGAGTGGCGGGCCGTCGTCGTGCTGAGACCGTCCTGCCGGCCAGTGCGTCGTGCGCGGACCGGGCCGCCGCAGTTCCTCGAGCCCGGCGCGCACGGCATAGCCGAGCAGCCGACGGCCCGTGGTGCGCAGACGAGCGTGCAGGATCCGGCCCATGGTGAGGCCGTCCCTGGCCAGCATCCGCGCCGTGGCACCCCACAGTACGGCGGTCGGCAGATCCATCACTGCGATCATCCTTCAATGCGGCCGGCCGCCGCGCGTGCTGGCGGTCCGGCAGGACGCCCCGAAGCGCGGCCTACTCATCAGCCAACCGGATAAGCCGCACGAATCTGCAAGCCCGCAGTAACTCTTTCTCGGAGCCGCACGTATAGCTATGTGCCGCACTTGGTACGACCGTTCCCGGATGCGATGTGACGGGGTTCCCGGTCGCACGGCCGGATTATGGGCGAGGACGGTAGGGCACTCCAGGAGTGACGGACGGAAGCGAGGGAGACCATGATTGGGTTACCACCGTCAGACCCACCCGGCGCCACTGGTCGGGAGCGGGACGAGGCAAGCGAGGTCAGCATGGGTATGGGCATCTTGGACCTGGAGATCGACAAGGCGCACTCCGCCCGGATGTACGACTACTTCCTCGGCGGTAACACCAACTTCCCCGCCGACCGTGAGGCCGCTGCCCGTGCCATGGAGGCGTTCCCGACGGCCCGCATCGCCGCCCGGGTCAACCGCCAGTTCATGCGACGCTCCACCCGTCACCTGGCGGCCGGTGGGATGACGCAGTTCCTCGATATCGGGACGGGCATCCCCACCTCGCCCAACCTGCACGAGGTCGCGCAGCGGCAGAGGCCGACCGCCCGCATCGTCTACACCGACAACGACCCGATCGTGCTGGCCCACGCAGCCGCCCTGATGCACAGCACCCCGCTGGGGCGCACCACCTACGCGCAGGCCGACCTCACCGAACCGGAAGCGCTGCTGGCCGGTACGGAACTCAACGCCACCATCGACCTGGACGCGCCGGTCGCGCTCAGTCTCAACGCGGTGCTGCACTTCCTGCCCGACGACCTGCACCCCCACGCCATCGTCGAGACCTTCAAGGAACGCCTCGTCCCGGGCAGCACCATGACCATCACCCACTCCACCCCCGATTTCGCCCCCGAAGCCGTGCGCCGGGCCTCGGAGGCATACCGAGCCGCCGGCACCCGTGGCCAAGCCCGCACACACGCCGAGTTCACCCGTTTCTTCGACGGCTGGGAACTGCTTGCCCCGGGCATCACCGTCCCGACCCGCTGGCACCCCGCTCCCTCCGACGAGTTCGCCGACGCCACGGACGCGGAGGTCTCCTGCTACGTGGCCGTGGCCCGCAAGCCCGTCTGATTCCTCCGGTGACCCGCTGCCATCCCCGCTCGCGCGGGGCCAATGGTCTGCGGTACGTACCGCATTTGGTACGGCCAGGACCATCCCCGCTCACGCGGGGCCGACTCGCCGACTTGATCGGCCAGCAGCACGGCGCCCGGAACACCTCCGCTCGCGCGGGGCCTACTGGACGCTGCGCGGCAACCAGCTGGTACGCCGCGGAACACCCCCGCTTGCGCGGGGCCGACCGCACACCGACGAGAGGAAGACCCCCATGGGCGGGAACACCCCCGCTTGCGCGGGGCCGACGACGGGGAAGGGCAGGTTGTCCATCGTGAATGGGGAACACCCCCGCTTGCGCGGGGCCGACCAACCCCGGCCGGCAAGCGCAGCACCAGACCTAGGAACACCCCCGCTTGCGCGGGGCCGACTCTGCGGCTCCCGCTGACCTGCTGACCATGCTGGGAACACCCCCGCTTGCGCGGGGCCGACACCCGGCCGCAGGAACCTGACCAGCGGCAGAGGGGAACACCCCCGCTTGCGCGGGGCCGACTGCCAGGTGCCGTAGGCGATGCGGCGGTATCGGGGAACACCCCCGCTTGCGCGGGGCCGACGGGCATGCGCCCGCTCGGTCTCAGGGACGTGGGGGAACACCCCCGCTTGCGCGGGGCCGACATCGGCAAGGGACAGACGCCGGTCCGTGACCGGGGAACACCCCCGCTTGCGCGGGGCCGACCGGTGACGACCAGGCTGACGACCAGGGTGTCGGGGAACACCCCCGCTTGCGCGGGGCCGACCCCGCGCCCCCTTGAGCGCCCGCTTCGCCGCCCCGGGAATACCCCCGCTTGCGCGGGGCCGACGCATCACCGTCCGCCTCGTCCAGTCCGACCCGTGGAACACCCCCGCTTGCGCGGGGCCGACGAGTTCGACGCCGATGCGTCGGGATCGGTCGCGGGAACACCCCCGCTTGCGCGGGGCCGACCCCCCGGAACCACCCCGGAACCACCCCTGGTGGGGAACACCCCCGCTTGCGCGGGCCGACAGCCGCTCGCCTTCCGGCAGGTTGGCCTCCTGGGGAACACCCCCGCTTGCGCGGGGCCGACCGTGCTGCCGGGATACCGATGACGTGCCCGAGGGGAACACCCCCGCTTGCGCGGGGCCGACGAAGGTCGAGCAGGCCGGGCAGGCCGGGCGCTGGGAACACCCCCGCTTGCGCGGGGCCGACAGACTTGATCACGTGCCAGATGTCGGACATGCCGGAACACCCCCGCTTGCGCGGGGCCGACACCCGGGCCCCGCTCCGGGGTGGTGGTCGAGGAGGAACACCCCCGCTTGCGCGGGGCCGACGTTCTGACCAGGCTTTTTGGTAGGGGTGGTCGGGGAACACCCCCGCTTGCGCGGGGCCGACACCGACTCGAAGTCGGAGCCGATGTGCTCGACCGGAACACCCCCGCTTGCGCGGGGCCGACCGGTCCGCCTCGCGCGGGATCTCCGGGCGGGGCGGAACACCCCCGCTTGCGCGGGGCCGACGGCCTGCATCCGGTAGTCGACGGCCACGTCGCGGGAACACCCCCGCTTGCGCGGGGCCGACTCGTCACTGACGCTGGACGTCGCCGACGTGCTCGGAACACCCCCGCTTGCGCGGGGCCGACCCGATGACACAGAGGCGGACACCGCCGTCATCGGGAACACCCCCGCTTGCGCGGGGCCGACTTGATGAACCGCATGACGCCGACCCACAGCAGCGGAACACCCCCGCTTGCGCGGGGCCGACCATCCGACCGGCCGACGACACCACCCCCGGCGCGGAACACCCCCGCTTGCGCGGGGCCGACGCCGAATACCTGGGCGTCGACCCCGGTACCGAGGGAACACCCCCGCTTGCGCGGGGCCGACTCCATCGGCACCCTGCTGGGCGGCGGCGTGGGGGGAACACCCCCGCTTGCGCGGGGCCGACCTCGACCCGGCCGGGGACTCCTCCCGGTCGGCGGGAACACCCCCGCTTGCGCGGGGCCGACCGGCCGAGGAGTGGGTGGAGATTGGCGTACTGGGGAACACCCCCGCTTGCGCGGGGCCGACCTCGACCCGGCCGGGGACTCCTCCCGGTCGGCGGGAACACCCCCGCTTGCGCGGGGCCGACATCTGGCGCGGCTGCTGGCCGAAGTTCGGGCGCGGAACACCCCCGCTTGCGCGGGGCCGACGTCCTGGGCCATCAGCCGGCCGAAGTTCGACTCGGAACACCCCCGCTTGCGCGGGGCCGACCGTCTCGCAGCCCTCGGCGGCCAACCGTGCGTCGGAACACCCCCGCTTGCGCGGGGCCGACAGGTCGTGGCCGCCCATCGGGCCCATGATCGAGGGAACACCCCCGCTTGCGCGGGGCCGACACTAACTGACCTGCCAATTTACTCGCCATCAACGATGTTTTCATTCGGTTCGACCACGAGAGCTTGGTGCCGAACGGCGGGATCTCGACTCAACCTTCGAAGCTCGACTGAGTACACCCACGTTGCTGCCCCACCCAGCCGCAGCGGCGGATCGTCCCGGTTCCGGGATTTGCGGCAACCCTCGCCTCACCCGCACAGCCCGGGACAGAAGCCGGGCACACGAGCGGTTCGCCGTCCCCATCCCCCGGGACGGCGGCATCGCCGACCTTCTGTCCGAGGCCGGCAGTCCCTACCGCCGCTTTGCCGCCGTACTCTGCGAATCGATCGAGCGGGTCGTCCGCCTCACCTACTCAATACCAAGATCGAGTACGAACTCGAACAGCGGGTACGGTGGCCGTCGACTCGGGATCACCCCCGCTGGTACGGGGATCACCGGGCCTTGGACGTCACCGCGGTGTATGTCGCGGGACCAGCCCCGCGGGTGCGGAGACCACACGGCCGGACCGTGCACGCTCCTGTGTTGCCGGGGGCTACCTCCGCGCCTGCGGGGGGAGCCCGTGGGCGTGAGGCAGGGCCCGGCGGGTGGTCTTCACATCTCGCCAAGCCGACGCGCCGGTGGGAAAGTGGACGTGCGGCCTGCGGTGCGTCTGTCTGATCACCGGGTTGAACGATGGCGTTCTGCCGGCACAGGTGGCGGGGTGGGCCGGGAACGGCGTGCCGGTGCTGTTGTCGGCCTGTGTGCGGTGCACGTCGGGGTGGTCCGGGGTCGGCGGTGGTCTTCCTCGTCGTGCCCTGAGGTCTCGTCCGCGTGGTGTCCGTGGTCCCCCGCAGCACCCGGCCGGAGCCGGAGGTTGCCGGAGTGGTCCGCCCCTGCCAGGTCGTCCGTTCCGGCTTGCGCCGGGCGGCGGAACGTGCCTGCTGACCTGCGAAAACGATTCTCCTGCTGGGCAGGAGAAGGTGGTGCCCCCGGCAGGACTCGAACCTGCGGCCAAGCGCTTAGAAGGCGCCTGCTCTATCCACTGAGCTACGGGGGCCGGGTTGCGGCCGAGGGCGGTGTCCGGGCCCGCGGTGGGGGTCGGGGTCGGCCGGGGGCCGGGGGTCCGTGACCTTGCCGGGGACAAGGATAGAGCGCTTCGGACGTAAGACCGGTTGCTTCACCTCCGTGCCACGTTGTGGAGGTTCCGTGAAGCGCTCTGATAATCGCAGGGGCGGGTGAATCCTGCACGGCTTTTGACCTATCTGGCGCCGGGTGTTGTGCAGTCGTTATTTGACGGGCCCCATGCATCCCTTTTGCCGCCTCGGTCCCCCAGGATGCCAGTGCGACGGGAGGGGTGTGCGGACAGGGGTGGGCCGAATGAGGCGGGCGGGCCCGGTCATGCTTCAAAAAACGCTCAAAATTGGGCATTCTTCGCATGTGGCGATCCTTGACGTACAGCCGGGGCTGATCGGTGCGCTGTCGGTGTTGCGGGAGCGGGTCGACGAAGCGCGGTTTCCGCTGGAGTTGCCGGGGGCGTCGCGGGCCCGCAGAAGCCGGGACGAGGTGCTGGCGCAGCTGGACGACTACCTCCTGCCGCGGTTGCGCACGCCGGACGCGCCGTTGCTCGTCGTCGTCGGCGGGTCCACCGGGGCGGGGAAGTCCACACTGGTCAACTCGCTGGTCGGCCGGCGGGTGACGCAGGCGGGCGTTCTGCGGCCGACGACGCGTACTCCGGTCCTCGTCTGCCATCCGCAGGACCGCGCCTACTTCGCGGCCCGCAACGTCCTGCCCGGCCTTCGGCGCGACGAGCCCGGCGCCGCAAGCCGGTTCACCGCCCGCCTGCGCCCCGACGGCTACGACCCCGGCCCGCCCGGCGGCTCCCACGACGCCGCCCCCTACGACACCGTTCACCGCGACACCGCCCCCTACGACACCCCCCACCGCGATCCCCTCCGCCGGGACGTCAGCCGGCGCGATCCCCTCCACGGTGAGGGGGCTCACCGCGATGCGGGCTATGGCGGTGACCGGATCGAACGGATCGTCGGACCGTACGACGTTCATCCCGCGCGGAGTTCAGCCGGGACCGGCGACTTCGGCGGGACCGGTGGCTTTGACGGGACCGGTGAGTTCGACGGGCCGGACGGCTTCGACAGGGCGGACGACGGCTCGCCGGGCGCGTTGCGGCTGGAGGTCGCCGACACGTTGCCGCGCGGACTGGCGCTGCTGGACGCGCCGGACATCGACTCGCTGGTGGCGGCCAACCGCGATCTGGCGGCGCGGCTGATCGGCGCGGCGGACGTGTGGGTGCTGGTGACCACCGCCGCGCGGTACAGCGACGCGCTGCCGTGGAATCTGCTGCGGTCGGCACGGGAGTTCGACGTGACGCTGGGGACCGTACTGGACCGGGTGCCGCACCAGATCGCCGACGAAGTGGCGCACGACTACGGGCTGATGCTGAACCGGGCGGGGCTGGGGGACGTTCCGCGGTTCACCGTGCCGGAGCTGCCGGAATCGGCGGGCGGCGGCGGGCTGTTGCCGCGCAGCGCGGTCGCGGAGCTGGGGGAGTGGCTGCGGCACGTGGCGCAGGACCCGGCGGCGCGGCATGTCGTGGCGCACCGGACGGCGACCGGCGTACTGGAGTCGTTGCGCAGCCGCATCCCGGCGCTGGCCGGGGCGTCGGCGGCGCAGCACGCGGCGGTGGTGCGGCTGTCCGGGCACGTGGTGGAGGCGTTCGCCGGCGCCGCCGACCTGGTCGGGTCGGCGGTCGCGGACGGCGAACCGCTGACCGGCGAGGCGTACGCGCTGTGGCGCGGCTACCCCGGGTGCGGGCCCGAGGCGGTTCAGGAGGCGCTGGCGGAGGGCCTGGCGGCGTTGGTGCGTACCGCGGTCGCGGCGGCCGACGACGAGGCGGGCGCATGCTGGCGCAGGGATCGCGCCGGCGCGGTCGCGCCGCCCTACCGGGTCGACACCGCGGCGGCCGCGTTCCGCATCGGCGCCCGGGTCGCGCGCTGGCGCACGGCGCTGGCCGACCTCGCCTACGAGGAGGTGCGGTTCGCCCGGGACGGCGAACGCGCGCCGGTCGACCCCGAGGACGTCGCGGTCCTGCTGGGCGTGTCGCTGCTCGGCGGCCGGCGCGCCGCCCCGGCCGGCGAACGGCTGGCCGAACTCCTCGGCGCGCTGGTCGCCGTCCGCATGCAGGACCGGGCCCTGGACGAACTCAAGGCGGCGGTGAGCGGGTTGCTGCTCGCCGAACGCGAACGGCGGCTGGCGCCGCTGGACGCGCTGAAGGTCGCGCCGGGACAGCAGGCGGACCTCATCTCGACATTTTCGGTACTCCAGAAGGTGAGGTGAGCGACGGTGACCACCAGGTCCGGCTTCGCCGGCGGCAGTTCGCAACCGTCCCCCGAAGGGGGCGCGGGAGGTTCCTTCGGCGGAGGGGACCCCTTCTCCGGTGGGGGCTCGGGGGGTTCTTTGGGCGGAGGGGATTCCTTCTCCGGTGGGGGCGCGGGGGGCTCCTTGGGCGGAGATGCGGGAACGTCCTTCGGCGGAGGGGCGGGAACAGGCCCCGAAAGAGGTACGGGGCGTGCTTCCGACGGTGGTACGGGGATCGGCCGCGCCGGTGGTACGGGGGCGCGTTCCGGGGGCGTGGGAACGTCGGCCGGTGCGCCGGGGCGCGTTTCGGGGCGCGTGAACGGGCGGGACGCGGGACGGGCCGGAACGGGTGACGTGGTGGGGCAGGGCGGGCGCCCTCGGGACGGGGAGCGGGCCGTAAGGGAGGACGGGCGCACGCGGGACGGTGAACGGGCCATAAGGGAGGACGGGCGCACGCGGGAGAGGGAGCGGACGCGGGACGAGGAACGACCGCGGGACGGGGAGCGCACCCGGGGCGGCGCGCGGACGTGGGACGGGGAGCGCCCTCGGGACCGCGACGGGGAGCGCTTCCGGGACCGGGACGGAGAGCGGCCCCGGGAGGCCGGGCGGCTGCGGGAGGCGGGACGGGTGTCGGGGTGGGGAGCGCGGGAGGATGATCGGACCGTCGGTTACGCGGAGGGGTACCGGGACGAGCGGAACGCGCGACCGGGCGGTGGCGTGGCGGGACCGCGACGTGACCCCTTGCAGCGGCGGGTCGACGCGCTCGGCGAGTTGCTCGGCCTGTCCCGCACCCGGGTGGAGCCGGACGCGCTGGCCGAGGCCGGCGAACTGCTCGACCGGATCGCCGAACGCCGCAGGCTCTCCCTCGACCACACCGTCGTCGCGCTGGCCGGGCCGACCGGCAGCGGGAAGTCGTCGCTGTTCAACGTGTTGACCGGCCTCGAACTGTCCGAGGTGGGCGTGCGGCGCCCGACGACCGAGGCGCCGGTGGCGTGCGCCTGGGATCCGCGCGGATCGGTCGGTCTGCTGGACCGGCTCGGCATCGCGCCGCACGCGCGGTTCGCCCGGCGCAGCCTGCTGGACGGCGTCCACACCCGGCCGGGCGGGTCGGACGCCGGTTTCGAGGGTCTCATCCTCCTCGACCTGCCCGATCACGATTCCGCGACCGGCGAACACCGCCGCCAGGTCGACCGCATGCTCGCGCTGGTCGACGTCGTCGTGTGGGTGGTCGACCCGGAGAAGTACGCCGACGCGCTGCTGCACGAGCGCTACCTGCGGCCGCTGGCCAGCCACGCCGACGTCACGCTCGTCGTCCTCAACCAGGCCGACCGGCTTTCCTACGAGGCCGCCGACCAGGTCCTCGACGACCTGCGCCGCCTGCTCGACGAGGACGGCCTCGCGGTCGGCGAACACGGAGAGGCCGGCGCCGTCGTGCTGCGCGCCTCCACCCTGACCGGCGAGGGCGTCGCCGACGTCCGCGCCGCGATCGGCCAGATCGCCGCCGAACGCGGCGCCGCCAACCGTCGCGTCGCCGCCGACATCGACCGCGCCACGGCCCGGCTGCGCCCGGTCTACGTGGGGGCCGGCGCCGTCGGTCTCACCGACCACGCCCGCGAGACGTTCGTCGGCCGCCTCGCCGAAGCGGTCGGCGCCGGCGCGGTCGGCCACCTCGCCGAGCAGGAATGGGCCGACGCCGCGGCCCGCGCCTGCGGTGTGCCGTGGGGGCGCCTGGTGGAACGCACGCCGGGGGACGCCCCGGCGGGCGACGAACTGGACGGGGAACCGGGCGACGAAGTGGGCGACGAACTGGGCGGGGAACCGGACGGAGAGTCGGCCGCCGCGAGGAGCGGGATGTTCGGGGCGGAGGGAGTGTTGTCTGGGGGGCGCGGGGGTTCGGGGGCGCCTGGGACGTCTGGGGTGCTCGGGGGATCGGACGGGGCACGTCCTGCGAGAACGGGATCGGGCGCGGGAGCGGGAGCGGGAATGGGAACGGGGGATGGAGCGGGAGCCGGGCAGGGGGCGATGGGGGCGTATTCCGGGGGCGCGGAAG
>NZ_JAAGKO020000029.1 GCF_027947535.2 Streptantibioticus silvisoli
CCCCCGACCCGAATCGCGGCCTCCCCCGAAGCCCGGCCGCGTCCCACCACCCCGGCTCCGGAGGACCTCCCCCGGAGGACGCGTCGCTCCGGAGGACGCCAGCCACGCGGTCCGCCCAAACCGCGATCACCCCTGGTCGGGCGGGAAATCGGCTGAGCGGCTGATCTCGGCCCACTCCTCCGCCTCGGCGGCGCGCGCGAGGGAGGACTTCGCCGCCGCTTCCACCGCGCCGGCGCCCAGCAGCAACCGCAGCGGTGGGCGTTCCCGGCGGGCGACGTCCAGGATGATGGCCGCTGCCCGGGCGGGGTCGCCGGCCCACGTGTCGACGGTTGACTCGCGGAAGCGGTTCATCGCTCCCACGCTGGGTTCGTATTCCACGTGCTCGACCTCGGCACGGTGCATCGACGTGCTGCCCCACTCGGTGCGGAACCCGCCGGGCTCGACGATGGTGACCTTGACGCCGAACGGGCCGACCTCGTTGTTGAGGACCTCCGAGAACCCCTCGACGGCGAACTTGGCGGACTGGTACGCCGCCATGCCGGGGGTGCCGCCGACGCGGCCGCCGATCGAGGAGAACTGGATGAAGTGGCCCGACCGTTGCCGGCGGAGGACCGGCAGCGCTGCCTGCGTCACGTTCACCACGCCGAACAGGTTGGTCTCGATCTGGGCGCGGAAGTCCTCGATGGGCGTCTCCTCGATCGCGGCGGAGTTGCCGTAACCGGCGTTGTTGACCACGACGTCCAGCCCGCCGAAAGCGGTGGTCGCGACCCGTACCGCCGCCCGGGCCGCGGCCGCGTCGGTCACGTCCAGCGCCACGGTCCTGACGCGGTCGGGGAAGGCGTCCTCGACGTCGCTCAGCTGCCGGGGGTCGCGGGCGGTGGCGACGACGTTGTCGCCGGCCGAGAGCGCCGCGCGGGTCAGTTCCCGTCCGAAACCCCGCGAGCTTCCGGTGATCAGCCAGGTCTTCGCCATGGTGCCGCCCTCCTATGTAACCAACCGGTTGTATGCCTCCTAGCCAACATCATCGGCCCGACGTACGCAACCAACTAGTTGTTTGTTACGGTGAGGGCATGGCGCGAGACTCCGGACAGACCAAGGCGCGGCTGCTGGAAGCCGCCACGGCAGAACTCGCCGAGCACGGCATCGCCGGCGCGCGCGTCGACCGCATCGCGAAGGCCGCCTCGGTCAACAAGCAGCTGATCTATGCCTACTTCGGCAACAAGGACGAGCTGTTCGACACGGTCTTCAGCTCGTACGTCGGCCATGTCATGGACGACGTCGACTTCGACGCCACCGACCTGCCCGCCTACGCCGGGCGGCTGTTCGACCGGTTCGAGGACGACCCTGCCGCGTTGCGTCTGTCCACCTGGTACCGCCTGGAGCGCCCGCAGGGGATGAACCTGGAGGCGGTCGTGACCCTGAACGAAGTGCGGCTCGACCGCCTGCGCCAGGCCCAGCGCGCCGGACTCCTCACCACCCATTTCGACCCTGTGCAACTGCTGACCCTGATCCAGGCCGTCGCGACCTCCTGGGCGACCACGAACCCCGAGTTCTCCGCGACGACGTCGACCAGCCGCGCCTACCGCCGCCGCACGGTGATCGCAGCCGTGGAACGCCTCCTGGCCGACGGCCCCGGGCAGACCTGACCGCCGGAGTCCGAGGCCAAGCAGACCTGACCGCCGGAGTCCGAGGCCCCGAGCAGGCCTGACCGCGGGAGTCCGGTCCGTCGGCCCCGAACGGCGGCGAACTCGCGGACCGGCGTGCCCTGTTGATCGTTGGTCGGGTCGAGCCGTGGGCGCGTTACGTGGTGGGAGCGAAGCCATGTATGCGTTGCGGCGTGGCGTCTGCTCAGTCCCGCGCGGCCGCGGCTGCGCAACGGCGTGAGTGCTCGGCCCGGGCGGCCCCAGGTCCGATGCGGCGGCGATCCGGCCCGCCGCGTCGATCAGCTGTTCCGCCCGGCCGCGAGCGAAGAGGGAAGGCCCGACGTCATCGCCAGGCGGAACTTGGCTTCGTCCTCCGTATCGGGAGCGGCGGCCAGGACGACGATCTTGCGTTCCGCGTCGCCGTCGGTCAGGACGTCGCAGTCCACCGCGATCGGCCCCGCCAGGGGGTGGTGGACGATCTTGTGGTCCTCCCGGTACGCGCCGACCGCGCCGGAGGCCCACAGTTCGGCGAAGCGCCGGTTACCCGTCGTGAGGTCCCGGATCAGGACGGCCAGCCGGTCGCTGGCCGGGAACCGTCCCGCGGCGCGGCGCAGGTCGGACACGACGGAGACCTCGACCTCCGGCCTGCTGAGCGAGGTCACCTCCCAGTGCGCCAGGCGGGGGCCGGCCCCGTCGGCCGGAAAGGTGTCCCGAGCGAAGTTGCGCAGCGCCACCGGCGTCGACGAGGGGTCGCCCAGCAGCGCGGTCCAGGAGCGGTTCCACCAGATGAACTGCCAGTCGGCGGCGCACACGGCGGCTGCGGCGTCGCCGAGCCGGTTCAGGATGCGGTGCAGGCCGGGCGGGATGTGGTCGGAGATCTCCCCGGCGGCCGGAGGGGCCAGCCCGGCCAACCGGTAGAGGTGGTCCCGCTCGGCGTCGGTGAGCTGGAGGGCGCGGGCCAGCGCCGCGGCCACCTGCGCCGACGGGGTCGCGTAGCGGCCCTGCTCCAGGCGGACCACGTAGTCGACCGAGATTCCCGCGAGCTCGGCGAGGTCCTCCCGGCGCAGCCCCGTGACCCGGCGCCGGTGGCCGCCGGGCAGTCCCGCGGCCTCCGGTGGGACGCGGCCTCGCCAGGTCCGCAGCATCGGGCCGAGCTTCGCGATGTCAGCGGTCATGACTCCGATTGTCGCACTGGGGCCCACCCGAAGGTGGTAGCGGTTTTCCTACCGACCTCCTCTCCCTGGTTGCCGGCCCGGCGGCCGATGATCCTTACGGACATGACCTTCACGTTCTCCCACGACCACGTGGGCATCACTGTCACCCGAGAGGACCTCGACGCCACGATCGCGTGGTACTCGCGCAACCTCGGTTTCACCGTCGAGCGACAATTCGCGTCCCACGGCACCACGTTCGTCTTCCTCGCCGCCGGCGACGTCAGGATCGAACTCCTCACCGGCGCGTCCGACCGGGGCGGGGCGCCGGCCGACAACGTCCTCACGAGCATGGACCCGTCGCGCCTGCACCACTTCTGCCTCGCTGTGGCAGATCTCGACGCGGCGGTGTCACGGCTGCTCGAACTCGGGGTGCCGCTGATCGGCGGCCCCATGGAGGCACCGGACATCGGCCGGCGCATCGCCTTCGTCACCGACAACGTCGGCACCGTCATCGAGCTGAGCGCCCCCGGCGCGGGGGTCTCCGACCGGAAGACGCAGGCGTAACGCTCCAGCCACGTCAGGCTTCCCCGGCCGGCCATCGACCGGTGGACCGACTGCTGATCCGGTACGCCACCGGCGCCCCGGAGCTGCGACAGCGGCAATGCGTGCCCATCGACGTCACTGATGCGCCGGGATGCGCTGCCCGATGACTTCCGGCCCGCGGAGCGCGCGGTGGTGATGGGAAGCGGCCCGGAGCCGGTACTTCCCCACCTCACGGCAGCGAGCGCGTGAGCCACACCAGTTCGCCGCGGTCGTCCGCGGAAAGGTGATCCCGCTCGAAGCCGAGTTTCTCCAGCACCCGGAACGATGATGTGTTCCACGTGCGGACCGTCGCCCAGAGCCGCTCCCGCCCTGTCGCTGCCGCGGCACCGAGTACCGCGCGGGCCGCCTCGGTGGCGTAGCCGCGCCCGTGCGCACGCCGCAACAACTCATAGGCGATCTCCGGCTCCGCGACCGTGGAGCGGCCGACGGTCAGCCCGCAATAACCGATGAAGTCGCCTACGGCGCGGCGCCGGAC
The DNA here is from genome assembly GCF_027947535.2 of Streptantibioticus silvisoli. Lineage (GTDB taxonomy): Bacteria > Actinomycetota > Actinomycetes > Streptomycetales > Streptomycetaceae > Streptantibioticus_C > Streptantibioticus_C silvisoli. The sequence continues at coordinate 3,876 of NZ_JAAGKO020000029.1, forward strand.
GGGCAACAGCGCGAGCCCGGTTGCCGCCGTCGCGGCCAGCGTCGCCGAGATCACCTCCCGCCCGCGCTCGACCGCCGGCGCCCCGTTGCCGCGTTCGGAGTTGCCGCGTTCGGATGCGAGGGCACAGAGCTCATCGGCGTCCGACTCGGCCCACGGCCGCAGTCCCAACCGCTCGGTCTCCAGGTGGAACGACATCGGCTCGTACGAAGGCATGGCCCTACTCTGCACCACGGGTATCACGAACTGCGCCGGTATCTCGGCCGGTCCGAACCCGCGTCCGGATCACCTCACGGCTTCGACGCGTGCCGCATCGCGTGCCGCGTCCCCGTGCCTCATCGCGCACCGGCGTACTTCCCGCTGCTCCGGGCGACGCCCCTTCAGGCGGTGTCCATCGGCAGGGACATCGACGTCGCCCGTGCCCTGACCAGGGTGGACAGTCCGCCGACGGACTGAGGGCCGCCACCGCGGTCGTTCCGGCCGGAGGGCGGGCGCCGGCCGCCGCAGGGTGGCCCGCCCTACAGACGGAGGCCGGTGAACGTCACCCACCCGGTCCCGAGCGCGACGGACGCCGCCCGCCGACGCGCCGTCAGCAGGGGCCGAGGTCCTGCCAGACGCCCGACGGGCCGCTGGTGGTCGGATCCTCGCCGGTGGTCCACCACTTCGCCTGCCAGTCGTGCCCGGCGTCCGAGGCGGTGTCACCGGCCACGTAGACCGCCGAACTGCTCCAGGGCGTCGCGCAGCCGGGGTCGCCCGGCGGTGTCGTGCCGCCGCCGGAGACCACCTGCTCGGTGACCACGATGTGCCCGGGGTCGGGGTCGAGTGCGGCGAGCTGGCTGAACGCGCCGTCGGTCAGGTCGAGGCACACCGGTGAGGTGAACGTGCCGCGGTCGTTGATGCGTACGGTCACCGAGGCGTTGTTGGCGGTATTGGTGACCTTCACCATCGTGCCGAACGGCAGTTGCGGATCAAGACTGAGCGAGGTCGCGGCCGCCATCGCGCTGTCGTCGAAGACATCACCGCTGGCGGTGAAGGAACCCGGCGGAATGCCCTGGCCGTAGTGCGTCGCCCAGCAGGTGTCGTCGTGCGGCACGGCATGGGGTGCCGTGTGACGGGCGGTCGCCGCGATGCCCACGGCGGAGGCGCTGTTCGCGGGAACGAGGGCTAGCCCCGACACGGCCGCCGCGCCGGCGAGGACACCGAGAGCGCGTCCGGCGGTTCGCACTGATGGGTTCACTGCGTACCCCTCAATCTGGTCCGAACCAATGGGCCTTCAGGTTCGCAGCCCGCGGCGCCGTCAGCCAGTAGCCTTCCGGACGCCTTCGCCCCGCTTGAGGCTCGGCGAAGGTGTCCGGTACTGCTGCCCGTAGTCCTACCGCGTACGTACGGACCGCCCTCGCCCACGCGAGGTGGCCGGTGGCCGGCTTCCGCCGCTACGGCCATGCCGGTGAACCGGGCGTGGAACCGCTGCCGTCCACCGGTACCCGAGCGGCCCGGGCGCGGCCTCCGCCGGCGTACCGCGCGGCCTCAGCCGTCCTCCTCCGCCTCCTCCTCTGCCTCCGCCTCCGTTTCCTCCGCCGCCTCCATGGCGAGGTGGTGCTCGACGTCGCAGGTCATGCCGCCGTCCAGTTGGAGCATGATCCGCCGCCGGTCGACTCCGGGTGGCCAGGTCCCCTGCCAGGGGCTGTCAGCGTCCTCGCCCTGGAGCAGGACGGTGGAGGAGTCACCGCCGATCAGGCCGAACCGGCCGGGGTTCTCGGCGAGCACATCACCGCCGTACTCGGCGACGAGGGCGACGAGTGACGCGTAGATCCGTCCCGCGTCCCGGTCGGCGTGGCCGGCGCCGCCCGGGAGGCTGCCGGGGGACAGGTGGCGGGCCGCGCGCAGCAGCCGCTCGGGACGGTCGACGACGAGGTCGACCCTGGTGAGGACGGAGACGGTGGTGCCGATGATCAGCATGGGGTGGTCCTGTCGGTCGGGGGATGGGAGGGGCTCGCGAGGAGGTGGTTGGCGTGGCCGGCGGTGATCAGTCGTGCCGGCGGGCGGCATGGCGGCGCCGTGCGGCGGGGTCTCGCTTCTGTCGGCGGTAGGGGACGGGTACGGGTGGGCGGTGCGGGTGCGGGTGGGAGCCCCGGTGGCTGAGCGTGGCCGTCCCGGTCGGGGCGGCCACGGGTGCGGCTACCTGTCGCCGGTTCGCCCCGGGGAACCCGTGGAGTCAGATCTCCTCCGCCAGCGGGGGGATGCGGGTGATCCAGAGGCGTACGGCAGGGGCGAGCGGCCGGCGCAGCAGGGCGGTGCGGTGACGGTCCGGCAGGAGCAGGCCGCCGTCGGGGGTGCGGCCGACCGGTGCGTGGACCAGGGCGACGCCCCGGCCGGCGGCGCGGCCGGCGAGCGCGGCCGCGGACTCGGCGGGATGCGGCCCGAGCTGGAGCCAGGTCGCGCCCGGCGCGAGGTAGGGCAGCAGGTGCGGGGCCATGGCGTCCAGGTGGGCGGGGGTCGGCCACAGCGTGATCACGGTGCGTGCCGCGGTGGCGAGGCCCCAGCCGGCGGATCTGCTGGCGGTGCGCGCGAACAGCCCGCTCTGCCGGGCGGTCGCGTCCGCGGGCGTGATCCACGAGGCGACGGAGGCCCCCGAGGCGCGCAGGCCGTCGGTGATGATGGCGGTGGCGGCGTCACTGGTCGTGAGCACGGTGGCGTCCGCGCGGTTCACGTCGGGCCGCCGGACGGTATGGGGCGGGGCATGGTGGTGTCCTCGATACGGGTGGTCGGTGGGATGGCTGCGGGTGCCCGGTAGGCGGTTCCGGCGCCCGGAGTCCGGGTCCCGTACCCCGGGCGCCAACGCTCCCGCGTCGCGGTGGAGGGACCGCCGGGTGCGCTGTGCAGCGATTCTGCGCAGGCGGCGGTCGGGCGTATAGGCACGCCGGCGTTCAATGTTGAACGTTCACCATTGCGGGCCTTGGTGGGTCTTGGTGGGCCTTGCCCGGGGGCCTTGCCGGGCCTTGGCGGGCGCCGGCTGGTGCCCGTGGTGGCCGGCTGGATGCCGGCACCCGGTTCCGGGGCGGACCGCGCGAGCGCCGCGCCCATGCAGAAGTGCGGTCCCGCGGCGAAGCTCAGTGCCTGCGAACCGTCGTCGCCACGCTCAACGGGCAGTTGCGACAGGTGTCGGTGCGTGACCCCCGGGGCGGACCCCGAGCCGGACCCTGAAGCCGAACCCCGAGCCGAACCCCGAGCCGGACCCCGAACCGAACCCCGAAGCCGGACACCGCGCCGCCGCCGAACACGCCGCCCACGCCTCCCCGTCCGCCCTCACCCGCCCACGCGTCCCCGCCCGCCTTCACTCCGGCGCCGCTCCACCCCCGCCCGCCGCCCGCCGAAAAACCGCCGCCCGCGAGCCTGCCGCGTCAGCCCTCGGAGAACGGAGTGGTGGACTGCTCGGCCCAGATGGCTTTCCCGCCCGTGCTGTCGTACCGGACGCCCCAGCGGCCCGCGACGAGTTGAGCGGTGATCATCAGGCCGCGGCCGCCCTCGGCGCTGTCGGGCGCGCGGGTGAGGTGGGGTGCGCTGCTGCTGCCGTCGGTGACCTCGCACACGAGGGTGTCGTGGTCGCGGATCAGGCGCAGGACGACGGGTGGTTCGGCGTGGCGGATGCCGTTGGTGACGAGTTCGCTGACGATCAGTTCGGTGGTGAAGGCCAGGTCGTCCAGGCCCCAGTCCTGGAGTTGGCGGGTGGTGCGGTCGCGGGCGTCGCCGACGGCGGCCGGGTCGTGGGGGATCGGCCAGGCGACCGTGTCGTCGTCGGCGATGGCGCGGGTGCGCGCGAGCAGCAGCGTCACGTCGTCGGCCAGGCTGGTGTCGGGCAGCGCGGCGACCACGCCTTCCGCGGCGCCGTGCAGTTCGCCGTCGGCCGTCATGAGGGCCGCCGACAGCCGCTCGGGCAGGCGTACGCCCTCCAGGCCGACCAGGCCGTCGCTGTACAGGGCCAGCACCGTGCCGGGCGCCAGGTCGGTCTCGGCGACGTCGAAGACGACCGCACCGTGGCCCAGCGGATCTCCAGGGGTGACGGGGAGGTAGTCGGCTGCGCCGTCGGGCCGGATCGCGATCGGTGGTGGATGCCCCGCGCTGGCGATCGAGCACCGGCAGGTGATCGGGTCGTAGACCGCGTACAGGCAGCTCGACCCGGCCGGGGACTCCTCGCGTGCGGCCCCGTCGGCCAGTTCGACGACCAACTCGTTGAGGTGGGTGAGCAGTTCGCCGGGCGCGAGGTCCATGGCGGCCAGCGTGCGCACCGCGGTGCGGATGCGGCCCATCGTGGCGGCGGCGTGCAGGCCGTGGCCGGCGATGTCCCCGGCCACCAGCGCCACCCGCTTCGACGACAGTTCGATGGCGTCGTAGAAGTCACCGCCAAGGCCCCGGCCGGAACGGGCGGGTACGTAGACGGCTGCCGTCGACGCGGCGGCCGCGGCGGTGGCGGCCGGTGGCAGCAGACTGCGTTGCAGAGCGAGCGAGGTGCGCCGTTCCAGGTTGTAACGGCGGGCGTTGTCCAGGCTCACCGCGGCGCGCGAGACGATCGCCTTGCCGGTGCGCACGTCGGCCTCGTCGAACGGCCGTTCCTCGCCCCGGCGCCACAACTCCACCGATCCCAGGACGAGTCCGGGGTCGGCGGGGTTGTGCTCGCCGCCGCGTTCGGTCAGCAGCGGCAGGCACGCCACCGTCAACGACCCCTCCTCCTCGGCGAACGGCACCAGGGCCCGCACCATGTCGGGCTCGTCGTCCACCACGGCCGTGGTCGCCGCCCGGCCGACCAGGGTGAAGTGCTGGCCGGCCTGGAACATGCGGATGACTTCCGGGCCGCGCAGGAACGGCGGGACGTGCGCGTCCCGGGAGTCCCGCGCGGGCCGGATGTAACCCTCCGGACGGGGTTCGCCCGCCGGTGCGATCGCCGCGCGCCACAACGCCAGATCCCCGCCGCCGGTCCGGGTGGGAGGCTCCCGGCCCTCGGGTATCTCGTCCGCGAGGGAGATCACCGCCACGTCGCACAGCCGCGGCACGAGGACGTCGGCCAACTGCTGGGCGGTACGCACGACGTCCAGTTGGAGTCCGATGCGTTCCGCGGCGTCCTGCAACAGCTCCAGGCGCTGGGCGCGTTGGACGTCGTCAGTGGTGTTGATGAGGGTGACCACCAGGCTCGGGTTGCCGTCGGCGTCGACGGACCGCAGCACGGTCATCGCCACGTACAGCAGTCCGGCGGGAGTGCGCATCCGCCAGGTCTGGTGCGCGGTGGACACCGACGGGTAGCCGGTGGCCAGGACGGCTCGCAGGTGGGCGGCGACCGACTCGCGGTCGTCCTCGGGCACCAGGTCGGTCAGCCGCACCCCGGCCCCGGCGCGGATGACCAGGCCGCCGAAGTTCAGCGGGGTGTGGATGGCGTCCCGCACCCGCAGCCGGTCGTCGAGGAAGAGGACGCCGACGTGAGGTTGCAGTGCCAGGGCCCGGTACAGCTCGGCGGCGCGGCCCGGCGTGCCGTCCGCCGACCGGGTGCCGCGATCTGCTGGCCCAGGAGGAGCGTTTCCGGCTCCGGGGCCGCTGGTGGCCATGGCCGCAGTCTAGAACCGGCCAGCCGCGTGCGGTCGGCCCCGTAGTGGGATTCGCGGCACGCCATCCGCACGCTCCGTCCGGGGGCGATCCGTCACGTCAGCAGCAACTGGGGTCGCCACAGCGGCCGTTGGCGCATTCGACGCCGGTCCGGAACCGTGGTCCGATGACTGCGGACGCGTCGACGGCAGTCCGCATCCGCCGTACATGGGAGGCGGTGCCATCTGTACAGGCGAGGTTGTACGGCGGACGAGGCCGACCGACCCGCCTCATCGGGGAAGGGCACCACCCGGATTTCGTCTCACCGGGAATTCGTCAGCCCCTATGGCAAGACGTGTTCAACCTCGGTGAATACACCGCACGACAATGCCTGACGCACCGTCAAATCTGTGTCCACCGCAGGAACTCCACCCGGTAGCCGACCACACCCTCCAGGACCGCGACCGCGCAGCTCACCGCACCCACCCGCCCGGTACCGGCGTGCCGCATCAGCCGCCGGCCGCCGCCGGAGAACAGCGTCGGGCTCGCCGCCTGGCGGTCCCACACCGCGCGCACCTGCGGATCGAGCAGAGCGATGTCCCGGATCTGGAGCAGCCGACGGTGCGTCGGACGCTCGCGCAGCGCGCCGGCCAGCTGCGAGACGGCGGTCAGACACCAGTACGGCCAGTCGACCAGCACGTTCTCGCGGACCCTCGCGTCGGCCGCCAGGACCGACAGCACCGTGTTGTGCGGACACCCGCCCCACAACTCGTCCGCGGCCGGGCTGTGCCACAGCACGTCGAACCCCTCGTCGACCACGTACGCGGGCAGCGGACTGGACGTCACCACGGAGTACCAGATCGGCGGGGCCTGCGCCACGCCCAGCAGCCCCTCGGGGTCCGTCGGCGGTCTGCCGTACAGGCACTTCCACAACGCGTCCCACGTGGTCGCGTCGAGGCCGAGCACCTCGGCCAGCCGGTGCAGGTCCGGCCCGGCCGGGTTGGCGATCATCCCCCGCTCGAACCGGCTGTACCAGGCCCCGGGCGGCCGCCCCAGCAGCACGTCCATGTCGTACTGCGTCAGACCGCGGTCCCGCCGGCCGGTCCTGGGCACCGCGGACAGGCCCGCCGCCAGGCGGAGTTCGGGCAGTCCGCCGACGCCGGCCCGGGCGATCCGCTCCCGCGCCCGGCGCAGCAGCCCCCTCAACGCGTCCGGCGCGTAAGCGCGTTCCGCCGAGCCCATGTCACTCCTGCCGCAGGTACGGATCGCCGGCCTTCCAAGTCCCCTTCGCCCACTGCTGACTTGCGGCGCCGGCGACGCCGGGCCCGCGGGCGACTGCCGAACCGTCCGGTGCGTCGACCGCGACCCCGGGCTCGCACACGATCGGGCCCGGCCCATCCAACGGTCGCGCCTCCGCAACGCGGCCCGACCCGCCCGCGAACGATCGGTGCAGGCCGCCGGCGTCCCGCACGGCCGCCGTCACAACAGCGGTCATAGGGGGACTCTACGCCCGCCGCGCCGACGTCGTCCGCCGCCGCCATGCTGCCCCCCGCACGCCGAGGTCCGGACGCCGGACGCCGGACGGCGTCCGAGTCCGCGTCCCGAGGCTCTCGCCGTACCGTCCCATCCCGGCCACGTCCCCGGCGCTCGGTCCGGACCGTCCGGAAAAGGTCTGCGGGCCCGCCCCGCCGATCCGGCCGTCCTACAGTGGCCGGGCGTACCGTGCGGGACACGGTGGTGCGGACGCGGCTGCCCGCTGCGGACCGGGCACGCGTGTGTCGCACGTTACGGACCCGGCACGTGCCTCCGCCGGGGAGGCACGCCGTGCGACACGGTACGAGGGACGCCATGAGAATCGGTTTCGCACTGCCCCAGTTCCACCGCCAGGCCCACGGGATCGCGCGGACGGCGACGTTCGCCTCCGAGGTCGAGCAGGCCGGGGCCGCCAGCCTCTGGGTCGGCGACCGCAACCTCGCCGCCGTCCGTCCCAGCGTCGGCTACGGCGGCCGGGGCAACACCATCCCCGCCGAATTCAACGCCACGACCGACCCCTTCATCCTGCTGGGCATCGCCGCCAGTGCCACCCGCAACGTGCTGCTGGGCACCCATGTCCTCGTCGCCCCGCTCTACCCGCCCGTCCAGCTGGCCCGGTCCCTGACGACGATCGACCTGGTCAGCGGCGGACGCCTGCTGCCCGGCTTCGGGGTCGGCTGGTCCCCCGAGGAGTTCCGGGCGGCCGGCGTGGACTTCGCCCGGCGCGGCGCACGTATGGACGAGGTACTCGACGCCCTCGAAGCCATCTGGGGCGGCGACCCGGCGGAATACCACGGCACGCAGCTGTCCGTGCCGCTGCACCATACGCCCCTCAAGCCGGTTCAGCGCCCGCGTCCGCCCATCTACCTGGGCGCCCTGTCCGAACGCGCGCTGCGCCGGGTCGCCCGCCGTGCCGACGGCTGGCTCCCGGTGTGCGTCGTTCCCGGCCACGTCGACATCGACGGACTGCTCGCGCAACGCGCCCTGCTCGACGAACTCGCCGTGCGGGCGGGCCGCGAACCGGCGGCCATCGACACCGTGCTGCGGGTGAACATCGACGCCGGCACCGGCACGGCCGAGGTCGCCGACACCATCAGGCGCGTCCACGAACGCACGGGCATCGAGCACTTCATGGTCGACTCGATGTACGCGGTGGACACCGTCGACGGCTCCGTCGAGCATGCCCGGGACGTCCTCGAACGCGTGGCGACCGGCTGAGACGAGCGCGTGGCGAACGGCTGGGTCGAGCGTGTGGCGAACGGCTGGGACGAGCGCGTGCCGGACGGCCGGGACCGCCCCGGAACCCACGAAGGCGGCTCCCGGGGCGGGAGACGGCACGGCGGTCCGCTCTCCCGCTCCGCCCGTTTCTCCGGCTCCGGGGGCCGTGAGCGCGTGCTGCGGGAGGCAGGCCCGGACGGCCCGGCCTCCCGCGTCCCGTCAGGCGGCTGGGAGGGTGTCGGCCTGCGGGCGGTTCGCCCGGAAGCGGCGGAGGTAGGAGCGGGCCATCGGGCCGGCGGGGACGCCGCGGGCGAAGGCACGCATGTTGCGCGCGCCGGTGTTGTAGCCCAGGGCGAGCAGTTCCTCGGTCGTGAGCCGCGCGGTGCGGCGGTCCGGGAGCCGGGCCGCCAGGTCGCGCAGGTGCCAGGCGGCCGCGCGCAGCGCGAAGCCCGGGTCGTCCCGCATGTCCTGCCACCGCCCGTCGAGGTCGTGCGCGCGGCACACCTGCTCGAAGGCGGTGCGGTGCATGTTGACCAGGCCGAACGACGCTCCCGGCTTCCACCACTGCCACAGGCGCTCCAGGAGCGGGTGATGCGGCTTGTACGCCTCGTTGCGCAGTACGGTCATCAGCAGCCGGGGGCTGATTCCGGCCTCGCGCGCGCTGCGCACCACGTGGTCGGCGTACTCGTCGGGGTCGTACCGTCCGGGCAGCAGGGGCGGTGTGGGTGCCGACTGCTCCGCTGCGCCCGGCTTTCCCGTCACCCCAGTGGCCGTGCTCATGTCCATCCTCGCCCTCGCTCCCGCGCATTACCGCCCGTACCGCCCGTTGCGCAGGGCGTGTGCCCCGGTTGTCCGGGCGGCAATCCTCGGAGAACGATGCGCACGGTGCCGCCGGCGCGGTGGCCGCGTCGCAGACCCGCGCAGGACCGGCGCAGGGCCGGGCGATGGGGTGCAAGGCGGGCCCGGCGAAAAAGCGGAGCCCGGGCCCGCCGAACGAGTGGAGAAGGCGAGCCCGTGGCCCGGGGGCCGGCGCTGGGGGAGCCGGACCCCGGGCGGCCTACGTCCGCTGGGCCGGTGCGACGGCCGGGCGGCTGCCGTGGGCGTGCAGCCGCTCCTGCCAGGCGGGCGTGCGCAGTTCCTCGGCGTGCGGCAGGGACACGCACAGGTAGACGTCCCGCCCACCGTCGTCGCCCGGGGTGGGCGCGATGTGCACCGTGGGTATCGGCAGGTCGGGGAACTCGTACCAGAACGCGGTGCCCGAGCCCAGGTCGATGCGGTAGAGCGGGAACTGCGACCAGTTGTTGACCGTGATCGACGTGTCGAAGACCTCGGCGGCCCGCACCGACATGACGCGCCGTGACACGCCCAGGTGCCGGTGGGCGTTGAGGAAGGCGATCTCGTCGCGGATCTTCGCGGTGGTGTTGGCCTCCAGCCCTTCCCGGATCGAGCGCGCGACGGTGCCGAGCGGCTGCGAGCGCAGCTCGCCGGCCGACGTGCTGGTCCAGTTGTTGCTGACGCAGTTGCCCCAGTAGTCGGCGGGCAGCGCGTCGCCCAGCCGGGAGTGGGCGCCGACGATCAGGCCGAGCCACTCCATGGCGTCGGCCGGCCGGTCGCGCAGGTCGCCCAGCACCTGCCACAGGTGCGCGGTGAGCGCGTCGTTGGTGGAGACCCAGGAACCGGAGTCCGGCAGGCCGGCCAGCGCCGTCTCCTTCATCGCGGCCAGTTCGGCGGCGGAGAAACGGGTGGCCACCGTCGCGAGACGCTTCAGCCCCAGGCGTGCCATGGCCGCCAGATGGCGCCACCGGGGAACCGCGATGAACGCGCGGTCGCGGGCCGTCTCGTCGTCCTCGGCCAGCTTCCCGAGCCCGTCGAGCAGGCCGCGGTCGTGACAGGGCGTGGGATACGGCAGCCCCAGGTGTTCGCGGGACCAGTTCTCCAGGAACGCCACCGTGCTGGCGCCGTCCGCCAGGCTGTGGTTGATGACCACACCCAGGATCGAACCGCCGCCGCGCATCTGCGTCAGCCGCACCTTCAGCAGCGGCGTGTCGCGGTCGATCACCCGGAACGGCCCGACCTCGCGCAGGAACTGTCCGACGACCGGTTCCGTGCGCAGCTGCGGTCCGTAGTCCAGCATCGGGTCCGGGCTGGACGCCTCGGTGAACCGGGCGCCCGCGTCGTCGCACACCACGCTCAGTCCGCCGTCGGCGTCCCGGCTCAACCGCCCCGCCAGCGGCGGATAGTTGCGCAGCACCCGGGACAGCGAGTCCCGCAGCGCCGCGCCGTCCAGCGTCTCGCGGAAGAAGAACGTGAGGGGCGTGTAGACCGGACCGGTCAGCAGGTCGTACCCGCTGAGCCGGAGCCGCTGCCCGGTCGCCACACCCGCGCGCACCGGGAAGACCCGCTCCTCCGTGCTCGTCACGGTGTCGCGGAAGGCGACGGCCGCAGCGCGCCCGCTCCGCCGGTCAGGCATCGCTGCGGGGGCACTGGCGTGCCTGATCGAGAAGCTTGTTGTTGTCGTTCCCCATCGGCTGTGGGCCTCCTATGCGTACCAGCGGGGACGCGAACCGCCCGCCGCGGCAGGAGCGAACGGACCGTAATCCCGCGCCCGGGTCGGTCGACCGCGAGAGGCTCAGCCCAGCACAGCCGTACGCCGGCGCGCCAGCGCCCGCGGGCGACTCTAGGGAACAGCCGCGAAGCCCGCCTCCGATCACCGGGGGGATGTGGTTTAGGGGATTCCTCGGTTCTTCGGGGGTACGGGGTTGACGCGCGCGTCAGCGGGGGGCAGGAGCGGGGTGCGCGGCGTGGGGTGCGGGCGGTGGGGGTGGTGTATGCGGTGCGTACGTGTGCGGCACGGCCGGTGCGGTGGGTAGTGCATGCGGTGCGGCCGGTGCGCGAGGTGGGCCGGCCGGCGCGAGGTCGCCGTGCCTGCGGGGGAGGCGGACAGCCCTGGTGCGGAACCAGGCACGCCGGACGCCCTCTCAACCTCACCGCTTCCCGGTGTCACCAGAAGGCACCGCACATCACCAGACGAAGGGGATCATCCGCTTGCGTCCGGTAGCGAAGGCCCGGTAGGCGTCGCCCAGCGTGGCGTTGAGCGCGGCTTCCTCCACCCGGATCCGGTTGGCGAAGCCCACCATGGGCAGCACCGCGAGGGCGGCGACGCCGATCCAGTTGCCGTACATCACGGCCATGCCGAGGAAGGCCACCTCGGCCCCGGTGTAGCTGGGGTGCCGCAGGACGCGGTAGGGGCCCGTGCGGATGACGGGTTGATCCGCGCTGGTCATGACCTTGAAGGTGAAGAACCGCCCCAGCGTACGGAAGGCCCACCACCGCAGTGCGATTCCCATCCAGCAGATGGCCAGTCCGACGCCGAACGTGATCCCGCCACCGTGGATCGTGGTGGCGGGCAGAGCGGAAGAAGTCAACGCCGTCACCAGCCACGCCGCACCGACGCAGATCCGGGCCACGGCGAAGCTCTGCCGGTCCGTCTTCTGGGCCTCGGTGCGGGTCTTGCGGCCTTGCCGGAGCTCACTGGCCATCCAGACGACAAGCGTCGCCCCGAACAGCACTCCACTCACCACGTGATGATCGAAGTATGCCTTCATCCGCCGAAGCCTAAGTGGTGTTGTCCCGCGACTGCCGACCGCGGGTGAATGACGATGCCGTACCGCTCGAACGGGTTCCGGTTCGGCGCGGGTAAGTGGCGAAGCGAGTGAGTGGCGAATCCGGTGGACCGGCTTCAGCGGTCCATGACGCGGGCGGCGGCGATGGGGCGCCATGACAGGCCAAGACCACGGTAGAGACGGACGGCGGTGGTGTTCCAGCTGTCGGCGATCAACGCGGCCGTACCGTGGTCGGCGACGAGGCTGTCCAGGACGAAGCCGCACACGGCCGGCACGGGCCGCCCCCCACGGGCCACGCCCGCGAAGGGCGTGGCCCGTGGGGGGCTCGCCGGTAACCCGGCCCTCGCGCGGATCACTCCGCCGACGGCACCACGTTCCAGGTGCCCGCGACCTTCCGGCACAGGGTGACCACCCGGTCCAGCGTCGGCTCCCCGGCGATCTGGGCGAGTTCCGCCATGAACGCCGCCTCCCCCTCGGTGTCCAGTACCGTCCGGCAGACCCCGGCGATCATGGTGAGCAGGGACAGCGAGTCCCCGCCCAGCCGGTGGAAGTCCGAGGCGCCGTCCAGCCGGGAGCGGTCCACCCCGAGGGTGCGGGCCCACACCTGGGCCACCGCGTCCTCGACCGGGTCCCGGGGACCTTCCTGGGCCGCGGGCGCGTCCTGGCCGGCGTCCGGGTCGTCGGCGAAGACGTCCGGCAGTGCCTTCGTGTCGACCTTGCCGCTCACCGTGTAGGGGAGGCCGGGGAGCGCGACGATCGCCGCCGGCACCATGTAACGCGGCAGTCGTTCCGCGACGTACGCCGTCAACTCCGTTGTCAGCGCCTGCTGTTCGGAGACGTCGGAGCCGGTCACCACGTACGCGTACAACGCCTTCGAGCTGCTCCCGGTCCTGGCCCTGGCGACCACCACCGCCCGGGTCACCCCCGGATGGTCCTCCAGTGTCTTCGCCACCTCGGCCGGCTCGACCCGGTGCCCCCGCACCTTCACCTGGTCATCGATGCGTCCGACGAACTCCAGACCTCCGGACGGCATGACGCGGGCCAGGTCGCCCGTGCGGTAGACGCGGCTGCCGTCGGCGAGACGGACGAAGCGCTCACGGTCCAGGTCGGGGCGGCCGAGGTATCCGCGGGCCAGTTGCACGCCGCCCAGGTACATCTCCCCGACGTCCCCCTGCGCCACGAAACGCCGGCCCTCGTCCAGCAGATGCACGCTGGTGTTGTCCGCCGGCACCCCGATCGGCACCGCGATGCCCGTGTCCTCCCCAGCCCGGAAGGTGTGCGCGGTGCAGCCGATCGTCGCCTCGGTGGGACCGTAGAGGTTGATGATCCGGCACCGGGGTCCGAACATCTGCTGGGCCCGCGCGGCGACCTCGACCCGCAGTTGCTCGCCGACGACGACCACGCTGCGGAAGCCGGACGGCGCGATGTCGAGCTGTCCGATCAGGTCCAGGTGCGACGGCGTCAGGTTGAGCATGGTGGCACCCGAGATCTGCAACAACTGCCGCAGCGACAGATGGCTCGGCTCCAGCGGCATCAGGACGACCTCACCGCCGGCCAGCAGCGGCAGGAAGACCGAGGTGCCCGTGACGTCGAACGACGGCGAGGTGATCAGCGGCAGCCGGGTGTCCGCGTCCACCCCGAACTCCCGGGTCGCCCACTCGACGTAGTGCGCCAGACTGCGGTGCTCGATCTGCACGCCCTTGGGGCGGCCCGTCGAACCGGAGGTGTAGATGACGTACGCCAGATCGTCCGGGGACACCTCGGCGTCCTCGAACGGCGGCTCGCCGCCCTGCTCCGGGCCGCGGGACTCCGTCAGGCGGTCCAGCTCCACCTGCTCGCAGCCCTCCGGTACGACCGCCCGCTGCCCGTAGGGCTCCTGCACCAGGCAGAAGGCCGCCCCGGCGTCCGCCAGCAGGCCCGACAGCCGGGTGTCCGGGTGCTGCACGTCCATCGGCAGGTAGCAGGCGCCGGCCCGCAACACCCCCCACAAACCTGCCAGTAGGGCCACCGATCGATCGGCGAGCAGCCCCACCACGGTCCCGGGGCCCGCGCCCCGCTCCCGCAGCGCGGTGGCCACCGCGTCGGCCTGCCGGCTCAACTCACCGTAGGTGACCGGCCCTTCGGGACCGCTGAGCGCGATACGGTCCGGGGCGCGTCGTACCTGCTCGCGGAAGCGCCGCACCACCGAAGCGCCCGACGTCAGTTCGCGCGCGGTGTCGTTGCCCGCCCACACGCGGTTCCGCCGGGGCGAGAGCGCCTCCTCGACCACGTCCAGCAGCGCCTGCGCGCGCTCCGCGACCCCCGGCCCGTCCTGCCACGTCACGGTCACCTCGGTACGGTTGCCGCTCTCGACCATGTCGATCGACGGCGGAGCCCCGGGACCCGTACCGCCCAGCGCGTACAGCGCGGTCGCCGTGAAGCCGTCCGTGCTGAAGGACGCCAGGTCGTGGACGCCCAGATGGGTGATGAAGGACAGCGCCGAGTACTGGTTCTTCCGCACGGCGGTCCGGTCCACCGCCGAGGAGAACAGCCGGATCAGCGCCAGCGGCGTCTTCAGCGTCCGCGGGTCGGTACGCACCGCCAGCTCCGCCCCGTCGGCGAGTGACTTCAGCGCGCGTGCGTGCACCTCCTGCCAGCTGTCCCCGGCGGTGACGTCCAGCACGAACGCCTGCGACAGCCAGCCCGTCGACCGGAGTTGCGGAGTGTGCCGACGCAGGTCGACGGGGACGAAGAAGCGGCCGCCGCCTTCCGGGCCGTACACCTCGGCAACCGCCGTTGCCGCCTTCGCCGTTGCCGCCGGGTGGCTTCCGTCGACCGTCCGACGGCGCCACAGCGTCCTGCCCGGGGGTCTTCGCGGCAGCGGGCCCAGCGGCGAGGACCACACCAGCTCGCCGACGCGCTGCGGGATCGGCGGAAGCCCGCCGGGCCACTCCAGCTGTTCGAGGAACTCCTCCCTGCTGAGGGTGGACGGCGCGCCCAACGGCTCGGAGCCGCGCAGCACCCGGAAGATGTCCTCGATCCACAGCATCAGCCCGCGGGCGTCCGTGACGCCGTGCCAGGCGCGGAAGACCACGGTGGCCGACACCCCGGGGACGCCGGGGCCCTCCGCCGCGCCGGGGAAGAGCAGCACCTCGAACGTGGCACCGGGGCTGCGCAGCATCTCCTGCAACGCCGGTGCGTCCAGGGCACGTTGGTCGAACGAGCCCGCCTCCATGACCCGGACACGCGGCGCGACACCGCTGTCGACCAGGTACCGGCCGTCGCGCACCAGCCGGGTCCCGGGACTGGCCTGCGACGCGCGGGCCACCGCCTCGGCCAGGTGCCGTTCTTCCAGCGTTCCCGCGCCCTCCACGACGTACTGGACCATGTTGGAGTTGCGGGGAGCCATGCCGGCGTAGAGCCACTCGCCGGCTGAAATCGCCCTGCGGTAGCCGTGTTGTTGCCGGGGGACGGGACACATACGGGCCTCCTGACGGCGGTCCACCTCGTTGTGGACTCGCGAGCATCATCGGGCGACGGATGTTAGTGATCCCCCTAGATCAACTGCCCATAGCGGAAACGCATGTTGGGCCGACCATCAGGCTGGGTATGTGGAGTCCTTTGTTCCGGGCCCGTGGAAGACCGCGAACCGCTGGTCCGTCCGTCGAAGGTGCGTCGGCACGGCAGCTCCCAGTGCCGTGTCCAGTCTCGTTTTCGCCGATATCCAGCCGGGGATGGGGGTTGGGGTTGAAGCTGGCGTCGGGGCTGGAGTTGGGCGGCGGTGATTCACGGGGCGCCGTCGTGTCACCTCCGCCGGGGCGCGGGCCGCGGATGGTGTCGGACGTGGCTGATCGACCGGCGACCGTCGCCGGTCGAACGGCTCGGACCGGCAGGGGCAACGCGGTGGCTCGGCCTGGCGCTACGGTCAGGGCAGCAGCAGCTTCCGCAGCAACTGCATCCCTTCGAGGACGTCGACGTGCTGATCGAGTGTCCACTGCATCGACAGTCCGTCGGACGCCGCGATGATGAGCGAGGCGACGACCCGTGGCGGCAGGTCCTGCCGGATCTCGTTTTTGGCCTGTCCCTGCTCGACGGCTTGAGCGATCTGGGTTCGCAGGTTCTCGAACCGCTCGGTGAAGACGGCCCGGGACCGCTTGTTTCCCGACGCGACCGAACTGGCGACCAGAGTGGTGTACAGGGCGATGAGGCCCGGGACGCTCGCGTTGTGTTCGGCACCCGCGATGATCCGCGCGAGGACGCCGTCGTCATCGGCTGCCATGCTGACGTTACGAGCACGTTCATCGGCTGCCGCCATGACGGCCAGGAGCAGGTCCTCGCGGGAGCGGAAGTAGTGCCGCATCCCCTCCCGCGTGACGCCGACCGCCTCGCCGATCGCGGTCAACGAGGTGCCCTCGAAGCCCTTCTCGGCGAAGACTTCGAGCGTGGCTTCGAGGATCTCCTGCCGCCTGCTGATGCCCTTGGCGTAGGGGCCGCGGGGTTCTCGGCGGGCGTGAGCGCTCATGGGGGGAGTGTAGCCAAGCGCCAAAACCACTGGAGCGGTGGGTTTGGTCGCGCATTGGGGGTCATCCACTGCGTGAGCTGGAAGGGGGCCGCTGAGGGGGCTGAGGGGTGATGACGGGGGCGGAGGGGGCTGGCGGGCGTTGACCGTGCTGGCGGGCGTTGACGGGCGCTGACGGGTTCGAGGTCGCGGGGCCCGGCGGTGCCGATCGCTTCCTCCGTGGCGGGGGCCGGCCATGCCGGGTCGGCGATCCGGTGTGCGTACCGCAACGACGGACGCCCTCGCCCGCTCCGGTGCCGGGCCGGTGACTGCGGTGGGCCGGCGACTGCACCGGCCGGCGACTGCGGTGGTGCCGACAGCGCGGGCCGGGGCATCGGCGGTGGGGCCGGCCATTGACGACGGAGCCCCCATCGATGGCGGGACCGGCCGCGGTGGAACCAGCCGTCCGCGACGGAGCCGGCCAGCGCGGTGCGGCCGGTCACCGGCGGCGGCTGTTGACGAACGCGGCGCCCAGTTCGCGGACGATCCCCTTCAGTCCCGCGCCGTTGAGCATTCCGGCGCCGGGGTCCCCGGACACCCGATCCGGGCGGGCGGACCACGAGGCGGCCGACGGGGCGGTCGGCCACTCCTGGCCGGGGCCGGACGCGGGAGGCTGCGGCAACGTGCCGCCGTAGTCCGGGCCGGCGGTCGTGCGGCCCGGCTCCGGCCGGAACGCGGGACGGTGGAAACCGTCGGAGGGGAAACCGCCGCCGGCCGGACGTAACATGTCCGCGCCGCGAGCCTGCGACCGGTGCGGCCGTCCGCCGCGCGATGCCCCGCGGTCCTGCTCCGGGGCGAACGGCACGCCGGCCGTCATCGCCCGGAACGCGACGACGCCGGCCTGCGCGAGCCGGTTGATCCCCAGGAGCAGAAGCATCGGCTTCGTCGACGACGCCACCCCGGCGTGCAGGCCGGTCGCGATGAGGGTCATCAGCAGCCGGGAGACGACCAGCGCCAGCCACAGCCACAGGCCCTTCGGCGGCATCCGGCCCCACAGCGCGCCATCGCGTGTTTCCAGGTGCGTCACGGCTCCCTGCCCGAAGCCGATACCGGCGCAGAGGACCCCACTGACCAGCAGGCAGACGACATCGGCCGTGCCGGGGGTGTGAGCACCCTTGGCGAGATCCGACACGCCCACCACGGCCAGCACCGCCGGCAGCACGACCAGCCGCTTGGCGCGGAGCGGTTCCCCGAGTAGCTGACGGCCTATCACATAGGCCACGATCGCGATGATCGCGAGGATTTCCAGCACGTTCACGGATACATCCTTCGAGAGGTTGCCGACCACGGCGTTACCCGTGAAACGCTAACGAGCCGGCGCCGTCCGGACGTCACCCCTGAGGTGACGTCCGGGGTGATACCGCGGCCGGGCCCTCACCCCGCGCGGTCATACCGCCGTCGCCCTTCCGTCCCCTTGCCGGCCCCGCGCGCCGCGTTCCTCGGTGCCGCCCGTTGTCTCGCATACGCCACTTCTCGCATCCGCGGTGTCTTCACGTCCCCCGCCTCCTCGCGTCCATGTGTCTTCGTGCCCCTGCCTCCCCACGCGTGCCGCTTCCCGGGTCCCGCACCCCCCGTTCCCCTCGCAGCGGCGTGCCGCCGAACGCGGGAGCTGCCGCCGAACGCCCGCGCCACCGCACGCCGGGAGCCGTGCCGCCGAACGTCCCGCGCCGCCGGTGCCACTACCGTGCTGTCGGGCGCCGGAGCCCGTACCGTGCGCCCCGTGCCCACCGGATGTGACCGTCCGCAGGAAGGAACCGCCCGATGTCCACCTGGTTCATCACCGGCTGCTCGACAGGACTCGGCCGCGCCCTCGCGCAGGCCGTCCTGGCGGGCGGTCACAACGCCGTGGTCACCGCCCGCGACACCGCGAACGTGCGGGACCTCGCGGACGCGCACCCCGGCACCGCGCTCGCGCTGCCGCTCGACGTGACCGACCACCAGCAGGTCACGGCCGCGGTCGCCGCCGCCGAGGAGCGGTTCGGTGCCATCGACGTGCTGGTGAACAACGCCGGCTACGGCTACCGCGCCGCCGTTGAGGAAGCCGGTGCCGACGACGTGCGGGAGCTGTTCGCCACCAACTTCTTCGGCGCGGTCGACATGATCAAGGCGGTGCTTCCCGGCATGCGCGCCCGCCGTAGTGGTGTCATCGCGAACATCTCCTCCATCGGGGCCCGGATCTCCCCGGCCGGCTCCGGCTACTACTCCGCGACGAAGGCGGCCCTTGAGGGCATGACCGCCTCGCTGCGCAAGGAGACGGCGCCGCTGGGCATCACCGCGATGGTCGTCGAGCCCGGCGGGTTCCGCACCGACTTCGCGGGACGCTCGCTCCGGCAGTCCCGAACCGCGATCGCCGACTACGCCGGCACCGCCGGCAAGCGCCGCAAGGAGAACGACAGCGCCCACGGCACCCAGCCGGGCGACCCCGCCAAGGCCGCCCAGGCCCTCATCGCGGCCGTCGAAGCCCCCGAACCCCCGTTCCTGCTCCTCCTCGGGGACAACGCCGTCGACGGCTACCGCGCCGTCGAACAGGCCCAACGCACCGAACTGGACGCCTGGGAACGGACCAGCCGGAGCACCGGCTTCGTCAGCTGACGGACCGTCAAGTAGTGGTCAGCGGAGGCGTTCACGCGATGCCGCCGTCACCGGACGGCCGATGCGCCGACGCCGACGCCGACGCCGACGCCGGCTCGCGGTCCTGGTCCCGGACCGGGGCTGCTCTTCTCCGACGTAAGCCATGGCGTCGCCCGAGCGGTCGCCCGAGCGCCGACCCCGCGGATCAGCCCTTCGTGCGGTAGTGGAAGGCGCAGATCTCGGTGAAGCCCGCTTTCTCGTACAGCCGGAGCGCGGGGACGTTGCCGTGCTCCACCTGGAGGTACATGCGGTCGGCCCGGTGGGCGGCGGCCCAGCGGGCCAGCGCCGCGAGAAGGCGGCGACCCGCCCCCGTGCCACGCGCCCGGGGGAGCGTCGCCATGCCGAACACCCCCGCCCAGCCGTCGTCGACGACCACGCGGCCCACCGCGACAGCCTCGTCCCCGACGGTCGCCCGGGCATAGCCGCACGGCTGCTCCAGCCGGGTGAGCCGGTCCCGTTCGGCCAGCGGGTCTCCTCCCTTCACAGCGTGCCAGGCGTCGAGCCAGCGGGCTGTCGGCCGGTCGTCCACCCGGACCCGCTGCGGCCCCGCGGCCGGCAGGTCAGCGACGCGGGCGGACAGGGCGGCCTGCAACGACACCGGGCTCTCCGCGCGGTAGCCGCGCTCCGCCAGCAGCGCGTCAAGTCCCGGCGGACACGCTCCCGGAGCGATCTGGATCCTGGCGACCACGCCGTGCGCGGCGTAGAACTCCTCGGCCCGCACGACCCGGCGCAGCAACTCCTCCGGCCCGACTCCGCCGTGCGGCAGGACCGTTCCGGCCCACCAGGGGCCGCCGGGGGAGTGGCGCATCCACCACCCCTCGACGTGCTCGACGTACTCGACCGGCAGCGCCCGTGCCGCCCCTTCCTGCAAGCCCCTGACCACCTCCGGGCCGACCACGGCGTGCGCTGCCGACACTGACACCACCTTCCCCACGGCGTACGACCTTCTCCAGGGCATGCGACGAACGTCCGCCGATGCTGACACATCACGAGCCGCTGTCGGTACGTCGTCAAGCACGGGGCGTCATCGGCCGCTGATGACGTGTCGACCGCGGGTGAACGGCGCCGGTAGACATCCCCGGGCCGCGTCGAAGTCCCGCTGGCCGTCCGGCAGTTCGGTTTCGCGCCGGGGGTTGCCGCAGGTGCGGGTACGTCCTCGGGTACGGTCGGAAGCCCGTAACCGGAGGAAGTCTCCGGGGGGCGGAAGCGAGGAGCGCGACATGATCCGGTTGGACCACATGTGCCTCGGCGTACCGGAACTGGCTGACGGCGTACGGCGGTTGGCGGCGGAGACCGGGCTGGGGTCCTACGAGGGCGGGGTCTTCGAGGAGCACGGGCTCGGCAACACGATCTTCCCGTTGGGCGGTGACGTCTACGTCGAGGTGGAGGCCGTCGTCGACCCGACCCGGGCGCCCGAGCCGGCCGGGTGGTTCGGACGGGCGACGCGCGGCGGACTGGACCGGTGGATGTTCTGGTCCCTGCGCACGGACACCCTCGAAGAACTGCACGAGGTCGCCGAACGCCTCGGCGGCGAGGTCGCGCGCGTGCCCGGCCGCACCGAGCCCAACGGCGTGCGGCGCACCATCACCAGCGCGCCGGGCGGCCCTCTCCTGCTCGACCTCTGGAGGAAGGGGCTGCCCAACTGGTACTACCGCCCGGACCCGGCGACGAACCCGGCCCGCAGGCCCGTGTCCGTCGGCTCGACCGCGCCGGCGAACCCCCGCACGCCGGTGGGCGTGGCGTGGATCGAGGTGTGCGGTGACGAGAAGGAGATCGTGCGGCATGTCGGCGAGGTGACCTTCGAGCGGCTGCCGTTGCGGGTGGTGGGCGGCGACGAGCCGGGCCTGCTGGCGGTCGCGGTCCGGCTGGCCGACGGTGCCGAGACCGTGATCCGTCGCCGCTCGGCCGCCGCACTGCTGGACGGCGACGCCCGTTGAGGAACCCGGTGGCCGTCCCGGGGGCGCTCGCGAGCCGCCAGTCCGGGCCAACAACTACGCCGCACAGCGGAGTTCGGACCTTCGGCATTCGCTGACGGATCGTCAGACGTGCTGACCCGGGTGAATCCGGTGCCGGCGGCGCAGCAGAAAGCCGTCGACGAGGAAGAAGAGGCCGCCGAGAAAGGCGTAGCCGCTCAACATGCTGAGCTGTGCGTGATGGGAGCCGGCCATGACGTTGAAGGTGATACCGACAACGGTGGAGAGCCCACCACTGATCAACGAGGCCCACTGTGTGCCGAGTTGGCGACGCCGACGGAGCGCGACGATCAGCTGCATCAGACCGGAGACCGTGGCCCAGGCGCCGAAGACGCGCAGCACCGACGCGGTGTTCTGGGCGCTGGCGACAGCGAGGCCGATCAGGGCGACGGTGCTGATGGCGGCGTTGACCCACTGCATCGTCGCGGGTCCGGTCGTCCGGTGCGTGGAGGCGTCATACGCGGAGGAGATGACGTCGATCGCCGGGTAGACGATGAGCAACGTGACGGTCGCGGCGGTCAGTTGATCGCCGGAGGCGGTGAACGCGGCGGCCCAGACGAGGGCGAACGCGCCGCGGACGAAGTACAGCGGCCACAAGGCCCGCTGAGCCCGGCTCGGCGAGTTGAAGGCGGACGGAGCTTGATCGACTGTTGACACGTGACACTCCTTGGCGCTCCGCGACCTGAGCCCGAGCGGGTGGATGACTTTCCGCACTTCGACATGTTCTGCTGTGGCGATGTCCGCTCGAGCGGCATCCCCGGCGAGTCCGGACATGCCGCCTGAACCGCGCTGATGGCATTCGGCAGGCGCCGCGTTCGGTGAAGGCGGGACCGCGACCGAGGTCGTTGCCCACGCCGCCCGTGTGCCCGGTGACCTCACCCGATCGCCGTCACCGGCGACCTCGCCGTCGTTGCCCCGGTCCGCCGGGCGCCGGGAGGACTTGACGGCTGACCGGGGTCCGAGGAGTCGACCGGCTGCGGCACTCGGCCACCGGAATGGTCCCCGTACCGGGAGGCGAGTCGGACTTCCCGCACGGGTGAGCGAGTTGGACTTCTTCCTCCGCCGGGTACTGATCCCGGCCGCCTGATTTCTCGACGGCCGATGAGGTTCGCGCCGCCGCGCGACGGTCGGACTTCCGCACCTCTCACGCCGCGACCAATTGCCGCGCGGCGTGACACGGTCATTCGGATTCCTCCCAGCTCAAGACGGGTGAGGCGGTCAGCGTAGCACTAAAAACACCACTGCGGTGGTTTTAATAGGGCGTGCTTGAGCGTTCGCGCGCGCCGGGGCCCGGTGGCCCGTGGCGCCGGTCGGCCGGTGGGTGTTGCCGCCCGGTCGAACTCGCGCGTGCTGATGGCTGTCGCGCGCGGTCCCGTCGAACGGCTGTCGCGGGTGCCCTCGTCGAACCCGGAGCGGTGTCGAAGGGGCTCCGCCCTTGCCATCCAGGATGATGGTGCTAGATTCATTAGCATCATGTTGTGGAAAGTGGATCCGGCGGCGCGCGAGCCGCTGGTCGAGCAGATCGCCTCATCGGTCCGTCTCGCCCTCGTCCGGGGGCAGTTGGCGGCCGGTGAACGGCTGCCGTCGGCCCGGGAGTTGGCAGAGGTGCTCGATGTCAACGCCAACACCGTGCTGGCCGCCTACCGGGTCCTGCGCGAGGAGGAGATCGTGGAGTTCCGTCGAGGACGCGGAGTGCGGGTGGGCCCGGCGGTCGACGCGCCCGCCATCGCCCGTAGCGCTGTCGTCGAAGCGGCTCGCACGTATCTCGCCGAGGGGCTGCGCCACGGCTGGGGCGTGGACGAACTGACGGATCTGTTGCGGGAGTTGGGATGACGACGGCTTACACGAGCACCGTCGTCGCCCGCGGTCACGTCGTGGTGGGCGTCGCGCTGGGCGTCGTCGCGGCGCTGCTGATCCGGCCCTGGCCGGTCGCGGTCCCCGTCGCCCTCGTGCTGGTCGCCACCGGTGTGTACCTGGGCACCGTCCGGCTGGCCCTCGGCGCCGACGGGCTGCGCGTCGCGCAGGGCCCCTGGGGCAGGTCCCGGACGATTCCCCGGTGGGCCGTGGCGTCCGTGTCGTGCACCACCCTCACCACCGCCCAGGCGTTCGGCCTCGGCCTGCCCTGGAACCGGCGTGCCAGCCGCCTGACCCCCCGCCGCGGCCCGGCACTCGTCGTCGAGCTGACCGACGGCGAGGTCCTGCGCATCACCACCCCCGATCCCGGCGCCGCCGCATCCCTGGCGGCCGCGAACCGAAAGGACGACCGATGACCGATCAACGACCCTGGTTCGGACCCAAGCGCGTGGGCTGGGGCCTGCGCCCGCAGACCTGGCAAGGATGGACGCTGACGGCCGTGATCATCGTGGTGGTGGTCGCCGTCGGACTGCTGGTGCGCTGACCGCGTCCGTGGCTGCGTCCGTGGCCGCGTCGCGACTGCTGTCGTCCGCCGGGCTCGCCGCCAACTCACCGGCAGCGCCAACCGCAATGCGTACGGCGGGTGTTGTCGTCGGTGCCGAGTCGCGGCGAACTCCGGATGCTGCTCGGTTCCCCCAGCCTCGTCGGGGCTGCCGTTTCCCGGCGTGAATCGGGGTGTGAACCCGGGCACCCGCGCTGTCGTTCGTCGCGACATCGCGGCGGAGGAAGTGCCGGCCCGACCGCCGCTGCGCCGAGCGCGTCGCCACAGCCGGCCCCCGTCCCTCCGCCAGGTGGAGGGACGGGGGCCGGTTCAGGCGCCGTTCTGGCCGGTACGGTCCCGTGCCGCCGGGATCGTGGACCCGGCGTGCCACGCGTCGCCCCGGGGCGCGAAGTCGCCGTCCGGGCAGGCGAGTTCGGCTCGCCCGATCGAGCGGGCGCCCGGCCGGTGAGTTCACCGGTGGGGCGGACGCACGGCGAGTTCACCGGTGCGGCGGCCGAGTGGGTCAGTGCGCGTAGCGCTGCTGGAGCCGGGTCAGGGTGGCCTCGATGCCGGTGGCGTTCTTGCGGCCGTAGCTCAGCAGTTTGAACATCGTGGCCGGGACCGCCTTGGCGGAACGCGCGTCCCAGGTCTCGGTGATCCGGGTGGTGCCGGCGGACAGGGCGGTGAACTCCCAGCGCCACACGTGCTGGGCGGGGTGGCGCCATTCCAGGAGCGTGCCGTCCTCGAAGCCGGTGACCTCGCTGGTGATCCGGTAGGGCAGGCCGAACTGCTTCATGCCGACGGAGAACTTCGCTCCCGCCGACAGCCGGTCCGGGCCGGAGACGGTGGCCTGGACGGTGCCCGAGCCGTCCAGTTCGTGGTGCCGGCGGGGGTCGGCGAGCAGGGCGAACAGCTCGCCGGCGGGGGCGTCGACCTCGACCGAGCGGCTCACCAGCAGCGGGGCGGACTCGACGACGGTGACGCCGGTGGCGGCCATCACCGGGTTCCGGCGGCGGTACGGACGGTCGCGGAGTACTTCATGGGATGCGCTCCTCACAGCGGGATGCGGTGCCGGGCCGTGAGCGGGCGGCCGCAGGTGCCGTCCGTGTCATGATCGCCGGTATCAACAGGGCGCCCCCACCCTGGCAACACACCGACCGCTTGTCGAGTTCGCGGCGCAATACCGCGGCTCCGACGAGGAGTTCGGCACCGGAGGAAGCGGTTTCGCCGGTTGGGGTGAACGCTGGCGGGGTGCGTGCACTGTCTGCGGTTGAGGTGAAGGTCGGCGGGGTGTGACCACGGTCTGCGGTCACGGTGAACGTTGATGGGGTCCGTCCGCCGTCTCCGGTCAACGTGAGCGCTGGCAGAGCCCGTTCACCGTCTCCGGGTGAACATCGGCCGCGGGGAGGTAGGGACAGGGGTTGCGGGCGGCCGGTCCCGGGCCGGCGTCGTCGCGTTTCCGCACGCGGCGATCAGCGTCGGCGTCCCGCGCCGATCAGCACCGCTGTCCCGCCGGGTTGGCACGGCGTTTACGTCGGTCGGCCGGCCGCACCGTCGTTCACCTGGTCCGTGCCTGGTCCGGGCGGGGAGCTCCGGCCAGCATCCAGTGACTGAACGCCGCGTAGTGCTCGGCGTACTGCGGTGCGGTGGCCGCGTTCTCGACGGCGAGGGAGAAGTCCCGTACCGACGCGTAGCGAGGGGCGCGGTCCGCCTCGTACGCCTTCAGCGCTTGTCGCAGGTCGGGCTGCCCGCCCAGTTCCCGGGTGAGTACGCCGACGTCTTCGACGCCGAGCGTTCCCCCGGCGGCTATGTGGGGTGACAGCCCGTGTGCCGCGTCGCCGATGAGGACCACGCGGTCGGACGTCCACCGGGGGAGGGGCGGGACCAGCATGACCCGGTTGTGCAGGATCGCCTCGTCGGGGGTCGCCTCGATCAGCTCCACCAGCGCGTCGTTCCACCCGTTGTCATTGAGGTGGGCGGCGCGTTCGAGGGCCTGTCGCTTCAGGCTGCCGGAAAGCGGCGAGCAGTCGAACTGGTTGACCATCCACATGGTCATGCCGCCGTACGTCCGGACGTAGCCGCCGCGGCTGCGTCGGGAACCGACGGTCAGCACGCTTCCCCGTGCGGGCTCGTTCCGCGAGGGCACCGTCGCGCGCCAGGCGTGGTGACCGCGGTGTTCCTGTGCGGTGGACCCCGGCAGAAGCTGCTCACGGACCCGGGAGAAGACACCGTCGGCCCCGATGAGCAGGTCGGCGCGTTCGTGACTGCCGTCGGCGAACCGCACCGTGACCGCGTCGCCGTCCTCCTCGAAGCCGATCACCTTGCTGTCGTACCGGACGGTCGAGCCGCCGGCCGCTGCGGCCAGTAGCTCGTTGAGCTGAAGGCGGGGCACCAGCAGGAAGTCATGGTCCTCGTCGGTGGCACCCGGCGCACGGAAGCCGCGTCCCGAGGCGTCGTAGAACCAGGTCGAGACCCCGGTTCCCAGCGCGTCCACACGCTCACCGAGGCCGATGCCGGCGAACACCTCAAGTGCGTTGCGCCACAAGCCTATTGAAGCACCGGCCGCCCGGACCTGGGGAGCCTGCTCACAGACCACGACGTCCGCGCCCGCCCGGCGCAGTGCCGTCGCCGTCGTCAGACCGACGATGCCTCCACCAGCGATGATCACGCGCATTGCTCTACCTCCACGGATGTGATGGACCGGCATCCCAGACGTTAGGAGGAGGGAGACTTGCTTTCAAATGCATACTCGCGATGTCTTCTATTACCCCGGTGCATGTGTCTACGCGTTCGGTTGCGGCGATCCACCGGTGTGGGTGAGTGGCTGGCCGGGACCGGGGGCCGTGACCCCGGCGGTGCTGAGCGCGCCGCGCACGCGGGCCCGCAGCCAGCTGTGCGCCGCGTCACCGTCGTACCGCAGGTGCCAGCTCATGGCCAGGTCGACCGGCGGCAGCGTCAACGGCAGTGCCATGCTCCGCAGCCCGGCGGCGTCCAGGCCGGCGCGGGCGAGCACCTCGGGTACCGCGACCACGAGGTCGCTGCTCGCGACCAGGCGGAAGGCGGCGGCCGTCGTCGGCACGGAGACCACGACCCGGCGATTCAGCCCCTCGGCCCGCAGGGCCTCGTCGAGCGGGTCGTGCAGCCGTCCGCGGCGCGAGACCGTCACGTGCTCGTA
Source organism: Streptantibioticus silvisoli (assembly GCF_027947535.2). GTDB lineage: Bacteria > Actinomycetota > Actinomycetes > Streptomycetales > Streptomycetaceae > Streptantibioticus_C > Streptantibioticus_C silvisoli. The sequence goes on from NZ_JAAGKO020000029.1 coordinate 30,529, forward strand.
CGCCGCGTAGCTCCGCGACGTCAGCGTCCTGGCCGGGTGCCCGGTGCGGACCACCGCGAGGAGCGTCCCCCCGCCGACGATCTCCGAGCGCAGGTCCGGCTGCCGGGGCAGGCCGGCCGCGATCTCCAGGTCCACCCGCCCGCGCCGCAGGTCGTCGTCATCGACCGCCGACTCCGCGAGGAAACGCAGCCGCACGCCCGGTGCCGCGGCCCGCACGGCCGCCACGATCGCCGGACCCGCCGCGTGCGTGAGGGCGTCGTGGCAACGCAGGGTGAACGTCCGGTCCAGCGAGGTCGGATCGACCTCGCCCGTGGGACCGAGGAGGGCCCGGGCCTGCTCGACGAGCGCGTGCACCTGCTCCCGCACCGCCTCGGCGTACGGCGTCGGCAGCATCACCCGGCCGGACCGCACGAGGATCCGGTCCCCGGTCGCCCGGCGGATACGCCCGAGCGTGCGGCTCATCGCCGGCTGCGACAGGCGCAGGCGGTCCGCCGCTCCGCCGACGCTGCCTTCTTCCAGCAGAGCGTCAAGCCCGACAAGCAGGTTCAGGTCCAGGTTCACCGACGCCATGGTAGAGATCGGGCCCGGGTGCTGTTCCTGCCGTGAGGCGGTACGACCCGCGTGGCGGAGAGTCCTGGGCGCTCGCCGGAGGTCCTGACGGGGGCGGGGCGGGGCGGCCCGATGTCGGAGCGGGACTGGGTGTTGGAGCGGGGTGCGGTGTCGGAGTGGGGGTGGTCGGGGCCCGGCGTCGGGGGCGGAGCTTGAACTGTTCGATGGGGGGTGAGGATTTTCTGCTGATGCCAACGGGTGGGCCCCGGAGGCGCATTCGCCTCCGGGGCCCACCCGGGTGTTCTGCTATGTGGTTGTGGTGAATTCCGCGATCAGTACGCGGAGTCCACGTTGTCCATCGAGCCGTAACGGTGTTCGGCGTAGTTGCAGGCGGCGACGATGTTGGCGACCGGGTCGTAGATGTTCTTCGAGGTGCCCGCGACGTGGTAGGTCGCGAAGGTCGGGGGGATGACCTGGAGCAGACCCTTGGACGGAACGCCGTTCTGCGCGTTGATGTCCCAGTTGTTGATCGCGTGCGGGTTGCCGCTGGATTCACGCAGGGCGTTCCGCTTGATTCCTTCGAAGCTGCCGGCGATGTGGTGCTTGTGCATGATCGCCAGCGCCTGGTGTATCCAGCCGTCCAGGTTGTTCTGGGCCGGCATCGTCTTGGCGGCGGTCTTGAACGCGATCGACTTGTCCGCGCCGTGCCCGCCGGCGGTGTGGGCGGCCTTCTTGGCGCTGCCGCCCTTGAGGACGGCGCTGTGGGCCTGCTGGGAGGCGGTCCGGGTCGTTGCGACTGCGGAGTGGGGCGCGGGGGCGGCCTGCGCCACACCCGGAGCCACCGCGCCGGCCAGAACGGAGGCTCCCACGACGGCCATGACGCTGGCGGAGAGCTTCTGCTTCCGGGTCATACGGGCGGTCTGGTTGCGAACGGTTCGGGCGGTGCGGTTGAAAGCGGCGGGAATGGGCATGAGGTCTCGTGTCCTATCCGGTCGGGTCGCAGGGGCCAATTGGCTATTCGCTGTGTTGCAGCACAGTTCCCTGCGGCTCGGCCATTCTTAGCGACCCGAAAAGCGCGAAGCAATTGTGTGACGTACGACCTCGGGTAGTTGGCGGCCTCGGTTTCTCCGGCGCTGCGGCACGTTTGCGCGATCGTTACGGCCTTTACATGGTCTTCACGTCGGGACATTGGGTACTAGATGCCTTCGTGTGTGACGTGGATCCTGTTGTCGGCGTCACTTGGGGCGGGGTTCCAGATGGCCCAGGGTGAGTGCCCGGATACCGATGCGTGGCGATTTTCCATGGCGTTGCGAGCGAATGCGGGTGTGCGGCGGGGCGTATCTCCACCGCGAGTTATCGAACGTTCCGTACGCGTGACGGCGGGCCGCGATCCGGGGTGGCTGAGGGGCTGAACGGCTCCGTCGAACGGTCCGGAGGACGGGTGTGGCTCCGTCGAACCGTCGGAGGGCGGGCGCCGGACTCCGTGGCCCGGCCGGCAAGGCGCCGCGCAGCTCTGGGGGCGGCAGTGCTGCCCTGGCTCGGTTCGTGCCGTGAGCGAGGCTGCGGGGGCTCGATGGTCCCGGCCGGGGCGAAGCGGCTGGCGGTGCCGGACTCCGAGACCCCGGCCCGCTCGAAGATGGCGGCCGACCGGCTGATCGCGCGCAGAGAGGTGTACCTGCGGGAGAAGACGCTGTGGCGGATGCTCTACGAGACCGCCGGGCGGTCCGAGGAGATTATGGGCGTCGGCATCGAGGAGCTGGACTTCGCCGGGCGTCGTGGCCCGGTCTAGGCCAAGGGCGCCCGGACCAAGGCCCGGTCTGAGTTCGAGCCTGGTGACGTATGGGACATGCGCCCGCCGCCGGGGCCCTCCCCGGGGGCGATCTCCGAGCTGGCCAGCCTGCTCGCCCCCGGCGACGCCCGCCGTTGACCGCCTGCGCAGGGCAGGGCTGGCCCGCGCGGACGGGGGCGCTCAGCGCGGAATCACCCAGCCCGGTGCCCAGGTCCCGGCGGCGTCGTGGCCGGTTGTCGTGGCGGCGAGGTGGGTGCGGAGGGTGGCCAGCGCCGGGTGGGGGTTGTCGCGGTGCCACAGGAGCGAGTGCGGGTAGACGGGCGTCGGGTCGGTCACCGGGATGCGGCGCAGGCCGTGGCCGGCGGGCCAGACGAGGCGGGCGGGCTCGCCCATGAAGGTGGCCAGGGCCGAGGTGCCGGAAACGGTGTCGAGGAGGGCGTCGGAGCCGAAGTTGGGGCCGGTCACCTCGATGGTGAGGCCGAACGCGGCGACGAGGTCGTCGTAGTAGGCGCCCCACTCGGTACCGGGGGCGATGCCGGGCATCCAGATCCGGTGCCCGGTGAGCTGGGCGAGGGGCACCGACCGGGCGCCCGCAAGTGCGTGGGCGGGGCCGGTGACGAGTTGGAGCGGCTCGTCGAAGGCCCGGACGGAGGCGATGTCCTCCGGCAGGGGCCGGCCGGGCGCGGCCACGGCGCGGAAGGACGCGTCGATCGCACCGGAGAGAAGGGCGGTGACGGCCGTCCCGATATCGAACAGCATCATCACGTCGAGGTCGATGTCGGGGTGTGCGCGGTGGAAACCGCGCATCAGGCCCGACTGCGCGCTGCGCGAGGCGATCACGTCGACGCGCAGCGGACAGCGGCCGGGGCGTACGGACGCGCCCGCACGCTCGGCGACGCGCAGCAGCTCGCGTGCGTGGGGCAGGAACGCCTGACCATCGATGGTGAGCCCAGCGCCGCGTGGGGCACGGATGAACAATCGCACGCCGAGGGTGCGCTCCAGCGCGGCGACGCGTTTGGACACGGCCTGCTGGGTGATCGACAGGTCGGTGGCGGCTTTCTGGAACTGGCCCGCTTCCGCGACGGCGACGAAGGTACGTACTGCTTCGAGATCCACGCCAACTCACCTTAGAGAACAACCAATGGTTGTGGATTGCTGGCAGGTCGGTTGTTTGACCTGCCGTTGTCCTGCCCGCTTACCTCTCATCGGTCAACGTCGGTTTGTTCGGGTGGGATCTCGAGGGGAGTGCGCTGAGCATGGTGGGCAGGAGACGGTTGGGCCGGCAGTTCGGCTGGTTGTGGGCGTCATATGCGGTGAGCGCCTACGGGTCCGGGCTGGGGTTCGGGGCGTTGCCGCTGATCGCCGTGCTGGCGCTGCATGCCGCACCCGCCGAGGTGTCCGCACTGTCCGCGGTGGGGCCCGCGGTGGGTGCGCTGATCGCGGTGCCGCTCGCGCCGTGGATGGAGTTCCGGCGTAAGCGCCCGGTCATGATCATGATGGACCTGACCCGGTTTGCGGCCATGGCGACGATCCCCGTGGCCTACGCCCTCGGGTGGCTCGGGTTCGTCCAGCTGCTCGTGGTCTCGGCCGTGGTCGCCGCAGCCAAGATCGCCTTCAACGCGGCCAGCGGCGCCTACCTCAAGGCCCTCGTCCGGCCGGACGACCTGCTCGTCGCCAACGCGCGGTTCGAGTCCACGAACTGGAGCTCCATTGCGGTCGGGCCACCACTGGGCGGGGCGGCGATCGGCCTGTTCGGGCCGGTCACCACCGTGGTCGCCGACGCGCTCAGCTACCTGCTCTCCGCGCTGGGCATCACCGCGATCCGCGGCCAGGAAGAAGCGTCGCGAACGACCGGCAGCAGCCCGCTCCGGGCGGGCGCGCTGCTCGACGGCTGGCGACACCTCCTGGGCCACCCAGGTTTGCGCGCGCTCTACCTCAACAACATGCTCGTCGGCGGTCTGATCATGGCCACCGAGCCGCTGCTGGCCGTGCTCCTGCTGCGCCAGCTCGGGTTCCCACCCTGGCAGTACGGCCTCGCCTTCGCCGCTCCCTGCGTCGGCGGACTCATCGGCTCCCGGCTGGCCCGCCGTGTCGTGACCCGCTACGGCCGGGACGCGGTCTTCCGGACCGTCGGCACCCTGCGCGCCATCTGGCTGATCGGCCTGGCCTTCGTCCGCCCCGGCGTCGTCGGTCTCGTCACCGTGATGGCCGTCGAGCTGGCCATCATCATCAACATGAGCCTGTACAGCCCGGTGCTCGCCACCTATCGGCTCGAACACACCCCCAGGCATCTCGTCGCCCGCACCCTGTCGGCCTGGTCGATCGGCCAGCAGGCGTCCATCGCGATCCTCACCGCGCTCGCCGGACTGCTCGCCGACGTCACCAGCCCCCGCACCGCTCTCACGGCCGCTGGACTGCTCATCCTGACCACGCCGCTCCTGCTTCCCCGACCCGACCGGACAGCGCAGCACGAGCCGGAACCGGCTACGAGCCGATGACCGCTACAACCGTCACCCCCGGGACCATCCCGGCCGTGACGGCCGCCCGCCCCGGAGTCACGCCCCGTCGACCGTCTCCGGGTCGCGCGGCGGACGCAGGCCGCCGGGCAGGCCGGGGAGGCGGAACGAGTACCGGCCTGAGCATGTTTATGTGATGCCGCACGAACGGCGAAAGGCGGGCCACGTCCTCGACACGGACGTCGAAGCCGTCCGCGCGCGACTGGTTGACCGCGGCGTCCACGTAGCGAGTGCTGAACGTCCGTGTAGCGGGTGTTGAACGTCCATGTGGTGGGTGTTGAAGAGGACGGCGGCGTTGAGGACGGCCCGGTCGACGGGCTGCGTCCGGCTGCTGGGCGCGGTCCGCACCCGAGGCCGCGGTGATGCCCGTATTCCGCTGCCGTACGGCTGACCTGACCGGGCTTCGCCCAGCTCCGCCAACGTTCCTCAGCCACCCGGGGCATCTTCTGGCGCCATTCAAGTGGCCTGCTCGTGCTGTCACACAGTCATACCGTATGGCCGAGCGTTGACTTCGCGGTGTTGCGTGACGGGGTTTCAGCGATTCGAAGCCTTTTCGCGCCGACAGACATGCCCGTTCACTCGGCGCCTGCCGGCGCCGGAGGAGAAAGGACTCGGATGCGCGCACTGCGACGTCTCGTATTGAGCGTCATCACGTCGCTCGCACTGGTCGGCACCACAGCAGCCACGGTTCAAGCCGACGACGCACATTCCCGCCACGGCGCCCACTGCCCGACCAGGGACCGGGCTGCCAGCGTGAACACGGCGCCGCCGCCGCTCCAGAACTACTACCGCGGTGACTGGCGACTGGGACCCAGCTACCTCACCCGAACCGGCCCCATCGGCCGGATGCTCCGGGGCTACCGTCCGCAGGACGACACATCGCGTTACTGGTTCCTCGGGTGCTACTGGCAGACCGCCCAGCTGACCAACCAGTCCGGTTGGTGGTATCCGGACAATCAGGGGTTCGTCCTCCGCAACGGACGCCCGGTGGAACGGCCGACGGCGCTTCGCAAGGGACAACTGGTCGACCTGTTCGGCAGCGGTCGCGGCAACTTCCTGGCGCCGGCGGGCACGCCGTACGTCAACCGTGCCCTCCCGCCGACCAACCTGGACAGGTTCTCCGCCACCGACCCCGCCTTCAACTACCACCTCTACCGTGTCGTCACGCCGTTCACCGTCCAGGCCGGCCCCATCAGGCCCTGGTTCGGCCAGCACGGGCTGGGCCTCCAGTACGTGACGAGCGTCACCATCCCGAACCTGATCACCTCGAACAATCTGGAGGAGATCGTGCCGGTGACCCGCCTGAGCGACAGATCGCGTCTCCAGCGATCGCTCCAAGGCCGCCTGGTGAGGCGCTGACAGCCCGAGCATCGGAGCCCGGCGCCGAACGGTGCGTCGCACTTGATGAATCGGTTCGGTAACCGGCGTACGCGGAAGCGGCCTTCGTGCTGAACATGTGCTCCGACCAGGGAACGCCCGTTCAGCACGAAGGGCGTGCGCATGAGTCACGCTGCAGCACGGTGCCCAGCGAGAGCCGTTGACGGAACTGCCCGGTTTCCAGGGCGAGTTCCGCTTCCGCGAGCTGTGGGCCGACGACGGCGCAGTCGAGTTGCCCGGCCCCGCGCGTGGAGCGGCCGGCGCAGTCCCCACGGTGAGCGTCGCCCGCACCGGGCAACCACTCCTCCGTCCCGGCCGTCCCCGGCGCCACCCCGCCGGGACCGCCGCTGTGACTGGAATCCGCCCCTGTGCCGTGTGCGACCTCTTGTGACCGGAGGGCCGTACTCCCATTCTGGGAGCGTCCTGGCGCGATGTCATGTGCGCGTCACCCCCACGGACATGAGGTGACACCGTGAAGACCAGATCCGTTCTGCTCCGTATGGGCATGCCAGTGGCCGCCGGCCTGGCGGCGATGGCGCTGGCCGCCTCCCCGGCCGTCGCCGCGGACGTTCCCGTCAGCTTCGACTGCCAGGCGACGCCCCCGATCGGCTCGGCGCAGACCTTCACCCTGGCCGCCGGTGTCGACGGCACCGCGCCCGCCTCCGTGGCCGCCGGCAGTGCCTTCACCGCCACCCTGGCGCCCGACCCGCTCACCGTGCCGACCACGGTCAGCGGCGACACGGTGAACTCCATCAGCGACCTGAAGCTCTCCCTGCCCGTCCCCTCCGGCGCGACCCTCACCGGCGAGTCGCTCTCCGGCGGCACGGTCTCCGGCGCGACGGTCGCGGTCAGCGGCGGCGACCTCGTCATCAGCCTGCCCGGACCGATCGCCGGGGGCAGCACCTTCACGCTTCCGACGCTCACCCTCGACCTGACCGCCGGTGCCTCCGGCGGCACCGTCCAGACGCAGATCGCGGGCACCAGCTACACCGACCCGGGCCTGACGTTCAACGCGAGCGTCAGCATCAGCATCATCACCGTGACTGTTCCGACCACCTGCTACATCCCGGACTCTCCGGTACTCAGTTCCACGTCTGTCAGCTGATGCCTCCGGCGGTCCGGCGTCCGCGTCCGCGACTGCGGGTGCGATGCCGGGCCGCCGTCGGTTGTCGGTCGGTGGCGGGGTCAGCGGCGGGGCCGGCGCCGGGTCGGCGCGGGGCGGGCGGTGAAGGGGCGGGCGCCCGAAGCGGTCCGCCTGGAGAAGTCCGCCCGAAGCGGTCTGTCTGGAGCGGTCCGCCCGAAGCCGTCTGCCTGAAGCCGTCCCCTGGAGAAGTCCCCCGAAGCGATCCGCCCGAAGCAGTCCCCTGGAGAAGTCTTCCGAAGCACTCCCCCGGAGAGGTTCGCCCCGCGGCGGTCCGCGCTGAAGAAGTCCGCTGCTGGAATGCCGGCCCGGCGTGGACCGGGCTGCCGCCGTGTCCGCCCACCGAGCGCGATCGGCTGTTCCCTGTACGGTGAAAATATGCCGTCCGCCGAAGCGCAGAGGCGCTACTCAGGGACGCCATGGCGCGGTCCGCGAGCGATCGTGGGCCTGGCGCTCGTCATCCTGGTGCTGGTCCTGATCGCCGACGTGTCCGGCGGCTCCACGGTCCGGCTCGGCGGCATCATGCTGGCCCTGCCGGCGCTGGCAGCGGTGTTCACCGGTCCGGTGCCGGTGCTGGTCATCTCCGGGGCGATGCTCCCGGCCTATGTCGGCTCCCTCGCGAGTAATGGGCGCCTGACCTGGGCGGACGCGCCGGTATCCATCGCGACGGCGCTGGTCATCTGTGCGGCGTCGGTGGGAGCCAGCGCGGTGCGGGAGAAACGGGTTCGCGAACTGGCACAGTCACGCCGGGTGACCGTTCAGACGCAGCAGATGCTGTTGCGTCCGCTGCCACCGCGGCTGGGTCCGATGGAGATCTCATCGGTGTATCTGGCCTCCGACGCGGAATCCACGATCGGCGGCGACCTGTACGCCTGCGCGATCGTCGACGGGCACCCACGGGTGATCGTGGGGGACGTCCAGGGCAAGGGCCTGTCGACGTTGGAAGTGGTGGTGTTCCTGCTCAACGCCTTCCGTCAGGCCGCTCAGGAACACGTTGCCCTGCCCGATGTGCCGGCCTACCTCGACGACGCCGTGCGCCGCGACCTGGCGCGTGCCCGGGACGTGGTCGAGGAGAGCGGCGACGCCGCGCAGGCCCCGGAGATGGAGCAGCGGCTCCGGGAGTGCTTCGTGACCGCCGTCGTGGTCGAGTTCACCGGTGAGGGGGACGAGGTACGGCTGGCCAATTGCGGCCACCCGGCACCGCTTCTCCTGCACGAGGGCGCCGTGCGGGAACTGCCGGCCTCGAAGCCCGCGCTGCCGATCGGACTGCTCAGCCTCGCCACCGACCCCGTGCAGGTCGACACCTGCCACCTCGAACCCGGTGACACCCTGCTGCTCTTCACCGACGGCCTGATCGAAGCCCGCGACGGAGCCGGAGCGTACTACCCGATCACCGACCGCATCAGCAACTGGGCGACCCAGCCCCCGGAGGCGATGCTCGACGCCATTCAGACCGACCTGCGACACCACACCCAGGCCCACCTGGACGACGACGTCGCGATGGTCACCGTCCGGCGTCCCACCGCCCGTGAGGCCGGCTGATGGGATCGTCCTGCGACGGCCGGTGGTCCCAGTCCGTGACCGTGTGACCACGTGACCGCGTGACTGCCCCGGGGCCGGGCGTGCGCCGGGACCGTACGGCCGCCGAGACGGTGCCGGTGGGCTTCGAGGCCGACGAGGGACAGAGGCGCGGTCCCGGCCCCGCAGCATCCCGCGAGTGCGGCCGGTCGCGGCCGGGGTACGGGCGCTCGCGAGTGAATGAGACCACCGAGGACCGGTTCGCCATACTCGCTGTGTCCACCGTCGCTCGGAGCATCGCGGTGCGGGGCTGATGATACCCGATGACGGGTTCAGGCACCGCAAGCAGATGATGCCGCGTACCAGGTCGAGGAAGGCTTGGTGTACGTCGGACTGTGTCCGTTTGCAGTGTCGGTCCTCCCATTAGCCTTGGGCCTATGCAACTGCCTCTTGAGTACGAGCTGCGCAATGCGCTCGTACACAACCTGGAGTTGATCGAGCCGGGACTCCGGCCGGTTCAACTCCATGAGTACCCACTGCCCAACGCTCATGGCACCAAGGGCAGTATCGATATCCTGGCCCGCGATCGCCATCAGATGTGGGTCATCGTCGAGCTGAAGCGATCTCGGTCCAGCGCACGGCAAGCCCTCCATGAAGTGAACAAGTACACGGAGCTTCTCTGCCGGGAGAAGCACCTTGCGCCCGACCGTGTCCGAGCCGTGGTCGTGGCAATGCCGGACGACTGGAAGGAGCTGCTCACCGCCGTCAGTAACGCGGCGCGCGACTGGAGCCACGACCTCCGCGGTTACCGACTTCTGCTGGACAGCAACGGCCACCCTGTTGGGGCCGAGCGAGTTCAGCTCCTGCCTCGGGCGTTCGAGCCCCGTATTACACCCATCCACAACCTGTTCTTCTTCACCACGGACGAGCAACGTCGACAGGGCTGGAGCATCATCAGCGAAGTCGCCGACGAGCTTGGGGCGCTTGACCTCCTGGCGGCGGACTTCGATCGGGTAGCGGAGAAACACCGCATCCCTGCGCTCTTTGGCCTGTACCTGGCAGTAGGCCGGGTCAACGAGGCGCTCGCCTCGGAGGACCTACTGGGCGGTTACGACGGGTCGGAGCCGTTCGCCGCCGAGTACCCGGCTGAGTACCTGGCCCTCTGCGCGATCTGCGACCGTCTTGCGTACAGCGAGATGCGTGGCATGAACATGGAGGGTAGTCAACCGGGACTGCTGAGCAATCTCGCCGACGACCCCAACTGGGCCATCCGAGAGTACCGAGGCACCGGTGCCTTTGGTAACACAGACGCCTTCGAAGAGCAGGACCTGTTCCGTTTCCTCACCGGGGACGATCGAGGTGACAGCCAGATTCTCTATACAGGCTCCGCAAGCCCGGCGGTAGTTAGCCGCTGGCAAGGGTTTCGGCGAGAGGCCCGACAGAGTTTGGCCGGCAATGAGGAGTGGGACTCGCTGGTGGGTGGTTGGCTCGATGAAGCGGGCGGGAAGGTCGGGGATGGAGACGTCGCACTGCACATCTACAACCCCTGTGACCTTCTGCAGGCAATCATCCACGGGTGGCCAGATCAAGTGGAGAAGTTTCTGCCCATGGTCATGGGCGCGGCCGTGCCCGATGAGGGACCGCAGAGTCTGATGCGGGGTGCTTTGTGCTGGAATGGGCTGGGCATGTCGTTGTCCGAGGCAGTACGGCTCGTATATCGGGACCCTCTTTATCTGATGAGCAGGATGTACGGAGGGACCGTGTGGGAATGTGACCGAGAGCTACTGGATCTCCTGGGTCTTCACTACGTGCTCCTGGAGAAGATTGCCTCCGGGCCAGGCAGGACATCTGCGGTTGACGAGCACCGTATCTGGATGCAGGACGAGGAGGGTGTTCGTGTCTACTCCTCAGCTGCGGACCCGTACGAGTACGCACAGGCGTACACAGACATTGCGGCTGACGGCGAGATCGTCTCCGTCATGCAGTACCTCAACAGGCATGCACGTGAGGTAGAAATGGTGGCCAGGGAGTACCGTGCCGTCGTTCACATCATCTGAGCGGAGTTCCGTACTTCGATGCTGGGGCTGACGTCGGGCCAGTCGAAGTTGCCGACCGCACACCGGTTGAGCCGGACGGTCCGCGGGCACGGTTCCTTCGACGCACACCGTGAACTCCACCTGGTCGTCAGGGGAGTTGACCAGCGACTCCGACCGGGCAACCACGACAGCACACCGTCCGACGACGCGAGGGCACATCGCCCGCCCCCGACGGGAACGGCAACCACCCCCGCTCGCCCGCGACTTCGCGCCGGGGCTCGGTGCCGTACGTCCCTCCGCAGTCAGGGAGCTGAGTAGTCACTGTGAGTTCTGGGGGACGCGGCCGCGGACCGGGACGCGTAGGTGTGCGGTATCTGCTGTTAGTGGTGTTGGGGATCGGTGGAGCGCTCGCCCTGGCCCGGCGCTTCGAGTTGGGGACGGCCGCGACCGCGGTGGCGCTGCTGCCCAGTCTGGCGCCGGCCTACCTGGGGTGGGCCGCCTTCCGCGACGACCGTGCGGAAAGCGCCGTGGTGGATCTGGACGCGGTCGCCGACCAGCTTGCCCGGGCGGTGCAGAAGCAGTGGGACAACGAGGCGGAGATCCGGCGGGTCAACGACCCCTATCCGCTGCCGGTCGCCTGGCGGGCCGCCGACGCCGATCTGGTCGAACCCTGGCACGCCCTGGCGGATCTGGCCCGCGCCTGGCCCGGCGGGCCGCCGGGTGATCCCGCCCGGTGGCCCGCGGACGCCACGGGGCTGGCGGGAGAGGACGCGCAGATCGGCGAGGTCTTCTCCCAGCGGCTGCCCACCCGGCGTCTGGTGGTCCTCGGCGAGCCCGGGGCGGGCAAGACCGTGCTGCTGATCCGGCTGTTGCAGGACCTGATCGAACGACGGACCGGCGGCGGCCTGGTGCCCGTGCTGTTCTCGCTCGCCTCCTGGGATCCCACCCGCCAGCGCCTGGAGAAGTGGATGGCCGAGCATCTGCGCCGCAGCCACCCCGGATTACGCGTCCTCGCCTCCGCGGTGACGACCGGGGACGAGCCGATCGATCTGGCCCAGGCGCTCCTGGACGCCCGGCGCGTTCTGCCGATCCTCGACGGGTTCGACGAACTGCCCCCGGCTCTGCACGCCCGTGCCCTTGACGCCCTCAACCGGGCGCTGCCGTTGAAACAGCCCCTGGTCCTGGCGAGCCGGGCCGCCGAGTACCACGCCGTTCTCCACCAGCCGGACACTCCGGTGCGGGTACGGCTCAACGGGGCCGCCGGGATCCACCTGCTCCCGCTCACCCGCGAACGTGCCGCCGCCTACCTGCGCCGCGACATGGGCGGTTCCCCCTCGTCCACCGCCGCCCGCTGGAACGGCGTGACAGCCCTCCTGGGCACCGACGCCCCCCTCGCGCGGACCCTGAGCACCCCGCTGGGGCTGTTCCTGGCCCGCACCATCTACAACCCCCGCCCCCGCCCCGACGCACTCCGTAATCCGGCGCCGCACCCGGACGAGCTGTGCGACGCCACCGCTTTCCCCACCCGCGATGCCATCAACGCCCATCTGTTCAACGCCTTCATCCCCGCCGCCTACAGCTCCGCCAGTCAGTACCCGCTCCGGTGGAACGCCCGGCAGGCCCATCGTGCCTTCGTCTTCCTCGCCCGGCACCTGCAAACCGACTGCGGCGGCAGTACGGACATGGCCTGGTGGGAACTCGACCGGGTTTTCCCCTCGTACACCCGCCCCCTGGCATTCGGGCTCCCGGTCGGGCTCGCCGTCGGGCTGTCGATCGGGTTGTCGGTCGGCCTTGTGGCCGGGCCGGTGGCCGGCCTGACGTGCGGGCTCATGGGTGGGCTGGTCGGTGGCCTCACCGGTGCTCTGCGGCCCAGACTTCAGCAGTCGGGGGCCCTGAGTATCCACCTGCGCATACCGTCCCGCTCACCGGCGTTCACGCTCGCGGTCGGCTTCGTGGGCGCGCTCGTCGTCGGGCTCGCGGTCGCGCTGTCGATCGGGCTGGTGTCCGGGCCGGTGGTCGTGCCCGTGGTCGTGCTGACGTTCGGGCTGGTGGCCGGGCTGGCATTCGGACTCAGGCTCCGGCTTGAGCAGTCGAGCGCTCCGAGCGTGCGCCTGCGGCTGTCGTTCCGCTCGCTCGCCGTCGGGCTCGTGGCCGGGCTGGTCGCCGGCGTCGTCGCCGGTCTCGCGGCCGGGATGTTGGGTGCGCTCGCGGGCGGACCCCACAGCGAGCTGGTGTTCGGGCTCGCCTTCGGGCTCGCGGGCGGGCTGACAGGCGGCCTGGCGGGCGGGCCCATGACGGAGGGACACGATCTGGGTACCACGGTCGGGCCGGCCGCGCTGCTGGAGCTGGACCGCCGCGCCCTCCTCGTGTTCGGGCTGGTGCGCGGGCTCGGGGGCGGCCTGACCGGCGGGCTCGTGGGTGCGTTCGCCTTCGGGCTCACGTTCGGGCTGGCGTACTGCCTCTCGTTCGGGCTCACCGGCGGGCTCGCGGGCGCGGCATGGACGAACTTCGTACTGGCCCGGGTCTACCTGGCGGCGCGGCGCCGTGTTCCGTGGGGCCTCATGGCGTTCCTCGACGACGCGCACCAGCATCGCGGCGTGCTGCGGCAGGTCGGGTCGGTGTACCAGTTCCGGCATATCGACCTGCAACGCCATCTCGCCCAGCAGCCCTGGCCCCCGCCGCACGAGCGACGCCTCACGTCCTGAGCACCGGATGAAGTCCCCTGGCGGACCTGGACGTTGCCGGCATCCGGCCGCACCACGCCTGCGTGCGGCCCGAGTTCGAGCGGCTCCGCGCAGCCATCACCCCCGCGAGCGGAGTCGGTTACCCCTGACCGGTGTCGCCGGTGTCACGATCCTGCCGGGCGATCGGTGTCAACGGGCGTTCCGGGCCCACGCTGTGGGCCGGGGAGCCCACGAGCTCGGGTGACATGGCGGGTCTCGGCGCGGTAAGGCGTCGATCCGGCCAAGGGGCGTGCGGGGCGGTCGCCGGTGTGGCATCGTGCGAAGTTCCGTTCGGACGGGGGCGTACGGTCGGGGGTGGGCTGTGTTCCAGGTCGTGTGGGGGCGTACGGGCCCTCATCGGGCGTTGCTGGCCGCCGCCCTGTTCGCCGCCGTGCTGGCTGCCTGCGTACTGGCGGCGCTCGGGGTGTACGCGGGTGCGGTGGACAGGGTCGGTATCCGTTCGGCTCTCGCCGGACAGGACGCGTCCAGCGCGGTTCTCGCGGTCAGCGCCACCGTCACGTCCGGTCAGGTGGCCGCCGTCGACCGCCGGGTTCGGGCGGTGGCGGCGTCCGCGTACCGGGGGCTGCCGACGGCCACCAGCTCCAGCGAACGGTCCGGCGCGTACGGACTGCCCGCCGCACTGGTGTCCGGGAGCGGGTCGACGTCGGCCGGGGGCGGGAACGAGTCGACGTTGTTCGCCACGTTCGACCGGTCCGAGATGCTGCTCACGGCCGGCGCGTGGCCGGGGCCGGACGGCGTGGGGACGGCTGCCGGGCGGGCGATCGCGGTGGCGGTGCCGCAGGCGGCAGCGCGGACGCTGGGGCTGCGGCCGGGGTCGCGCTTCTCGGTGACGGACCGCACGAACGGCGGGCCACCGGTGGCGGTCGTGGTCACCGGAGTGTTCCGGCCCCGCCAACCGGACGCTTCGTACTGGCAGTTGGACGGGTTGCTCGGACACGGCGTCAGCAGCGAGGGGCAGTTCACCACCTACGGTCCGCTGGTCACCGACCCGGCCGTGTTCACCTCCGGGCGGGTCGGGGCGGCCGCGATGTCGTGGCTGACCACGGCGGACTTCCGCACGTTGGGCCCGGCCGGGGTGGGACCGTTGCGCGGCTCGGTCCAACACGCCGTCAGCACGCTCTCCGGACATCCGATCGACGGCAGTACGCTCCAGGCGCGGAGCGACCTGCCGACCACGCTCACGCATCTCCAGCAGGCCATGCGGACCAGCGACGCCACCGTCCTGATCGCCATGCTCGAACTCGCCGTCCTGGCCCTCGGCGCGCTTCTGCTCGTCTCCGGGACCTTGAGCGGGGCCCGCGCGGCGGAGGTCGAGTTGCTGCGGGCGCGCGGTGCCTCCCGGCGCACCTTGGCCGGGCTGGCGCTCGGGGAGGCCGGGCTGCTCGCCGGACCGGCCTGTGGGGTGGCGGGGTTGCTGGCCGTGCCGCTGGCGGGGCAGCTGGCCTCGCGGGGCCCGCTCGCCGCCGGGGGCGTCCGGATCGGCTCGGCGGCCTTGGCGGATGCGGCGCCGTGGGGATGGGCCGCGGCTGCGGCGGTCGCCGTGACGTGCGTCGGCGTGCTGGTCGGGCCGGCGGTACTGCCAGCACGGAAGGCCGGGGCGGGACAGGCGGCGACGCGTGGCAGGAGGGCCGGGGGACCGGTCGCCCTGCTGCGGGCGGGAGCGGATCTGGCGCTCGTGGCCCTCGCCGTCGTCGGGTACCTGCAACTGCGGGCGCACACCGGGGAGATGAGCGGTCTGACGGCCGGGGGCGGCGGTGGGTTCGCCCTCGACCCGGTCCTGGTGGTGACGCCGGCGCTGCTGCTGCTCGCCGGGGCGGTGCTGGCGCAGCGGCTGCTGCCGCCGGCCGTGCGGTTCGCCGAACGCGCGGCGGCGCGCTGGCGCGGTGCCGTGCCGTCGCTCGCCGCCTGGCAACTGGCCCGGCGCCCGCAGCGCACCGGGCTGCCCGTACTGCTGCTGGGGCTCGCGGTCTCGATGGGCGTGATGGCGATCGGCCAGGACACCAGCAGCCGGCAGTCCGAACGCGACCAGGCCGCCTTCTCGGTGGGCGCCGACGTCCGGGCGAGCGACAGCACCCTGCCCGCGTTCGGGCAGGGCGGTTACTACACCACGCCGACCGCGCGCCGGCTCGGGATCACGGGCGTGGACGCCGTCAACCGCTCCGACGTCCAACTGGCGCAGGGGCAGACCGCCACCGTGCTGGCCGCCGACACGCGCACCGCCGCCGCGACGCTGCGCATCCGCCCCGACCTGCTCGGCCGCCACCCGCTCGCGGAACTGCTGCGCCCGCTCCACGCCGCACAGGACACCCCCGCCGACCGGGAACGCGGCGGCTTCCCGCTGCCCGGTCCCGGCGGGGCGCAGCGACTGCGGCTCACGGTCACCGTGGCGTCCTTCGCCCCGACGGGCCGCGAGCTGCCGTCCGGAACCGCGCAGACGATCACCGCCACCCTGGAGGACCGTTACGACGACACCGTGCCACTGCTGCTCGGCACGGTGCCCGCCGACGGGCGCCCGCACGTGCTGGACGCCGATCCGGCCACGGCCGCGGGCGCCCCCGACGGCTCCCCGGCCGGGCCCCTGCGCATCACCCGGATCGAGGCGGACTACACACCCGGCACGCGGAACGAACGCCAGCGCCTCACCGTATCGACGGCACCGACCTCCAGCATCCGGGCTTCCGACGCCTCGGCGCCCGCGACCGTGGCGGCGCCGGCCTCCGACGTCTCGACGTCCGCAGCCTCGACGTCCAACACCTCGGCGCCCGCGGCTCCGGCGGCACCGGTCTCCAACGTCCCGGCTGCCGACGTCTCGGCGCCCGCGACCTCTGCGGCACCCGCCTCCAACGTCCCGGCCTCCAACGTCCCGGCGTCCGCGACCCCGGCGGCGCCCGCCTCCAACGTCCCGGCCTCCAACCTCCCGGCCTCCAACGTCCCGGCGCCCGCGACCCCGGCGGCGCCCGCCTCCAACGCCTCGACCCCCACCCCCTCCGCCTGGCACGCCGCCGCCGGCATTCAGATCGGCGGCGACCCCATCGCCACCGGAACCGCCGGCTATGTTCCGCCGAAGGCCGCGACCCCGACCCGCGCCGGGGCCGGACCGTCCTTCGCCGTCGCGTACGACCTGGGGACGGCGCCCGCCGCCGGGCCCGGCTCCGTTCTGCCGCTCGGCCGGCTCTCCGTCAGCGCGGCGGCTCCCGCGCCGCCGCCGGTCAACGGCATCGCCACCGACGCCTTTCTGCGCGCGACGGGTACCTCGGTCGGCAAGAGCGTTCAGGTCACTCTCTCCGAGATGCCCGTGACCGTCCATCTGACCGGCGCCGTACGCCAGTTGCCCACCGTCGATCCCACTACGGGGTCGAACGGCGGCGGGCTCCTGCTGGACCTGGGCGCCGTCAACCGGCTGCTGGACGGCCACCAGGGCACCGCCGCGCTGGCCCCCACCGAATGGTGGCTCGCGACCGCGCCCGGTGCGCAATCACGCGTGGCCACCGCACTGCTGACGTCCAGTCAGGCCGGCACGGTCCTCACCGGTGACGGGCAACTCACCGCCCTGCGTGCCGACCCGTTCGCCGCCGCCCCGTTGTCCGCGCTGCCCGCCGAAGTGGCCGGCGCGGCCCTCCTCGCCGCCGCGGGATTCGTGATCGGCGCCGTACGCTCCGGGCGGGAGCGGGCCGAGGAGTTCGCGGTGCTGCGCGCCCTCGGCGTCCCCCGGTCGGGGGTGGGCCGCCTCGTCGCCGCCCAGCAGGGCGTACTGACCGCGCTCGCCCTGGTCGCGGGCCTCGTGCTGGGCACAGTGCTGACCCGCCTGCTCGTCCCCCTGACGGTGTTCACCGCGCAGGCCACCGCGCCCGTGCCACCGCCGCGGGTGGAGCTGCCCGTGCTGCCCCTGGCGGCGCTGACCGCCGCCGTGGTGGCCGTGCCGCTGCTGGTCGTCGCCGTCACCGCGGTCCGGCGGCGCACGGCGTCCGTGCTGCCCGGCCGGGAGGGGGTGCTGTGATGCGGCGTCACCCGTGCGAGCCCTGGGTGTGGCTGCGGCTCAAGGCGGCACCCGGCGCGTCGTTGGCCCTCGCGTTCGCCGTGCTGCTCACCGTGTTCCTGGCCGCCCTGCTTCCGCGCGCCCTCCAGGAATCGGAGGACTCCGCGCTGCGCGGCGAGTTGGCCTCCGCCCCGCTGGACCAGCGCACCGTCGATCTCACCGCCCGGGCCGGCCCCGGAAGTCCATCGGGCGGCGCGCTCACCCCGGGAGCCCTCGCCGCCACACGGAAGTCGTTCCTGAACCTCGTCCCGGGCCTGCGCCCCCGCCTGGAGCCGTCCGCCGGGTCCCCGTACGGGGTGGCGACGGCGAAGCCCGTTCCGGACACCGACCACGGCCTTGCCAGGCCGACCCCCGACCTGGCACCCGAGGCGACGGTCTACGCGCAGGAGGACCTGGCCGCGCACGCCCGCCTGGCGGACGGCGCGTGGCCGGTGGCGGACACCACGACGGCCGCCGTCCTGCACGCGGCGGTGACCGAGGAGACGGCCCGGGTGATGCGCCTGCGCCCCGGCTCGCTGCTCCACCTGCCGAATCCGGCCGGTGCCGAGCGGAGCGTCCTGGTCACCGGCGTGCTGCGACCGACGGACCCGGCGCAGCCGTACTGGACCACCCAGGACAGCCTGCGCAAGCCCACCCTGGTGGAGATCGACTCCGCCGACGGGCCCGCCTACCGCTGGCACTTCGCGCTGCTGCTGAACCCGGACTCCGCCGCCGTCCTGCCCGGGCTGTCCTTCGGGGCACAGGCCTACTGGTGCTTCCCGCTGCGGCCCGCGGCCCTGCACGCCGCGGACACCGGCGCGCTGCTCGCGCTGTTCGACTCCTTGCAGGAGGGCCCCGACGCGGCCCGGCTGGCGGCCCTGTCACCGCTGACCGACGTCGGCGTGACGGTTCCCACGGCGCTGTTCACCGCGTACGCCGCCGAACGGTCCGCGCTGACCCCGGTCGTCCTGACCGCCGTCACCGGAGCCGGCGTCTGCGCCCTCGCCGTCCTGGCACTGACCGCTGAGACGGTCGCCCGGCGCCGGCGGTCCGAGTTCGAACTGCTGCGCGCCCGCGGCGCCGGCCTCGCCGCGCTGGCCGCCCGGCTGGCCGCGGAGAGCGCCACCCTGGCGGTCCCGGCGGCCGCGGTGGGCGCCGTCCTCGCCGCCCGCACGGCGCCGAACGCGTCGTACGGGCCCACGGTGCTCGTCGCTGCCGTGATCGCCGCCGCGGTGACGCTCGCGCTGCCCCTGCGCGTGCTCCTGACCCACCGCCGCCCGCTGCCACCCGGCGAACGCGACGACCTGGCCCGGGCGCGGCCCTCCCGGCGGCGCACGGTGGCGGAGTTGACGATCGTGCTGCTGACACTCGGCGCGGTCGCCACCGGTGCCGCCGAGAGCGGGCCCACCGGCTTCGATCCCTACGTCGCGCTCGCCCCGGTCCTGCTCGCCGTCGCGGTCGCCATCGTCCTGCTGCGGCTGTACCCGTTGCCGCTGCGTGCCCTGTCCGGCGCGGCCGGGCGGTTGCGCGGCGCCGTGACGCAGCTGGGCCTGGCCCGCGCCATGCGCTCCCCGGCGGGCACCCCGCTCCCGGTGGTGGCGGTCATGGTGGTGCTGACGGTCGCGTCCTTCGGCGGCTGCGTCGTGACCCAGGTCTCGAACGGCCGGCAGTACGCCGCGTCCGCCGAGGTGGGCGCGGACGGCCGGATCACGGCGACCAACGACCCGCTGCCCGACACCCTCGCCGGCCAGGTCCGGCGCCGGGTCCCGGGAGTGACCGGCGTCGTCCCCGCCTGGATCCAGGAGCAGGTGTCCTTTCCGGACGGCAGCCCGGCGACCTTCACCCTCATAGCCGTCGACCCCTCCGCGTACGCGGCCCTTGTCGCCGGGACCGGGGTCGGACGGCCGTTCCCCACCGCCGCGCTGAGTGGCGGCACGGCCGCCGCGCTGCCCGCGGTGGTCTCACCCGGCGTTGCCAGGGCCTTCGGATCGAGGATCGTCACGCTTCACGAGGACCCGGGGGACACCCCGGTGAAGGTGGCCGCCGTCGAGAGCGCCACCCCGGCCGCGGCCGGCACCGACTTCGTCATCGTCCCGATCGCCGGACTCGCCCGCACCGACCCCCAGCAGGTCGCCAGCGGGCTGTTCCGGACCACCGACCTCTTCGTCACCGGCAGCCGGCTGGACGGCGCCCGCCTGCGCGCCGTCGCCGACGCCTCGGGCCCCGTCGTGGTGGACCTGCGCGCCCGGCAACTGGCCGCCTACGGAACCCCGTTGGAGTCCGGCATCCGCTGGATCTACCTCGCCGCGGTCGGCGCCGCGGCGCTCTACGGAGCGGTCGCGCTGCTGCTGTCGTTCGCCGCGGGCGCCGCCCAGCGTGCCTCGGCCCTGGCCCGGCTGCGGACCATGGGGATGACCCGGCGGCAGTTCCGCGGCGTGGTGCTCCTGGAGACCGTGCCACCGACCCTGCTCGCCCTGGCCGGGGGAGTGGTCGTGGCCGGCGCCGCCGTTCCGCTGGCCGGCCGGCAACTCGATCTGCGGACGCTGGCGTTCGGACCCGCTGCCGCCACCGTCCCGCCCGTCGCCGCCAACCTGTCGCTGCACCTCGACGCGGTGTGGCTGGTCCTGCCGGCCGCCGGACTCCTGGCCGTCGCCGTCCTCACCCTCCTCAGCCAGGTCTGGTGGGCGGGACGGCTCAACGAGAGCACGCAACTGAGGATGGGAGACGGCGGATGAGCCGGCGGCAGCGCACCCTGGCGGAACTCGAACAGCACGCCGCCGAACTCCGCACCGGGGCGGGCTTCGGGGGCGACGCGGTCATCGTCTGCGACCAACTGGTACGCATCTTCAGCACCGAAGGCGTCGAGGTCCAGGCGCTCCAGGGCCTCGACCTGCTCATCCAGCGCGGGGAACTCACCGCCCTGGTCGGCGCCTCCGGCAGCGGCAAGTCCACCCTGCTCACCCTCCTCGCCGGCCTCGACACACCCAGTGCCGGCACCGCCCGCGTCGACGGCTACGACCTCCAGACGATGGACGCCAAGTCCCGCCTGCGCTACCGCAGACACGCGATCGGCTTCGTCTGGCAGCAGGTCGGCCGCAACCTGCTGCCGTACCTGACGGTCCGGCAGAACGTCACCCTGCCCATGCGACTGGCCGCCGACCGCCGCACCGGCCCGGGCCGTTCGGCACGGGCCGGGCGCACCGCCGAACTCCTGGAGCTGCTCGGCATCCCCGAACTCGCCGACCGCCACCCCGTCCAGCTCTCCGGCGGCCAGCAGCAGCGCGCCGCCATCGCCGTGGCCCTCGCCAACTCCCCGTCCGTCCTCCTTGCCGACGAGCCCACCGGCGAACTCGACACCGCCTCCAGCGCGGAGGTCTTCGCCGCCTTCCGCACGGTCAACGAGGAGATCGGCACCACGGTCCTCATCGTCACCCACGCCCCGGAGGTGGCCGGCGCCGTCCGCCGCACCGTCGCCATCCGCGACGGCCGCATCGCCACCGAGGTCGTCCGCAGCACCGAACGCGACGAGCAGGGCCGCGAAGCGACCGTCTCCCGCGAGTACACCACCCTCGACCGCGCCGGCCGCCTCCAACTCCCGCGCCGCTACACCCAGGCCCTCGCCCTGCGGCGCCGCGTCCTGCTGGAACTCGAACCCGACCACATCGCCATCCGCCCGGGGGACCGTCCGCTCGACGGGGAGGGGACCGAACGTGCGTTGCGGCCCAGCGGGACGGGGGCGCCGGGCGGGACCGGGTCACCCGGTGAGACCGGGTCGCCGGGCGCAGTCGAGCCCCCCGGCGCCATCGAGTCACCGGGCGGGACCGAGTCACCCCGCGAGGCCAGGTCCCCCGGCGAGCCCGAGTCCCCTGGCGGGACCGAGCCCCCCGGCGCCATTCGGTCACCGGGCGCAACCGCATCCTCCGGTGCAACCGGGACTCCCGGCGCGACCGGGACCCCCGGCGAACCCATGTCACCCGGCGACGAACCGGAGGAGCAGCCTCGATGAGCGCCCCGATGACCGGCCGGCCGAACGGCGGCCACGCGCACGACGCGATCGTCGCCGAAGAGCTCCACCGCACCTACGGCCGCGCCCCCACCGCCGTCCACGCCCTGCGCGGGGTCTCCCTCACCGTCCCGCGCGGCCGGCTGACGGTCGTCCAGGGCGCCTCGGGCTCCGGCAAGACCACTCTCCTCAACCTCCTCGGCGGTCTCGACGCACCCGACAGCGGACGAATCCTGCTCGACGGCGTCGACGTCTGCGGACTCGACGAGAACGGCCTGGTGGCCCTGCGCCGCGAACGCATCGGCTTCGTCTTCCAGACGTTCGGCCTCATCCCGATCCTCACCGCCGCGGAGAACGTCGGCCTCCCCCTGCGGCTGCGCCGCGCCCCGGTCGGCGAACGCGACGAGCGCGTCGCGCAACTCCTGGCCCTGGTCGGCCTCAGCGACCACGCCCGGCAACGCCCGGACGAACTCTCCGGTGGCCAGCAGCAACGCGTCGCCATCGCCCGCGCGGTGGCCAACCGCCCCCAGCTCATCATCGCCGACGAGCCCACCGGCCGCCTGGACGCCGAAACCGCCCTCGGCGTCATGGAACTCCTCCGCGCCATCGTCACCGCCGAGAACGTCACCGCCCTCATCTCCACCCACGACCCCCGCCTCCTCGACTTCGCCGATGAGGTGCTCCACCTGCGCGACGGCCGGCTGCATTCCTGACGGCCGCCCGGACGCGGGGCGTCGACGTGGTCGCGAGGACAGGGGAGGACCGGGGGAAGGGACGACGTCGAGCCGGTCACGTCCGCGCCAACGCGCCCCCGGCAAAGGGTGGTTCATTCCCGGGGGCGTGAACGTAGCGAAAGGCTGTCGTTCTTGAAGCGCGACCCGCTCCGGGCCGCCCGACCTCGAAGCAGGCGTACTACGGGGACCTCGTCACGTCATCGACGACCTGGGCGGCATCGTGGGAACCGTGCCGGACCCCGGCGCGACCTGACGTGCGCGCGTGCGGCGGGAGTGGAGGAAGGTGTAGATCCCCGGCGCGGCGATTCCGATGGCCTGGCAGGACATCATGACGAGCACCCCCGCACCCGCCACGACGGACAGGACGCTGGAAACGGCGTTGAAGGTGAAGCCCAGGGCCCAGGCGGTGCTGATCGCCGTGTTGGAACGGACGAACCGGGGAGAGCTGGCGAGCGGCTCCGGAACACGAAGCCGCGCGATGCCCAGCGTGAAAGGGCGGCGGGCGATGATCGTGGCCCAGGCCGTCAGCGTCAGCCAGACGAAAGGGAGCGCCCCGGTGAAGGCTTTGAGCGGCGAACCGGGATGTGTGATCGAAATGGCCGCCAGCAGCGCGAAGTAGAGCGCCGTGCTGAAGTCGAGGACCAGTGCCTCCGCGGCGACGCCGGATCGGCGCTCCCGGGCCAGCGATACGACGCTGACGACCAATCCGGCCAGCGCCCCCCACTGCCAGCCGGCGGTGGACAGGGCGCCGAAGGCGATCCACGGGAGGATGCGGCGGAGATAACCTAAAATTGTGCGCAGCACGGTGTTTTGCCCATTCGCTTTCGTTGCCTGACCGGCGGGACTCGGCGGTTCACCAGATGACGGGGACCGATTGCACCCCGCCGGTCAACTGGTCGGAGCGGTACGCGATGTCCCCCACGTCGACGGCGAGCCGCAGCCCCGGGAAACGGCGGAACAGTGCGGGAAACACCGTTCTCAGTTCGGTGCGTGCCAGGGACGCGCCGATGCAGAAATGCGCGCCGTGGCCGAAACCGAGATGCGGATTGGGACTTCGCGCGGGAACGAACTCATCCGCGTCGGCGAACACCAGCGGGTCGCGGTTCGCCGCCCCGACGGCGATGAGCACCCCCTCGCCGCGCGCGATCGTCTGCCCGGAGATCTCGATGTCCTCCCGGGCGTAGCGCGGAATGCCCAGACCACCGGGAGAGGACATGCGCAGGATCTCTTCGACCGTGTCGTTCACCAGGCCATCGGGGTCCGCGGTGAAGGCGTCGCGCCGGCGAAGGTCGGACAGCAGCATCAGGACGCCGAGATCGATACGTCCGCCGGTGGTCTCGTGCCCGGCGAACAACAGCCCCGCGGCGAGCTTGCCGAGATCGGCGTCGGTGAATCCGGGATACGCCTGCTGGGCCTGGACGAGGTCGGAGATGACGTCGGCGCCGGGCTCGGCTCGTTTCGCAGCGGCCAACTCACCTGTGTACGCGGTGAATTCGGACATCGCGGCGCGCGAATCGTCCACGTCGTCCAGCCTGCCGATGCGCTCGGACAGATCGCGGAAGAAGTCCCGATCGGCATAGGGAACGCCGAGCAACTCGCAGATCACGAGCACGGGCAGCGGGAACGCCAGATGCGCATGCAGATCGACCGGTTCGTCGGGGGAGCGGTCGTGGGCGGCCTGCATGGCATCGAGGCAGCCCTCGACGAGTTCGTTCACATGGTCGCCGAGGGCCCGCATCCGCTTGGCGGAAAAGGCAGGGGCGAGCAGTTTGCGCAGGCGCTGGCTGTTCTCCCGCTCCTTGTCGTATTCGCCGATCGGCCCGCTCAGGACGGCGGCGCCGGACAGCATGGCGGCGTTCTCCGGCTCCGGATGCGACCTGCCCAACCGCGGATCGCCGAACAGCGCCCGCGCGTCGTCGTACCGGGTCGCCAGCCACAGCAGATCGCCGGTCGGAGTACGGACCTGGACCAGAGGCGATTCCTGGCGCAGGACGGCGTAGAGCGGCGCGAGATCGAGCGTGTTCGGCCTGGGGAAAGGGAGTTGTGGTGTGGTCATCGAACGTTGACCTCCGATTCAGAAGCGCGGATCGCAGCCTAACATCAAAAACACCGGTGCGGTGGTTTTAGGTTCCCTCTCGGTTGCCCACGCACGCGCCGCGTCCGGCACGCCGCGCCTCCGCGGGTGTCAGGGGTCTGTCGAGAGGGGCGTAGGCCGTTGTCGCGGTGGGCGGGGCCGGGGCCGGGGCGGGGGTGTGGCGTGGGCGTGGCAGATGGGTGCGGTGGCGAGGAAGCGGACGTCACGGCGGCGTGTGCTTGGGCGCCGTGGGCGCGGCAGGCGGATGGCACGGTGGGGAAGCGGAAGCCGCGGCCTCGTGTGCCGGGGGAACGTGGGCACGGCAGACGGATGCCACGGTGGGGAAGCGGAAGTCACGGCGGCGTGTGCCGGGGGAACGTGGGCGCGGCAGGCGGATGGCACGGTGGGGAAGCGGAAGCCGCGGCAGCACCGCCGGGCGCATCGCGTGCGTACGGCGCGTGGACGCAACGCGAGGTTGCGAGATGGCGGGGAGGCCGGCCTGACGGGGTGGTGGTCACGACCCTGCCGAGGCGCGGCGGTCCGGGCCACCGCCGACTGCCGATCGGGCCACCGTCAACATCCCCGCCCGGGCGACCCGGCGCACCCGGACCCCCGCCCTCCGGGATGCCGTCGGCCAAGGAGGCTCGGTTCCGAGTTGTTGGGCCGTTGAGTGCTGGGCTCAGCGCCTGCGGCAGGTGCTGCTATGCCGAGGCGACGGGCTTGCCCGCGTGTACGGCCGCGGTCGGCGAGAGGTGAGCCGGGCGCCGCATACGACCCCGCACCCGAGTTGTTGGGCCGTTGAGTGCTGGGCTCAGCGCCTGCGGCAGGTGCTGCCATGCCGACGCGACGGGCTTGCCCACGCGTACGGCCGCGGCCGACGAGCGGTGAGCCGGGCGTCGCGTGCGGACGAGCCCGTCCAGAGCGGATCGGGGCAGGTGGTTCACTCGTGCGGGATCGTCTGGTGAGCCCTTCGACGATGCCGAGGCGGTGAGTGCTCACCCGCGCCGGCGACGAACGCCGATCCCGGGCCGGACCGTTACCCGGCGCCGCGCAGTACCGGCCGGGTCGGGCCGCCGGCCGGGCAGGTCCAGCAAGCCGTGCCGTCCACCACGTCGGCCACCGCGGGGTGGCCGTGACCGGTGACCGGGCAGGGCGGTTCCGGAGCGCCGCCGGTGCTCTCCAGCACGCTGTCCTGCAACTGGCCGGCGAGCTGGGCCACCGCGTCCGCGTCCGCCAGATCGGCGGGGAGGAAGACGGTGGTCGAGGACGCGTCCGCGAGGTCGAGGCGGACCAGGAACTCGCCCCGATCCGCCCGGTCCGGTACCGGTATCCGGTCTTCGGTCTCCTCCGGCAGGCGCAGTTCCGAGGTGTAGGCGTCCGCGCCGGGCGCCGGCAAGGGGCGATCCGCCGGATCGTCGCTCGCCGGGCTGACGTGGATCGTCGCACCGGTCGGGGCGCGCAGTTGGCGCAGCACGGTCTCGGCCCAGTGCTGGACGGAGTGGGCGTCCCGCTTCCCGGCCGGCCCGCTCACTTCTTCGTCCGGGTGTTGGCGGCCCATGCCAGGGAGCCGGTGCCGGTGCGTCCGCCGATCTCGATGCGGAAGGTCAGGTAGTCCTGGAACTGCACATGCTGGTCGTGGTTGACCGGCTTGAGCGTGCCGTGGAAGAGGTAGCCGGCCCCGACGACGTGACCGGCGTTCTTCGGCTGCCGCTTCCCGTCGCGCCACCAGGAAACGCCCGCCTCGGTGACCGGCCCGGTGATGACGGCCCGTACCCGGGCGGAGATGAGGTAGCCCCAATTCACGGTGTGAGCATGGCAGTTGAAGCGGGCGTGGAGCGTGCCGCGCGCATCACTCCAGCTGGGGTTCTTGTCGCACCGCAGAACGGCCGGCCCCCGCGCCGCAGCGGACGGCTGCCGTTGGGTCATCGGGCCCGCCGTGGTGGCGGGAACGCCGAGAAGGGACGCGATCCGCGCGCGGACGGCCGCGGACAGCGGGCGGCCGCCGTCCAGCACAAGACGCAAGGCGGTGTGGGTCGCACCGGTGACGGTCGTCGCGCTGAAGTCGCGGTCCGCACCGCCCGTTCCGTGCGCGTCGGCACGTAGCGCGGTATGTACCGGGGCCGCGTCGGCGGGTGCGGCGTGAGCACTGCTGTCGGCCGCGCCGAGCGCCACGACGGCACAGACCGCGAGCGCGGCCCTCGTCCAACCACGGAACATGGCGGTACCTCCCCTCGGTGAGCCCGGCGGAACGCGAACGGCCCGCAGGACCGCTCCTCTTCCGGTAGGACTCTGCTCTCCCCGACCCCGGTCATCGGCGTCGGCGACGGTTCCCCTGCGCACTCATCGTCCCTGCTCAGCGGGCGATTATGGCCGGGATTCACCCTGACGAGCGGCGATTGCCACCTGTTCGGATTAGATCCGAACGCCGATGTTGACGGATGGACGGATGGACGGATGGACGGATGCACGGATGGACGACGGGCGGGCGGTCGGAGCGCCCCCTGACCCCGCTCGGCGCGTACCCTCACCGTCGGCCATACCGCCCGGAACGGGAGCGGAACCCGGACCCGTTGCACCCGTCGCATGCCGACCGGCTCCTGTCGGCACCGCGAACAGCACGCCGACACCAGCGATGTCGAATACGTCCGCGCCCTTCCTCGACCTGGACTGGCGGTCGGTGTTCCTGATCAACCTGCCCATCGGAATCGCGGCACTGACCGTCGCCGCGAAGTTCGTGCCCCAGAAGGAGAGCGACCGAACGGTACGGGTCGACGTGACCGGCGCCGCCCTGGTCGTGGCGTCCTGTGCCCTGCTGGTGCTGCCGCTCGACCGGGGACAGCAGGAGGGCCGGCCGCTGTGGACGTGGCTGTCCATGGCCGCCTCGGTGATCGGTTTCGCCCTCTTCGCCCTCCAGCAGCGCCGCACGGCATCACCCCCGAAGCCGCGGCCGACCCCGCACGCCCCGGCTTGGCGCTGCGTGCGCGGGGGCGTGGGGCCGCAACGCGCGCCGGTGCCCCGCCTCCGTGAGCCGCCCGGCGACGGCGTGCGGACGGCCCCGGACGGAGAGTCCTGGAGCGGGCGCCCGTCACGCCGGTCCGCCGGGCCGGGGGAGTGCGCCGCGTCGTCGACCCGTGGAGGCACACCGTGCATCAGCCCGGACGCCGTATACCGCACCGCATACGCCGCAGAACCCCGCGCCGCCTCACCACCGCGGTCGCCCTGGCCGCCGCCCTCGCCGCCGCGCCCCTGGCCGCGGCCGGCCCCGCGATCGCCGCCACCGGAGTCCCCGCCACCGGAGTCCCCGCCACCGGAGTTCCCGCCACCGGCGCTCCCGCCGCCGCGACTTCGGCCACCACACCGGCCAACGCCCCCGGCCACCCCGGGAATCCGGCACCGCCGGTCCCGGTGTTCACCGAGGACTTCGAGCACGGCCAGGGCGCGGCGCCCTCGACGCTCACCGGCTACACCGGTGCGCCGCCGGTCGCCGAGACCTACACCGCCGACCCGGCGTGGCTCAGCGGGTGCAACGGCTACCTGGTGTCGGGCGGTACGACCGCCACCGACCCGCCCGGCAGCGGCTGCGGGCCGACCGCGTGGGCGGAGGTGAAGAAGCTCGCCGGCGCGCTGGGTACCTGGGCGGGGAGCGATCCCGCCACCAACCACGCCGTCACCGCGTACACCCAGGGCGACCCCGGGGCCGGCAAGGTCCAGCTCCAGACGGTCGGGCCGATTCCGCTGACCGACACCGGACGCTTCCTGACGTTCTCCGTGGACGTCGCCGCCGAGAACTGTTTCGCCGCGCACCCGCTCCTGTCGTTCTTCCTGCTCGACGGCGACCGCGCGCTGCCCACCTCGACCGCGCCCATCGACGCCTGCGCCCACCCGCAGTCCACCGTGGGCGGCATCGGGGTGGGCACGTACAGCAGCAACGGCTCGGTGTTGTTCGACGGCTCGTCCGCCGGCATCCGGCTCGTCAACGACCAGGCGAGCGGCGACGGCAACGACGGCGCGTTCGACAACGTGCGGCTGCTGGACGCCACACCGCAGCTCGACGTGGGCCTGAGCCCGTCGAGCGTGCCGGTGGGCGCACCGGCGACCCTCACGTTCACCGTGACGAACACCGATGAACTGGCCGCGAAGGACGGCTGGTCGTTCACCGCACAGCTGCCCGCCGGGTTGAGCCTCGCCGACGGCTCGACCACGGACTGCGGCGGCGGCACCCTCACCGCGGGTCCCGGCGGCGCACTGGCCGTCAGCGGTGATCTCGCCGCCGGGCAGGCATCCTGCGTGGTCACCGCGCACGTCACGTCGCTGACCCCCGGGTCCTACCAGGTGTGCGGTGCGAACATCACCGACCGGGTGGGCCTGGACGCACCCGGGTGCGCGGCGGTGACGTTCACCGCTCCGCTCTTCGACGCCCGCGCGAACGCCGCCGACGTCGTCTCCCCGCTCGCCGGTGTCGGACCGCTCGTGCCGTCGTCGCACTCGTGCGTGATCGCGCCGGGCACGGACTCGCACTCCCTGCTGACGGCCTCGCTCGGCGTCCTCGGGTCGCTCGGCGCGCTGAGCAGTGACGCCTCCGGCACGGTCGCGGCGGACGGCACGAGGACGGCGGCGGCGCACGCCTCGATCGCGAACGTGAGCCTGCTGGGCGGCCTGATCACCGCCGACGCGCTCACCACGCAGGCGTCGGCAGCCGTCGCGGTCACCGCGAACGGGCCCGGCGGCGTCACCCTCGCGGGGGACGCGACCTTCACCGGGCTGCGGATCGCCGGCGTCACGCTGCCCGTTCACCCGGCGCCGAACACCACGATCGCGCTGCCGCTGGTCGGCTCGGTCGTACTCAACGAGCACGTCACGCTCTCCGGGGGGCGGGGCATCACCGTCAACGCCCTGCACGTCACCTTGCTGACCGGCGTTCACCTCACCCTCAGCACGTCCACCGCCGCGCTGCCCACCGGCCCGGCGACCTGCCCCGCCGTCTGATCCCGCCAACCCCGAACCCCGCCGCGCCGTCCGGTGTCCGCCGGGCGGCGCGGTCGGGGCGCGGGTGCGTCACCGCGGCGCGGCACTCACCCTTGCGCTGTCGCAACGGCCTGTGCGCGTTGACGGCTCCGGCACGTGAACGACCGCCGCCGCCGCCGAGCGGGCGACGGCGGAAGCGGTGCCCGCCGGGGGCTCGCACCGGGCGCGGCTGCCCGGCGCGTGGTCACCGACCCCCGCGCCGCGCGCCGCTTCCCGATCCGCCGGGCAGACCCTAGGCCCGCAGGGCGTTGATCGCGTCGTCGACGGTGGGCTGGAAGGTGAAGAGCTGGTCGAGGCCCACGATGCCGAAGACCCGTGTCAGGTCGGCGTTCAGCCCGACGACGAACAGGCGGGTGCCGGTCTTCTGCGCGCGCTGGTAGGCGCTGACGAACACGGTGATGCCCGTGGAGTCGCAGTAGGTCAGCCCCGAGGCGTCGATCAGCACGGGGGCGTCGGGGCCGAAGGGCGTTTCCTGGACGACCCGGGTGAACTCCGGTGCGGTGTGGTGGTCGAGTTCGCCGGCCACGGCCAGCACGAGGGCGCCCTGGGAATGGGTGTGCCGGGTGGCGGTCAGAGTGCGGTCGGTCACCTGTTCTCCTGGGCGGACTGGGGAATGGAGCAGGGCGGGACGGACAGGGCGAGCAGCGCGGTGTCGTCGCTCACCCCGGTTCCCAGATCGGTGAAGAGTCCGTGCACCGTAGCAAGCAGGTCCTCGGCGCCTCGGGCCGCACGGGTGGCCAGGTGGCGGGTCAGACCCTCCTCGCCGAGCATGCTGCCGTCCGCGGTGCGGGCCTCGATGAGCCCGTCGGTGTACAGCAGCAGGGCGTCGCCGGGGGCCAGGCGCGTGGTGGTCTGCACGAAATGGGGGTCGGGCAGCAGCCCGATGAGTTGGCCGCCGGCGGTGGAGACCGGTTCGACGGTGCCGTCCGCGCGCACCGCCAGGGTCGGCGGATGGCCGCCGCCGGCCAGCGTCACGGTGAAGGACCCGTCGGGCTCGGCGTCGAGCACGCCGAACACGGCGGTGCAGAACCGGGGGGTGTCCCCCTGGTACTCGCCCTTGAGGACCGTGTCGAGGTTGGCCAGGGCGGTGCAGGGGTCGGGGTCGTAGATGGCGGCGGCACGCAGCGTGTAGCGGGTCAGCGAGGTCAGGGCGGCGGCGGCGGCGCCCTTGCCGCACACGTCGCCGAGGAAGAACGCCCACCGGCCGTCGTCGAGCGGGAACAGGTCGTAGAAGTCGCCGCCGACCTCGTCGACGGACGCGGTGTGGTAAGCGGCGGCCGCCCGGAGTCCGGGCACGGTGGGCAGCGCCGGGGGCAGCAGGGTCCGCTGGAGCGTGCGGGCCAGGCGTTCGGCGTCGGCGCGCCGCTCGCGTTCGGCCGCGACCGTGTGCTGGGCGGCCAAGCGCAGTTCGAGTTGGTCCATGACGAGCGCGGCCAGTTCCTGCAGGCCCGCGAGCTGGTCCTCGGTGGGCCGGCGGGGGCGGGTGTCGAGCACGTTCACGCTGCCCAGGCGGTGCCCGTCGGCCGTGGTGATCGGCGCGGCGGCGTAGAACCGCACTCCCAGCTCACCGCGGACGAGGGAACTGCCGGCGGTGCGCGGGTCGTCGAGGGCGTCGGTGACGACGTACGGCCCCTGGTGCGGGATGACGGGAGCCGACAGGTCCGGGTCGCGGGCGATCTCCGCCACGTCCCGGAGCCCGTGCGCGGCCTTGAACCACACCCGGTCGCTGTCCACGATCGCCACGGTGGCCATGGGGGCGTCGAAGATGCGGGCCGCGAGGGAGGCGATCTTGTCGAAGGTCCCGTCGGACGGGGTGTCCAGGATGTCGTAGCGGCTCACCGCGGCGAGCCGTCGCCGTTCGTCCGTCGCGGCGGCCGTGGCGGCCTCGACGTCGTGGAGGAAGGCGTCCTCGACCCCCGTCATGCGCCTTTCCGCCCCTTCTCGGTGGCCGCGCCCGGCAGTCCGGGGTGCGGCTGTCCTATTCTACGGATCACGTCAACGAGTTGTCCGGGTTACCCGGCCGCCGTGCGCCGTCTCACAGGCCGTGGATATCTTGACGCGCAGGGGGCCGCACAATGGATGCCGACGGGCGGCGCTCGGGCAGTGGCTGTCGTGAACGAAGGGGTGGGCAGTGACGCGTTCGGAGGACGCCGGGCCGCAGGTGGCGGGGCAGGTCGGGGCCGGCGTGTTCACCGCCGACCCGACGATAGGCCGGGACCTGGCCCTGGTGGACTGGGCGGCGACCACCCCGCTCGGTGATCCGGACAGCTGGCCGCAGAGCCTGAAGACGGCCGTGAGCATCCTGCTGTCGTCGAAGTTCCCGATGTGGATGGCCTGGGGGCCGGACCTCACCTTCTTCTGCAACGCCGCCTACCGGCGCGACACGCTGGGCCGCAAGTACCCGTGGGCGCTGGGACGCCCGGCGAGCGAGGTGTGGGCGGAGATCTGGAACGACATCGGCCCGCGCATCGACACCGTGCTCACCACCGGCGAGTCCACCTGGGACCAGGCGCTGCTGCTGTTCGTGGAGCGCTCCGGGTACCAGGAGGAGAGCTACCACACGTTCTCCTACAGCCCGTTGCGCGACGACACCGCCCAGGTGGTCGGCATGCTGTGCGTGGTCAGCGAGGAGACCGAACGGGTCATCGGCGAGCGGCGGATGGCCACGCTGCGCGACCTCGGCTCCGACCCCAGCGTGGTGCGTACCGAGCAGGAGATGCTCGACTTCGCCCGCCGCCAGCTGAGCCGCAACCCGGCCGACCTTCCGTTCACGCTGACCTACCTCTTCCAGGAAGACGGCAGCGCCCAGCTGGCCGCGGCCACCGGAATCCGGGCCGGCCACCTCGCCGCGGCGCGGACCCTGCCGCAGGGCTCCGAGGCGGTGTGGCCGGCGGCTGCCCCGGCCCGCGGCGAGCCCGCGCTGGTGGCGCTGGACGGCGCCGCGTTCACGGATCTGCCGACGGGGGAGTGGGCCGAGGCACCCCGTGAGGCGCTGGTGGTGCCGCTGCGGCAGCAGGGCGGCGCCCCGTACGGATTCATGGTGGTCGGCCTGAACCGGTACCGGACCCTGGACGACGCATACCGCGGCTTCGTCGAACTGATCGCCGGGCACGTCGCCACCGGAGTGGCCAGCGCCCGCAGTTACCAGGCGCAGCAGCGGCGCGCGGAGGAACTCACCGAACTGGACCGCGCGAAGACGACGTTCTTCTCCAACATCAGCCACGAGTTCCGCACCCCCCTGGCGCTGATCATGGGACCGGTGGAGGAGCTGCGGGACCGCCTCACCGGCGCTGACCCGGGCGTACGGGAGGAGTTGGAGGTCATCCACCGCAACGGGCTGCGGCTGGGCAAGCTGGTCAACACCCTGCTGGACTTCTCCCGCATCGAGGCCGGCCGGATGCAGGCGAGCTACGAGCCGGTCGACCTGGCCACGGTCACCGCCGAACTCGCCAGCGTCTTCCGCTCCGCCGTCGACCGGGCCGGCCTGGAGTTCCAGGTCGACTGCTCCCCGCTGCCCGAGCCGGTCTTCATCGACCGCAGCATGTGGGAGAAGGTCGTCCTCAACCTGCTCAGCAACGCGCTGAAGTTCACCTTCGACGGCTCGATCCGCGTCGCCGTGCGCGCCGGGGACGGCGCGGCGGTGGTGACCGTCACGGACACCGGCATCGGGGTCGCGGCGGACGAGATGCCCAGGCTGTTCGAACGATTCCACCGCATCGAGAACGCGCGCTCGCGCTCCAACGAGGGCAGCGGCATCGGCCTGGCCCTGGTGAAGGAACTGGTGGGGCTGCACGGCGGCGAGATCGACGCCGCGTCGACCGAGGGCCGGGGCACCCGGTTCACCATCCGGCTGCCGTTCGGCTCCGCGCACCTGCCCGCCGGTGTCCTGCTGCCCCGGGCGGACGGCGGCGCGGCCCCCGCCGTGACCGACCCCTTCGTGCAGGAAGCCCTGCGCTGGCTGCCCGGCGAGGAGATCGCCACCGCGCCCGCCGGGGTCAAGAGCGCCGCGGACGGCTGCGCCGACGCACCGGCCTCCGGCTCGTCGCTCCGGGCGGAGGTGCTGGTCGCCGACGACAACGCCGACATGCGCGAGTACCTCTCCCGCCTGCTGCGCGGCGCCGGCTACCGGGTCAGCACGGTCGATGACGGCCGGCAGGCCCTGGAGGCGGTACGGGCCAAGGCGTTCGACCTGGTGGTCAGCGACGTCATGATGCCCCACCTGGACGGTCTCGCCCTGGTCGCGGCGCTGCGCGGCGACCAGCGCACCGCCTCGCTCCCCGTGCTGCTGCTGTCCGCCCGGGCCGGGCAGGAGGCGTCCATCGAGGGCCTCCAGGCCGGCGCGGACGACTACCTCGTCAAGCCGTTCGCGGCCGCCGAACTCCTCGCCCGGGTGCGGGCGAACATCGAGCTGGCGCGGCTGCGCAACCACCACGCCCGCTGGCGCACCGCACTGGTCGACTCGTTGCAGGAGGCGTTCTTCGTCTGCGACGAGGAGGGCGCCGTCATCGAGATCAACGCGGCGTTCACCGACATCATCGGATACGGCCCCGAGGGTCTGCCCTACCGGCCGATCCACCCCTGGTGGCCGGACGCCGCCACCGACTCCGCGGCGCATCAGCAGGTCGGCGAGGCATTCGCCCTGCTGCTCGGCCGCACCAAGGGCTCCTACACCATCCCGATCACCCGTCGCGACGGACACCGGCTGTGGGTGACGGCCACCTTCAACCAGGTCGACGAGCCCGACACCGGGCGCCGGGTGACCGTCGGCACCTTCCGCGACGTCACCGCCGAGCACTTCGCCATCCAGCGCGAAAGCGCCCTGGCCGCCCTGAGCACCTGCCTGTCCCGCGCCACCAGCCTGCCGGAGGCCCTGGCCGGCGCGTTGGGCGAACTGCGGAAGATCTGGCGTGCCCGGTCGGTGGTGGCAGCGGTCTTCGACCACGGCGACGAACCCGTGCTGACCTCCACCGACGCCGCCCTGAGCTGGCCGACCCTGCCCGCCGGACGCCGGGAGACGGTCGACCAACTGCGCCGGGGGCCCGTTCTCACCCCGGTCGCCGACCACACCGGGGCCGGCATCCTGCTGGAGTACCCCGACGGCCCGCTCGCCCTGTGGATCGACCTGGGCGAGAACCGGCCCTTCACCGGTGAGGACCAGCTGCTGCTGTCCCTGCTGGCCGGCCACCTCGCCCAGGGGCTGAACCGCGCACACCAGATCGACCAGCAGCGCGAGACCGCCATCGCCCTCCAGCGCGCCATCCTCGGCCCCTCCCAGCTGCCCGACGGGTTCGCCGTCCGCTACGAGCCCGCCACCCAGCCCCTGGAGGTCGGCGGCGACTGGTACGACACCGTCACGCTGCCCGACGGCCGTATCGGCATCGTCGTGGGCGACTGCGTCGGCCGGGGCCTGGAAGCCGCCAGCGTCATGGGTCAACTGCGCAGCGCCTGCCGTGCGTTGCTGCTCCAGCAGGCCAGCCCCGCGCAGACGCTGATGGCCCTGGACCAGTTCGCCGCCGGCGTGCCCGGCGCGATCTGCACCACCGTCTTCTGCGGCGTCCTGAACGCGGACACCGGGCAGTTGACGTACTCCAGCGCCGGTCATCCGCCCGGCATCCTGGTCCAGCCCGACGGCACCACCCGGCTGCTGGAGGACGGCCGCTCCCTGCCGCTGGCCGTCCGCCCCGGCAACCCGCGCCCCGAGGGCGCCTGCACCATTCCGGCCCGCTCCACGCTGCTGCTGTACACCGACGGGCTCGTCGAGCGGCGCCGCCGTCCGCTCACCGCCGGCATCGACCAGGCGAGCGAAGCCCTCCAGGACGGCCGGGACACCGCGGTCGACGACCTGGCGACCGACGTCATGTCGCGGCTGGCCCCCGCCGACGGCTACGACGACGACGTCGCCCTGCTGCTCTACCGCCACCCGGCCCCGCTGGAGATGTCCTTCCCCGCGGAGTCGTCCCAGCTCGCCCCGGTCCGCAAGACGCTGCGCGGCTGGCTCGACCAGTGCGACCTGCCGCCCAACACCGTGCAGAACGTGCTGGTCGCCGCTGGCGAGGCGTGTGCCAACGCCATCGAGCACGGCCACCGCGACGCCCCCGGCGACACCATCTACTTCCGGGCTGAGGCGTACGTCGACAACCTGCGGCTGACCATCGCCGACACCGGGCGCTGGAAACCGCCGCAGCCCGAGCTCAACACGCACCGCGGTCGTGGGATGGGCCTGATGCGCGCACTGATGCAGCAGGTCACCGTCACCCCCGGCCCGTCCGGTACCACCGTCGACATGCACACGAGGATCGCCTGATGACCACGCCCTTGACCCTCACGTCCGGGCGACGGCCCGACGGCACCGCGCTGCTGACCGCGGTCGGCGAGATCGACATGAGCAACACCAAGGAGCTGGCCGCGGCGCTCGCGGACACCCCCGGCCTCCTCGTGCTCGATCTCACCGGCGTGGAGTACCTCGACAGCGCCGGCCTCAGCGTGCTGTTCCCGCACGCCGAGCGCATCGAACTCATCAGCAATCCCCTCCTGGACCCGGTCCTGAGCGTCTCGGGCCTTTCGGGCCTCACCAGGGGCCACGACGGGTAGCGGTCGCCGCGGCCGGGGCGGCACCGAACACCCCGCCCACCGCCGGGCGGTGCGGAACCGGGCGCGGCGGCCGAGGCGGTGTCGCCGCTTCCTTCCGCGCGGGGACTGCCGTTGTCAGACGCCTTACAACGTTGCAAGGTGGTAGCGCGCAGAGCCCGTACGTTCGCTCCAGGAGCCGCAGATGCCGATCCAGGACCGCCCCTCGAACGCCTTGCCGGAACTTGCCGCCGCCCTGGCCGAGTTGCGGGAGGCGGGCATCACCGCCTGCCGGGGTGCCTTCACCACCGCCTGGGCGGACCGGATGCGGGAGGACGTCGAGGCGGCGTTCGAGGCGGCGGCGGCCCGACCGGGCGGGGCCGTCGGCCGCGGCCCGCACCGCTACTACGTGGAGATCCACCCGGAGCAGCTGCGGGGCTTCGCCGAGCTGGCCGGGCACCCGTGGGTGCGGTCCGTCTGCGAGGCGGTCCTCGGGCCGGAGTACGAGATCGTGGAACTCGGGTTCGACATCCCCTTCGCCGGAGCCGTCGACCAGCCCTGGCACCGTGACTTCCCCTCCCCGCCAGCCACCTGGCGCGACCACGTTTACACCTCGCTGGCGTTCAACCTCACCGCGGTGGACACCCGTGAGGACATGGGCCCGTTCGAGATCGCCCCCGGAACGCAGTGGGAACGCGGCGACGACTTCGAGCACGCGATGTTCCCGTCCCGCGAGACGTACCCGCGGTACGCCGCCGCCGCCCGGCGCAAGCTCCCGCGGCGCGGCGACATCTCCGTCCGCTCGGCGCTGACCGTCCATCGCGGTACCGCCAACCGGTCGAGCGACGCGCGGCCGGTCCTGGTGCTCGGCGTCGACGCCCCGGGCGCGGGCAACGCCGGACACCACGACATGGCCGTCACCCCCGGCTACCGGGACGCGCTTCCCGCCGGCGTCCGCGACCATCTGCACTGCGCCGTCGTCGACCGGCTCACCCCGATCGTGCAGAAGCACACCATCGAAGGACTGGTCATGGGCGCCGACTGAAACCCCGCCCGCCGCCCTCGGACCCCGGGGCCACGGAGGCTTCGCCGGTGCCGTTCGTTTCGCACAGGCGGGTGGGGCCGGTTCGGGGGAGTGGCGTGCGGCCGGTGACGTCTGCGGTGCGGGCGATCCGCGCGGTCGGGCCCGCCTCGCCTTCGGCGGGTGCGCGGGTCACGCCGGCGGCCGGGTGAGCTTGGCGGCCACGGCGTCGAGGACCCAGTCCAGGCCGGTCGTGAAGGAAGCCTCGGCGTCCACGTCCGCGCCGTCGTGCACGGCCTTGGACAGCGCGGGGAAGCGGCCCGTGGCCAACATCCTTGTCACATGCGGGCCGGAGGCGCGCTGCCAGTCGCGCTTGGACAGGCCCGTGGCGCGCTCGGCTCGCAGGTTCGCGATCTCGCGCCTGATCGCGCCGGTGGTGTAGGCGCTGACCGTCTCCACGGCGCGCATGACGGTGTCGATGCCGGCGAGGCCGTCGAGCGCGGCCAGCCTGGCCTCGGTCACGGCGAGGCCGTTCGGGCCCAGGGCGGGACGGCCGCCGAGCAGGTCGGCCAGCCATTCGTGACGGAGGACGGCCTGCCTGGTGCGGAGAGCCAGGACGCGCAGCGCCTCCCGCCAGTCGGCGGGCCGTTCCGCGGGGAGGATCTCGGCCTGGGCGTCGTCCACCATGAGGTCGAACAGCTCCTGCTTGGTGGCGATGTATCCGTACAGCCGCATCGGGCCGGCGTTCAGCCGGGCGGCGACCTTGCGCAACGACACCGCCTCCAGCCCGCCGTCGTCGGCCAGCGCGACGGCGGCGGCGACGATCCGCTCACGGTCGAGCGGCACGGGGCCAGTCGGCGGCTCGGGCCGGTCCCACACAGTCATGGTCACACCGTTCTGTTGCGATGCATCGCCAGGGGCAAATACAGTGTATCGACATGAGACATCGTATCGCCGTGGTCGGCGGTGGCCCTGGCGGCCTCACCTTCGCCCGTGTCCTGCACCGCCACGGCCACCCCGTCACCGTCCTCGAACGCGATCCCGCCCGCGACGTCCGCCCCCCGGGCGGCACGCTGGACCTGCACGAAGGACTGGGGCAACTCGCGCTGGACAAGGCGGGGCTGCTGGCGGAGTTCGGGGCGCTGTCCCGTTCCGAGGGGCAGGCCATGCGCATCCTGGACACCGACGGGACCGTCCTGCGCGACTGGCGACCCGGACCGGACGAGCGGGCCAACCCCGAGATCGACCGCGGGCAACTCCGTGACCTGCTGCTCGGCCCTCTCTACGTCCAGTGGGGCCGCGGCGTGACGCAGGTGGTGCCGGGGACTCGGGACGGCGTGCTGGTGCGGTTCGCGGACGGGCGGCAGGAGGCGTTCGACCTCGTGGTCGGCGCGGACGGCGCCTGGTCCCGGGTCCGCCCGGCGGTCTCCGCGGTGACGCCGCACTACACCGGCGTCACCGCGGTCGAGACCTCCCTCGGCGACGTCTACACCCGCCACCGCGACCTCGCCCGGCTGGTCGGCGACGGTTCCGTGGCGGTGTACGGGGTGAACCGAAGCCTCGTCGCCCAGCGCAACAGCGGCGGCCACGTGAAGGTGTACGCCAAATTCCGCGCGCCGCTGGACTGGCTCGCGGACCTGGACCCGGCCGACGCCGGGGCCGTGCGGTCGAGCCTGCTGGCCCTGTTCGACGGCTGGGCCGCTCCCGTACTCGACCTCCTGCGCCAGGGCACCGCTTTCGTCCACCGGCCCGTTCACACCCTGCCGGTGTCCCGCACCTGGGCCCACGTCCCCGGGGTGACGCTCCTGGGCGACGCCGCCCATCTGATGCCCCCGCTGGGGGCGGGCGCGAACCTCGCGATGCTGGAGGGCGCCGAACTCGCCGAGACCGTCGCCGCCGGCCCGGCGGATCTGGACGAGGCCGTTCGCGCCTTCGAGGAGCGGATGTGGGCCCGGGCCGGCCGGTGGGCGAAGATCACGACGGCCGGTCTGGAACGCCTGGTGAGTCCGGACCCCGCCGAAGCCCTCGCCCTGTTCGATCAGGTCCAGCCGTCCTGACCGCCGGGGTCCGGCAAGACCCGACCTGGCCCTTCGCGCCGTAGCGCAAACCGTCGATCAGCAGGGCGACCATCCGGCCGGCGCGGGAGTGGTCGTCCGACCCGGGCGGCGGGATGCAGAGGTTGGCGACGGCGCCGAGCAGGTCGAGGGGGTCGACGTCCCCGCGTACGGCGCCCGCCGCTTCCGCGTCGCGCAGCAGCGTCCGGAGGGCCGGCCCGAGGTGTTCGTGGAAGTACGCCGGCAGCGCGCTGAAGGCGGGGTCGCCGGAGTGGAGGGCGGCGGCGAGCCCGTGCTTGGTGGCCACGAACTCCGTGTAGCGCCGGAGCCACCGGTCCAGCGCCTCGTCGGGTTCGTGCGCCGCCGCGAGTTGGGGTGCCGCGGCGGCGCAGGCGTCGATCTCGCGGCGGAACACCGCCGCGATCAGGTCCGACCGCAGCGGGAAGTTCCGGTACAGGGTCGCCGTGCCCACGCCGGCCCGCGCGGCGATCGCGCGCACGTTGACATCGACGCCCCGGGCGGCGAACTCCTCCTTCGCGGCGGCGAGGATCGCGTCCAGGTTCCGCTGCGCGTCAACGCGAGGCGGCATGCCCCTCCTTGCTAAGTGGGACACTGTCCCATATCGTGAAGTTGAAACGGGACGTTGTCCCACTTGTTAATCGTACGGCACCCGTCGTGATGCCGTGAGGAGATCACCAGTGCGCTACCGTACCCTCGGCCGGACCGGCATCAAGGTCAGCCCCTACGCGCTCGGGGCCATGATGTTCGGGACCATCGGCAACCCCGACCACGACGACTCGATCCGCATCATCCACAAGGCCCTGGACGCGGGGATCAACTTCGTCGACACCGCCGACATGTACTCCCGCGGCGAGTCCGAGGAGATCGTGGGCAAGGCGCTCAAGGGCCGCCGCGACAGCGTCGTCCTCGCGACCAAGCTGAACCGCCCCATGGGGGACGACCCCAACCAGCAGGGCAACTCGCGGCGCTGGATCATGACCGCGGTCGACAACTCGCTGCGCCGCCTGGGCACCGACCACATCGACCTCTACCAGATCCACCGGCCGGACCCCGCCACCGACATCGAGGAGACGCTCTCGGCGCTCTCGGACCTGATCCGCAGCGGCAAGGTGCGCGCCATCGGATCGTCCACGATGCCCGCCTCCGACATCGTCGAGGCGCAGTGGGTCTCCGAGCGCCGCGGTCTGGAGCGGTTCCGGACCGAACAGCCGACCTACTCCATCCTCAACCGCGGCATCGAGAACGAGGTCCTGCCCGTCGCCCAGCGCTAC
This sequence comes from Streptantibioticus silvisoli, assembly GCF_027947535.2. Taxonomy (GTDB): domain Bacteria; phylum Actinomycetota; class Actinomycetes; order Streptomycetales; family Streptomycetaceae; genus Streptantibioticus_C; species Streptantibioticus_C silvisoli. Next base: position 70,984 of record NZ_JAAGKO020000029.1, read on the forward strand.
GGGATGGGCACGCTGGTCTGGAGCCCGCTGGCACAGGGCATGCTCACCGGACGCATCCGCAAGGGGCAGCAGACCGACCTGCGCCGCGCGGCCTACTTCAAGCACCTCAGCGACGAGCGCCGGCTCGACGCCGTCGAACAGATCATCGCCGTCGCCGAACAGGCCGGCTTGAAGATGACGCACCTGGCCATGGCGTTCGCCATCACCCACCCCGGCGTGACCTCCGCCATCATCGGCCCGCGCACCATGGAGCAACTCGACGACCTGCTCGCCGGCGCGGACCTCCGGCTCGGCGACGACGTCCTCGACCGGCTCGACGCGATCGTCCCCCCGGGCACCGACGTCGGCGCGCTCGACATGGCGTACCGCCCTCCGGCCGTGCAGCAGGCGAGTCTGCTGCGCCGCCCGGAGGCGGAGCGCACCGCGGCCTGAAGGCGGGGCGGTTGAGTGGGGTGCGGATCGGCCGGCCGGCCGGGGCGGGGCGGGGTTCGGGCGGCCGGGCGGAGTGGATCTGCGGGCGCGGTCGTGGTCGGCGGTGGCGTTCCGGTTGCCGGTTGCTTGTTACCGCATGACGGGCGGGGGCCGGCTCCGCCGCGGCGCCCGGACAGCACGGCGTGCGGTGGCTCCTGCGACACCACCGGCCCCGATCGCCCCGGACGCGCCGGCCGTTCCACCGTTGCGGTCGCCCGGGACGCGCCGGCCGTTTCGCCGCTGCGAAGGACCCTGGGCCCGACGTGACCACCGATCCGGCCGCCACCGGCCCCGACACCGTGATCGACACCGACGGCCACGCCCACCGCGCGTACCGGGTCACCGGCGACGAACTCGTCTTCGTCCGCCCCGACGGCTACGTCGCCGCCCGCCGCCCCGCCGACGACCTGGCCGCCGTGCTCGCCCTCGTCGCCACAAACGGCCTGTGACCTGACGGCTCCGGCCGGACGGCGGCCGGAGCAAGGGACGTGCAGCCAGGTGCCGGCGGCCGGAGCCGCAGCGCGGTGGTGGCCGCGTGGACGATGGGGGCGGCCGCGCGGACGGCGGGTGCGCGGGGCTTCGTCCATCGTGTCGATTCGCGGCGGGAACTGTCGCTATCGTGCTCCGGTGACCGGTTCGGTGTGGCGTCCGCTGCTGTTTCTCGATGTCGATGGACCGCTCATCCCCTTCGGTGCGCTGTCCCAGCCGTATCCGACCTTCGCGACGGGGTCCGAACCGCTCGGTGCCGACGCGAATCCGCTCCTGGCCAGGGTCGACCCAGAGCATGGGCCCCGGCTGGCGGCGCTCCCGTGCGAAGTGGTCTGGGCGACGACATGGATGGCTGACGCGAACGAATGCATCGCGCCCCGCATCGGTCTGCCGCAACTGGCGGTGGTGGACTGGCCGGAGCCGTCCGACATCGACGACCAGGACGAGCGGAGCGGACTGCACTGGAAGACCCGCACACTGGTCGCATGGGCTGCGGGGCGCCCGTTCGCCTGGGTCGACGACGAGGTCACCGACACCGATCGGGCCTGGATCGCCGCCCATCATCGGGGGCGAGCCCTGCTCCATCGTGTCGATCCCCGGCGTGGCCTGACCGGCAGCGACTACGCGGCTCTCGACTCGTGGCTGCGACGGCTGGTCTGATATTCGGACTGGAGACCGTGGCGAGACCACCGGAAAGCACTCCGCGGCATGCGGCGGACGGCTGGCCGCTCGTGGAGCACCGGCTCCGAGGCGACCGGAGACGGAACGCCGATCCCCGTCCCGCCTTCCACCTTCCGTCCTCCGCCTGCCGCCGCGGTTCTACGCCGCCGGCTCGGCCGCCCCGGTCCGTCGCGAAGGCGGACTCCACCGGATTCGCCGCCGCGGCAGCAGCCACTTCCCGCCGCGGCAGCAGCCGCCCAGACCTTCCGACGTGGCAGCGGCCCCCGGGACCTACCGGGGTTTCACCGACGCCGGTGGAGTGGGGGAGTCGTCGGCCTGCTGACCGCCTGCGGGTTCGGTCGGCGGGGGTGTGGCCAGGCTCTGGAAGCACGGGCGCAGCAGGTCGATGATCTGCTCGGGGGAGGCGTCCGCCAGGTGCGTGAGGCGCAGCAGGTACCGCTCCGCGATCACGCCGTGGACGATCGCGCTGAGCAGGCTCGCGCGCAGGTTGGCGTCGGACGTTGGTATCGCCTCGGTGAGCTGGTTGAGCTGCGGCTCCCCGGCGGCCCGGAAGCGGTCGGCCGCGTCGGCGTTGGTGAGCATCGAGCGCAGAACCGCCAGCGACGCCGTCGGCTCGTCGTTCAGGCGTCTGCCCAGCGAGGTGAGCAGTGCCTCGGCCACCTCTTCCGAGGTACCGCCGGGCAACTCGTCGGCGGGAACCTCGGCGGCCCGGGCGAAGAGCAGGTCCTTGCTGCCGAAGTAGTGCATGACCAGCCCGGCGTCGACACCGGCCGCCGACGCCACGGCCCGGATCGTGGTCCGGTCGTAGCCGAGTTCGGCGAAGATCCGGCGGGCCTCGGCGAGAATGCGCTCCTCGCTCCGGCGGCGCTGCTGCGCCCTGGTGGGGCGGGCGCTCGATTCAGTCACCCGTTCATTCTACGGCCGTTGACCGGCGCCCTCATTTCGTTCTACGGTCGTTCAGTCAACGAGCGTTCAACGAAAAAGGAGGTGGCCATGACCGCCACGTCACGTGAGGTCGTCGAGCAGGTCCTGCGCGCGGGCCGCGAGATGGACACCGAAAGGTTCGTGAGCTTGATCGCCCCGGACGGTTACGTCGAGTGGCCGTACCGACCGGCAGGCATGCCAGGCCGTCTGGAGGGCCGCGAACAGATCCGCGACTTCCTGACCGCGCAGGCCAAGGGCTTGGTGAGGTTCGACGAGTACCGCAACACGGTGATCCACGAGACCGCCGACCCGGAGGTGGTGATCGTCGAGTACGACGCCCACGGCACCGTGATCCCCACCGGCGCGCCCCTGCGCCAGACCATCATCGCGGTGCTGCGGATCAGGGACGGCCTGGTCGTGTCGTATCGCGACTACCTCAACCCGCTGGTGCTGGCCGAAACGCTGGCGAGCGTCGGCAACGCGTAGTCCGGTGGCCGCCGTGACGGTCGCCCGCCGGTGCCGTAACGCCGCCTGATCCTCCGGCGCGGCCGCCTTCGGCTCCGCCGTCCGGCGGCGTGGCCGGAGGTGCTCCCGGGGAACCGCTTCACCTTCACGTCACGGGCCACGGCCACCGGCGCGACCCCTGCGGAGCCGGCGTCCCCCGGCGGGGCGTCAGATCGCGCCGCCGAGGGAGGCGACCTCCGACGCGTACAGCAGGGCGGGATCGAACCCCATGCCGGTGAAGTGACCGGCGAGTTCGAGGCTGATCACGCCGTGTACGCGGGTCCAGAACGTGAGCGCCGCTCGGGCGGCGGCCGGTGCGGCCGGTGAGACGCCCGTCCAGGCCGGGCAATCGGACAGATGCCGCTCGAAGGCGGCTCCGGCGGCGTCGGCCGCCTCCGCGGGGGCCGGGGCTTCGGCGCCTGCGTCGGGATCGGTGCCATCGTCGGGGTCGGCGTCCTCGCCGGGGCTCGCGCCGTCACCGGAACCGGTGCCATCGGGGCCGACGCCTTCACCGGGCCCGGCGCCGTCGCCAGGGCCGGCGGCCGTCCGGCGGCGCGAGTCGATCTCGGCGTACGTCGTCACCAGCAGTTCCATGATGCCGCCGGCGACCGTGGTGGCCTCCGGTGGTGCCGAGTAGCCGGGGACTGGCGTGCCGTAGATGAGCAGGTAGCGGTGCGGGTTGGCCAGCGCCCAGCGGCGCGTGGCGGTGGCGAGGTCGGCCAGGCGGCGCTCGGGGATGGCGGCGGCCGCGGCGGCGCGGTTGACCTCGGCCAGCTCGCGATAGGCGTCGAGGACCAGCTCGGTGACCAGCTCGTCGCGGTTGGCGTAGTAGCGGTACAGGGCCGGGCCGCTGAGGCCCATGAGCTTGGCGATCGCGTTGAGGGAGAGCGCAGACGCGCCGCTCCCGGCGACCTGCGCCCAGGCGTGGCCCTTGATCTCCTCGCGTACCTGCTGGCGGTAGCGCTCGCGGGGGTTCACGGGTGCGCTGGCCATCGGGCCTCCTCATGGCTTGACATCAGCAGCGTGACAGCAACATACTCCAGTTATAACCTCTAACTAAAGCTACGGATCATAAGGAGTCGTCATGGCCGAAGAGAGGACGATCGACCAGCTCAGCGAGGTCGTGCTGCCGGGGATCGTCGAGCCCGACGCCCTGCGGCTGAGCCGGCGAGCGGTTCCGATGCCCGGACCGGGCCAGGTCCTCGTCCGGGTGGAGGCCACCGGGGTGTCGTTCGCCGAGCTGGCGATGCGCCGGGGCCGCTACTACGACCAGCCCTCCTTCCCGTTCGTGCCCGGCTACGACCTCGTCGGAGTGGTCGCCGGGCTGGGCGCCGGAGTGGACCCGGCCCTGACCGGCCGGCGGGTCGCCGCCCTGACCAAGATCGGCGGCTGGACCACTCACGCCCTCGTCGACGCCGCCGACCTGGTCGCCGTGCCCGACGGTGTCGACCCGGTGGCCGCCGAGACCGTGGTCGTCAACGGCATCACCGCCTGGCAGATGCTGCACCGCAAGGCCCGGATCCGCCGTGGGCACACGATCCTGGTGCACGGCGCCAACGGCGGCGTCGGATCCACGCTGGCGCAACTCGCCTCGGCCGTCGGCGTGCGCGTGATCGGCACCGCGTCCGCCCGGCACCACGACGTGCTCCGCGCGCTGGGCATCGACCCCGTCGACTACCGCACCGAGGACGTTCCCGCCCGGGTCCGCGAACTCGCGCCCGACGGGGTGGACGCGGTCTTCGACAACGTCGGCGGCCGGAACCTCACCGACGCCTGGCACCTCCTGCGGCGCGGCGGCACGCTCGTCTCCTACGGCGCCGCCAGCACGCTGGACGGTTCGGGGTCGGCCTTCCTGCCCATGATCAAGATCCTGGCCAGGATGTGGTGGTGGAACGCCGCCCCCAACGGGCGGCACGCCTACCTCTACAACCTGTGGGCCGGCCGCAAACTGACCCGCCGCAGCTTCACCGCCCGGCTGCGCACCGACCTCACCGCCGTCTACGAGCTGGTGGCCAGCGGTCGGCTCGTCCCGCAGGTCGCGGCCACGCTCCCGCTGTCGCGCACCGCCGAGGCGATGAAACTGGCGGAGTCCCGCACGGCGGTCGGCAAGGTCGTGCTGATCCCCTGATCCCCTGATCCCCTGATCCCCGACTCCCCGATCCCTTTACTTCCTGACTGCGGGACGTGGGCGGTAGCGGACGACGTTGCCGGTTCGTCGCCGCCGGTCTGACGCCGTCGCTCCGATGCCGCCGGTCTGACGCCGTCGCTCCGACGCCGCCGGTCTGACGCCATCGATCCGACGCCGCCGGTCCGATCCCCCGGCGCGAGGTACGCCCCCGTTCAACTGCCGGCCGGAGTGTGGCGGTGTGCCGAGATCCGGCAACGACCGCTGCCACCCCGTCATCCGGACCGGGGCCACTTCACCCGGGCGGGGACTACTTCACCCGGACGGAGGCTCTTTCACCCGGACGGAAGCCCTTTCACCCGGACGGAAGCCCTTTCACCCGACCAGGACCGCCGACGGAATTCTCCCCCTCCCACACCACCGTCAGGAGATACAGCCGCACGACACCGGATGAGACACTTGTTCCGGTCAAGGACACCAGGAAAGGCGCCTCTTATGTTCGCGCGGGTTCAGACTTTTCATCAGGCGGCCGAGAAGCTCGACGAACTCGCCACCCTGGTCCGTGACCAACTCGCGGTGGCGCAGCCCCTGGGTTACCAGGGATTCCAGTACCTCATCGACCGCGAGAACGGGAAGGCGCTGCTGATCTCCTTCTGGGACACCGAGGAGAACCTGCGCCGGTTGGAGGCGGACAACGCCTCTACGCGTGAGCACGTCAAATCAGCAGCCGGCGTCGAGTCACCGACGGCCGAGGTGTTCGAGGTGACCCTCCAGGCCCTCTGAACGCCGTTGCGACGGCGGTCGCCGGCTATGCGTACCGGAACGGGCGCTGGTCCACTTCGTGCGGTCGCGTGACTTCCGGTTATGTCAACAGGGTTATTTGGCACAGGAGTTGGAACCTGGCGCGGTCGAACATCCGGTGCTTGAGCAATCTGATCCGGTTGACATGACATTCCGCGACGCCGGAGTTCCAGGGAAGTATGCGGCTGGCGGTGACGGCGTCGAGTCGGCAGGTACGAGGAAAGCCGGTAGGAGCCGTGTATCCGCCCCGACCAGCCCCAGCCCCAGCACCCCGAACCCAGGACCGGCCGCATGACCGGCCGGCCGCGCATGAAGCTGGCTCCCCTCATCAGGTGCCCGTTCATCAGGCTCCCGTGGAACCGGTAATCCAGGGAACCGGGGACGCGCTCTACCGGCGGACCGCCGAGATCAGTCCGCCGGGCTGCTTCTCGCGCTGCGGCGGGGTGCTGACCGGGCGGCCGTAGGCGGCGGCGCGCTCGTGCAGGGTGTGGCTGTCGGCCTGCCAGCCGTGCCCGGCCAGCCAGCCCACCGGGTCGTCGGGCATCTCCGAGACCCACATGGACGCCGGCGATCCCGGCTCGGCGTCCGCGCCGATGCCCTCGATCACGCCGCGCGAGCCCAATGTCAGCCCCATCCGACTGCCTGGTGCCGACTGCGTGCTGATCCGGGCCAGCAGTAGTTCCACCGCGTCCTCGGGCAGGTAGATCAGTAGTCCTTCGGCGATCCAGACGGTCGGCGTGGCCGGGTCGTGCCCCGCGGCGGTCAGCGCGGCCGGCCAGTCCTCACGCAGGTCCACCGCGACGGTGATCCGCTCGCAACGCGCGACCGCCCGCTCCTGGCGCAGCACCGAGGCCTTGAAGTCCAGTGGCGCGGCGGTGTCGACCTCGAACAGCCGGGTGCCCTCGGGCCAGTCCATCCGGAAGGCCCGGCTGTCCATCCCGGCGCCGAGCAGCACGACCTGCCGGACCCCGGAGGCGGATGCCCGCAGCAACAGGTCGTCGAGGTACTTCGTTCTGATGACGATGGAGAACGACACGGCCAGCCGGCGGCGTCGCGCGGTCTCGTCATCGGGCAGCGGCGACGAGGAGGGCCACAGGCCGCCGGCGGCGGCGAAGGCCTGTGCCAGTGGATCGCGGAACAGGGCGTCCTCCCGTTCGCTCTCCAGCGCCCGCACCCTGGCCACCCCCACCGCCGTGGCCCACACACCCGACGGCTGCACCGGCTCCCGCTCATCAGTCACCGCGCCAGCCTAGGTGATCGATTCCAGCGGCCCGACGAGGGGAGCGGGCTTCATGCGCGGCCGGTCGTGCACGACCAACCGATCGCCCCGCCCAGCCGCGCGACCGATGACTCCGACCATCACCCCGTACCGTCGGCGAACCGACGGCGCACGGCATCAGGTGCAGGTGAACGACGCGGACTTCTGTGCCGTGCCGGTGCTGTCCGAGACGGTCAGCGTGACCTGCGTGGGCAGGCCCGCCTGGCAGTGCCCGAGCATGGCGTCGGGGAGGGAGTCCACCACGGTGATGTCGGTCCCGGTCCAGGTGTAGTCGTACGTTCCGGTGCCGCTCGTGACGTCCGCGGAGCAGTCGAAGGTGCCGCCGCCGTCCGCGGTACAGGTCAGGGCGCTGATCGTCAGCGCGGTCGCGGGCCGGACCGTGGCGTGTGCGGGGGCGGCGAGGCAGCCCAGCGCGAGCAGGGCGACGGACGCCGCGGGAACAACGCGCCGCAGACGGGGAATGGGCGTGCGGGCCATGTGTCCTCCAGGACAGCTCTCGTGCTCCGGGGGTATGACGAGCCTTCAGAATCCTGTGCGGTCCGGAAAGGTAAGGCAAGAGATCGCACGCACATCGCGGCGTACGGTTCGTTGCCGCTTGCCGCTTGATGCCCGCCACGTGGTCGCCGACCAGTACCTCTCGACACCGTCGCCCGATCAGGGTTCGCCCGGCCCGTCCACGGCGCGATCATCGGCGGCAACGGCCTTGATCACGACCCGAGTTGACGATCCGGTACGCCAAGATGCCGGCGGAGGAAGTCGCATTGGTGCCGGAGCAGTCCTTCGGTGACGCCCGGGGTCTGCATCGCCCGGTGGCCGGTGCCGGGGAGCAGCAGGACCTCGTGCGGACGGTCGGCGGCCAGCAGCGCGGCGGACAGCCGCAGGGAGTTGGCCGGGTGGACGTTGTCGTCGGCGAGCCTGTGCATCAGCAGCAGCGGGCGGCGCAGTCGGGGGGCCTGCCGGATGAGGGACGCGGCGGCGTAGCGATCGGGGAAGTCGGCCGACCCCGAGCACGAGCGGGGTCGCGCGTCCGCAGCACCGGTGGTTGCGTCAGCGAGGCGATGGACAGCGCCGGCCGGCCGTCGCGCGCCACGGTGACCCGGGGCCCGGGGCGGTCCCGGCGCCGGGCGGCCAGCACGAGGGTGCCGCCGGCGGCGGCGCCGGTGTGCAGGCCGGGGCCTTCGGTCAGCCGGACCGGGCCGCCGTTCGGGTCGTAACGCCACAGATGGGTCTCGGTCGGTTCCCCGCAGGCGGTGAACAGCACCTGTTCGCCCTCGACGCCGAGCACCGCGCGCAACTGGAGGCCGGGAGGGGTGACCGGGCTGCCGTCCACGGTGAGGTGGCGGGTGGCGCCGAGGTCGGTGTGGCCGACGAGGGCGCCGCCGGCGGTGCGTACGGGCAGGCCGGGGACCGGGTGCACCCAGCAGGCGTCGCGCTGTTGGGCCAGCACCGTGGTGCGGCCGTCGGCCGGGTCGATGCCGAGCAGCAGCACGGTGCGCTGGTCGCGCGACTGGACCAGGGCGTACGGGCCGTGCTCGTCCCAGCCGGCGCCGATGACGTACTCGAAGCCGGCCCGGTCCCAGCGGGCCTCGGTACGGGTGCCGTCGAGTTCCGTCAGCCACAGGGTGACGTCGGAGTTGGCCCGGCCGGCGGCGGCGTAACGGTAGGCGCGCGGCGGGTCTTCGGGGCGGGCCGGGTCGGCGAGGTACCAGTGGGCGACCCGGGCGGAGTCGGTGCGGGCCGCCAGCAGGCGGGTGTCGTCCGGCGACCACCACAAGCCGCGCGGGCCGTCGCAGGTCGCGGAGGTGTGCGGGGCGGTTCCGAACGCGGTGTCGGGCCGGTCCGGCGTGGCGAGCGCCCGGTCGCCGGTGCCGTCCGTGGCGACGACCCGCAGGGTGTCGCCGTCGCGGTAGGCGACACGCCGTCCCGTGGTCGGGGCGCGGGTCGGCGACCGTACCCGCGGTGGGCAGCCGGCGCGCCGGACCGCCGGCGACGTCCACCGTCCACAGTTCGCCGCCGCGGGCGAAGGCGGCCAGTCGCACCGCACGGTCGGTGGCGTAGTCGCTGACGTCCTCGGCCAGCAGGCGTTCCGTTCCGGTGCCGGTGTCCAACGCCCACAGCAGGCCGACCGGATCGACGCCGGAGCGGGACCGCAGGAACAGCACGGTGCCGCCGTGGGGCGCGACGGTGAAGCGTTCCGGGGCACCGAGGGTGAAGCACCGGGTGCGTACGAGCTGTGCGGGCAGCGAGTCGCCGGTCATATCGGGCAGTATGCGCTCCCAACAGCCCGTCGGACTTTCGGATCGGCCGCCTCCTGCCGACGGCAGCGTCTACGCTTTTGACCCGCCGCCACCGCACGAACGTGTGCCGTCACGTGCCGATGCCCGATGCCGGCCGCACCTGGCGGTCGCCCAGGGGCCATCCCTACCGCGGGTGGCCCACGATCAGCACACGCCCCCGGAACGGCGTCACCGGGCCGGGATCGGCTGAGTGAGGTTCACCGGGTTGCCGTCGGGGTCCTTGATGTGGGCGACGCGCTGTCCCCACGGCATGTCGTTGGGGCCGCCGCTGACCGAGCCGCCCAGCGCCACCACCCGGCCGAGCGTCTCGTCGACGTCGTCGACACCGATGCTGAGCAGAATCCGCGACGCTGCCCCGGCCCCCGCGTCCTCCTTGGCCACCAGCCCGAGGTCGGTGTCGCCGATGCGCAGACCGAGGTAGAAGGCCGGGCCTTCCGCCGGTACCCGGAAGATCTCCTCGGCGCCGAACAACTGCGTGTAGAAGCCGAGCAGAACGTCCTGGTCGGCAGTCACGATCACTGGCTGGATGGTGGACATGGCACTCCTGTCGAGAACGATCGTGTCGCCGGGCAGCCCGCTTGAGGATGGTGAACTCATCGACGGAACCACCCCGCCGGCCATTCAACAACACGGATCGCCGCCCAAGGCCAGCACGAGCACCCCGGAACGAGGTCACGCCACCCGCTGGCAAGCCGCTTCGACATGGCGCAGCCGCCTGGCCAACGCAGCATTCAGCCCGTGAGTTGTTCGATGCGTCGGGCGCTTTGGCTGCCGGGTCGCGGGGTGAAGATGAGCATGTGCTGTCCGGGAGCCGTGACGATCTCGAACGTACTGCAGTAGAGGTGGAGGTCGCCGACCAGGGGATGGTGCAGGAGCTGCTCCGATGGCAACGGGCTCAGCCGCAGTTCGTGCGCCGACCACAGTTCCGCGAAGTCCGCGCTGCCGGCGCTGAGTTCCCTTACGATGCCCGCGATCCGTGGGTCGTCGGGGTACCGGGTCGACGAGGCCCGCAGCCTCGCCACCGCCATGCGGGCGCTGGACTGCCACTCCCCGAAGAACGTCCGGGCCGCGGGGTCGCGGAACACCATCCGCAGGAGGTTGTCGGCCCTGGAGAACCCGTCGCAGAGGGCGGCGCCGGCCGGATTGAGGTCCACGACGTCGAGGCTGGGACCGATGACCACGACCGGGGCCCGGAGCAGCGGGGAACCGAGCAGGTCCTGGAGGGGGAGACCGAGGCCGGGGGCGGGGACGGTCGACCATGCCGCCAGGCCCGCCAGACGGAACAGGTGGCCGCTCTCGCTGTCGTTCAGGCGCAGCGCCCGGGCGATGGCCTTGAGGACCTGGGCGGAGGGGTGGCGCTCCCGGCCCTGCTCCAGGCGGGTGTAGTAGTCGGTGCTGATCCCCACCAGATGGGCGACCTCCTCGCGGCGCAGCCCCCGGACCTGGCGCCGGCGCTGGTCCATCACGACGTTCACCGTGCGGGGGTCGGTCCGTGCCCGCCAGGCTTTGAGGAAGTCACCGAGCCCGGGCGGCCGGGCGCCGCGCGCGCCGCGTCCGCCGGACGGGGCGGCAGTCGCGTCGGGCCGGTGTTCAGCGAGGGGAACGGGAGCCATGGCAGCCTCCGGTGTGATCATCTCCGAAGCGCGTGCGCGGTTCGGCCTGGAGTGGTGTTCGGACAGGGCCGGCGGTGACGTCCGGCCGCTGTGGCAGGTCCGGGCGCTGACGCCGGGCCGTTGCGGCAGGTCCGGGTGCCGGTGTCGGGCCGACGACGCGGTGCGGGTGCGGGGCGTCGGCCGGACGTACGGTGACGCGACGGGCGACCGCGCCGCGGACGAGGTCGAGTGTCAAACGCCGGGTGACGTGGCGCGCCGGATCGCCCGGCACGTCACCGGGCGGTCCGTGGCGGTGTCCGGTGGGACACCCTCAGCCGGACGCCGCTGTGCGCTCCCGGCGTGAGCGCGGGCCGTACCGGACGTTGATGTCGCCGAGGCGGCCGGGACGGCTGGGGCGGCTGGGGCGGTCGGGGTCGGGACGGAGGGCGTCGGGGTCGTTCGGCCGGTCGGACACCGCCACCGCCGACACGCCGGGCGGGTGTGGCCGCCAGCGGCAGAAGAGGCGCCGTGAGCAGCACCGATGGGTCTGCGGGAGAAGGCATGGCCATAGCCTTACAGCGGTCCTTTATTCAGGCAAAGACAGAAGTGAGGCCTTCCATGCGTTTCGGGCATGGGTTCGGGTGCCGCCGGTTTCCCTGCCTGCCGCGTGTCCGCACGCGATACGGCACACGAGCACGGTCAACCGTTGCGGCAGGTCAACGGCGCGGGCCTGACGCAGGCGGACCGGCGTCGGCCCCGGTATCCACGCCGGCCCCGGTATCCGCCCGGTACCTCATCCGGCGCCGGCCGGTATTCCGCCGGGGCCGGTATCCGCGGTGGTCGGCCGCACCTCCCGGGGACACCCGGGGCAGCGGTCCCGGGCGATCCTCGCGGGTCAGAGGGATGCCAGCCAGGCCGTCGTGTCGTCGGGGTGGCTGAAGCGGAGAGTGTCGAGAGGGACGAACCGGGGATCGTGGGCACGACGCTCGATCTCGCGGCGGCGGGCACCGTGTTGCGACCAGGCCCACCAGGCGGGGTGTTCACGGCTCAGCCAGCCCGTCCAGGTTTCCCTGTTGCCGCCGAAGACGGCCTCGCGTGTGACGGTGCGCCGGACGGATCGGCGCAGAACGCGAGGCATGATGACGCGCTTGGAATAGTCCAGCCAGATCACGGTGTCGGCCCGGTCCCACAGCAGGTCACGGACTTCCGGATAGCCGAGGGAGTCGATGATCCAGCGAGGCTCGGCGGTGAGCCGCGAAACATCCTCGGTCAGCTTGTCGTTGACTGCCCAGTTGGGACCGGTGAAGTACAGCGCGTCCATCTCGTGGTGGCGCAGGCCCAGGCGACCGCTCAATGTTCGGGCGAGGGTGGTCTTGCCCGCACCGGTCATCCCCACCACCAGCACCCGCTCCATGGGTGAACCCTATCCCGGCGCCCTGTGGGGAACGTTCCCGCGCACCTCACCCGCCGCCGAATGCCTGCGGAGAGCACTTCGGCATCGAGAACTCCGCTCGCCGCATCAGGGACGTCACCGTCGGAGGGTGGCCGGGGCGCGGGACGCGGTTCCGGTACCGGTGGACGGCGTGGCGTCGGCGAGGAACCGCGCACCGATCCCGGCCCGCCACCCGTGGCGGCTGCGGGAGTACGGCGGCGGCAACCCTCCGCGGGCCTTCCTGGAGGCCGGGACGTCGGGCATCGTCGACGGGCCTCCCGGCGAGGTGCGGGAAGCGCGGGATCACGCCCGGCGTATGCCGGACGGCGGCCGCGGTCGGGGTGCGCGACTGCCGGGGAGACGGGCGGTGAGTGCCTACCGGGAGCAGCGGTGCGCCATAGTGGTGGCTGCCGGGTGTTCGCGCGGCGCAGGCGATCAGAGAAGGTGCACGCTATGGGCCACCCGGTGGACGTGGAGATCGACCTGGACCGTGACGTGTTCCTGCGCACCCTGGTGCGTGAGTTGGCGACGTCGCTGGAGTCGGTGATCGGCCTGGAGGAGGCCTCGGGCTACATCAGTGTGGTGGGCCAGGCGGTGGGCACCCAGATCGACGAGATGTACCTCAAGGCCCTGGGCGTGGAGCGGTTGTCGCCCGAGCAGGTCGCGGCCGCGCTGGTGGACCTCAAGCGCCGCATCAAGGGCGACTTCTACGTGATCGAGCAGGACGAGGAAAAGATCGTGCTGGGCAACCGGGCCTGCCCGTTCGCGGAGAAGGTGCTGGGGCGCGAGTCGATGTGCATGATGACCTCGAATGTCTTCGGGACCATCGCCGCACGCAACCTGGGGTACGCCAGCGTGGAACTTCAGCAGACCATCGCCAGGGGCGACGCCGGCTGCCGCGTCGTGGTCCACCTGGTCCCCGGTGCCGAGGTGGGGCTCGGGCGCGAGTACTTCGCCGACGTCGACGCCCTGCCCCCGCACCCGGGCTCCGGTTCGGTGCCTGCGTGAGCCTGGGTCTCTTCGAGGCCATCACCAAAGCCCTGCCCACCGCCGTCCTGCTGTGCGCGGCCGACGGCACGGTCCTGGCGGCCAACCCCGCCGCCACCCGTGCCGCCGCCCAACTCACGGCAGGCACCAGCTTGTTGGAGCACACCCACGGCGACCCGCAGGCCCTGCGCGCGGCCCTGGCCGGCTGGCTGCGCTCCGGTACCCCGCTGCCCGGGGCGCTGGTGCTCAAGGACGGCCGGGGGACGGTTGCGCGGTTCCGCTGCCAGGGGGCACGGGCCTCGTGGTGGACCGGCCCGGGCCCGGCCGTCCAGCTCAACCTGCACCGGCTGGACCAGGGCGACCGGTTCGTGGCCCTGAACCAGCAGGTGGCCGCGCTGAACCGCGAGGTCGCCTACCGGCGCACCGCCGAAGCCCAACGCGAACGCCTCCTGGCCGCCGAACAGGCCGCCCGCCACCGGTTGCAGGACCTCTACCAGCTCACCGCCGCCCTGGCCGCAGCGGTGACCCTCGACCAGGTCGCCGACGCCGTGCAGACGGCCGCCCCCGCAACGCTGGGCGCCGAGCGGGTGGACATGCGTCTGCACGCCCAGCGCCTCATCCCGGACCTGGGACCGCACGACAGGACACCCGCGCCCGGGACCCCCGCCTGGACCAACCTCGACACCGCGTCGGCGACCGAAGCGCCGCGCCGGCAAGTGCCCGCGCCGCCGGGGACGTTCCGCGTGCGACTGACCTTCCAGCAGACCGTGCTCGGCGTACTGGACGTCCGCCACCCCGCACACACCGCACCGGCGGAGCCCGACCACGTACGGGCGGTGGCGCAGCAGATCGCACAGGCGGTACGCCGTGCCGGGCTGTACGAGCACGAGCACCGCCTGGCCGAACGTCTGCAACTGAGCCTGTTGCCCCGGCTGCCACCCGTCACCTCCCTGGAGACGGCCACCTGCTACGCCCCGGGCAGCGACCTGCTCCAGGTCGGCGGCGACTGGTACGACCTGTACGACCTGGACGAGAACCACGTGGCGCTGTCGATCGGCGACGTGGCCGGCCACGGACTGCCCGAGGCCGCCGTCATGGCCCGGACCACCGCGGCACTGCGCGCCATCGTCCAACGCTGCGGACACCACCCCGCCCAGGTCATGGACCGCCTCAACGCCTTCCTGCACCAGCACCACCACGGCGCCATGGCCACCGCCTGCTACCTGCTCCACCACCTGCCCACCCGTACCCTCACCTACGTCAAGGCCGGCCACCCCCCGCCGCTGCTCATCACCCCCGACGGCGGCAGCCGGTACCTGAACGGCCCCATCAGCCCACCCGTGGGCCCCATCGAAAAAGCGCGCTACCGCGAGGGCCGTACCACGTGGAGAGCCAGCGAGACGCTGCTGCTGTACACCGACGGGCTGATCGAACGCCGCGGTGAAAGCCTCGACACGGGCCTGGACCACCTCGCCCGCGCCCCCCGCGACGGCATGGGCCTGAGCCTGCGGGACCTGTGCCAGCACCTGCTGAACCACCGACCCCACACCCACTACCCCGACGACCGCGCCCTGCTCCTGGCCCGCCCCCGGCCCACCGGCAGCAGCTCGCCGTGAACCGTGCGGGTGGCCGGCGGACCACCTCCCCAGGCCCACCGGCAGAGCGGCGCCGCCCGCGTACGCCGGCAGCCAGCGCGTCGGTGGCCGCCGGGCAGTCCGCGACGGCGGTGTGTTCCTGGAGGTCGCGGGCGCTGCGCAGGTCGGCCCGTGCGCGGACCGGCATCGACATCGGAACACCCGCTCGGCTTCCCGACGCGGTCCGGCGACGGCTGAGGAAGGGGGCCGCTTCAGTGCCCGGGCGGGGCGGCGCCGGGCGCCGTACGGCCGCCGGCGCCCAGGGGACGCCGAACGGCGGTCGGCGGGATCACGGGAGGCGCCTGGCCTTCGGTCTCCGCGGCCGGCTCCTGCGCGGCGAGCCTGGCGGCCGGAGGCAGGCGTCCGTCCGGATCACCGCCCGCAGTCGGTAACTCGGTCGTCGGTCCGGTGCCCAGCGGGCGGCGGGAGTGCGGCACCGCACCAGGTTCCCACACCGCCCGGTGTGGGTCCGACGCGCCGTCAGCGGTTGACGCGTACGGCGATCAGGTGCCCGATCGTGCCCGGCGCCGCTGTGCCGCCGAGGCCGCTGATGCCGCGGAGCCCCCCGATGTCCCCCGAGGCCGCAGAGGTCGGGGGCAAGGGTGCGGGCATGGAACACCGGTCGCAGACACCGGTGTTGGGCGGACGGCGACCGGCGGGAGGGAGCCGGACGGGCCAAGTCCGCGTGCGCGCCCGGAGCGTGGACCCGCCGGCGAGACGGTGTGCGACGGCGGGAAGAGGCCCGCGGGAAGTTCCCCGGGATCAGGGGACGAGTAACCCGCCGGACGCCTGCGTGCGTTGTGCGCGCAGGCGTCCTGTTCGCCGTGCGGTGGGTCAGTTCTGCGGGCCGCAGTACACGAGGCCGCTGGTGGGCGAGGTGACGCAGACCTGGAGGATGTGTCCGGGGCCGTCGTAGTACCACTCGCTGCGGTCATGGCCCGTGGTGGTGATCGGGTTCCGGGACTCCAGGAGCGTCCCGCCGTCCGTGATCGACACCTTGCAGTTCAGGGAGTTCGCGGTGGTCTCCCACTTCATGTAGTCGTGCTTCGGGGACCCCTGGAGTTCGATCTCCTCACTGATGTGGCACCCCGGAGCGGTGATGGGGAAGGTGCCCTCCACCTTCGGCGTCACCACCTTCGGGGTCGCGGCGCCGGCCGCGCTCGCTCCGCCCAGCAGGGCCCCGGCGGCGAGCAGTGCCGCGGTGGCGATCGTGATCGCGTTTCTCTTCATGGTGGTTCCTCCCGTGCTGTGTTCGCTCGGATGGCCCGGCGAACTTCAACAACAGTGGCTTTTGGCAATACATAAACGATTAACGCCCTATTGAGACACTATGGCTTGGTCTGTGGGATGGTGAATCGGGTGCGGGCGTGCAGGGACCTCAAGGTGCGACGCCGGTGGTTCGGAAGGAGCGTCGGTGGCAGATGGGCAAACGTCTCGCTGGGACGGGCAAGTTGAAACGGGCCAGGAGCCGGCCACTCCAGCGGGCTGTGCCGCTCTGTCCGCCGGCCCGTCCCCGCGGGCCCGTCCCGCTCTGTCGCCGCCCCCGCCCCCGCAGCCGCGCCGCTCCGGCGCCGCCCGCCCCCGCATCCCCGCGCCGCTCAGCCGCCGTTCCGCCCGTCCGCCCGCCTGTCCCGTCCGCCTCGCGCAGCCCGCCTCGCCGCCTTCGCCTCGTTCGCCGCGAGCGGGACCCCAACGCCCGCCGCACGCCACCGCGCCCGTGGGAACGCGGCCGGTACTCCCAGACCAACACAGAACCGGGCTGTCCGAAATATCGGCGTTACGGTGCGGACCTGCTCAGGGCATTGGTCGGGCTATGCGCGTAGAGAACGGGAGTCGAATCTCGTTCACCTCGGGTTCGTTGACACGACTGTGACCATGGTGTTTGATCGTTTCGGTCCGTCGATGGAATGTGGGCCGATTGTTCGACTCTGTTCCACAGGTGATTTCGATGTCAGACCGATTCGGGTCGGCGTCGTTTTCGCGGCGGTGTTCCATAGGACGGCCGCCCGATGAAAGGAATGGACATGCGGAGATTCGTCCCCGGTGCCGGACGGCTCGGAATCCGGCCGCCGCGGTAGTCGGCGTTCCCGCCGGGGTCCTGGCCTGTGCGGCGAACCGTCCGGTCGCACTCCGTCGGCGTGCCATCCCCGCGACGATGGGCGATCCGACCCCTCCGCACGCTCTCGTGCCACGCCCGCCGCTGCCCGTTTCCGATCGCCGGTCGGCCGGTTCGGGCCGTCGTGCCGCCCGTTTCGCAGCCGGAATTCGCAAAGAACCCAGACCTTGGTGAACATTATTCACATGCGCCAACTGACCACTCCCCGCCGCTTCTTATTCTTCCGCGTCCCTGCGGAACGGCCGACGTCGGGAAGCCGGGCGGAGCGTCCGGTAACGGAACGCCCGCTGTTCTCGCACGGTACCCGTCGTGATCGGTCGAACCGGCTCTTACCGGTCTGCTCGAACCGCTTGTCACCGGTCCGTTCGAACCGGTCGTCGCCGGTCCGGTCGAATTGGATATTCCGCGACGCGCCCGAGACCGTTTCGGGGATTTCGGTGCCCGATTCAGCGCCGGTTGCGAACCGCCCCGGCAACCGGCCGGCCGAGCCCCGCGCCGCCCGCCCGTCCGCTTCCGCCCGGCTGTCCGCCAGTATCCCGTCCGCCTCGGCCCAGCCGTCCGCCGGCGCCTCGACCGCCTCCGCCCGGCCATGCGCCGACGCCCGGCCGACCCCCGGCACCCCGGCCGCGACCCGCCCCGACCCCGACCCCGACCATCACCGGGATCGTGCCGCGTGATGAACCCGGTGCAGCGGTCCACCCTCGTCGTGACCATGATCGCCACCTTCCTGGCGGTCATGGACCAGTTCGTCATCAACGTCGCCCTGCCGTCGGTGCGGCACGACCTGCACACCTCGGCGGCCCAGGCGGAGTTCGCGGTCGGCGGCTACGCGCTGGTCTACGGTGCTCTGCTGATCACCGGCGGCCGGCTCGGTGACCTGTACGGCCACCGGCGGGTCTTCACCGTCGGCGTGGCCACGTTCACCGTCGCCTCGCTGGGCTGCGGCCTGGCCCCCTCGGCCGACGCGCTGATCGTGCTGCGGGTCGTGCAGGGCACGGGCGCCGCGCTGTTCTACCCGCAGATCCTCTCCTTCCTCCAGACGCTGTTCGAAGGGCAGGCCAGGACCAAGGCGTTCGCGCTGTTCGGCGCGGCGGTCGGACTGGCCGCGGTCTGCGGGCAGGTGGTGGGCGGCGCGCTGGTCAGCCTCGACCTGTTCGGGCTCGGCTGGCGGCCCATCTTCCTGGTCAACGTCCCGCTGTGCCTGGTGGCCCTGGCCGGCGCCACCCGGCTGCCCGGCTACCGCGCCGCCGAACGCCCGCTGCTCGACACCCGCGGGGTCGTCCTGCTCACCACGACGCTGCTCCTGCTGTCACTGCCGCTGGTGGGCGGCCCCGGGTGGGGCTGGCCGTGGTGGAGCATCGCGCTGCTGTGCCTGTCGGCCCCCACGGCCCTCGCCCTCGTGGCGTGCGAACTGCGCGAGGCCCGCCTCGGCCGGATGCCGCTGATCCACCCGGAGCTGTTCCGGCGGCGGGTGTTCTCCGCCGGGACCTGCCTGGCGCTGGTCTTCTTCACCGGCAACGCCGGCCTGCTGTTCGTCATGACCCTCCACCTCCAGCAGGACCTGCATCTGACCGCCCTGCGCAGCGGACTGGCCTTCGCTCCGCTCACCGGCGCCTTCATCGTGGCCTCGCTGGCCGCCCCGCGCATCCAGCGCCGGGTCGGCCTGCACGTGCTGACCCTCGCCTACGGCGTCAACCTCCTGGGCGTACTCACCCTGCTGGCCGCCGCCCTGCTCGACGCGCCGGCCGCCCGCACCGCCGTGCCCTGGACCTGGCTCGCGGCCCTGACCGTGATCGGGGTCGGCCAGGGGCTCGGGGTCAGCCCGCTGATGGGCGCCGTGCTGTCGGACGTGCCCCACCGGCACGCCGGGGCCGCCTCCGGTGCCACCGAGACCACCGCCCAGGTCGGCGCCCTGCTCGGCACGGTCGTCGTGGGCCTGGTGTTCCAGTCGCCGCTGGGGCACGTGACCCGCTCCGCGGCCTTCACCCAGGCGCTGGTGGTCACCGCCGCGCTCGCCGTGACCGCCCTGCTGCTCATGGTGCCCCTCCTGCGGCCGCGCCCCGCGCCGCCCGCACCGCCCGGGCCGCCCGTCCCGGTGCCCGCCGATCCCGCCTACTCGGGCAGCCACTCGTGATGGCCCCGCACGGCCTGCCGCGCCCGCGTCCGGCCCGGCCGCCGCCGCGCCCGGCCGGCATCGCAGCGCCCGCCGGACCGGGGACGCCGGGCCCGTTCGCGGGGCCGCGACGGCCCTCCCCGTCCCGACCGTCAAATCGAGGAGACCGCGTACCGTGCCCGAACCGACCAGCGACGACCACCTCGTCCTGACCAACGCCGCAGGCCAGTACAGCCTGTGGGCCGCCCACCTCGACGTGCCCGACGGATGGCGGGTCGCGCTCGCGCGGACCGGCCGCCAGGAGTGCCTGGACCACGTCGAGAAGCACTGGAACGACCTCCGGCCGGCCGCCCCCGCGGACGACGGGCCGGCCGACCCCTGCCTGTACGCCCTGTTCGCCGAGCAGGCGGCACGCACCCCCGACGCGCCGGCCCTGCTCTGGCGCGACCGGCCGACCGGCTACCGCGAACTGGCGGACCGGGCCGGGGAGATCGCCCGCCTGCTGACCGAACGCGGCGTCGGCCCGGGCGACTTCGTCGGCCTGTGCGTGGAACGCTCACCGCTGATGGTGGCCGCGCTGCTGGGCATCCTCAGAGCCGGCGCCGCCTACGTCCCGCTCGACCCCGAGTACCCGGTCGGGCGGCTGCGGTACGTGCTGTCCGACACCGGCGCCACGGTCCTGCTGACCGAGGAGCACCTGGTCGGGCTCTTCCCCGACCACGACGGCCAGCTCCTCGTCCTCGACGCGCAGGACGGTGCGCCGCCCGCCGCCCCGGCCGGCCCGCCGCCCGCCGCCCGCGGCCACGACGTCGCCTACGTCATCCACACCTCCGGCTCCACCGGCCGCCCCAAGGGGGTCATGGTCACCCACCGGTCGCTGGCCAACCACAGCCGGGCCGTCAACCGCACCTTCCGACTCGGCCCCGGCGACCGGGTGTTGCAGTGCAGGTCGCTCAGCTTCGACGCCGCCGCCGAGGAGCTGTTCCCGCCGCTGCTGCACGGCGCCGCCCTGGTGCTCGGCGACGACCCGCTGCGCCAGACCTTCCGCGCCCTCACCCAGCAGATCATCGACACCGGGACGACGTTCGTCAGCGTCCCCACCGCCTTCTGGCACAGCTGGGTGCTGGAGGAGGACTGCCTGGAGCGGCTGGCCTCGGAATCCTCGCTGCGGCTGATGATCGTCGCCGGCGAGCAGGCCCGGCTCCAGGCGCTGTCGACCTGGAACAAGTGGGTCGGACCCGCCGTCCGCTGGTGCAACGTCTACGGGCCCACCGAGGGCACCATCACCTCCACGATCTTCGAACCGGGCGCCTCCTGGAGCGACGACGACTGCGCCTCCGTGCCCGTCGGCCACCCCGTCGACAACGTGCAGGCCCACGTCCTGGACGCGGACCTGGCGCCGGTGCCGCCCGGCACGGTCGGCGAACTGTTCCTCGGCGGCGCGGGGGTGGCCGTCGGCTACCTCGGCCGGCCGGCGACGACCGCCGAGAGCTTCCCCGCCGACCCCTTCGCCACCGAGCCCGGCCAGCGCCTCTACCGCACCGGCGACCTGGTCCGGGCGACGGCCGACGGCCGCATCGAGTTCGTCGGCCGCCGCGACCACCAGGTGAAGGTCCGCGGCTACCGCATCGAACTCGGCGAGGTCGAGACCGTCGCCTGCGACCACCCCGCCGTCCGCGCCTGCGTCACCCTCGTCGAGGGCACCGACGCCGCCGACACCAGCCTCGTCGCGCACGTCGTCCCCGCCGCGTCGGACCCCTTCCCCACCGCCGACCTGCTGGCCCACCTGCGCCGGGAACTGCCCTGGTACATGATCCCCGCCGCCGTCGTGGTCGTCGACGCCTTCCCGCTGACGCCCAACGGCAAGATCGACCGGGAGGCGCTGCGCTCCCTCGACCACGAGGCCGCCCCGCAGAGCGGCCACCTCGCACCGCGCACCCCCGTGGAGGCCGAACTGGCCGCCATCTGGCGGGACGTGCTCAACCTCGAGAGCGTCAGCGTCGACGCCGACTTCTTCCAGGTCGGCGGCCACTCCCTGCTGGCGGCCGGCCTGATATCGCGGATGCGTTCGGCCTTCGGCGTGAGCGTCCCGGCCCGGGTGCTGTTCGAGGCCCCGACGATCGAGGGACTCGCCGCCGCGGTCACCCGGCTGCGCGCGCAGGCCGCCACCGGGGAGGCGTGAGGTGACCGAACAGCCCCGGCTGGCGCGACCGGCCCCGACCGTCGCCCCGTTGCGGCCGGACAGCCGGTGGATCCGCCCGCTGCGCCCGCTGCCCGCGGCCCGGCTGCGGCTGGTGTGCCTGCCGCACGCCGGCGGCACCGCCGGCTACTTCCGCGACTGGGCCGACCTGCTGCCGCCCGACGTGGAGCTGTGGGCGGTCCAGTACCCCGGACGAGAGAACCGGATCGCCGAACCCTTCGTCGACCGGATGGCCCCGCTCGCCGACCACGTCGCCCGGGAGCTGGCCCCGTTCCCCGACCCGCCCCTGGTCCTGTTCGGCCACAGCATGGGCGCCGTGCTCGCCCACGAGGTCGCCCGCCGGCTCACCGCCGCCGCCGGCCCCCGGGCCGTCCACCACCTGGTGGTCTCCGGTTGCGCCGCCCCGCACCTGGTGCGCCCGCTCGCCGGCCAGGAGGGGGCCCACCTGCTGCCCGACGACGACCTGGTCGCCGTCCTGCGGCGCCTGGACCCCGACGGCACCGCGCTGCTCGAAGACCCCGACATGCGGTCCGTGCTGCTGCCGGCCGTCCGCAACGACTACGAGCTGATCCAGTCCTACCGCGGCAGCCCCCACCCGCCGCTGCGCGCCGGCATCACCGCGTTCGCCGGCCGGCAGGACGACGCGGTCGACGACGACGCCCTGGACGCCTGGGCGCAGGCGACCCGCGGGAGGTTCGACCGCCGGTCCTTCCCCGGCGGCCACTTCTACCTCTCGCACCACCGCGACGAGGTCGTCAGCGCCCTCGGCGACGTGCTGCGGGCGCTGCGCTGACGCCGGCCCGCCCCCGTCCCCGACCCGAACCACCGCGACAACCAGGAGCCAGTGATGACCGTTGACCTGTCCGACCCGATCTTCTACCAGGAATCCGACCCCGGGCCGGTCTGGGCCCGGCTGCGCGCCGAACAGCCGGTCCACCGCAACGTCCGGGCGAACGGCGAGTACTTCTGGGCGGTGATGAACCACCGCCTGTGCACCGAGATGCTCACCGACCCGGCGGTCTACAGCTCCGAGAACGGGATGCGGCTGGACTCCGACCCGCGGGTGCTGGCCGCGGCCGCCGGGCGGATGCTCAACGTCACCGACCCGCCCCGGCACGACAAGATGCGCAAGGTCATCAGCGCCGCGTTCACCCGCCGGATGGTCGACCGGCTGGAGGCGACCATGCGCCGCACCGCCGCCGCCGCCATCGACGAGGCGATCGAGGAGGGCGAGTGCGAGTTCACCACCGTCGCCCAGAAACTCCCGGTCTCGGTCATCTGCGACATGATGGGCGTGCCGCAGGAGGACTGGGGCTTCATGGTCGAACGCACCCGCTTCGCCTGGAGCTCCACCGCGCTGGACAAGGCCGAGGAGGCGCGCAAGGTCCAGGCGCACACCGAGATCCTGATCTACTTCCAGGAACTGGCCGAACGCCGTCGCGCCGACCCGCAGGACGACCTGATGAGCGCCCTGGTCCACGGGGAGATCGACGGCGCCCGGCTCAGCGAGCAGGAGGTCTTCTACAACTGCGACGCCCTGATATCCGGCGGCAACGAGACGACCCGGCACGCCACGGTCGGCGGCCTGCTGGCGTTCGTCGACAACCCCGGCCAGTGGCAGACGCTGCGTGACGAACCGTCCTTGATGGAGTCGGCGATCCAGGAGGTGGTCCGCTACACCACCCCGGTCATGCACGCGCTGCGCACCGCCACCACCGACGTCGAACTCGGCGGGGAGCGGATCAGCGCCGGCGACCACGTGGTGGCCTGGCTGCCGTCGGCCAACCGCGACGAGGAGGTCTTCGCCGACCCCGACCGCTTCCTCATCGACCGCAGCCCCAACCGCCACCTCGGCTTCATCCAGGGCAACCACTACTGCATCGGTTCGGCGCTCGCCAAGCTCGAACTGACCGTGATGTTCGACGAACTCCAGCGCCGCGTCGAGGTGGCCGAACTCACCGGCCCGGTCCGCCGGCTGCGGTCGAACCTGCTGTGGGGCTTCGACTCCCTCCCGGTGCGTCTGCTGCCCAGGAAGCACGGCACCGGCGCCCGCGCCACGACCTCCGCCGCCTCCGCGATGCGCTGCCCGGTCGACCACACCCCCGCCACGACCGCCCGGCGGCTGCACCGTGCCGAACTGTCACCGCAGGCCCGGCGGACCGTGGAGGACTACGAGGGCCGCTACCGCACGAGCTTCGACCACCTGCTGCACTTCGACCCGCAGGTCCTGCGCACGCTCCACGGTTCGGCCCAGGGTTCCGGCGACCTGCCGTCCAGCGTCCGCGTCGCCTCCGCCACCAACCCCGAGGCGGCCGAACGGATGGCCGTGGTCACCGCCGTCGCCAACCTCCCGCAGCAGCAGGACGCCGACCGCGAGCGCTACCTGCAGGCGCTGCTCGACATCTACGGCCTGCTCCCCGTCCAGGTGGCCACCGCCGCGGCCGTCCCCGGCACCACCGTCCTGGCGCCGGAACGCGAGGGCCGCATCCTCGCCGACCTGCTCGGCGTCACCCCGCACCCGGACCGCTGGGCGCCGCAGGTCAAGCGGATGCCGGTGGACGGCGGCCTGCTCGTCGGCGTCGACGCGCTGCCGTCGGCCGGCGCCGACCGGCTGGTGGTCGTCGACGGCGTGGTGGCCAGCGGCGTCACCCTCATGGCGACGCTCCAGCTGGTCGCCAACCCCGGGGCCACCGTCGACGTCTTCACCTGCCACGCCACCGCGGAGGGCGCCCGCGCCCTGACCCGGTACGCCGAGCACCTCGGGCTGTCGCTGACCCTGCACGTCGGCCACGTGTCCGGAATGCTCAACGAGAAGTTCTACTCGGTGGAGCCCGACGCCCCCGCCACCCTGGTCCTGGGCGACATCGGGGACACCATCAGCCCCGTCGCCGCGACCACGGGCGCCCGGCCCGCCGCGCCCGACCCCGCCTCCGAGCCCGCGTGAGGCACCGCCTCGCCCCGCCCGGACCCCCATCCGCCCCCGACCCCGGGAGTCAGCCATGCCGCAGGACGCCCCCTCCCCGCTCGACACACCGGTGACCCTGCCCGACGGCACGCCCGAAAGGCTGCGCCGGCAGATCGAGTTCGTCATGGAGGTCGACCGGCTCAAGAACGTCTTCCGGCAGAGCCCGCTGCTGTCGGCCGGCCGCAAGGAGAACGACGCCGAACACTCCTGGCACCTCGCCCTGATGACGCTGGTCCTCGCCGAGTACGCCGACGAGCCGGTCGACGTCGGCCGGGTCATGTCGCTGGTGGTGGTCCACGACCTGGTGGAGATCTACGCGGGCGACACCTTCATCTACGACACCGAGGCCCTGCGCGACCAGGACGAACGCGAACAGCGGGCCGCCGACCGGCTGTTCATCCTGCTGCCCGCCGAGCAGGGCGAGTGGTTCCGCGCCCTGTGGGACGAGTTCGAGGCGCGGGTCACCCCCGAGGCCCGGTTCGCCAAGGCCATGGACCGGCTCCAGCCGATGCTGCTCAACTACGGCAACCGCGGCGGCACCTGGCGCACCCCGGGCGTGACCGAGGACGACGTGCTCGCCCGCAAGTCCCTCATCCAGGACGCCTCCGCACAGCTGTGGAGCTTCGCCCAGTCGGCGATCCGCACCGGCGCCGACAACGGCTGGGTCCCGCGCGGCACCGCCACGGACTGACCGGCCCCCGCCCGTCCCTCCGCAAGGAAAACCGACCGGCGGCGATGACGCGAGCGCCGTCCCAGGTCAGCGGGGGAGGGGAACGAGGGGGTCCGTCACGCGGGGACCAGGCGGACGGGCAGTGAGGAGAACTTCCGCACCGCCTGGTTGGCGCTGCGCACCGCCTCCCCGGTCCGCTCGAAGCGGCGTACCCGCCCGGCCAGCGCGGTCAGGAACTCCACGGTCTCCAGCCGGGCCACCGGCGCGCCCAGGCACAGGTGGATCGAGGCGCCGAACGCCAGGTGGGCCCTGGCGTCGGGACGCGTGATGTCGAACCGGTCCGGATCGGCGAACCGGTCGGGGTCCCGGTTGGCGGGGCGCAACCGGGCCATGGCGGCCGGGCTGAACTGGTTCTGGACCGCGCGGCGGGCCCGCGTGTGTTCCGGAGGGTCGTTGTCCACCAGCGGATAGCGATATCCGTGCTCCGTGACCCGGGTATATCCCACGCCCAGACTGGAACTGAAAGCACGATAATTCCGCAGAGCGTAGGAAGCGCTCTCATAACGCGTAACCAGCCAAATCCCGCGTTTTTCCAGGAAGGTGGCCGGGCCCAGCTCCCGAAGTCTTCCGTAGAACGGATAGGGGTCTTCGAGATGATCCGGGTGATAGGGATCGAGGTCCGTGGCGAGCATGGGCCGATGCTATGGCCCGAACTCGAACGATCGGTCATCGTCGTCGGGTGGCAGCCCCGCCGGCGGCGGCCACCCCTCTCGTTGCGGAGAACGAATCTCCGATGCCGTGGGAAAACGTCAGTCGTACGCCTTCGCCGGCCGGCCGATGACGATGACGCTCGTGAAAGGAAAGGAGCTTCAGGACAAGGTGACGACCGTGACCGAATTCGCCGCGAACGTCAGGTTCAGCGCGTTGCCGGCGAGGGTGTAGGCACTCGTGCTGTTCTGCGGTGTCACCTGGTCGACGTTTCCGGCGTCGTTCTGGTCGGTGCGTGCGCCGCTGAGGCTGGTGATCTGAGCCGTCCCGCTCGTCGGTGTGAAACCGGTGAGCGCGATCGTGGGCGACTGGGCGCTCGCCGACTCGTTCGTCACGTTGAGGACCAGCTTGCTGCCGTTGAACTGCGCGCTCACGGCCAGCGACGGGTTATTGGTCTCCGCGTGCACGACGGTTCCCAGGTTGCCGTCGGAGAACATCCTGGTGACGTATCCGGGTGGCTGGAGCCAGCTGCGGTGGGTGTCGAAGAAGACCAGACCCTGGTTCCAGCCGTTGTCGTTCTGCCCGTCCGGTTGCAGGGCGTTGGCCGACGCGACCACGGTCACCCGGTCCCCGTACTGCTGGAGCAGCGAGATCGCCTTCGCGTTCGCCAGCGCGCGTTCCATGTTGTGCTGCCCGGAGTTGAGCTCGAAGACGTTGATGTGGTAATTGGCGTCCGGATTGTACTGGTAGAGCCAGTGGTCGAAGCTCCGCAGCGCGTCGATCGACTGCTGGACCGGCTCGGGGGCGTCGTCGGAGATGTGGAGGTCGATCGCGATCTGCGCGTTGCCGGCGACCGCGTTGCTCAGGATCGACTGGTAGGCCGACAGGGAGCCGAGCCCGCTCGTCGAGCCGGTCACGTGGTCGGGGTCGGTGATGACGTCGGTGTACCCCACGTCGGCGACCGTCACGATGATCGACGGGTCCCTCGCCCAGATCGCGTTCGCGGCGTTGTTGAACCGAGTGGCGTAGTCCGAGTCGACTTTCTCCTCGTTGCCGAACTCGATCTGCCGGAACGCGTAGGGGGCCGGATGCCCGTCAGCGGCGCGCTGGGCACCCCAGGTGGTGCTGGTGGAGCCGGTGAGGTAGTCGGCGAAGTCGGCCATGTCCTGCGGGGACTCGTAGGAGTTGAACGTGGCGATGGCGTCGATGCCCAGCGCCTCGGCGAAGTTGAGGAAGTCCGGGATACCCCAGCCGTTCGACTCGTGCGCGTACCACCACCCGGTGTAGTCCGGCCGGTTCTCCCGCGGGCCGACCATGTTCTTCCACCGGTAGTTGGTCCACGTGCCGGGACCGAACACCCCCGGGTCCGCGCTCGAACCGCCGTAGCGGAGCACGGTGTTGTGCTGTGACTGCATCGCGTTCGCGATGTCGCCCCGGACCGGCAGCCCGGCGAACCGCCCCCAGGAACCCGGCTCCAGGTACACGTACCCGACGTTCACGGTTGCCGGGCCGGTCAGTTTGATCGTGAACCGGCCGGCCTCGTCCGTCGTGTCCGGGGTGAAGGAGAAGGAGTACTTCGTCCACCCGGTGCCGTTCACCGTCAGCGACTGCGACCCGTAGACGGTGCCGGCGCTGCTCTCGGCGGCCACCTGCACGGCGGCCGTACCGGTGCTTCGCAGGTAGGCGTAGCCGTCGTAGGACTTGCCCGCCTGCCAGTTGATCCCCCAGCGGTTGAGGCCCATGTTGTCGACACCCACCGAGCCGGAGCCGCCGGTGAAGGTGATCTGCTGGCTCTGCGAGCCCTTGAAGGGATCGCTGGTGTCCAGGGCGAACGATCCGCTCGCCCCGCCCGAGACCGCCGTGCGCCACATGCCGCTGACCCCGGTGTCGCTCTGCGGTTCCGCGAAGCTCTCCCCGAACACCAGTTGGCTGTAGATGCCGCCGTAGATCTCGTGGTTGACGTCCTCCATGCCGACGCCGGTCATCCGCGTCGAGTTCACCGCCTGGTTGTTGATCGCGTTCACACTGATCGAGTTGCCCACCGGGACGATCGTCCAGTACTGGTCGTTCGCGCCGATGTCGTCCCAGAGCTGGGCCTGGGTGCTGTTCGCGGTGCCGGCACCCACGACGGACAGCACTCCCGTGGGACGGCGTTGGTTGGTGAACTTGTAGTAGCCGTTCGGCTGGGCCGTGATCGTCCATGCCTGGTCGGAGGCGCTGACGTTGTCGTAGATCATGGCGATCGTGCCGTTGCCGGTGGCCCCCGATGTCAGTGACAGCAGCCGGCCGCTCTTGTTGTTGAGCAGGTGGTAGTAGCCGCCGCCGATGTCCTGGATCGTCCAGTACTGGTCCGGTGCGGTGATGTCGGAGTAGACGATGGCCGGGGAGTCGTTCGTGGTGCCCCCGCCCTGTACCGACAGCGAGGAGCCGCTGTTCTTGTTCACGATCTGGTAGAGCACGCTCGGGTCCTCGAACGTCTGCACCGGGATGATCTGCCACGACTGGTCCGCGGCGCCGATGCTGTCCCAGACCTGCACGAGGGTGTTGTTCGCCGTACCGGCGCCCACCGTGGACAGCACCGCGTCGGCCCTCTTGCGGTTCGTGATCGTCACCGTGTCCGCGGTGGCGCCCGGCGCCACCAGCCAGTCCTGATCGGGGGAGCCGTTCAGGTACTGCCAGAGGTGGACCTGGGTGCCGTTCGCCGTGGCGCCCTGGTCCAGCGACAACGCGCGTCCGCTGCGCACGTTGATGAACTTCTGGTAGCCCTGGGCCGCGTCCTGGAGGTACCAGAACTGGTCGGTGGCATTCACGTCGTCGTAGAGGATGTCGTTGTCGCCGTTGTCGGTGCCGCCCCCGAGCACGGACAGCAACCGTCCGGACGCGGTGTTTTTGATCTTGTAGTACACGGTCGGGCTGTAACCCGTGTCGGCGTAGGCCGGCGGCGCCGCCGCCACCGTTCTGACGCCGCCGGCCAGCAGTGTGGCGCCCGCTGCGACGAGGACCTGCCTGCGCGAGAAGTTCAGGGGGGACATCATGACTCGCTTTCGGGGTGGGCGGTGCCGGCGTGGGGCGGTCGGGCGGACGGCCGGGGCTGGTCGACGTACCGCGGTGGCGCCTGTCCGGTCCTCAGTACGGGTCGGGGTCGAGGTCGGCCGGTGCGCGGGGCCGGTGCCGTGGCCGCCCCGCGGGAGCTCGCGCGGACCCGGCTGCTGGCACGGCTCCCCGACGGGTGCGGCGCGGTGGTTCCCGGCCGCGGCGCACAGCGGTCCGCAACGGTCAGCCCCCGACGATCTCGGCGACGTCGACGAAGCCACCGCCGTGCCGCAGGGAGGCCGCCGCGGCGAGCACGACCGCGAGATCGGCCGCGGCGTCGGCGAAGGTCACCAGCGGCCGGCGCCGCTCGGTGATCGCCGCCACCCAGTCGTCGACCATGAGCCGGTGGCTGTCGTAGTAGTTCTCCGGCGCGCTGATGGCGGTGCCCTGCGGCGTCCCCGGGTCGAAGAGGCGGGCGTGGCCGAGGTCGGCCTCGTAGCTGACGCGCACGTCGATACGGGCCTTCGAACCGAAGACCGTGGCTTCGGCCTCGTCGGCCAGGGCGGCGGCACCCCAGGAGTACACGCAGTGGCCGACGAGCCCGGAGGCGAACCGGACGGTGAGCAGGACGGTTTCCACCGCACCGTCCCCGGCGTCCTCGGGCGCGGTGCTGTGCTGGGCGGCCACCGCGCTGATCCGTCCGCCGAGCCGGCGCAGCAGCGACGTGTGGTGGGTGCCCTGGTCCAGCATGATCCCGGAGGACGGTCCCGCGCCGGTGCGCCAGCCGTCGCGGAGCCAGGCGCCGCCCAGGGTGTAGGCGCGGGTGGTGCGCAGCGCCCGGACCGTACCGGCCCGCCCGGCCGCGATGGCGTGGCGCGCGGCCCGGACCGCCGACAGGTGCGGGTAGTTCTCCGCGACCGCCGCCACCGCGCCACTGTCCTGACTGGCGGCGACCATGCGGACGGCGTCGGCGGCCGACGTGGCCAGGGGCTTTTCCACCAGGACGTGCCGGCCGGCGGCCAGTACCTCCACGGCGGCGTCGGCGTGCAGGTGGTGCGGCAGGCGCTGGTCGACGGCGTCGAACGCGACTCCGGCGGCCAGCACTTCGGCGAGGGAGGCGAAGGCCGGTACGCCCAGCAGGTCGCCGACGGCGCCGGCCCGGTCGGCGTGCGGGTCGACGGCTGCCACGAGGCGATAGCGGCCGCCGGTCGGCTGTGCGTAGACCCGGGAGGCCACCTCCCAGCCGATCGCTCCGCAGCCGACCAGAACGATCCGCACGGTCGCGGGACCGGCCTGGTCCGATGGCACGGCGGATGCGGTGTTCACAGGTTGAACGTCCTTTGTCTTGTGCGCCGGGGATGCGGGGGTCACCGGGGGAGTCTTCCAGGAGACGCCGGGGGCCCGGCCGTTGTTGGCGACTTGTTTGTCGCCGGCCCGTGCCGCACCCCGCGGTCCAGCGCTCGGCACCGCCGCCGGCCGCCCCGCCGCACGGGGACGATGGCGGAGCGCCCGCCGCCCCGGTCCTGCGTGACGGCGCGGCGACGCGACGAAACGGTGCACCGGAGGCGTCACCACTTCCGCAGGAGCGGTGGTGCGGCCGGCGCCGCGGGACGCGGCCGAAGTGATTCCGGCCGCGTCCCGGGCCTTGACCGTGGGGTGCGCCGTGCCCGCCGTCAGACCGCTGTCCGGGGAGGCATTCCGGGCCGGGGTGACGCCGGTGCCGGTGCTGGCGCCGGCCCGCGGTGTGGCCGGGGCGGGCGGCGCCGTGCTGTCACCGCTCGGTCGCGCTGCCGGTGTCCGTGGAGCCGACGGCCGGGTAGGCGTTCTGCACCAGCTGCTGGAACTCGGCGCCGAACCACTGCCCCGCCGGAACGTCGTAGCCCGGAATGGCGTCGGTGGGGTAGGTGTTGGTGCCGTCGGTCTGCGTACCGGCCGGGTCGCAGTGCGGGTCGCCGTGCGCGTTCGTACCGCTGGGGTAGTCGCCGTCGGACTCACCCGGCGGCTTGATCCACACGAAGCCGATGATGTGGCTGTCGGCACCGTACGGCTGCGCCTGCGGCGGCGCGCCCAGGCCCGCGCCGTTGATGTTGCACCAGTCGCCGCGGAACGGCCGCTGGTCGATCTTGTTCGCCTGCACGTAGGCGTTGACCGTGGTGGGGCTGGAGTCGAGCTGGGTGGGCCGGCCGGCGCCTCCCCAGCCGTCGCGCGAGGTGTCGATCAGGAACCCGATGCGCGCGGGGAAGCCGGACTGCACGAGCGCCGCGTACATGGCGTTGTCGTAGTCGTACTCGTCGAACATCGGGTTGTACTGGTAGAAGTCGGCCGACTCCACCTGGTTCCCGCCGACGTTCAGAGTGGGATCGGTGAGGAAGGGCTCCTGGACGGGTGTGTAGTTGGCGGTGTCGCTGATGAACCCGTCGACGGAGGCGTAGCCGGCCGTCGTCGCGCCCACCACCTTGGCGAACTCCTGCGCCGCCGGCCCCAGGTTGCTCGACCAGCCGAGCCACCCGGAGTGACCCGCGTCCAGGTAGGTGTAGACGTTGGGAACGGCGTGCAGCGCGTTCAGCGCGTACTCCACGCCCTGCTCGTACAGCGGGGCGGCCGTGGCGCAGGCCGGCTTGCTGGTGTTGGTGACGGCGTTGGGCAGCGAGTCCGGTTCGACGATCGTGGAGATCCGCAGGTCGGCGTACGCGCTGTCGCCGAGGATCGACGCGATCGGGTCGATGTAGTCGGACTCGTAGGAGCTCAGGCCGGCGGCGGTGGCCGGCAGTTCGCCGTTGGAGGCGAGCGCGGCGCAGTCACGGCCGGGCAGGTCGTAGATGACCACCTCGACCAGCACGGGCTGCGACGACGTCGCGGCCTGCGCCTCGGCCTTGTCGAGCTGCGCCTTCAGGCCCAGGCGCCCGCCGTCGCCCGCGATGGCGCCGATGTGGTCCATCCAGATGGCGGTCTGGTAGCCGGCCACCTGCTTCTCCGCCGCGCCCAGCGTGCCGCCGTCGGCGTCGGCCTGCGCGGTGACCTCGGCGGTGTAGTCGGGGTTGAGGTAGGGGGCGGCGCCGACGTACGGGTCGGCCACGTGGCCGGTGTCGGCGTGCGCGGCCGGAGCCGCGGCGATCGGGACGAGCGCCGCCGCGCCGAGGGCCGCGGCGACAGCGCCGGCTCTCAACCTGGCGAGGGTGGACTGGAACACGGGTGCTTCCTCTCGTGGGGGTGTGCCGGACGGCGTGCGGTGGTGCGGTGCGCCGCGCCGGACGGCCCGTCGGGGTGGTGCGGGGACGGGCCCGTCCGGCGCGACGGACGGCTCAGGGGGTGCGGGCGGAGCCGTGGCGCGGGAATCCGGCCGGTGCGGTGGCGCCGCCCAGCGGGAACTCCAGGGCCGCCAGGGCCGACTGCTTGGCCGCCAGGGCCGGGGCGAGGTCGTACTGGCTGTCGAGCAGACCGTAGGAGTCCTCGCCGTTGAGGGCCCAGTAGGTCCAGCTCAGCTGGTTGGAGCCGATGTAGCCGAGCAGGTCGGAGAACCACTGGCCCTGGGAGCCGGGCGTGGTGTCCGAGACGTCGGCGGCGGTGTTACCGGTGCCGAACTCCCCGACCCAGACCGGGGCGATGCCCTGCTGGGCGATGTAGCCCCAGTGCTTGGTCCACACGGCGTCGAGCGAGGCCGCCGTGGTGGTGGAGTTGAACCAGGTCTGCTGGAACTCCTGCGGACCGTAGTCGTGGGCGGAGTAGACGACGTGGCCGGGCGAGGAGAGCGTGACGGGCGCGGTGGCGACGCCGTCGAGGTTGCCGCCCCACCAGTCCGTGGAGTAGCCGCCGGAGACCGAGGCGTCGGGGTAGTTGCTGATCCCCTCGACGAAGACCAGCGCCCCGGGATCGTCCGCGACGACCTCGTTGCCGGCCGTGGTCGCCGCCAGCCGCCAGTCGGTGGCCGGGTCACCGGTTCCCCAGGTGGCGCCCTGGGCGTAGGTCGCGCCGGCCGGTGTGTGCGGTTCGTTGCGCAGGTCGAAGCCGATGACCGTGGGGTTGCCGGCGTACCGCTGGGCGACGGTGTCCCAGTCCTTGAGCCAACTCGTCTGCGGGTACTGGTCGGTGTACCACAGGCCGTTCTGCTCGGCGCTGTTGCCCGCCTCGGAGCGGTGGTTGTCCAGGATGATCTTCAGGCCGTCGCTGCCGGCGTAGTCGATGATCTTGTCGAGGATCTGCAGGGAGTCGAGACCCTTCAGATCGGTGTTCACCGGTCCCGACTGGCCGTAGAAGCCGACCGCGCTGGGCACGATGGGCGACTCGACGACCTGGTCGGACAGCGGGATGCGGATGGTGTTGTAGCCGAGCTGGGCGATGTCGTCGATGACCGACTTGTAGTCGGTGTTCCACAGGCCGTGGACCACCTCGTCCGTCGTCTCGAAGCCGTACCAGTTGATGCCGGCGATCCTGACCGGGTTGCCGGCCGCGTCGAGGATCGTGCTGCCGGAGGTGTGCCAGTAGCCGTCGCCGGTGCCCGCGTCGGCCACCGGTGCCCGGGGCAGGCGGACCGCGGCCGCCGCGGGAGCGGCGGCGGGGCCGGCGAGGCCGATGGCGGCGAGGGCGGACACCACGATCGCGAGAAGTGGCCGCACGTGCCGTGGGAGCGCTTCCATATCCGTGCCTTCCGTAGGGGGTGGGCGAAAGGTTGGACGGTGACCCGGGCGGCCTCGGCGCCGCGGAACCGGACGGTTCCGCGGCGCCTGGGTGCCGTGCCGCCCCGGGTGGGGGGAAAGCGGCGCGCCGCCGGACGGCGCGCCCGCGGCCGTCCCCGCCGGACCCGTGCGGCCGGTCCTCCGCCGAGGCGGAGGAC